>NZ_JBKGFV010000001.1:0-1429873 GCF_046559655.1 Fontibacillus forbon | reverse complement strand
AGCCCCCCTCAAGATGAGATTTCCCAATTAGTAAGACCCCTTGAAGACGACGAGGTTGATAGGCCTGAGGTGGAAGTGCAGCAATGTATGGAGCTGACAGGTACTAATCGGTCGAGGGCTTATCCAAAACAACTCCAAAAAGTGGCGTCAGGCTGAACAAGCCGATAGGAGCACTTGAGGAGACTAACACGCAAATTCAGTTTCGTATCCAGTTTTCAGGGAGCAAGATCCGATCGATGGCAATTCAAGTAATTGCTTCGTGAAGAGTTGCTGCACGGCATTTGGCGATGCCGCAACCTGAGCTATTAATACGTTTGGTGGCGATGGCGGAGGGGTTCCACGCGTACCCATCCCGAACACGACCGTTAAGCCCTCCAGCGCCGATGGTACTTGGACCGAAGGGTCCTGGGAGAGTAGGACGCCGCCAAGCAACGAAGAAGAGCACTGCCGATAACCTCGGTGGTGCTCTTTTGCTATTCTGGGGCTTTAAATCAATAAACTAACTGGAAAACCTACAGTTAATTTCGCGGAAATCGATTCTTCGAAACAATTAACTGTAAAATGTACAGCTAATTCTACGTTATTCCACTGAAAAGACTCAAATCCGCCGAAATAGCTGGAGGTTCTCCATCTAATTTACTCCGGCAGCCCGTCCAGGCCTAAATTAACTGTAGGAAATCCAGTTACTGAAGCAAAGACAAGTGAGTTAGGCAGGACCAAGAGGGTTAGATGGAGTTATAGGAAATTAGTCGGTAACCGAGGAGTATAGAAACTGGTGTATAGAAGTAGTATCAGCACTGCCGAGAACCACAACTAACTGTAAAACCTACAGTTAATTTCGCGGAAATCGCTTCTTCGAAACAATTAACTGTAAAAACTGCAGCTAATTTGAATAGTCAGAGCCATTTCAACGGAAAAATGTGAAATTAGCTGGAGGTTTTCCATCTAATTTACTCCGGCAGCCCGCCCAGGCAAAATTAACTGTAGGAAATCCAGTTAATTGGGCAGGTAAAGCGCAAAACATAAGAAATCGAAGAGGAAATTCTGCCAGGGTCAATTTTATAAACAAGATATCAAACTTACGCCGCATAGATCTACTGTTGAAATACGACGCTAGTGCTGATTTTATGATCGTTGGATTGTATTCCAGTTCGCAATAGAACCTCACTATACTTCTTTATCAATAATCCTAATAGAACCTATAAGATCATTCGAATTGACCATATACAGTAAGCTATGATAAGTTCAAAGAAGAATAATTCTGATCATATTGGTAGGAATTGAATTTATGGAAGCTACGTGAGGTGGAAATGGTGGAACTTCTAGTTACTAACAGTCCTTTTAATCAGGAGCAAGCGGAATTGCTGAACCGTCTGCTGCCTTCATTGACGGAAACTCAGCGCATATGGCTCAGCGGTTATCTGACGGCCGTTCAGGGTACGGTTGCCAATGCCGCTTTGACGGGAACGGCAGCTTTAACAGGATTAGATAGTTTGGAAAGCGGATTGGCTGTGGCCCCGGCCATTTCCAAAGAGGTAACCGTGTTGTTTGGATCCCAAACCGGTAACAGCAACGGGTTGGCCAAGAAGCTTGGGAAACGTTTGGAAGAGCAAGGTTTTCAGGTGACGCTTTCTTCGATGGGCGACTTCAAGCCGAATACGCTGAAGAAGGTTGAAAACCTGCTAATTGTCGTAAGTACTCACGGAGAAGGAGAACCGCCGGATAGCGCGATCGCTTTTTACGAGTTTTTGCATAGCAAAAGAGCGCCGCAATTGGACGGTCTGCGATATTCGGTACTTGCGCTCGGCGATACGTCATACGAATTCTTTTGCCAGACCGGCAAAGACTTCGACAAGCGCCTGGCGGAGCTCGGCGGTAAGCAGATCCTTCCGCGGGTCGATTGCGATGTTGATTTTGCAGAGCCGGCTGCGGAGTGGATGACTCAGGTGATCGGCGCACTGGCGGAAGGAGCGGGCAATACCGCTGGTACCAACACCGTAACCGCTACGATAGCAAGTATCGCATCAGGGAATGAAACGGAGTCGGAATACTCCCGAAGCCATCCGTTCCAGGCCGAGGTACTGGAAAACCTGAACCTGAACGGACGCGGTTCGGCCCGCGAAACCCGTCATGTGGAAATTTCGCTGGAGGGCTCGAATCTTCAGTATGAACCAGGCGATAGCCTAGGGATTTATCCGGAGAATCACCCGACTCTTGTAGATGAGTTGATCGGTGTCATGGGTTGGAACGCGGAAGAGTCCGTTTCCGTAAGCAAAAATGGTGATCGCCGGCAGCTTAGAGAAGCGCTGCTACGCTATTTTGAGATCACGGTGTTGACCAAACCGCTGCTTACCCAGGTAGCCGAACTGACCGGGAATCCAGGTTTACAAGAACTGCTGCAGCCTGATAAAGCAGAAGAGCTCAGGGCTTACCTTAATGAACGGGATTTGCTGGACCTGGTACAGGATTACTCTCTCAGAGGCATTCCGGCCAATCAATTTATTTCAATCCTGCGTAAAATTCCGCCGCGGCTATATTCGATTGCCAGCAGTTCAAAGGCTACTCCGGATGAGGTGCATATTACCGTGCGTGCGGTGCGCTTTGAGACTAACGGACGCAACCGTTACGGGGTATGTTCCGTACAGCTGGCCGAACGCGCGGAGCCAGGATATTCGCTCCCCGTATTCATTCAGCACAACCCGAATTTCAAACTTCCCGAAAATCCGGAAACTCCGGTCATTATGATCGGTCCCGGCACGGGCGTGGCTCCATTCCGGGCGTTTCTCAGCGAACGTGAAGAGACGGGAGCGTCGGGTAAGAACTGGTTGTTCTACGGAGACCAGCATTTCTCGAGCGATTTCCTGTACCAGGTGGAATGGCAGCGCTGGCTGAAAGAGGGCGTTCTTACCCGTATGGATGTAGCCTTTTCCCGCGATAGTGATCAGAAGGTGTACGTACAGCACCGGATGCTGGAAAAGAGCCGCGAGCTTTATCAATGGCTGCAAGAAGGAGCGATCATTTACGTTTGCGGCGATGAGAAAAAGATGGCCCATGACGTGCATGCAGCACTTGCGAACATTCTGGAGAAGGAAGCCGGATTCGGTCCGGAGGAAGCTGCGGAATATTTGACCCGGATGCAGCAGCAAAAACGGTATCAGCGGGATGTCTATTAAGTCGTAAGTAACGATGAAAGTTGAATCCCTTGACCCGCGAGAGGAGAAAGATACATGTCAGAAAATAATTTGTTGTCGCCGAACAGTGCGCCGCACAGCGACGTGGAAGATATTAAAATCCGCAGCAATTACTTGCGCGGAAAGCTGGAAGAAGTGTTGGAGGACCGGATTACCGCCTCGATTCCCGAAGACGAAAACCGGCTGATGAAGTTTCATGGCAGCTATATGCAGGATGACCGCGACCTCCGCAATGAACGCAATAAACAAAAGCTGGAGCCGGCCTATCAATTTATGCTCCGGGTCCGGGCGCCGGGCGGCGTCGTGACTCCGGAGCAATGGCTGATGATGGACCGGATCTCGCAGGCTTACGGGAACGGAACGATCCGTTTAACGACGCGCCAGTCTTTTCAATTGCACGGGGTTCTGAAATGGAATATGAAGAAGACGATTCAAGAAGTGCATCAATCCCTGCTGACTACGCTTGCGGCTTGCGGCGACGTTAACCGCAACGTGATGTGCAATCCGAATCCGCATCAATCGGAAGTTCATGCCGAAGTATACAACTGGGCGAGCCGGTTGAGCGAGCATCTGGAGCCGCAAACCAAGGCGTATCATGAAATCTGGCTGGACGGCGAAAAGGTGCTGGACAGTCAAGGCCAAGGTGCCGAGGAAGAGCAGGAACCGATCTACGGCAAAGTGTATTTGCCCCGCAAGTTCAAAATCGGGCTCGCCGTTCCGCCATCGAATGACGTGGATGTATTTTCCCAGGATTTAGGCCTGATCGCGATCGTCGAAGGCGGCAAGCTCAAAGGCTTCAATGTTGCCGTAGGCGGAGGCATGGGCATGACGCATGGGGATGTGAAAACCTATCCGCAGGTCGCACAGGTGATCGGCTTCTGTACTCCGGAGCAAGTCATTGAGCTTGCGGAAAAGACGGTAACGATCCAGCGCGATTACGGCGACCGTTCGGTACGCAAGCATGCCCGGTTCAAATATACGATCGACGACCGCGGCATCGACTGGTTCGTCGAGGAGCTTACCCGCCGTCTGGGATGGAGGCTGGAAGAGGCGAAGCCTTACCACTTCGAGGACCATGGCGACCGTTATGGCTGGGTCAAAGGAAACGGCGGCAAATGGCATTTTACTCTTTTTATCGAGAATGGCCGGATCAAGGATGAGGAAAACGATTTGCTGATGACCGGACTAAGGGAAATCGCCAAGGTTCATACCGGGGACTTCCGGTTGACGGCGAACCAGAACCTGATCATATCGAATGTATCGACTGCGAAAAAGAAAAAGCTGGATGAGCTCATTGCCAAATACGGAATTACTTCCGGGCAGCGTTATACCGCTCTTAAGCGCAACTCCATGGCTTGCGTGGCGCTTCCGACCTGCGGATTAGCCATGGCCGAATCCGAACGTTATCTGCCTTCGCTCTTGAACAAAGTGGAGCCGCTACTCGCGGAAAACGGCCTCAAGGAAGACGAGATCGTCATCCGGATGACCGGCTGCCCGAACGGATGCGCCAGACCGGCGTTGGCGGAGCTTTCTTTTATCGGTAAGGCTCCGGGCAAATACAATATGTATCTCGGCGGCGGGTTTGCAGGAGAAAGACTGAACAAGCTTTACAAGGAAAACATCGGGGAAACGGAAATTTTGAACTCACTGCGGACTCTTTTTACCCATTATGCTCAAGAGCGGCGGGAGGGCGAACATTTTGGGGACTTCACAATTCGCGCCGGCTATATAAAAGAAGTGCGTTCAGGGCAAGATTTTCATGCTTAATCGACTATAGAATTATAGATGGACAAGAGCCTTTGCCGTATACAGCGGCGAGGGTTCTTTTTTTTCTTCAAGGAGTAGTTTATCAGTCAATTATGAGGGTTTTATCATTCGGCGGCGATTTTGTTAGAATAGGAGATAAGCTAAGATTAACGAAGACAGGGAGTCTGGAGGGAAAATAACTGGAAACCTACGCATGTTTGTATATTATCCGCGGGGAGCCGTACCAGCCCGGCACATGCCTGAATCTTAACGAGACGGAGATCGAGGTAGGAAGGGCAACCAAAGACAACGCACCGGACGTGGCATTCACGAACATTTTTATATCCCGGCGTCATTTAAGCATTCGGCTTGAGGGAGAGAAGGCAGTGCTCTATGATTTGGAAAGCCGGCACGGAAGCGAAGTTAATGGAGTCCGGGTCATTCCCCATGCCCCGTATGTGCTCGAAAACAACGACAGAATTCACTTGGCCCGGGGAACCGTTATCCTGCATTTTTCCTATACAACCGGGGAGCAGACGCTGGAATTCGACTCGATCAAAGAAGTGACGGAACAACCGGAGCAAGGTCCGGAGCATGCCGTTATTTTGTGGGAAAAACGGGAATGCCATATTGACGGCCGGAAAATTCCGATGTCGGAAAAAGAGTTTCTTCTGATTCGGCTGTTGCATGAGCATTCGAACCGGCTCGTCTCCATAGCGGAGATTAAGAGTAACGTATGGTATGACCGGACCCTTGGTGCGGACGGCTTGCCGGATGTGTCGGCAGATGAAATCAGCGCCCTCATTTATCGTATTCGAAAAAAATATGGCAAGCATGCTTTTCAGATTACCGCTGTCCGCGGAAATGGCTATATTCTCGAGAGCGACCTATTTACATAAGTCCGGAGTGGTAGTCAGGCCGTGTTTCAAATTATGGAGGACGGTATGAAAAGACTTAAGCGATTGATCAAACGCAAGCGATTCTGGATTTTGACGGGATTGATCCTGTTCATCTACCTCAACAATTCTTCGCTGTTCGTCGGTGAACGTGATGGAACACCTAAACTGCTTGCCCATCGGGGACTTGCCCAAACTTTTCCCATGGAAGGCATAGAGAACGATACGTGTACGGCGGAGCGGATTTTTGAGCCGGAACACCCTTACCTGGAAAATACGATTCCTTCCATGGAAGCGGCTTTCAAAGCAGGGGCGGATATGGTGGAATTTGACGTCAAGCCGACCAAGGACGGACAGTTTGCGGTGTTTCATGACTGGACGCTAGAGTGCCGCACGGAGGCGCAGGGGACGACCAAAGATTTTACGATGGCAGAGCTGAAGCTGCTGGACATCGGTTACGGTTATACGGCCGACGGAGGGAAAACCTACCCGTTCAGGGGCAAAGGGGTACATTTGATGCCATCGTTGCCGGAGGTGTTGAAGCATTTTCCGGACCGATCCTTCTTACTGCACATCAAAAGCAATGATGCGGAAGAAGGGATACAGCTGGCACAATATTTTGCGGATATGTCTCCGGAAAAGCTGACACAATACACGGTATATGGCGGCGACGAACCGATTGCGGCTTTAAAGGAGGTTGTCCCGGATCTTAGGACGATGTCGAAAGCGACGCTGAAAAAATGTCTGGTCTCCTACGAGGCGTCCGGCTGGACGGGATATATTCCGGCAGCCTGCCGGAACACGGAGCTGCATATTCCCGAGAAAATCGCTCCCTGGATCTGGGGCTGGCCGGATAAATTTCTATCCCGTATGGATCGGGCAAATACGCGGGTGATTGTCGTGGGGGGAGACGGCAGCGATTTTTCGAGCGGCTTTGACAGCCTGGAAGATGTAAAACGGCTTCCTTCCGGTTACAACGGATGGATCTGGAGTAACCGGGTCGATGTAATTGCGGCGGTTAAACAGAAATAATAGCGGGAGCATATAAGGAGCATACGTTACTGCTTGACTATTGCGGATTTATCATGTAATTTAGGCAATACAACTTCTATAGTGTAATTGCTTTGACCAAGGCCCCATTGTTCAAAATCGCCACTCAGAGAAGAAACCCCAGGCTGAAAGGTTTCCCGCAGCGATGTAACGATGATCCTACCTTGCGAGCAGCAACGAGCGTGCCTTTTACGTGAGTCATTCAGCTTCGTTGCCGGCTTTAGCCGTTATCCTTTTAAGGACCGTAATCTCTTGCGGTCAAAACTAGGGTGGTACCACGACACATTCGTCCCTGACGGATGTGTCTTTTTTATTTTGCGAGGCATGTTGAAAAGCCGAAGGGAGAGTTATGCCATGCTTCAAAGTAAATTACTGCTGAATACTTTGCGGGAATCCCCTGGAGATGCCGAAACGGCCAGCCATCAGCTGCTGCTTCGTGCCGGCTTGATACGCCAGTTGGCTGCGGGAATCTATACATATATGCCGCTCGGCAGACGGGTGCTTCGCAAAGCGGAGCAAATCGTGCGGGAAGAAATGGACCGTGCGGGAGCGCAGGAACTGCTGATGCCGGCGTTGCAACCCGCGGAACTATGGCAGGAATCCGGCCGGTACGAGGTGTATGGACCGGAGTTGATGAGACTGTCCGACCGCCATGGACGTGAATTTGCTCTTGGACCTACACATGAGGAAGTCATTACTACGCTGGTGAAACAGGAGATAAACTCTTACCGCAAATTGCCGGTGACTTTGTATCAAATCCAGACGAAATACCGGGACGAGCGGCGTCCAAGGTTCGGCTTGCTGCGGGGCCGGGAATTTCTGATGAAGGATGCTTATTCTTTTGATAAGGACTTTGAAGGGCTGGACCGGTCGTATTGGGAGATGTACCATGCATATCACCGGATATTCGAGCGTTGCGGGTTGAATTTTCGTGCGGTTGAAGCGGATGCAGGCGCCATCGGCAGCGAAGGGGGAACCCACGAATTTATGGCGCTGGCAGAGATCGGAGAAGATACCATTGCGGCTTGCACGTGCTGCGATTATGCGGCAAATCTTGAAAAGGCGGAGTCAGGTTCATCTTCCGGATTAGTTATTGAAACCGGGACGGGAAATTTGGAGAAGCCGGAAAAGTTCCATACACCAAACATCAAGACGATTGATCAACTTGTGGTATCGTTAGGAGTAAAGACAACGGAAACTCTGAAGACAATTGTGTTCGTGGCTGACGGTGCGCCGGTGGCCGTCGTGATCCGGGGAGACCAGGAAATCAATGAATTGAAGGTGAAAAATTTCTTGGGGGCTGAAATGATCGAAATCGCAGATCCGGCTGACGTGCAGGCCTGGACCGGGGTTCCTGTCGGTTTCGTCGGCCCTCACGGGTTGAATCTTCCCATACTATTGGATCACACAGCTGCCGGAATGGAGCAAGGCATTGCGGGGGCGAATGAGCTGGATTATCATTACCGCCATCTTGTTCCGACGCGGGACATGAAGCAGGCAGAAATCGGTGATTTCCGCACTGTGAAGGAAGGCGATCCATGCCCTCGATGTGAAGATGGAACCTTGAAGTATTACCGTGGCATTGAGGTTGGGCATGTATTCAAGCTTGGAACCAAATACAGTGTAAAACTGGGCGCAACTTATCTGGACGCTTCCGGTCAGGCCCAAAGTATGATTATGGGTTGTTACGGGATTGGAGTATCGCGTATTTTATCTGCAGTCATTGAGCAAAATCATGACGATCAAGGGATTATCTGGCCGCTGGAATTGGCGCCGTATCAGGTGCATTTGATTCCGGTATCGCACAAGGATGAGACTCAAATGCAGCTTGCATTGAATCTGTACAGCCTACTGCAAGAAAGGGGAATCGAAGTGTTGCTGGACGACCGCGATGAACGGGCCGGCGTAAAATTCAAAGATGCGGATCTGATCGGACTCCCTGCGAGAATCGTGATCGGCAAGGATGCCGGTCAGGGAATGGTTGAATTTGCTGAGCGTAGCACGCCTGGGATCAAAACAACAATTCCCGTTGAGGAAGTCTTGGAACGCGTGCTTGATATACTGGGACGTTACCAGACTGATTAGGGCATTAGGTGAGCCACGGACTGGCGCTTTTTCCATAGCTGCTATATAATCGTAAAGCGATCTTTGAATCGATTTATTCATCTCAAGTTTAGCGAGGTACATCATAACATGAATGCAATTGAAGTGAAGGATTTGCGCAAGACGTTCAAGGTTCAGAAGAACCGCGAAGGTTTGAAGGGCGCTTTTCTCGATTTGTTTAAACGGGAGTACAATGAGGTCGCCGCGGTGAAAGATATCTCGTTCAGCATTCCGCAAGGCGAAATTTGCGGCTATATTGGCGAAAACGGCGCGGGCAAATCGACCACGATCAAGATGTTGACCGGCATACTCGTACCGACGTCGGGCCATTTGTCGGTAGGGGGCTTTGTCCCCTACGAGGAGCGCGAGAAATTCGTGCAGCATATCGGCGTAGTGTTCGGACAGCGAAGCCAACTGTGGTGGGATATCGGGGTAATTGAATCCTTCCAGCTGTTACGCAAAGTTTACCGGGTGTCCGAGCAGGATTTCAAGCGCCGGCTGGACGAGCTGGTGGAACGGTTGCAGTTGCAGGATTTGCTGAATCGCCCCGTGAGAAAACTGAGTCTCGGCCAGCGGATGCGCTGCGAGCTTGTTGCCGCTTTGCTGCACAATCCGTCGATCGTGTTTCTGGACGAGCCGACGATCGGACTGGATATCGTGGTCAAATCGGAAATCCGCGAGTTTCTGAAGGATATGAACCGGGAGCATGGGACAACAATTCTGTTGACGACCCACGATCTCCAGGATATTGAAGCGCTCTGCTCGCGCGTTATTATGTTGGATGATGGCAAGATTATCTATGACGGCGGGCTGGAAGAATTGAAGAACCGCTGGGGCACCGGGCGGGAAGTGCAGTTCCAGTTCGGTACCGGCACGAAGCTGGCTCAGCTTCAGAGTTGGACGGCCGGACTGCCGCTGGAATGGTCGGCGGACAATGATCTCGGCGCGAAAGTATGGATTCCGCTGGAGATCAATGTATCCGACGTGCTTGGGCAGGTGGTCGGCAAAGCCGATATCACCGATATCAAAATTGTGGAAACAAACACGGATGATATCGTTCGCAGCATTTATCAATCCGGTTCGGCCGATAAGAAAAACGGTGAAACGGCGGTCCAAGAGGACGAGGGTGTGGTGACCCATGTTTAACGGTACCAGCGCTTACTTGGACTTTATCCGGATCCGGTTTCTGACGATGCTCGCTTACCGGGTAAACTATTATACCGGTATTCTAATTTATACGCTTAATATTGGCGTTTATTATTTTACCTGGAAAGCGATTTATGGAGGCGGGGGAGAGCTGGGGGGATTCACGGCCTCGCAGATGACGACGTATCTGGCCGTTTCGTGGATGGCACGGGCGTTTTATTTTAACAATCTGGACCGCGAAATTTCGACGGATATCCGCGACGGAAGCATCGCCATTCAATTTATCCGGCCTTATAACTATATCATGGTGAAAATGATGCAAGGGTTCGGCGAAGGATTGTTCCGGTTTATGTTGTTCATGATTCCCGGGATGGCGATCGCCATGCTGCTCTTTCCCGTCAAGCTTCCAACCGCGCCCGAAGCCTGGGCAGGTTTTCTGGTCATGCTGTTCTTCAGCTTTCTGATCAATTCGCAGCTTAACGTAATTACCGGGCTTATGGCGTTCTTCGTGGAAAATAACGAGGGATTTATGCGCATGAAGCGGGTCGTCGTCGACCTGTTTTCCGGATTAATTATTCCGATCAGCCTATTCCCGGGCTGGCTTGGCGATCTTATGGGCTTTTTGCCCTTTCAGGCGATTACCTATCTCCCGGGTTCCGTGTTCACGGGCCGGATTCAAGGGGTAGGCATCTGGCAAGTGCTCGGCATTCAGGTTCTCTGGTTCGTCCTGCTGCTGATTCCGATGGTCTGGTTATACCGGATGTCGCGGAAGCGTCTGTTTGTGCAGGGAGGTTAAGGAAGATGAAATATTACTTGGGTCTTATCGTAGAATACTTGAAAAACTACATCAAAACCCGGATGACATACCGGGCTGATTTCTGGGTAGAGGTCATCTCCGATCTGCTGTTTCAGGCGACGAATCTGATCTTTATCTTCGTAATCTTTATGCATACCGACAGTTTAGGTGGATGGAGCCAGGGTGAAGTCGTGTTCGTTTACGGATTTTTCATGGTGCCGTTCGGCGTGTTCAGCTGTTTCATTAATCTTTGGGGATTCAGCGAACGCTACATCGTCAAAGGCGAGATGGACCGGGTCATGACCCGGCCGGCGCATAATCTGTTTCAGATTTTTCTGGAAAATGTCGATCCGCCTGCGTTAGTCGGCTCCATCATCGGGATCGTGATCATGGCGGTTAGCGGATCGCAGTTGGGTCTGCCGTTTGAATGGTGGACCATCCCGGCCTTGCTGTTGTTAACGATTAGCGCAGTGGCAATCTATACGGGCATATACACCGCCCTTACGTCGCTATCCTTCTATTCGGACGCGCCGACAGGCATATTGCCGCTGATGTACAACGTTCAAGGTTACGGGCGTTACCCGGTAACCATCTACAATCGGGCCATCCAGGTACTGCTTACCTGGATCCTGCCGTTCGCATTCGTCGGCGTTTATCCGGCATCGCTGTTCCTCGAGCGAGATGAGATGAGGAACATGGCGTTCCTCACCCCGCTCGTCGGCGGAGTATTCCTTCTCATCGGATTGACCGCCTGGAACTATGGGGTTAGGCGGTATCGGGGAGCCGGGTCTTAAATAAGCAGGTTTCTCGTTTATTTTAAAATATGTTATGTGCCTTAGAAGGGGAGATCCTTCTAAGGCTTTTTTTGATGAAAGAATAGACCGGCTCCGAAAGATTGGGGCTATCTACGTTCATGATCCCATTGTATAATTATGGAATACTTGCAACTAGCAAACGCCTCAGTCCAAGACAAGAGTTCCCTAGGCTAGGGCGTATTTATCTGAAGAATTTCTATGAAAATATGTTGAAAGAAAGATGGGGTTAATTATGCAGAGAAATTTGAAAGACGATATTATGTCCACTTCGGAAAGTTTTTCCGTTAATTTCGCCGACAAAGGAAACTTTGATTTCAGTGTAGAAAGCCTGCAAAGTGTGGATGATATTTTGGAAGAATTGAGTGATTTTGAAATGGATGGAGAGATGTTGCATTCCGTATCTTCGATGGCGGGGTGTTATATATTCGAGGTTGCAAGAAGAAATTTTGGCGGGGAGTATTTTTGGATCGAGGAAAGAGAGCAGCCGGTTCTGATCACGGGTGAACCTGACTTTTCAATCTCTTTATATGCTTTCGATAAAGTTAAAGGAAGAATACAAAACGGAAAGGAAGATCATATTCCATTTTACTTTGAAGGTTATATCAGCGCGGTCGAAAAGGGAAGAAGATCGAGTGGTTATTGCGCAACTATAGTCTAAACTAAGCGAATAGAGAAAATTCACAATTTATATCCTGGTCATGTTTTACATCAAGAAATCCTTCTTGCCTTTATTGATGATCATATTTATTAGAGACATTGAGGTGTATTCCAATGAAGTTTTCCTACTTACAGAGAGAACTCGACGGATTGGAAATCGTTGAACCGCTTTGGTATGGACTACGAGATCATCATGCGAGGATTTCTCCGGTATTTTCCGAGACGATCGCTGCTAACGATTTTCAAAAACGTTCCAACCAGATTCAAGCGAAAGCCAGAAACGGATTTATCCAGATTACTTTAGTTTATAGCACGGATTCGGAGATTTATGTAGGGTATTGTATTAGCACGATCAATGAATCCAACGAGGGCGAAATCGATTCGATTTTTATTCAGGAACCTTATAGGAAACAAGGAATCGGAGATAAGTTGATGCAGGTATCACTCGACTGGTTCCAGGCACACGATATTGAAGACATAAGCATAAGTGTCATGTTTGGAAATGATTCTGTTTTCCCGTTTTATGAGAAATACGGGTTTTACCCAAGAACTTATCATTTAGCGAGGAAAAAATAGTTATTAGAGGATAGAATGAGTGGCTATATTGAAGGAAATTATGGGCTAGGAGCTGCCGCATGAGCGATAAAGAAACATTGATTGAAATCATCAAGCGGAATGACGTTTTGGTTCAAGTATTCGATAAGGTGAGAGAGCTTGAGCTTGAATCTTATTTTGTTGGAGCGGGTTGTATTACACAAACCATTTGGAATTAGCGGTTAAATGGAAGTCGATATGGCCTGAATTAAAAATAATCCAATGGGACGATGCCGGCTATGGAGGATGAATATGAATCATTCCTATGAAAAACAATCTGTTGATAATCCGATGGAAGCTTCCTATGATCGCCCGATGGGGGTCACCCTTCTGGCGATCTTGCTGGTGCTGGGAGGTTTGGGAACTCTTGTTACCCAGCTGATGGCATTTAGTAATCTTAATGAAACAGCCTCCATCGTAGGCGTATCGAGTTACTTATTTCAAGGAGCAGTCGCTTTTTTGGGTCTGCTTGGCGTAACGGCCGGAGTAGGAACCTGGATCGGGAAAAAGTGGGGCTGGTGGCTGGCGTTATTTTACTTTGCTTATGCTGTTATTCGAAATATAAACGTCATAATATCTATATCCAATATGTTTTATCTGTATGAGGGATCCTTGAGCGGGTCGGCGATGGTTTATTTTAAATATGCGGTAAGAACTCTATGGAACTGTTTGCTGATCTTTTACTTGTGCGGAGAAACGGTCACAACCTTTTTCAAAACTACCGGAATCAAGAAGTGGAAGGCTTTGCTTATAGTATTCGGTATCTGCATATTCATTTATATCCTCAGTACTGTATTCAATTTATTGGTAGCATGAAGAAGAAAAACTTAAGTACCGCCATTGTAATAGTTCTTTTAATCGGTTATACCATCTTGCTGACCTATTGGATGGTTTGGGGGTTTGGAAGAAGCACGCAGGGTGATTTTATGTATAACTTAAAACCTTTCTTCACCATTAAACAGTTTCTTCGCGTTGCTAGCAGTCATGCGGCGGGTGCGATGATCAACCTTCTTGGGAATATCGGCGTATTTATTCCATTCGGTATATTATTGCCTATGATCTTTAAAGGAAGGTTGTCAAAGTCGTTGCTTATCTTTATTGCCGGACTTTTTATTTTGGAGACGGTGCAGCTGTTGTCGCGAAGAGGAAGTTTCGATATCGATGATTTTATCTTGAACTCTTCGGGTTTTTTCATTGGTATTGGGGTTTACAAGCTTTTCATTAGAGGAGGGCGCAATGAGTAAAACTATACAATTATGTCTGGCGCAAAGTGAGTCGGATATAAAGTTGTTTTGGGATACGTTCAACAATTACATTAACGAGCTGGCTCTTCATGTTTCGTTAGTCGATGATTTTGACTTGGATTACTTCCACTCGGATGAATATAGGGATGCTATTGAGAAGCTAAGAATAAGAACTAACAATCCATTAAGAAAGTTTATTGTAAAAACGGAAGAAGCGGTAATCGGTTTTTTTATGTATGTCACTTATTTTGACGAAAACGGGAAATGCTTTTTGATGGAATACTATATTGAGCCGCAATATCGTAGTTTAGGATACGGTTCAGCGGTTTTCTTTCAGGCGGAAAAGAGTATTCATGAAGAGGGAGCATCCTATATTGAACTTACGCCAACTAATGAAGCGAATGAACGCTTCTGGACCAAACTTGGTTTCGTAAAGTCCACGGACATGGACGAAGACAATAAATTCTACTATCGCAAAACGCTGAAAGAGTCTATGTAAGCCAGGAAAGTAATCTTGGAAAAAATGAACCAGGTCGATGATGAGTTATATTCACTGGAAAAGCCTGTCACCCGTAGCAGATAAGTTTACAAATTTTTGCCCTAAAAAAATCAAACCTATTTTCCGGAAAAGGTGGCGTGTGCTATTAAATCATTCGGAGTGTGTGCTACACTTCTGCTTTGTTTCGTCCTGGCCGGTTGTGGAGGCGTTAATTCGACCGAAGTGGAAAATAATTCCGCGATGCAGGAAAATAATTCCGCGATGCAGGAAAATAATGCGGTTCAAGAAGACCGGATTATATTGGAGTTAGAGAAAGAGAATGAACAATACATGATGGATTTGCGGGAAACCTTGAATCTCTCTTTTAAAGTGTTGCATGCGATGGAGGAGAAAGATTACGCTTTGCTGGAATCCCTTTCATCGTCAGATATATCCTTGGATAAGAAGGATAATCAGGTCGTGTACTTTGTCGGCGAGCAAGAAATCCGAATGAATTTCTTAACGGGGATCCATTTGGGGAACCTGGAGTATCGCGGAGGCGGATATAGCGACAATAACTCGGGGTTTCAGATCTATCTTGCCCATTATTTTGAGGATACCCATGGCACGATTTATTTTGATTTCATTAAAAAGAACGACCGCTGGCTATTCAACGGGTTTATGACAAATGCTTAGCAAAAAAGGAGAACAGGATGAACCTCAAACAACAATTGCAAGAAATAAGCGAACAGGATTATAAGATTCCGGAAGGGATTTCCCTCGCTGCCTTGGTCAGCGAAATGATGTCTCAAATAGGTTCGCCGGATAGCGAACTTAGGGATAGTTTGATATATATGACTTTGTATTACTGGACAATACGGAATGAAATATCCCCGGAAATCATGAAAGAATTACTTTACACGAGCTTGGATGAAAACCATTTATTCCTTGGGCTTGGTGAAAACGAGAGCGATACGGTTTTTACGCGTGCTTTTTCGGTATTGGTGGTTCCTTTAGCTTTAACAAGTAATGCACGCTTTAATTTTCTGAGCGAAGAAGACATTCAATACACGTTCGACAGAGTTACCACCTATTTTAATCAAGAGAAGGATTTACGGGGTTATGTGGAAGATAACGGCTGGGCCCACGCCGTGGCCCATGGGGCGGACGCTCTTGAATCCATCGTTAACTCTTCGTACATAAGAGCAGACGGCTTGCTGAGAGTGTTGGAGTTAATTCTAGCGAAAAGTCATGTGAGCAATACCTATTACATTTATCTTGAAGACGAAAGAATGACGAATGTCGTAGTTTCGATCATTAACCGTAATGTTTTGAGCAATGAACAGTTAATACATTGGATACGTCAAGTCGGGACTTGTCCTAAGACAGAGATCATATCCGAGGACTGCAATCGGAGAGGGAACGCCAGGAACATGCTGCGCAGTGTGTATTTTAAGCTAATGGGGCAGCAGAAGGACAACCCTCTGCTCGATGAAATCATAACAGCGTTGAATAAGCTGTAGAGATTTTTTAGAAGATCAAGAAATCCGGAAGCGACAGTATTTGTAGGAATATTTTACCTGCTTGCCCCGCATCCATATGAATAGTTCAACTAAATAAGCTAAATTATGCCCGAAAAATGCTCGACATTTTTTGGGCTTTTTTGTGAATAGGGGTTTCTAAGGGATCATGAGGGATTTCCCTTATGTGAAGAGTGGATAAACACTTTCATAATGTAAGTAGAAGAATGAATGCAATTGGATTCCCCTTCAAATGAATTCATTCTACGATGAAGGAGTGATCAACTCGCATGAAAAGAAGATCAGGACTTAAATTTTTTAAACCTACTGAGAGTTATTCGGGAAACTGGTCGATCCTTGAGGAAAAAAGCCGGGAATGGGAGAACATGTACCGCGGACGCTGGTCGCATGACAAAGTGGTTCGCACGACGCATGGCGTGAACTGTACCGGTTCCTGCAGTTGGAAAGTATTTGTGAAAAACGGAATTATTACTTGGGAAAATCAACAAATCGACTATCCTTCTTGCGGACCGGATATGCCGGAATTCGAACCTCGCGGATGTCCGAGAGGAGCTTCGTTCTCCTGGTATGAGTACAGTCCGCTTCGGGTGAAATACCCTTATATGCGCGGCCGTTTGCTGCGGCTGTGGAAAGATGCATTGGCAAGACACGATAATCCGGTGGATGCCTGGGCGAGCATCGTGGAAGATCCGGAAGCCTCCAAATCCTATAAACAGGCCCGCGGTAAAGGCGGCCATGTCCGGGTGACCTGGGAGGTTGCATCCAAGTTAATCTCGGCCCAACTGATTTATACCATCAGAAAATATGGACCCGACCGTATTGCCGGGTTTACGCCTATTCCGGCTATGTCGATGATCAGCTATGCCTCCGGCGCGCGCTTCATTTCCCTGCTGGGCGGCGAAATGCTCAGTTTCTACGATTGGTATGCGGATTTGCCGCCGGCATCCCCGCAGATTTGGGGCGAACAAACCGACGTTCCGGAATCGTCCGATTGGTACAATTCGGGATACCTCATCATGTGGGGATCCAACGTTCCGTTGACCCGGACGCCTGATGCGCATTTCATGACGGAAGTTCGTTACAAAGGAACCAAAGTCGTATCCGTTGCGCCGGATCATGCCGAAAACGTAAAATTCGCGGACAATTGGCTGGCGCCAAATCCGGGAACCGATGCGGCGGTTGCCCAAGCGATGACGCATGTCATCCTGGACGAGTTTTATATGCAGCGCAAAGAATCGATGTTTATCGATTATGCCAAGCAGTATACCGATATGCCGTTCCTGATTTTGCTGGAGCCTCATGAAGGCAAATACAAAGCAGGTCGTTTCCTGCGTGCAAGCGATCTGGGTAACGACTCCGAACATGCGGAATGGAAGCCGGTCATCTATGACGAAGCGGCTAACGAAATCATGGTTCCTAATGGAACGATGGGCCAACGCTGGGAGAAAGACGTGAAATGGAACCTGATTCTCGAACGGGAAGACGGAACCAAGATCGAACCGGCGCTCTCCGTAGAGAACCACGGAGCAGAGTGGACGGAAATCGTATTCCCTTATTTCGATGCTAACGGAAACGGAACATTCAACCGGACGATCCCGGTTAAAACCATTACCTTAGCTGACGGCAGCACTCGGCTCGCCGCAACCGTATTCGATTTGATGCTCAGCCAGTACGGCGTGAAGCGCATCGACAGCGGTTTGGAAGCAAAAGGGTATGACGATGCAAGTTCCCATTATACGCCTGCCTGGCAGGAGAAAATTACCGGAGTGAAGGCTTCGCTGGTCGTACAAATCGCCCGTGAATTCGCCCAAAACTCCCTCGATACCGGCGGACGCTCGATGATTATTATGGGCGCCGGCATCAATCACTGGTTTAACAGCGATACGATTTACCGTTCGATCTTGAATCTTGTCGTGCTTACGGCATCGCAAGGCGTCAACGGCGGGGGCTGGGCTCACTATGTAGGCCAGGAGAAATGCCGCCCGATTGAAGGCTGGTCATCGATTGCCTTCGCCAAGGACTGGCAAGGCGCTCCGCGTCAGCAAAATGCGACCTCGTTCTTTTATTTTGCGACGGATCAATGGAAATACGAAGAGATGAACAACGAATCGCTCAAATCGCCTACAGGCGGAGAGATCAAATATAGTCATCCGGCGGATTACAACGTGCTTGCGGCGCGGCTTGGCTGGCTGCCTTCGTACCCGCAGTTCAACAAGAGCAGTCTCGCTTTTGCCGAAGAAGCGGCGGCCAAAGGACAAACAAGCAATGCGGAAATTATCCAACATGCTTATGAACAAGTCGTATCAGGGGAAACGAAATTTGCAGTAGAAGATCCGGATGCTCCGGAGAACTTCCCGCGTTCCCTGTTCGTCTGGCGTTCCAACCTGATTTCCAGCTCGGCCAAAGGCCAGGAGTTCTTCATGAAGCATTTGCTGGGAACTCATAACGGATTGTTGTCGACGGCGAATGAGGAAGAGAAGCCGGAGGAAATAGTTTGGCGCGACGAAGTGGAAGGGAAGCTGGATCTGCTGGTTGCTTTGGATTTCCGGATGACGGCTACGCCGATGTATGCGGATGTCGTATTGCCGGCGGCAACATGGTATGAAAAAGTGGACTTATCCTCTACGGATATGCATCCGTTCGTCCATCCGTTCAATCCGGCGATTGATCCGCTCTGGGAATCCAGATCGGACTGGGATATTTACCGGTCGCTGGCGCAAACTTTCTCTGAAATGGCGAAGGAGCATTTGCCAGGGGTGTACAAAGACATTGTATCTTCGCCGCTGGGGCATGACTCGATGGCGGAAATTTCCCAACCGTTCGGCCAGGTCAAAGACTGGAAGAAGGGTGAAGTGAAGCCGGTACTCGGCAAGACGATGCCGAACTTCTCCGTTGTGGAGCGGGACTACACTCAAGTTTACGATAAGTACATCACGCTAGGGCCTAACCTGGAGACGGGAAAAGTCGGCGCCCACGGGGTTTCGTTCCCGGTTCACGAAGAATATGAGGAACTGAAAAAAATCAACGGCACGCACTTCGATGAAAGTATCAAGAACGGGCGTCCTAAGCTCCATACCGCCAGACACGCGGCCAATGCCGTGCTGCACATCTCTTCGGCGACGAACGGGAAAGTATCGCAGCGGGCATGGGAAGCTGCCGAACAGGACACTGGCGTTCCATTGAAAGATATCTCGGCCGACCGCGCTGCGGAACGGATCACGTTCGCCAGCATCACGGCCCAACCGCGTGAAGTGATTCCTACGCCGGTGTTCAGCGGTTCCAACAAGTCGGGCCGGAGATACTCTCCGTTCACGACGAATATCGAGCGTCTGGTACCGTTCAGAACCTTGACGGGCCGCCAGCATTTCTATCTGGATCATGAGATCTTCATGCAGTACGGCGAATCATTGCCGGTGTACAAACCGACTTTGCCGCCGATGGTGTTCGGCCCTCATGACAAGCAGGTGTCCGTCGATAAAGATACCCTTGTGCTTCGCTATTTGACGCCGCATGGCAAATGGAACATTCACAGCACCTACCAGGATAACCTGCACATGCTGACGTTGTTCCGCGGCGGTCCGACCGTATGGATCAGCCGGGAAGATGCGGAAGCGCACCAAATCAACGATAACGATTGGGTTGAAGTCTATAACCGCAACGGCGTCGTGACCGCGAGAGCCGTCGTCAGCCATAGAATGCCTATGGGAACCATGTTTATGTACCACGCCCAAGACAAACACATTAACGTTCCTGGCTCGGAAATTACGAAAGAACGCGGCGGCAGCCATAATGCGCCGACGAGAATTCATTTGAAACCGACGCAAATGGTCGGCGGTTATGCCCAATTGAGTTATGGTTTCAATTACTATGGGCCGATCGGCAACCAACGGGATGTTTACGTGGCTGTCCGCAAAATGAAGGAGGTCGACTGGCTTGAAGATTAAAGCGCAAATTGCCATGGTGATGAACCTGGACAAATGTATCGGCTGCCATACCTGCAGCGTTACCTGTAAGAGTACCTGGACCAATCGCGAAGGCGCGGAATACATGTGGTTCAACAACGTGGAAACGAAGCCGGGGATCGGTTATCCGAAACGCTGGGAAGACCAGGAGCAATACAAAGGCGGATGGACGCTCCGCAAAGGGAAACTGGAGCTGAAAGCCGGAACCAAGCTGTCCAAAATCGCACTGGGTAAAATTTTCTATAATCCGGATATGCCGGAGATGAAGGATTATTATGAACCCTGGACCTACGACTATGAAAAACTGACCAACTCGGGCGAGAAGAAGCACCAGCCCGTAGCCCGTCCCAAATCGGCCGTTACCGGCGAAACCATGGATTTGAACTGGGGTCCGAACTGGGAAGACGATCTGGCCGGCGGACATATTACCGGTCCTAAGGATCCGAACATCGAAAAAATCGAAGAAGAAATCAAATTCAATTTCGAACAGTCGTTTATGATGTATCTGCCGCGGCTGTGCGAGCATTGCCTGAATCCAAGCTGCGTCGCTTCTTGCCCATCGGGAGCCATGTACAAACGGGATGAAGACGGAATCGTGCTCGTCGATCAGGAAGCCTGCCGCGGATGGCGGTATTGCATGACGGGTTGCCCTTATAAAAAGGTGTATTTCAACTGGAAAACCAACAAAGCCGAAAAATGCACGTTCTGCTTCCCGAGAATCGAAGCGGGGCTGCCGACGGTATGTTCCGAGACTTGCACAGGTAGAATTCGCTACTTAGGCGTGCTGCTGTATGATGCCGACAAGGTGCTGGAAGCGGCATCGACGCCGGACGAACAAGATCTTTACAAAGCGCAATGCGACCTCTTCCTGAATCCTAACGATCCGGAAGTCATCGAACAAGCGCGCAAAGACGGGCTTTCCGAAGAATGGATCGAAGCGGCCCAGAACTCGCCGGTCTACAAACTGGCGATCGAATACAAGCTGGCCTTCCCGCTTCATCCCGAATACCGGACTTTGCCGATGGTATGGTACGTACCACCGCTTAGCCCGATCATGAGCCATTTCGAAGGGAAGGACTCGATTCAAAATCCGGATATGATCTTCCCGGCGATTGAAGAAATGAGAACCCCGGTTCAATATCTGGCCAACATGCTGACAGCCGGTGATACCCAAACTGTGAAAGAAGCATTGCAGCGGATGGCGATGATGCGTCAGTATCAACGGGCCCAGTTCTCGAAGCAGCCATTTGACGACAGCCGGTTGCAAAGAGTAGGCTTGACGACCCGTCAAGTTGAAGAGATGTATCGGTTGCTGGCGATCGCCAAATATGAGGATCGCTTCGTAATCCCGACTTCCCACAAGGAAGGGTACATGGATCCATACCGTGCGCAAGGCATGGAAGGGTTCGGCATGGACTGCGACGGTTGCGGCCCGGCTTCGCCGAAGGCTAACACCAAGAGCGGCAGAGAACTTTACGAAGAGAACTTCTATGGGGGGATTTGGCGTGATTGATTTGGCGAAGCTTAACGACCACAAAGAGGCCTTCGGCTTTTTTGCCCGGCAATTGGCCTATCCCGATAAACTAACCTTTACGGAGATGACGATGGACGGGGCATTTGCCCCCTCCGTCGATCCTCTGATCGAGACATACCGCGGAAACATGCAGCAGCTAAGCATGGACGAAATTGAAGAACTATACGTGCAAACCTTCGATTTCCAGAAAGCATCGACTTTGTATATGACTTTTGCCAAATATGAGGACAGTAAAGAACGCGGAAATATGCTGACCGCGCTGAAGGCGATTTATGAAATGTTCGGCCTGGACATTACGGAGAGCGAACTGCCCGATTACTTGCCTTTGATGTGCGAGTTTCTATACGCCGCAGAGTGGCCGGACAATGAGCACGCCGAAGCCAGCATCAATACATTGGTGAGCATCGTGGAAGACGGATCGTATCCGTTGATGAAATCATTGGAAAAGTATAACAGCCCATATTATTATCTCGTGAAAGCTTTAAGAGAAACTTTCAAACTTTGTCTCCGGAAGGAGGTTGAAATCCATGAACATGATTGATCAATTTGCCTGGGTGATCTTTCCTTATTTATGCGTCGCCGTCTTTGTTGTGGGTCACATTTTCAGATACCGGTACGATCAATTCAACTGGACCGCCAAATCCAGCGAGTTCATTGAAAAGAAGCAACTGATGGTGGGCAGTCTGTTGTTTCATATCGGGATTATTCCGGTCATTATGGGTCATGTCGCCGGATTGGGGATTCCTAAAGAATGGATGAACGCGCTTGGCGTTAACGATCATTTGTACCACATTGGCGCAATGTACGTCGGGGGGCTGTTCGGGGTAATAACTTTTGCGGGCATGCTGATTCTGACGGCGCGCCGGATTACGAAACGGTCGATTCGTAAGTTGAGCTCGACCTCCGATATCATCGTAAACCTGTTACTGGTCTTTATCGTATTTATGGGGATGTATTCAACGCTCGTTACAAACAACGTGCAGCCGGAATTCGATTATCGTGAAACGATTTCCATCTGGTTCAGAAACTTGTTCCTGTTCCGTCCGGAAGCGGCATTAATGACATCCGTACCGGTCACTTTTAAAATCCACGTGCTGTCCGGCTTTCTCATTTTAGCCTTTTGGCCGTTTACGCGCCTGGTCCATGTTTGGAGCGTCCCCTTGAATTATGCCCGGAGAAGCTATATCCTTTATAGGAAGAATCGCGGGCAATCAGCACGGCATTAAGGAGCTATAATTAGGGAGATATGGATATGAGTCAATCCTCCAATCAGTACCAGACGAAAATAGATCAAATCAGGGAGCAGTTGGGTTATGATTTCGTCTCGCTTGCCTTTGCGCAGTCTGCTCAGAATGGATTTGTCATCACCTGGCAGTTTGCTTCCGGCAATTTAAACAACCGCTACAAGCGGATTGTGCTTCAGTCGGGCAAAGGAATCGCTGGTCTGGTCTTTAAAACAGGAAAACCTATGCTGGTTTCCAGCGTAAAAGACGAGTTGAACCCTCAAGATATGTTTAATTATCCCATCGTTGTGTCGGAACGCTTGAATAGCCTTGCTGCCATTCCGTTATATCATTTGGACCGGGTTGAAGGCGTGCTGTTGGCCGGATACCGGGAGGGCAGGGTGATTACGAACGAGAATTTCCGCCATTTGTATGAATCATTACAGGGACAATTCGGAGATTATGGGATAAAGGAGTCGACATTCCGATGATCCAACCGTCCACCAAGGTTTCCACCGAGTTATTACTGAATATGTACGAGAAGAGTTCGGATGCGATCTTCTTTTTTGACGCAGACAATCACATAATCGCGATGAATCAGGCGGCAGGCAATATTATCGACCCTCCTGTGCTGAGTGATACCGGCTCCGGCGATTCCAACGAGTTTTGCTTTACCTGCCGGGGCTATACGAGTGATGATGAACAGATGTCATGCCTGAACTGCTACTTATCCAATTCGTCGAAGGACTTCTCTTCGTTTCAGGTATATCTTGAAACAAAGAGCCGGGGAATCATTCCGTACTCCGCCAGTTTTCAACAGATCGATTTGGAAGCCGGCATCCGGGTTCTCATGTTACGCGATTTAACCAACCAATTGCAGACACAAGAAAGCTTGAACCGGAACACGATGATGAAGAGCATCATCAAAGCGCAGGAAGACGAACGAAAACGGATTTCCCGGGAGCTGCACGACAGCGTTGCCCAGGAGATTCTTAGTTCCCTCGTGGATCTGCGCGTTCTAAAGTATTTGAATGTGCAGGATGATGCGCTGCAGAAAATTCAGCAAACCGAGGCTTCGTTAACCCGCTTGCTTGATCAGATCCGCAATTTGTCCGTAGAACTCCGGCCGGCATCGCTTGATGATCTGGGGCTGGAAGCCGCTTTTCGTTCGCATTTCAAATGGGTTGAGAAAAACTATGGAGTGATCGTGCATTTTACTGCGGAGCTCAATGGAGGCCGTTTTAACAGTGAAATCGAAACCGTAGTTTACCGCGTTTGTCAGGAATCCATGCTAAATGCGATGAAATATGCGGACGTCGATGAAATTGCGGTGCGGTTATTCGAATCGGAGCATGCCTTGGAGATGGTCGTAACCGATCAAGGAAACGGCTTTAATGTCAACGCCAGAGATCCGAAAGGTACGGGTCTGGGATTATACGGGATGAAAGAGCGAGCCGAGCTAGTGAACGGGGAGCTCACGATCACTTCGGAAATCGGTAAAGGCACGACCGTACATTTGGTGATACCAACCTGACCACTCTCGTATACATCGTGATAAGCAAGCGCAATAAATGAATCCAACAGACAGGGAGGATTGTGAGTGAAGATTGTGATCGCGGATGATCATGCCGTAGTGCGAAGCGGCTTTGCCATGATTATTAACTTTCAGGACGATATGGAAGTCGTAGCGACTGCAGCTGACGGGATTGAAGCTTATAAAATGGTTTCAAAACATAGGCCGGATATCCTTCTGATGGATCTTAGCATGCCTCCCGGTGAGAGTGGACTCATTGCAACCGCCAAAATTAACGAGGATTTCCCGGATACCAAGATATTGATTCTTACCATGTACGATGATGAAGAATATCTGTTTCATGTGTTAAAGAACGGAGCCCGGGGCTATGTTCTGAAAAATTCGCCGGACGAACAGCTGGTGTCGGCCATCCGGATGGTGCATCAAGGCGGGATTTATATCCATCCCCAAATCGCAACATCGCTGGTCCGGGAATTTATTAATAAAGATCAACGGGTCGATGAAAGCAATCCATATCAGCTTTTGTCAACTCGTGAAATAGAAATATTGCCGCTCGTAGCCAAGGGTTACGGGAATAAGGAGATCGCGGAGATGCTGCATATTTCCGTGAAGACCGTCGAAGCTCATAAAGCCAAATTGATGGATAAATTGAACTTAAAGACCCGGCCGGAGCTGGTAGAATATGCTTTGAAAAAGAAATTGCTTGATTTTTAACGAAAGAGGTCGCATTAGAACATGGAGAACACCAAATTTCGGACCCCGTTGCCTGCTATGCGTATCCTTGAAAATGAGCATGGCTACTTGTCGCATTTAATGAGTGAATGGCATTCCATTGTGCTGAATCTTCAAAATGACCGGTACACTCCGGACCAGGCCGTCCAGGAATTTTCGAAGTTACGTCAGCTCCTGGCCGAGTTCAAGGCACCGTTGGAGCAACATACGAAGAAAGAAGAGACCTTCTTTTTCCCTCTGCTGGGACGCTATATCGGGCATGATCAGGGCCCGCTCGTGTCGATAGAAAAGGAACATGAAGAAGTTGTCGCCTACATTGATCACTTTCTTCACCATTCCGAAGGAAATTTTTCCTTGCAGGAGATGAAGGATATTTCACGCGATGCGGGTGAGGCATTCGAGATTCTGACGGTTCATTTCGTGAAGGAAGAATCGGTGCTTTTTCCTATGACGGCGCAGGTTATAAAGCAAGCCGAGCAAGAGCGGTTATTCGAGGACATGCACACCTTAATACTTTGATACAGGGAAATGCCTGATGAAAAAAGCTCCAAATCAGCCTATTGATTTGGGGCTTTTTTGTGACCATAGGGAGTTCGCGAACCCGATTAGGGGAGTTCCCTATGAGGTTGCGGGGAATGTCTGCGTTACAATACGGGTGGGGAATCTTGAATTGGTTCATTCATAAACTTGGAAAAGGTGATGCTGTTTGATTAAAAAAGTCCAATTACCATTACAAACACTGAATCTCATCGTCGGCTTTGCAGTCTGGGTCATTATTTCTTCTTTACTTCCATTTATGAGAGAAGACATTAACATTCCCGCAAGTCAAACCGCAATTATTACGGCGATCCCGGTTGTACTTGGCTCCGTGCTTAGAATTCCGCTGGGTTATTTCGCAAACATCATAGGCGCACGTCTGGTCTTTTTAATCAGCTTTGTTTTACTGTTGTTTCCCGTATATTATATAAGTGAAGCTAATTCATCCACGGATTTGATTATCGGCGGATTGTTCCTCGGGATCGGCGGGGCCGTATTTTCAGTCGGCGTTACCTCTTTGCCGAAGTATTACCCTAAGGAACGGCATGGTCTGGTTAACGGGGTGTATGGTCTGGGCAACATGGGAACCGCGGTTACCACGTTCTCGGCTCCGCTGATCGCCAACCAATTCGGGTGGGCGACTACCGTTAAATTCTACTTGGTCCTGCTGCTCGTGTTTGCGGCATTGAACTTTTTGTTCGGCGACCGTAAAGAACCAAAAGTAAAAACATCCATGATCGAACAAATCAAAGGTGTCTATAAAAATGAAAAGCTTTGGCTATTCTCGCTGCTATATTTTATTACCTTCGGTTCGTTTGTGGCATTTACGGTCTATCTGCCGAATTTCCTTGTTACGAACTTTGAGCTTAGCAAAGTGGATGCGGGCATCAGAACCGCCGGGTTCATTGCGCTTGCCACCTTTTTGCGCCCTGTCGGCGGCTGGCTGGCGGATCGGTTTAACTCGTTGTATTTGTTAGTCGGTGTGTTTTCTTTGTTTACCGTTTCCGCCATCGTGTTGGCGTTTTCTCCAACGATTGCGCTGTACACGGTAGGTTGTTTGGCCATCGCCGTCAGCGCCGGGGTCGGTAACGGTGTCATTTTCAAGCTGGTGCCGCAATATTTTAATAAACAAGCAGGGATCGTCAACGGGATCGTATCGATGATGGGCGGCCTTGGCGGATTTTTCCCGCCATTAATGCTTTCCTTGATTCATTCGATCACCGGACAATATTCGATCGGCTTCATGCTGCTTTCACAGGTTGCCTTGGCGAGCTTGATTCTGGTCATTTGGATGGTCTATCAAAATAAACTGAGTATCTCTTCGGAAGTGTTCAACCGTACGGCTCAGGGAATTCTGGTTACCGACCAAAAGGGAACGATCACGGCGGTCAATCCGGCCTTTACGGCATTGACGGGTTTTACGGAAGAGGAAGCGCTGGGCAAAAAGCCGAACATTTTAAGAGCGAACAAACAGTCGGCCGATTTTTATAAAACAATGTGGGATAACATTAAAGCAACCGGAATGTGGCAAGGCGAAATTTGGAACCGGCGTAAAAATGGCGAAGTCTATTTGCAATGGTTGAATATCAGTGCGATTAAAGATGAGACGACCGGTGAAGACATCAGCTACGTAGGAGCTTTTTCGGAGTTGACGAACGACCGGAGAAAAAGTGGTTAATATAAACCGTAAGGGTTAGTTGGAGCGGTTTGAATTTGGGATCACGCTAGCGAAAGGATAATAGACATGATGACGTCAAAGACCAGAGTACATGACATGCTGCAAAGACCTCTGCGCGATCTGCGGATCTCCGTAACGGATCGGTGTAATTTCCGCTGCATCTATTGCATGCCGAAGGAGATTTTTGGGGACGACTATGCTTTTTTACCTAAAAATGAGCTGCTATCCTATGAAGAGATCAGCACTCTGGTTGAGCTGTTCGTCTCCTTGGGCGTCAAAAAGATCAGGCTGACCGGCGGAGAACCGCTGCTGCGAAGCGATCTGAAAGAGCTTGTCAAGAAAATCGCCTCGATCGACGGGGTGGAAGATTTGGCATTGACGACAAACGGCTTATTGCTCCATCGGTACGCGAGTGATCTGTATGATGCGGGTTTAAGAAGATTGAACATTAGCCTGGATGCACTTGATCCCGAGCTGTTTGGCATGATGAACGGAAGAGGGATCCATCCTTCGCGGATTCTTGAGAATATCGATGAGGCGAATCGGATCGGGTACGAGGTCAAGGTAAATATGGTTGTCCAAAAAGGGATGAACGATCAGGAAATCATTCCTATGGCGGAATATTTTAAAGACCGGAAGATTACGCTTCGCATGATCGAATTTATGGATGTCGGCACGGACAACGCCTGGAGCTATAAAAAAGTTCTTACAAAAGCGGAGATGATGCAAGCCATCGGCCAAAAGTACGAACTGACGCCCGTTGAGCAGTCATATTACGGCGAAGTGGCCAAATACTACCGCTATGATCAAAGCACCGCCAAGCTTGGTTTCATTACCTCGGTGTCCGAATCGTTCTGCTCAACCTGTACGCGTGCCAGACTGTCTTCGGAAGGTAAACTGTTCACCTGTCTTTTTGCAACCGAAGGGTTTGATTTGCGGGCCTTGCTGCGTTCCGGAGCGTCCAATGAAGAGATGCTGGAAGCGATTATGAAGGTATGGGAGCTGAGAACCGACCGGTATTCCGACGAGCGGACCGAGTATACGGCGAAGCATAGAAGCAAAATCGGGATGTCCTATATAGGGGGTTGATCCCGCTTTAAGAAAGGAAGATGACAATGGCAGTTGGGCCTTCCCTGCGGCAATTACATGCCCATAAAGCAATTCATAGCGGCGGACTTGCGGGTGCGGTATCCAAGACGGAAGAAGTTCTTGAACTACTGGAGAGCGGTGAAGCCGATCTGGCAAACACAGCGGTAGACGACTTGCTTCTTTATTGGGAAAACCGGATCATCAGTCATGCCGATGCAGAGGAGGAAGGGTTTTATCGGGAGATCGCGACCGCTAACCCTGACATGCAGGATACCATTACGAAGCTGACTAGAGATCACGACCTGATCAGAATCCTGGTTGCGGATATTCATAAACTGCGTCAAAGTGAAGGGTTAAGTCAGGAAGTACTCCGAATGTTGCATGCCCTGATCGTCGTGAATGAGATTCATAGCCGGGATGAAGAAAGTCTGCTTTTTTAACAACTCCGGCAAAAGTGAAAATAATTAATAAGGTTCCTATGCGGCATTGCCAATGCCGGGATAGGAACCTTTTTTACATGAACTAATGAATAGAATGCAGGCAAGGAAGTAAAATGATTCCGAATAAGCGGAGCGGTCGCCTTTGGCTCCGGATTTCTACCTAATCTGATTCTATAGGATCAAGAAATCTGGAACCAACAGCGATAATAGGAACATTTTATGTACTTGTTACATATCCATTCAATAGTTCAACTTATTTCACGGATTGGAGATTAGAATAGGGCCAAAGCCGTTCCGGCCATGATGACCGAGAAGGCAATTTCCATCATACCGCTTTGTTTGACGGTCGTTTTGGTTTTTGGAACCCAGATGGCCCGGACCAGCAAAATCGTCAGCGGAATCAGGATTCCCGGCGGGAATAAAAGGGCCGCAATCACGAGCGAGACCAGATGATAGCCAATGGAGAATCGGAAAAATACGGCGTTATTTTTTTCCCGGATAATCGTTTTTACATAAAATATGGTGCCCGTAAAGTAAAGAATGCTGAGGATGAACAGCTCTACAGCCATTCTCCAATTATCGCCACCGCCGATATGATAGGCCACAAACAGGATCAGGCTAAACTGGACAACCGCGGCAAGATCGTTCACAAAAGCGCGTTCGCGTTTACGCTTGGCATAGTAACAGTTAACTATAAAGAGCGGGAAAAACATGGGGATCCATTTCCATAATTCTGGCGCAAAAAGAAGCAGGCTTACGGCAACCGGAACCAGCAAGCCGCCATATAACAGCATGGGTTTGCCATATACTTGCATTTTCCTGGTCCGGACCCATTGAAGGAAAGGAAAAGAAAACAAATACACAAGCAGCCAGCCCAGAAACAGCAGTCCATGCAGCAATACCGGCTTAGCCGCGAACATGCCGAACAAAAACGGAATGACCAGCATGGCCCATGCACCGTGCTGGTTGGGAATGTAACCTTTTTTCATTGTGGAAAATCCTCGCTTTCACCATATCAACGTACACCATTAATTTTACCGCTTAGCTGCGATTGAACAGGTGACGGTGGTCACTTCAATCATATTTGTTTATAATTAGGTATAAATAAAATGACCACCAGCGACCCGGCTTATGATAGGTGATATCTAAGGCCGGGTTTATCGGTTTCGACAAGGAGAGATTTGGAATATGCTGGAATGTCCATGGTGCAACCGGGAGATCGAAATCAAGAATGGCCGATGCCCGGAATGTCACCGCAAACTCTACGAAGTTTCGGAAGAAGATTTTGAAACAGTAAGACATGAGGATGACGACGACTCTATGAACTTCGTTACTTACAACGATGATTCACTCAACGATCTGTCCGTCGAACAAATGATAGAAAACCGGTTCAAGTGTTCGAAGTGCGGCGAAACCGAATGCAAGGTCCAGGAAGTGGCCATGACCGGGGCGGGGTTAAGCAAGCTGCTGGACATTCAACATCGCCATTATCTTTTTGTGTCTTGTACCACTTGCGGTTCCGTGGAAGTTTACGATCCTGACATTTTGCATGGCATGAAAGCGGGCAGAGCGGGAACGATCATGGATATTCTGTTTGGCGGGGGATAAGGGATTAAGACAGGACTTCACCGAAGGGGGATGCTGCCATGACAAAACATCGCTGGCTTGCCGTATTAATGGTTATTTTATTGACCTCTTGCAGCCTGATTCCGGGGGAATCACCGCAAGCCTCGTCTCATCCTAAGCTGAATTCCGGCGAAGCGGCAAACCGGGGGTTTGTGGTAGCGGGACCGGCAGGAATGCATAATGTGGAAGTCTTAAAGCAATTTGTAGATAATTATAAGAAGAAAACGGCTGGCGAGATTACGCTTGCCCGGTATACGGATGAGGGCGATCCGATTTATGTCGACCTTGATTATGACGGGAAAGAAATCTCTTATAGCTATGATAACAGTTGGGACGAATACGGCGGAAGTAACCGCGGAATCAGCACCGCTATCTGCTCCACGATCGGCGAGAGAACCGATTCCCTGGGGGAACGCAACGGGACGGAGTACTATTTGTCATCCTGTAAGGGCGACGCACCCTATAACTATCCGGAAAAGAAAGAATATTATTTGTTGTTCGTAGAGGAGACGGAAGAAAATAAATGAATAACCATTACATCATTGAAGCGGCCGAAACCTTTGTTAAAAAGGAATTGGAGTTTGAACCGAGCGGACATGACTGGTGGCATATCGAACGGGTTAGAAACCTGGCGGTCGCCATTGCCAAGCGGGAACAAGCCGATCCTTTGGTCTGCGAATTATCGGCCCTTCTTCACGATATCGCCGACGAGAAATTGAATGATTCCAAAGAGTCCGGATTGGAAAAGGTTTCTTCGTGGCTCATGGATCACGGAGCCGATCAGGAGTTGAAGGATCATGTCATGCTCATCATTTCCACTATGTCCTATAACGGGGGTAAAAATCCGCCGATGGACACCATCGAAGGAAAAGTGGTACAGGATGCGGACCGCTTGGATGCCATGGGCGCCATTGGTATTGCGAGAACCTTCATCTATTCGGGGGCGACGGGTCGGCCAATGCATCAGCCGGGAAAAGATTTTAGCGGTGTCGATTACAGGTCCAGCGAGAAATCGGCGATCTATCATTTTTATGAGAAACTATTGAAGCTTAAAACGCTGTTGAATACGGAATATGCAAGGGTGCTGGCCGAGGAGCGGCATGATTTCATGGAGTCTTATTTGAATCAGTTTTACAAAGAATGGGACTTGAAGGAATAGGGGGGGGGGCGATGCTAGATGATTATTATGGAGACAAACCGGCTATGGATCCGGCAGCATTCGGACGATGACCTGGAAGACCTGCACTTTATTCTGGGAGACGCAGACACGATGTCGTTTTGGCCGGCCCCTTTTACAAAAGAACAAACATCATCCTGGCTTCAAAAAAATATAGAGTCTTATAGCACTTTAGGATACGGCCGGTGGGGAATGGTTCTGAAGGAATCCGGGGAACTCATCGGCGATATCGGATTTATGAGGGCTGAACTGGATTCGCAGCTGGAAAATGATCTGGGATATATTATTTCTTCCTCCTATTGGGGCCGGGATTTTGGTACGGAAGCTGCAGCCGCTTGCCTGGAATACGGATTCAATACAATCGGCATGCAGCGGATTTGCGCCAACATGCCGCTCGAGCACCATGCCTCAAGACGTGTGGCAGAGAAAATCGGGATGATCTGCGAGAAGCAGTACATAAATAAAAGGAACCGGAATATACTGACTTACTTGTTCAGTAAAAGTAAAAGCATGTAACGAGATCGGCTAGCGGTTTGGCGGTATCCATATGACGAAGAAAGCGATGGTGGCGAGCTATGTCAGTGAGCAAAAACGCCGGCAGTCAAAAAGTCATTGATTTTCTTAATAACCTTGAGCATCCTTTGAAGCAGGAGATTGAGCAAGTGAGATCCGTCATTTTAAACGCCGACTCTCAGATCACGGAACACATCAAATGGAACGCGCCCAGTTTCTGTTATCGGGGGGAAGACAGAATCACTTTTAATTTGCAGGGCAAGGGCTTCTTCCGCCTGATCTTTCATTGCGGGGCAAAGGTTAAGGATTCTTCCGGAAAAGGGCCATTATTCAAAGATCCGACAGGATTGCTGGATTGGGTTTCCGGAGACCGGGGAATCGTCAAAATTAAAAGCCGGGATGAAGTGGAAGCGAACCGGGAAAAGCTGACCCGGTTGGTTACCCTATGGATTGAAGCGGCAGAGTCATCCGAAACCTAGTCGCTTTTCTATGGAAACGCCATAAATCCGTAGTTTTTTCATCCACTAATTAGGTGTTATAATAGAAAACGTAAATTTTATAAAGAAAGCAGGTACACCATGGGTCGTAAATGGAACAATATCAAAGAGAAGAAAGCTTCGAAAGATGCAAATACTAGCCGGATCTATGCGAAGTTCGGCGTAGAGATTTATGTGGCAGCCAAAAAAGGCGAACCCGATCCCGAATCGAACCGGGCTTTGAAAGTCGTACTTGAACGTGCTAAAACATATAACGTACCCAAAGCGATCATCGACCGCGCGTTGGACAAGGCCAAGGGCAGTGCGGAAGAAACTTACGTGGAACTGAGATACGAAGGATTCGGTCCTAACGGATCGATGATTATCGTGGATACGCTGACGAATAACGTCAATCGTACCGCATCGGCCGTACGCTCGGCATTCAACAAGAGCGGGGGAAACATGGGGGTCAGCGGATCCGTTGCTTACATGTTTGATGCGACGGCCGTAATCGGCGTTGCCGGAAAAAGCTTGGACGATGTGTTCGAGCTTATGATGGAAGCCGACGTGGAGGTCCGCGACATTGTTGAAGAAGACGAGACGGTCATCGTTTACGCCGAGCCGGATCAATTCCATGAAGTTCAGGAAGCTTTCAAACAAGCCGGGATTACGGAATTTACCGTGGCCGAGTTAACGATGCTTGCCCAAAACTATATTTCGCTTCCGGAAGACTCGATTCCGCAGTTCGAAAAGCTGGTCGACGCGCTCGAGGATCTTGAAGATGTTCAGCAAGTTTATCATAATGTGGAATTCGACGAAGAATAAATTTCTGCATCAATACATTAGGTTATCGGAAAAAACCGCAATTTTGTTTGGCGATCCACGAAAAGTTGCTGAATAATCTGCAGAGCATACAGTCGCAAGAAGAACATCAGGAATAAACACCAAGGGGTATTCCCAAGTCATCATAACAATGACCGGGATGCCTCTTTTTTTGTGCATTTCAGATTGCGCAGGGGTTGGAGTATGAAGCTGTGTCCGATTCGTTACCGGTGTCAAAGGGTAATCAATGGTTGTTGTATTTCAGTTGCAAACACTAAAGACACCGGGAGGAACAAGAATGGACAACAAGCACAATCCATCCAGCGCAGGCAAAAGAAACAGCAAAGATGGGCAGTTGGATGCGTACCGGGTTCATAGTGAAGGGGAGAAATTAACGACGAATCAAGGCTTGCCCGTAGCTGACGATGAACATTCCTTAAAAGCGGGAGAACGCGGCCCGACCTTGATGGAAGATTTTCATTTCAGAGAAAAAATGACCCATTTTGACCACGAAAGAATCCCGGAACGGATCGTGCATGCGCGCGGGTTTGGCGCACACGGTTTTTTTCAGGTCTATGAGTCGTTGAAACCATATACGATGGCCAAGTTTTTACAGGATCCTTCCGTGGTGACGCCGGTGTTCGTACGCTTTTCCACCGTCGCGGGATCGCGGGGATCGGCGGACACCGTTCGGGATGTGCGCGGTTTTGCCACGAAGTTCTATACAGAGGAAGGCAATTACGATCTCGTCGGTAACAATATGCCCGTCTTTTTTATTCAGGATGCGATCAAATTTCCCGATTTCATTCATGCCGTCAAGCCGGAGCCCCATAATGAAATCCCTCAAGCTCAATCGGCCCATGATACGTTCTGGGATTTTGTCGCCAACAATACGGAGAGTGCCCATATGATCATGTGGGCGATGTCCGACCGTTCGCTTCCGCGGAGCTTTCGCATGATGGAAGGCTTTGGCGTGCATACGTTCCGTTTCGTCAATGAGGAGGGCAGAGCCCATTTCGTTAAATTTCACTGGAAGCCGGTACTGGGGATGCACTCGCTGGTTTGGGACGAAACGCAAAAAATTGCGGGTAAAGATCCCGATTTCAACCGCCGTGATTTATGGGATGCCATCGAATCCGGCAATTATCCGGAGTTCGAATTAGGCGTACAGATGATTTCCGAGGAAGACGAGTTTAAATTCAACTTCGATATTCTCGATCCTACCAAATTGTGGCCGGAAGAGATTGTACCCGTAAAATTGATCGGTAAAATGACGCTGAACAGAAACACGGACAATTTCTTCGCGGAAACGGAACAGATCGCCTTTCACCCTGGACACGTTGTTCCGGGCATTGACTTTACGAACGATCCGCTGCTTCAAGGACGGTTGTTCTCTTACACGGATACGCAATTATCCAGGTTGGGGGGACCGAACTTTCATGAAATTCCGATCAATCGGCCGGTGGCTCCCGTTCATAACAATCAGCGAGACGGCATGCACCGGATGACGATCAATCCCGGGGCGGTCAGCTATCACAAAAACGGGATCGCCGCCAATTCGCCGCACACCGTACCGCGCGAGCAAGGCGGTTATGTTCATTACACCGAAAAGGTCGACGGAGCTAAAATCCGCCAGCGCAGCGACAGCTTCAAGGATCATTACAGCCAAGCGGCGCTGTTTTGGAACAGCATGTCCGAAGTGGAAAAACAGCATATCGTTTCCGCTTTTCAATTTGAACTCGGCAAAGTGAAACGAAAAGAAATCCGCCAACAGGTCGTCGAGATGTTTGCCGATGTGTCGGGTGAATTGGCCACGCGGATTTCGGAAGGCATCGGCACGATTTCACCGAAAACATCTCGTTCGGCCTCCGACCAGTCCTCGCCGGCGCTCAGCATGATGAATACGGTCAAATCGCCGAAGACACGCAAAGTCGCGGTCCTGGCCGGTGACGGCTTCCGCGAACAAGAACTCCTTGGTGTGCTGACCGAGCTCCAGACGGCAGGCGTCATTGCTGAAATTGTTAGCCTCCGCCTTGGTGAAATTACTGGCGATCAAGGAGGGCGGCTCGAAGTCATGCACTCTTTGCTGGGAGCCGATTCGGTATTGTTTGATGCGGTGTTGATCGCCGGAGGGCAGCCCAGCTTTGAAGAACTGCTGTCCGAACCGAAAACACAAGAGTTCATAAACGAAGCGTATCGCCATTACAAGACGATTGGGGCGATGCACGAAGGAGTGCAAGCTTTGCCGGAGCCGCAAGGCCCCGGACTTATCGTAACTGCCCCCGGAACGTTCCCGAACGATTTCGGCAGCCGGTTGATCGAAGCCATCGCCCAACACCGGCATTGGACACGAAAAAGGTAAACTTTTCTTTTTAGATCTGTGAATATAGGCGGACCTTACTTCAATATGAAGGGAGGTCCGTATTCATGTTGGGTATATTCTAAATTTCTAATTTCCAAATTGCGGATTTCGTGGTAGGATATATACGAACTTTTGTTCTTGTAAAATTATTTTATTCTAAAGAGGTGGTATCCGAATGGCAGTTCAATTGAATCAGATTTTTGTCAATTTACCGGTCAAAGATTTGGACAAAACCATGGGGTTCTTTAAGCAAGTCGGCTTTGAATTCAATCCCCAGTTTACGAATGAGCAAGCCGCATGCCTAGTTATCAGCGAGCATATTTTTGCCATGTTGTTAACCGAGCCTTACTTCAGAACGTTCACCAAGAAGGAAATTGCGGATACGGCCAGTCATACCGAAGTTATTTTGGCCTTTGCGGCCAGCAGCCGGGAACAGGTGGATGAAATCGTAAACCGGGCCTTGGCGGCCGGTGGGCATAAGTATAATGATCCTGTGGATCACGGATTTATGTACAGCTGGAGTTTCCAGGATCTTGACGGGCATTTGTGGGAAGTCATGTATATGGATCCTGCGACTTTGCAATAAGGAAATTTTCCGCAAAAATCAATTGAACTGCGGTTGATACGTTCGGAAAACTAGATTATGCTAATATTACTTGCTTTTAAAATCAGGGTATCAGCATATGTCAATAGAATGGAGTTAATCCCGAATGTATCGCAATATGGAAGAATGTATCCTCGATCTCGAAAAACACGGACATCTGATCCGGATTCACGAAGAGGTAGATCCTTATCTCGAAATGGCGGCGATCCATCTCAGAGTTTATGAGGCGGGGGGCCCTGCTTTGTTATTCGAACGCGTCAAAGGTTCCAAGTTTCGTGCGGTCTCGAATTTGTTCGGCACGGTGGAGCGAAGCAAATTCATCTTCCGCAAAACCTGGAACAACACGCAAAATATTATCGCCTTGCGCAACAATCCTCTGTCTGCGCTTAAAAATCCATTGAAAAGCGTGGGTACCGGTTGGGCGGCCTTAAAGGCACTCCCAATGAAACAACTGGGGAGCCGACCGGCCGCGGCACAGGAAATCAGCATCTCCGACCTTCCGTTAATTCATCACTGGCCGATGGATGGCGGTGCCTTTGTCACGCTTCCTCAGGTATATACGGAAGATCCGGACAAGCCGGGGATCATGAATTCCAATCTAGGCATGTACCGGATCCAGCTCAGCGGGAACTCCTATGATCAGGATCATGAAATCGGAGTTCATTATCAGATCCACCGCGGCATTGGCATTCATCAGCACAAGGCGAATAAAAAGGGAGTTCCGCTGAAGGTAAGCTGTTTTGTCGGCGGGCCGCCGGCGCATACGTTGTCCGCGGTGATGCCGCTGCCGGAAGGCCTCAGCGAACTGACGGTTGCCGGAATGTTGAGCGGGCGACGTTTCCGCTACAGCTATCTCGACGGGTTCTGCATTAGCAACGAAGCCGATTTTGTCATTACCGGCGAAATCCATCCCGGCGAGACCAAGCCGGAAGGTCCTTTCGGTGACCATTTGGGATATTACAGCCTGGTCCATCAGTTCCCGGTCATGCGGGTACATAAAGTGTACGCCAGACCGAATGCGATTTGGCCGTTTACCGTGGTCGGACGGCCTCCGCAAGAGGACACGGCCTTCGGCGAGCTCATCCATGAGCTGACGGGCGATGCCGTCCGGCAGGAAATTCCCGGCGTCAAAGAGGTGCACGCGGTCGATGCCGCCGGCGTGCATCCTCTGCTGTTCGCGATCGGAAGCGAACGCTATACGCCATATCAGCAGGTCAAACGCCCTGCGGAGCTGCTCACAATCGCGAACCGGATTCTCGGGACCGGGCAGTTGAGCCTGGCGAAGTACTTGTTCATTACGGCCGAAGAGAACATGCCGCTGGACACGCACCGCGAGGAAGAATTTTTGACTTACATTCTGGAGCGGATCGACCTGCACCGGGATATTCACTTCCAGACCCAAACAACCATCGATACGCTTGACTATTCCGGCACCGGATTGAACAGCGGCAGCAAGGTCGTGTTTGCGGCCTATGGGGATAAGAAAAGAGAATTATGCCGGGACGTTCCGGAAGTTCTGCACGGAATCCGCGGATTTGAAAATCCCCGGCTGATTATGCCAGGCATCGTGGCGGTGAAAGGCCCGCAATTCGAGAACTATCAACAAGCGCAGCAGGAGATGGATGCCTTCAGCATGGCCGTGCAGGAGAGAGGGCCGCTGGATTCCTGCCCGATGATTATTGTTTGCGACGATAGTTCCTTCTTGAGCGAGACTCTGCGGAATTTCCTGTGGGTTACCTTTACCCGCAGCAATCCATCCCATGATATGCACGGGATAAACGGCTATTATAAAGACAAGCATTGGGGCTGCGACAACGTCATTATCGACGCACGATCCAAACCGCATCAGGCTCCGCCGTTAGTTCCGGATCAATCCGTGGAGCGCAAAATTGATCGTCTGTTTGCCCAAGGGGGCAGTTTAAGCGGAATTAAGCTATGAATTTGCACTCGTTAAATAGAAGACGCTGATTATTTAAGAAGAAACGCTCTGAAAAGGGGCGTTTTTTTGTTGGTGTCGGGATAATTCCGGCGTTCAAAGAAACCGATGCTTAGAAGCACAGGTTTAGTATAATATTAGAAAAATGAGGTTGTACTTAACAGCGGAGGGTAAAGGATGAACGAAGCGATACTGATCATAGAAGATGAAGAAAAAATCGCACGGCTGCTTGAAATAGAATTGGAAGCGGAAGGCTATCGCGTTGGTAAATCCATGAACGGTACGGATGGTATCGAATCGTATCGCCGCGGGCATTGGGATCTGATTATGCTCGACATTATGCTCCCCGAAATGAGCGGAATTGAAGTGCTCCGCCGCATACGCCAATTGGACGAGCGTATACCCGTCATTTTACTCACGGCGAAAAGCTCGGTCGAAGACAAAGTATCCGGCCTTGATCTTGGGGCCAACGATTATGTGACCAAACCGTTCCGGATCGAGGAACTGCTGGCCAGAATCCGGGCCGCCTTGCGTTTGCATAATACAGTCGTCGCAACTACTCCGTCATCAGAAGCTTTGCCGGAAGGGGATTGGATAAGCTTCGCCGGATTAAGGCTGAACGAGCAAACGCGTGAAGTCCTTCGCGACGACGATCCGGTGGAACTGACACCGCGTGAATACGATCTGCTGTTGTTTCTGCTTAAGCATCAGCGCCAGGTATTAAGCAGGGAGCAGATCCTACAGGGGGTATGGGGTTACGATTATTACGGGGATACCAATATCGTTGATGTATATATCCGGTATGTCCGCAAAAAGATTAATCATGACGGAGCGCGGGAACTGATTCATACCGTACGCGGGGTCGGATATGTTCTGAAGGAGCAATCATGAAGCTGAGAAGCAAGATCTATTTGTATACTTCCGTTTTATTCGCCTTGCTGCTGATCACGGTGAATTTATCGGTTTATCTTTTGTTCACGCGAATGTCCGTTGACAACGAGATCAATCGGGTCGAAGCGGGAGCGGAAGCGATCGTAAAGGGCGTGCGGCAATCGGCGGGCTTAATTCCGCCGGACGATCTATTAAGGGCGTACGCTCCGCTGGATGGAATGTTGCGGATCGTAAAGGAAGACGGTACCAGCACGCCGCCGGTAACAAACTCCACGGAACAGCAGCTCAGCAAGCTGGAGTATGCCTTCGAGGAAGAGCGACAGACCAAGCGTATTGAAGTCGGGCAGATAAGTTATGTCTGGGTCTCGGTGCCGGTGATCTGGACTGATGGAAAAGTCGTCAACGTCCAGGTCATGGAAAGTATAAATGATACCGAGAACAGTCTCAAAGTACTTCGAACGGTGCTCTTCGCGGTAACCTTTATCGCTTTGATTCCCGCGGTCTTGTCGAGCCGCATTTTAGCGGAGCGGATGATGAAGCCGATCACTTCGATGATCGGTACGATGAAGGAGATTATGCGGAGCGGAAGGTTCAAACGGCTTAGCCAGAGCGGAGCTTCCAAAGACGAACTGAAGGAAATGGAAGAGACATTTAACGAGATGATCGGCAAGCTGGAATCCAACTTTGAGCGCCAGGAGCGTTTCGTTTCGGACGCATCCCATGAACTGAAGACACCGCTAACGGTGATCGAGAGCTATGCAAGTTTGCTGGAGCGGCGCGGAAAGGAACGTCCGGATCTCTTTGACGAGGCCGTTGAAGCAATTCTATCGGAAACCGTCCGCATGCGCGAAATGACGGAACAACTCCTCATGTTGGCCCGGCGGCCGGAAGGTTGGAGCATAAATCTGGAGACCGTAGATTTGGCCAGGGTGGCCGAGGAATCGGTCCGTTCTTTTCGCAATGCGTATCACCGGGAGATCGCCTTTCTTGCGGAAGGCTCCTTTTGGCACACTACGGATGCAGGCAAGCTGAAACAGCTTTTGTTCATCTTGCTTGACAATGCGCGTAAATACAGTGAAGCAGCTATTACCGTGCGCATTGGTGGAGACGAGCAAGCAACTTGGATTACGGTTGAGGACCGGGGGATCGGCATACCTAAGGATGAGCTGGACAAGGTATTCGACCGCTTCTATCGGCTGGATCCTGCAAGAACAAGACGGTCCGGTGAAGGCGGTTATGGACTGGGGCTTGCGCTGGCAAAAGATATCGCAGGGGCTATTGACGTAGGTATTCAGCTTGACAGCAAAGTGGGCAAAGGGACGATCGCATCCCTTTTTTTTCGGAAAAAGCAATAACGGTGAATCATTCTCATGGATTTCTCATTTTTACTGGATATACTGGGTTGGACGGAATGATGAAAGGTGATGGCAGATGTTTTCACAGTTGAGACTTAGATCCTGGCTCGCGGGGATTCTGGTGATTGCGGGGTTTGCCGTGTTGATGATGCGGCAGCCCTGGAAGAGCGGGGAACCGGCGTTGACCGCACGGGAGGCCGAGCAAACGGTTCTTGCTCAATATCCCGGTAAAATTGAACAGTCCGTTTATGAAAATGGCCAATATAACCTGAGGCTCCGATCTGAGTCAGGATTGTATCAGGTGGAAGTTAACGCAGATTCAGGCAAAGTTAATTCAATTATACAAGTAGAAAATACGGGGGATACGGACCAAAAATCGCTGCTAAGCCGGGAGCAAGTGAAGGCGGATCTGCAAGCCGGAATTAAAGGGGAAATTGTTAAGCTGGAGCTTATCGAACAGAGTGGGAAGCAAGTGTACCATGCGATTGTGAGTCAGCAGAACGACGGCAGCCTGGAGATGACCCTTGACCCGTATACGGCAGAAATACTGAGTTCCGAAATTGTTTCATCACCGCAACAAGGAAAAGGCACGCAGGACAGGATGCTGACGGAAAGCGAAGCTTCAGAGCTTGCTTTAGCCGAAATTCCCGGGGAAGTGGACGATGTGGAACTCCGCGGTGTGGACAGCGGTACGCCATATTATTTAGTGGATATCGATCTGGTGGACGGCCGGGAAGCCACGGTGGAGATTAATGCAATTTCGGGCGTGATCCGGACGGTGACCTGGGATGAGGATGAACCCGATAAAGATTGAAATGAAGCTTCACCCTCTTTTTCTCAGCAAATTCTAATGTTTCTCTTTCCGACTTCTCATTCGGGTGAGGTAATCTAAATGTGCGGGCAACGAAGACCGAATTTAGAAGGAGGCATTTTGTGATGAAGAAAGTAAATATGTGGGTAGGTGCAGCATCTATCATGCTGCTGATAGGGGCTACTACGGTGGCGGCGAGCGGCAATGTAACGGGTGAAAGCACAGGCGTTACCCAAAACGGGACAGGTTCGGCAGCTACTTCCAAAACTGCGATTCAGCAGGCGGGAAAATCCTATATTACGATTGAGCAGGCTAAAGCCGCGGCATTAAAAGCAGAGGCAGGACGAGTCAGTGATGTGGAGCTCGAACGCAAATCCGGCAAAGTTTATTACGAAGTCGAGATTGATCAGACTAATGGAGAAGTGGATGTACTTGTCGACGCCGTGACGGGAAAAATTTTGGGAGTTAAAGATAAAGAAAAAGATGATGACGATCATGATTTCTTTACGGAATCGAACGGAACGGTGCCTGCCAAAGTTAAAATCACTTCCGATCAAGCTTCCGCTATAGCGGTTAAGCAAGTTACCGGGGGTACGGTCGTAAAAGTCGAACTTGATTATGATGACGGTCGATACGTATATGAAGCCGAACTGAAGACTGCTCAAGGCGAAGCCGATGTCGAGATCGACGCAACTACAGGCAAAGTGTATTCGGTGGACCAGGACTTTGATGATAGGGATTAATCCTGATAACTAATCCCGGTATTTTTATCGGATAGAATCAAGGTCCTAGGCTATTCACACTTCGGCCGCTAACGCGGGAGAGGCGGTTAAATCCTGAATGAAGCAGTTCTCCGGTTGCCGCGGTTTAGTGCTTATGGTAAGATAAACGCATTCTTAGTTAAAGGAGGCTTTCGTGTGATTGATAATTCCCGATAGAAGCGGCCATGCAATGAATTGCAGCTGTATTTTAGCTCTGCCTGTGCGCAGGGGATCGGGAGAAGTATGTCTATCCGCGAATGTCTAAAACGGTTTACACACGGAACGGGATTGTCCTGTTCGCTTCGTAATCTGTTTTGTCGTTCCTTTTTTCGATCATCCCTACAGGCAGGCATCTGCCTGTTTTTTAATTTTATTGCGGAAAAAAGGAGTGTTGCTATATGACAAATAATAAAAGCAGTAAACAAGAGTTACTTAAACGCGACTTAATATCGTTAGCTCTTGAATACGGCCTTCTGCTTAATTCCGAAGACGTGGAAATCAACGAATCGGGTATGGATTTCGTCGTAGCTTTTGCCAAGGAGGAAGACGGAACGCCATGGGTGCTGCGGAAACCAAGAAGGAGCGATGTGTGGGAACGGGCCGAGAACGAGCGTAAGGTTCTCAACTTTATCTGTGGAAAATTAGCGGTTTCCGTGCCCGAGTGGCGCATCGCTACGCCGGAGCTAATCGCATATCCTTTACTTTCCGGGAATCCGGTGGCGGTTGTTGATCCTGCGGCGGGCGGTTATGCCTGGACCTTTGAGCAGGCCGCTTTATCGGATGCGTTTTTCGACTCGCTGGCGGAAGCGCTGGCCGGGCTTCATGGCTTGGATCTGGATTCCGCGGCCAAGGCGGGCCTTCGCATTAAAAATCCGTACGAAGCGAGACAATCCTTCGAGAGCAACATTCGGGAGATTTCAGAAGTTTTTGAAATTCCCGAGAAGTTAAAACGGCGCTGGGAGAAGTGGCTTGCAACGGATAGCTACTGGCCCGACCATTCGGTGCTGATACACGGCGATCTGCATCCGCCGCATATTCTCGTCGATGAAACGCAGCGCGTAACCGGCATGATTGATTGGACCGAAGCGGAGTTTGCCGATCCCGGCAAAGATTTCGTGATATTTTACGCCTTGTTCGGACAGGATGGACTTCGCGATTTGCTCCGCCGGTATGAAAGGTTCGGCGGTACAGTATGGCCGCGCATGCATGAGCATGTGGCCGAACAATGGGCGGCTTATCCGGCATTAGTAGCCAAATTTGCACTTACGACCGGGGCAGAGAGCGATAAGGAGATGGCCCGGGGCATGTTGGCCCAATGGGAGGTTTAAAGCTCGGGTACAAACCTATGAATGACAGTTATGTTAAAATAGTAGGAGAATAGGCCATTATACTTTTTTGGAGGTGTCCGTAATTACGGTACATGAACGCAAATCCTACATCATTTCCCCTTTGCCTGATGTCGAGCCCGAAATCGGCCGTTGGCTGTGGGGAATGGACGACGTCAGAAGAACGATCAAGACCAAACTGGCCGGCATAAGCCAAGAGATGCTGGACTTCAAACCGGAGGGAACAAGCTCTATCGGATCCTTGTTATATCATATTGCGCTTATTGAGGCCGATTGGCTTTATGAAGAAGTTCTCTGTTCTCCCTGGGATCCGGCCATTAAGGCTCTTTTTCCGGCCGAATGCCGGGATGAAAGCGACGGGCTTTCCGCAGTGGAGGGAGAGGATGCGGCGTCTCATTTTGCCCGCCTGGATCAGGTTCGCGAAACCTTCAAAGCGACCTTCCGGGGCATGAGCCTCCAAGAATGGCGACGTCCCCGGGTACTTCCGGCCTATGACGTTACCCCGGAATGGGTAGTGTATCATTTGATCGAGCATGAGGCCCATCATCGTGGTCAGATTTTTACGATATTCAACCAGTTGAATAGTCAAAGTTAATCTTGTCATCCCGCTAAGCATCGGAGCGTCTTACATTGACGAGCTCCGGTGCTTTTATTCATGGAAGGAGGGAGCAGGCGTCTTCATGATTCCTCTTCCCAATAACCTAGCCCTTAACGGCGCCCTCGGTTAGCCCTTTTTGAATGTACTTGGAGATAAGCAGGTATACGATCAGGACCGGGATGACGGTGAGGGAGACGGCGGTCGCCATCAGTCCGAAATCGGTGCCGTATTGCGAGCTGATCTCATTGAGCAATGCGACGATCGGGCGGACGGTTTCTTTATTGACGAAGATTAACGCCGAGAACAAGTCGTTATACGACCATAAAAACACGAAGATGCTGGCCGAGGCAAAGACCGGCCGTGATATCGGCAAAAATACTTTGAGAAACATCTGGAAGCGGTTAGCGCCATCCACAAAGGCCGCATCTTCCAGTTCTTTCGGGATCGTCGCCATATAACCGGCCATGACCAGGATTGCGAAGGTCAGATTGCCAGCCGTGTGGGGCAGGATCAGCCCCCAATACGTATTTACCAGATCGGTTTTGATCAGCAGCTCGTACACCGGGACGACCGTGGCGAACGCCGGGATGAGCAAGGTTGCGTACAGTAGCGAGAAGATCGCCTTTTTTCCCCGGAATGTAAATCTCGACAAAACGTAGGCGGCCAAACCTCCAAAAATCAGCACCAGCAACACCGTACTTCCGGACATAATCAAGCTGTTGACATAGCTTTTGCTGATGCTAATCCGTTCAAAGGCGTTATCATAGTTAATCAAAACGGGATTCCAGGCGATGCTGAAAGAATTGTTCATAACGTCTCTGGATACCTTGAAGGAGTTGTTGACGATCCAGAATAAAGGGTAGATCGTAGTCATGGCCCATGCGGTCAGTATAAGGTATATAAAAACCTTGCCGATGTTCAACCGTCTGAATTGCACGCGCCGTACGCTGCGTTCCGCAGAAATGGTTGGCTGCATAAATGTACACCCCTAATGGCTTAATAAGTAATTTCTTCCCTCTTCATCAAACGGTTGGCGAGTAATGCCAGCAAGACACCGAAGACCACCATATAAATCGCCACGGCCGATCCATATCCGAAGTTCTGATCCACCATGGCCTTTTTATACATATAAGTGCCCAATACCTCCGTACCGTTCTGCCCTTTGGAGATGACCCAAATGAATTCAAAGACTTTGAGCGTACCCGTGATTGCAAGCGTAATTACTACCTTGATATCGCTAAGAATCAACGGAATCGTAAGCTTGGTCGTTCTTTTGAAGGTGGTGATCCCCTCCAGGCGTGCCGCTTCATAATAATCCGCAGGAATTTTCGACATTGCCGTCAGGAACAAAATGAAATAAAATCCGACATAATGCCAAACCGTTGGGATGGAGACGGCCCGAAGCGCGTTACTTTCGTCAAGCCACAGCACTTTTTCAATGCCGAAATTGGCGAGCAGACTATTCAAGAGACCGAAGTTATAGTTATAAAAAAGAACGAACAGCAGGGATATCGCCGTTCCGGAAATGACTACCGGGAAGAAGAAAACGGTTCGGTAGAAGCTTTGCAGTTTGGAGATGTTTTCTACCAGAACGGCTAATACCAGGGCGATGCCGACCTGAAACACGATAACGTAAAGCATGATCTCCAACGTATGCAGGGTTGCCGCACCGAGGAATTTGTCCGTGAACAACCGGGTGTAGTTATCCCAACCGATAAACTTCTTGTCAAAAAAGCCTTTTGTGCGGTAAAAACTTAAATATAAGCTTTTAAAGAACGGATAGTATAAAAAGGCAGTCATCAACAGTGCAGACGGGAGGAGAAAAATAAAAATATACTTTCTGTCACCTTTCATAACCATCACCTTTGTCCCGAATTTGCAAACCTTGCGTTGAAAAGGGGACGCCGCCCAGGTAAAGAAGCAGGGCGGCGTTCATCATGTTTACCTTTTCAGCATGAGCAACTCATTTCTTATTGGCATCCTCGACCTTCTTCGCGCTCTCGATCGCTTGCGTCGGCGTTTTCTTGCCGGTAGCCACTTGCCCGACGCTGGCACGAAGATCGGAGAACGTCTCCGGAGCCACTTTGCTGTCAACCGGTGCGCTGATCGAGTTTGCTTTGGCGGCCATGGCAAACCCGTCGATCGCCACTTGAGCGAGCCCCGTGACCTCAACATCCGCGGCTGGCGTTCCGCCGTTAGCGCTGGCGATTTTCTGAATGCTGGCCGGAGAAGTCAAATGCTTCAGCAATTCAACGACCGTATCTTTCTTGGCACTATCATCATATGCGGCTTTAGAAATATAGAATCCCGAGCCGAAGCCGCCGACGATGTCATTGCCGCTTCCCGTTCCGCCCGGAACGGTCGGGAACGGAAGGACCGTCGAATTGTTGCGGGTATCCTCGCTCCATCCGCCGACCGCCCAGGAACCTTCAATCGTCATTGCGGCAAGACCTTCACTGTAATAGTTGCCGGACATGCTCAAATCGATCGTAGCCGCATCTTTCGGAAAAGCACCGAGGTCATGCAGCTCTTTTATGGCCGCGTAGGCTTTTTCCCAGTTGGGATCGATGCCGTCGACCAGGCCTTTGTTCTGGCCTTCCGGACCGGCTGCCGACAGTATCGTATGCTCGATCAAATAATGGGATTGGTCAAACGGAATGGAAAGAGGAATGATTCCTTTGGCAGAAAGGGCTTTCACGGCCGTCGTCAGCTTCTCCCAATCCGTAGGAAGTTCAAGACTGTTATCTTCGAATATTTTCTTGTTCACGAACAGACCTTCATAGAATCCGGTAAGCGGAGCGGCATAAATATTGCCGTCCTTTTGGGTGGCCAGTTTAAGGGCGTCAGGGATAAATCCGTTCTTCCAGTCCGGATTGGCATCCAGAATTTCATTCAGGGGAACTACTTTTCCGGCATTCACGAATCCTTCTGCATCCGCTCCGATAAAGTAGAACAGCAAATCGGGTTCGTTGCCGCTGGTCATATCCGTATTCACTTTGGTACGGAAGCCGTCGTCATTGGCGGATAAGGTGTCGTTTTCAATCGTGACATGCGGGTATTTGGCCGTAAACTCATCGATGGCACCCTGGAAAGCCTCACGAGCAGCATCCGTGCCCCCGAATGTGGAGAATACGCGAAGCTTGACCGGGTCCGGCTCCTTGGTATCCTCGGCAGGCGGATCATTCGTGGCCGTAGCCGAATTTTCAGAGGCGGTTGGCGTCGTGTTGGCATTTTTATTACCGCATGCAGCAAGAAACATGGAGAACAACAACAGGATGCTCAGTAAAACCATAGAAGACTTTTTCAATATAAATCCCCCCAACGGAAATTAATTAAAATTTGTCATTCTGGCTGGTTAAAAAGAGTTTACCGGATGCCCATAAATACTTATAGGGGGAACATTTTATAAAAAGGGGATAAAATCTTATAATATGGTTTATTTGGAACAAAATAGAATAAATACCGACAAATTGAAACTAAATTCGTTATGCCGAATACAAGGCTGGAAAGCTGTGAAGGAAATTGCAATTTGGACGTAGTGCACACATAATATACATTAGTGTATATTTTGTGTGCTTATTATTTGCCGAGCATGAAGAAAGAAGGAGTTTCAAATGACATCCTTGGATTTGGCATGTATGCTTAAGGACCAGTCCTTATCCAAATATTCAACTTATGAAATAGGAGGCAAGGCACGCTTTTTAGCGTTACCCCGCAGTGACGATGAGGTGCTTGAGGTATTGGAAGCCGCGATGTCCCACGGCATGAACCCGCTCTTTTTCGGCATGGGATCCAACTTGTTGTTTCCCGATCGGCCAAACCCCGAGACATTATACATTTCCACCCGTTCGCATAGGGAAATCAACCTGCAAAACGACCGTTTGCATGTATCGGCAGGATTGCCCATGTCTCTGCTTGCTTTAATCGGGGCAGTCATCGGCACTTCCGATTTTGATTTCAGTTTCTTGCTGCCCGGAACCTTGGGCGGAGGGATTTACATGAACGCCAAATATTTCAGTCATTACGTCAGTGACTTTATTGATACGGTCTATTTTGTGGATCTTGATGATATCGGCCAAAGCATGCAATCGATCACGGTGGAACACTGCGAATTCGGCTATAAGCAATCCATTTTTCAAAGAAAAAACTGGTTTATCATTGGAGCCGATCTGAAGTTCAAACAAATTCCGAGCCATCCGGAAGCTTTGCAGCCGTTTCTCGGAGAACTGGATCGCGCTACGCTGGAAAGCTCCAGCCTGAAGGTGTTTTCTGCCTTTTACATGGATCATCTTAACCGACTTAAGCAGGAACACGATCCGTCCGCTATTCCCATGCGCAGCATTATCGCTGACCGGACAGGGAAGATGCACTTTGATTACCCATCTTGCGGTTCGGTCTTCAAAAACAATTACGCCATCGGCGAACCGATCGGCAAATTGGCGGATCGGTTACAGTTGAGGGGAAGGGAACATGGCAAGGCCATGATCTCGCCCGTTCACGGAAACGTGATACAAAACCGGGGAGGCGCCAGAGCGGAAGACGTCATTTATTTGATTCAACTTGTTCAGGAAGAGATCAATAAGCATTTTGGATTTGTTCCGGAAGCGGAGTTGGTCATCGTATCTTAATTAGGGTTTGATATTATAAAGGCAGCCTGGAGAAGAGTTGATCCGGGCTGCCTTTTCCTTCTCGAAACCGAGACTGACTAATTAGAAAATTCTTGACCTAATATAGGGTACCGGGGTATTCTATATAATGAAATTTTAATGTATTTGAATTCTTGGAAAATGAATCGTTGCTGGAGAGGAGGGGACTTCATTTTAGCTATTGAAAAAGTTATGAAGTTAATTTAATGGCATTAAATATCATCATAATTAATGCAGTTAATTATAGGAGGGGAAATGGAAGATTTCTTTAAAATAGCCGTAACACCGCCCATTCAATTAGGCGGAAGCTTATTCACCCCTGAGCAAATGATCAAGATCGGAAGCGTTACGAGATCCGACGCCAGGATTGAAATGACCGGCTTCCGGCAGCTTTATATCGAGGTTCCTTACGACGATGCCGGGTTCATTGAGGAGGAACTGCGCAGTACCGGTCTTGAAGTCTATCCGGTAGGGTTCGTAACGAAAAGTTTGATTGCCTGCCAATTTTGCAAGGGAGCGGAGGAGGCGGGACTGGAAATCGCACAGGCGTTGAACCAGGCGATTGCCGGGATAGCAACTCCCGCACCGCTTAAGGTGGGGTACGCTGGCTGCGCACTTGGCACAAGCGAACCATTGCTCAAGGATATCGCGGTCGTCAAAATGAGGACCACATTCGATATTTATGTCGGCGGAAATCCCAAAGGACTTAAGGTCACCTTGGGCAGCAAACTCCTGTCCGAAGTGACGGATGACAGGCTTATCCCGGTGATTACGGCAATCATCGAATTTTATAAGGCGAATGCGAAACCGAAAGAAAAATTCAGCAAATTTGTGGCCCGAATTTCCCTTGAGAAATTGCGGGAAGTTGCTGCGTAATACATGATCATTAGGAAGGAGCGAAAGAACCCATATTTCAGGCATCCGGGTCGGTCGACGATCCGGAACAGCTTTTTATATAAAGTTAACATAATTAATATTCTGTTATTTAAATAATATCAACATCATTCTTAGGGGAGAAGAAGTCCCGTCTCTTTACAAAGTTTGATCAGTTGGTGCACGCCAAGCATTTGTTGCCTGTTGCGTTCGTGGATCGTGGAGATCGCCTCTTCCGTAATTCTCTTTGCTTTGTCCAAGCTTTGGTTGTCCACGGCTTTTACAATTTCCTTCATATTTTTCAAGAAATAGACCGTGTTGCGTAGCGTACGAATAAGCAGGATCTTACGGGCATGGACGGGGGTAAACAGCCGGTAGCCATTATCCGGATTACGTTCGGGCGTGATAAGTCCTTCTTTTTCCCAGTGACGGATCGCCGAGGTGGTGGAACCCGTAAACGCAGCGATCTCCCCGATCGTCATGTGCTGTTTCAGTTTCCGGTTCGGAAAGGGCGGCAGTTCAAGCGTATCCAGCAAAGTCAGCGTTTGATCGGCGGCGGCTTTTTCGTGATAGAGGGTAGCCTGCTCCTTATTGACGAGCCAGAACGCAACATCGACGTCTTTTTTCTGAATGGAACGTAATACATCGCAGGTCACGGGTACGCCAAACCCCGGAAACATCGCTCTTAGACAGCGGAAATACGCCAGATGTACCTTCGTGTAAATGCGATAACCGTTGGAGGCGCGGGCGGGAGCGGGAACGACTCCCCAGGATTCATAGTGTCGCAATGCGCTTGTGCTGATTTGCAATTCTCTTGCAATTTCTGCGGGTTTATAGAATTCCACTTCCGAGGCCTCCAATCTCACTGTCACTATCGAAGCTCACTATATCAGAAGTGGAAAGTAGCGGCAAACCTTAGAATAGAACATTAAAGGTGCATGACAAGCATTGCCGATACATAATCCATTGTTTCAACATTGATCATGCTAAACTTTAGCACTTGCATAAATGTTGTACATTAATGATATACCTGTCTGAAAAAGGAGTGTTAAAACAAATGAACATCTCTCACGAAATACCCTCGGCGAAAGAATATATGGATTTACGGCAATTGGTCGGTCTTCGAACCGGGAAAGAAGCCGATGCTTCCGCGGCTTTGGCGAATTCATTATTTTGCGTAACGTTAAGAGATGAGATTTCCGGTTTGCTGGGGATGGGGCGAATCATTGGCGATGGCGGCTGTTATTATCAGATCGTGGATGTCGTCGTGAATCCTGATTCACAGGATGATGGTGCCGGACTGGTGATGCGTGAACTACTGGGATATCTCGATCAACATGCGCCCGAAACCGCCGAAGTATTGGTTATATCCGACATAGCGGGAATGAAGTTGTATCAGGAATACGGGTTTAAATTGGTGTATCCTGATTTCTATGGCATGGTCCGGAAGCCGTAACGCTTGGGATTTATGATTTGTACCCGGTTGTGAAGCTTATGCGCCACGTCACAGAACCACGACTCCGCGAAAAACGGCGGGCCGTGGTTCTTTTCATTTCTTCCTCTTATGTGTCATGATGTGGATGGAGGGCGATGTAAGATGTTTAACGATTTCAAGGTGCTGGATGAAGACCGTCCAGTCTATATTCAGGTGAAAGAATATTTAAAACGCATGATGATCAAAGGTGCGTTGCAGGGGGACCAGAAGCTGCCGTCCACCCGGGAGCTGGGCTTGCTCCTCGGCGTTAGCCGAAACACCATTATTGCCGCCTATGCGGGCCTCGAAGAGGAAGGATTCGTGTATACCCTCCAGGGCAAGGGCAGCTATGTGGCTGCGGTATCCTTCTCCTCCGCAACTTCCGTTCCTTCGTGGCAAACGGATTGGTCGTCCCGCATCAACGATTACGCGCGGCAGGCGGTGGAGCTGGACCGGATGAAACGGGGCATACGCGCAGATAAGAAGACTATATCATTTACAAGTATCGCGCCTGACGAGCATTTGTTTGATCTGGATCATGTCCGGCGAGCATTTTTGGACCGGATGGCGATTGAAGGAAACGTTCTGCTGAATTACGGTTATGCAAAAGGGTATAAACCGTTGATCGAACTTCTCATGCGCTACATGGAACATAAAGGCGTAGATATGCACGGAAAAGATATGCTGATTACCAGCGGGTTTACTGAAGGACTCGATATCGTGATGTCCGCCTTGGGCCGAAATAACGGCGGGTCCGTTCTTTGCGAAAATCCGAGCCACCATACGGCCATTAAGAACTTCAAGCTGAACGGTTTTGAAATTACAGGCATCCCTATGGAACACGACGGTATTAATCTGGAGAGGTTAGAGCGGGCATTGTCCGAAAGGGCCTATGACTGCGCCTATTTCATACCGTCTTATCACAATCCGACAGGCATCGTGACTTCACCCGAAAAAAGAATCGCCCTGTTGAAACTAATGGCGGAATATCAGGTGCCGGTCATTGAAGACGGCTTTAATGAGGAACTGCGCTATTCGGGTTCCCACGCTCTGCCGTTGATCGCTACGGCGGGACAGGGTAACGGCGTAATATATATCGGCAGCTTCTCGAAAGTACTCTTTCCCGGCCTCCGGGTAGGGTGGGTGCTCGCGGACAAGGAACTGATCTCTTACTTGGAAAGCATCAAACGGGCCCGGAATATCCATACTTCGACGCTGGACCAGTCGGTATTGTTTCAATATCTTCATAACGGCCATTTGGAGAAGTATTTGAAAAAAGCACGGTCCGAATATAAAAGAAAATACGAATGGACCAAACAATGCTGTGAAAAATATTTGCCGTTTGCCCGGTTATCCGGCGACGGCGGCTTGCATCTGTTTCTGGAATTCAAGGCAGGCTTCGACACTCATCGATTGCTGGCGGCCTGTTCCAGCCAGGGCGTGATATTCACGCCCGGCGATATGTTCTTTACGGATGGCGGCGGATTGAATACGATGCGGATCGGTTTCTCGAGAGTGTCCGAAGAAGACATCAGCATAGGGCTCCGCATCATAGGCGAGACAGCCCGCAAACAACTTAGGGGATAAAGGGAGTGCGGAAGATGAAAGTAGGCGTCATTATGGGAGGCATCTCCTCGGAACGTGAAATATCGCTATTGACCGGAAATGAAATGCTGGCCCATCTGAACCCGGACAAATACGAAGGCATAGGCATTGACATCAAGCGGCCGGATGAGCTTATCGATAAAATCAAGGATATCGACTTCGCCTTGCTTGCGCTTCATGGGACATACGGCGAAGACGGCACGATTCAGGCGGCGTTGGAATCCATGGGCATCCCTTACTCCGGCAGCGGCGTATTGTCCAGCGGCTTATGCATGGACAAAAATCTGTCCAAGCGCTTGCTTCAGGCCGAAGGGATTCCGACGCCAGAGTGGATCTATTGGAACGGGGTGGACGATTATTCCGCCGAAGCTATAAATCGTCTGGGATTTCCGGTTTTCGTCAAGCCGAACTCGGGAGGATCGAGCGTCGGGACGCTGCCGGCCAAGGATGAGGTATCGCTGATGGCTGCTATGAAAGAAGCTCTTCGCTGGGATAGTTCAGTCGTGATTGAAAAATATATCGAAGGCGATGAAATCACCTGTCCGATTTTAGGAGGAGAACTGCTGCCGATCATCGGAATCCGGTCCAATACCGCAACATGGTTCGATTACAACGCCAAGTATCAATCCGGCGGAGCGGATGAACAGGTTATTGCTTTGCCGCCGGAGACGGAAGCCTCCGTTCGGGCTGCTGCACTAAACAGCTACCGGATGCTGAAGTGCGGCGTGTATGCGCGGGTCGATATGATTCTGAAGGACGGCATTCCTTATGTACTGGAAGTGAACACCTTGCCGGGTTTGACGCCGGCCAGCCTAATGCCCAAGAGCGCACACGCGGCGGGGATGACATTCAGCGGGCTGTTGGATCGGATCATCGAGCTTTCGCTGCAAGAACGGGACCGCAACTGGAAGTTGAATCCGCAGCGGATTCAGGCAGGAATGGAGGAATTGCGTCTATGAAAAATGAGCGAATTGCTCCCCGCGTGCGGGAGATCCCGCCATCCGGCATTCGCGCCTTCTTCGAGACGGAAGCGGGCGGAGCGGATACAATTTCCCTCGGCGTTGGAGAGCCCGATTTTATTACGCCGGAACCGGTGCGGGAAGCTTGTATCCGCGCCTTGAACGAAGGGCAGACGAAATATACGCCGAATGCTGGGCTTATGGAGCTGCGCGAGGAAATCGCGTCATATTTAAGCGACAGCTTCCGCTTGAATTACGAACCTGCCCGCGAAGTCCTGGTTACGGTAGGCAGCAGCGAAGCCGTCGATTTGGCCTTGCGGACTTTTCTGGCGCCGGGGGATGAGATTTTGATCCCCGGACCGGGCTATGTAGCTTATTCGCCGATCGCCACGCTCCACGGCGGGGAGGTGGTTGAGATTTCCACTTCCGCCGAGCGAAATTTCAAGCTTAAAGCAAAGGAACTGGCGAAGGGGATAACGCCGCGTTCGAAAGTGCTTATCGTGAACTACCCGAACAATCCAACGGGTGCCGTCATGACGGAGCAAGACTGGCGGCCGATTGCCGACCTGGTCATCGCTAACGACCTTCTTGTCATCTCGGACGAAGTCTACGCCGAGCTGACTTATGACGGGCGGCATTGCAGCATCGCCTCGCTCCCGGGCATGAAGGAGCGGTGCATCGTGATCAGCGGGTTCTCCAAAGCCTTCGCAATGACAGGCTGGCGGATCGGCTATGCCTGCGGCGACCGGGAACTAATCGCCGGGATGCTGAAAGTGCATCAATACACGATCATGTGCGCCCCTGTCATCGGGCAGATCGCCGCGTTGGAATCGCTGCGCAGCGGACTTCCGGCCAAGGACCGGATGAAGAACGTCTTCGACGGGCGCAGGCAGATGTTCGTGCAGGGTTTGAATCGGCTGGGGTTTTCGTGCCACATGCCTCAGGGGGCTTTTTACGCCTTTCCGTCGATTGCGCATACCGGGCTCAGCTCGGAGCAATTCGCCCGGCAATTGCTGCGGGAAGAGGGGGTTGCGACCGTTCCGGGTCATGTTTTCGGAGCGGGGGGCGAAGGACATATCCGCTGCTCCTACGCAACGTCGACTGAGAAGCTGGCGGAAGCGTTGGAACGAATGGAACGATTTGTGAGTTCCTGCAAAAGTGCATCATTTTCGCTGGTATAAGTACACTTTGAAGAAAATTACTGCAAAAGTACAGGAAATGGTCGCCTTCTCCTCGTTTGCGGGCTGATATTGGCTCAATATGCTGTATTTTTGCAGGAATTCGCTTATACAAGCGGGGGTGGTCTCCATATTCCTGTATATTTGCAGCAAATACCGAAAAGCAGCGCCTCTTTCCTTGGAGGCGCTGCTTTTTGAGCCGAGAGAACAAGTAGTCAGCCTTTGACTGCTTGAATTACCGCAGAGACAATGTAATTTTCCACGTTTGCGCCGGGAACCCAATCTTTAATGAACGACACAGATTCATCCTTCGGCTCGATCGAAATGTCGGAAAATCCGCTTCGGGCCAGCATTTCCGTGATTTCCGCAGCCGATGACGCACCTGAAATACAGCCGGAATAGAGCTCATTAAGATCGTTTTTAATCTCGGCCGGAAGCTCGGCCGTGGTGATGACATCCGAGATGGCGAGCCGCCCGCCCGGCTTGAGGACACGATAGGCTTCATGAAACACCTGCGGTTTGTCCGGGGACAGATTGATTACGCAGTTCGAGATAATGACGTTTACGGTTGCATCCGCCACCGGAAGATGTTCGATCTCTCCCAAACGGAACTCCGCATTTGTATAATCGCCTTTGACCGCATTCCCCCGGGCGCGGCTGACCATCTCGGGCGTCATATCGACCCCGATTACTTGTCCCGTTTCGCCGACCTGGCTGGCTGCCAGGAAACAATCGAATCCGGCCCCGCTGCCCAAATCGAGGACAACCTCTCCGGGTTTTAATGCCGCAATGGCCTGCGGATTCCCGCAACCGAGCCCCAGATTTGCTCCTTCGGGTGCGGCCGACAATTCCTCATTGGAATATCCCAATTGGGAAGAAACGGCATCGAAGGAGGGAGGAGCCATACTGCAGCAGCCGTCTGCGGAACAGGCAGCTCCTTCTAGATCCGACCCCTGCAGATCGAGCAGGGCGATTTCCTTGTAACGCTCCCGGACATTTTTGCGAATGGCATCGTTATTCGTTTCGTTCATTTTCATCGCTCCCATTAAGGTTGTTTTGTGGATCAAAGTTGTTGTTCATCGGATGACTTCCATGATCAATAATTGTAATTTGCAAGTATGAATAGGGTGAAACTCACCCGGAAACAGGGTTGCAGCATTTGTCGGATTTCCCCATCGCCTCATTAAACAGCCGGACCGAGCGGAGGACGGTTTCTTTCTCAAAGTCGGTCATTTGCGAAAAAACATCAGCCAGATAACTGTTCATTTGTTCATCGATGGAACCGGCGACGAATTTGCCTTCCGTCGTCAGTGAGAGGGTAAAAATCCGCCGGTCATTGGCGTCAGGGGTCTTCCGTACCAGATTCATCTTCACGAGAGACTGGACTTGACGGCTGAATGTCGTAATATCGGTGCCTAGCGTTTCCGCAACCTCCTGCATGGAAGGCTTATGCTGCCGGCCTATTTCGTATAAAATATGGCTTTGAACCAGCGAAACGTCACAATCTCCGACGGAACAGCAATTTTTGTTTAGTAAGCCAAAACGGCGCGACATGATTTGAAACAGTTCGCGAGCATTTTCCATTAAATTCACCTCATAAATCAGTTATAACCTAATAATTTGCATTTTGCAAGTAAGGTGATTTGATTCATCAAAATATTGCCAGTGTGTAGCTGGAGTGTGGACGTAACTGCCCCTTAACTCTATTTATTAAATAAATATGAATTTTGAATAATTTGACTGGGATAACGAACGAATGTTTGGTATTGTTAATGTAAAATGTGGAAATGGGGGACGAGAACAAGCGGAATTTGGCGAGGGTACATAACGCATTATGTGATAGTAAAATTGGAGGGAATCGTGTTGAAAAAATTAGTATTGGTCTTATTTGTAGTATTGGTGGCCGTGTCCGCTATGCCGCCGGCAGCGTCGGCATTTCTGGGAAAGCTTGACGTGGTGGTAGACGGCAAACCATTGCAAGGAAATGCTGTAGTCAAAAATAAAATCACTTTCGTGCCGTTTCGCGAACTATTCAATGAGCTTGGATTGGCAATCAATTATAATTCCAAAACCAATCAGGTTACCGGAACAAAAAGCAATTTAAAAGTTACGTTCACGATTGGAAGCAAGACTGCTTATGTCAATGGACAAAAGAAAGCACTTCAAGCAGCACCTTTCTCAAAAGACGGTAGCGTCTATGTACCTTTGCGGATTGTCGGCGAATCGACAGGAAGCCAGGTTGTCTTTTTTCAGGATGTGGAAATCGTTCTCGTAAACAGTCCCGCATTCGACGGATTGGTTTATGACGGTGAATTCGGATCCCTGAGTATTACGGCGGAGGGCAAACTAAAGGTCGAAAATCTTCTGGTATTGGACGAGTTTCTGAGTTTCTCTCAGGAAGAAGAAGTGGTATATATTAAAGAAATTTCCAATGAAGACGAGAGTGTTCCGTTTACAAGTTTAACCCCTGATAGCGAAGTAGTGCCGGCTGAATAATAAATACTTGCCGATGAAGCATGACACGATATGTGTCATGTTTTTTTATGCTAGCCGAGGACATATGTCCTTCCCAAAAACTTGAGGATACCTTTTAATTAGTAGGAACAGTTTTTGTGGAGGAGAGAGACAGATATGAGAGGATTGATATTCGCGTTTTTGGCCGGAGCATTTATTACGCTTCAGGGTGTGGCGAATTCCCGGATCAGCCAGGACATCGGTACTTGGCAGGCGGCGGCGGTTACCCAAATGACCGGGTTCGTTACGGCTTTGCTGATTCTGATGTTTGTCCGTGAGGGCAAAGGCAAAGGGCAGCAATTCAAACAAGTGAAGCCGTTATATTTGACAGGCGGGGCTTTGGCGGCGATCATCATTTTCGGCAACGTTACGGCGATTCAGCAAACCGGGGTTACGTTTACCATTTCAGCGCTGTTGATAGCACAACTCGGATTAACTTTTCTCGTCGACATTAACGGCTGGTTCGGCGTGGTGAAGCAAAAAATGAAGCTGCCCCAGTTTATCGGGATTGTAATGATGATCGCGGGCGTAATTATTTTAAGATTTTAAACTTATACAAATAGATGAAGTTAACGAGAAATTACGGGCATAATGAACAGTTAACGGGGTGATGAAGATTTTATGAAAGAGATGAAAGACGAGGAGCTTTTAAACTCCTATCTGCGGACTTTTCAGCTGGATTCCGTATTCCGTGAGCCATTAAAGTCCCATCTGACGCTATACGGCTTTGATGTAGGCGAGTTTATTTGCTCCCAAGGCGAGCCTTCCGAGGTTTTCTATGTGCTCGTTAAAGGGAAGATAAAAATCTATACGACTTCAGTGGAGGGAAAAACGCTGATTCTCGCGTTTAAGACGCCGCTGGAAGTGGTTGGGGATATCGAGTATGTTCAGAATACGGAGATTATTAATACCGTTGAAGCGGTTACCCCGGTTCATATGATTGGCATTCCCTACCGCTGGTTGCGGCAATACGCGAAGGACGATGTTCCTTTTCTGCAATTTTTACTCGGAATTATCACCAATAAATTTTTCATTAAATCCAATTCATTAAGCTTCAATTTGATGTATCCTGTGGAAGTACGTCTGGCGAGCTACTTATTGTCCGTTTCCTTCGATGAAGGAGATTCCCTTTTTCATGGGCAATTGTCTACGGCCAGTTTGAAGGATGCTGCGAATTTGATTGGGGTCAGCTATAGGCATCTGAATCGGATTCTCTTACAATTTTGCTCGGAAGGCCTTATTGAACGAACAAAAAGCGGGATTATCGTTAAGAATCGCGAAGGCTTGAACGCGCTGGCAAGCCATAATATATACGAATAAGAGACGGGGGAGTAATACCATGCTATTAGGGCTTTTTTGGGCGCTGCTCGCCGGTTGTCTGGTGGGTTTGCAAAATATATTTAACAGCAAGGTGAATGAACACGCAAGTTCCTGGGCCACGACGACCTTAGTATTAGGGTTGGGATTTCTGGCATCCTTCCTGTTCGGTTTGATTTTTGAAGGGACGAATATGTTCGGGTTTGAGAATATGCAGCCGTGGTTTTGGTTTAGCGGAATAATCGGCGTAGGAGTCGTCGTTTGCATGGTCAACGGGATCAAGCTTCTGGGCCCCACATACGCCGTGTCCATCGTGATGACATCCCAGCTCATTTTCGCTTTATTATGGGACTCATTAGGCTGGTTCGGACTTCAGCAAGTCCCGTTTACTATGAAACAGCTGGTTGGCGTGTTAGTTATCATAGCCGGCATATTTGTGTTTAAAATCGGAGGCTTACGTCAGCCGCGGAAGTCCGTTGCGGAAGGGAAATAACCACTATACCAATAATTGGGATTCTGACAATCCATGGTAGCGTTGAGCGAACGAGAATTAGAACGTATACTAGGGATAAAAAAATCAGAGAATGGTGAGTGATAGGATTGGATATTAGAGTCGACGATTTAACCGGACCGGAAATAGCTCAATTGATCGGGGAGCATCTCCATAGCATGACATTGCACTCGCCGCCGGAAAGCATTCATGCGCTGGATCTTGAAAAACTGAAAAAGCCGGAAATCACTTTCTGGAGCGTCTGGGAAAGGAATGAACTGCTTGGCTGCGGGGCACTTAAAGAGTTGGACGGTCAACACGCCGAGGTTAAATCCATGAAAACGGCTACTGCTCATTTAAGAAAAGGCGTTGCCAGAGCGATGATGGAACATTTAATACATGAAGCCAAGCGCCGCGGATATGTCCGGTTAAGTTTAGAGACGGGATCCATGGCTGCCTTCGAACCCGCCAAAAAACTTTATGAAAAATACGGATTCACCTATTGCGCTCCGTTTGCCGATTACATTGAGGATCCGAACAGCGTATTTATGACAAAGGAATTATAATTAGCTATTCCAATGAGGCGCCTATCAAGTAAGCTGTACTTGGTAGGCGTTTTAGATTGCGGAATTATTGGAACAAACAGCAAATGGAGGTTAGATCATGTCTGTGAATTTACAGCTGTATTATGATGAAACAGAGGAGTTAGTTTCTTTCCTATCCGGGGAGAGCTGGCCATTTCATGGTGTCTCGACATTATCTGAAGCGGCAGTACGAGAACAGATCTTATCGGGAAGGTATGACTCTACGGAAGAGAAAAAGACGTTCTGGATTGTTGATGATAAGGGAGCGAGAATCGGATTGCTTCGGGTTTTCGACCTTGAAGATCCTACGCCGATGTTTGATATCCGTATCGGTGCGCGGCATCGCGGGCAGGGGAATGGAGTACGAGCGGTGAAGAAACTCGTTGAATACCTATTTTCGAATTACGATGATAAAATCCGGCTAGAGGGCCATACTCGCGCTGATAATTATGCCATGCGGAAAACGTTTCATAATGCAGGTTTCGTGAAAGAAGCATTTCACCGCCAATCCTGGCCTTCCGAGGACGGAAAAATCCATGACTGCATCGGGTACGCAATTCTAAAAAGCGATTGGACGGAAAATAAAACGACGCAGATCAATTGGAATGACTTCCCATATTAAACTTGCATGATGAAGATATGCTTACAAAAATGAACATTTTTCAAACAGCCTAGGATCGGGAACGAATGTTTGGTATTCTGGTGGTAAATGCAGGAATGGAGGTGACCCAGGTGAGTGTGAAAGAACAAGTACTCGAAACCATGAAAGCAGCCGGTAAACCAGTCAGCGCAGGTGAAGTGGAACAGCTCTCCGGATTGGACCGGAAAGAGATCGACAAGGCGTTTAAAGAACTGAAGCAGGAAGAAGCTATTACGTCTCCGATTCGTTGCAAGTGGGAGCCGGCAAAATAATAGGTCCTAGTAAGGGTTGGAGAGGGTTTAGGCTTCAATCCTTTTTATTTGCCGATCTCCTTCATTTCGGTCCATTCATAAATAAATTCGCCGCTTTGATTTCCTTTCGCCACAGCAACCATCGCTTGAGCTACCTCTTTCGCTTGAATCGGCTTATAATTTTTCAACGATCCCATCATCAGCGGAGAAAAAACCGGACTAAGCAGGGCCGCCACTTTCTCCCCCAGGCGAAACTCATTTCTTTTTCCCAGCAATAAAGAAGGGTGGAATATATGCAAGGACGGAAATTTGAGCTGTCTCAAAGCATCTTCGATTTCACCTTTTGTGCGGCTATAAAATACCTTGGACCGACTGTCGGCTCCGATAGCCGATACGATGAAGTACTGCCGTGCGCCTTGTTTTTTGGCTAACTGTGCCGCTTTGAGCGGATAATCGAAATCGACCAATTTGAACGCCGCCTGCGATCCCGCCTTCTTAATGGTTGTTCCGAGACAGCAAAATACATCATGGACGGCAAAAGCATCCTCGAAGTTTTCCATTTGATTGAAATCTACCATTAGTTGAGTAAGCTTCGGATGCTGAATCGCTACCGGTTTACGAACCAACACGGTGACGTGCTCATAAGTGTCCGACTGCAATAATAATAGCAAAAGTTCGTTTCCGATGAGCCCCGTTGCACCGATAATTAATGCACTTTTGTTCTTCATACTCAATCCGATCACTCCACGGCTTCAAAATATGGTTTTGCTGGGCAAGTTACGTCCAGTCCAGGATCAAGGCTCCGTCAAGAGGAGCCAAGTCCAAAAACAGGAGCTAATTTAGACGCTGACTGCTGCCCGCTTAATCCAAAATACTGACAAAAATTCATGATCATCGGATTCCATTTGGACGGATCGATATGATTGGGGTTTCCCTCCATAAGCAAGCTGTCCTCAACATGAACTTTTTGGATGCGTACTTCGATGGCAACCAAGGAACTCGGTGCTTCGAATGAATGTAATTGTACTACGGATGCTTCCAAATGGACAGGACATTGTTCCACGCGCGGCGCCCGTACCTGATGGGAAGGAAGCGGCGTTAGTCCCGAGACTCCGAATTTATCTCTTTCGAACATATATCCTCGTCTTGCCTTGGAATCCGGGACCGGATTCCGCCCGGTCAGCAAGGTTAGCTTGTCGATCGCGGGAATCAGATCGGGGGAGGGCAAGTTAAGAACGCACTGTCGTTCCCGGATCATATTTTGGACGGTCTGCGATTTACTGCTAAGTCCGAGCATGCAGGATTCATTAAGCCACCAAGCCGAAGACATGGGCGCCAGATTGGGCGACCCGTCTTCATTCAACGTACTGATAAGTACAACGGAAGAACCGAAATATAGAATTTTTGGTTCAATTACAGTATGCATATTTGGTCACATCTCCTAAATGATTTTTTTTGACGTGCCCAGTGTAACATAATAAATCGAGTTGATTGACAATTCGGCAATATAAGCGCAAGAATGCGAAATACTCATCAAGATGGATTACGGGAAATACATCTTGCATTTCACGGAAGTAAATAATATTATATTCACATACTAGTTGGTATTTAAAAATAACTGGATAAGCAGGGAGAAAAAAATGAGCGTTAGAAATCAGGTCCTGGAAGCCGCGCAGGAATTGGCGGGAACCAAACCTTTCGATCAGATCACCTTTGCGGAGGTTGCCCATTTGGCTGGTGTCCACTGGACCGCCGTTCGCCGTCATTTTGGAGATAAGCAGGGGATGAGAAACTGGCTGATGGAGAAACAGCGCGAAAATCAAGAATCGCTGAATGATACGCGTACCCGGATTTTGGAAGCCGCCGCTAAAACTTTTGCCGAACAGGGGTACACCACGACATCCCTGGATAAAGTCGCAGCTGAGGCTGGCCTAACCAAGGGAGCCGTATATTGGCACTTTTCAAGTAAGCAGGATTTATTCCTGGCTATCATGGAACGGAATTTATCGCAACAGGTGCAACAACTGCCGGTACAGATCGAGAACCTGCTGGAAGCTGCTAATCCGGAAGCTGCTTTGACGGTCTGGCTTCAATCCCAGTTTGATTGCCTGGAATCCGGGGATGGGGGGTCAATCCTGTTTTTTGAATTCGTCACCTCTAGCAGGGAGCCGGAAATCCGGGAGAAGCTGCAAGCGATGTACGGCAAAAGCCTGGAAGCTTTAGGAGCTTTTCTATTACAAATGCAGCAAAAGGGATATATCGCGGAAGATCTTGATCCGCAGTCTCTCGGCATCATGGTGGATGCATTGCTGAAAGGAGTCGTCATCGAATGGATGATCGATCCGGTCCGTTGTCAGCCCGGGCGGTTGCTCCAAACCATGGCTAAAGTGTTATGGCAAGGTATGGCCCCCAAATAAAAGTTTATGTACCCCGTACACCTGTCCGCAGAATATTTTACGGGGTTAATTTATAGCTTTAACATACTAATTAGTATTTGAAAAGAATATCATTAAGTATAGAAAAAGGAGCGATGACATGAAAGTGGAAAAGCAGATTCACAAATTCGATAAACAGGCCAACATGTACGACAGAAAAAGGGAAAAGCGTGAGCTCGGAGAACACCGCCGCCACTTGCTTAGTTCCGCCCGCGGAAAAGTGCTGGAGCTTGGGGTTGGAGCCGGCAGCAACTTGCCTTATTATAGTTCCGACATTGAATTAACGGCTGTAGATTTCAGCCCGGCTATGCTTGAAAAGGTAAAACTGGCTAATGACACGAAATACGGTTTGAAGATGGAATATATCCAAGGCGATGTGGAATCGCTTTTCCTAGATGAGCATGACTTTGATACCGTCGTTTCCACGCTTTCTTTATGTGCTTATCGCGACCCGATGAAGGTGCTTCATAACATGAGCCGCTGGTGTAAGCCGGGGGGACGCATTCTTTTACTGGAACATGGCATTAGCTCGAACGGAGCGATTGCATTCGCTCAGAAAACACTTGATCCGCTCGCATACCGGTTTGTCGGTTGCCATCAAAACCGGGACATTATGAGATTGATAGCTGATTCACCATTGAAAATACTGAAAGCGGAGCACCACATGTCCGGAATGATGCATTTGATTTGGTGCACGCCCTAGAGGAATATCGCAGCTAAGTCCGGGTTCGCGTTTGTGCGCGGGCTCTTTTAATATTTGCTTGTGTTTCACAAAAGTAATTTTTATACTAACTACATAGTTAATACACTAACTAAATGATTGGAGACATGAATGGATAATCCAGGTTATTTGATAACGAAGGCAAGTATGGTATTAAAAACATCCATTACCCGCAGACTAATCCCTTATAATGTCACAGCCTCCCAGTGGGCTGTATTAAGGGATGTTTCAAGCTATCCTGACGGCACGATGCCTGCAAAGATAGCGGAGCGAATCTATGCAGATCGGCCGACGATAACTGGTGTTCTTGAGAGGTTAAAGCGGAAAGGTTATATATTCATGAAAGAGAATCCTGATGATAAACGATCCAATTTAATCTTTTTGACGGACCACGGAAAAAGTCTTGTAAACGAAATAGAACATCTAAGCGATGATATTTTGGAAGAAGCCCTGAATGAAGTAAGCGAACATGATCGAACCATTTTCGTGAACGTGTTGAAGCAGATCATTGCTAAGGAGAGATTTCAATGATTCTAATTACAGGTGCTTCTGGTATTGTGGGGCGAGAAGTTGTTAAAGAACTCGAATTTAAAGGGATATCTTATAAAATAGCCTCCCGACAGAAGGGAGGAGAACATATTTATTTTGATTTTAGAGACCCTCTCAGTTTCCGGCCAGCATTACATGGTGTCAAAAAGCTGTTTTTGCTTCGTCCGCCGGAACTTGCCGATGCCAGAAAGTATTTTCTGCCTGTCATCAAAGCCGCAAAAGAAGAGGGAGTGGAGCATATCGTCTTCCTTTCCTTATTAGGCGCTGAAAAAAATCCCGTCGTTCCTCATTCGAAAATCGAGAAATTTATTAAAAAGTCAGGGATTCCTTATACGTTTTTACGGCCAAGCTTTTTTATGCAGAACTTGTTCTCCCAACACGGAGAAGAATTACGTGACGAAAAGGTAATATTTGTCCCCGCAGGAAAAGGTAAAACCAGTTTCATTGATGTTCGGGACATAGGCGCGGTGGCCGCCAAAATCTTGATCGAACAAGGGCACGAGTATAAAGCTTATTCCTTAACTGGAAGCCAAGCACTTGATTATTATGAAGTGGCGGACATTTTATCCAAAGAGACGGGGGAACCTATTAGGTATATCAATCCATCCATGTCTCAATTTAGGGACAAGATGCAGGCAAAAGGTATCCCAAAGGTATTTATTACGGTAATGATCGGAATCTATTTTACCGCGAAAATCGGTTTAGCAAAAAAGGTGACCCCAGAGTTAGAGCAATTATTGGGCAGAAAACCGATTACAGTTAAAGAATTCGCTCATGATTACAGAATGGAATTTCAAAAAAAAAGTTAAAATGGTATGTTGCTAATGGTCTATATTAACGTCGCTGCGGGAACGCAAAACTACATACTGATCGTAGAAAACCAAGATCCTGGTTCCGTCTCAACCTTAGTCGTACCAGTTATATTTAGCGCACTTGTTACTGGAGGATAAGTAATTCGTTTAGACATAAAAGGGGATTTTCTCCAAAACATCTTTGGTGATGTTGGGGAAAGTCTTCATTTTTTTATAGTGAAATTAAACAACAACCATGGTTATCCGGAGAATCTCCGGCTTGACAGTAAAAATCTGTTGTAGCATTATAAATAAATATACTTTATTAAGTTTGTTTATTATGTATGCTTTGTAAGGGGATGCTTATGGAAAAAGCCGGCAGCAACTTAATGAAAGAGATTAACATTAATCTGGTTAGGCGGGCGATAAAGCAGACCGGGATTGCAACCAAACCCCAGTTAGCCTCATTGACGGGACTAAGCGTAGTTACCATTACCTCGCTTGTTAAAGAACTGCTGGATATCGGCGAGCTTTCCGAAGACGAAACGGTCCCTTCCAATGGGGGAAGGCCTGCATTAACCTATCGCTATAACTACGATTTCAGCCTGGCTTTAGTCATTTATTTAAACGAGAAGCAGGGGAATGATGTAGTGGTGGCCACCGTCGTAAATTTGCAGGAAACCGTCCTCTGGCGGGAAGAGTTCTGCATACCGCTGTTTGAGCATAAGCCGTTTTATGAAATGATAAGCTTAATTATCGGAAATCATCCATCGATCAAAGTCATCGGGATCGGAATTCCGGGACAGTCCGTGGATGGTGAAATTAAAGTGACCAGTCACGAACTGCTCCAAGGCGTGCGGATGATCGAAGATCTCCAGTCCCGATTCGGATTGCCTGTTGTATTGGAGAACGACGTAAACGCGGCCTTGACCGGATATTGCGCCCAAAACGAGACAAAAGAAAATCAATGCATTCTCGGCGTTTATTTTCCCAAATCCTATCCGCCCGGTATGGGGATTTACGCGGATGGGAAAGTAGTCCGGGGAAAAGACGGTTTGGCGGGAGAAATCAAATATTTGCCGATCGATGTGGACTGGAAGTACCCCTTGGAGAGTGAGAAATTTATAGAAGTGGTTTGTACTATTATTCATATGATCAACGTCATTCTAGCTCCGGATAAAATCGTTATGTACCAAAGCCAGATGGATAATGATACATGGAACCGTTTTTGGGAGGCCTATAAATCCGAACACTTCATGCCGTCCAATCCAGAGGTTATTGTTTTGGACTCGTTCCATGAAGATTTTGAAGCGGGGATGCGTTGGTTGACCTTGAAAGAACTGGAACCTTCCATTTCAGAATTTAGATAACGAGAAAGAATTAGAATCATTGAATCATTATCATACTTAGCGTAAAAAGGGGAAGAGAATTACTTATGGCAACTTGGTTCCTGATCATTATCTATTTATCATTCATCAGCTTGGGCATCCCCGATGCGTTGCTGGGATCCGCCTGGCCGATCATGCACCACGATATCGGTGCTCCGTTTGGTTCCGCCGGACTTATTTCCATGATCATTGCGGGAGGAACCATCGTATCGAGTTTGGCCAGCGGCAGCTTGATCCATAAACTGGGGACCGGCAAGATTACCCTCATCAGCTGCTTTCTGACTGCAGCGGCCCTGTTTGGTTTTTCTTTCGCACCATCCTTGTTTTGGCTCGCGGTTCTGGCAATCCCTCTGGGGATCGGGGGCGGTTCTGTGGATGCGGCGCTCAATCATTATGTAGCCTCCAATTACAAAGCTCACCATATGAGCTGGCTCCATTGTTTCTGGGGTGTCGGTGCGACGATGGGACCTATGATTATGTCTTATTTTATGGCGGACCGCAATTCATGGAGAGAGGGCTATTCAGCCGTTTCGATGATTCAGTTCGGATTGGTGATTATATTGTTGGTTACGTTGCCGTTATGGAAGCGGGTAGCCAAACTGCATCAAGCTACAGCGGAAGCGGAACAAAATGAAGCCTTGGATGTCGGAATTTCGGGTGATACCGTCCAGTCTTCTGAAAGAAGAGTTCATCCCATCCGCATACAAGGCGTGAAATTTTCGCTGATCGCTTTTTTATTTTATTGCGGCCTTGAGTCCATGGTTGGACTATGGGGAGCCAGTTATCTGGTCGGAGCCAGAAACATTTCGGCGGAAACGGCGGCCGGTTGGGTATCCATGTACTATGGCGGCATCACGATAGGAAGGCTCATTACCGGATTCGTAACGCTGAAAATCAACAATCGGGCACTGATCCTCATCGGTCAGCTTACGGCTCTAGTCGGAGGTCTGGTGCTGTTGCTTCCTTTACCGGACATCATGAACCTCGTGGGACTCATCTTGATCGGTGTGGGTCTCGCTCCAATCTATCCGGGACTGATTCATGAAACGCCGGCCCGGTTCGGAAAAGAAAATGCCGCTCAATTGATCGGCTACCAGATGGCGGTGGCTTATACGGGAACTACGCTATTGCCTCCGTTGTTTGGACTTATTGCGTCCCAGACGAGCATCGGTTTGTTTCCGGCCTTCGCCTTAGCTTTCTTGCTGTTGATGACGCTTAGCACGGAACAGATCAATCGGACTTTGAAACGCCGGTCTGTGGGGAGATAGTATCCTATAAAGACATTAACAAAAATCTTAAGAGTGAGAAGTTAAAAGAAGGGCAGAGATGTCCTTCTTTTTTTATATCTTTCAATTGGATTCTTGATCAAAACTACACACTTTCTACAAATATGCTGTTTAAAATAGATATCATCTAATAACACTGATAAAAACAACGAGATCCATAGGAGGGACGCATGAAAAAATCTGTTAAAGTAGCTGTCATTGCATTAACCGCAGCCTTCGCTTTATCCGCCTGCACAAACTCAGGAAACAACGACGAATCCAGAGCCGAAAATGCCAATAAACCGGTTATAAAGGACGAAGCAGGCACTCAAACGGTGACTCCCTGGATTGCATCAAAGAATACGACACGGATTAATTCGGACAATCCCATCGAAGCAGCCGTTACCGTATCTCAATCTTTATGGATGGCCACAAGTGCAGACAATCGTCCCGGGAGCGTCATTCTTACATCACCGGACCCCTGGCAGAATGCCGTTGTGAGCGCGGACTTGATTCATCATCCGAGCAATGGACCGATTTTGTTTGTTGATGGAGAAAGCATACCTGAGGTTACGGTTAATGAATTGAAAAGGCTGCAACCCAAAGGGGTGGAATCAAACGATGGCGTTCAAGCGCTTTTAGTCGGCGAATTGGACCCCAAAATAGAAGATCAGGTCAAAGCTCTTGGACTCAAAACTGATCAAATTAATGCCGATAACCCGGCGGCGCTCGCAAAAGCAATCGATGCCTATTACACAAAAGTTGCCGGCGAAAACCCGGCTTCCGTCATTGTCGGATCGATGGATGCCCAGGAATACACCATGCCGGCGGTAAACTGGATCGCACATATGCCGGAGCCGCTGCTCTACGTGAAAAAAGACGAAATTCCGCAGGAAACCGTAGACGCCTTGCAAGCCCGGGGCGGAAAAGCTCATATTTACATTCTCGGTCCGGAATCCGTCATATCGGCAAATGTAGAGAAGAATTTACAGAAATATGGAACTACGGTACGCATTTCTGGCGAAGATCCTTATGCTAATGCGATTGCTTTTGCCAAATACAAGGACGAGAGCACTGGATTCGGCTGGGGAATTACCACACCGGGGCACAATTTCTCATTTATTAATGACGAGACGCCGGAATTGGCTATCACGGCAGCTCCATTCTCCCATTTAGGCAAACACGCTCCTTTACTGTGGACGAAAAAAGACGCTATGCCGGAATCGGTAATGGCCTATGTAATGTCCGTGCAGCCGAAATATGACAAGTCACCAACCGAAGGTCCTTATAATCATGCCTGGTTGACCGGTTCGGAGGCTTCCTTGAGTATGAAAGCCCAAGGGGAAATAGACTCCATGCTAGAAATCGTCTCCCAATCCGGGGAAGGACATGACAGCATGTCCGGGATGAGCCATTAGCATTAGCATCCTTGTAATCTGCCGCCAACTCCGAAAACACGGTTCACTTGAATCGTGTTTTTCTTATTGCCGTTATTTATAAGTCCATTGTTTTCGCAATCATTCCACATCATTTCTACACAATATCTTTTTACAATAGGTGCATTAAGAAAATGGAATGGTGAAGGAGGTATATATATATGGATTGGTCTTGGCTACTCGTATTGATCTGCCCGCTGATGATGGTCTTCATGATGTTCGGAATGAAGGGCACGCATGGCCGCTCACATGGGCATCATCCGCAAGGTGATTCGTCGCTTCGGGAAGAACTGAATGAACTAAAAGCCCAGAACGAGCAAATGAAGCAAGAAATTCAGAAGCTGTCCCGCTAGAGCCAATTCACATCACATAGGAAGGAAGTCTGGGAGGTGAAAATATCAGGCTAACTATAGGCGTGCTCTTTTTAAGCTATAATATCATGTATGCGATCGCTCGATTTTCGCTCGAATTTCTGCGCGGCGATTACCCGCGCTATGCATTTCAGTGGATTGTAAAGAGTTAAAGGGATGGTGGGTAGCGTGTCAAGACTACAGGTACTTGTGGTAGACGATGAATGGAATATGCGGAACTTGCTACGAATCTATTTGACGAAAGAGGGATTCGAGGTGAAGGAGGCAACCAATGGCAACGAGGCGTTGGCCATGGTTTCGAAGTATGCCTTTGACATCATCCTGTTAGATATCATGCTTCCCGACATGGACGGTTGGCAAGTATGCAAAGCGATCCGGGAACGGGAACAGGTTCCGATCCTGATGCTCACCGCCCGCTCCGAAACCAAAGACATCGTACATGGTCTTGGCATTGGCGCCGATGACTATTTAACCAAGCCCTTTCAACCGGAAGAATTGCTAGCGAGGGTTTACTCCATCATTCGCAGATCGGCAATTGCGGGTTCCGTCATCCAACAAGAACCGGTCATGGATTTTTCCGGCATGCGGATACTGCCGGAGGGTCGGGAAGTCTATATTCATGATCAACCTACGGAATTTACGCAGAAAGAATTCGATTTGTTGGTCGTGCTCGCAAAGAGTGGACAGCGGGCTTTCACCCGGGAAGAATTGGTTAACCTGGTCTGGGGCGATGAGTATGAAGGAGAATATCGTGTCGTCGATACGCATATTAAAAATATCCGCGACAAAACGCAAAAGGCAGGTCTTCCCTATAATCCGGTTCAAACGGTGTGGGGCGTCGGTTACAAGTTCAACGGGTCCGGGAACGGCTCATGAGAAACAATAGGATCGGATTCAAGCTGGGTTTGGTCATTCTCGCTGCATTTGCAGGGGTCATTCTCTCGCTCGGTTTGGCCATAGACCGGATGTTCAGTAACTTTTACAATTCGGAAATGAGAACCGAGGTAGAAGAGCTTACTACCCATTTTACGGCGATGAGTCAGTCCCTGGATACGTCGGCGGAACAAACGATGCTTAAATTTGCCGACTTTTCTAACGTTAGCGTTTTGTATGTCGATGACGAAGGAAACGTGTTGGCGCATTCCGGCCAATATGATTTATCCGACCGGACATTTATTCGTCCCAGCGACGTGAATTTGCTTTTCGCCGGGAAATCGATTCAACTTGAGCACACCGATCGACAAGGAGAACGCTACTTTGTCGCGGCAAGTCCGATTGAGGATGCGGGCGATCGGACGATTGATTCGGCGGTTTACGTATTATCCTCGACGAAACATATAAATGAATCCATTTCCGCGGTGCGGAGCGTTCTCTTGCTTTCAGGCGTAGGAGCATTTCTGCTCGCGGTGGGAATTACCTGGATTATCGCGCAAACTCTATCAAGACCTCTGCTGCAAATGAAAGAGGCGACGCGCAAAATTGCGATTGGCGATTTCGAAACGCGATTAAGCATTGCCCGGAATGATGAAATCGGGTCACTAGCTGATGCGATTAATCATTTGGCGGAAGATCTTCAGCGATACCGGGATACGAGGCAGGAATTTTTTGCGAATATATCCCATGAGCTTCGGACACCGATCACTTACCTGGAAGGTTACGCCAAAGTTGTTCAACATCGTCTATATGATACCGAAGAAGAGAAGGATAAATATTTGGACATCATCCATGATGAGGCGCTGCGTTTGCAACATTTAGTAGACGACTTGTTTGACTTGGCTAAAATGGAGGCAGGCCAAATTCATTTAACTTGGGAATGGATCGATCTTGCGGAAATCGCCGAAAATGCACAGCGGAAGATCCAGTTAAAAGCAAATGAAAAAGGCTTGCAATTGCATACCAAGATAGGGGATAACATTCCGCTAATATATGGAGACGGCTTGCGCATGGAACAAGCACTCCTGAATTTATTGGAGAATGCCGTCAGATACACGGAAAAAGGCAGTATAACCGTCGAATTGACAGGGAGCCCAGCTTCTGTTTGTTTAACCGTGGAGGATACCGGAATCGGAATTCCTGAGGCGGAACTGCCGCATATATTCGAGCGGTTCTACAGAGTGGAGAAATCCCGATCCCGGCAATTTGGAGGTACGGGATTAGGGTTGGCCATTGCCAAGAAACTAATTGAAATGCAAGGCGCAGAACTCCGGGTATCTAGCGTTGTAGGGGTTGGAACTGCGTTCGAGATTACCTTTAAGCCTGAAAACCCGGGGGAACCGTCATGAAAAAGAGCGATTGGTTGTTCGCGATCTTAATCATAGGCATGGGGCTGCTTTGTTTGATCATTTCGGCAACCTCATTCCGCGGCCTCCATTTTCTTCAATTCGGACTATCCATGCGAACCCTGTGTATGGCCATGATTAGCTTGAGTGTGATTATCGGTTTGGTGTATTACTTTATCGATCAAAAAAACAGGCATTAACTGTCAGGCTAATTCCATAGTTTCTACACAATTTAGGTTTATATTGGACTCATAAGGAGATGAACAACATGAAAAAAATATGGATTGGATTGACTGCAGCCGTTTTGGTAATGGGGATTGGAACCGTAGGCGCTTATGCAGCTACGATCGACAACAACGGCACCGGCAAGTCGGAGAACCAAAATTTCTTTGAGCGGATGCTGCCCTATGCGAAACAAATGCACCCGGATCTATCGGATGAACAAATCAAGGAGATGTACGACAACTGTCATGGCGGGAACGGCACACAGGGCATGATGGGCACTTCTCCAGGGAGAAGCGGCATGATGAATTTCTGAATCAACATTGTTAGTATTGGCCTTGCGATTATCGCAAGGCCTTTTTATGTATTCCGCAAGGTCGATTATAATAAACAGGGCTTCGCTTGCCAAATACTATCCCAAAATATTAGAATGCCTACATAATCTTATTATGAAAAATAGAGAGGATGTTCCGTCAGATGCCGTTTTCTAACGCGGGAATTAAAGCAATTAGTCTGGATATGGACGTGGAGGGCAAACCGTTTGTAGTTCATCCGGCATTGCTGTGGGATGACCATAACGTCGTTCTTGTAGACACGGGAATTCCCGGTCAACTGGAACTGATTCGGAGGGTGCTGGAACAGGAATCTCTTTCATTGGAGAAAATAACGAAAATTATCATAACGCATCAGGACCGCGATCATATCGGCAGTCTCCCGGAACTTGTACAAGCTCGCGAGGGAGGCGCGCAAGTGCTTGCCCATGAACGAGCAGTACCCTACTTAGCCGGGGAAACCCCGCTACTCAAAAGCAAGCTCATGGCTCCGCCCGTAAAAGTGGACCGGACACTTCAAGACGGGGATATCCTTCCATTAGCCGGCGGGATTCAAATCATATTCACACCCGGCCATACGCCGGACCACATATCTCTGTACCACATTCCAAGTAAAACGTTGATTACAGGGGATGCACTAACTTCGGAAAATGGAGTTCTCAAATCTTTCGATCCCCATTTTACTTTAGATCACGCGTCGGCTTTGGATTCCATTCGTAAATTCCAGGCGTTGGATATCGAAACAGTGATCACCTATCACGGCGGTGTATGTACCGGTAATATTCAAGCTCAAATTAGCGAAATACTACAAACAACTTCGATTTAGAAATAAGGTTTCACCTTCTGTACTTGTTGAAAATCGCACGGAGTTATGTTAATATACCCTTAATTTGAGAACTGGAGTTGAAGGAGATCATGTAAAATTTCTTGCTGCAAAATAAAACGAAAAAGCGAGTGTTTTCGCTAGTTTTATTTTTGATGTGCAAGAAAGTTACGATCTCTTATTAACTCAAACAATATATCCTTATCTAACTTCGTCTTTGGGTTGGATTTGTTGTATCTATTATTTGAGCTACAAGAAAGTAACTTTCTTGTAGCTTTTATTTTTTTGATACAGGAGGATAAATTCATGTCATTAATTAAAGTTACAAACCTGACGTTTGCCTATGACGGAAGTTACGATAGCATATTCGAGAACGTCGATTTTCAAATTGATACAGATTGGAAATTAGGATTTACGGGAAGAAACGGCAGAGGAAAGACAACTTTTCTCAACTTGTTGCTTGGCAAGTACGAATATAGCGGCACGATTTCTGCCGATGTTTCTTTTGACTATTTTCCATTTCATGTGGAAAACAAAGAATACAATACCCTGGATGTCATCAGCAACATCTATCCGGATTACGTTCATTGGGAATTGATGCGCGAACTTTCCTGGTTAAAGGTATCGGAAGATGTGTTGTACCGGCCGTTCGATTCCCTGTCTAACGGAGAGCAGACGAAAGTGCTGTTGGCTGCATTGTTTCTGAAGGAGAACAGCTTTCTGTTAATTGACGAGCCCACGAATCATCTGGATATGGACGCAAGAAAACTTGTAAGCGATTATCTGAAATCCAAGCACGGTTTCATTCTGGTATCTCACGACCGGGCTTTTCTCGATAACTGCGTAGATCACATCTTATCCATCAACAAGACGGACATCGAGATTCAAAAAGGCAATTTCTCCGATTGGTGGGAAAATAAGCAAAGACAAGACCAATTCGAGCTTGCCGAGAACGAAAAGTTGAGAAAAGATATCAAGCGCTTGGCAAATTCGGCAAAACGAACAAGCGAGTGGTCGGATGACGTGGAGAAAAGTAAAAATGGCACGAGAAATTCCGGTTCCAAGCTGGATAAAGGGTATGTAGGCCACAAAGCGGCCAAAATGATGAAACGCTCGAAATCCATGGAACAGAGACAGCATTCCGCCATTGAGGAAAAGTCGAAGCTTCTTAAGAACGTGGAAGGCTCAGAAACCCTGAAAATTTCGCAACTTCCTTATCACAAGAATCAGCTTGCCGAGCTCGAACATGTTTCGATTTCTTACGGAGAGAAAACCGTTTTCCAAGATCTAAGTTTTACGATCGGTCAAGGGGAGCGAATTGCACTTGCCGGGAAGAACGGCTCGGGGAAATCCAGCATCATTAAACTGATTTGCGGCGAGGATATTCAGTATTCGGGCACGTTCAGAAAAGGCAGTCAGCTTAAAATTTCCTATGTGTCGCAGGATACTTCCCATTTACAAGGAAATCTAACGGACTTCGCCAGAGATCAGGAGATCGATGAAAGCTTGTTCAAAGCGATTCTAAGAAAACTTGATTTCTCCAGGGTACAATTTGAAAAGGATATATCTTCCTTCAGCGGCGGCCAAAAGAAGAAAGTGCTGATCGCCAAAAGTCTCTGCGAGAAAGTTCATTTGCATATCTGGGATGAACCCTTGAATTTTATCGACGTCGTTTCCCGGATGCAAATCGAAGAGCTGCTGCTGGAATACTCGCCAACCCTGCTGTTTGTGGAGCATGACCGTGAATTTTGCAGCAATGTGGCTACGAAGGTGATTAAGCTCTAGTGGAATTTTCAGGAACATGTTGATTATTCAAAATATTTCTGTTAAGATGATGCCTAACATAATTTGGCAATGATGAGGACTAAATTGCAAAAGGCGCTTATGCCCAGAGAGCAGGGGGAATGCTGAAACTTCTGCCGTAATCCTTTGCGAGATGTCGCCCTCGGAGCTTTTGACCGAAAAAAGTTGGCGCCAAGGCGTCGATCCACAAGTAGGCTCAAACGGAATGGCACCCGTTACCGTGCTGCAGGTAAGGAGATTTCTCCTTACCTCATGAGGCCGGAATCGCAAGATTCCCGGTAAATCAGGGTGGTACCGCGAAATGAACCCCTTTCGTCCCTAAGCTTGACAGGCGTATTCTGTCGGCTTTGGCTGAAAGGGGTTTTTAATTTTATATGTAAAGCGATGAAGAGAATTAAATTGCAAAAGCACTTATGCCCAGAGAGCAGGGGGAATGCTGAAACTTCTGCCATAATCTTTTGCGAGATGTCGTCTCGAAGCTGTTGACCGAAAGTTGGCGTCAAGTCAAGTCGCCCATCCACGAGTAGGCTCAAACGGAATGGCACCCGTTACCGTGCTGCAGGTAAGGAGATTTCTCCTTTCCTCATGAGGCCGGAATCGCAAGATTCCCGGCAAATCAGGGTGGTACCGCGAAATGAACCCCTTTCGTCCCTTTGGCATGGCAAATGTTAGGCCGGCCGGGATGAAGGGGGCTATTTTTTATTAGGAGGGAACCACTCATGAAGAAAACCAAGATGAACGAGATGGATCGGCAGGGGTTGCAAAAACCATCCCCGGAGTTAATTACCGGATCGGAAATGCTGTTAAGATGCTTGCTCCGGGAAGGTACGGAATGCGTATTCGGATATCCGGGCGGTAACGTTCTTTATATCTATGATGCTATGCTCGGCAATCCGGAATTCAGACACATTTTGACGCGGCATGAGCAGGGGGCCATCCACGCCGCCGACGGATATGCCAGATCGACGGGGAAAGTGGGGGTTGTGATCGCCACATCCGGTCCGGGAGCGACGAATTTGGTAACCGGCATTGCAACCGCCTATATGGATTCCGTCCCGCTTGTCATCATTACAGGTAACGTTCCGACAAGTGTGCTTGGTACGGATGCTTTCCAGGAAGCGGACATTACTAGCATTACGATGCCCATTACCAAACATAATTATTTGGTTCGTGACGCGAATGACTTGCCCTTCATCATTCATGAAGCGTTCCATCTTGCCAATACGGGCAGAAAGGGTCCGGTATTGATCGACATTCCCAAGGATGTATCCAACCAGAAGATACAGGATACCCGGTCGTCATCCGGCGCTATCCAGTTGCGAGGCTATCAGGCCGATCCGAAGCTTGAAACGGAAAAAATCGACGCTTTGATTCGGGCGATTGCGGAAGCCGAACAGCCTGTCATTATTGCCGGGGGCGGCGTAATCTATTCGAATGCATCGAATGAACTGTTGGAGTTCGTCAATAAAACAAACATCCCCGTGGCAACTACTTTGCTCGGTCTCGGGGGATTCCCGAGTGCCCATGAGTTATGGTTAGGCATGCTTGGGCATCATGGCGTTTATGCGGCGAATATGGCGATCCAACACGCCGATTTGGTCATTTCGATCGGCTCCAGGTTCGACGACCGCGTCACGATGAAACTGGATGGATTCGCTCCGCAGGCTAAGTTGATCGCGCATATCGATATCGATCCGGCGGAAATCGGGAAGAATGTGAAAACGGATATTGCCTGCATTGGCGATATCAAAGCTGTGCTTGGCTATGCAAATAAAAATGCATTATCTTCCCGATCAAGTACGTGGATTACCGAAATTCAGGAGAATAAAACCCGGTTTCCTTTACGGTATAAAGATTCCGAAAGTGAGCTTAAGCCCCAGTTCGTAATCGAAATGATCCATGAAACCACGAAAGGCGAAGCGATTATTACGACGGATGTAGGCCAGCACCAGATGTGGGCGGCTCAATATTATAAATTCAATCATCCTCGTTCCTTGATCACCTCCGGAGGTTTCGGAACGATGGGATTTGGATTGCCGTCCGCCATCGGCGCTCAGGTAGGAAATCCTGATCGGCTCGTAATATCGGTAAACGGCGACGGCGGGATGCAAATGTGTGCCCAGGAAATGGCGATCTGCGCCATTCATAACATTCCCGTCAAAATCGTTGTCATTAATAATCAAGTACTGGGAATGGTCAAACAACAACAGGAAATCATCTATCGGCATCGATACAGCCATATCGATCTTGCCGGAAGCCCGGACTTCGTAAAATTGGCGGAGGCTTATGGAATCAGAGGATTAAGGGCGCATACGAAAACGGAGGCGCTCCGGATTTGGAACGAGGCCCTGGAGATTTCCGGCCCTGTTCTTGTCGAATTTGTCGTACCGAAGGATGAGAATGTTTACCCCATGGTTCTCGGCGGAACGACATTGGATCAGATGATCATGGGGGGTTCGGAATGATGAAAGACCTATTTTTATAATCAGAAATAAATTGTTAGGTCTAAGGTCCTTGTGGTAATGTTATTAAAGTTATTTTAATTTACCCACAAGGAGCAAATGGCAGCATGAAAAAACTCAATTTGGTTTTGTCATTTTTATTGGTGATGATTATCTCGTTTATTGCCGGCGTATATGCAGCGCCTTCCATTCAGTTAGGCGGAAACGTGAAGCTAGCGGATAGCCCGGCAAACGTTGATCCTGAATCTGCTGGGAACAAAGTCGCTCCGGCTGAATCGGGCGAAACGATTTCCATAGCTGAATCATCGGACGGCAATTCTTTGGAGACATCCAAGGACGATACGGATCTCTCCGCCAGCGAATCGGCCGAGGTCGTTTCAACTGGCGGAGAAATCGGTACTCCTATCACGTTCAATTACAGCATTAACAGTGCCGAAGGCATCAAAGTTACCTGGGAAGGGAAGAACCTGACCGGCAAAACGATCAATTATTATACGGCCGAGCTCAGCACCTATAATAGGGTAGGGGATCCGTCACATGACGAATTTACAGGGGACAGCAATTTTTCATTAAAATATGTGGGGCCGATTGAGCCGGAAGGAGACATGATCCTATTTGATCTGTTTACTTACCAAGGGGCACTACATAAAATCAAAATTGATAAGTTCATTCTTGAGTACAGCGACGGCACGACAGAAACAATCGATTATGGATACGAAACCACGGATGACAGCGGACTTGATTAGATGGTAAACCCTCGAATTTAACGATTTGCCTTTTGGAGATACATATCAATGAACAAAAGATGAGAAGCAGCCATGGCTGCTTTTTGTATTTTATAGACTCATCTTATTAGGATCTGGAAAGAAAGAAACAATCACGAAGCCGAATAAAGCCTTGTGATAAGGGCAATCTATCCGCACAAGGAGGGAAGAATATGCCGTATGAACATGAACCCGATCTAACGGATGGAGACCCGAATACTATTTATGAGGATACTCGCCCCCATACGCCTACAGGCTTCTTACCGGAACAGTCAAACATTTTGAATATTCCTTCAGATGAAGCTTATGAAAAAAATAGAAACAAACCGTCCGAATCATAACCCGGGCTGATCAAAAAGACAGGATACAGTTGTTATAGGCTGTATCTTGTCTTGATATATTGACAATGCCTCTAGAAGTAACTACAATGGTTACAACCGGTGGTGATACCAAATGAAACAGATTAGTACGCGATTTTCGATGGCAGTGCACACTCTTTCTCTGATTGCCGTCAGTCCGCAAGATTGTACCGGAGATTACATTGCGAGCAGCGTTAATACGAACCCCGTTGTAATCCGAAGAATTATGGGGATGCTAAAAAAGGCAGGATTAGTGGATGTCCGACCTGGAGTAGGCGGCGCTTCCTTGCTTAAACCTCCTGATCGGATTACGCTCCTTGATGTCTATCGGGCCGTGAATGTGACGGAAGAGAACCAATTGTTCCGCATACACGAAGAGCCGAACTTTGCTTGCCCGGTTGGACGGAATATCGAGGAAGTTCTACAAGATGATTTGAGAGAAGCTCAATCTGCGATGGAGCAACGATTGGGACAAGTGACAGTGCAGAAGCTGATCGAAAAGTTCAAGTAAAAGCTCTTAATGAGCTTTTCTTATACACTTGTTGTAACTTTAATGGTTATAACAACTTTCATTACAACAATATTCTTTGGGAGGTAATATTCATGAAAATTTTAGTTACAGGCGCAACAGGGAAATTGGGAGCAAAGGTAGTAGAGCAACTTTTGAAAACTGTACCCGCCAATGAACTGGCGGTCAGTGTAAGAGATCCGCTGAAAGCGGAAGGACTACGCAATCGTGGGGTAGATGTTCGCCATGGGGATTTCGATCATCCTGAAACATTAGAAACCGCTTTTAAAGGGATTGATCGATTGTTGATCATTTCTGCGGACGGAGATAATGAAACGAGAATTCGCCAGCACCAGCATGCTGTTTCTGCCGCTGAACGTGCCGGAGTTCAATTTATTGCCTATACCAGCTTGGCAAACGCTCAAGATAGTAAAAATATGCTTGCGCCAACGCACAAAGCAACCGAAGAAGCTATTTTGAAAACGGGTATTCCATATTCTTTCTTGCGTAACAACTGGTATTTGGAAAATGAAGTATCGAGCATCCAAGGCGTCCTGGCAGGAGCTCCTTGGGTAACATCGGCGGGTAACGGCAAAGTGGGCTGGGCACTGCAGCAAGAATATGCCGAGGCCGCCGCAGCTGTACTAACAGGAGATGCACATAATAACAAAATCTATGAGCTGTCAGGCAAGCTTTTGTCACAGGAAGAAATGGCATCTGCCTTGGGAACAGTGATCGGCAAAGAGGTGCCTGTTCAGCAGGTCAGCGACGCTGTATATGCGGAAATCATGAAAAATGCCGGGGTACCTGATTTCGTGATCCCTATGCTTGTCGGCATCCAGGAGGGGATTCGAGAAGGGACTCTCGAGGTGGAAAGCCATGATTTCGAACAACTGCTCGGCCGGCCGCTAACCCCGATCAGCGAGGCTTTGAGACAAATCGTTAACGGTATTGCCTAACATTGTTATCCAAGAAGCATCAGCGGCTGCTGGTGCTTTTTTTATAGCAGCTAAAAAAGGATTTTCGATATATCCGGCCAATTCTTCTCAAGAAACATAACTTGACATCCTTGCATAAGTTCGTATACATTTGTATACAAAGCAATGACGTATACGAATGTATACAACTCTGAGGAGGAGATGTAAAATGCGTGAGGGAAGACATAAACATAGAGAGAATCACGGTTACAGAGAGCATATGGAAAGCCGTGGAGGGCATGAATGTGATCCGAACGGCAAACAACGGCCCCAAAGTGCCCAGACTTTTCGCCGAGGCCGGGCGATAGCTTTTCTTGAAAGGTTAAACATCAAGCGTTCGACTTTGCAGAAGCAGCTGGAACAACCGGAATATGAGTCCATTAAGCAAGTCATCAGCGGCGAACTGAAGGCAACCGATGCGATCATTCAGGAGTTCATTCATACATTTGAGCTGCGTGAAGCCATTTTCGATAACGATTCTAAAAGTAAAGGAGCCGATGTAAACCATGACAATAACTGATGCGATCAAAAACCGCAGAACGATCAAATCCTTTAAACCGGATCCCATTCTTGAAAGCGAATTGCTTACCTGGTTGGGGACGGCAAGCTATGCGCCTAATCATCGGTTGAACGAACCCTGGGAAATTGTTGTCGTCGGGCCGGAGACCAGATCGAAATTAAATCATAAAAAGGATTTTGGCGGGGCGCCTGTCGTCCTCGCCATATTGTCCAAACCCGCAGCCACTCCTTTCGAACGGGATGAAAATGTCATGGCCGTTTCTTGTTTCGTGCAAAACTTCATGTTAGCCGCTCATGAAGCGGGGGCAGGCGTTTATTGGTCATCCATGGGGAATTTGCCGCAAAATCGCGATATACTCGGCGTAGAGCAAGATTGCGATGTCGTTGGCGTATTGGGAGTCGGCTATCCGGCGGAAGTTCCGGTGGCCAAACCGAGAACACCGATTGCATCCAAGATTACGAATTTAGCTTAACTGTAATATATATGAAAAGGCCCGTCCGAACGCCAAATCGTTCGGACGGGCCTGAATTATGAATTGGACTCAAATGGCCTGAAGCACAAAATGCAAGATGAAGAGAAGCGAAATGAAATAGAAGAGGGGCTTCACTTCGCGCCATTTGCCGACAGCCGCATGAAACAATGCGTAGCTGATGAAGCCAATCGCGATTCCGTCCACGATGCTATGCATGAGCGGAATGAAAGCGATGATGAAGAAGGCGGGTAGCCCTTTTTCCATGCGTTCAAAAGAAATGCTTCGAACGGACGGCATCATCAAACCACCGATGAAAATAAGGATCGGCGCGACGGCCTGATCCGGAACGAGCGTGATCACGGGCATTGCAATCAGCGAACACAAGAATAAGATTCCGGTAAATGCCGATGTCCAGCCTGTTTTACCTCCGGCTGATATCCCGGCTGCCGCCTCGACAGTCGATACGGTAGGACTTGTCCCGAAGATGCCGCTAAGAAAGACGGAGAACGAAGTAGCTTGCATGGCACGTTTGAAGCGCCCTTGTTTTCCGCTCATGTTCAATTGGGCGTTAATGAGACCGACATTCTCGAACACGATGACGAGCGTAAGCGAAAAGACAGCGACAATCAGGGTCGTAACAGGCAAGTCTTTTACCGATAATTGTCCGAAAACTTCTCCGTAAGAAGACCATGAGAAGCTTCCAAAGCTTCCTGACGCCGAAGGCTTAACGCCGAATAATAAGGCAAGCATTGTTCCGCCGATAATGGACAGCAGTAAATTGCCGGGAACCTTCCGCATGTACAAAATGCACGTTAATACCAAAGTGGCAAGCGTTACAACGACACCGGGGTTCGTGAATGATTGTACGGCTATAACCGAGGCGTTATCCGGAAGAATAACGCCTCCCTTATGCAAGCCGATCAGGACCAGCATAAGACCGATACCTACGGAGATCGCTTCTTGAAGCGAAGCAGGGATGGCCTCGCGTAACTTCTCGACGAGAGAGCTCATGCTGATGGCCAAAAAACAGATCCCCGACATCATGGACACCGCCAGCGCTTGCTGCCAGGTTAAACCCATACCTTGAACAAGCGTATAGGTGAACATGGCATTAATCCCCATACCGGGAGCGATAATCAAGGGAGCTTTGCCCCATAAAGCCATCACGAAGCAGCCTGCAGCCGATGCAAGAATCGTGGCAATAATCCCGGCTTCTTGGGGAATGCCGGCATCCGCCAATATCGACGAATTGACTATAATAATATAGACGATCGCAAAAAATGAAACGGTTCCTGCCAAAGCCTCCCGTCGCCAAAAGCTTGGGGTAAGGCGGGAAGTTGGATCAGGTGATGTATACTCCTTTGCCTGCGATGGTGTCTGTTTCTCTTGGTGGACCAACAAAAAACCTTCCTTCCATTGTAACCCCTCACCCAACCCTTTCAAAAAATGAAAGAAAAACGGCTTAAAACCGCATGAGTTCTATCTTACCACAATCCGAAATCCAGAATCTAATGAATTTCATTACATTCGAAGTATGCCGTACCCATGATAATTTTAATCTTGACATGACGTTAACACCTCGTATACATTTGTATACATAAAAGAATCGTATACAAATGTATATGTATAATAAGGAGCATGGTCATGTACATAGAAAAATTGGGTGAAATGAATGCTGAAGCTTAAGAAATTTATTAGGCCCTATTGGCTGTGGTGCGTACTGGCGCCGCTATTGATGGTGGTCGAGGTGATTATGGATTTGATGCAGCCGGCGCTGATGGCAAGCATCGTAAATGATGGTCTCTTAACGAACGACTTGGATCACATTGTCTCAACGGGGTTAACGATGCTGGGCGTAGCCTTCATCGGACTGATCGGCGGGGTAGGTTGCACCGTATTTTCAAGCATCGCCTCCCAAAGTTTCGGCAATGATTTGCGGATCAAGCTGTTTGAACACATCCAGACGTTCTCGAATCGCAATTTGGACCGGCTGAAAACAGGCTCGCTCATTACCCGGTTAACGAACGATGTAGGACAATTGCAGACATTTGTGCAAATGATTTTGCGTTCGTTCGTCCGTTCTCCGTTGCTGCTTGTCGGCAGTTTGGTGATGGCGATCCGGATCAGTCCGTCCCTGACGCTGATCCTGTCCGTGTCCGTCCCGTTGTTATTCGTCATTCTGTATGCGATCATCTCTCTTTCTTTTCCGTTATTCTCAAAAATGCAAGAGAAACTCGACGGCGTCAACACGGTATTGCAGGAAAATCTGTCGGGCATCCGGGTGATCAAGGCTTTCGTTCGCTCAAAAGAAGAACAAAAGCGTTTTAATGACGCTAATACGGAGTATACCAGCAACGCGATCAAAGCCATCCGTCTCATGGCACTGAATTTGCCGCTTATGATGCTTGTTTTGAATGTAAGCATTGTGGCCGTGCTCTGGTTCGGCGGCCTTAAGAACTGGAACGGAGAACTTCCCGTCGGCGATTTAATTGCCTTCATTAATTACGTCACTCAGTTGTTGATGTCGATGATGATGCTGAGCAATTCGCTCACCTTTGTCTCCAGGGCAAAGGTTTCGGCGGACCGGGTAAACGAAGTGCTTGCCGCAACAAGCGAAATTTCCGACGCTACATCGACGGAATCCGATGTGATCCACGCCGGCCGGATTCAATTCAATCATGTATCTTTCGCTTATAATTCGACGGACGAAAATCTCGTCCTGGAAGATATCAGTTTCATTGCCGAACCGGGTAAAACGGTCGCCATTCTCGGCGCCACCGGCGCAGGCAAGTCGAGTCTCGTCAGCCTCATTCCAAGGCTTTATGAAGTTTCGTCCGGTTCCATTGAAATCGACGGAACGGACATCCGTAATATTAGCCTGGATCATCTTCGTAGCGAGATCGGATTCGTAATGCAACAAAGTATTCTGTTCAGCGGCACCATCCGCGACAATATCCGGTATGGACGTCCGGACGCTACCGAAGAAGAAGTGGTGCAGGCGGCTATGACCGCGGAAGCCCACGGCTTCATTACCGGACTTCCCGAAGGGTATGACACTCAGCTTGGTCAGCGCGGCATCAATTTGTCCGGCGGACAGAAGCAGCGTCTTTCACTCGCTCGCGCTCTGCTGATCGCTCCGAGAATCCTCATCATGGACGACAGCACCAGTGCGCTGGATGCCGTTACCGAGGCCCGAATCAGGCAACTGCTGAAAACGCGGATGCGAAGCAGTACCAACATATTGATCGCACAGCGGGTCTCGTCCGTCATCGACGCCGACGACATCCTGATCCTGGAGAACGGCCGAATCGTATCCCACGGCACCCATGAAGAACTGATGCGAAGCAGTGAAATTTACCGGGATATCCGGCAGTCGCAGCTGAAAGGAGAGGAGGCGCCCCATGCCTAACGTAAATAACCGTACTCCGATCCCCATACCCGGACGTCCCGGCGGTTTCGGCGGAGGACCTCAAGGTCCCGGCGGAGGACCCGGTCGAGGTAACGTGCCGATCGTAAGAGCCAAACACCGGGGAGCTACGATCAAGCGGATTTGGGCTTACTTAAACCGCCAGCGGGCCGGACTTATCGTAGTATATGTGTTTACCGTGCTGAATGCGGTCGTTTCCCTGATCGGGCCTTACCTGCTCGGCAAGGCCATCGATACCGCGGTCATTCCCGGCGATATGGACGGGCTTGTCCGGTTTTGTCTGCTCCTTCTGGGCATCTATCTGTTAGGGAGCGTGGTAGCCTGGGTACAGGCATATGTCATGACTTCTGTGTCGCAAAATACGGTGTTCGAGCTCAGGCGCGATCTGTTTGCCAAGTATCAGCAGTTGCCTGTTCAATTTTTTGATACGCATCCTAACGGCGAACTGATGAGCCGGGCCACCAACGACATCGATAATGTGTCGAACACGTTGAATCAAAGCGTGACCCAGTTGCTGAACAGCCTGATTACGCTGAGCGGATCGCTCGTGATCATGATTTCGCTTAACATTCCGCTTACGGTTGTCGCCATGCTTACCATTCCGCTAGTTTTGCTGGCAAGCCGTAAAATCACGGGCTTGGGCCGGGTTTATTTTAAAAACCAGCAACGTCATTTGGGTGAGCTCAACGGATTTATCGAAGAGACGGTTAGCGGGCAAAAAGTAGTAAAGCAGTACCGCAGGGAAGAGATTGAAGTTCGCCGCTTCCGCAGCATCAGCGGTGACTTGAATAAGGTCGGCATTAAGGCGCAGATCGTTTCCGGCCTTGTGGGCCCGGTCATGAACCTGATCAACAACCTGAACTTTGCCCTCATCGCGGGCGTCGGCGGCTGGATGGCTTATCATGATATAGCCACCGTGGGCGTGATCGTTAGCTTCCTTAATTATTCCAGGCAATTCGGGCGGCCGATCAACGAGCTGGCCAACCAGTACAACCTGATCCAGTCGGCGATCGCCGGCGCGGAGCGGGTGTTTGAAGTCATGGATATGCCGTCCGAATACGGGGATGAAAAAGGGAGCGAACTAGAACTGTCCAGATTGAGCGGGGAAGTCAAATTTGATGACGTATCGTTCGGCTATAAGCCGGATGCACCGATTCTGCGCGGAGTGTCGTTCGAAGCGAAACCGGGCGAGAAGATCGCGCTTGTCGGGCCGACGGGTGCCGGGAAAACGACGATTATCAATCTGTTGACCCGATTTTATGAAATCCATGACGGTAACGTGTTTATCGACGGCCGGGAGATCCGGGAGTTGGACAAAAACGCGCTTCGCCGGCAGCTCGGGATGGTACTCCAGGATGCGCATGTGTTCTCGGGTACGATTCGCGACAATATTCGCTTCGGCCGCCTCGATGCGACCGATCAGGAGATAGAAGAAGCGGCAAGGCTCGCGAATGCGGAGAGATTCATCGCCAGGCTTCCGCACGGCTATGATACGATGCTGGAATCGGAAGGCAGCAATCTGAGCCACGGACAACGCCAACTCCTGACCATTGCTCGGGCAATTCTGGCCGATCCGGCCATCCTGATTCTGGACGAAGCAACGAGCAGCGTAGATACGCGGACGGAAATGCATATCCAGCATGCGATGAAAACATTGATGAAAGGACGCACCAGCTTCGTTATTGCCCACAGGCTCAGTACGATCCGGGATGCGGACCGTATTCTTGTCATCCAAAGCGGAAAGATTGTAGAGCAGGGCAACCATGAGCAACTTCTTGCGCTCTCAGGCGTTTACCGCGAGCTTTATAACAGCCAGTTCAAGCAAGCGATTCAGACGGACGCTATGTAAGGTAAGAGACGCGCCCGCTAAGGTTGTATTCATGATAAGGACGGTAACGGCGCCAAGCCGGTAACCGTCCTTTTTTGTATTTTCCAAAAACGGAGGGCCTCAAATTCAATTTGTTCATTTAAGTTTCGTTAAAGGTTCCTGTCTTATCATACAAACATGGATGGAAGAAAGGAGGTGAAAGACATTGAAACGATCTACAATTCTAATATCCATCGCAGTATGTTTCGGTTCCATCTTTCTCCTTGCGGCACTATTAAAATTAAGCTTTGTTCCGTTACATGAAGGCGTCCAGCATCGGCAACTATGGCAAGAACCACTTAGGCATGGACATCACGGAAATCCCGTGTTCATGAAACCGAACACTGCCGCAACCCCAGAAGTGAATCCGGTATGGCTAGTTCTGCTTCAAATCGCCGTTTTGTCCGGTGGAATCGCGCTTTTCCTCAAGGCGAAGGGCGGGCTTAAATGGGCAGGTGCCGTATTCGCCGCTCTGTGTACGCTGAGTTTACTTACCCCCATTTGGGGCATGGTTGTTTTGATCCTTGCTTTCTTGTTATATAGAAGGATCGCAAATAACCGTAAATATATAACTCCTCGCGCTTTAAACGTTTTTCCGTCTTACGGGGAAACCTCAGAAAGCCGGGGACGGTTCCTGGATGAATGGGAACGCAAACAACATTAGGAGGAATGATTTTCATGGGAATTTTCACAAGAATTAAAGATATTGCCGCCGCCGACACACACCGCCTGCTGGATCTGGTGGAAGATCCGGTCAGTATGGCCAAGCACTATATCAGACAGTTGGAGGAACAGATCGATCAGGCACGATTGGCTCTGGAGAAACAGTTTGCCGCTGAACAGCAATACGATCTGTTGGTAGCAAGAACCGGTCAAATGATCGATAAGAGGGCCCGCCAGGCCGAACTTGCAGTCGAACGGAAGGAAGAAGACATCGCCAGGCTGGCCATCCAAGAGAAATTGAGCCATTCGAAGCTGCAGCAAACCTATTTGGAGCAGCGCGAAGCGATCCGGAAACAGACCCAGGCCCTACGTGAGGAAATCGGCCGGCTTATGGACCTGCATAAAGAGCTGAGCGATAAGCTCACCTTCCTGCTGGCACGCAGTCAAGCTGCGGTAGCCTTGCGGGCAACGGCGGCAACGACCTCGCCTGCCGACGTTAGCAAGATTTCGCGCGGGTTCGATCGGATGGAGCAAAAAATCATGACACTCGAATCCGGAGTACTTGCTTATCGAAGCACGGATACAAGAAATGCCTCCCCGACGGGCTGGAGCGAGCAGGATGAAGTGGAAACCGAACTCGCCAAACTTAAAGCAGCTAAGGAAAATCAGTAACGGATCTGGTAACGAGCCAATTAATTACCGCTCTGGACAAGCATTTGGCCGATGGCAAGGTTACGCAAGCCAGTATGATTCTAAGAAGGCTAATCTGAAGGCAAAAGCACTCGACATTGTAACTGAACCCCAAAACCCCTGCTACTTTACGAAGCAGGGGTATTAAGTATAAACTCCATTCGCTTGAATCCGGTTTGCCGCTGCTTTCCGGTGCTTTGATCATAACAGTCATATCTCCGGCAAACGGAAGTTAATTTTATACAATAAGTAGTCAGGATATGACAATCCTTTCGGAAATGGAGATTGTAAGATGACTATATATCCATTACAGGAGGGCAAGGCCATGCATAAAGATTTAGAGGCCGTGTTTCAAAGGGTCGTAGAGTTATTGAAAGAAGATGAACGTTGCAAGGGCGGGTGGCATTACGGTTCCATAACCAGAGGGGCGGAAGACATCTACTCGGATTATGATCCGGTTTTTCTGGTGGGAGATCGCGACTTTGAAGACTTCGCGGCAGATGTCCCGAAGGTGCTTGCCAAAGCTTCGGACGAACTTTTGATATTCTGGGGAGAAGACTTTAATGACGCCCATTTCAAGAATTATTGCAGCGTGATCCGTCTAGGGAATCAATTGCATCAGTTTGATTTTTTTATGATCAACTATGATCATCCCGAGGCATGGATGTGCAGGCAGCATTGCAAGGGTTGTACGAGGGATCATATTATTTTTGACCGGATCGGAGAAGTAGCGGCGTTCCTCGAACAAGGTTATCGTACGGATAATTACATACCCGACCCAATCAGAGCCATGGATACTTACTGGATTCATACCGAGATGTTGATCAAATACTTTAAACGACAAGATCTGTTTAAATTAATTAAAAATGTGGATGTCTTGTTTCATAGTCATGTAAACCTCTTGTTAAGCCAATACGATACGTTAGATTGGGGTTCGTGGGAGAGTAAAGTTAAACATTGCGTTCCGGAGGAAAAACAACGGCATCTGAAATCTTATTTTCCAAGGGCCGGTTTCGGCGACCTGGAAGCAGCCGTGAAAGAGAGCATAACTTTATTCAGGAAGGATGCCGCAGAGGTATGCAAGTTAAAGGGGATACATTATCCCGAGAGCATACCTGAGCAAGTCATTGCTTATTTTAACAAAAGAATGGACTCCGATGAATGGCATTAAGTGCCTAAGTAAATGATTTACTGTCGTCAAGGACTTGTTGCAAAGCGCACATTCCATATATAATATGACGAGTATATATAAATAGAAAAGGTGTTAATTCATGAGCATATTAAACGTAGAAAAACTCAGTCACGGTTTTGGGGACCGTGCGATTTTCACAGACGTATCTTTCCGCCTTCTGAAAGGGGAACATATCGGACTGATCGGAGCGAACGGCGAAGGGAAATCCACCTTCATGAATATCATTACCGGCAAGCTCCAACCGGATGAAGGGAAGGTCGAGTGGGCCAGACGTACCCGTGTCGGCTACCTGGATCAGCATGCGGTGCTGAGCAAAGGAATGACAATTCGCGATGTCCTGCGCGGAGCCTTCCAATACCTGTTCGACATGGAACAAGAAATGAACGACATGTACGCCAAAATGGGCGACGTGACGCCGGAAGAACTGGAGCAGCTGTTGGAGGATGTCGGTACGATCCAGGATACGCTGACGAATCAGGATTTTTATTTGATCGATTCCAAGGTTGAAGAGACCGCCCGAGGCCTGGGTTTAACGGATATCGGACTGGACAAGGACGTCAATGATTTGAGCGGCGGACAGCGGACGAAGGTGCTGCTTGCCAAACTGCTGCTTGAAAAGCCTGATATTTTGCTGCTTGACGAGCCCACCAACTATCTGGACGAACAGCATATCGAATGGTTACGACGGTATTTGCAGGAGTACGAAAATGCGTTCATTTTGATCTCGCATGATATTCCGTTTCTTAATAGCGTAATCAACCTGATCTATCATATGGAAAATCAGGAACTGAACCGTTATGTGGGCGATTACGACTACTTCCAGCAGGTTTACGAAGCGAAGAAGCAGCAGCTGGAATCGGCCTTTAAGCGCCAGCAGCAAGAAATTGCGGACCTGAAGGATTTCGTGGCCCGGAATAAAGCGAGCGTGGCTACGCGCAACATGGCGATGTCCCGTCAGAAGAAGCTCGATAAGATGGACGTCATCGAACTGGCCAAAGAAAAACCGAAGCCGCAGTTTAACTTCAAAGACGGCAGAACGTCCGGGAAGTTGATTTTCGAAACGACGGATTTGGTCATCGGTTACGATTCGCCGTTATCCCGGCCGCTGAATCTCCGCATGGAACGCGGTCAGAAGATCGCGCTTGTGGGGGCGAACGGGATCGGTAAAACCACGCTGCTACGGAGCATTTTAGGTCAAATCCAGGCTCTCGAAGGCTCCGTTCGTCTCGGTGAAAATCTGGAGATCGGATATTTCGAGCAGGAAATGAAAGAGGCCAACTACAATACCTGCATCGAGGAAATTTGGAATGAGTTTCCTTCGTTTAGCCAATTCGAGGTACGCGCGGCTCTCGCCAAATGCGGCCTTACCACGAAGCATATCGAGAGCAAGGTTGCGGTGCTGAGCGGTGGGGAGAAGGCGAAGGTGCGCCTTTGCAAACTGATCAACCGCGAATCGAATCTGCTCGTTCTTGACGAACCGACCAACCACCTGGATGTGGACGCCAAGGATGAACTGAAACGTGCGCTTAAAGCATACAAGGGAAGCATTCTGCTTATCTCTCACGAACCGGAATTCTACCGCGATGTCGTGACGGAAACCTGGAACTGCGAGTCCTGGACAACAAAAGTGTTTTAATATTATTGAAATTGATTCGAAATTGGTACATGATGTGGGCTGCACTTGGCTCCGTTGTGTACCATTTTTTATTCTAGCTTTAGCCGGTTAAAACAAAAAACCATCTGCCATGCAGATGGTGTAGTCCTCAATTATTTCTTTATAACCGTTTCACCTTCAATTAACACCGGTTGATAATAGGTGTTGTTAGGCAGGTCCTTCTTTCCTTGTAATTTCTTAATGACCCAATCCGCTGCATCACGGCCCATTTTTTCTTGCGGGTGTGTCAACGTGGTTAGTTTGATGTTCGCGTTTTGGGCGATATAGGAATTGTCCTGGCCAATAATCGATAATTCCTCCGGAATGGAGATGTCCAGCTGCCTGCAGGCATTGACCACTTCCAGCCCCACCTCGTCGTTATAGCAGACAAGCGCGGAGAGCGTATCTCTGTTTTTATCCAAAAAATCTTTCAAGTTTGTGGGGAGCGCCTGTTTCGTCTCCGTGTCGAATGAAAAAACTTGCTCCGGATAAAATCGCAATTTGGCTTCTCCCAGCGCTTTGATATACCCCTTCATACGATACTTCCCTTGTAAGTCATCCATTTTTGCAATAAGACCAATTTGGGTGTGCCCGTTCAGAATCAACTCTCTCGTTGCCAGATAACTGGACTGCACGTCATCGAGACAAAGGAAGGGCACCTCTATTTCTTCATAAAAAGCATTGATCATAATGAATGGAATATCTTGTTCTTTGAATGACAGGTAGTAAGCGATATTGGGATTGTATAAATTGCTTTTCGTAGGTTCAATAATTAAACCATCCACGCCATAGGACAGCATCATTTCCAGCGCCTTTTTTTCTTGCTCAACATCGTTATTGGTACTAGCCAACAGGAGTGAATAATTATCCTCATTCAATCGGCTTTCGATCCCCCGGATGATGGAAGGGAAGATGTAGTCGGAAATGTAGGTCGTGATGACACCGATGGTTTTCTTATGGGTACTCCCGCCGGATTTTGATCGATATTGGTTGCTGACATACGTGCCGGAACCTTTTTCGCTGCGCAGAAATCCTTCGTTGGATAGTTCTAAAATGGCTTTTCGTACCGTCTGTCTGCTTACTTCGTACAGAGACTGCAAGGCAGACTCCGTAGGAATTTGTTCTCCGATGTTGTAATCTCCTGAGAGGATTTTGCTTTTTATATCATCAAGGATAACCTGATATTTGGGTTTCATGTAACTCCTTCTTCCATACATGTTCGCTTAGTTATTACTTCATTTGTTGAATTTGTATGTACAAATTATAGCATGATTGTGAAAAAAGTAAAAAGGGGAGCTGTATAAAGATAAATTGAGTATTAACACCTAAAATGTAGAATAATAATCTTAATTCCATCTATATTTGTATGTATATATAATTCGCTGCATTGACAAATGTACGTACAAAAAATATACTGAAACTGTTAATCAAGAAGCTTATTATTCTTATCATTACTTTATTAAAAGCGCTGTCAGAGAGGTGACCAACGTGATGTCGAATCAAGTGAGCATGAAACAAGCGGTCGTGAACGGAGAAACTTCGCTTGGCATTGAATTCGGATCCACGCGTATTAAAGCAGTACTCATTGACCATAGCTTTCAAACGATCGCTTCCGGAAGTTATGAGTGGGAAAACCAGTTGAAAGACGGTTTTTGGACCTACAGTTTAGAGGATATTATCAAAGGTCTGCAAAAAGCTTATTCCGAGATGAAGCAAGAAATTGAACGGAATTATGGAATCACCCTCCAAACGATCGGTTCGATCGGTTTTTCTGCCATGATGCACGGATATATGGCTTTTGACGACAAAGATGAATTGCTCGTTCCTTTCCGGACTTGGCGCAATGCAACAACAGGTGCGGCAGCCAAAGCATTGACGGATCTGTTTGAGTTTAATATTCCTGAACGTTGGAGCATTGCTCATCTTTATCAAGCGATATTAAATGAAGAAGAACATGTGCCTCGGATCCGTTATGTTACGACATTAGCGGGATATATTCATTGGTTGCTGAGCGGAAGTAAAGCAATTGGCGTCGGGGATGCATCGGGCATGTTCCCGATTGACGAATCCACGGGAAATTATCATGCATCCATGATCAAGCAGTTTGATGAACTTGTGGCAGGTAAAGGTTATCCATGGAAGCTCGATGACCTGTTTCCCAAGGTGTATGTTGCGGGCCAGCAAGCCGGAGTGCTTTCCGAAACGGGAGCTAAAATCTTGGATCCATCCAACCAACTGCAGGCAGGTATTCCGCTGTGCCCTCCGGAAGGGGATGCCGGAACCGGCATGGTCGCTACGAATAGCGTCAAGAAACGCACCGGGAATGTCTCCGTTGGAACATCGGTTTTTGCCATGATTGTACTCGAGAAGGAACTGTCAAAGGTATATCCGGAAATCGATATGGTCACTACGCCGGACGGAAGTCCGGTTGGTATGGTTCATGCCAATAACTGTTCGAGTGACATCAACGCATGGCTCGGATTATTCCGCGAATTCTCCGATGCCGTGGGACAAAAGGTAGATACCGAGAAATTGTACAGCGTCATGCTGAATAAAGCATTGGAAGCCGACCCGGATGGCGGCGGATTGCTTAGCTACGGTTATTTCTCGGGTGAGAATATTACCGGATTAGAACAAGGCCGTCCGCTATTTGTTCGCTCGCCTGAGAGTAAATTTAATCTGGCTAATTTTATGCGGGTTCATCTGTTCACTGCATTCGGGGCTCTAAAAATCGGCATGGACATTTTGACGAAGGAAGAGAATGTCGCTATTGATAGCATTTTGGGCCATGGCGGTTTATTCAAGACTCCAGTCGTCGGACAGAAAATGATGGCCGCGTCCATGAATGTACCCGTATCCGTGATGTCGACCGCCGGAGAAGGCGGCGCATGGGGAATGGCGATTCTTGCCTCTTTTATGATGAATAAAGATCCAGAAGAAAGCTTGGACAGCTTCCTCGACCACAAGGTGTTCAAAGATGTCGAGGGACAAGAGATTCACCCGGATCCAATCGACGTTAAAGGATTCGAAGCCTTTATCGAACGATATAAACAAGGTCTGGCGATTGAGCAAGCCGCCGTCGACAACTTAGTGTGAGAATGGAGGGAGCAAGATGTTAGAACAACTTAAAGAAGAAGTTTTTCATGCCAATCTGGAATTGCCTAAACATGGACTTATTAAATATACGTGGGGAAATGTAAGCGCCATTGACCGTGAAAACGGTTTGTTCGTAATCAAACCCAGCGGTGTCAGCTATGAGACGATGAAAGCGAGCGATATGGTCGTTGTTGATCTGGATGGCAATGTGGTTGAAGGAGATATGAGACCTTCCTCCGATACACCGACTCACGCCGTGCTTTACAAGCATTACTCCGAAATCGGAGGCATAGTGCACACGCATTCCACTTGGGCGACCATCTGGGCTCAAGCAGGACTTGATGTTCCCGTCATGGGAACGACGCACGCCGATACATTCTATGGTTCCGTTCCCTGTGCACGGTTCTTGACGCAAGAGGAAGTAGATCGGGGTTACGAGGCGGAAACAGGCCGTGTCATCATCGAAACTTTTGAGCAGCGCGGCATAGATATTATGGCGGTTCCGGGCGTTTTGCTAAAGGGGCATGGACCATTCACTTGGGGAAAAGATGCCAAATCCGCGGTCATGAACAGTGTCGTGCTGGAGGAAGTATCGAAAATGAATTTATTTGCGAGAGAGTTAAACCATTTTGCGGAGGAATTGCCGCAACGCATTTTAGATAAACATTACTTGCGAAAACATGGCAAAAACGCTTACTACGGGCAAAAGTAATTAAACAATAACATATAGAAAAGAGGATGAATATGTCAACAGTAGCAGCAAAACAATTTTGGTTTGTCGTAGGTTCTCAGCATCTTTATGGGGAAGAGGCATTAGCTGAAGTTAAAGCCCATGCCCAAGAAATGACGGATGCTTTAAATAAAAGCGGAGTTTTGCCTTATCCTTTGGTATTGCAGGATTTGGCTGTCAGCGCAGAGAAAATCACCAGCATCATGAAAGAAGTCAACTATCGTGACGAAGTTGCCGGTGTCATCACTTGGATGCATACGTTCTCGCCTGCAAAGATGTGGATCCGCGGAACCAAGCTGTTGCAAAAACCTTTACTTCATCTGGCAACACAATATAATGAAAGCATTCCTTGGGCAACGATCGACATGGACTTCATGAATCTTAACCAAGCGGCTCATGGTGATCGTGAATATGGTTTTATCAATGCGCGTTTGAATAAGCAAAACAAAATTGTCGTCGGCTACTGGGAACGCCCTGAAGTACAGAAGCAAATTGCTGAATGGATGGACGTAGCGGTTGCCTATAACGAAAGTTTTAATATCAAAGTCGCCCGCTTTGGCGACAACATGCGCAACGTAGGCGTAACCGAAGGCGATAAGGTCGAAGCGCAGATCCAATTTGGATGGACTGTCGACTACTTTGGAATCGGGGACCTTGTTCAATACGTGAACGAAGTGAAGGAAGAAGAAATCGATGCTTTGTTTGCCGAGTATGCATCCCTTTATGAATTTGATTACGGCACTTATAGTAAAGAAGCCTGGGAAGCTAGCGTAAAAGTACAAGCAAGCTATGAAATCGCTATTAAACGCTTCCTGGATCATGGCGGTTACAACGCCTTCACCTCGAACTTCGAAGATTTACACGGTATGAAACAGCTTCCGGGGCTTGCCGTTCAACGCTTGATGGCACAAGGATATGGTTTTGCCGGTGAAGGGGATTGGAAGACTGCAGCTCTGGATCGCTTGCTCAAAGTGATGAGCCATAACCAAAACACGGGATTTATGGAAGATTACACTTACGAATTGACAGCCGGCCAAGAATCCATCCTTCAATCCCATATGCTTGAAGTAGATCCTACGTTGGCAAGCAACAAACCCAAAATTATCGTTTCTCCATTGGGCATCGGCGGTAAAGAAGATCCGGCCCGCTTAGTATTTGACGGCAAAAAAGGAGACGGCGTGGTTGTTTCCATGGCTGACTTCGGCACGCATTATAAGCTGTTGATCAACGAAGTTTCCGCATTCGAGCCAACGGTTCCGGCTCCTAAGCTTCCAGTGGCCCGTGTCCTTTGGAACGTGAAGCCGAACTTCCAAGACGGGGTTAAAGCTTGGATCGAAAATGGCGGCGGTCACCATACCGTTCTTTCATTAAACTTAACAACCGACCAAATTGTTACTTACGCTAAACTGGTTAACTTGGACTATGTAGTTATTAAGTAATCGTCCCGTGTGACTTCCTTGTCGGAGGACATAAACATTAGAAGCCGCGATCTGCGCGGCTTCTTTTTATTACGCAATCTCATGATTTGCTGCGACATTATATATCACAGCACGAAATTTGCGTCTACTCCATGTTTTCACTTGTGTTAGGAGCCTCTTACTGGTACACTCATCTCCTGATGACGAGCAAGAAATTTTTACCGCATCATGAAAGACAACTTCATTAAAGGAGATGATAGACATGCCGCAAGAGTTCATCGAAATCAGAAATGCCAGGGAAAACAACCTCAAAAATATTAACGTAAGGATTCCAAAAGGGAAAATTACGATTTTTACGGGGGTATCCGGTTCCGGAAAATCATCCATCGTGTTTGATACGATTGCCCAGGAAGCAGGACGCCAGTTGAATGAAACCTATAGCAGTTTTGTACGGACTTTTCTGCCTCGCTACAGCAGGCCGGAAGCGGACGAAATCAGCAATTTGTCCACGGCGATTGTGGTGGATCAAAAGCGGCTGGGCGGAAATGCCCGCTCGACGCTAGGAACGGTAACGGATATCAATTCTCTTTTAAGGCTGTTGTTTTCACGTTTTGCGGAACCGCATCAAGGGTATAGCAACGCTTATTCGTTTAATGATCCCAGCGGGATGTGTCCCAAATGCGAAGGAATCGGAAAAATCATCACCTTGAACGCCGATGCGGCGCTGGACTGGGGGAAATCGCTGAATGACGGCGCCATTTTATTGCCCGGCTTCGCCCCAGGCACTTGGCAATGGAAGACCTACGGCGAGTCGGGTTTCTTCGATAACGACAAAAAGATAAGAGATTACAACAAAGAGGAACTTGAACAGTTGCTTTATGCGGACCCGCAAAAAGTGGTGGTTACCCACATGGATACCGGTATTAATGCCACCTATGAAGGACTGTCCGTAAAATTCATGCGATTGAATGTGAAAACCGAAAAAGAAACGACCAAGGCCGGGGCGAAAAAACTGGACAAGTATACTACAACCCGTACCTGCCCGGTATGCGATGGCAAGCGCTATAATGAACAGGTTTTGTCTTCAAAAATCGAAGGATTCTCCATATACGACCTTACGGACATGCAACTGGATGAGTTAATCGAAGTTCTGTCGAGGCTGGACACCCCGCCGGCCAAGCCGATTGTAGACGGCATTGTAGAACGTCTGGGCAATCTTTGCGAGATTGGGCTCAGTTACATGAATCTGACAAGAGAAACACCGACCTTATCCGGGGGCGAATCCCAAAGGGTAAAAATGGTGAAGCATTTATCCAGCAGTCTGACCGGGTTAATGTATATTTTTGATGAACCAAGCACCGGTTTGCATCCCCGGGACGTACATCGATTAAACGAATTATTGATCAAGCTGCGCGACAAGGGAAATACCGTTCTGGTCGTGGAACATGATCCCGACGTCATCCAGGTTGCCGATCATATTATTGATGTCGGACCGCATGCGGGGGCCGCAGGCGGAACCATTATGTATAGCGGAAGTTACGAGGGTTTGATGTCTTCCGATACCCTTACGGGCAAGTATTTGTCGCGTAAAACCGAAATCAAGGCCAAGCCCCGTCCGGCTTCGGACTTTCTGGAGAGCAGCATAAGCAGTCTTCATAATTTGAAAAAAGCCAGGCTTCGCGTTCCCCAAGGGATCTTCACGGTGGTTACGGGAGTGGCGGGCTCCGGAAAAAGTACGCTCGTCAACGAAGTTTTTGCCAATGACTATCCGGAAGCCATTCGGATCGATCAAAGCCCGGTCCATGCCAATATCCGTTCGAATCCGGCCACGTACTCCGATATCATGACCGCGATTCGCAAAGTCTTTGCGGAAGCGAATCAGGTGGATGCCGGGCTGTTCAGCTACAATTCGGAGGGAGGCTGCGAAGCTTGCGGCGGTACCGGAACCGTGGAGCTCAATATGTCATTTATGGACAAAGTGGAAGTGGTTTGCGGCGAATGCGGAGGAAGCCGTTACAAGCAACATGTGCTTCGCTACTTGTATAAGGGGAAGAACATTGTTGAAATCATGGAAATGTCGGTGACGGACGCCCTGGATTTTTTTGATACGAAAGACATTCGCGGCAAACTGAAAAGCATGGAAACCGTGGGACTCGGATACCTCTCGTTAGGCCAGCCGCTGAACACGCTGTCCGGCGGGGAGTGCCAGAGATTAAAGCTGGCAAGGGAATTAACGAAAAAGGGGAATATCTACATTCTTGATGAACCGACGACGGGATTGCATATGTCGGACGTCTCCAATATTTTGCGCATCATCGATAAATTAGTGGAAAAAGGCAATACCGTCATCGTTATCGAACATAATCTGGACGTGATCCGGCATAGCGATTGGATCATCGATTTGGGACCGGATGGCGGCACGGGCGGTGGAGAGATTTTATACGAAGGGCCTCCATCCGGGATATTGGGTTGTGAGCGATCCGTAACCGCACGTTATATATAAGTGCCCGACCCGAAGAGCCTGGACAAGAAAGTCCGGGCTCTTTTATTTTTTGTTACCGAATTTAATAAGTAATCAGAGGAGGGGGGGAGAAGCTTCGTGGACAAGGGATTCTTGACAGACCGGCTTAATCACGGTTATTATAGATACATTAAGTCCTTGATCGATATTGAAACTTATAGTCGCGGGAAACTTCCTAAACGAGGAATGGAGGAGTATTTTTATGAATTATGATTGTGCCATTGTCGGAGGCGGTCCGGCCGGGTTAAATGCGGCACTCGTGCTGGGCAGGGCAAGAAAAAGCGTTGCTTTGTTTGACGACAGCCAGCCGCGGAACGGGGTAACTCACGCGTCGCACGGATTTCTTACGCGGGACGGAATTAAGCCGGCCGAGTTTCGCCGGATTGCCTATGAGGAGGTGCTTGGTTACCCGTCGGTGCGGCATTTCGAGGTTCAGGTAACCGATCTTCGGAAAAACGAGCATGGATTCGTTATTCGAACGGCTTCGGGCGAGCCGGTTTATGCCAGCAAGGTGATATTGGCTGCCGGGCTGAAGGAAGTATTACCCGAAATTAAGGGGATTTCGCAATTTTACGGAAAAAGCCTGTTCAATTGTCCTTTTTGCGATGGCTGGGAGTTGCGGGATCAACCGCTTGTGGTCTTAGCAGAAACACCGGAAGCATTTCACAAGGTGAAATTGCTGCATAACTGGAGTGCGGACTTGGTTATGTGCACGAACGGAAACGATATTTTGACAGAAGAACAGCGGTTGGAGTTCGCATCCAAGGGAATAGTGATCATGGAAGCTCCCATTACTGAATTTTCGGGTCGAAACGGATTGCTGGAAAGGGTGCATTTTTCCGATGGTTCGCAACTCGAGCGAAGCGGCGGCTTCATTGCTCCTACTTTAATTCCCAATGCAAGGTTTCATGAAGCGTTAGGCTATCAAACTGAGCCAGATGGAGGGATTGTAACCGATGCGATGGGCAGAACCGCAATAGCCGGCTTGTACGCGGCGGGAGATTCCGCTTATGTGATGCCTTCCCAATTGATCTATGCCGCTGCCTCGGGAAGCAAAACCGCGGCGGCCGTGGTTGCGGACTTGACGGAAGAGGCGTGGCAATCGATATAGGGCGATGGAGCAAGGCGAAGTGTTGAACGATATATAAGGGAGATGATGTTGATGCACAGCTTTGATGGTCATCGCTTGAATTCGGGAGGCTCCAAGAATAAACCAAATCCGGCAGGCAGACCGGGAGTCGAGCTCATATCCTTGCTACAGCCCCAGACGGGGGAGCGAATCCTGGACGTGGGATGCGGGAACGGGGATCTGACCGCCGCGATTGCGGCGGCAGGAGCGATTCCGACAGGGATCGACCTGTCGGAAGAAATGGTGGATCGAGCCCGCCTGAAACATCCCGAATTGCATTTTCAGGTGGAAGACATATGTCATTACAAATCTGATGAACGTTTCGACGCCGTGTTCTCGAATGCGGCTTTGCACTGGATCAAGGATGCTCCCGCAGCCGCCCGCTCCATCCGGTTAGCCCTCCGGGCAGGCGGACGATTCGTCGCCGAATTCGCAGGAAACGGCAATCTTGCGATACTGACTGCCGCCATGAAGCAGGCACTTGAGGAGCATGGCTATGCATGGGAGGGACGGAACCCGTGGTATCATCCCACGGTTGGCGAATATGCCAGCCTGCTGGAACAAACCGGCTTTCGCGTCACGTTGGCTTATCGCTTCGACAAGCTCATTCCGCTCAAGGGGAATTTAGGAATCAGGAATTGGCTGGACAGTTTCGCTGCGTACTTTTTCCCGGACGTAACCCCTTCCGATAAAGAATCCATTTATCGCTCAATAGAATTAACCGCAAGGCCGGACCTGGAAGTCGAAGGTCAGTGGAAGATAGATGCAAGCCGATTGCGTATCCTAGCCATCAAGATTTGATCGCCCCGCAAAAATGAAGCAGACGTTACAAGATTAATGGGGTAAAATATGTTCTGATCCCTGAAGGAAACTGAAAATGTAAATGTTCGATTCAGCAGGAATCGGCCATTCCCGGGGAGAAGGTAACGATAAGCCATGAAGAACCCCCCAGCAGGAATGTAGCGTTTACTACAAATAGGAGTGATATTTTTGCAGACAAAGATCAGCCTGGAAGGCGAATGGAAATTGCAATTGGATGAGAGAAAACAGGGACTGAAACTGCCGTTTCAAGAGGTTATCACCCTGCCGGGCACGACGTCGCATGCGCGAAAGGGACCGAAAAACGAAAATGCGTTGATCGGCGCCCTGACGGATGAATACTTGTTTGAAGGATCGGCCTGGTATGGTAAAGAGATCACGATTCCGAATGAACTTGCCGGAAAAAGAGGTTTGCTGTATCTGGAACGCACCCGGATGACGACAGTATGGCTGGATGGCCAGGAGATCGGCAGCCGTGACAGCCTGAACACCGCCCACATCTACGAGGTAGGACAGCTCAGCGCAGGTAGCCACACCATTACCGTGCGGGTTGACAATACAGGTTATCCGACAAAAGGAGGACATTTAACCTCCCCGGATACGCAAACCAACTGGAACGGCATTACCGGTCGGATTGAGCTTCAATTTTTCGGAGAATCGTCTCTGAGCAATATCAGATTGTATCCCGATTTGGCCACTCGGTCGGTCAGAGTTACCGGAACCATGGAAGGCATGGCTGAAGGAACGGTTGTCGTGGCAGCCGAAAGCTTTAACAGCGAGACTTCACACTCGGTTCCTGAGCGGGAATTCGCCGTATCGGCAGGGGAGTTCTCCGTCGTTTATGAGCTGGGTGCCGAAGCGCTGCTTTGGAGCGAATTCAAGCCCAACCTTTATAATTTAAGCGTCATTTTGAAGGACGGAGAAAGTGGAGAAGCCGATCGTCATGAGTTGATCTTCGGTCTCAGGGAATTCAAAGCGGCTGGCGACAAGTTTATCATTAATGGAGAGAAGACCTTTCTTCGCGGCAAGCATGACGGCCTGATCTTCCCGTTGACCGGCTATGCGCCTACCGATGTGGAAGAATGGCTTAGAATCCTTGGAATTTCAAAATCTTACGGCATTAATCATTACCGTTTCCACACTTGCTGTCCGCCGGAAGCGGCCTTTACCGCCGCGGATATGCTCGGGATTTACATGGAGCCGGAGCTGCCGTTCTGGGGAACGATCACGGAAAAAACCGACGAAGGGCACAATCAAGCGGAGCAGGACTATCTCATCAGTGAAGGTTATGCCATTCTGCAGGCGTTTGGCAATCACCCTTCCTTCGTGATGATGTCGCTTGGTAACGAGCTGTGGGGGAGCAGAACGAAGATTGATTCCATTCTGAAAGAATACAAGGATTTCGACGACAGACATTTGTACACGCAAGGCTCCAATAACCATCAGTTCATGCCGGAAATTTTGGAGCATGACGATTTCTTCTGCGGCGTGCGCTTTTCCAGAGATCGGTTGTTCAGAGGCTCTTACGCGATGTGCGATGCTCCGCTGGGTCATGTACAAACCGACTATCCAAGCACGATGAAGGATTACGACGACCAGATCGTTCCTCCGGATTTTCATAAAGGCGAAGGTTCGGCAGAGAAAGCAGGAGGGGCGATCCAGATTCAGTACGGAACCGAAGCCAAAACCGTCGAAGCCGGGGACGTTTCGGGAGAATGGATTCCGCAGATTCCGGTGGTTTCTCATGAGATCGGGCAATATGCGACATATCCGAATTTCGAGGAGATCGAAAAATATCAAGGACCGCTCAAAGCGGAGAACTTCAAAATCTTCCGCGAACGTCTAGAGAGTAAGGGGCTGGGCCACCTTGCCGGGAAATTCTTCGAAAGCTCGGGGCAACTGGCTGCAGCTTGCTATAAGGAAGAGCTTGAAGCCGCTTTCCGCTCCCGCAGACTTGCCGGCTTCCAATTACTGGATCTGCAAGATTTCAGCGGTCAAGGAACCGCATTAGTCGGCGTGCTGGATGCTTTTATGGATTCCAAAGGGATGATTACGCCGGAAGAATGGCGGACGTTTTGCAGCGATGCCGTCCTGCTGGCTAGATTCCCGAAATACAATTATGCCGCCGGGGAACGCTTCAGCGCCGCTGTCGAGTTGAGCTGGTTCCGGCAAGGAGCCCACGGCAATCTCGTGCTGAGTTGGGAGCTTTCCGCAGACAGCGGGAAGCTGGCGGAAGGCTCCGCCGAAGCAAATATTCCTGCAGGTACGAATTATATCGATATCTGCCAACTCGACATTGATCTTCCCGGGGTTCAGCGGATGACCAAAACGGAATTATCCCTACGGATCGAAGGAACGGACATCCACAAAACCTACGACCTGTGGATTTATCCGGAGAACAGCGGAAGCGGGCTTGCCGGAGCCGGAATCAACGTATTCGAGGAACTATCCGATGCGGCGTTAGCGCTGCTGGAGCAAGGCGGAAATGTGTTGCTGATGCCGAAGCCGGAATCTCTCCAAAACGCTGTCGAAGGTTTTTATTGCACGGATTTCTGGTGCTATCCGATGTTCCGCTCCATTTCGGAAAGCATGAACCGGCCGGTGCCCGTCGGCACCATGGGGTTGTTGATCGACAACGACCACCCGGTGTTCCGCGATTTCCCGTGCGAAGAACATTCCACTTACCCGTGGTGGAGTATCATACAAAACTCGAAGTCGCTCATCATGGACGGAACCGATCGCGAATGGAGCCCGATCGTGCAGACGATCGACAATTTTGAGCGCAATCATAAACTTGGCTTCCTGTTTGAATGCCGTGTCGGCCAAGGCAAGCTGATGGTCTGCGCCCTGGATGCAAGCAAAGCGGGCGAAACGCCGGAGGGAAGACAATTCCTGTCCAGCTTGGCCGGTTATATGACCTCCGAGGAATTCAACCCGCAATATAAAGCGAGTGCTGCAGAGCTTCAAGAGTTGATCCGATAAGACGAACGCTCTAAGATAGCGTTCGGACCACCTAACGGAAGCAGCCCGGAAAATAAATTCCGGGCTGCTTCCGTTTATTGAATTTCTAGTGTTCTCCCGGGACGAAGCTCCAGGCTTCGACGATGGATACGGGTGCCTTACGGCTTTTGTCTCCGCCGCCTTCTTCACTCCAGAGCGGAGGGTAATAGGCAAATACTTCGCCTTCCCGGAGCCGGCCTGTATCTTCCCGCCATCCCTGCCAGCGGAAGGTTTGATAGAACTGTTCCAGATCGCCTTCCGCGAGCCAGGCGAGGAACCTGGAATATTGAAGTTCCGTAGATTCCCACTCCAGCGTGTCCGGCGCGAAATAGTGGATCAACCCGCTGCATCCGAATTTGCCCGTATCCAGCGCAAAAAAACCGCCGGCTGCATCATAGGCGACCACAAGCATCCCATTGAGCGGCTCCACTGACTTGTTGTCCGACAATCCGTTCCAGGAATTCAAACTGCCATAGATTCCCGGACTGCCCGATCCGAGCAAATGAATCCAGCCGTCGTCCCAAAGCATACCTCCAGCCTCGAAAGCAATCGCCCCTAAATAGGACTTTGTGCTTACTTGTAACCGATATAGCGTGTCCTCTGCGGATTCCCGCTCGGCGGGGAGAATGACATATGGATTAGACCCTTTGCTCAAAAGTTCGACAATTTCTTCCCATGCATGATGTTCCTTATCGATCAGTTCTGCCGCGGTTAAAGCCTGCATATTTGTCAATCCTTTCCTTTATTTCTGCATATTTCGTACCTTTCGCTTCCTGCCTTTTCCAGTGTATCATGAAAAGAATCGCGGTTTAAATAAATTGAGAGAGGAAGGAAACCGATGGATCCCAAAGCCAGGAAAATACTGATGAACGCTTTTTGGACCTCTCGAGGTTGGAGAGCCGGAGGAGCTTTTTATACGGATGAAGATTTTCAATATGCTAAAAGTAAAGGAGTCATGTTTGATCCGGTCACTTGGAGTCATGATGAATGCGTTCGGAGGATCAGGGAGCTGCATGAGCGGCATATCACGAAAGAGAAGGCGGTCCGGGCTTTTCTGCACAGTCTTTCCACGCGAAAGGTCCATTTGCGGAGCGCTTTGTCCAGCTTTGCGCTTACGCGCGATTTACCCCTACATACTTATGCTCAGCAGCCGGCGGAACAGCCGGGTTATAGTGCTTGCGGCGATTGCAATGACAGTAAATTGATGGCGAATGAACAGTATATCGACGAGGATTTGAACGTACTTAATTTTGAACGCATAAAATGGGGCGGTATCCGCTTAAACTGGTTGGTTTATTGCTTGATGGACCTGGAATATCTCGCCAAGTCGGAGGAATTCGAAGTCACGGTCGAAGACATGGCTATCTTGAAGCGAATGTTCGAAGCGGTAGAAGCCTGTGGCGAAAAAGAAGCAGCCAGGCAGTTGGAGAAGCGCTGGAAGGATGTTCTTCCTTCCAATCAATATGAACGGGACGTTGTACTGGAAATTTGGGGATACGCCGGTTTGCTGGAGTCCCAAGACGATTACCGTAAAGAACGCGGGCGGGGCACCGATTTTAGGTCGATGGCAACCTGGAGAGGCGAGGACGTCTATTCCCGGGAAAAAGCGGAGTATTATTTTGGCGAGTATTTATGAGATCCCATGCTTGAGAATGATTTATTTAATCCGTAGGAAAGTTTGCGGTTTTGTGCTTTGGTGGAGGAGGAGAGAGAGTGAAAAAAATACGATCCCTAATTATTGCCAACCTGGTCTTTTTTATTCCGGCAATCATTTTAAGCGGTCTGGTTTGGAAAGATTACAGAGGTTATATCCGCAATATTGATGACCATCTTCCATCCCTGGCCGGCATTTATATGATAGACGAGGGAAAAAGGCTGGTTGGGGTATCCGATAATAACGACGGAGGTTATACCACGGCTTATTTGTTTGATGCGGCATCCGCGACATTCATCAAAAAGGTGAAATTGCGCACCAATATTCACGGGGAACTGGGGGCTGTGTCTTATCAGCAGAACGGGGTGATCATTCCGGCTTATGACGACAGCTTGGGCCTCCAGCTCAATTATTTTACGCGGTCAGGCGAAATGGAGGAGCTCGCTCAAGGCAGTCTTCATATTCCTGCATTTTTGAGCTCGGGCACGTATGAATGGCGCGGAAGATTGATTATTTCGGGTGAAGCGCCGGAGTCCGGCTTGTACATAGCCCAAGTGAAAGCCGGGCAGCTTGAAACGGTACCTTTGAATACCCCTTCTTTGCTTCCGGCCCGGCCTGTCCATGTCATGGAGGTCCATGGGAGCTTTGAGAACGATAAGGCGGTTCCTATGTTTGAAATAGACTTAAAAGACGATAGAACCGCATTCGTCAGCGGAATTTTCGACAAGACCAACCTGCCGTCCGTGGTCGTGAAGAACGAGGAGGAGGGTTCGTTTGATGCAGAGGATCGAGCCGCCGCCTTGTTCGCCAAGCAATTTGGAATCGATAACTCCAGGTTGATCCGGGAAGATTCCGATTATCCGGGCAAAGCCAAATTTTACGATGCCAATGAGAGCAATTGGGGAGCAGAAGTCCCTACGCCCAAACCTGTTTATCAAGCACGCGTATTCCTGCTGAATGATCAGGAGGTGCTGATCGCCGGATCGACGACGGAAGATGAATTGAACGGTACCGTGCTGGGCTATCTGTATAATGAGAAGACCGGGAAATCCATCGATGTTACTGGTCTTCTGGGCCAGCTTAAGCATGAAGATTTAAAAAATGAAGAAACCTCGTTTTTCAAGGAACCGGAAAGCAACATGCTCTACTTCGCGATACGGGAACAAGCCGCTTCCGGCTCGCTCAATTTGGATACCCAAGACGTCATGATACTGACGGGAGAACAGGTTGAAGGTTGGCTGATCGGGAAAGGCGAGGATGTCATGTCGCCGCAGAGCTTCTGGAATTACGTCAAAGAGGGAGGTCCGCTCATTCTCAATTGGATGATATGGCTTCTTATCCCGATATTGTCCATCCTTGCGTTCGTCATGCTCCCTATGATAGCGATGAAATCGAATGCCCGAAAGATCTCCCAGGGGCGGCAGCTTCCGGGTACGATACTTCGGATGGATGAGACGGGCACGTACGTGAACGAATTGCCGCTGGTAAGGTTTACCGTCCGGTTTGAGGATGAGGGACAGATGAAAGAAGTGTCGATCAAGAAGGTCATTTCATTCTTGAATGACGTTAAAGTCGGTGATTCTGTACTCATCAGCTATAACCGGAAGAAGCACAAAGCCGTGTTTGTAACCGGGGACAACGTTCAAGAGCAACCGAAGCCGGATCTCATCAAAGACGCGGTGTTGAGCCGCATCGAGACTTTGGGAGCAGTTAACCGAGGTCAGGCGCTGCAGCTGCATTTTAAGGCCGAAGTCCGCGAATACGCCGTTCCGGTCGTGCAGCCTCCCGGGTTTGAATACCGCGTCGGCGAAAGAGCGAACCTGATGTTGGTACAAGGGATGGCGAGAATTTATAGCTATGGGAAGGTTAGCGCCGGTTTGGCGGAGTCGGAGCAAATTACGCTGGAAGGCGAAGTGATTGCCGCCGAGGAATACCCGGTGACGGTCGGGGGTCGGCAGCTTATGCTCCTGGAGATTATGATATCCGAGGGAGCGGGGGCCGTCCGCAAGGTCAACAGCTTGTTTGTGCCCAAAGGGCTGCCCGTGAAAGCCGGATTGGTCATCCCGGTTACCATGAGAAAGGACGACTACAGGAAGGAGCTTAGGCTGCAAAAAGGAAAGCAGGGAGCGGCAAAAGTCGTTTCCGTTGAATTCTCCGGAACGCTTGGCGAACGGCCGCTGGCGGAGATCACCGCAGAGCGGTCTGGCATCGCGTACCGGATCAACCAGACGATAGAGCCGGTTTACGGAGTCGAGCCGGGCGATGAATTGTGGATAGCTTACGACGAAGTTAACAGGGAAGCGATCATTTTGAACTATGCATCGAAGTGAAGAAGTTCGCTATTTATTTAATGTGATGGCTGTACCGAAAATGAAATTGCATCTATTATGCAGGAATTTCGGTTACTACAAGATAGCGAACTCCAAATTAATGCGAATGTGCAGGAATTCCGTTAATTTTCATTAAAAATAAGAATTTTCTAACCTAAAACCTGTAATTTTGCAGTATTTTAGCATGCTTTAGCCGTATATCGATAAAAAATCCTGTATTTTTGCAGGAATGGAGTCGGGAGGCAAACTCCTCAAACGGGCCGGATGAGGATGAATATGGACGAATTATGCCTTTATCCTCGCCGGTGCGTACTCATTTTGAGCCAATAATAGCGGTGAAGATCCATAATAAAATGAAAGAGTACGAAAGTAAGCAGGGTATAAACGCACATAAGCACCACGGCAACCGTTTGTCGAGTAGCAAAACCCAGAGAAAGATTGGCTACTAGGCAGCCCAATCCCGCAGCGGCTGAACTTGCTGAAGCAGTGGAATAGCCGTTCCTGCGAGTGGTTTGGTTTTTCCTGAAATCGGGCGGCGACTTCAGTTTTTGAATATGTGCCTTGGCATAACAAAAAAAGCCGATGAAACAAAGTGCAAAGGACAGAATCCCATACCAGGGGCTTTGCAAGCCTAGCATGCCGTAGGCAAACTTTAGATTCGTAATTATGAAACTAAGCACAGCCGTTATGCCGAAGATCCCGCGGAACAATACGTAATTCAGCTGCAAGCGGCGAGGCTGCAAGATAAGCGCCAAGGCCCAAATATTCATGGCTGCCAGGGGCGGTACCAAGATGTATGCGTATAGAGGATGATACGGATTTCCCAAGACCGGAATTATTACGAAAATATTCAACATGAAGCACACCAGTATGGCCGTATTGAAGCGGATGGAGGTTACCGGATATAACTTTAAATACATCGAGAATGCATCCGGGTTATACCCTGTTTTGTCGTAGGCGGCAGGGAACTCGGGTGGAAAGTTCGAAACACGTTTCTTTCTGTGTCGGGACATGTTTGATACTCCTTTTCTGCTGATGCTGAACTCATTTTAATAGATGGATCGCTGATCCTCAAGGCTGCTAATGAGGGATTGAAGATAAGGTAGGCAAGATAGTTAATATAGTTAACGTTTCTTGATTATAACGCGGATTTGCAAAAGGAGGGAACAGGTTGTGAATTGGACGGAGATCAGCAGGTCGAAAGACATTGAAGCCGTTCGAATCGCCGTGACCCAGTTGGATGTAAATGAGCGGGATGAACGTGGACGGACGCCTTTGATGCTGTTTTTGACGAATCGAATGCCTATTCAAGCGATAGAACTTTTAATTAGAGAAGGAGCAAACTTGCAGGCAGAAGATAAACTAGGAGATACTGCGCTCAATAAGGCGGTCAAGTTCAAGCAAAAGGAGGCCATCGTAAGGCTGCTTGAAGCGGGAGTCAAGCTGGATTCGCCGCAAGGCATTTTGGCAACGGCTTGGAATGCGGCCCGCGGGAACAAGGAAATCGCCGACATGCTGCTCGAAACCAAAGGTTCGTTGCGCCTTTCTTTAACACCGGAAGAGGACGAGATTGTTGATGATATTTTATATGATGAATTGCAGGAAAGCAGGTGCGAGAAAATCGTCTCCCTGGACTCCCCGGAGCTCACTGAAACGCCGGAGAGAAAACTTTGGAAGGAGCTTGCCGCAGGGTTAAAGGAAAGATTGGATCAGATACATCCAGCTTAATGCTTCGCTTATATTGAACAGGAGGTTTTGATTATGAACCAGGTTTCGGAAGTTTTTTTGAAAGACATATGGGATGAAGTCATGGGGATTTACGCCAAGGAGAGCAAAAGAATACGCGAACTGAAGAATCAAAGCAGGCTACAGGCTGGAATCATGAATTATCTTCGGGTGGCCTGGCGAAAAGGTAAGACGAACTGGTCGCAAGGGCGGATTCATATCGATGTTTACGAACCTTTCTCCTGGAGCGACGACTCGTATAAAATCGAAGCAGGGCCATATATCGCGGATTTGACTGACGAACAGCTGACGGAGGAGGTATTTCCTGCTTTGTGCGAACGGATGGATCAACTGTTCAGGTCGGAGGAGCTCGGTCCGCTTTTTTTTGATTACCGGTTTGAAGTTGTGTTTGAATTTGAGCGGGAGCAATCCCGGATTTCCCTTCAACGCGATTTGTTAAATGAAGCTAAACTGCACCAACTCAAACAGTCGCTGGAGCATTTTATTCAGACCAAGGTTCTTTCCGATCCTCCGGTGCTACCGAATGATAATGACATGTTCTTCTTCGCCCGTCATTTGATCAATCCGGATTTGATGAAACAGGAAGAGGAAGTTATTGAGCCCTTGATCGGGCGGCTTTCGGACAAACTGAATATGAACCAAAAACGTAAGAACGAGTGGATCAGGCAGTATGCCTCAGCCTTCAACGCCTGGGCTCGAGAACATTTTCTGCCGCAGCATTTTGCGTCTTCCGGTGATTATGGGTTCGATTGGATTCTAAAAGAGGAGAAGGATCGCCGATCCGTTGATAAAAGGGAACTGGATTTCTTCCTCTACGTCGCTTTAAAGGTCGGATTTACCGAACCGGATAACCGTAAAAAGTATCTCGAACTTGCAGTCAAGCTGGGTTCACAGCGGGCGGCGGATTATCTGAAGATCGGCAGCGGTAAGTTTGAGGGCGCATTGCGTACCGAGCGGGTGGAATGCAGTAACAACGATGTCACGCAGTTGATCGAAGTCCGGATTCTTTCCGAAGAAGAAGCGGCATACAGGGAAGCGTTGGAATATATCATCAACCTTTTGCACCAAGGGTTCTCTAAAAGCTACAGCTTGAAGCTGAAAAGCAGCCAAAAGCACTTTCTCCCTTTGAGAAAGCTGGCGAAGTCGAAGCTCCATCAGTTTTTCGCTAATGCGCTCACTTACCCGGCTCTGTTTCCCAAGCTTGCGGAATATGCGGATACCGTCATGGAAGAGTTCGCGTGGTACGGGGATGTGGAGTCTGGAGAAAAATCAGTAACGCCGGGAACATATGCAGTGATGGGCCTCGGTTTATACAGCGAATCATATTTTCCGTTAGTGTGCCGCTATATGGAACTGGTGGATACAGAGCATCAAATGGTGCAGGATGATTATGCGGAGGCATTTATAGAGGCTCACGGTCTTAAAGCGGAGAATATGCCGGTGCTGGTTTCCATTTTACTGGGTGGCAACGAGGAAGGTAAATATGTGAAAAATGCAACCATCGACCGTCCCGAGCTTGCCGGCGCGCTTGTCGAGGCGCTGAAGGTTAGGGAGGACCATGAACGCGAGCTGGTACTGTATCGGTTGTTCAAGAGTGCGGACAAGCTTGCCGGAGCAGCACGAAAGTCACAGCCGCCCTTAAAGGAAGAATTGGAACAACTCCTGGCACTTTGGGGTTGATGTATATAGACTAAGTAAGCCCCGCGTTCGGCGGGCTTTCGGTTTTAATTTCACATCAATATAATCCAAGCGGCGGCGCCGCCCGTGATCGTGAAGATGACTCCGCTTTGGGCATCATTTCGAGCGCATACTGAAGTGGCCTGTATATGGTATAATTTGAGAGTTACAAATATCTCTCGCCTTACCATAAAAATACATGAAGTAAGGAGTGGTCGTTTTGAAGAAACTGATCACAGCAATTGCTGTGCTGAGCGTGATGATTTTCGCATCATCCGCGTACGCCGCCGGACCCGTGAAACTACTTATGAAAAATCAAATTGATGGCGCATCGATTGCGATTTCCTCCGATGTAAGTCCTGAAATGAAGAACAACCGAACCATGGTACCCCTGCGTGTTATCAGTGAAAATTTAGGAGCTAAGGTCAAGTGGTCGGATTCGGAAGTCGTGCTCACTAAAAGTAATGTGGAGGTAATATTACAACTGAATAGCAATACAGCAGTGAAAAATGGAAAAACGGTGCTGTTTGATGCCAAACCCTATCTAAAGAATAATCGGATCATGGTTCCACTTCGTTTTATTGCAGAGACGTTTGGGTGCAATGTCAGTTACAGCAACTTTGCAGTAACTGTCGAAACCAAGCCATTGGTCATCGATGGTGTAAAGGTGAAAGCTTTGCAACAAGAATACCACATGACTATGGGTGGCGTAGTAAATCAAATTCATGGGGATACCTATAATGAAGCAATATATAATATTTTTGTAGAAAACAAAGGCAAGAAGGTTGAAGCACCTTCCAATTACTCCTGGTATGGTCATCCTAATATTGGCGACTACTATAAAGGTGGACAATATGACTTTTTAGACCAAGAAGGGAACAGCATAAAACGTTTTGACATTTATTCCTTAGTTCAATTGATGGATAATGACCCCGTGGTTTTGATTCATGAAGCGAATGAAAACCAATGGTATAGGTTTAACCGCAAAGCAGTTCTAGATATATTGCAGTTAATTGATACAGCTGCAAAGAACGGTTTTCTAACGGAGATCAGTAATACCGTTCCGTAAAGGGTTACCAAAACAGCGGCAGTCAAAGACTTTATTTATCCAGTCTTGGTATGCCGCTGCTTTTTTTAAAAGTTTATTTTGCCAAACAGCTAACGCTGTAAACTTTGACCGTTGGTAGCAATGACTTCCTTGTACCAATGAAAGGATTTCTTGCGGGAACGCTCCAGGCTGCCGGAATGATCGTCGTTGCGGTCCACGTAAATGAAGCCGTAACGTTTGCTCATTTGCGCGCTAGAGGCGCTCACCAAGTCGATACAACCCCATGAAGTATACCCTATAACTTCAACGCCGTCTTTGATCGCTTCACCAACCTGAACCAGGTGATCGTTAAAGTATTTGATCCGGTAGTCGTCATGGACGGTCAGCTCGCCATCGTCACCCCTAATTAACTCATCTTTGGCGCCAAGTCCATTCTCGACTACGAAGAGCGGCTTTTGGTAGCGGTCGTAAAACATGTTGAGTACGTAGCGCAGGCCTTGCGGATCAATTTGCCAGCCCCAATCGCTTGTCTCCAGGTAAGGGTTGGGCACGCCGCCGAACAGGTCGGTTGGCTTGCGATTGCTTTTATCCGACGATTCACAGATGCTTACATAATAACTGAAGGAGATGAAATCTACCGTGTGCTTAAGAATTTCAGTATCTTCAGGTTCCATTTGAATTCGGATGCCGTGTTCTCGAAAAAAACGCTTCATGTAGCCAGGATAAGCACCTCTGACGTGTACATCAGCAAAAAAGTAGTTCTTATGCTCCGCCTCCATGGCGGCAATGACGTCATCCGGATTGGGAGTGAGGGGATAAGTCGGCATGCTCAGAACCATGCACCCAATTTGAGCCTGTGGGTTGATCTCATGTCCGATTTTCACGGCCAGCGCACTTGCAACGAACTCATGGTGAATAGCTTGATAGAGGTCTTGTTTGCTTAACTCCTGTTTCGGAGTGAAGATTCCGCCGCTCATGAACGGCTCTTCAAGAATGGAATTGATCTCATTAAAGGTTAGCCAATATTATACTTTATTCTTGTAGCGTGTATATATCGTTCTTGCAAAACGCTCATAAAAACCTATTAATTTTCTGTTGACCCAGCCGTTATAGTGTTTGGACAAATGTAAAGGGGTTTCATAGTGAGAAATGGTAACGAGCGGCTCAATTCCGTATTTGCGGCACTCGTTAAACAGATCATCATAGAATTGCAAGCCTTTCTCATTTGGTTCAGGTTCATCGCCATTCGGGAAGATCCTTGACCAGGCAATCGAGGTGCGGAATACCTTGAACCCCATTTCGGCAAATAACTTAATATCATCTTTATAGCGATGGTAAAAATCAATACCAATCAGCTTCAAATTATCATCGGTTGGAACTTCGGTGATGGGGCCTCTGATCCCTTGTGGAGCAACGTCCTGAGTGGACCAGCCTTTGCCATCCTCTTCATATGCGCCTTCACACTGGTTTGCCGCTACGGCGCCGCCCCATAAGAAACCTTCAGGGAAAATTACGCTCATGTACATTCCGCCTTTGAATGTTATTGGATGCATGGCTTGTTGTTATCCATACGGTGTCATACAGAAGTATTCCCCAAACAGTAAGACCTAAATTTTCGGCCGAGCAAAACGTCCGACAATTTCGGTGCATTGCACCACATTCATAAAAGCGCCAGGGTCGGTTTGCACTACCGTCTTCCGGACGGCCGCCAGTTCATAACGGGTCGTTACGGTCATGAGCGTGTAGTTTTCTTGCTCGCTGTAACCGCCCTCGGAATGGATGCATGTGATTCCATGATGCAGCTTCCTCAACTGACAAAGCATCTTGTCTTTTTCCTTAGTAATGATGAAGCAGGTAACCTTGATATGCCCGACATGAATCATGTCGACCACTTTGCCTTTGACGAACGTGGACAGCATGGAGTAAAGCGCCAGATCCCAACTGCGGAAAAAGCCGAGCGCCAAAATTACGATGCCGTTCATTAGGAACAGGATGTTTCCCATTGCCACGTCCCGGTTACGGGTTACGATGGAGCCGAGGATATCGAATCCGCCTGTAGAACCGCCGACCCGAAGCGAGAAACCGATGCCTCCCGCAGAGATGATTCCGCCGAATACCGCAGCAAGAATAGGATCTTTGGTTACTTGAATGACAGGAATAATGGCCATAAACCAAGTAGTGCCGACGACCGAGATGCAGCTATAAACAATATATCTCCGTCCGACCGCCTTCCAGCCCCAGATGATGAGCGGGACATTAAGCAAGAAATACACAAGGGAAATATTCCAACCGGTGATATATCCGATGATGGACGCTACCCCCGTAACCCCGCCGGACAAAAGCTGATGGGGAATCAGGAACAGATTAAGACCAGCCGCCACTAGCAGGGCGGACAAGAGAATTACTCCAACCTCTTGTGCAGGTTTGAGTGAAGCTTTGATCGGTTTACCGATGAGTGCTGCGTATGGATTTCGATTCATCTCCGAGCCTTCTTTTCTCATGTTTTAGTTATAAAAAAATATTATCGGTTTAAATTATCTTTTTTATCGATGGTTCAGACTATGACAAATGATATATATTGTAAAAAATCTATTTTCACCCCTGGATCGTTTGAATAATACTTGATTAACAACCGTCCAGACGGTATAGTAAATTAGGGGGTGAATCACTTGAATAGCAATTCTAAACGTAATCAGTTACTGGCCGCTGCTTTATTAATCGTAAAAACTCAGGGTGTCGAAAAACTGACGCTGGAGTCCGTTGCAAAAGAGGCGGGAATCAGTAAAGGAGGATTGCTTCACCACTTTCCCAATAAACAAGCTTTAATAAATGCGATGGTGGAAGAAACAACAAACCGATATTTTTCTGATATTCATGAACGAGCAACTAACGATTCAAACGAGGTGGGTAAATGGAGCCGGGCTTACATACATGCGACTTTCGACGAGAAACAAGAGGATAATGGAGTTAACGCAGCCCTTATCGCTTCGCTCTTTGCCAATCCCGACTTATTGAGCAAACTGAAGAATCATTATTCATTTTGGCAAGCAAAGATTGAGAATGATGGAATCGATCAAGTAAAAGCAACTATCGTTCGGTTAGCCGTCGATGGTCTGTGGTTTTCGGATATATTCGGGGTTGGGGATTTGAATGATGATTTGAAGCAACAAGTTATTGACTATTTATCAGAAATGTCCCAATGATTTAATAATATTAAAGTGAGGATGAACCATGGTCGCATACTTGTTTTTAACAATTGCTATTCTTAGCGAAGGTTTTGCGAGTTCGATGCTAAAGTTATCCCAGGGCTTCAAAAAAATATGGCCTACAATAAGTGTAATTGTTGGTTACGGAGTGGCTTTTTATTCACTCTCCTTAGCCTTGAAGTCTATCGAACTTGGTACGGCATATGCCATCTGGGCCGGCGTCGGGACCGCATTGACGACGATGATTGGAGTTTTATTCTACAAGGAAGCATTCGGCTTTAAAAGGGCAATCGGGATATTCCTGATCATATTTGGCGTAGTTCTAATGAAATTAGCTGGCAGTGCACATTAATCGACGGGGGATTGGCAATGAAAGGCTATGCAGCATTAGTTATCGCCATCGTTAGCGAAATATTTGGAACAAACATGTTGAAGATGTCGGACGGGTTCTCGATCCTGCTTCCTTCGATCGGAGTTATTGCGGGGTTCGGTTTGTCATTTTACTTCTTATCGGTTTCTTTAAAAACCTTGCCTCTAAGCATCGCTTATGGAATATGGTCCGGGGTTGGAACGGCCATAACCGCAATGATCGGGATCTTCCTGTGGGGCGAACCCTTTCATATTTTGATTGCAGTAGGTCTTATAGCGATTATTGGTGGGGTCGTCTTACTAAACTCGCCGCAAAAACAAAAGGCAACATCAAACAAGGAGTTCATTTGATAGCCGCAGATTATGCGGCTTTTTTTGTTCTTAACACGCAAATTCGATGAATAAGACAACTTTCGCCAATCATATTGCTTTGTGAGGGGTGGAGAAATATGAGAATATTGCGTGGAAATAAAGTGCTGATTTACACCGTAAAGGGGAAGACGATCAAAAACCTTGTCCTTATAGATCTTTTGCTCGGAACAGGAATTTATTTTGTCATAAAAATCATCGGTTCAAGCATAATTTTCGCATCCATAGGGAGTATGGTTTGCAGTGAAGGCGTTAAGTGGAAGATAAAGGGGCCTAAGCTAAGGGTGATCGACATTAATAAATTCAGGGCGGGAAAGAAGAACACGGATATATTAAGTATGCAAAAGTGGTAAAAGAAATAACGCATCGAATCGGCCGATTCGATGCGTTATTTTTTATAATCGGTTGTACGTTTCGTCATCGACAGGTTCTAACCAGTCCGTTTCTCCCGGCGAATGGCTAAGTGAACAAACCAACTTTCTCTTGTCGCACCATGCCGATGTTTTACATTCTCCGGAATATTCACTACATCTCCGGTTTTAAGGAGTTGAGCCGCTTTTCCTTCTTCCTGATACCAGCCCTCACCGCCAGTAACCAATAAAACTTGTCCTATTTTATGAGAATGCCAGTTGTTGCGAGCTCCTGGAGCGAACGTTACATTCCCGATAGGGGCATTAAGGGGCGTTGCATCGGTAAACACCATTTGTAAGAAAGCATCGCCGATAAAAAAGTGTCATTCCTCCATCCCTATTTTGTTGAGGGTAAGTATAAACCTTAAAGCTGACTTTAATGCAAGTAATTAAACATGGACTAAATATCTTAAACTTGGGAAGCTTATTCCTTGACTTAAAGTTAACTTTAAGTGATAGTTTGGATATATGAAGGATGGCGAGGGTGAAGAAAATGAATATTTCACAGGTAGCGAAGCAGTTTGGACTCACAGCAGCAACACTCAGATATTACGAACAGGTAGGCTTGATTCCTCCGGTAAACCGAAACGAAAGCGGTATCCGGAATTATGATGAAGACGACATCAAATGGATTGAATTTATAAAATGTATGCGTAATGCCGGTTTGACGATCGAGTCGCTGATCGAATATACCTCATTGTTCATCGAAGGAGATCGTACTATAGGAGCTCGCAAAAATATCCTGATGGATGAAAGAGATAAACTGATCGCGAAACGAAAAGAGATTGACGAAACCATACAGAGATTAGAAATGAAAATCATGGGCTATGACGGGAAATTGCTTGAAAAAGAGAATGAGCTCAAAAGTAGGCACACAACGGTAAATTAAATCAAAGTTAAGCGGCATTACCGCGGTTTTGCCTATGTCGTTAATAAGTACAGACTCATTTGAAAGCGAGGAATTAAGTGATGGAGTATGTGAAACTTGGAAATACAGGTTTGGATGTGTCCCGGCTATGTCTTGGTTGCATGGGTTTTGGGGTAGCAGATCGGTGGGTGCATCCATGGGTGATTGATGAAGATAGCAGCCGTCCGATCCTAAAAAAAGCATTGGAGCTGGGCATTAATTTTTTTGATACGGCAAACGTCTATTCAGACGGAACGAGTGAAGAAATTGTGGGAAGAGCTTTAAAGGATTACGCCAACCGGGATGAAATCGTTCTCGCGACAAAGGTTCATTTCCGCATGCATCAAGGTCCGAATGGCGCCGGTCTTTCCCGGAAAGCCATCATGAGCGAAATCGATAAGAGCCTGAAGAGACTGGGAACGGATTACGTGGATCTGTATCAAATTCACCGATGGGATTACAATACTCCCATTGAAGAGACGATGGAAGCGCTGCATGATGTGGTAAAGGCAGGGAAAGCACGATACATCGGTGCATCCGCCATGTACGCATGGCAATTTTTAAAAGCGATCCATGTAGCTGAGAAGAATGGATGGACAAGATTTGTTTCAATGCAAAATCATCTTAATCTAATTTACCGTGAAGAAGAGAGGGAGATGCTGCCTCTTTGCAAAGAAGAGAAGATCGGCGTGATACCCTATAGCCCGCTTGCATCAGGAAGACTGACCCGAGATTGGGCGGAAACGACGTATCGCTCCGAAACGGACCAGGTCCAGAAATCGAAATACGACGCGACTGCAAATGCCGATCGGTTGATCGTAGAGCAGGTTGCGTCCATTGCAAAGAAGCGGGGCGTTCCCCGCGTTCAAATCGCACTGGCCTGGTTGCTCCAAAAACAACCGGTAACGGCTCCCATTATCGGTGCAACCAAAATATCGCACTTAGAAGATGCGGTAGCCGCGCTTTCGATTCATCTGACGCCTGAAGAAGTGGAGTCGTTGGAAGCGCCATATGTGCCTCATCCTGTTGTGGGCCCGCAGTAAACCCTCTACGACTGAACGCAAGAATATAAATAATGAAAAGCCGATTTCCTCTTTGGGAGATCGGCTTTTTTTATATTTTCGTGTATTATTTTGCGAAAACGGGTAAAGTTTCTATACTTAGCAATAATACCAGTAATAGTTTATTTAGGGAGGTATTCCTTATGTTTCAGGGTCAAGTATTGAGCCCAATTAATAGGCAATTCAAAATACTCTCGTCTGTAGTACTGGCTGTTCTAGTTATGGGTACATATGTAATGCCTGCATTTGCGGCAACTCCGGAGAAAACCGTAAACGCTTCTGCAAAACTCGCTTACAATCTCAAAGGACTGAATCACAACCTGGCTGTTCAGAAAGCATACATCGCCGATAAGTATCTTTACGTAACTCAGCGGTCCGCAGGAAAGGTTTATCTTTCTAGATTGCTTATTAACGGTAGCAACGCCACCTATATCGACGAAATGACCATCACCAATTCCGGTCATGGGCAAACCCTGGATATGTACACCTATAACGGTGAGAATTACTTTTATTTTAGCTCGAAAGCGGATCCTTCAACATTACAATTCTGGTCGCTGCAGGTAGCAAGACTTCAATATTCGCCAGGCGAGACAACGGATTATCGTGATACTCACAGGTTCACTTACATGAATTACGCAAATAAGACCGGCATTCGATTAGGGGAGACCTACCGTGTTGATGGCGGCGGCAACAGTACCCATACCATTTTCCGCGTACAAACTGCTGAAGGGACCGTAACCTGGTCCATTTATGACACAGCCGCATTGAATAAGCTTCTTGACGGCAATAAGCAGGTGAGAATGGACGGTGCTTCGGCGGTAAGCGCATGCGTTACCAGCTTTACGCAGTCGGGAAATGACATAATCAGACCGAACGGATCATTCCAGGGGGCCGATCTGCTCGGTAAAACGGAAATCTACACTTCAGGCGGCGCTGAAGGAGAAATACCGCAAATAGCCATGATGACGAATACTGGAACGTACCAAACCCTTGTTAAAATTACGAATGTGGGACCTCATGAAATCGAAGGCGTACAGACCAAAAACGGGAACGTTTATTTTAATATAGTTACAGACCCGGTTGATAAAAAAAATACGCAGAAAGTTTATTACCTTTCGGATAGCGTTTTTAAATAGGCGTCAATCTTCTGCCGAAACTTGCTGAGAAACTGGTTGCGCAGCTCTTTTTTGCTTTTTCCCATGGCATAATTCACATGGATATCAATGACGTTTTTTTGATGTGTCTTCAGAGATAGATATGGACACCGTTTTCGATCTCCGAAATTTCACTTAACGGCTCTACGATCACTGACTTTACCTCTTTGATGCGTTCCTCTTCATACAATACTTGTAAAACGGATTCAGGATTCCTCCTAATTATTCGCCTGCATGGATATAGCACTAATATATATAACCCATAATTTATAAAAGGCCTACCCAATTTCATGCCTTCATCCGCATTCATAGTCGTGTGATAGACTAATTCAGAAAGCTTTGTTGGAAGGGAGGATGAATGCTATGGTAAAAAGACGGCAAAAAAAGACCAGAACAAAAAGCGGATTCGCTCCATTCTGGTTGATTTTTTTAAAGTTCCTCGGCTTTATAATTTTAGCTGGCCTATTGCTGCTGTATTGGGATTCTGCCAGGCTCTCATCGATCATATCAAACGCGCGTCCGGTCACTCAGGTGACTCCAGATACGAACGGTATCATACGGCTCGTCGGTAGAGTCGATGCAGTAGCCGCTGTGACCGATGAGGGTAAGCTTCGGAATCGGTATGCATTGCTGTAAAAGGAAAAATTTCTATGGGAATGCAGCAAAAGCGGCTGCGATTACAAACGGACCGAAGAACGTCGCCCGATCGTTTCGGGAAGCTTCAACATAGATGGTGTTAACGTGCAGGCTGAATGGTTCCGTTTCTACTCGAACTGGCTTCCTCTGGATTTCAACACCGTGGAAGAGGAACAATTGGCTAATATTTATGAAGGAGGATCATCCCGGCCGCTATTGGTGGAAATCCCGAAAGAAACGGCATACGGCTACTATGCCGTGACGCCCGGGGAACAAGTCACAGTCATCGGCCGGGCTGTAAACGGTCGACTGAAGTCGTTCGACTTACCCGGCAAGGAAGAGCAAAGCATGATTTTGATCGGACCAAGCGTTGAGGTGATGTTGACGGAGGAAAGGAAAGCGCGGATCGGATATGCCATCGTCTCCGGAATTGCTCTTTTGTTTCTGCTTCCCACAATCGTAGGCTGGATCCGGAGAATAATTCGTAGAATTCAAGAACCGAAACTTTAATGCTCTCATAAAGGAATTATCTTCCGGTCCATTTTTCGATGGAATCTTGGTAAGGTAGAGGATAGCCATTTATGAGAGGTGATGAGTGTAATGATTAAGAAACGCTGTTTGTTCTGCGATCAGATTGTCCCTACAAATCAAGAAGGCGATTACGATAGATACTTAGGCTGTGCCTGTTCGCCTGGCGGATTTTATAGTATACGGAAAGACAGTTACGAACCTATCCATTCGTTCCCGCACCAAAAGAAACGGGAGCTATTTCATTTGATATCGGCATATATCCGGGAGCTTACAGATTGTGGTGAAAAGGTCACTCTAGCCATCGACGATTTGGAATCCATTGCAAATTCCCCGAAAATCCCTGTGACTGTGGACGATAAAGGAAATCGCTTGCTGCAATATATGCAGAGACATGTCAATGTCCCTGGGGAACCGATTATCATTCATCCACTTTCCGGCAACTATAATCTGACGTATTCTCCTAATCAGCAAGAATTGGTCTATATTATTGATATGCTAAGAGGCGAGGAGCTTCTAATCAGGGAGGGCATGTCCTTTCAGCTTACGGAAAAAGGATGGACACGTGCGACGGCAAGTTTAGGAGGACAAAAATTAAAGCCATGCTTCGTACTCGTTGCGGATGAAGAGATTATGCGCACGGAGTGGCAGGAAATGCTGTTGCCAAAAATCGAACAGTTAGGTTATCAGCCTCGCATGCTATCACATACGGAAACGGATTGCGGTGAAAAATATTCTTTAGAACTTATAGCGGACAGTAAACTGATTATCGCCGATTTAACCGGTCAATCCCCCGAGGTATATTTTGCGGCGGGATATGCGCTCGGTTTGAACATCCCGGTAATATGGACCGTGAACAGCCTTGATGCCGATATCCTTCATGTACAAATAAAAGATATCCGTCCGATAGTGTGGAATTCAACTGAAGAATTGGGAGTCATGCTTCAACAGAAGTTTAGTGTTTTAGAATAACCACAAGATATGACGCGGAAAACGAAGTCAATGGAATAACAGACGCCTTTCTATAAATGAGGGCGTCTGTTCGGCATGACTTCACATAATTTTACTAGTAGAAAGCTCTTTGTTATTTTCCGGACTGTGTAATTTATGGATATTATGCTAAATTAATTATTCTAAAATATCCGCTTTTGAATATCATGTTATAGATAACATAAATAATTTTCCTAACAAATCCACAAATCAACAATATACTCTATTGACATAAAATGTATCGGAAACTAAAATGAAAGCGATTACTTATTGTATTAGCTCAATATTTTACTTTTATAGGAAATTATTAGGTTTGATATACTACCTAACGATTTTCTGATTTTACTTGGAGGTGAACGAATATTGGTTACATAAAAATAACTTATATAATAACAAATTATAACTTGTTAGGTGAATAATCGATGAATAACGGGGGGCTGTTTGAGGATGAAAAGGAAGAAGGCAATTTTGGCTTTGATTCTGTCATGTGTTCTGTTATCCATGTCTGCTTGTAGTGGCAATTCCTCCAATAATGCTAATGCCAACAATGGGAACGAAGCGAATAAAAGCAACAATGCGACCAACACCACAAACAATTTAGGGCAGCAGTCGCCTAAGAACAAAAACACATCCGATCCTGAAATTAAGCCGGGAAGTACGGTAACCGTTTTCAATCCGAAGATGCCGACCTTGGATCCGACGCAATGGCAGGGACAAATTCTCGTAGGGCAAGGGACTTTGCTTGAAGGACTTTATGGATACAATCAAGACAATGAAATCGTACCGAAAATCGCGACTGGGTATACCGTCTCCGAGGATAAAAACACTTGGACGTTTACATTGAGAAAAGATGCCAAATGGTCTAATGGCGATCCGGTAACGGCGCATGATTTCTATTATTCTTATATGTACCAAATGGATCCGGCCAATACGACCGGGCAGCTATGGCTTAGCGTACTCAATTTCGTGAAGAACAGTTACGCATATCATGCCGGTGCTGTAAGTAAAGAAGAAGTTGGGTTGAAAGTTATCGATGACTATACGCTGGAAATCACAACGACATTGCCTCATGCGCTATTGGGAAGTCTGGTACTTGCCGGTTCGATGCCGATGAATCAAAAGAATGCCGAAGCGCATCCGGGCAAATGGTTTGAGCCGGAAAATTTCGTCGGTAACGGTCCTTACATGGTGAAATCGTTTATTCCTAACGGCGAACTTGTCATGGTAAGTAATCCTAATTATGTCGGTGTCGAGGGTCAACTCAATCACGGAAACGTCGAGACGATCCGCGTGCTTCCGGCGACCACGGTTCCGGTTCAAGACTACATGTCGGGTCAGGCGGATTTTGTTCTCGTTCAGACCGCTTCGGATTTACAATACGTGAAGACAACGGACCTAAAATCTCAGGTTTATTCGGCGCCGAACTATTCCATCAGATATTTGGCGTGGAGCAATCCGCTTACAGAATCCCCTTATGATAAAAAAGAAGTACGTCAGGCTATCGCCAAAGCGGTTCAGCGCGCTCCGATCGTAGATTCGGTATTGAACGGCATGGGAGGAGCAACGAACATATTTTCCACGCCGGGTTGGCCGACAGAAGAGCTGCTGAAGGGAATTGACGAAGACCTAGAAGGCGCCAAGCAGCTGTTGAAGGATGCCGGTTACGAGGGAGGCAAAGGCCTGCCGACACTAACGCTTTATTTTGGCGTAAAACAAGTCGACCCTCAGGGTGAGCAAATCGCCTTGGCGCTTGGTCAACTATTGCAGCAAAATTTGGGAATCACTACGGAAGTCACGGTGTTGAACGAAGCGCAATTTAATGCTTACCAGTACAGCGGACCGCAAGCCGATGCGAAACCAGGCTTTATCCTGTCATCCGGCGCTACGAACTGGAGCGAACCGGGAACCTTGGATATGGGGGCCACCCAACAACTATATTCCATAGGAACGTTGGACGCTCCGCTCGAGGCTACGCAAAAATTCGTAGACTGGAGCAAAGAGGTCTATTATAAACCTGCCATCGAACAATACGGCAATCCGGAAGATCCGAAAGCAGGCGTGGAATGGAGCGATTGGGCCGCTTTAGTAAAGTCGGCTGAAGAGAATATTGCCTTCCATGATAAGTGGGTTACCGAACAACCGGCAGAATGGCAGCCTTATTTGAAGCAAGAGGGAGTGCCGACGCTTACCGAGCAATGGGAACAAATCGTGAACGTATGGAAAAACGCCAAGACCAACGACGAGAAACATGCCGCTTTTGTAACGGCATGGACCTTCGTAGCGCCGAATGCGCCAGGGGGTAAACTCAATCCAAACGCCCTGGATGTTCTGGTTTATTATGACAAAATCACATCGGAATCGGAGAAATTACGGGATCAGAGAATGTGGCAAGCTCAATTCGTGAATGGCTTGACTGTCGAAGAATCCGCTCCGATTGCCGCCAAGCTTGTCAATACGCTGTTGGATGACGCTTATGACATCCCGCTGTTTTATCAAATGCAGTATTACCTTGTAAAACCGGGTATTACCGGGGCGCAGTCGAATCCTTGGGCCTGGGGTAACTTCTATAATCTTCACTTCCTGAATGTAGAATAATTATACTAACTTGAATAATTACCAGTCGCGGGCACCTATTCTGGTGCCCTCGAATTGGTAAAGGAGGCTCGATAATGGCCATATTGAAATTTATCTCGAAGCGCATCGTCCAAATCATTATCACCTTAATTTTGGTCATTTCGGTTAGCTATATCATGATGTATTTTTCGCCGGGCGGTTTTATGAATACCAGTACAATGGCAACGGCGCTGGCCCCATTGCAAGGTCAAAACCCTGTCCTTTATCAGGAAGTCATGGAACAATTCCAAAGTCGTTACGGACTGAATTTGCCTTTATATCAGCAGATTCTGAAGTATGTATGGCATGAATTAACTTTTGATTTCGGAAACTCGATGCAAAATCCGTCCTTGTCCATAGCATCGCAGCTGCAACGGACCTTACCGGTTAGCACCATCTTAGCCTTCGGATCTGTTCTTCTGTCTGTTGTCATCGGAGTTCCGCTAGGCATTATTGCCGCGCTTAAAAGGAATACCTGGGTCGATTATCTCGTCAGTACCGTCTCCTTGGCGGGTCAAGCGATTCCGGCGTTTGTGCTTGCGGTTATCTTGGTTTTGTTATTCGGCGTTGTTTTTCAAGGGATATTGCCGATAACCGGTTGGGGACATTGGAAGGAAGCGGTCTTGCCCATAATTTGTTTATCCGCCGCGAACATCGGCGTGGTTGCCAGGTATATGCGCGGAAGCTTGATTGAAACCCTGAGGTCCGATTACATTCGTACGGCAAAAGCTAAGGGAGTCAAATATTGGCCGATGATCATGAAACATGGAGTCAAAAACTCACTGACCGCGATGATCACCGTCATTGGACCGCAATTTGCTTTTACCGTAATGGGAACGATCTGGGTAGAACAAATTTTTGCAATTCCGGGGCTTGGACAGGTAATGCAAACGGCATTCACCAGCTTCGATTTCCCGCTTGCCATCACATCCGTGTTTCTGCTGGGATCCATGATTATGATCATGAATTTATTGGTCGACATCATATATGCCTTTATTGATCCGCGCATCAAATTATAATCAACAAAGCATTTATACGATCATAGGAGGGGGAGCAATTGGCAGGCACAGTTGCAAAAACTCATTCAGACGTTGTCCTAAAGAAAAAGAAAAATATTCGCAGATCACAGTTTTATCAAGGTTGGAAGCGCTTTAAAAATCATCGCCTTGCCGTTATTGGTCTGGTTTGGGTTGCTATTTTTTGCCTGGCCGGTATCATCGGGCCTTGGGTGGCCCCGCATGATTACCGCACGGGCGATTTTCTAGCCATTAATCAAGCACCTTCATGGAAGTATATTTTTGGTACGGATAATGTGGGGCATGACATGTTTAGCCAAATCCTGTACAGTATCCGCAGCGCACTGATTATCGCTTTGGGAGCAACGTTAGTCAGCTTTGTTATCGGCGTTATATTGGGATTATGGGCAGGCCTACGCGGTGGAATCGCGGACATGATTATTATGCGTGCCGTAGATTTCATGATGACGCTGCCGGGCTTTCTGTTTGCCTTGATCCTGGTTATTATGTTAGGCCGCGGTTATTTATCGCTGATATTGGCTATCGGGATACCGGGCTGGGCGGGTTATGCGAGATTGATCCGAAGTTTAGTGCTAAGTATGCGGGACAGCGAGATGGTGGAAGCAGCAAGAGCCTTAGGTGCTTCACAGGCGCATATTGCCAGACGTTATATGTTGCCGAATGTTATTGGCAGCATGGGAGTCGCGCTTGCTTTCGGCATTCCCGGCGATCTCGTTCAGATTGCCGGCTTAAGTATTTTTGGCATGGGGCTTCAGCCGCCGATTCCTTCATTCGGGAGCATGATTGCCCAAGCCAGCGAGAATATTCTCGGATTCCCATGGCTGTTATATTTCCCGGCGGGCATCTTTGCGATCACGTTGCTTTCCTTTCTTTTTGTAGCAGACGGTCTCCAGGAAGCATTCAGTCCGAAGGGGGGCAATTAACATGAGTGAACCGCTGCTTTCGATTGAGAACCTTCAGGTCAAGTTCTCCAGAAGCGAAGATGAAGTATATGCCGTAAACGACGTTAGTTTTTCAATTAATGAAAATGAAGCGCTTGGCATTGTCGGTGAAAGTGGTTCAGGCAAATCCGTCACATTAATGTCTTCGATCGGACTGCTGCGCGAAAACGGAAAAATTACGTCGGGCAAGGCCATCTTTCAAGGTAAAGATTTGCTCAAATTACGTCCAAAGCAGTTGGAAGACATTCGCGGGCGCGACATCGGCGTTGTGTTTCAAGATCCGATGACCAGTTTGAACCCGATTATGCGGATTGGGGATCAGATAATGGAAGCCATGCTGACGCATCAATACGCTAGTCGGAAAGAAGCTTTTGACCGCACAATTCAGCTTTTGCAGGAAATGGGGATTCCGGACCCGCACTCCCGGTTCAAGAGTTATCCTCATGAATTTTCCGGGGGAATGCGCCAGCGCATCATGATTGCAATTGCCTTGGCTTGTGAACCCCAGTTATTGATTGCCGACGAACCGACGACGGCACTTGACGTGACTGTCCAAATGCAAATCCTCGCACTTCTGCAGGAGCTGCGCAGAAAGCGCGGGATGAGCGTGGTCATGGTGACGCACGACTTTGGTTTAGCCACCAACTTTTGCGACAAGATTATCGTGATGTACGGAGGCCAAATCATGGAGATGGCGAAGACGGATCAGTTCATTCGTGAGTCGACGCATCCGTATTCCATCGGGTTAAAACGCTCCATCATTGAAGTCGGTCACAAAGGCAAAGAGATTATGCCTATTCCAGGGACTGCAAAGACACTAACGGAAGCGCCGGCCGGTTGCCCCTTTGCCGAACGCTGCCCGTTTAAAAGAGAGCGTTGCCTTAGCGATGTGCCCGAACTGCGCACCTATGGGTTAGATCATTATATTGCCTGTCATTATGCAGAGGAGGTCGCTTCCTATGCAGTCTAATCCGCTTTTGCAAGTAGAAAATGTCTCGAAAACCTTCCGTGTCCAAGGTAAAAAGCTTCATGCCGTCGAGAATGTTTCTTTTACCCTGGAGGCGGGGAAAACGCTGGGAATCGTGGGTGAAAGCGGTTCTGGAAAATCAACGCTAGGGCGGATGGTCCTGCGCTTGTTGGAATCGGACAAGGGCAAGATCCTTTTTGATGGAATCGATCTATCTAATGTCAAGAAAAAGGAACTGCGCGCTTTGCGTCAGAATATGCAAATTATTTTTCAAGATCCCAGAGCGAGCTTGAACCCGAGAATGACGGTAGGCGATGCTATTGAAGACGCGATGGCGATTCATAAAATAGGAACGAAAGCGAGCCGGCGTGAACGTGTCATTGAACTGCTTGAGCGTGTCGGCTTACCATATGAAATACAATATGCCTACCCGCATGAGCTGTCCGGGGGACAATTGCAACGCGTGGGCATCGCCAGGGCATTGTCGCTTAATCCGAAGCTGATTATTTGCGATGAACCGGTATCCGCGCTTGATGTATCCATTCAGGTTCAGGTCATTCAATTACTGCGTGATCTGCAGGATGATTTTAATCTTACGTATATATTTATTTCGCACAATTTGGCGGTCGTCGAATATTTAAGTGACGAGATTGCCGTGCTCTATCTGGGAGAAGTGGTTGAGCAAGCGCCAGCGGATGTGTTGTTCCAAGCGCCGACCCATCCTTATACGCAAGTGTTGCTCAATTCTATTCTAAAGATTCCGGAAACGCCCGAGCAAAAACAAGAGATGCTGTCGATTCAAGGTGAGGTGCCTTCGCCGCTGAACCCGCCGAAAGGTTGCACGTTTCATCCGCGTTGTCCTTTTGCCATGGATCAATGCAAAACCGTTAAACCAGAGAAGAAACCAGTTTCCGAGGGCCATTATGTAACTTGTCATCTCGTAAAATAAATTCAAAATGAAGTTGTGTCAAAGAGCGGTCACTCTTAAATAGAGGGAACCGCTCTTTTTTTGATGAGTTTGATGGGAGATCAAAGTAGTTATATCAAAATTTTATTTAATCTTTGACTTTTCATGAATTTGCATATATGATTTCTAATATAATTGGAATGATAATCATTATCATTTATACGATAATAATTATTATTAAGAACTCATATCGAAATTCAGGGGGAAGAGAGATGCACAAAAGAATATGGAGTTTATTCCTGGTTGCCGCGATCGTACTGGTGGTGGCAGGATGTGGATCGAATCAAACGAACGGCCAAGGATCAAGCGGGAATGCCGATGCCGCCAATGAAGGTGCCGCAAATGCCGGCAATGAAGCAGCGGCCGGACCTATTGTCCTGAAAGACGCCAAAGGCGAGATTACGTTGGATAAGCCTGCGGAAAAAGTCGTCGTGCTGGAGTGGACCTATACCGAAGACATTATCGCACTTGGTATGCAGCCTGTGGGGAACGCCGATAACGAAAACTATGGCATCTATGTAACTTCCGAAGCTCCATTGGATGCAAACGTGACGGACGTCGGTACGCGCGACGAGCCGAATCTTGAGACGATTGCCGCGCTGCAGCCGGATTTGATTATCGGCGTTTCCGATAGTCATGATCCGATTTATGATCAATTAAAGGGCATAGCGCCGACGCTGCTGTTCGACCTGTATCCAAAGGAAGGTCAAGGCGATCAGTATACGATTATGGAGGATACCTTCAAAACGATTGCGGCAGCTGTAGGGAAAACGGCGGAAGGCGAAAAGGTTCTAGCCGATCTGGATGCTCATTATGCCGAAGCAAAGGAGAAGCTGGCCGCCGCCGGCAAGGACGGATTGAATTATGTGCTGACCCAGGCGTTTAGTTACCAGAATGCGGCGACGCTGCGCCTGTTCATGGATAACTCGCTTGCCGTACAAACGCTGGATCGGGTCGGTTTGAAGAACGACTGGAAGCCCACTAACTTTGAGGCTTACGGATTTACTTCTTCAACCGTTGAAGCATTGCCAGCCGTTCAGGATTCGAATCTGTTATATATCGTCCAAGAAGATGATAATGTCTTCTCCAGAGAACTCAAGGATAATGCGGTTTGGAACGGTCTTAATTTTGTCAAAGAGAACCGTACCTACGCTTTGGACAGCACGACCTGGGTCTTTGGCGGTCCGGTTTCCTCCAAAGTGATCGTGGATGAAGTTGTAAAAACATTGACGAAATGAGTGCTTGTTGATGAATGGAAAGAGTAGCGGCGATACAGCCTCAATCGGAATGACTTGGCGTCTAATCTTAATATTTGGGGGCGGCTTTGCCGCCCTTTTCGTTCTTTTTACTGTGAGCCTCGGATTTGGAGAAGCCAACATCCCGGCGGCCACCGTGGTGGATGGACTTCTGCATCGCCGAGATGTAATGGAACACAATCTGCTTTGGGGAATTCGCATGCCGCGTACGGTGATCGGCATCCTGGCCGGGGCGGCTCTTGCCGCGGCCGGCGCCTTGTTGCAGACCATAACGAAGAACCCGCTCGCTGCCTCGGATACACTGGGCATCAACGCCGGAGCTTATTTTATGGTGGTCCTGGGCATGGTTGCCTTTCCGGTCGCACAGCAGCAGTTTCCGTTTTTGCTGGCGGTAGTAGGCGGACTTTTGGCTGCGCTTGTGGCTTATCTCTTAGGCGGAGGCCGGGCGTCCACGCCGGTCCGGCTGGCATTATCGGGTATGATCGTATCTATGGTGCTCGGAGCGTTTACTTCGGCCCTACATATTTTCAATCAAACCAAAACGCAAAATTTATTTCTTTGGGGCGCCGGTTCCCTGATTCAGCTGGATTGGGACGGCGTCGTGTTTGCCTGGCCGTTTGTCCTTGCACTGCTCGTGGCGGCGATATTACTGGGCAGACAGTTCGATATGCTGGAGCTTGATGAGTCGACCGCCCGCTCGCTCGGTCAGCGGGTGGGTCTTGCCCGGGCGGTGGGCCTCGGCATATCGGTCCTGCTGGCCGCGATTGTCGTCAGCGTCGTCGGCCCGATCGGCTTTGTCGGTCTGGTGGCGCCGCATCTTGTCCGGCTCAGCGGCATCCGCAAGCATCGCTTACTGATCCCCGCAAGCGCTTTGTGGGGCGCGCTGCTCATTACGGCCGCCGATACGCTGGCGCGCATGGTTCGGAGCAGTGTGGGGGAGATGCCGGTCGGGGCGGTCATGGCGGTCATTGGAGCGCCGTGGCTCATTTGGCTGGTGCTCACTAAGGTTAAAAATATATCCGGCTCGGGCGAAGGGCAGTCGTCCATGAGTATAGGAGGAGCCGCCGCCAAGCATATGCGGTTTGCTCCGCTGGCGTTATTAATGGCCGTGCTGCTCCTGGTTACCATTATTGTAAGCATGTCGTTCGGGGGAACGAGAATACCAGTCAGCGAACTGCTGGCCGGTATTACCGGCGGGGGAGAGCAAAAATATTCCGTTTTGATGAATATCCGGCTTCCGCGTACCCTTGTGGCTGCGGCAGCCGGGATCGCACTTGCCGTCGGCGGCGTATTGATTCAAAGCGCCGTGCGCAATCCGCTGGCGGACGCCTCGATTATCGGCGTGACTTCGGGTGCCGGGTTTTGCGCGATGATCGCCATGGTCATTTGGCCGGGACTAACGATCGTCGCAGTGCCGTTCGCGGCCATCGCGGGCGGGATTATCGCGGCCGCCTTCGTATTTTTCCTGGCCTGGCGCAAAGCTTTGAATCCTTCCGTGCTCATTCTGCTCGGAATCGCCATCTCGGCTATCGGTTCTGCCGGGATCCAGGTCATGATCGTCAAAGCAAGTCTTTGGAGCAACAGTTCCTATATTTGGCTGACCGGCTCGACCTACGGCCGGAGTTGGAACCAGCTTTATACCCTGCTTCTTTTTCTGCTTGTGCTTCTGCCGCTGGCTTATTATTTGGGACGAAAATTCGATCTGCTGGCGTTTGGCGACGAGAGCTCGACCGGTTTCGGGTTGGAGGTCCGGGGCACGCGATTGTTCGCGATGATTCTCGGCGTTCTGCTTGCGGCGGGAGCCGTAGCCTGCGTAGGAACGATCGGATTTCTTGGACTGATGGCGCCGCATGCGGTGCGGATGATGATCGGACATCACACGCGGCGGTCGATCATTTTGTCGGGACTGCTCGGCGGATTGCTGCTTGTCCTGGCCGATACGGTCGGAAGAACCGTGATGGCGCCTACGGAGATCCCGTCAGGTCTGTTCATCACGCTGATCGGAGCTCCATACTTCTTGTTCCTGATGTACCGCTCGCTGGAAAAAAAAGGGTAGAGGGATTTGAAATGTAAATCAGAGATCAAAATGATAGAAACAACCGTTTCGCTGATCGCGAAACGGTTGTTTTTTTCTTCAAAGCTCCGCCAACTGCAGCGTACGCTTCAGGCGCTCCGTATCCACGTATATATCCTCAAGGCCTTTAAAACGAATGGCGGGATCAGGACATCCCCTTCCGTAAAGCATGTAATAATCCAATGCATTATGGTTGCTGATCATCCAGTACGTCGGAACAATATGCTCGTTATGAAACAGCTCGATGATCCGGGTTCCCGGAGAGCAAAAAGCAAGATTGGCCAGTCCGGCACCGTGCGGTCCCACAATCGCCTTGGCCGCGGCGAACAGTTGGATTTGCTCGGCAACTGTATATTCCTCAAGGCAAACCGATGCAAAGCCGTACTCTTCCAGACAGCGGATCACCTGATCTTCATTGACTATTCGCCGCGTGTCGGCTTTGCTGCGCGAAATATAAATACGCTCGGGGACGGTAAGCCCCGTATCTCTAAACGGTAGCATTAATCTTCGCAGTGTCTGCGTGGCCCAAGGAGGATAATGGGAATTCATCATCAAGGACGGGACGACCAACCGCTTGGGCCGGATGTACAACTCGGGGCTTGCCCGAATGACCATGTCGCCGGATATGCCCAACATCGACCAGGTTTGCTCCACGAAAGGTCCGTAAGGATTCGGATTCATAATGATAGCGGAATAAGGAACCGGGCTCGCCTGAAGCATCGCGAATCTGGGGAGAACATCATACAGCCAGTGAAAATAATTATAGCTTCCGCAAAACGTTAAAACGGCCGCCGTCCCGTTCAAATCCTGAAGCTCCGGCTCGTTCCAACGGTGAAACACCGGATGTTCTTCAGCTTCCAGCATTCTGTATTGCTTAGCGTCATATTCCTGCGACAGATCAAAGATTAGCTTTCTCTCAGACGACAATATCGCACCTGAAGAGCCCCATACCTTACCGCCCGGAATGATCGCCAAATATCCACCGAACGTTCGCAGACGGTAAGGCGTCAGATCGGGGTGGAGGTACGTTTCAATACTTTTGGGCGCCGCAAACTCCGCTACCCCGCCGAAATCAAACGGAATTACTTCCCCGTATTCACCATGCGTTCCTTCCCGTTCCGCTGACAGATCCCATTCGGAAATGTCACGATAATAATCTTTAGGTGGATGTCCGTTTGCCAATAAAATCATCGCTTCACCTCTTGCGCCAGAAAGTGCTCAAACCGCCATTACGCTATTCTATGAAATGAAAAGCCCGAGGACACGATTTCTGAAGAAAAGGGTGAATGAACAGAGGCAGGGCATATGAAGCGAAACTCTTATTTGTTGACGTAATTCACGGGGGTAATCCCGTGGGGATAAAATACAGAAGCTGCAGCCGCAGCGTCGATGAGCATGTAAGATCCTTAAAACCTTTCAATAAACAGTAAATCTGTTTATCGAAAGGTTTTTTATTTCTGCAAATTAGGTGCTATAATAAGTACGCCAAACACGTATTTTGCGCACTTTCGGTTCAGATCGATTTGTTCCGATGAGAATGGATAAGTGCCTGTTATTATTAGCATACATATAAAGGTATTTAAGATAATATTTAACGGGGGATTCCATTGAGAAATAAATATGACATCGAAGAAGCCTATTCAGAACCCATTCAAGCCTTTACGATTTGGATGAAACAGTCGGGTTATACCGAGACCACGAGAAAAGAATACATGAGAGAGGTTTATGATTATTTATCCTCCCTGGATGATTTGCCCGTGCAACAGGCTGGTAAATTGAATGTCGTCAGCTTTCTGGTGTCCAAACAAGAATCGGCCGGCGATAGAACGAGGAACCGGACGCTTTCGGCAATCCGGTCGTTTTATGCGTCATTGATCGATTTTGAGCTTGCCACAAGAAACCCTGCCTTAGAGGTTAAGAAATCAAAGACCGAGAAAAATAAAATTCCGGTCTATTTGGAGGAAACGGAGCTAAAACAAGTACTTACCTATGTGGAGGGCCGGTTTCGAAATAGAAATTTAGCCGTTTTTCTATTAATGGGGTATTGCGGCTTGCGCGTTGGTGAAGTACACCGAATGAATATTACACATTTTAAAAAAGAAAAGGGAACGCTCGAAGTGTTAGGCAAAGGCCGGAAATGGAATGAGATTCCACTTCCTGAATTAGTCGTTGATTATCTGGCCAAAGTGACTGAGGAACGCATTCAGCCTTATAGTTCGAAAGAAGAAGCGTTTTTTGTGTCTCAGAAAGGGAGAAGATTATCGATCCGTCAGATTCAAAAGATTGCGGCGCAAGTCTTTAAAGCTTTTAAGCAGGATCATCCCCATATGACCGATATGAAATTATCCTGCCATAAGCTGCGGCACTCCTTTGCCACGCTGTTGTTGAATAACAACGTCGACATCCGTGTCGTCAAAGAGTTGCTGGGCCATGCTTCGATCGAAACGACAATGATCTATACGCATATCAATGACGAGCAGAAGCGCAGCGCCATGACAACGATCGAGGTGCCGAAGGTTTGAGTTGCTGATTAGATGGTCAGTCCGTGGAGGATCCGAAGTCCGTTATTTTCATGTCTACTTCATAAGTAATCGGAATGCTGCTGAAGGTTTCATCCCAATCCTCCTTGACCCGGTTCCAAACTTTTGGGTATTTGATGCGAAGTTGCTCGTTGAAGCCTCCGACGTCCACGCGATATACTTGCTGCATTTTGTGCAGTACCTGTTGGATCTGTTTGCGGGCTTGTTTTTCAAATTGTACTTCCAACTTGTGCATGTACTTTTCGGTAGAAGGAATTTCCGGAAAACTCCAATCCTCGATTAAACGCCCTTCGGAGGAAACTTTGATATGAAACGATATGTCGTTACCTTCGACCTTGGGGATGATCTTGCTTTTGGAATTTTTCGGCTCATATGTAATCGTATATCCTTCTGTTGCGTAGGTCTTGATCGCCCCGCCTTTGACGTCGGCCGAAAACCACGATAACCCTTCCAGATCGTACTGGCTCAGTTCACCGATCCACTTTTTGGTGCTGCCTTTAAAAATACCGGCTCCCGAAAATTTGTGCTCGCTTTCCGCAGTCACTACATTTTGCAGTAAAAAGCTGGAGCCGGACTGCATCGCACTGTCCAGTTTGATCAGTGTCACTGGAGGAATGATTTTACTGGACCTGTACCTATTATCAACAAGTCCGGCGAGATATAAGGCGGGAATTTCACCAGGCTCGTTCGAGCTTAGTGCCTCGCTGGCGTTCCGATGGCTAACCAACACAAGGCAACTGGGCCGGATATCATTATCTCGCAGAATAAAATCGAAAATCTGTTCGAGGCTGTACCGCTTGGCCAATTCGGAGGAAACGACAATCACTTTGAGATGATGTCCAATCAGCGGACGGTCTCTTCGCAGCGCGAACTGCCGGAAAATTTGGATGATGGAATCTCCCGTCAGTTTTTCATTCTGATAAGGCTGGCCAGGAATCGACGAACCGCCGCCTTGCTTCTGGCCTTTGCCCGTGATCGGGGGGGCGATTTGAACCGTTGCTGTCAGTATTTTTTTCTTCGGATACGTCGACCCTTGATTTTCGATATCCCGCTCGAATTTTGACTCCTCGGCTACATCCAGCCCAAGTCCAATATAAACGCTGACATCTTCAATTTCATTGCTGCTCCAGCAGCCGGTATTCAACACCAGCAACACGGCAACGGCCATCCGCACCAAGAAGTGGAGGTATCGCTTCAATTCGGTTTCACTCCTTTCTTGCGGAGGATACTAATGAACAGCAAGATCAGCGGTACGCCTCCGAACAAATAGACGGAGACATTGCCGAACATATCACCGAGTTTGAATGCCTGATTAATGTCTTTAGGAATCATGGCGATCAAGTAGATGACAGGGAGCATGGCGAACAGGAAAGGCCGGATATTTTTTTTGAACATTTGCGACCAGCCTAGAGCGGCTGCATAATGCGTAACCGTAAACGTCGAGAAAATCTGCATGATCCAAATCACCAGCAGCAGGGATTCGAAGCGTTCGAAGATGAGTCCTTGCACCTCGAAACTTCTCATCAGGTCCAGGGTAGGCCAGGTTCTCTTTTCCAGTCCATTGATGGACATGCCTCCGATGACCATAAAGACGGTGATCAAATAAATGACGACAGGCACCGCAACTCCGGCCACCATGGCTTTATTGGCTTTACCGGGATTCTTCATATAAGCCAAAGCGACGAGCATGATTTCATAACCCGTAAAGGACAACAGCGAAGGCTTGATTCCTTTCAGTACCGGCATGATGCCCGATCCCAGTACCGGCCTTAAATTATCGATGTCGAATATACGGCTGCTGAGCAGGATTGCTATCAGGAAAAACACAAGCGTTATCGGCAAAATGATTTCGTAAAGACGGGCGATGCAGTTGATGCCGCCCAAAATCAAATACAGACCGATCCACATGAACGTCATCACGATGGCCCAGGCAGGCGTGCCTTCCAACAGATAAAAACCGGTCACTTCCGCCATAATCCGGATTTCAAAGGCGGAAATCGCCAGAAAATAACTGATGATCACTAAACTTATGATGAACGCGATTCCTCTTCCCGTTATCTCGGGCAAGAATTGGAACAAAGTCCGCCCTTGAAATCGGCTGCACAGCTTCACGATGATCCAACCGGATGCCAAAATGATTATCCCGGAAATAAGGATGGATATCCAAACATCAGGTGTCTTGGCTGCTTCCACCATCGTTCTGGGAAGGGTAAGGATTCCGGCACCCAGCATATAGTTAATGATCATGACGGCAGTCTGCGAAGTGGTGATCTGGTCTTTTTGGCTATTGTTCGTGCCGCTCATGTTTCCCGACCTCTTTCCGGATTACATCCATCACTCTAATTTCTTCGATCATTATCCTTTGCATTAAACATGACTGGACGTTTCTTCATGATTTTCAACGGAACGCGAACAAACAAATCCTTCCAGTCGCTAAATCCGTAAGGCACCATAGGGGTTACGTAAGGGACGCCGAAGCTCTTTAGCCGCACGAGATGGCTGCAAATCAACAGGAAGAACATGACCACGCCGAACAGTCCTAACGTGGCGGCGCAGAACATTCCGGTAAACCGGAGGATGCGCAGCGTGAGCCCGGCGCTATATACCGGAATGGTAAAGGAGGATATCGCGGTTACCGCAACGACGATTACGAGAAAGGGACTGACGATGCCGGCGTTAACCGCCGCATCGCCGATGATCAGACCTCCGACGATGCCCATCGCGGGTCCGATCGGCTTCGGAAGCCGGATGCCTGCTTCTCGTAATATCTCGATGGAGACCTCCATGATCAGCGCTTCAATAAACGAGGGGAACGGCACGCCCTGCCGCGTCTCTATAATGGAGAGCGCCAACTTTGTGGGAATAAGTCCCGGGTTAAACGAGATGAACGAAATATACAGCGCCGGAGCGAGCAACGCCAAGAGGGCGGCCAGAAAACGCAGAAGGCGCATAAATGATCCCGGAAGCCAACGTTCATAATAATCTTCCGGAGATTGCAGCAGCATGCTGAAGGTCACCGGCATAACAAGGGCAAAAGGCGTGCCGTCCAGCAAAATGGCTACCCGTCCTTCCAGCAATCCGGCAATGACCCGGTCGGGCCGTTCCGTATTTTGCAATTGCTGGAACGGGCTTAACACATTGTCTTCGATTAACTGTTCGATATAACCCGACTCGAGCGGATCGTCGATTTCGATTTTTTGAATACGGGTCGTGACCTCTTCCACCAGTTTCGGGTCCGCGATATCCCGCATATAGGCTAAAATCAGTTCCTTCTTCACGCGGCCCCCAATCTCTAACTTGGTCAGGATGAGACTGCTGTTCTGACCATGCCTTCGCAGCAAGCCCGTGTTATCGCTGATCCGCTCCGTGAACCCTGTTCGCGGCCCTCGCAGAAGAGCTTCGGACATGGGCTCTTCGAGGCTCCTGCTTTTGCCTTTGGCGGCTCCGATTAGAAGCATTTCTTGCAGACCTTCCGCAAGAAGCCCGGTTTGGCCGAACAAAACCCCCTCCGCAAAGGTTTGGAACGAGGAAGTTTGTTGGACTTCGCTGACAGGAATAAGCCGTTCTTTTAAATAAGCGCTCAAGGAATCGAGGAAGCTGGCGTGATCTTCTTCCGATACGCCCCGGAGCATTAACGGCGTTATCAGATGGGAATCGATCAAATCGCTATCCGTCAAACCTTCAACATAGATAAGGGCGGCACGGGTTTGTGTTCCGCGAATCACGATTTCCCGGATCCGGACATCCGCTTGGTCACCGATCGTATTTCGGACCGCTTCGATATCGGAATCGTACAATCCCGTTATGGGTACGTTGGCCAAGCCGTTTTCGATTTGGGGTAAGGAAGGGCGGTCAGGTTTTAAAGCGTAAGTGGTGATTACGGATTTCCGGATCGCTTTTGACACGATAAGCAACAAAACCGGGATAGCCAGGAGTAAAAATGCCTGTATGACCAGGTTCCAATTCGGCATTAAGGACAAAAAGTCGGACCACATTTTAATTCACCCCGGGATCGTTGGAATCATTGGTTATGGATGAGGATCAAGTGTATTTTTACCAGATGAAGCATATCTAATTCCGAAGATTAAAAATATGGCGCTTTCTGATCAAGGATTACATTCCACGATGGGAACCTATAGTTATGGTAGGGAGGGGGGAACGATATGATATACTATCAAATGATAGACAACAAAAGAAATGAAGACCAACTCTCTTTAAGAGGTGCCATAGATGAAAAAGGAACTGACATCCATCAAACAAACCAGATTGAACGCGATACTGGACGAAGCGACCAAATTGTTAATCGATAAGCCGAATGCTTCCATGCATGAAATTGCCGAATCAGCCGGAATCGGTGTCGCCACTTTGCACCGGTATGTGGAGAGCCGGGAGCAATTAATGATTTACCTGGGCTTTCGTGCCATTGAGGTCGTAAGCCAAACGATGGCAAACGTCCGGCTGAATGAGGAGAATTGTGAGAGTTATATTCCTGAACTGATCGAAGCCCTGATTCCTCTTGGAGACAAAATATATTTTCTTGCCCATGATGCTACCGTCAATTACAACAAGGAGATTGAAGAGGAGTACCAAAAGCTTCAGGAGCCTGTACTGAATGCGATCCGCTTGCTCCAGCAGAAGGGGTATTTTCGGCAGGATCTCGATCGAACCTGGATGGTTAACGTTCTGTATTCGCTTCTTTTCTTAACCTGGCAACAGGTGATAGAAGGGCATATAGCCGGAAAATCCGCTGCCGGATTGGTGGTGGATACATTTTACAATGGTTTTAAAGTTAAGGACTAACACCATTGAATTCCCATGTGATAACTTACAAGTCTGTTCGATTCTTTCGGACAGGCTTTTTTGAGGTTTCGGATTCGGATTTTTATCGTTGGTGTCCAACGAAGAAGAAATTTGACTGGGGTATACACGTGATATAATATTAAATCATATGATACATGTATCTATCATTTTTATGATTTACAGGTTAGACATTAGTTCTAACATGCTCAATCCAAGTAAAGAGGGGGGATTTACATGTTCATTGAAAATCCGATGGGAAAGATCAAAATTTCGAAGGAAGTTATTTATAAAATTGTCGGAAAAGCAGTAATTTCGACCAGTGGGATAGCCAAAATGTCATCCGGAATTGTGGAAGGCCTGGCCAACTGGATTAACGGTAAAAGCGTACAAAATGGGATCGAATTAAAAGAAGCGGATCGGGGACTTGATATCCGTTTAAGCGTGGTCATCCAGTATCGGACAAAGATATCGGATGTGCTTCAAGCGCTGCAGAATAATGTCCGGGAGGCTGTCGCGGGTGTTACCGGATTAAACATCGGTTCGATAAACGTCATAGTGGAAGGGATATCCGTAAAATGATGCCGGACACAAAACCAATATGGATCGTCAAGGCGGATGCCCGATCCTCCATAGGTGCCAGACTCAATCAGCTCGCGTTACATGATATGGCGTACACCTTAGCGGGTTCCGAAAAAAAGAGCATCATTTTAAGCACGTTTCGTAAGTTGTGGAAGTCGGAAGATAACCGCTTCAGCCACCAATTTGCTTTTGAAGCCAGACTAGGGAATCAGACATTGGGCATGGTCACCTGTTATCCGGTTAAGTTGTTAAAACGCCTTGCTTGGCCAACTTTCAAACAACTGCTTATTCACCGTAAGCTTGGCCTTATCGGCTATAATCTTCAGCATCTCAAATTACTGTATTCAATCGTTACCTTGAAAGAAGGAGAAAATGACGAATTCCATATTGGAACTATCGCTACCTTGCCGGAAAGCAGGGGACTGGGAATCGGTACGCGCCTTCTTGAGTTTGCGGAGAAACAAGCCTTATCGCATGGCTTTACCAAATGTTCTCTAACGGTAAGGAAAGAGAACAGGCTTGCGTTTAAATTGTATGAACGTATGGGTTACCGGATTACCGGCGAAATCAATAAGCCGGCTTTTTCGTTATATAGAATGGCTAAGGTCCTCGATGGAACCGAATCCAGGAAATCTTACGACAATATGGAGAAATAAGAAACCGATTCTTCAATCAATCGGGATAAACTCAAATCTCCGGCCCGCCGGTTTAAGAGATAAGATGTCCAGGCCATACGGGGAATGGAGCTGGTTACTTCATACTCTTGGCCCGCAGAACCGACTGCGATTTTAAACCGGTGGCTCCAAGGTTGCTGCAATCCGGATAAGGCGGATTGCAGCAATTCAAGTTGGCTTGTTGTCCATTCCCGTTCATGGAAACGCACCGCCATGAATCCTTCCTCAGGTGTAGAAAAGTGAATGCATCTCAAAAACGCTCCCCACTTGATTAAATCCATTCCGTTATCCTTCTTGGGAACCAAGCATTCCCCATAAGAGATTTGTTCTCCGCAGCTCAGTCGCAAAACCAGATAAAGACATCCGGATTGTAGCGGCTTTTTAGTAAACGAAGGCTTTGCGTCAAATGCGAAGAGCTCAATTCGTGAAATCCTGGCACTATTCATAGGCGTTGCCTCCTTGGATTATAGGTTTAATGGAGACCAGCCCGTGGGCTTGTTTAGCCTTAGCTATATACTCCATAAGCTCGGCTTCATTCTCGCAAACCGCCGAATGCTCCAGCCAAACGCCATATTTTTTTCGGCGCACAACGGACAAATGAAGCGGAAACCGGTTGCGGGATTGCAGAATATACCAGCCCTCATCCATATTCCTCCAGGGTTCTTTAAAGGCGGACAGTAACGAAAGCCTTTTACGCATCGACCAATCTAGGGCTTGCTGTTTATCTCTGATGCTTCTGTAAATATCGTAAATCACCTGCTGATCGGTGCATGTAAAGTAGGCTGAAGATTTGCAAAATTGAGACAGCTTGTCGATCTGGCTTGCGCCATATCCATAACCGACGATATACCGTCGCTTGTCTTTTTCATACCAAAACGCTCCAAAGTTGGTATACTCCAGACTTGCCGGTTCCAGCACATGAGGATGGGTTCCAAAATAATAGGGTATCGGTTCCTGCATTTCTGCCACTCCTTACCGGGGTACAAAACGGCGTTGCGCATCTCCCGGGATTCACTTGGATATATGGTAAGAATCATACTCGGTGATGTTTCGTTTGTAAAAAGGGATTCCGTCCCTAAAAGTTAAATGCAGCCCATATGTAGGCGAAAAATGATAAATATCCTACGAATGCTCGTTGTTACCGTTGTTTTTCTATGGAAAACTCTTGTTTATTCCGTTCTTAACAGCATCTTAATTGAAGGGTAAACACTCTAATGTCCCTCTTATTATTTTCAGCAAAATCTTTATGCGATCTTAATGCTATAGCCGAAGTTATAACACGATGCTGATATAGCTCATGATATACTTACAGATAAGAAAGCCGTATAAAATAAAGAACATGGAAAGCAGGCTTGAGGATGGCAACGACACCGATTCGATCCGGGTCCACGCCGGAACAGATTAACGTGAATACGACCGTAAAAAAACGGGGAAAACTGAAGATTTTTCTCGGTTACGCACCGGGAGCCGGCACGACTAGCACCATGCTGAGAAACGCTCATATTGCGCAATTTGATGGACTGGACGTCGTTGCGGGACATATCAACCCCCGTAGCCGACCCGATACGGCAGCTCTTCTCAAAGGGTTGGAGATGTTGCCCCATACGAGAAATTCAAGCGATGACCGCAGCTATATAGAATTAGACCTGGACCATGCCCTTCAAAGAAAACCAGGGCTCATACTGGTTGACGATCTGGCCCATACCAATGCGGCAGGAAACCGGCACAAAAAAAGATACCAGGACGTTGAGGAACTTCTTCGTGCCGGGATCGATGTATACACAACTTTGAACATTCAGCAGATTGAGAGCTTGGCGGATATCGTCTCTTCCATAACCGGGATGTCCGTGCATGACCGCATACCGGACAGCGTATTCGATAGCGCCGAGCTGGTGGAATTCGTCGATATCGAGCCTGACACGCTGATAGACCGTTTGAAGAAAGGGAAGATTTATAGCAATCGGGAGACGGAAAGAACACAAGCTCACTTATTTAACAAAGAGAAGCTGAATGCTTTGCGTGAACTTGCACTGCAACGTACCGCAGCCCAGTTTAACCGGATTGCGTCGCAAATCGGTAATCAGCCCGGCAGAAATGATTACGCGACAAAAGACCATATCTTAGTTTGCCTCTCGCCGGCCGCTTCCAACAAAAAAGTGATCCGGACAGCAGCAAGGATGGCCGAGGTTTTCCACGGTCTATTCACGGCTCTGTTTGTGGAGACACCCGATACCAAAGCCGTAACGGAAAAAGGCAAGGCCGGACTAAGAGAAAATATGAGACTAGCCGAGCAGCTGGGCGCCCAGATTGCAACGGTGTACGGAGACGACGTACCCGGACAAATCGCGGAATACGCCAAAACGAGCCATGTATCCAAGATCGTATTAGGCCGCTCCCCCCGCCAAAGGAGAGGGTTGTCCAAATCGACGGTGGTTGATAAATTGATCGACTTGGTCCCGAATATCGAAACCTACATTATTCCGTATTCCGAGCCTCCGATTTATAAAAAATCGCCGCTTTACCTGAAATCCCCCGTATTATCTTTGACCGATATGGTCAAAACGGTTTCTATTCTGACGGCATGTACTCTCGTAGGAGCCTGGTTCGATCAACTGGGATTCAGAGAGGCGAACATTATCACGGTATATATTCTCGGCGTTCTTCTAAATGCAACGGTCACCCAAGGAAGGATATACAGCGCGATTTGCTCGGTTATGAGCGTGATCGTATTCAATTTCTTCTTTACCGAGCCCTACTATTCATTAAAGGCGACCGATCCCGGTTATCCGGTTACCTTTCTGGTGATGCTTGTGGCTTCCTTCATCATGAGCACGCTGACCATGAGGGTAAGGGAACAGGCCCTACAATCCGCACAGAAAGCCTATCGTACAGAGGTGCTTCTGGAGACAAGCCGGAAATTGCAGCAGGCAAAAGACTTCTCGGCCATCATGGATGAAACGGCGAATCAAATGGTGAAGCTGCTGGACAGAACGATCATCTTCTACTCCATTCATCAAGACGCACTGAGTGAGCCGCTTATTTATCCGAAGAAAGGGTCGGCGGTCGTTCCGCAGGTTTATACCGAAGAAAATGAGCATGCGGTAGCGGATTGGGTGTTCAGAAACAATAAACGGGCTGGAGCAACCACGGACACTTTTTCCGATGCTCATTGTTTGTATCATGCGGTGCGTGGAGGGGATACCGTTTTTGCGATCGCGGCGATTGTGATGGATCGTGAGGAGCCTTTGGAGGTTTTTGAAAAAAGCCTGATGATTGCCATGCTGGGAGAATGTGCGCTTGCCATGGAGAAAGAACGCCTGAATGAACAACAGCAGGAAATTTTCATGCAAATCCGGCAGGAGCAGCTTCGCGCCAACTTGCTTCGGCAGATTTCCCATGATTTGCGGACGCCCCTGACCAGTATTTCCGGCAACGCGGGAATTTTGATCGGTAACCCCGAAGTGCTCAGTGAAGACCAGAAAAAGAGCCTGTACAGAGACATCTACGACGATTCCATGTGGCTGATTCTTTTGGTAGAGAACCTGCTTTCCATCAGCCGAATCGAGAACGGCACAATAAATCTGAACTTACAGGCCGAATTAATGGAGGAGGTCATCGCCGAAGCCTTGCTCCATGTGAATCGTAATAGCGAGAAGCATATGATTCAAACGGTTTTGGAAGACGAATGGATTATGGCCCGGATGGATACCCGACTGATAGTTCAGGTTCTGATCAATCTGGTGGATAATGCGATCAAGTATACGCATACCGGATCCCACATTACGATTTCGGCAAAACGCGACAAGCATATGGTGGTCGTGGAAGTTTCCGATGATGGTCCGGGGATTGCCGAAGATACGAAGGCCAGATTGTTCGATATGTTTTATACGGCGAATAATGTGCGCGGGGACGGGCATCGCGGCTTGGGGCTGGGACTATCTCTGTGCAAATCGATCGTGAATGCGCATGGCGGTATGATCGGGGTCAGAGACCATATCCCGCAGGGGACCGTTTTTTATTTCACGTTGCAGGCGGAGGAGGTAAGCGTTTATGAATAGCCCTTTTATTCTTGTGGTGGAGGATGACAAGCCCATCCGCAAACTGATCACGACCACATTGGAGACGCAAGGATACCGGTATCACGCGGTCGAAACGGGCGAAGGCTCCATTCTTGAGGCGGTGTCCAGGCAACCGGATATCATGATCCTCGATTTAGGGCTGCCGGACATGGACGGAGTGGATATCATAAAAAAAGTGCGGGAATGGTCCAATCTCCCCATTATTGTCGTCAGTGCGCGCAGCGAGGACCGGGATAAAATCGAGGCGCTGGATGCCGGGGCGGACGATTATTTGACCAAGCCGTTCAGCGTGGAAGAACTGCTCGCAAGACTGCGAGTCAGTTTGCGGCGGGCCCGGTATGACAGTGACAAGCTCCAGAAGGAAGCTTCCCAATTCGTTAACGGCAAGCTGAAAATCGATTACGCCGCGGGATGCGTGTGGCTGGATGAGGAAGAAGTTCATCTGACGCCAAGCGAATATAAGCTTTTATGCTTGCTGGCCAAAAATGTAGGCAAGGTGTTGACCCATAATCACATCCTGCACGAGATTTGGGGCAATCATCCTTACGATGTATCGGCGCTGCGGGTTTTTATGGCAACCTTGCGCAAAAAAATAGAAGAACCCTCCTCACAGGCAAAATATATACAAACGCATATCGGGATCGGTTACCGGATGCTGCAAGTCAGCGATGAAGGTTAAGCCGTTCGTATTCCGTTAACTGCAACCATGCTCCCCTAGGAGCATGGTTTTTTTGCGTTATTTTAAATCTTTAGATGATCTTAATCCTTTGCCCCAAACCCTAATCCTAAACTTATGGGGGGAGTGTTAAGCTGATTTCAGACGCAGAAAGGATTTGCCGGTGAGGGAGATGGAGTATGGAGATGATCAGAAATCTAGCGGATAAAGAAATGCCATGAATATGGAAAGGGGAGTTATCCCGGAAAGAAAGAAGGGAGCGAAATGAAGCATCATGACATGGTGCTGGTGTTTGCACCCAATCAGGCGGGTGAGCGATTTGTAAAGTATTTGAGCGAGGGTGGAGGAGCTTTTACCGTTATCGCATGCGACTCTGCCGAACAACTATCCGAAAAAGATGAGAAAACCTCGGTAATACCGCAGGGAGCGGAATTCTATAAAGCTTACATTTTTGAAGAAGAACTCGATCAATGCTGTAAAGTGCTTGATATCCTGACCGAATGGAAGTGCGGGACCGTTTATGTCATTACAAGAAAACACTATCCGCAAATGATTTATAGAGCGCTTGGCGCCGATTACGTAATTCGAACAACTAGTACCGATTTATCTTTTCTAATTGAAAAGGGAGTACATTAAGCCGTGTTTTTGGAGAGGAGAGTCAAGAAAATGATGGATTTGTACATGGTAGCGGCATTGGCTTTGATATTCGGCCTGTTCTATGTCTTTGCAGGATGGTGCGAACGCGTTGTTGACGATAAAGGAGGGAAAGACCAATGACTGTGGTTATTGCGGCAACCTTGTTATTGTTTCTCTATCTGGTCTATGCCTTGATCCACCCGGAGAAATTCTAGGCAACATATGGAGAGCATGAATCAAAAGAAACCATTGGGCAGGTGAAAGCTTGCCTAAATCAAGGAGGAGCCATTCGTGGGAATTGTGCAAATCGTCGCAGTTATCGTTATACTGCTTCTGCTCGTTAAACCGCTCGGAACTTATTTGTATTCTGTTTTTTCCAATGAGCCGAACCGGAGTGATCGCATCTTTGGGGGTATCGAGCGAGGAATATTTAAATTAGGCGGCTTGAAAAGACTTGAAGGCATGTCCTGGAAGAAGTATGCCCTCAGTTTTCTATCGACCAATATTGTGCTTGTAGCGTTTGGCTATTTGATTCTCCGCCTGCAGGGCGCACTTCCGCTGAACCCGAACGGAATCGGCGAGATGGAGCAGAGCCTTACGTTTAATACTGTGATCAGTTTTATTACCAACACCAATTTGCAGCATTACAGCGGGGAAACGGGACTTTCCTATTTCTCGCAAATGGCCGTTATCACCATGTTGATGTTCACTTCCGCGGCGAGCGGATTATCTGTGGCCGTTGCTTTTGTTAGAGGCATTACGGGGAGAAGGACCCTAGGAAACTTTTTCCAAGACTTCGTTAAATCGCACACGCGGGTGTTTCTGCCGCTTGCTTTGTTCGTTACGCTAATCCTTGTGGCCCTGCAAGTGCCGCAGACGCTGCAACCCACACTCGAGGTCCCGACACTGGAAGGACAGAGTCAGCAGATTGCGATCGGACCGGTTGCTTCCCTGGAATCCATCAAGCATCTCGGAACGAATGGCGGCGGATTCTTTGGAGCCAACTCTTCACACCCGTTTGAAAATCCGTCGCCGCTAACCAATGTGATTGAAATGCTGTCGATGTGGATGCTGCCTGCATCTCTTCCTTACATGTATGGATTGTTTGCCAAGAACAAACGGCAAGGTTGGGGGATTTTCAGCGCCATGATGATCCTGTTCGTCCTGCTGCTATCGTTGAACTTCTACGCGGAAAGCAAAGGCAATCCGGCGATCAACGCCATGGGAATCGATGCTTCTCAAGGCAGCATGGAGGGGAAGGAAGTGCGTTTCGGCATTCCGCAATCTTCCTTGTTTACTACGGTGACCACAGCAGCGACAACCGGCAGTGTCAACAACATGCATGACACTCAGACCCCGCTCGGGCAAATTACTCCGCTGGCGCTGATGATGCTGAATAATGTCTTCGGAGGCAAGGGCGTAGGGCTGATCAATATGTTAATGTACGCCATCCTCGCAGTGTTTTTATGCGGACTGATGGTAGGGCGGACGCCGGAATTCCTCGGCCGTAAAATCGAGGCGAGGGAGATGAAGCTAATTGCGATCGCGATTCTGATTCATCCGCTGATTATTCTGGCGCCGACGGCTGTGTCCTTCCTGACGGATCTCGGCCAAGGCTCGATCAGCAATCCGGGTTATCACGGATTGACGCAAGTCCTTTACGAATACGCCTCATCCGCCGCCAACAACGGCTCAGGCTTTGAAGGACTGGCTGATAATAATACGTTCTGGAATATGATGACCGGGCTTGTCATGCTGCTGGGACGCTATGTTTCCATGATAGCTATGCTGGCCGTAGCCGGTTCCTTACTCCGCAAGCAGCCCGTTCCGGAAACGATCGGCACCTTCCGTACGGACAACGGCCTCTTTACCGGAATCTTGATCGGTACGGTTTTGATCATTGGCGCGTTGACGTTCTTGCCGGTTATTGTGCTGGGGCCGATCGCGGAACATTTGACACTACGGTAGAGAGAGGGATAGAAGATATGAGTACGTTACAAAAGAAGCGGCTGCTGAGCGGCCCGATCATACGAAGTGCTGTCAAAGACAGTTTTCTTAAACTGAACCCGATCTCTTTAATCAAAAATCCGGTTATGTTCGTGGTCGAAATGGGGACGATTCTGGTCTTGCTGATGGTCCTGGCCCCGGGGTATTTCGGGGCGGAGGAATCGGTGGGTTTCAATATTGCAGTGTTTGTCATCCTGCTGGTAACGGTATTATTCGCCAACTTTGCGGAAGCACTCGCGGAAGGCCGCGGTAAAGCACAAGCAGATACGCTTAAGCGAACGAAGCAAGATATTACCGCAAACAAGCTGGTAGGCGAAGCTATCAAGACGGTCGCCTCCTCGGAACTGCGCAAAGGCGATGTCGTCCTCGTATCTCAAGGGGAATTGATTCCCGGGGACGGAGAAGTAATTGAAGGGCTGGCGTCGGTAGACGAATCGGCGATCACGGGGGAATCGGCACCCGTCATTAAAGAAGCGGGTGGAGACTTCAATTCCGTCACCGGCGGCACGAGAGTGGTCAGCGACGAGATCAAGGTGCGGATTACAAGCGATCCCGGCGAATCCTTCCTGGACCGGATGATTTCTTTGGTCGAAGGAGCCAAGCGGCAGAAAACGCCGAACGAAATCGCCCTCAACACGCTATTGATCAGCTTAACGATCATCTTCCTGATTGTCGTCGTTACGCTTCGCCCGATTGCCTCTTATCTTGGAGTAAATCTGGATATTCCTGTTCTGATTGCGCTGTTGGTATGCTTGATCCCCACGACTATCGGCGGATTGTTGTCCGCTATCGGGATCGCGGGTATGGATCGGGTCACTCAATTCAACGTTCTGGCGATGTCCGGGAAAGCGGTAGAAGCAGCGGGAGATATCAACACGATGATTCTCGACAAAACCGGCACGATCACGTTCGGGAATCGGATGGCCAGCGAATTTGTTCCCGTAGGTAAAGAAAGTGAGCAGGAGTTAGCCGCATGGGCGGCGATCAGCTCGCTGAAGGATGAGACGCCGGAAGGGCGTTCCGTAATCGAACTGGTCAAGAAGCTGGGATACGGCTATGAATCAGGGATTGATGCGGATGGAGAATTTATCGAGTTCCGGGCCGAGACCCGGATGAGCGGGCTGGATTTGAAAGACGGCCGGAAGATCCGCAAAGGGGCCGTGGATTCCGTGAAGCGTTGGGTGCAGACTCAAGGAGGCCAGATTCCCGACAGCCTGGACAAAAAGTCGAACGAGATCGCAGGCAAAGGCGGTACTCCGCTCGCGGTGGCCGTAGATAACCGGATTTACGGGCTGATCTATCTGAAAGATACGGTCAAACCCGGAATGAAGGAACGCTTTGACGAATTGCGCAAAATGGGCATCAAAACCATCATGTGTACGGGGGATAACCCTTTGACGGCGGCGACCATAGCGGCAGAAGCCGGTGTTGACGGCTTTATTGCCGAAAGCACGCCGGAGAATAAAATTGAAGTCATCCGCCGCGAACAAAGCGAAGGTAAGCTTGTTGCCATGACAGGCGACGGCACGAACGATGCTCCCGCCCTGGCACAGGCCGATGTGGGTCTGGCGATGAACAGCGGCACCTCCGCCGCCAAGGAAGCGGCCAACATGGTCGATCTGGATTCCGATCCGTCCAAGATCATTGAAGTTGTAGCGATCGGCAAGCAGCTTTTGATGACGCGCGGAGCATTAACGACCTTCAGCATCGCCAATGATATTGCGAAATATTTTGCCATTATCCCTGCCATGTTCACCTTGGCTATCCCCGAAATGGAATTGCTGAACGTGATGGGGCTGGGCTCGCCAAGCTCCGCGATTATTTCGGCGCTGATCTTTAATGCCATTATAATCCCCCTATTAATCCCGCTGGCGATGAGAGGGGTATCGTATAAACCGATGAGTTCAGTGAAGCTGTTGCGGCGAAACATATTTGTCTACGGCTTTGGAGGAATCCTTGTTCCTTTCCTTGGCATTAAAGCGATCGATCTGATCGTCAGCCTATGGATTTAAACGAAGCGTACGGCAATTGCGATTGAAGAGAGGATGATAGAAATTGAAGCATATACATGAGGAAATTACGGAAGCGAAGCCGGAATCCAAAGGTACTTACTTTTTAAGCGTGGTGAGACTCAGCGCAGTACTCATCATCCTTTGCGGTATCGTATACCCGCTGGCCTCCACGGCCCTTGCCCAGGTGTTCATGCCTTCCCAGGCCAATGGAAGTTTGCTGAAGAACGGGGAAGGGAAGGTGGTCGGTTCTGAGCTGATCGGCCAAAATTTCAGTAATCCGGCAATGTTCCATGGCCGCGTATCCAGTATTGAATACAAAGCGGAGGCTTCCGGATCAAATAACTACGGCCCGTCCAATCTCGACATGCTCCAGCGTACAAGCGACTTTATCGCCCGGTGGAAAAGAGATAATCCCGAGGTTCCCGTTAACGAACTCCCGATAGACCTGGTTACGAACTCGGGATCAGGTCTGGACCCGCATATTTCTCCGGCGTCGGCGCTGGTACAGGTTCCTAGAATTAGCGGATTAACCGGCATTTCAGCCGATACGCTGAGAGATCTCGTAAAAGAACACACCGAAGGACGCGACCTTGGATTGTTCGGCGAAGAACGGGTCAATGTCCTGAAGCTGAATATGGCTTTAATGGAGCTGTCGGCGAAATAACGCGGCTCATACCCTGTTCGTGCATTGTTGCGGGCAGGGTTATTACAGTTTGAAACTTCCATGTTTTTAACTTATGAGGTGGTTATTATGCCTGTAGCTCATCTAAATGGAACAACGCTTTACTACGAGATGCAAGGAAAAGGAATGCCGATTTTATTCGTTCACGGGCATGGTTTGACCCATACGATGTTTAAACCCCAGATGGATTACTTCTCGGAGAAATATAAGGTGATTGTATGCGATTTGCGCGGTAACGGAAAATCGGGCAAGTTGTCGCAAGCAACAAGGGATATTATGAAGACGCAATGCGCGGATCTGATCATGCTGTTGAACGGACTTCATTTACGGGACGCGGTGTTTGTCGGTCTGTCCTATGGCGGCCTCCTTGTGCAGCAAATCGCCCTTGAATATCCCGAGCGGATCAGGGCTATGGTTGTGGCTGACAGCTACGGCGGGGAAGAGAATTCCGCCATGATGCGAGCTTTGCAATCGGCGGCAGCTTATTGCAGTTGGCTGACCTATTATGCTCCATCGGCATGGATACTTCCCGCTATCCGTTTATCCTATCAACCTTGGAATAAGGCGTATCGGATCATCAGGAGAAGTATGGCGGAGAAACGTCCGGGTGAGTTATATAAGCAGAGGATGGCGATGAACGGATGGAGCAGTTCCGGTCAACTGCATCGGGTTACCCTTCCATCTCTTTGTTTGGCGGGCGACCGTGGAGAATATACCGCTCACCGAATGAAAGAAATGGCTGCCCGATTGCCGGATGCGCATTTTGCACTCATCCCGGATTCCGTGTCTCCCTGCAATTTATGTCAACCGGAGATCTTCAATCTCCTCCTTGAGCGGTTTCTGGAAGCCAATTTATCTATTGAGAGCGGAAGAAGGAGGGTAAGCATTGGCACCGTACAAACGAAAGACGCCTGAAGAAATTTTATATTCCATCTATCGATTGCATCGGGGCAAATTGAAGATCATTATCGGTTCTGTCAGCGGATCGGGCAAAACCTATCATATGCTGCAAGAAGGACGTCTATTAAAAAAGCAAGGCATCGATGTGGTGTGCAGCGCCGTGTCGACCATGCAACGGGAGGAGACCGTCCAACAGCTTGAGGAGCTGGAGCGCATCCCCAGCATCCATTGGTGGAGAGAGGGCAAGGAACAGAAGGACCTTCCTCTGGAAGATTTGCTGGAACGAAATCCCGAGGTATTGCTGGTGGATGGACTGGCCCATCGGAATCGCGACGGTGCGCTTTTTCCCACGCGTCTGGAGGATATCCGGTATTTGATGGATCACGGGATCAGCGTGATTACGACGATCAACGTTTACGAACTGGCGGGAGTAGGAGAACAAATTTTTCAAATGACAGGGATTCGAGCGGAAGAAACGGTACCCATGAATACCTTGGAACTAGCGGATGAAGTGCGATTAATCGATGTATCGCCGGAAACCATTTTAAAGCGAATCGAGGAGGGGGTACTTGGCGATGTGACCCATCCGGCGATGTCCACTCGCGGGAATCTGGGCGTGCTTCGTGAAGTGTCCTTGCGGCTTGTCGCGGAGGGAGTCAATGATTCTCTGGAGAAACACCGGGAAGAACTTGGACTTATCGGCCCTTCCGGTGCCACGGAACGAATCCTGGTTTCCGCCCAATATCACTGGAACGGTTCGCTATATGTAAGAAGAGGGCAACAAATCGCCAAGCGGTTGAACGGCGACCTGATGGTTGTGACATTTGTCGTGCGTGGCCGGTCAATGACAAAGGAACAGCTCACCTTTAAACGCTCCATCGTTAAATTGGTCGAACGCGTGAACGCCAATTTTGAAGAGCTTAGTCTAATGCGCTTGCGTCAGCTTCCTTCCGTATTGGTGAACTATGCCATACAGAATAAGGTAACCCGGATCGTCATGGGACACTCCCAAAAAAGCCGTTGGCAGGAAAAATGGCAGGGCTCCATCGCGAACCGCGTATTAAGAAAAACTCGAAACATCGATATTTTTCTGATGGCCGATCGCTCCGAGCAAGAGGGGGAGCGGATTTTGCCCATCAGGCCGAATGAACAGGGAAGTGAAGAATCTTTCCACCGGTTGACCACCATGGAGATGGAAAAGAAGATCCAAACCATGCAGCGGGGATCCTTTAAAGTCTATATCGGTGCCGCACCCGGCGTAGGCAAGACCTATAAAATGCTGCAGGAGGGCAATCTGTTGCTGAACAGAAGGATCGATGTCGTGATCGGTCTTCTGGAAACCCATGGGCGGGAGGAAACCAGGGAACAAATCGGCAGGTTATCGACGATCCCGCGAATGAAAATTCAATACCAATCGACAACTTTGGAAGAAATGGATACGGATGCGATTATAGCCCGTCATCCGGAGGTGGTGCTGGTCGATGAACTGGCCCACACCAACGTCCCGGGCAGCAAAACCCGAAAACGATACGAGGATGTTATCACCTTGTTGGAACACGGCATCTCTGTCATTACAACCGTGAATGTGCAGCACCTCGAAAGCCTGAATGATGCGGTGGCACAATTAACCGGCGTAAGGGTCAGGGAAACGGTGCCCGACGCGATCTTGAAAATGGCGGGGGAAGTAGAGCTGATCGACGTTACGCCGCAAATGCTGCAGGAACGGATGCGGGCAGGGAAAATATACGCGTCCGAAAAGGTAAACCAGGCGCTGGAATCCTTTTTTAAGATCGGCAATTTGATCGCGCTTCGTGAGCTGGCCCTTCGGGAAATCGCCGACGATGTGGACGAACGGCTGGAAGCCTGGGATCGGGATGTCGCCTTGCGCGGGCCGTGGAGCCGCCGTGAAGTCATTTTCGTATGCGTCGATCTGGAGCCGAGAGGGGAACGTTTGATTCGCCGCGGCTTCCGGATCGCGCATCGGCTGAAGGCGGAATGGTTCGTGCATTATGTGCATTGCGGAGCGGCGCTGGCGCCGGAACAGCAGAAGCGGCTGGAAGCGCTCCGGCAATTAACCGAACGGCTCGGCGGAAAAATGGAAGTGGCTGAAGAGACCCGCACCCGTAACATTCATCGCCACCTTCTGGACAGAATGAACGGCGTGAAGACGACACAGCTTATCATTGGACAGTCCAGAAAACCTTTGTGGCGAACCTGGTTAAAAGAAAGCTTTGTCCACTATCTGCTGAGAAACGCCAGGCACATGGATATGCTGATTGTGGCCGATTTCGACCCGAATGTTAACGAATCGGGAAGATGATGTTTGTAGCCCCCGTGGAAGTATTTTCTCGGTTTTGAGATAATGGTGAAGGGCTCCGGCAATCCATTCGGACACGAGTGGAATTGGAAGAACGACGACAGTTAGCAGGTGGGGGAAAAGAGAATGAACAAAACCGAACGACAGCTCGCCATCACCCTTGAACTCCAGCGGAGCAAGGTACTCCGGGCGGAAGATCTGGCAGCTCAATTCGAGACGAGCATGCGGACGATTTACCGCGACATTCAAGCGCTTAGCGAAGCCGGAGTTCCGATTGTAGGGGCTCCAGGTCAAGGATATTCCCTGATGGAAGGGTATTTCCTGCCGCCGGTAGGTTTTACGGCGGAAGAGGCCGTCGCCCTGCTAATGGGAGCGGATTTTATCGAACAACGGCTCGATTCCGATTTTGGCAAGGTGGCCAAGACAGCCAGACGCAAAATTGAAGCGATTCTGCCGGAAACGGTACGCGACGCGTCGACGCTCGTACGGAAAACGATGACCCTTCTTCACACCGAAGCACCGGTAACCGGCAAGAAGGAAAAGGATTATCTTGGCATAACCCGGCGCGCGATTCTGGAGCGCCGTAAATTAAGCTTTACCTATTTGAAAAAAATACAGGAACCGGACGGCAATCGGAAAAGCAAGCGGGAGGTTGACCCCTATGGACTGGCTTTCGTTCAGGGGAATTGGATTTTGATCGCACGTTGCGGCCTCCGGCAGGAACTCCGCCATTTCCGCTTGTCGCGGATGACGGAGCTTGCCGTGTTGGACGAGCGCTTTCACTTGCCGCCCGGGTTTAACCTGAGCCGTTACCGCCAGCCCGATGAACGGAACTTGCGGGTACTGGTCCTGGCGAATCCCGATATTGCCGACAAAATCGCCGAGACCGGGAATTTTTATATGGAAGGGACTGAGGAACGGGAGGGTGGTCAATTCGTCGTCACCTTTCGCGTCCGACAGTTGGAGGAGCTATTGCCTTATGTCCTCGGCTGGGGAAGGCATGTTGAGGTGCTGGAACCGGAATCCTTCCGCCGCATGATTCGGGAAGAAACCGAAAAAATTTTAAAACACTACTGACACGACGTTGTCAGTAGCGTTTTTTTATATTGGATTATATCCAAGAGGGTAGAGGAGTTGTTTTCATAATGAGAAGTACAACGGAAGCGTTACATGAATTTGAAGAAACGGTAGGAAGGTATTTGGCAGAATTGGAGCATCTCGATATGGAGCACTTGCATAAAAAATCAGATGAGGAAGAGTGGTCCATCGGGCAAATGTATATGCATTTGATTCAATCGGCGCAATTCATGCATCTGGACTATGTTGACCAATGTTTGGCCGGAAGCGAAGCAGCGCTTGCCCAAAAAGGCGAAAAAACGGAGCAGGGCAGAGCGGCATTCGAGCGGGGAAGTTTTCCGCCCGTAAGGATTCGGGTTCCGGCTTCCCCGCAATACACCCCGCAGCAACCGGAGAGCAAGGAGCAGTTGAGGGAAGGACTCCACAATATCAAGGAACGAATGCAACGTACCGAACCCGCGTTAGCCCAGGCTCCTGAAGAAAATAAGCTGATTCATCCCGGATTCGGCGCGTTAAACGCCAAGGAGTGGTTTTTGCTGGTCGACATGCATTATCGGCATCATTTATCGCAGTTGGATCGCTTAAAGAGCGAGTTGAGTTTGGGTTAACATATACAATTTTAAGACGCCCTTCCGAATTCGGAGGGGCGTTTGTACGTCAAATATCAAAGAAAAAGATTGACATTGATAATCTTTACCCATACAATCGTAAACGTTAATAGTAATAATTACGATTTAGGAAACGTGTTGGATCTTAACACGAATGGGGAGGATTGTTATGAAATCAAAGGATACCTTGATTGTTTTAAGAAAGACTTTATCGCTATTTTTAATTGCATCGTTAGGGCTTTTGCTCTTGGCCGGTTGCGGATCAAATTCCGCGGCTTCGAAAAATTCATCCGATACGGGGAACCGGACAACGGCAAAAGAGGAACTTGTGCTTGCCGTAGGCAAAACCGACGTCGGTATGTTTGACCCCAAGAAAGGCTGGGGAACGCACGCCCAAATCCGGCTGACCCACAGCTCGCTCCTGACTTTTGATGCAGAGCTCAACTTTGTCGGAGATCTGGCGAAATCCTATCAAGTCAGCGAAGACGCCCTCGTGTGGACCTTTCCGCTGCGTGATGACGTTAAATTCTCGACGGGAGAGCCGGTAACGGCCGAGGATGTCAAATTTACATACGAAATGCTCAAGGAAGACGGCATCAAATTCGATCTGTCTTTTGTCAAATCGATAGAAGTTAGGGACCCCGACACCGTTGTTATCATGCTTCATGAACCTCGTTCCACCTTCGTAAGCCAGCTTACGGAAATCGGCATCGTTCCTAAGGAATTGTACGACGACAATTACTCCAGCAACCCCGTTGGTTCCGGTCCGTATAAAGTAGTCCAGTACGACGACGGACAGCAGATTATCATGGAATACAACCCCTATTGGTACGGTAACGAACCACAGTTCAAAAAGCTGACTTTCTTGCTCCTGGAAGAGGATGCTGGGCTTGCTGCCGCCAAGGCGGGCGAAGCCGACATTGTTTACGTACCGCCGACCTTTGCGGAGCAAAGAGTGCCGGGAATGACGCTCCGGGCTTACGAAAGCATAGACTCCCGCGGCATTTCGATGCCGACGCAGAAAAAGGGCGGAAAAGGGAAAATCAATGATAATGAAGTGGAGGTAGGCAATGATGTTACTTCCGATTTGGCAATTCGGAAAGCATTGAGCATCGGCCTTAGTCGTCAAGGAATCTTGGATGTGGCCCTGGATGGCTATGGTCAAGCGGCTTACTCGCTAAGCGATCACTTGCCCTGGTTTAATGAAGAAACGGTCGTGAAAGACGGGAATATCCAGGAAGCCAAGAAAATACTGGCCGGCGCAGGTTGGGCGGATACCGATAACGACGGAATCTTGGAAAAAGACGGGACGAAAGCGGAATTCGATCTTTACTTCAGTTCCAGCGATCAGCTTCGCAGCGACCTGTCCTTGGCCGTGGCCGATATGGCCCGGGAATTCGGCATCAAAATAAATACCGTAGGCGCTACCTGGGATGAGATTTACGTAAAAGGAAAAGCCAACGCGGTGATGTGGGGAGGCGGACGTCATCATGCCCACCAGGTGTACACCATGTATTCTTCCAAAGCTATCGATCAAGGGTACAACAACATGCCGGTGTATCGAAATGCCGTAGTGGACGAATACCTGGATAAAGCCATGCATGCGGCTACCCAGGAAGAAGCCAACAAGTATTGGAAGCTTGCCCAATGGGACGGAACAACGGGTTTTAGCGCTCTGGGCGATATTCCGATCATTTGGCTGGCCCGCGTGGATCATTTGTATCTGGCTAATGAAAGGCTGGATCTGGGTAAACAACCTATACATTCGCATGGGCATGAATGGGCATTGTTCGGCAACATCACGGAATGGACATGGGACAAATGACAAGAAAAATACTTGTTCGCTTGATCCGCGTCGTAACCTTATTAATCGGATTGTCCGTTCTTACTTTTTCCCTTATCCATATGTCTCCCATGGACCCTGTGAACGCCTATGTGGGCGGGGATAGTTCGGCTTCCCCGGAACAAATCGAGAGAATCAAAGAATACTGGGGCGTAGATAAAAGCCCTGTAGAGCAGTATTTTTCCTGGATGGGATCATTGCTGCAAGGTAACTTCGGGATATCCAAACTGTATCGTGCCCCGGTTATCGACATCATCCAAAGCCGCTTTGCCGCTTCCTTTGCGCTAATGGGATTTGCCTGGGTCTTTTCCGGCATCTTCGGTTATCTTTTGGGAGTCGTTTCCGCCATGAATCGCGGCAAAACCGCGGATAAACTGATCAAATGGTACAGCTACACCCTGGTATCGACACCCGTTTTTTGGTTGGGACTCATGTTGCTGATCGTTTTTGCCGTATGGCTTAAGTGGTTTCCCGTGGGGCTCGCGGTACCGGCCGGCGTATTGGAGAGCGATGTTCACTTCATGGACCGGGTGCGTCATTTTATGCTTCCGGCGATGACTTTGAGCATTCTCGGAGTTGCCAACGTCGCGATGCATACCCGGGAAAAAATGATCGATATCCTGAATACGGAATATATCGTCTTCGCGAAAGCCAGAGGCGAAAGCAAATGGCAGATTTTCAAAAATCACGGTTTCCGCAATTCCGTCATTCCGGCCGTTACTTTGCAGTTTGCTTATTTTGGGGAGTTGTTCGGCGGTTCGGTACTGGCGGAGCAAGTTTTTGCTTATCCGGGACTGGGCAGTACTTTGACCGCAGCCGGGTTAAAGGGCGATCTTCCGTTAATGCTGGGAATTATCCTCATCAGCTCTTTATTCGTCTTTATCGGGAATTTTATTGCCGATATTTTAAATACCGTCGTCGATCCGCGCATGAAGGGGGTCAGTTAAGATGCAGAATTTACAAGAAGGCCCGAATGCCAGAAAAAGAATGGTGTGGATGGTTGGGTTTTCCTCGGTCCTATTACTCACCATACTTGCGCTCAGCTTTATTCTGAGTAATGAACATCTTCGCCTCAGCGCGGCCAATAAGAATTTGGCACCGAATTTGGACCATCTGTTCGGAACCGATTGGCTTGGAAGGGATATGTTTACCCGGACGATCAAAGGGTTACGCCTCTCCCTGGCGGTCGGAGCCTTCGCCTCGGTCATTAGCGTTCTTGTGGCCACGGTAATGGGAATTTGCGCAGCGGCCTTCGGGAAGACCGTGGACGCCGTAATCTCGTGGATTATCGATTTATTTATCGGCATGCCGCATTTGGTATTCATGCTTCTGATTTCCTTTATCGTTGGAGGAGGCATCCACGGCATTGTGCTTGGCGTTTCTTTGACCCACTGGATGTCGCTGGCAAGAGTGGTTCGCTCCGAAGTTTTGCAAATCAAACAGTCGGAATACATTCAAATCTCCAAGAGTTATGGAAAATCCCCCTGGTATATTGCTTGGAAGCACATCTTGCCCGGCGTGTTTCCGCAAATTATGATCGGATTTTTGCTGATGTTTCCGCATGTGATTCTGCATGAAGCGGCGCTGACGTTTCTGGGCTTCGGTCTTTCCCCGCAAACCCCCGCGATCGGTATCATTCTTTCCGAGGCCATGAGCCATATTTCAACGGGGAAATTGTGGCTGGTTATTTTTCCCGGCGCCTTGTTGGTCGTCGTCATCAAAAGCTTTGACAATATCGGCGAGCAGCTCCGTATCCTGATGGAGCCCGCGAGTTCCAATGAATAGGGGGAATACAAGATGAGCAGCGCACAGGGAAAGCCGTTATTGCAGGTGGAAAATCTCTCGATTCGTTTTTCGCAATATTTTAAGGGTACGGAGAAACGCATTATTCAACCGATAAGTGATCTCCACGTGGATATTAAAGAAGGGGAAATCGTTGCCGTGGTTGGAGCCAGCGGATCGGGCAAAAGCTTGCTGGCACATGCCGTGCTTGGAATCCTTCCAGGCAATGCGGTTTGTAGCGGGAAGATGGTTTATCAGGGAGAAGAACTGACGGAGAAAAAGAAAGAGATGCTAAGAGGCCGCGAAATCTCCTTCATTCCTCAATCCGTGAATTATCTTGATCCCCTTATGCGCGTGGGAAAGCAGGTTCAGATCGGTTTGAACAGGCAAACGGCAAAGCAGAAGCAGGCTAAATTGTTTGCGCAATATGATCTGAAGGAAAGCGACGGCCGGTTATACCCGTTTGAGTTGTCGGGAGGCATGCTGCGCAGGGTAATGTTCGCCACCAGCGTCCGTGACGGAGTGCGGCTCGTCATTGCCGATGAGCCGACGCCGGGCATTCATCCCCAGGCCCTGTCCGAAATCCTGAGACAGCTCAAACAATTTGCCGAGGAGGGGGCGGGCGTCATGCTCATTACCCATGACATTATGGCAGCGCTGGAAATAGCCGACAGGGTGGCCGTGATTAAGGACGGTCGCACCGTGGAAATTTCGGAAGTATCCGCATTTGAAGGCAAAGGCGAGCGGCTTAAACATGAATATACCCAAAGGTTGTGGAGAGCGTTGCCTCAGCATGATTTTGATCTTGAATTTTCGGAAAAGGACGGGAGCGCGCCATGTCTTTGATCGGGAAAAATTTAGGATATTACTATATTAAGGACCGCTGGATCTTCGAGGATGTGAACATTTCCGTAGCTCCCGGGGAGGTGCTTGGTTTATCCGGCTATAGCGGGTGCGGGAAAACGACATTGTCCCGGATTCTGGCAGGATACGTAACTCCTCGTGAAGGTGATGTGACCGTGGACCGGCAGGGGATGGACGAGTCGGCATTTCGTCCGGTTCAATTGATTTACCAGCACCCGGAAAAAGCGATGAACCCCAAATGGCGTATGCGCGAAATCTTGACGGAATCATACACTCCTTCACAAGACCTATTGGATGCTTTTGAAATCAAGGAGGAATGGATGGGCCGTTGGCCGATCGAACTTTCCGGCGGAGAGAAGCAGCGCTTCTGCATCGCACGAGCCTTGAATCCGGCTACAAAATATATTATCGCCGACGAAATGACCACGATGCTGGATTCGATTACTCAGGCAAGCATATGGAATGCTTTTCTCCGTATCTGCAAGAGCAGAGAAATCGGAGTCATCGTCGTCAGTCACGAGGCTAGTCTACTGAATCGGATCTGCGACAATATTTATAAAGTCGTGGAGAATATGCAATAAGTAAAAAGATATTCGGCGCATATAAGGCGACAAAACATATATTATGTTAACTTTAACAAATTCATGGAACTATCGATTGAACACCCTTAACCAGAACGTCGTAATCGAATTCTGAAGCGGAATCAGGAACGATATTCAGGGAGAGGTAGCCAGGGTATCGTTTAGATTAAACGATACCCTGTTTTTTGTGACCATATTGACAACTTATTTTTCATCAGCGATAATGTGAATGAATAAATTAATATTCATTCAAGTTATCGCTGTTTATTTGGAGGTTTACCTGTGGAAGATAAAAAGGCAGTCATTTACGATTGTGCAAAGGAACTGTTCAGCGCAAAGGGATTTAAGGAAACCAACATTTCAGAAATCACTAAAAGGGCCGGTATGGCAGTAGGTACCTTCTATAACTACTATCCCTCCAAAGAAAAGCTCTTTATGGATATTTTTATGGAAGAAAACGCAAAGTTGAAGAAAGCCTGTTTTCAGTCACTTGACCTGGAGCAGAGTCCGGTGGATGTAGTAGGACAGATGCTTAAACTAAACGTAGAAGGGACAAAAGCGAATCCCATTCTGCGGGAATGGTACAACAGAAGCGTATTTGAAAAGCTGGAGCAGGTCTACCGCCAAGAAAACGGCGCCGACAGCGTGGACTTTTTGTATGACAGCTTTTTGGAAATCATAACACTCTGGCAGAAGCAAGGAAAAATGCGAAAAGATCTAGACAGTAAAATGATCATGATGATTTTCGCTGCAATTATCAATGTGGATACACACAAGGAGGAAATCGGGATTGAATATTTTCCGGAGCTCTTGCATCTTATGACGGAGCTTATTATGAAAAGTCTGATGAACTGCTCCGAATAGTCAAAAGGAGCAGTATTTTTTCAACTTAAAGTGAACGAATATAAAATTATTCATTCACATTTTAAATTTAAGGAGGATTTTTTATGGAAAACAAACAGAACATGAAACCCGTTAAGCCTAAGTGGATTCGCATTGAAGTTACCGAGAACGGTGTTAAGACCGCTAATTTGCGTGTTCCGTATTTTATCGTAAAAATAGGGCTGAGATTCGGGCAAATGGCAGACTATTCAAAAAAGAAAGGAAGCGCGGAAAATGAATTGGAACGCCTTAAGGATGTTGATATGGATGCCATTCTCGAATTGCTTGGAAGCGGTGAACTGACTTTGCCTTGCCTGTTGGTGGATGTTAATGAGCCGGATAAAAACCAGCATGTGAAAATTACGCTGGAATGATGGAGGAGCGAATATGTCTGCATTAAAAAAGGGAAGAAGGAAAATCAAAATCCGGCGTATCATTTTGCTTGTTCTAAGCGTAGCTGTGTTGGGAACTGTTATTGCACTTCTTGCGGACGCTCCGGCGCGCAGGGAGCTTCGGTACCTTGCCATCGGGGATGTTGATTTTACAAGGCTGCGGGACGGAACCTATATCGGAGAATATGCCGGAACCAAAGGAAGCTCCAGAAATGCAACGGTTGAAGTCACCATATCCGGCGGCAGGATTACCGAGATAACCATACTGAAAGGCGCTCTGGACAGTGATGGAAACGCTGTGGAATTAACAGACGGAATGACGATTGATGATTTGTTTCAAAAGGTGCTGGAAACCGAATCTTTACAAGTGGATGCAATCAGCGGGGCAACGCTTACCTCCAAGGCCCATCTGAAAGCGTTGGAAAATGCCTTGAAACATGCTCAACATTAATTACTTAGGGGGAAATTTAATGAACATTGCCGTTGTTTCCTATTCTTATACTGGTAACAATGATCTGTTTGCCGCATGCGTAGCAAAGGACTTGTCGGCTACACATATTAAAATTACAACAAAAAAGCCCATGACAATGGGAAGTATTATCACGGACATGATTTTTGCCCGGACACCAAAGATGCAGCCTTCCCCGAAGAATCTTAAGCAATATGATCTGATTCTCTTTTTTGCCCCGATCTGGATGGGGCATATTGCTTCACCACTTCGGGAATATTTGCAACACCTTAAATCAAGTCCTCAAGCATATGGTTTCTTTTCTGTCAGCGGCGGGGCTGACGGTGGAAATCCAAAGCTATTTGCGGAACTTGTAAAACGCACTGGAAAAAAACCGGCCATCGTGCTTGATCAGCACATAAGAGATTTCATTCCTCAGAATTTGAAACCAACCCGCCATGATACCTCCGCATATAAAATTAGCGAAGCGGAGGCCAGCAGGCTCTCGACAAAAGCTGTTAAGGAAATAAATAGGCTCACCACTCATAATTAATCTAATTAATTAAAATCTTAAAATGTCGGACGACAAACCAAAGGAGTGCCTAAAAGCGTATTTTGTATTTTGTATTTAATGATGTTAATTATCGTGGTTAAGCATTCCATTGCAAAAGGGCCACGCTCTTGCCGTTAGCCCGGAACTGGGAGCGTGACCCTTTTCGTATTCGTATTTTTCGAAACCCTAAGATTAGGAAGCTTGTTCGAATTGGCTGTTGTATAGCTCGGCATAGAAGCCGTTCTTGGCAAGCAGTTCGGCGTGGCTGCCGCTTTCCAGAATATCGCCGTCCTTCAGCACGAGAATGACATCGGCATTCTTAATGGTCGAGAGTCGATGCGCAATCACGAAGGAGGTTCTTCCCTCCATAAGCTTATCCATGGCTTGTTGAATCAATAGTTCCGTTCGGGTATCGACCGAACTTGTCGCTTCATCGAGAATAAGCATCGGTGCATTCTTGAGCATCGCGCGGGCGATCGTAAGCTGCTGCTTTTGACCGGCGGACAGATTGACTTTGTCGTTCAAAACGGTATCGTAGCCGGAGCTCAAGGTTTGGATGAAATGGTGCAAACCCACCGACTTGCAGGCTTCCTCAATATCTCTATCGGTTACCCCGGTTTTGTTATAGACAAGATTTTCTCTAATCGTGCCCTCAAACAACCAGGTATCCTGCAGAACCATACAGAATTGGTCATGGATGTTTTCTCTGGTTAAACTGCTGATCGGAGTGTCGTCGATGTAAATTTCCCCGCCGTTCAATTCATTGAACCGGATCAGGAGGTTTACCAGGGTGGTTTTACCTGCGCCGGTAGGGCCGACGATCGCGATTTTTTGCCCGGGCTTAACCTCTGTAGAGAAATCTTTAATGACAGGCTTATCCGAATTCTCATATGCAAATTGCACATGCTCAAACTTTACTTTGCCTTTGACGGTTTCAAGGCGGGCTTCCTTATGACTTTCATCGTCCATTTCTTCGGCCTCGAGGAATTCAAAGACTCGTTTGCTTGCCGCGGATGCCGATTGCAGGCTTTGTGCGGCTTGCGCAATTTGGGAGAGCGGTTGTGTGAAGTAACGGACATACATGATGAAAGCTACGATGACCCCGAAAGATATCTTCCCGTTCAAGGCAAGCACGGCACCTGCGACACAAACGGCCACAAAGCCCAGATTTCCTATGAACATCATAATCGGCATCATGAGACCGGAAAGGAATTGGGCTTTAAAAGCGCTATCCTTAAGGCTCTGATTCAATCCTTCAAAGGTGCTGCGCATTTGCGCTTCGCCGTTGTAGGCTTTGACTACAGTATGACCTGTATATACTTCCTCGACATGGCCGTTAATTTTCCCTAAATATTCTTGCTGGCTTTGGAAGTACTTTTGGGATTTCTTCATGATTGCCGCCATCAGACCGAAACCGACGACGGTGGCCACGATCGCGGTAATCGTCATGATTACGTTCGTTTTGAACATCATGATAAGGGATCCGACAAACATGGAAATCGCGGTAACCAGCATACCGACGCTTTGATTCATGGCTTGCCCGATCGTATCCACATCGTTTGTAACCCGCGATAAAATATCACCGGTTGTTGATTTGTTATAATAGGAGATCGGAAGTTTATTAATCTTGCGGGAGAGATCGGCTCTTAAGCTTTTGGAAACTTTTTGCGTAACTATGGACATGATCAGCCCTTGCGCTAAGGATAGGAGAGAGCTGAGGCTGTAGATCAAGACAAGGAAGAGTCCGATGGAAGTTACGGCGTCCATATCAATGCCGGTGACGATACCCTTAGTGATCAAGTCGGTCATCTCCGAAAGCTTATCCGGACCGATCAAAGTCAGTACCGTACCTAGGGCCGCGCTGATAACCGCAATAAGGACAACAGGAATATGGCTTCGGCAGTAGCGGAGAAGTTTGCTCCAGGTGTTGGGTTGCTCTTTGCTCTTGGTCATTAGGCCAGCTCCTCCTTGGAAAGTTGAGAATATGCAATCTCTTGATATACGCTGCAGGACTGCATTAACTCATCATGCGTTCCTATGCCTGCAATGCGTCCGGCTTCGAGGACAATAATTTTGTCCGCGTCTTTGATCGTGCCGATCCGTTGCGCGACGATCAGCATGGTGGTTCCGCGGGATTCTTTCTTCAGCTCGCTGCGCAATTTGCGGTCCGTCTTGTAATCAAGCGCCGAGAAAGAATCGTCGAAGATCAAGATTTCCGGACGCCGCGCGATGGCCCTGGCAATCGACAGCCGTTGCTTTTGCCCGCCGGACAGGTTCGAACCGCCTTGCGCGACATGGGCCTCGTAGCTTCCATCCATTTTTTCGACAAAATCCGAAGCTTGGGATGTATAAACCGCGTCCACGACATCCGAGGACAAATCACTGCCATTATCTCCAAAAGCAACATTGGAAGTCACCGTGCCTCCGAACAAGACCGCTTTCTGGGATACGTATCCCATTTTATTGCGCAGGGCGCTTTGGTCGTATTGGTTGACATTGATACCATCCACCAACACCTCGCCTGAAGTAGCATCATAAAAACGGGGGATCAGGTTAACGACGGTACTTTTCCCGCATCCGGTCGATCCGATAAATGCGACGGTTTCTCCTTGTTTCGCCGTAAAACTGATGTCCTTAATGACATATTCATCCGCATCCGGATATTTAAAGCTGACATTTCTGAATTCCACTTCACCAACCCGATTTGCCGGGGAGGAGGTGAGTGATCCGTTCTCCAGACTCGGCTTGGTATTCAGCACCTCGTTGATTCTTTTTGCAGATACGTGGGCCCGCGGCATTAAAATAAAGATCATGATCAGCATCATGAATGCCATAACCACTTGCATCGCATAGGATGAGAAGACAATCATATCTGAAAATAGCCCCATCTTAGCGGTACCATTCGCATTTTGAATCAGCACGGCACCGATCCAATAGATAGCGAGACTTAAACCGCTCATTATCAGAGAAATACTTGGCATCATCATGGATAACACATTATTGGCGAATAAATTTGTTCTGGTAAGTTCATGGTTGGCTACGCTGAATTTATCTTCCTGATAGCTTTCCGCATTATACGCGCGAATGACACGAAGTCCGGTAAGGTTTTCTCTGGCCACCCGGTTCAGGTTATCCGTCAGTTGCTGCAATTTCTGGAATTTCGGCAGCACGAGTACGATACATATCCCGACGATCAGAATCAACACGCCAACGGCGACACCGGTCGAAAGCGACCACTGCCAGCTCTTACCCGTGATTTTGAGTACCGCCCATACCGCAAGAATAGGGGCTTTAATCAGCACCTGCAAACCAATAACTATTAGCATTTGCACTTGCGTGATGTCATTTGTCGAACGAGTAATCAAGCTAGCCGTAGAAAAGTTGTTGATTTCTTCCATAGAGAAGGACTGTACTTTGTCAAACAATTTGGAGCGTAATCTGGAGGAGAAGTTGGCTGCAATTTTGGCGGCAATCCCTGCCACTATAATTGAGGTCGCCAAGCTTCCCAAAGCACAGAGCAACATCCAGCCTCCGGCGGCGATGATTTCGCTCATTTCACTGTCCGGCGTCTGCACAAGGCGGGTGATGTCGCTCATATAACCGGGTAATTCCAAATCCAGCCAAACCTGTGCAACGATGAAGAGAAGGCTTATACCGATTAAAGCCCATTCCTTCGATTTCAAGTGCTTGAGTATTGTGAGCATATGTCTGACTCCTTTATGTGATGTTGATTGTATAATATCGAAAAAAGATAAACTCAAGATTAACTTTTCTGAAAAATAAGAAAAAGTCTTGAAAGAACCATCCGGTTCTTTCAAGACTTTAGTTACAGTTCGGTTGGTAATGAAATCGTAAACGAGGTTCCCTGGGATAAGGTGCTGTCGCAAGTAATCGTCCCGTCGTGCAGATGAATGATTTGGTTCACGATCGCAAGTCCAAGACCATTGCCAGCAGTCGCGTGGGATGTATCCTGCTGATAAAACTTATCGAAGATCCTGGGCAGGGCATCCGGATCAATACCACTTCCGCTGTCACGGAATAGAATCATTAACTTATCCTCTTTTTTCTTCATGCCAACTTCAATTTCGCCGCCGTCCGGCGTGAACTTGATCGCATTATCCAACAGATTTAACCAGACTTGATTCAACAGCTCCTTGTTACCCGAGATCTCGTAGTCTTGCACGTTAACATTCAGCGAGAGGTTCTTTTTCTCCATTTTGGCTGCCAAGAGCAGCACGCATTGGCGAATTTGCTCCCCGACGTTAAACCGCCCTTTGTTCGTCAGGATCGTCTGGGCCTCAATTTTCGAAAGCTCAAGAACATTCGAGGCGAGAGAGGCCAGTCTGGCCGACTCCTCGATAACAATGTCCAGATATTCATCTCGTTCTTCTTTGGACAGATCATCGTACTTTAACACTTCGGCAAATCCTTTGATCGATACAATGGGTGTTTTAAATTCATGGGAGAAATTGTTTACAAAATCGGTTCGCAAAATTTCGATTCCCCCGAGTTCCTCGGCCATACGGTTAAAATTTTCGGAAAGAATTTTAAATTCCGGGGGACCTTTAAGCTCTAGACGGATGGAAAAGTCCCCGCCTGCAAGCCGGTCCGTGGCTTCTATAAACATCCGAATCGTCTTTACCATTCGTCGGCTGGTGAAGGCCGAGATCGTAGTGCCGATAATGGTACAGGCGATTAGAATAATTATGGGCAGAACGGTCCCGTCCTGAGCGATATCTTCATTCAACAGGCCAAAAAAATGCGCTAAAAAGAACAGTAGGCCAGTAATACTGACAGTAATGAGAAAAATGAAAAATACGGCAATGGAGAAATAGATGGGGAGGCTGATTCTATTGTTTAATTTGGCAGTCATTTTGCTCAATTTGTTCTCACCGCCTTGTATCCTAATCCGCGAACGGAAACCAGTTCGAAATCGGGATAAGCTTCAAAACGTTTTCGCAAACGATTAATGTGCACATTCACCGTTGTGTCGGTGCTTTCGCTTTCCATGCCCCATATTTCGTCCATGAGCTGAATTCGCGTGAAAATCCGATCCGGGTAGGATAATAGCTTATATAGCAAATAGAATTCTTTTTGGGGAAGAGTTTGCTTATCATCCTCTCGCGTCACCGTCAAAGCTTCATAATCAAGGGTGACCTTACCCACAACGAGCTTACGGGCATTTGCAATTTGGGAACGGCGCAGCAACGCTTGTATTCTGAGAAGCATTTCTTCGGTATCGATAGGCTTGGTCATATAATCATCGGTCCCGAGCCGGAACCCCTTTTTCTTATCTTCGGGAAGATGCTTCGCAGTAGCCATTAGTATCGGGATTAAACTATTGGCGGCCCTTACTTCTTTGGCGAATTCATATCCATCCATATTAGGCATCATGATATCCAAAATGATCAGATCAATATGCTGCACTTCAAGAACTTCCAATGCTTTTAAACCGTCTTCGGCAGTAAAGACATCATAGCCTTCCCGCTTAAGAACCGCTTCAAGCAGTCTCCTTACGTGCTTATCATCTTCCACAACAAGTATATGGATCATGGTTTCACTCCAATTCTTTTTCATCATTATTGCCAATAGAAAACTGTAAATAAAAAGCTTCAGAGCCATATTATCATCTTTTTTTCGTATATAACAAATTTAAGGCCATTAACTTTAGTCGCGATAGGCGAGTTAGATGTCACTTTCTGCTAGTTACAAAAGGACATGAGGGAGTTACTATAATAGCTGTCTCATTGACAAGCAGGACACTCTATCACAACCAAAACTGTTAAATGATAAAGGGGGCAGTAAGTATGAAGTCTCAATTCTCTGAACGTATCAAAATACCGCCGGGTTTTTGGGAAGGATTGCGTCAAATAGGGATCGCCGCCCATGATGTAGCTCGCAAAGCACAACTGCCGCTAACCATAATTACGGAGCCAACCGTCACTACCGCCCAATATTTTGCAATTTGGCAGGCTTATTCCGATCTTGTTGGCGACACTGCCAAAGGGATCATCGAGCTTGCAACCGTCTTTGAAACGGCAAAATACCCGCCGCCCGTCTTAGCGACATACCACGCTCGCGACTACCGCGACGCTCTAAAACGAATGGCTCGTTACAAACAACTGTGTCCTCCGGAAAGCTTACGCATCACCGAGGAGGGCGAGCATTGCACAATCGTGCTGGAATGGCTGAATACCGAGCAATCCGGCCCGCCTTTGCTGGTTGGCATTACGCTGGCATTTCTGGTGGAACTTGGGCGTCGGGGAACGGGTCAACATTTGACGGCGCGGCTCGTCGAGTTTTCGGACTCCATGGGCGATGTACAAGCCCTTGAAACTTACTTCGGTTGTAAGATCGAGATGGGGGCCAAATGTAATCGGTTGACACTACATCGAAGCGATCTGGACCGCCCCTTTGTCTCGTACAACGAAGAGTTGTTGGAGATCCTGACTCCAGCCCTGGACCAATCGCTTGATGAACGGCAGCGCACCCGCTCGACTACCGAGAAGGTGAAATGGATCATGAAGCGCAGCCTGACGGGAGGGCGCCCCGACATTCAGAACATCGCAAAGGAGCTCGGAATGAGCGATCGTACCTTGCAGCGACGGCTTACAGAAGAAAATACGAGCTTCAAGCATCTGTTGTCGGAAGCTAGACACGAGCAGGCAAGAGAGTACTTGGCAGACCCCTCGCTTGATATTAAAGAAGTGGCTTTCCTGATCGGATATGAAGACCAGAACTCGTTCTACCGCGCTTTCCGTCTTTGGGAAGGGGATACTCCTTCACAATGGCGAACCGAACATTTGGGGACAAACTGATTTTTTTGCATTTGGCGTGTTAAACAAGAACTTTGGCGTATTACGCTAGTTACCGATTGATTCAGACAAGGTAATATATTTCCTATCCGAAGCATAAGACTGCTTTGAAAATGACTTATATAGGAGAAATGCATGATGGATATGGGATTGAACAATAAAACGGCGCTAGTCACAGGATCAACGAAAGGTATAGGTAAAGCGATTGCCATAGAACTCGCCAAAGAAGGGGTCCACGTTCTGATAAATGGGCGAAATAATGAAGATGTGGAACGAACCGTTCATGAAATAAAGTCAGCTTTTCCGGCTACCTCTCCGCAAAATGCTGCAGCCGATATTGCAGATATCGGGCAAAGAGAAGCTTTATTCGACAAATACCCAAGCATCGATATTTTGATCAACAATACGGGCATTTATGAAATCATGCCATACGAAGACGTTGACGATGAAGTATGGAATAAATACTTCCAAACCAATGTTCTTGCCGCAAACGGGTTATCAAAATATTATTTGCCCCAAATGTTGAATAATAATTTTGGCCGCATTATCTTTATTGCGAGTGAAGAAGCCATTATGCCTTCAGGGCAAATGCCACAGTATGCCATGACCAAATCCATGCTGTTATCCTTGTCGAAAAGCTTGTCCAAATTAACAAAAGGGACGGAAGTTACGGTCAATACGATCATGCCGGGACCGACGCTCTCCGAAAAGGTGCAGCAAATCATTGAGGGCGTGTATGCAAATGAAAATATGACTTTTTCGGATAAAGAGAAAAAATTTATGGCTTCTAACCTGCCTCAATCCGAAATCCGGCGATTTATCAGACCAAGTGAAATAGGCAGACTTGCTACTTTTGTATGTAGCCCTTATGCATCCGCATTCAAAGGCTCTCCAATCCGCATGGATGGGGGAATGGTACCGACAATTTTTTAAGAAGGAATCTATAATGCAGTAAAGTTCGCTTCCTTTTCCGGTATTGGTTATTATAAACTGGATGAAAGTACTTAAAATTAAGGAAGTGTTGAATAAATGAATCTGGACATGGTAATGCAGGAGCTTGAGTCGCTCGGCAAGGAACGAACCAAGAAAATGTATATATCCAATGGGGCGCATGAACCGCTTTTTGGCGTAGCTACAGGTCAAATGAAACCGATCTTCAAGAAAACCAAAATAAATCAATCTTTGGCGGATCAGCTTTATGCAACCGGCAACTATGACGCTATGTACTTCGCCGGCATCATAGCCGACCCTAAAGCAATGACAGAAGACGATTTTGATCGTTGGATGGATGCGGCCTATTTTTACATGTTGTCCGATTACGTAGTTGCAGTAACCCTGGCAGAAAGTGATATTGCGCAACAAGTTGCCGATAAATGGATTGAGAGCGGGGAAGAACTGAGAATGTCCGGGGGCTGGAGTTGTTATTGCTGGCTTTTGGGCAATCGTCCCGACAGCGAATTTTCCGAAAGTAAAATTTCCGGGATGCTTGATATGGTGAAAAACAGCATTCACGAAGCTCCCGAACGAGCTAAATACGCGATGAATAACTTTATATACACCGTGGCGGTTTCCTATCTGCCGCTGCATGATCAGGCTGTCGAGACGGCAAAAGCCGTCGGCCCGGTAGAAGTCAACAAGGATCAGCCAAAAAGCAAATTCCTCAATGCTTCCGAAAATATTCAAAAGGCAGTAGACAAAGAGCAGCTTGGGTTTAAACGCAAGTATGTAAGGTGTTAAGCAACAGCAGCCGGTCCGTGCGACCGGCTGCTGTTCTTTTTTTCGGAGTAGTTTGAATTTATGGCATGACCAAAGTTATGATGGATACAGTGTGCTAAGACGAAGGAGAATGGAAATGTTTATCTTGATCGGGATCATCGCCATGCTAATTTATGGCGGACTTGTATACTATATCGGTTGGCGCGGGTACCGCTGGCTTCGACCGACTAAATCGTCCGGGAGATTCAAGACGATTTACATGATTGTGTTAGGATTGGCTGCCGTTTCATTTCTGATCGGCCGGATTCCTGGGCTCAAGATTCTGGGGATCATAGGCGCTTATTGGATGGCAGTATTTTATTTATTACTAATGCTAGTGCCGCTTGCCCATATTACCGTCATTTTGCTGCGGTTCACTCGGCTTCCCCGGCACAGAACCCAGTTCTGGGCGGGGCTTACGACGCTGGCATTGATGATTTCATTGCTGGGGTACGGTACTTTTAATGCCTACAACCCGATTGTAAGTACATACAAGATCAAGATGGATAAAGGTGCATCATCGGTCGCTTCAATTCATATTGCAATGGCGGCGGATACGCATTTTGGGTTACTGTCGGGCAAAGACCATGCGGAGCGGCTGGTAAAGGAAATGAAAGAACTAAAGCCGGATCTCATTTTGCTGCCGGGGGACCTGTTTGACGACGATATTCAGCCCTTCATCGATCAGAAGATCGATGTGATTTTATCTGAACTTCAAGCACCATATGGCGTGTACGCTACGCTTGGCAATCATGACAAACATAACGGCACGATGCAGGAATTGATCGATACGTTAGAGCGCAGCGGAATTAAAGTTCTATATGATGAAACAATAACTATAAATGACCAGCTGGCACTAATTGGACGCAAAGACAAGAGCGATCTCGACCGGCTCTCACTGGACAAGTTGATGAGCAATATCGACACGGAGAAGCCGGTAATTCTAATGGATCATCAGCCAACTGATTTGGATGTCTCCGAGCAAGCGGGAGTGGATCTCATCGTTTCAGGCCATACCCACCACGGCCAAGTGTTTCCCGGAAACTTGATTACAAATGCGCTCTTCGAGAATGACTGGGGCTATCTCAAAAAAGGAAACATGCATTCCATAGTTACGTCCGGTTTCGGATTCTGGGGACCCCCGATTAGGATCGGAACAAGGTCTGAAATCGTCAATATAAAGATAGAGTTCGAATAAAGAAATCCGATGAATCGAGCCGAAATTTTCGCCGGGAGCAAGCCTTGTATATTTTTGAGACGAGTATGATAGAATTAGGATTAACATACAATTATTGAGGAGTGAGGGCAGTGGAACACTTTTTGTTCAATCAATTGGCATTTGTAAGAGGCCAAACCTTAAAATTGTTGGATGGAGTCACGGAGGAACTCGCAGACCGGATCCCCGAAGGATTCCGAAATACGATCCGCTGGAATTTGGGGCATATTTATGTGGTATGTGAACGGTTTGCGTTTAAACATTTGAATCTTCCGCAACAACTGCCGAATGGGTTCAAAGAACAGTTCGAAAATGGCACTTCACCGTCAATCCAACCTGTATCTTTTCCCATCCCTACCTTGCCGGAACTGGAGATCCTGCTAAAAGAACAGCAAGACCGGATACGAAATGCCCTGGCGCATCGTTTACAAGAAAAGATTGTCCCGCCATATACTACGTCTGCCGGGATGACTTTGGAAACTCCGGAACAGTTCCTCAGTTTCAATTTATATCATGAAGGCATGCACCTGAGTGTCATTAAACTTTATAAGAAGTTATTATCCTGTTAATTCAACAAGAACCTTGCCTTGAAGGGCAAGGTTCTTGTTTTTGTACAAATATAGATCTTCTGAATTTACCGTTTGCAACCTTATCCGGCCATATTGAAAGTAAACTGCCTTCGGAGATAGCACATTTCTTTAATAATGAAGACTCTGAGTGAACAGTCGCCTAATGATCCCCTAATGAATATATCTGAAGTAAAAGATGATTCAGGAGAGGATGTTGGCCGTGCAAGCTGTTCCTCATGATTTCGTTCAAGGATGGATTGCCTACACGTCAGACCGCGGCGGAATGTTCGACATTTGGCTGTACCGACCGCAGAACGGTCGTAATATTCAACTTACACAGGGGCTTGGTGCGGAATTTTCCGTTCCCTATTGGTCTCCGGACAGCCGGCGAATCGCTTTCATCGGCATTGGCAATGTGGTTCACCTGCTGGATACCGTCACGTATGCCGTTGCCAGGATCGACCAAATCGAACCCTACACGCTGCTGGACTGGTCCCCGGACAGCCGCTATCTCGCATATGTAAAAAACTCGCGCATCGTAGTTTATGATACTTTTTTACATAACAGTCATTCTATCCCGGAGCCGGGTGCTAGCGATGTCCAGTGGTTCCCTTCGGGTACGGAACTTCTGTTCGCAGCTCCGGATTCCACCGGCAGCACCCAGCTCTTCCGCATCCGGGCCGATGGCTCCGATCGAAGACAAATCACGCAAAATACGAACGGACCGCTCCATGATGTTCGGATTTCCCCGGACGGAACCTTCGCACTTTATACGTTCCCAGGCGTAAGCATCTCCATCATTTCGACGGTGGATTTGGCCACGGGCACCGTCTATACGCTGGAAGGCGGACCGCTCGCCAAGAACTATTTTCCGGCCTGGTCGCCAGACTCCGGGAGCATCGCCTACAGCGCTACCGCTTATAGGGAGCCGAATTATTATTCTCTTATCCAAATCGATAGCCGTACCGGTCAGAATCAAAGGACTTTGGCGCTTTCAGACTGCTTCGCCACTCCCGTCGACTGGTCTCCGGACGGTGTAAAAGTATCTTATTTATCGGGATGCTCAGGTGTAGAAAGCGCAAGTCAGCTCTGGATTGTCGATCTCAGGGAGCAGATGCCTGTGAACGTCCTCAGCGGCGGCCGGATTACCGCCTTGCAGTGGTCTCCGCGAGTCGGAAGGGTTCCGGAAAGCATCTTCACAAGCTTCGTGTACCGGGTATCCTTTCCGTATCCCGCAAACTGGCTCCGGGTGAGCGAAGAGAGGTACGAAGGGGCAGACGGTTTCTTTCAGGTCTCCGCGATTTCAGCGGGCGACCGGATTGCCGATGTATGCCGCTCCGAAGCTTTTCATCCATTGATGCCTTACGGTTCTTCTCCTAAGATTGTTATGACGAAGATACAAAGCTGTGAGGCGTGTTTCATTTTTCCGTCCGCCGACCAACCGGCGGAGATGAACAAACAAGCCGCCCTCATCGTGAAATATCCCCGACCTGTGCAAATCGGGGAAACATTCTACAATTATTTTATTCTGTGGGCCGACTTCAACCACATTCGCCAAATTGGCGGGCGGCTGTCGTTCATATAGCCAACATCCAGATTGGCTAAGTTTATAGCACGAACGCAGATTTTCATACCGGAACGCTTGAGCACAACGCACACCCTGTATACGATTGATGTCAGCATGTGAAGACATGAGGAAGACGAAGACAGTTCCTTTGACCGACATTGGTCATTCCCTTCATATGCAAAACAGCAATATAATCATTAATAGCGATTGTATCTATCGTGAAGGAGATGAATTGATATTGGCTTACATCACTGCTTTTGAGGAAAGGGATTACGAAAAGCTTGTACGAATATGGCACGAGGCGGTTCGACGCACCCATCACTTCTTGAAGGAAGAAGATTTTGAATTCTTCTATCAGTTTGTGAGAAGAGGCGCTTTACGAACCTCTGAGCTCTGGGTGGAAATGAATGCAGGAGGAGAAGTTGTCGGTTTTATGGGATTGGAGGAAAGCAAGATCGCCACGCTATTTGTCGATACGGATCATTTCGGCAAAGGAGTTGGTCGGCGCTTAATTCGGCATGCCAAAACGTTGAAGGGAAGTCACCTGAAAGTTGATGTCAACGAACAGAATGAAGGAGCCTTGCAATTCTATTTACGATGCGGATTCGTTCCTGTCGGGCGTTCGGAACGGGATGATTCGGGAAAACCGTATCCTTTGGTTCATTTAGAAATGAATCCATCTTGCGAATAAGTTGAAGAAGAGGAGGAGGCGAATTGAAAGATTCCATCATTGAAACTTTCAATAAGCTGGCAATGAGAATCAGGATTCGCGTGAGCGCCCTTGCTTTTTTCAGTTCACCATCCATTCATCAATTCGACAACCGAATGGTTTGATCTGAAACGTATCTTGGAACCGCAGCCTGTCAACGGAGATATGAACGACATTACTTATCGTAACTGGCATGCCAAATGTTCGGACCCCTGACTAGCCGTCCTCATTTTTTAATCGTTCAAGCTAATAAATCCTAATTCTGCACACGAAAACAGCCTTATACCTGTAGATTCGATTACGCTCAAGGATCTACCGGATAAGGCTGTTTATTATTCTCGAAGATTTTAATAATTATTATTAGATTTCAAAAGCTTTAATCAGTTCTTTTAACTCGCCAATCATGTGATCCAGAGACTGGGCCGACCCTTTAATATCTTGCATGATACTGGATTGCTCCGCCGATGAGCTTGCCACAGATTTTGCATTCTCATTCGAATCCTTAGCGATGGTAAGCATGCCTTCCAGGGAAGCGGAAATCTCCTCCGTGCCGGCAGAAATCTCCTCGGTGGTTGCGGATACTTCCTGAATCTGTGAAGATACCTCTCCAATGGATTGCCGAATATGGTCGAATCCGACGCCGATTTGTTGCATTCGGTCGATTCCAACGTTAATTTCTTTCACACTGTTCTGCATGGAGCTTGTCGCATTGCCTGTAGATTGTTGAATGAATTGCACTAACTCGGCGATATGGATAATCGATTGGCTGGTCTGCTCTGCAAGTTTCTTAACTTCGCTGGCGACGACAGCAAATCCTCGTCCATGTTCACCGGCTCTGGCAGCTTCAATCGAAGCATTTAGCGATAATAATGATGTTTGTCTGGAGATGGCGGATATCACGTCAACAATTTGGCCGATCTTTTGAGAATGGTTATTTAATTGTTCAATATCCATAGCCGTTTGATGTGCCGTCGTGTTGATAACATTCATTTGATTAATCGCCGATTGGATCTCCGCATAACCCTTGTTTATCTCCGAAGTAACCTGCTCGGATTGTTCGGCAACTTGACCGGAAGCTTCGGCGATTCTTTGGATGCCGATGGCCATTTCCTCGGTCGCTTGAGCAGATTGTTCTGCTCCTTGCAATTGTGAGTCGCTGCCCTGAGCAACTTCCTGTATAGCTATACTTATCTGATTGGAAGCCACGGCGGACAGGTTAGCTGAAATCAGCAACGCATCCGATGCATTTGTCAGGTGACTGACGGTTGCCTGGACTTTTTGTACGATATCGGACATTGATTGAATCATTAGATTGATATTCTCGCTCATTTGTCCGATTTCGTCTTTGGATTTCACATTAACTCGTTCGTTCAAGTGTCCTTGCGCAACCTTTTTCATGACCTGAGATACGGCAACAATGGGTTTGATTGTAAATCTGGACAACAGAACAGAGAAAAGCAACACCATTACCGCCACGGCGACAGTAATAATAATCGTCAACACTTGGGCCCGATGGACAGTAGCGAATATTTCGCTTGTCGGAACAGAGATCAGCATTTTCCAATGAGTTGAAGGAACCGTTCCGTAGTATGAAATGATTTCTTTGCCATCTGTGTCCGTATAAGTAACAGAACCACTTTCATTGTTCAAAATCGTTTGAATCGCTTGTTTCATTTCATCTGTTGTGGCGTAATCCTCCATTTTCTTTCCGAACCGTTCTTCGTCAGGATAACTGTAATACATCCCCGTGTCCGATATGACGTATCCGAACCCGGAGTCGGCAATGCGGATGTCCTGGTTCATTTCCGTGAGCACGCCAGGGGTGATGGAAAATGCAATTGCACCGGCTGCTTTATTGTTTTGATCCGGAACAGGAACCACCGTCGAAATGATATGTTTGTTGAGTTGTTCAAGATACGTCATTTCCGCAAAAGCAGGTTTGTTGGTCTCCAGCATTTTAAGGTAATAATCGCTTGCCGACATGTCGGCCGTCATATTCATCATATTGGTTAATGTTCCACTTTTATCGATGATGCTATAACCTTCGGATTGTAAATCGCTTTGCTCAAGGATATTTAATAACGGGAAAATTTGATTTTTATCAAACGACTGAAATTGCGGATTTTGGTTGATCAATTCTTCTACCGCCGAGGTCTTCGAAAGGATCCAATCGTCAATTCTGGCGATGTTGATTTCCAAGGTGTTTTTGGCAAGCTGCTCGCTGTCGTTTTTTATAACTCCGTTAAAATAGTTAAGTAAAAAAGTCGTCGTGAAGAGTAACGGAATGAGCGAAATGCCCATAAAAACAAGCAATAATTTCTTTTGAAAGGACATTCCGTGCTTCATCAACCCGTGTCTTTCTTTTTTCATTATTAACCTCCGTGTTGTGAAATGATAATATGATAAACCACAAGAGATAGTGGATTATTGTCGTAATATGTAGAAATATATCGAAAAAGAAAAACGTATCTTGATAGAATATCAACATTCCGATATTTTCGTTATGACATTTTTCATCAAAATTAATGTGATAGTTCAACCGTGGCGGGACAGTTTCCGGATTACTAAGGTGTGCTAGATGAGAGGGAAAGCAGTCGATGGCTGCAATCTCTTCTATACATATGGTCAACCGTTGACTACTGCCAGGCTCGGAAGTTATTCTTTTATAATCAACAATATTACGATAATACTGAATCATTCAGTTATGGGGGCCCCCGGAATGAACATAAGAACAATTCGAGCAGAAGATAACAGCACCATAGAATCCATTATCCGAGAATGCTTGATTGAATTTGGCGGAAACCGCGCAGGTTTAGCGTGGGAAGATGAGAGTTTAAGCCATCTGTCCGATTTCTATAGCAGGGAGGGCAGGGCCTACTGGGTTGCTTTTGATGCAAACGGCAAGATGCTTGGCGGTTGCGGGATTGCGGAATTCGGAGTTCCCGGGGAAGGGATTTGTGAACTGCAGAAGATGTATTTGCTTCAGGATGCCAGAGAAACAGGGATCGCTGCGGATTTGTTGCAGACTGCAATCGCGTTTGCAAAACAGCATTATAAGGCTTGTTATCTGGAAACATTGCAAACGATGCAAGCAGCTAACCGATTTTATTCGAAACACGGTTTTCTAAAGTTGGAAGCGCCGCTTGCCGGTTCTGAACATTTTGCCTGCGACGCCTGGTATATTCACGATCTGGTGGATGCCGATCGGCTCGAATAGACTCAACTTTCTTTGTTCCGTATACCCAAGGCTCAGCGCAACCGCTAGTCATAGCGAACCGCCAGGCCTCGTATTGGACGAAGGGTCCGGGAGAGATGAAGATTTGACACTACCCAATGCAAAAAGTTATTATGGGCACATAAAGTCCATGATTGAGGTGAACGTCACTCTATGAAATTTTCAAAAGCGACAAACTATGCTCTTCACACCATGCTCTTTCTTGCCGCATCCCCGCCGAACAAACTTATCGGCGTACAACAATTGGCGGAACGGCAGGACGTTTCTCCTACGTATTTATCCAAAATCCTTACCAAGCTGGTTAAGGCGGGAATGATTGAATCCACTTCAGGCGCCAATGGCGGATATCGCTTAAAACGGAATTGGGAAGAGATCTCGTTCCTTGATATTATCCATGCCATAGAAGGTACGGCCTCCTTGTTCGAATGTGATATGAACCATGGTTCCGAATGTTTGATTCAGAAGGTGATGTTATCGGCGGAAGAGGAGATGGAGGACTATTTAAGAAACCAGAAGATATCTGAGCTCGCAAAAAAAATGACGGTTGTTCTGTGAAGAACGACTGTTTTTTTTGGAGAATATAATAGATATAGGGAATCCGTAAAGTCCCGAAAGGAGAATGATCGTGATTAACGATTTATTCAATGAAGCCGTTTGGGAAAAAGCATGGAAGGAAGATAGGCATACGGCCGTGAACATGATGAAAAAGGCAGGAATGGATCCGGCCCACGTACTTGATCACAAAGTAAACTCGTTTAACGAGCAGGCGTTTAATGAAGACGGTAGGAAAGGAACAAAGCGGATTATGAACTGGCTGGCAGGACAAGGAGTCAACTTTCAAGATGCATCCATATTGGACATTGGAGCGGCCTCGGGCGGTTTCTCCGTGCCCTTTTCAGAAGAAGGAGCGAGCGTTACCGCCGTGGAATCCAGTCTTCCTATGGTCCGGCTGCTGAAGGAGAATGCTGCTGGATTAACCAGCGGGAAGGTTGAGATTGTGGCGGAGCCGTTCGAAGACATCGATATTCAGTCCATGGGATGGGAGAAAGCCTTTGATTTCGTATTTGTTTCCATGTGCCCGGTGATTCTCGATTGGGAGAGCGTGGAAAAGGTGCTGCGTTGCGCACGAAAGTTTTGCTATATCAGCTTGTCTGTCGGCTCCAGAGAGCGTAGTCTGGTAAACGAGATCTGGCCTCTGGTTACCGATCAGCCCATGAAAAACGAACATCTGGAAATGGCTTATTTGCTCCATTTATTGTATCTGAAAGGCTATTCTTATGAATCGCTCGTAACCCGGGAAATGAAAACCAGGGAGGTATCTCATGGAACGGCGCTCGAGGAAGTCATGGAGTGGTTGAGTCTATTTGAAATGCCCGCAGACGACCGGAACCGGCAAATCGCGGCCGATTCGGTAAAGTTTTGATTCGTTTGCAGGATGAATCCATGTATACCGGGGAGTTATAATGGAAACCAGGCAAGGAGAAAAAAATTGAAATTATCCAATTTGCGATCCTTAGGTTATGTTACCGTGGAACGAGAAGGGCGGAGACTTTATATGTTAAGCGAAAACAATAAGAGAACACTGGAACGGATGGTCCGGGAACAACATTTCGAGCATGCGCTGGATTATTTAAAAGAGTCGGTGCGCCAAGGCGTACGCTTATCCAAAAACGGGATGGAAGATTACGCGGAAATATGCCCCTCCCGTATCGGCGGAGATCCGGATCTGCCACCGGACGTGGAATGGCCGCTGGATCCCGACGGAACGCCCATGACGTTTCTCGCCCAACTCCGGCTTCGTGATTTGGCGCCTCATGACGAATTGGCTCTGCTTCCCACAGGAGGCATGCTTTATTTCTTCATGGGGTTAAATGAACAAGCCTATCACATTGAGCACAAAGTGCTTTATCTTCAAGAAGAACAGTTGAAGGAAGCTCGCCGTCGCTCCTCGCCTGAAGTGACAACCCTAAATGAAACATTTACAGGTTACCGGGTGTCGGCAAGAGCCACGTTAGATCCACCAAATTACGGCTATGTAGATAACGAGCAGATAGAGGATGAGGAGCATGATTACGAGCTTTACGAGGAATTATGCTTCGAGTTGACCGGAGTGACTTCCAACGATCTTGCGGTCTTGTTCGGTTATCCGGCAACCCAGCATGGCGATTGCGAGTATGAAGCGGCGCTGATGCTGTTGACCGGTTCGAAATACAACTATTCCGTGAACGAGGCTATGGAGGAGATCACCGCGCATTTGAACGGCGATGCCGCCAAGGCGGAACAGGAAGTCCGCGATACGTTGTTGCTGCTCGCACTGGATTCTGACCGGGAGGTTGGATTTTGCTGGTGGGATGCCGGAGAACTGCAATTTTTCATTCGAAAAGAGGATCTGCTTGCAGGGAACTTTACGCATACTTATTGCTCCCTGTATTCGAGTTAATCGGACGATAGCGATTTCTAAGTAGAGAAATGCATGGAAGAAGGAACTATGCTTAATACAAAGAAATATGAACAAAATGAAGCTGCTGGCAGGATCGGCAGCTTCATTTCGTTCATCCTATATCCTCCAGATCCATAGAGGATTTGAATACCACCAGTTAATTAAGCTTGACATTTGTACATAATCGTTTAAAATTCCTCTTATTATAAGTATTTTAAAAACTGATTAAGAAAGGACATGCCGCCGTGAACCCTACAACCCATAATACACTGCAAGTCAAAAAAATTAATGTCGAGTTAGTGAAAAACACGTTAAAAACTGTGGGCACAGGGACGAAGGCAACCATAGCGAATATGACGCGATTAAGTGTCGCTACTTGCGGTACTATACTGAATGAGTTGGTTCAGAGCGGGGAAGTTCTGGAAAAAGAACTGGAGGAATCCAGCGGCGGTCGCCCGGCCAGACAGTACATGTTTAACGCCGATTACGCTTATGTTCTTTGTCTATTGGTAAGAACGGAAGGGGGCCTTCATTCTATTACCTACGCACTCGTTAATCTGATTGGCGAGAAAGTGGAAGAGGGAACAAGAAACTTAAATTTCATTGATGTTGAAACCATTGATCAAATGATTGAAGAATTCACACTGCAATATAACAATGTAAAAGCGATTGGAATTGGCATCCCGGGAGTTGCCCATCATGGAATCATTGGAATTTGCGATGTGGCCGCTCTGGCGGGAGAACCCTTGGGTCCTCGGCTTGAAGAAAAATACAACATTGACGTCATTATAGAAAATGACATGAACCTAACGGTTTATGGGTTTTATAATATGCAAAATTTTGAGGAAGATAAGACATTTGCCGTTGTGACATTTCCCAAGAATCATTTTCCCGGTGCAGGTTTTATTGTAAATGGACGTATGGTAACGGGCACCACCAATTTTGCAGGCGAAATATCCTATTTCCCCTTTGGAATCACACGCGAAGAACAACTGGAACAACTGCATAACAAAGATGAATTTGTTTCATTAGCGGTCAAGCTGTTAAGTTCGATTATTACGATCATAAATCCCGTAACCATTGCCATTACGGGCGATTTAACGCATCCTTCCATGTCGGAAGCATTAATCAACGGTTGTTTGCAGTATATACCGGGAGAACATATGCCTGCGCTCTTAATTAAGAACGACACTCAGGAGGAGTATTTGACTGGAATAATAGCACTCACGTTGGAGAGTTTAACTTATCGTTTGCAATTGGTGGAGAGAAGATGAGGCAGATTTCGGTAGCCGCTGATTGATTTAGGAGGATTTCAGAATTGAAACAACGATCAGAAAAATTTAATAAGATTTATGCCATGCAGCTGGCCACGACCTTTTTAGGCTTTATTATTTTTGGTATCTCAGAGAATATTAAAGGCCCTGCAATTCCAAGGATTCAATTTGATTTTAATTTGAATGAAGAACAATTGGGTAGTTTGTTATCCCTCAACGCCTTAGGTTATTTAATTGCTTGCTCGTTTACCGCTATTTTAGTGCGGAAATGGGGGATCAAAGCTGCAAGTATTCTATCTTTCGCCTCTATGTTAATTTCGGGTATTTTTATATTTATATCGCAAACATACCCGCTCTTTGCCGCTTCTTATTTTCTGATGTACATCGGAAACGGAATGTTGGAGATTGCGCTGGCGATATTGGGAGCGAGGATCTTTGTCAAGAATACGGGAACAATGATGAATTTGTCTCATGCCTTTTATGGATTAAGTTCAACGGTCGCTCCTTTGATTGCAACAGGGATCATGTCGGTTCAGGTGTTTGGCCATGCGCTGGATTGGCGCGGGATGTATCTGGTCATGCTTTCATTATCCTTGCTCCCGATCCTGACTGCTTTGCGCAGTACATTTCCTGGCGACGATCTTCCGAATGAAAGCCGGACTCCATTAAAGGAATTGATGCGAGATCCCGCATTGTGGTGGATGGTGCTTATTCTCTCTTTCGGCGTCGTATCCGAATTGGCTGTAGGGGGTTGGTTGGTCAATTTCCTGGAAAAAGCCTACCACTGGGACACCGTTAAGGCTTCCGGTATGTTGTCCATCTTCTTTCTTCTGTTTGCTCTTGCCAGACTCTTTTTGGGACCCGTGACCGATAAAATCGGATTTACTTTTTCTCTCATTATTTTCTCCGGTCTATCTGCGCTTTGTACATTTGCTGCTATTGCCGGGGGAGAAACGTGGTCTTTTCTTTTTGCAGCAGCGGGGATTGGGATCGCAATGATCTATCCGACAGTGATGGCCTTTATAGCAAAACGCTATCCGCGCGGAAGCGATACCGCGATTACTTTTACGGTTACTCTGATGGGGCTTGGTAGCGTTATCGGCAACTACGTTATCGGATTTGTCATAGAATTAGTGAAATCAATGTACGGTGAAGGTGACTCCATCGGATTGCTGCGCGGACTACAAGCGGGCTATGGATTTATTGGCTTATGTGCTCTTTTATGTACCGTCTGTGGTTGCATTTTATATCGTTATTTAAAAAAACGCGGTGAATTAATTTAATAATTATTCAATGAAGGAGTTCAAAACAATGACGATGATGAAAATGGATTGGAAAGCCGGGAGATGGCTCAATTCGCCCTTGTCCACCAGAATAGAAGAAAATTGCCTGAAGGTTGTGCCTGAAAAGGGAAGGGACTTCTGGAAAAAGACTTTCTATGGTTTTGAATATGAGGATGGGGCGGCTTTGTTGGCGGATTGGAATAACGACATGGCCGTGGAGGTATCATTTCAACTCTCGTCCTTCACGGAGCTTTACGATCAGGCAGGCATTCTGTTGTATCATGGCCCGGAACAATGGATTAAAGCGGGGGTTGAAATGAATGACGGGATTCCACAGCTTTCCGCAGTGGTAACAGACGGCTATTCCGACTGGTCGCTTGCCTCCGTTCCGGAATGGGTTGGGGAAGAGGTTACGCTTCGCGCTTCGATTATGAAGGATGCCGTGATTATCCGCGCACGGACTCAGCATCATGCTTGGCGTACGATTCGCGTTGCGCGTTTTCCGTATCCTGCCGGAAATCATGCAGGACCCTTTGCCTGCTCTCCGACCCGAGATGGATTCGAGGTTACTTTCACTCGCTGGGCTTTTACGAAACCGGATCAAGACCTCCACACCGATCCAACAGTAGAATAAACGAACAAGCGTTGTAGAATAGAAGTCTGATTGCATGAAGAAACACGAAAAAAAGCCGCGGAACCCGCGGCTTTTTTCGTTTTAACGAATTGTAAAGGTTGAATCAGGAATACACGCAGCTAAAACGTGTGAATTCAGCATTGCAATCGGGGTTTTCTCCGGTGGCATACAAACCGATAAGTACACCCGTAAATCCTCCCGCTACTTCCGAGGAGAGATATCTCGTTTGTGCAGCTCCAAGTAAAGTCTCAATACCATCCATCTGAATATAGAAACGATAATGAGTAGGGGTGGCTTTAATCACCAATGTGGCATGATTGCATTGGCCCAGATCTATAGCTTTTTCAATGGATTTGATATCTCCTATATTAAGTCGTTCGATGACCTCGTATCCTTGTTGACCGTTACGCAATGCCAAATCATAATGGTGATTTTCGTCCATATAGAGAGTAATGCCGGCTTCACCTCCGGTCAGGCTGATTTCACATGAAATGACCGCGTTGAAGTCCTTTTGACGAATACCTATAAATGTAGGGGATAGTGGAATATCCAACGTAATTCCAGTTCCCTTAAGCTTTACTCTATCGGATTCTAACAGATAATGTTCCGGAACCGGATGACGAAGATAACACCAGTCCAGATTCCAATCACTATTTTCGAACGTAAAGATCTTTTTCTCCTGTTGAATGATCGAGTCGGCGATGCGATCCGTCTCAAAACTCATAAGTGTGGTGCCATTATGACCTGCGGTAAACCAGCCGTCTTCGCCAAAGGTAACCGGAGTCAGGAAAACTTCGCGTCCCAAGTGGTGATAAGTAAGCCACTGGCCGGTCTGCCGGAATCCGAGATGAAAGAGCCACCAATTCCCTTCGTGGTCTTGAACCAGATCACCGTGACCAACCCCTTGCAGCTCGTAACCGCCCAGATTGCGATTAGTCAGTACGGGATTGTTCGCATAGGGTTCGAACGGGCCGGAAGGAGAATCTCCCCGCGCATAAGTTTCCATATGGCCATATTCTGTTCCGCCTTCAGCTGCCAGCAAATAATAACGCCCATCAATTTTGTACATATGAGGGCTCTCCAAATAACGTCCGCCTGACCCTTGCCAAATCGAACGGCTTGGCGTCAATTTGCGTCCGGACTCGATTTCGATTTCGCACTGGACGATACCGCCGACTCCATAATCGTCGGTTCCATTGCTCATGAAATACGTTTTGCCTTCTTCAAAGTATAAATCCGGATCAATGCCCCCCTGATCGACATAAATCGGATCGGACCATTCTCCGTAAATATCGTCAGTCCAGACATAGAAGTTTTGGTGAGTAGTGTCATTTGTGGTGGTCATGTAAAAACGGCCGCCATTGTAACGCAGGGTGGGAGCAAAGACACCTCCGGAACTGCTCACGGTCTCCAACTGAACCTGGCTCTTCCGGGTTAAACAATGACCGATTTGGGTCCAATTAATCAGGTCTTTACTTTCAAAAATCGGAACTCCGGGAAAGTACTGAAAAGAACTGCAGACCATGTAATAAGTGTCGTCTACTTTGCAAACGCTTGGGTCGGGATAGAACCCTTTAATGACCGGGTTATTGTATTTCATTGTTCCACCTCTTTTATATATTTACCTAAATAAGAATCCAATATAATTAACAGATAAGAAAATTAAACACTAATACCTGGCATCTTTCAATAAAGCGTGGTTGAATAATCATGTTTTAATCAGTTAAATTAATATAAATGTGATTTCAATTTGTGCGTTCAGGAGATTATGATCATGATCAAAGCAAACGGGGAAGCAAAATTCATGGCATTATACGAAGCTCTTGCAAGCGAAGTCCGCTGGAGAATTATGAGCCTCATTGCCGATAACGAAATGAATGTAAAGGAAATTGCGGCTGAGTTAGAGCTTAGCCCCTCCATCGTCACCATGCACATCCGGAAACTCGAAAATGCCGAACTAGTCGGAAGCCGCAGGGTCCGCCAAAACGGAGGGACGCACAAAATGTGTTTCCTCAAACATCAAAATGTCGAAATCGAACTGCCATCCCCCAACCAAACCGCGAAGATCAAGGAGCAGTCCATTTCAGTCGGTCATTATACCGCTTTTGAAGTTCATCCTACCTGCGGGCTGGGCACGCGTGAGAAGGAAATCGGGATTTGGGACGATCCGCGCTACTTTCTTGATCCCGAGCGCGTTCACGCCGGGATTCTGTGGTTCGGCAAGGGGTATGTTGAGTACAAAACGCCTAACTATCTGCTTCCGGATCAAACTGCCGAAGCCATTGAAATTTCGATGGAAATTGCTTCTGAAGCGCCTGGCTTGAGAGATCATTGGCCTTCGGATATTCAATTTGCGTTCAACGGTGTTTGGCTTGGAACCTGGACAAGCCCGGCAGACTTCGGAAGAGCCGCACGGGGCCGATATACGCCGGAGTGGTGGCATCGTAATGTCAATCAATACGGATTATTAAAGACAATCCGCATCGATGCCTTGGGAACATTTATAGATGGAGAACGAATGTCGGACGTAACCGTCGCGGATATCAAGCTACGGGAACAGTTCTGGAGTCTTCGTTTCGCGGTTGACGAGAATTCAGTTAACGTTGGTGGATTAACGCTCTATGGAGCCGGGTTCGGTAATCATGACCAGGATATTATCATTCGCGTATATCTTTAAGCGTCCCAATACGGAGCAAGCATTAAGGAAAAGTAATAGAGAGGGAGCGGGATCGCGCCGTAGGATCAACCAAAAATATTCTAGATAAGAGAAGTACTGAATAATCACGCGTTGTGACAAAAATGTTATGTTCGCGTGATTTCTGTTATATAAATCGATGGGTTCAATGGACGTTACTCGGTATACTTATTGTTAAGACATTCAGAGTTTGACGGAAGGGGGATTCTCACGATAACTGTGCTTGCGGCACGAGGTCTCAGCAAGATATTTAGCTCCAAGGGGGATTATCATTCATTTTAAGTAAGGAGAATCGAACATGAAGTGCTTCAGAATTCTTATCATGACCGTGCTTGCATTCGTGAGCGTTGTGACACCAAACACAGCGAGTGCAAATTCAAACCGTAGTATACAGTTAATTGAACAATTCGTTGAGGAACAACAAGAGTTAAGCAACATACCAGGACTATCCCTTGTCATCGTAGAGAAGGGAGAAACAGTTTATCAGAAAGGATTCGGATATGCAGATCTGCAATCGAAAAAACCAGTAACGTCTAATACCTTATTCGAGATCGGATCCACTTCCAAAGCATTTACAGGGCTAGCCATTATGCAATTGGAAAGGGAGGGGTTATTAAAACGAACCGATGATGTTCAGATGTATATTCCTTGGTTAAAACTAACTTATCAAGGCGAGCCCCAAACCATAACTATCGATCAGCTCCTCCATCATACAAGCGGCATTCCTTCGAATTCGATTACGCGCATTCCGGAGAGCACTGCCGACAACGCTCTGGAATTGACTGTAAGAACGCTAGTGAATCAGCCTCTGAATCGAAAATCAGGCAGTTCATTTGAGTACGCCACGATTAATTATGATGTCCTTGGACTTGTCATCGAGACCGTCACGAAGACGCCCTTCGATGTATATATGAAGCAGAAGATCCTTGAACCATTGGGCATGAACAGTACATTTGTAGGACGTCATCAAATGCACTCCGGCATGGAAATGGCTTCCGGTTACAAAATCGGATTTATGCAAGCGCAAGCTTATACTGCTCCCATATACCGGGGGAATATTCCTGCCGGGTATTTCATCACCAATGCGAATGATATTGCAAAATGGATGAATGTTCAATTAGGTTACGATCCGAGCAATACGATACACCAAGAGGTTTTCCGCGCATCGCATATCCCGGATCAGACTGTAGCGCCTTTTGACCAAGATACCTACTATGCCAGCGGTTGGGAAATTAAGGAGAAAAACAATGAACGTTATGTCTCGCATGCGGGACAAAATCCAAATTTTACTTCTTATATCATTCTGAAGCCTGAAGAACATGTCGGTGTTGCGGTCTTCTCCAATTTGAGTACGAGCCATACGACGGCTATTGGTCAAGGCGTGATGGCATTATGGGAAGGGGAAAAATTACCAACCATACATACTGACGGTTATCAAAAGTTGGATCAAATCGTGACCGTTGCGTGCATCGTACTCGTAGGAGCCGGTATAATGTTTCTCTTGTCAATACTAATGATGTTGAGGAAGCTGGTTACCAAACAACGCATTCGGGCATCGCTCAACGGCAAGAGGTTGCTACTATTGCTTGTCCATACTCTCATCGTAGTTGGAATCATAGCGTTCACAATCATGCTACCGAATTTGTTATTGGGTGGCTTGCCATGGTCATTTATTCACGTATGGGCACCGACTTCCATCACGGTTCTCCTGTATATTGTCATTGCGATAAGCCTTATTTATTTTGTTATGGGGGTATTACGCTGCCTGACCATTAAAAGAAATACCGCAGGGGAAGATTTTCATTCCATCGTTAATGGATAATTACCCGCAAACTTAGCGGTATAGGCGAAGGGAAGAATAAAATCAGCAGCGGAATACTGCTGATTTTGCTTTTTTTTGGTGAATATTATTAGAGCGGAGAGCCTAGCCTAAACAAGAAGAGGCAAAGAGGGTGAAAAATCATGATAGAGTCTTTCGTCTCCTCCAATAGCACGTGTACCGGTAAATGCCGAACGGTGATATGCTTTATTGCCGGCGTTCTGACCTATCGGAATAATTTTGAAGCCGGAGCGGGAGAAATCGCCAAAAGATTTCCCCATGCCAAAATCGTGGCGGTCTTTCCTTACGGGACAGCGGACGGAGCTAACCGTTCCTCGTTTATTACTCTGTTGGTGCGGCAGCTTACTCAAGTCGGATATGATCTGAGCCATAACCTATCTCGGCGCGTTAAAGCCGCAGCGCAGATCATTCTTGAGCATGCGGCATTTTCGGATCAGCTTATTCTGATCGGTCATAGCGCCGGTGGGGTAATTGCCTACAGGACTGGATTAAATCTGGAAGAGAAGTTCGGATTTCAGCAAGTTCATGTATTTGCTGTGGGGAGCCCCAAATTCCATTTGAAGGATATCACTTACAATAAGCGATTCACCTATATTACCGGTCAGAAACCGGACAGGATCACCCGGATCGGCAACTGGCGCAAACCGGGTTCGCGGGTATACCGCGGAAAGCCCGGACGGGAAATTCAAATGGATTTTAATCCCGGGCATCAAGGGTGGAAGTTTCATGCTTCCTATTTTCTGAAGTCGGCCTGGAGTGACGCAAACCAAGTTTTCCATTCCAATGCGGAAGATCTCATTTCCAAAATCCATGACCTACTAAACTCGGAAAACCCATGAAGGGTATGTATTAAGAATAGGTTTTAACGAAGGTCGGAATTTGAGCTGAGGGTGGTTATCTCAAATAACAAATAGTCCCATGGCGAATGAAATTCAAAATTGCAATAATGTACTATAGGGTCTTTAAACTAAGATGTAATATATGAGAATGACCGGAAAGAGGGGCTCTCATGGATATTACATCTATTTTGATTTACTGTATGGTTGCTACGTTTACACCTGGACCAACGAACATTGTTATTTTGTCCACCGTGCATCATCAAGGGGCGAAAAAAGCGATGAACTATTCGTATGGAGCAACGGTTGGTTTTGGTTTATTGCTGGTTATTTCCGCCTTATTGAATACGATACTCATTACGTTCATCCCGAAATTAATCATTGTGATGCAGATCATCGGAAGCATTTATATGCTCTATCTTGCTTATATGATTTACAGAATGGATGCATCAAACCCGACTGAAAACGAAACGGCTACCTTTTTATCGGGCTTACTGATGCAGTTTCTAAATCCCAAGGTAGTGCTGTTTACTTTGACTGTAATTCCAACTTTAATCATGCCGAAATATAACACGACCCCCGCGATAACGATAAGCATTTTAGCGATCACAGCCATCGGATTTCTGGCCTTTATTACATGGGTGATATTCGGGACGGTTTTCAAGGCGTTTTTACAAAGACACAGCAAGATCGTTAATATATTCATGGCGTTATCCCTTGCTTGTGCCGCTATCATGATTTGGATGTAGGGAAGCTTATGAAGAGGTGAATGGAATGAACAAATTTATATATAAAAAATCGGCGGGGATTACCGCATTGTCGGCAAGCATGACTGACTTTACCTATAAAAAGCACGCTCACCAGGAGTATGCCGTGGGTGTTACATTACGAGGGATTCAGGAATATAACCTGGAGGGGAGTTTACAATTATCCTATCAGAACGGCGTTATGTTATTTAATCCGGAACAGGCCCATGATGGAATGGCACATGATCGGACAGGCTTGGATTATGTCATGCTTTACATTGAGCCCCAACTGCTTATGGAAGTCATAGAAAAAAAGGATATTCCCAGGTTTTCAACCCCCATTGTGTATGATGCTCATCTTGAACAACGAATCATAAACCTTTCCGCGGCCATATTGAAAGAACAAGATGAGGCGTTATGCAGCGAATTATTCCTGTCCCTCACGAATAGCCTCGTCCAAACGAAGCTTTCCGTTGACGATAGGAAGGAAAATGTGCTGATTCGCAAGGCAAAAGAGATGCTTCATGCCAATCTGGAGCATGTTCTTAAACTTGACGAAATCAGCCGTGAGCTTCATTTATCAAAGTTTCAGTTTATCCGATTATTCAAAGCGAATACCGGAATTTCACCCTATCAATACTTTCTCAACTGCAAAATCGAACGTGCAAAGCGTTTGATCGAGAAGAATAAAGATGTATACTCCGCAGTAACTGCCTGTGGTTTTGTTGATTTGACTCATTTAAACAAACATTTTAAAAGCGTATATGGTACGACAGCGTTTGAATATATGTCGCATTTGCAGTAAGGGATAGTCATCTGGTAGGAGCGATCGATCCCGGTAAAATCTTGGGCTTCTTAGGCTGCAAGTAACATGATTGCGGCCTGCCATAATAATTCATCTTCCGTGATTTTCCTTCACTATATAACATAACTACTTTTATTTACTAATACTGATATTTTTTGCATCCAATATTTCCTCAATTTTCAGCCTTTTTTTACCTTAATGAAGTAATTGTCACAGACTATGAAGGAAGGACAAACCTATGATGAGGGGGAGTTCATGAACACCAATACATATTTATGGGAGGTAGTTTTATGAGAAAGAAGTCTTTCATTTCTTTAGCTCTAATGCTCTCAGTCATCATGTTGGCATTCACTTCAATTCCTGCAATAGCTTCAGAGGTTCCAAGCGACAAGTATACTTATTCAATATCCGGGGAAGTAGGTACCCAATCGGACAAAATCGAACTTGAAGAATTTGACGATAATCAGCGGTTTAGAGATATTCTTGCCGAAGAAAACTATAAAATCGTTCTCGTTAAAGAAGGCGCTGAAATCAAATTTTCACCAAAGGAAAAAATGCCTGCCGTAGTTAGTTATTATACTGTCGATGGAAGTTATGGCGGTGCAATGTCCTGGTCGATTGACGGTTCGGAACAAAGCGTAAGTGAACTTGAGGCAAATAAAACGGCAACCGTAAAACTTTACAAGAGATATGGCGGCTATACTTGCGATCTTTTTTACGTATTTAGTTTCGGCGATGCCGATAAGAGCTCCAAAATCATTTACATAGTTTCCGAAGGCGAAGAAACTGCGGCTTCAGCCCCTGCTGAGCCCGCTTCAAATCCTACTGAACCGGCTGCAAATCCTGTTGAACCGACTAAAGAGCCTGCTATAAAACCTTTGAAAACGGCAACTGCCGCTCCATCGGTTTCAAAGGTTTTAGTGGATGGCAAGCAGGTTTCTTTTGAAGCATATAACATTAACAATAATACCTATTTCAAGCTTCGCGACATTGCTAAGGCCGTGAACGGAACCGCAAAGAGCTTTGAAGTAGGTTGGGACGGAGAGCATAACGCCATCAGTCTGACAGCGGGTGAAGCATATACCGCCCAAGGAGGAGAACTGGCCGTATCTGCGAATCCAAAAGCAAAGAATGCAACATTATCGACATCTAAGGTTTACTTGGATGATCAGGAGGCACAGCTTACCTCGTATGTAATTGGTGGAAACAACTACTTCAAGCTTCGTGATATCGCGGATGCGCTCGACATTACAATAACTTTTGACTCCAAAACCAATACGATAGGCATCGAAACAACTGCGCAAGACGAATAAATAATGTCGTTAAAGGCTTGTGAGCCGTTTTTGGCTTGCAAGCCTTTTGTTTTTCCGGTAATGACCGATATGTCAAAATTATCTCAAGCAGATCAGCCTATACCGTCGCTTTCTAACAAGGAATAAAAATTATCACGGTCTTGATCATCAAATTTGCCGAGTGCCCGCACCCTGACATATTCATGTCCGCCATACATATCCATTTCCTCGCCGTACCCATTGTAAAGCGCGATCATATTGCCATCCTGATTCAACTCCATGTACCCGAAACAGTTTGCTTCAGACACTTCACCGTAAAAGACCGTAAATCTGATTTTAATCACTCTGTGCATACGGACATCCTCCTTTTCCGTCTTTTGTAATTGGCTTGGAATATATACAGTATCCTCCATCCAATGTCAAGAAATAAGTTTTTATGAGAACCAACTCCGGTTGCGGGACTCGCCCAGAATCGGGCTGGTGCCAGATAACAAGAGCTAACCTACTTGGCCGATATTGCCGTGTCCGATGCCAGTCCGTTCATGGGCCATATAATTTAATTCGCTCTTGTAAACCTTCCAAGACTTCCTCCGGCATTTGCCTGACCTTGATATCCCTACCCAGGAATAACAACCAATTTGTTATTTCGGTTAATTCTTCCGAATGTTGAACATGGATAAACGTCTTTAAAATAGCTGTCGTTTGGTAAGGGTTCGTATATGAAATTGAAACTTTTAAAGGATGATATTTTTTGAATTGGGCTATCGCCTGAGGTCCAAGCTCAATGACCAGGTTGGACGCTTCTTCCTGTTTACTTAGTTGTTCTAAAATCTTTTTCTTGCTTAATCTTCTTTTCGCAGGGTATGGTTCTACATTGATGAGATTGTCTACCGTAATAATACGTCTTTTTTCTCCCTCAAGGTCAAAGCCTTCAATTTGCCATAAACTTTTTTCACGATATAAGTGCAAAAGATAAATCGGATAAGACTTTATTTCATCCGTTTCTTTAACGCTAACCAATAAGTAACTATCCAAAAGAAGAATCTGGATCAATTTTTCCAACATAGGGTGGGGGAGGTCCGATAGATCAAGCAGGTCTGGATTATGGGGGTTGGTTCCTTCAAACAGCAAAATTTGATTCAATAAAACAAGGTCGTCTTGCTGGTTTTCCGAGATAAGTCCCAGTAATTTCTCTGCTAAAGAGTGCCGACTCTTTAAATAAGGGAGTTGTAGATTTCTTGTGGCCATAAAGGCAATAAATAGAGCTTTAATTTCATTATCCGTAAAGCGGACCGTGGGGAGGACGGAGTTGTTCATGACAAAATAACCCCCATCTCGCCCGACTTCAGCGACAAGCGGCATCCCCATGGCTTCAATTTCTCTGATATCCCGAATCGCGGTCGATCGAGAAATATTAAATTCTCGCATGATTTCAGAAATGGTAAAGTGGGCGCGGTTGTTGATATATCTCATGATGACATTAATCCGTTCAACTTTTTTCATCGGGCCCCCTAAACAGTATCATATTTTGACATGATTTAAGGTTATTATAAACCCATCAAGTAAAAAGACAAGTCAATTAAAAAATTTAAAGAGGACGGTGTTAAGAATGCAAGAATATTCTTTTCAGGAAAAAGACAGCTTTATCGTATTAGGGATTGGAACTGAGCTTAAGAGCGATTACACGGATTATGCTGGCATTAACAAAGAGAAGGAAGACTTTTGGACGGCCGTCAAACAGGATGGAAGGCTTGACACTTTAAAGTCCGTTGCCGCAAATGACTACATTTTTGCCGTGAATGAAGCAGTGAATAACAAGATGATGCATTATGCTGGCGTCATGACAGAAGCATCCGTACCTGAAGCAACCAGAGCGATCCAATTTCCTAAGGGAGAATACCTGGTCGTTAAGGGAGAAGGGAAGACGGCTGAGGAGTTGAGTAGCAAGCTTACCGGCATGGCCTTTGGTCAAGTCTTGCCGGAAACAAAGAATTTCGCCTATGTTGGCGGACCAAATGCAACGGTTGAGATGGGTCAGCAAAACGGCTTAATATTTGGAGAAATGTGGATTCCTGTGGTTAGAAAATAAAGAGTTAAGGAGAAATGCAAATGTCCTGCATCGTTGATTTCAAAAATGTGTCCACGGTTGGTTTAGAGTCTTCACCCGTAGCTGCAGCGCTTGCTGGCCTACGAGCTAATGAAGCCCGTTACTTTATGAACAAATATAAACATGAATATGCGGTTGTTCCCGCTAGCGAGAGCCAAGAAACCCTTGAATACGTGAACCGGATTTTGAAAGAAGAACGTAATATTGAGTTTTCGGCCAAACCTCTGGAAACATCCCGTTTTCAAGTGGAAAATATTCAATTTGCCTACGTTTTTTATGAAGATGGTCTAGGGCTCAATGTCATGTATACGGTGGACGACCCTAAGAAGCGGGCCGTTGGTTTTAAGTTATCTGAGGGGATGGAGGTACCAACGGAGTTAGAGGGGAAGTTTAAGTTTGCTAGGCAGAAATCTAAACTGGCTGGAACCATTCGAGGCTCGTTTTTTGTAATTAAAGGAGAATATTAAAGATAACAATCGAAGGCAATTTCGATTCCAAAGGCAACTAATCCTCGGATTAGCTGCCTTTGTTTTTGTCCAAGCCCCATGCATCTTGGGTATATTTGGAGAAAAGAGAGGGTTAACCCGATACCCAAAAGGTCATCATATAATCTCCGCAGGCGGTAAGCGTTCACGGCTCATTTCGCGGTTCTTCAAGAATAGTGTAATTCGCCCATGCGCCTGCGATAGCGCCGATCCCAGGCACCATCTGTGTGTAAACAAACTTCGCGTTTCTAATCCTTTATGGGGGTAATAACTCATAAATAATCATATTTTTATAACGAATCATATAATGATGTCGCTGTAACAGTAAGCTATGCACATTAGCGTAATTAAAGATGTATGGAATAACGATAGAAAGGCGTGATCAACCATGTATCAAAAGTATTCTGCTTTTATGAAGATCTCGTTTCTAGCCATGGCACTATCACTTACCGCTTGCTCCGGAACAACTGAACCTCCCGTGAGCCAGGAAACTTCAACACCGACTAACGAAGCGGTCACGGCTCCTGCGACTGATGACGAGAAAGAACCCGGCGCGACACGTCCCCGGACCGAAAATTTTGATTTGATGACTGGTGAGGGCAACCAATCTCACGCGGCCACCTTACATCAAGGTGAAGGCTTTTCTTTATACGTATTTGAAAAGTTTGCTTTCGATGCGACCGATGGACGTCTGTATCTTAGCAGCAATCCTGAATACAATGTCGATATCGAATCGCTACCTGCTAATTATGATTTAACGCAGCTTGAATCTGCCGGAAAAGAGGAATTGGAAGAGTTTGGCGAAGTATCCGATTATAGCGGGGAGCTTATCGAGCATCCCCTGGGATACGCCGAGATCTATCTGCAAGGCTCAAGTAGTGAAGGGATTAACGACTATATCGTGTGGAAGTCAGAAGCAGGCGACGCATTCCTTTTCCGACTTCACAATCCAAAAGGAGAGGAAGCTTCGGATTTTGCCGATCCGGTCCTTGTTTCGTTATCTACGGTTCAAAGTGATTCAGAATGAACGAGGTTTTAGCGCAAATTCGATTTCTTGCTTAAATCAAAAAAAGAACCCGGATTGTTTACCAGGTTCTTTTTTATTGCATACAAACAGGTACGATGATATAATCAGATCACGACTGTGTGAGTTGTGCAGACATATTTAACGCATCTTACACTTTAAATATAACATGCCACTAAACCCTTGTCAAATGTTTTTTCAATTTAATGGTTAGGAGAGATGTTGCATGAGTACTTTGGTTCTCGGTTTTCAGGAAATGGAAAAAACGCAGCTTTCGCTCGTTGGCGGAAAAGGGTTACATTTAGGAGAACTTTCAAAAATCGAAGGAATACAAGTGCCTGAAGGATTTTGCATTACAACCGGGGGATATCGAAAGGCCATTGAACAAAACGAAACGTATCATGCTTTGCTCCATCAACTAACCATGCTAAAAGCGGAAGATCGGGAACAAATCGGCGAAATCAGCAAGAATATTCGTCAAATCCTAATGGAAGCAGAAATTCCTTCAGAGGTTGTAGAAGCAGTTACTCGCAATCTCTCCAAGTTTGGGGAGGAGCATGCTTATGCCGTGCGTTCCAGTGCGACAGCTGAAGATTTACCCCATGCCTCTTTTGCCGGCCAACAAGACACCTATTTAAATATTATCGGCAAAGAAGCCATCCTGCAGCATATCAGCAAATGTTGGGCTTCCCTATATACGGATCGCGCGGTCATCTACCGGATGCAAAATGGATTCGACCACAATCAAGTTTATTTATCCGTTATCGTTCAAAGAATGGTTTTCCCGCAGGCTTCCGGAATCCTATTTACCGCTGATCCAATTACCTGTAGCCGAAAGGTACTATCCATCGATGCCGGCTTCGGACTTGGAGAGGCATTGGTCTCCGGCTTGGTATCAGCCGATGGTTATAAAGTACGGAACGGGGAAATCGTCGATAAGAGGGTAGCGACCAAAAAGTTGGCTATCTACGGACGGAAAGAAGGCGGAACAGAAACACAGCGGATCGATCCCGATCGGCAAAAGATTCAAACGCTTACTGATCAACAAATTTTACAACTGGCCCGCATCGGAAGACAGATCGAAGCTTTTTTTGGCCAGCCCCAGGATATCGAATGGTGTTTGGCGGATGATACATTTTATATTGTCCAGAGCCGGCCAATCACTACTTTATACCCGATCCCTGAAGCGAATGACGAAGAAAATCACGTGTATCTATCTGTCGGTCATCAACAAATGATGACGGATCCTTTGAAGCCATTAGGACTGTCTTTATTTGAATTAACATCCTATGGACCGAGGTTTAAAGCTGGCGGAAGATTATTTGTTGACGTTACGCACATGCTCGCTTCACCTGACGGCAGAGACATGCTGGTAAACAACTTTGGCCAAGGCGATCCGCTTATAAAAGACGCACTAATGACCATCATAGAGCGGGATTTCATAAAATTGTTGCCGGGTGAAAATAAAGAAGGGAGCCCCAAAGGAGTTCCATCTCCGGGATCACACCCGCAAATCCCTAGCGACCCGGCAATCGTGGCGGATTTGATCAAGAAAAATCAAACTTCCATCGAGCAGTTAAAACAAACCATCAAAATGAAATCCGGATCCGATTTAATGGACTTTATTCTGGAAGATATCCAGGTGCTGAAGAAGATTTTATTTGATCCGCAAAGTTCGGCTGTGTTTATGGCCGCAATGGATGCTTCCACGTGGATTAATGAAAATATGAACAAGTGGTTAGGTGAAAAAAACGCGGCAGACACCCTTACTCAATCCGTTCCCAATAATATTACGTCGGAAATGGGCCTGGCGCTTTTGGATGTGGCCGATGTGATTCGTCCTTACCCTGAAGCCATTGAATATTTACATCATGCAAAAAATGACGACTTTTTGGATGAACTCCTGAAGTTTAAAGGCGGACAGGAAATCCAGGCGGCTATTTATGCGTTTCTTCAAAAATACGGAATGAGGTGCGCGGGGGAAATCGATATTACGAAAACCCGGTGGAGCGAAAAGCCAATCACGCTTGTCCCCTTGATCCTCAGCAATATCAAAAACTTTGGGCCTCAAGAAAGTCGACGGAGATTTGAGCAAGGGCTGCAGGAAGCTTTGAAAAAAGAACTAGAGTTGTTAGCGCGGTTGAAGCAATTGCCGGATGGCAAACAAAAAGCCAAAGAAGCAAAAGAAAAGATCGACCTGATCCGGAATTTCATCGGGTATCGGGAATATCCCAAATACGGCATGGTGAATCGCTATTTCGTTTACAAACAGGCTATACTGAAAGAAGCCGAACGACTCGTACAAGCGGGCGTCATTCATGACAAAGAAGATATATACTATCTCACTTTTGAAGAACTACGCGAAGTCGTTCGTACGCATAAACTAAATGACCTGATCATCGGGAATAGAAAAGACGAGTACAAACTATATGAGAAACTAACTCCTCCACGCGTGATCACGTCCGACGGCGAAATTATTGCGGGCAAGTATAAACGAGAAAATCTCCCGGCCGGAGCTGTTGCGGGTCTAGCCGTTTCTTCCGGGGTTATAGAGGGGCGAGCGCGTGTGCTATTAAACATGGAATATGCCAATCTGAAACAGGGAGATATATTAGTCACCTCCTTTACGGACCCTAGTTGGACACCCTTGTTTGTTTCCATAAAAGGCCTGGTTACCGAAGTCGGCGGACTGATGACCCACGGAGCCGTTATCGCGCGGGAATATGGTTTGCCGGCCGTTGTCGGAGTGGAGAATGCCACCAAGCTGATCAAGGATGGACAACGAATTCGCGTGCATGGTACCGAAGGGTATATCGAAATATTGTAAGGGCCCTATTTGAGAATCATCGAAATGGCACAGAATGCCAACATAGCCGCGGAGTCAGTAAAACGATGATAGGACAAATCGAAAGAGGAGAATCAAGTCCAACGCTTACAACGGTTTGGAAAATTGCCAACGGATTAAAAGTTTTCTTTACCTCCCTGATCCAAAATCCGCAGCCCGATGCTGACGTCGTTTTGAAAAAAGAAGTGAAGGTTTGTACCGGGGACGATGGCAGGTACCGGGTTTACCCGGCATTTCCTTTTCAAGAGGATCGGCGTTTTGAATTGTATTCCGCAGAAATTGATCCGGAAGGGGTGCTCCGTTCAGAGGGCCATAAGGAAGGAACCGAAGAATTCATTACGGTTTTTGATGGAGAATTAACCATCCGCGTCAATGAGCGCAAATTTTCGTTGTTAAGCTGGGATTCGATCCGTTTTAAGGCCGATAGGCCTCATGTTTACTCAAACTTTGGGGAAGCTTGTACGCGCTTAAGCATGACGATATATTACCCAAGTTGATTACAGGTTCCGCGATGATTCCAAACTATCCCATGGAATGCCGCGCTTCACGGGCGAAACATATTTACTTCTTCGGGGGGTCAACGACTCGATTGAACATGCGGAGGCGATAGGTAGATTGTTGCGGGGAAGGGGATCTGGTGAGCATTTTTATCACGTAAATCTGATTCCTTACAATTCAACGGATGTCACCCCAAGAAGTTATCGGACATCCGATGCTAGCCGAATTGAAAGCTTTGTTCGGGTTCTGAGGTCAAATGGCATCAAAGTGACCATCCGAACGCAATTCGGATCGGACATCAATGCGGCATGCGGACAGCTTTATGGTGCAAGTAAACAAGGATGATGACCAAAAGGATGTCGCAATAAAACAAAACGGCAGCTTAATTCGGCTGCCGTTTTGAATTTAGCGTCTCATTCGCTTTTTTTCATAGAAAAATGACAGATATGAAGGAATTGCTTATTATAACTGTGATGCAATAAGTTTACTGGATTGAAGGGGATTCGAATTGAAAATCATTAAAGAAGCTGTAATTATTGCTGTAGTTATCGTGGCTTTTAATTTAATTCTTAAACTTATATTTGATCAAAAATTCATCGTAGACATATTTAAAGATGGATTCCTACCGGGAGTCGGAGTATTTGTATTTTTACTTATATTTGCTTTTATCATGATATTAATTATCTTAAGTATTGTTAGAATTATTTCTTCGCTGAAGAAGATAAGGTAAGCTTTGATTGATATAGCTGCACCGATCACGATGAAACGGGTGAAAGCTGTTCACGAAGCGGGGTACAGCATCGCGGTCCTAAATTCGCAGAATAAGACAGGTAAAAGGAGTGCGTTCATGATCTATTTGAGAAGCTTTAAGCTTTCCGATTATACGGATCGAAATCCAAACATATACCCTGATCATGCCTTAAAACACGTGGCTGGAGAGGTGCTTTTGTTTGATCGGATTACCGTGTTGTACGGCAATAACGGCAGCGGAAAATCCACTTTACTCAATGCAATTTCCAACAAGCTAGGAATCCCGGGAGCTGAAAGAATGACAAACTATGGGCATACGATTTATGCTCAGCGTTTCCTTGATTTGAGTAGTTATCAGCTTGGGCATGATAAGCAAGAGCATGAAATCAGGCAACTTCCGGAAGGAAGCCGATATTTGAAATCAGAGGATATTTTATATGAGATCAAAAAGATACAGCAATCCTCCGTGCTGCGTGAGGGGATCATGTATGAGCAAATGAACAAAGGGATGACCAAAGCTCAGGCAACACAATATGAAGCTACGTATGAGTTTAAGAAGAAGCTGGAGAATATTCAGTTTTCGCAAGAAAAATACTCCAATGGAGAAACGTCCATGCAGTTTTTTGAGGAATATCTGTTACCTGGGCAGTTGTATCTATTGGACGAGCCGGAAACGTCACTTTCTCCTGCCAATCAAATAAGAATTGCAGAACAAATAAATGAGCTGGCACGATATTTTGATAGTCAATTTATTATTGCCACTCATTCTCCCTTTGTTTTAGGCACGTTACATGCAAAAATTTATAATCTTGATGCCAAGCCTCTTCAAACCGCCGAATGGTTTGAATTAGACAATGTACAATTTTTTTATCGATTTTTCAATAAGCATAAGCAATTGTTTAAAGGAGAGTAGGGCATTATTGATCATCTAAAATGTACCTGCATAGTAGTACCTGTTTCTCCTTCAATCCTCACTCCTTTTATTCCTCGACGGCGATGCCGGCAGCTTTCAAATGTCCGTAGGCAACGATTCTACTAAACTGGGATGAAACCTCTTCTGCAGGAAGAGGTTTATCGTTTTTAATCCACCAAATTACAATCCCCATGAAAGACGATACGAGATATTCGAACAGCAATTCCTTGGATATCGTTAAAGGGGGATTTCCCTGAGCGGGATTCCATCCTTCTAATTTATCCTTAATGATATTCTCCATTTTCGTCCGAAACGAATAGATTCTATTTTCTTCAATCAACATGACGTAGTAAAAGGGGGTATTACCCGAAATATGCTCCAGTACAGTTTGCATTACTGTCTCTAGTATAGAAATACTGAAAGGATTCATGCTGATGGGACAAAGCACGACCGCTTCCTTTAATCCGCTTAACAATTCATTTATGCATGTATCCAATAAATCAGGTTTATTGGGGTAGTGAAGGTAAAAAGTGTTTCGATTGATCATGGCCCGATCGGCAATATCCTGGATGGTTATCGCTTCATAGCCTTTTTCTTGAATGAGCTCATAAAACGCTTTTCGAATCGATTGTTTCGTACGCACTATTCTTAGATCGGTTTTCTTACTCACGTTTTTCGTTCCCCCTAAATTATTTAGAGTCGTTAAGCGACAAAAGTTGATGAGTTGTCTTTTATCCCCCAAAACCAAAAATATTGAATATTGAGCGTGGTATTAACCTCCATTATAATGAGCAACAGATAAATAAACAACATAGCGTTCATTATTTATCTAATGACTATTAATTCTAAGGAGGATTTTTCCATGACATTCACCCATCAAAACGAGCTTGTGCTAAAGGCCATCGCCGTGCTGGAAAGCTTTGAGAGCGGCAACCCCGAAGCAATTACAGCTTACGTGCATCCCGTTCGATATATCCAGCACAATCAGGGCTTACCCGACGGTAGAGAAGCCATGCTTGGCGCCTTGGATCATTTAAAGGAGATTGGCACCAAGGTAAGCGTTAAGCGTGCAATAGTCGACGGAGATTACGTGGTTCTTCATTCCATTTATGATTTTTTCGGCCTCAAAATCGGCATTGATATTTTCCGTTTTGAGCATGGATTGATTATAGAACACTGGGACAATTTGCAGGAAATGGCGGAAAAGACACCCAGCAATCATTCGATGATTGACGGACCGGTCACGATTAAGGATATCGACAAAAGCGATGCGAACAAAGCATTTGTCAAAAGCTATGTTGAGGACATTTTGCTTGGGAAAAACCCTGAACGGCTTGCCGATTACTTTGATGGAGATACCTACATTCAGCACAGTCCGCATATTGCAGACGGCCTATCCGGCCTTCATGCGGCTTTGCAGGCACTGGCGGAGAAGAATATTGAATTTCAATATACTCGTATCCATCAGTTAATCGGACAAGGCGATTTTGTGCTTACGGTGAGCGAGGGCCTCTTTGATGGTCAGCCTACAGCTTTTTACGATTTGTTCCGCGTGGAGAACGGAAAGATTGCCGAGCATTGGGACGTCATTGAGGCTATACTGCCGGAGGAGAAAAGAAAGAATTCCAACCGTAGATTTTAAGGTCGATGCATCTAAATCACATGAAAGACATCACCGAATTAAATTACGGTGATGTCTTTCGCATCATGAATGTGCTTGGAGTGATTAATTTTGTTTTCAATGGGATGAGGAGTAAAAGATCATGAACATACTGAAACAAAAAATGACGTGGCTAGGAGTACCGATCGTCCTGGTCGTGTTGATTATTTTCGGGGCGGCAATGATGGGATCGGTGCTTGGATCGAAGCCGAAGGAACTCCCGGTAGCCCTCGTCGTTCTTGACCGGCCGGCGGAGCTGCCGACCGGAGAAGCGTTTACGGTAGGGGAGATGATCAAGGAGGAATTGGTTACGAACCCGGCACTCCCGTTCGTCTGGCATGTCGTGGATTCCGAGGAAAAAGCACGTGCAGGAATGGATAAACGCGAATATTACGGAGCGCTAGTGCTTCCGGCGGATCTGAGCAGTGGATTGGTCTCGTTAGCAACTTCCTCACCGGTTCACCCCAATGTGAAGATCATAGCCAACGAAGGGATGAGCAATCAAGCATCTACGGTCTTAAGACAGACATTGGGAGAAGCGATGAAAATGATCGGCAGGGAGCTGTCGCAACAGCAACTTGGTAAGATCGGGCAACAAAAGGAGCAAATTTCCGTGGAGGCGGCTAAAGCTTTAATCACACCGCTTAATGTTGAGGAGGAAGTCATACATCTCCCTGGAGTGAACAATGCGTCGGGAAATGCTCCGGGATTGTTGACCCAAATCCTGTGGATCGGGAGCCTGGTGACCGGAATAGTCTTGTTCCTGGCAAGCCGGAAAGCGGTCGCCGCCGGTTCCCGGAGATGGACGGTCAGTGTGCTTCAAGCGATTGCAGGACTTGCGATCGTCAGCTTCGCAGCGGGCTTTACCGTGTGGATGGCTTTGTCGTGGTACGGCATGGAATTGGCGAACACGGGGGAGACTTGCTTGTTCTTAGGCTTGGCCGGATCGGCGTTCTTCTTGCTGCAATCTTCCTTGCTGAATTGGATCGGATTCAAGGCGATGCCGCTACTCGTACTGCTGATGTTCTTTTCCTTGCCGCTGCTGAACATGTCTCCGGAGTTTTTGTCGCAAACGACGCAAGATTGGATTTATTCTTGGACGCCGCTGCGGTTCGCGGCAGGAGGGTTGCGGGAAGTGATGTACTTCGGAGGACTGGACGCGGCCTCTGTGAACGCCTCCGTATTGTGGGGCGTCTCCGGAGGATTTCTGATGCTGCTGCTCGCTTCCGGATTTAAGACCGGTCGTTAATCGAACGAAAAATGGGGGAGGGGCCTTCAAAAAGGCAGTTAATCCTATGGATTAGCTGCCTTGGTTTTTGTCCAATTAATTCAAGCCGCGAAATCATCGTGCAATCTGCGCAGGCGGTAAGCGTTCATGGCGAATTCGCGCAGCTCCTCGAGAATGGTGTAATTCGCCCATGCGCCTGCGATAGCGCCGATTCCGGGTACCATCTGCAGCATTTTCCGGAAGTCGATGGCATCGCGATACTCGATCTGAAATGTTTCCCAGTCCATATTTTGGGAGTATTCGGCGTCGGAGGACCATTGTTCCTTTTCGATATGCCAATTCTTGATGGAAGAGAGTAACCTGGCACGGTTTTTCGGTCCCGAAAACGTCATTTGAAAAACCTTGAGAATGAATACCCGCTCGGAAAAGTGTTTAGTGTCATAGCCATACACATGCGCTAGCTCGAACAAATATTTCATCTTGATCGCAATTAGCGCCGGAAAGTCTACCATGCTAAGCATAATGCCGCCAGCTCCAGTTCCTGCTCCTTCGGCAACCGCGATTTTTTGGTACAGGGCAAACAACTCTTTCGCTTCTTGGTCGGCAGATTCCAGTTCCGAAGTGTACTGTACCGGACGGCTGGGCGTATATTCAGCGCCGAACAAGGCTGTGCGCACGATCGATCGAATGGTAGTCGTAATGATGCTGTGTGCCTTCGGGGGAATCAACTGATTAATTCGAGTGCCGATTGTTTTCGATGCTTTTTCCAGCAATCCCGGCGGTTTGAACATTTTTTGTTCCCAGTCGGCAATTTCCCTCTGTACTTTATGTTCATAATTCATAATTAATCGCTCCTCCAAATGACACAGATTTAGCTATATTTTAACGAATATCTCCGTGATTCGAAACAGACCGCGGCAGGTAACGAACCTCGACTAAAGTCCAGTATATCAAAGGAATACATGGTTATTGACACTCGCATTCCCATCATGTTATTTTTTAATAATACCCATTTTATGGGTCCCATTTTAAGGAGTGTTTTGCATGAGGTTACCGGTACATGAACAATTTCTTGAAAGGGCAATAGAGATTTTACGACAAGATCAACGAATTACAGGTCTGCTTGCAGGCGGATCTATGGTGTACGGAACTATGGATGAGTTCAGTGATTTGGATCTAATCATTGTCTACCGCAATGAATTCCGAAATGAGATCATGGAACAACGACTTTGGATTGCAGAAGGGCTAGGTAACCTGCTGTCGGCATTCACGGGCGAGCATGTTGGCGAACCTCGTTTGATTATTTGTTTGTATGGACCTGTTCCTCTTCATGTAGACCTAAAATTCGTACATCCGCAAGAACTTGAATCCCGAATCGAAGATCCGCAAATTCTTTGGGAGAGAGGTTCTGACATATCGGCAATACTTAAAAAGACAACTGCGTCTTTCCCTTACCCTGATCCGCAATGGATTGAGGACCGCTTTTGGGTCTGGGTTCATTACGGAGCAACAAAACTAGGGAGAAGCGAGTTTTTTGAATTAATAGATCTTTTAACCTTTCTGCGAAGTACAGTTTTGGGACCGTTGATTCTCATTCGTAACGGCCAGCAACCGCGAGGGGTTCGCAAATTAGAGAAATACGGTGTCCATGAACTAGAGGACCTTAGAGGGACAGTTTCCCTTCACAGCTTTGATAGTTGCTACCAGGCTTTAAAAAATACGATAAAGATGTACCAAAGTTTACGTCAGGCTTCGGAAATTGCAATAAAAGCGGAGGCTGAACGCATCTCCATCGAGTATCTTAATCATGTATATTCAGCCCATTTTCAATAACACAATAGCAACTTGTTATAGATTCCAAATAAACTGGGAAAGCAGCTGAACATAAAAAACAGACCCCGCGATTCTTCCATCGAAATATAACTCCGTAAGCAACGATTAGATTTCTATATATTTACATAATTTGGAACACATGCTATATTTGCTATGAAAGCGCATCCATGAGTTGATAGATTGCATAATTATTTATCAAATTTTACATGGAAAGGAAAGATGGAAATGAAAAGTTGGCTCAAAAAGGCAATCATGATGATGCTGACATTTACTCTGGTATTTCCTCTGCTGCTTGGATTGATGACAGTGCCTGTTCATGCAGACACCGCACTTTTTACGATTGAAAGCGAGAATGCCGGGCTGACCTCCGATCTTCAAGTGGCGACTGAAATTTACGGGCAACCCAAGCCCGGATTCTCCGGGAGCGGATTTGTCTGGATGCAGAATTCCGGCACAATCACTTATACCGTGACCGTCCCGGAAACCGGCATGTATGCGATCTCCACCCGGTATATGCAGGAGTTGAGTGCCGACGGAAGGCTTCAATATTTAACAGTTAACGGCGTTACCAAGGGTTCGTATATGCTGCCCTACACGACCGAGTGGTCGAATTTCGATTTTGGCTTCCATAAGTTGAAGGAAGGAAGCAACACTATCCAACTGAAAGCTGGTTGGGGGTTCGCTTATTTTGACACCTTTACTGTGGATTATGCCGATCTTGATCCATTGGATGTGCAGCCTGTCCTCACCGATCCCGAGGCCACCCCGGAAACTCAGCTTCTGATGAATTATTTAACGGAGGTTTACGGCAACCACATTATCTCCGGCCAGCAGGAGATTTACGGAAGCGGAAATAACGGAAATTATGAGCTGGAGTTTGATTGGATCTACAATTTAACCGGAAAGTATCCGGCGATTCGCGGCTTCGATTTTATGAACTATAACCCGTTATATGGTTGGGAGGATGGCACAACCGATCGGATGATCGATTGGGTGAATAACCGGGAAGGCATTGCGACAGCTGCCTGGCATATCAATGTGCCCCGAAATTTCACCGACTATGAGCTCGGGGAGTTTGTGGATTGGAAAGACGCCACCTACAAGCCGACGGAAACCAATTTTAATACAGCCAATGCGGTGGTTCCCGGTACTAAAGAATATCAATACGTGATGATGACGATTGATGATTTGGCGGAACAGTTGCTGATTCTGCAAAATAACAACGTGCCGGTTATTTTCCGTCCCTATCATGAGGCGGAGGGCAACGGCGGGTTGAATGGGGAGGGCGCATGGTTTTGGTGGGCTTCAGCAGGCGCGGAAGTGTACAAGCAACTGTGGGATCTGCTCTATACAGAACTTACTGAGACGTACGGTTTGCATAACTTGATCTGGACATACAACAGCTACGTGTATAGCACTTCCCCCGCATGGTATCCCGGCGACGATCAGGTGGATATTGTCGGCTATGATAAATACAATACGATCTACAACCGCTATGACGGATTGTCCGGCGTACCTAATGAGGATGCCATTACCTCGACTTTCTATCAGCTTGTTGATTTAACCGACGGTACGAAAATGGTGGCCATGACGGAGAACGATACCGTCCCAAGCGTACAGAATCTGACAGAGGAAAAAGCGGGATGGCTCTACTTCTGCCCCTGGTACGGCGAACATCTTATGAGTTCCGCTTTTAATTATCCGGCCACCCTGACCACGCTTTATCAAAGTAATTATGTTATCACGTTGGATGAACTACCAAATTTAAAGGTTGACGATCCAACTCCAAGCGCGTCCATCACACCCGCAAGCGTCGAATTTGATAAAAATGCTCCTGATCAAAGCGACCAACCCATAAGCGTGAATTTTAACGGCAATACGTTAACCGCTCTCCGGGAAGGCGCCAATGCATTGGCCGAGGCTCAGGATTATACCTTAAGCGGAAGTACGCTGCTCCTGAAAAAGACATTCCTGGCTGGGCTGCCGGTTGGCGAGCATTACATCGTCTTTGATTTTAATCAAGGACAAGATCCCGTATTAAAAGTTAAAATCGTCGATTCAACACCGAGCGCTGCGATTTCGCCCGGAAATGCGACATTTGATAAAGCGGAGAATCTGCAGCAGGAAATAGCCGTATCCCTTACCTTAAACGGACACCAGCTTGCTAGCATATCAAATGGAAATGATACGCTTGTATCGGATCAGGATTATACGGCATCAAGCGCTGCTGTCATTCTGAACAAATCCTATCTTTCCACGCTGCCGTTAGGCCAGCATGCGATTACCTTTCATATCAGCGGAGGAAATAACGCTGTTCTTACGGTAAATGTTGTGGACAGCAGTGTTCCAGTACCTGCGGGAGACTTGACGATCCAAGCCTTTAACGGCAACACGAGTGCCTCCACCAACGGAATTTCACCCAAATTCAAAATCGTCAACAGCGGTGATTCGGCGATTCAGTTAAGTGATGTAAAACTCCGGTATTACTATACGATAGACGGGGAAAACGCACAGAGTTTCTGGTGCGACTGGGCCAGTATCGGGAATGCCAATGTAATCGGCAATCTCGTTAAACTGGATACTCCGGTTGCCGGAGCCGATTATGTTCTGGAAATGGGCTTTACGAGTTCGGCCGGAACGCTTAATCCCGGTCAGAGCGCAGAAATTCAAGCTCGGTTCTCCAAAACCGACTGGTCCAATTACAACCAGACTAACGATTATTCGTTTAAGGCATCCAGCAGTCAGTTCGTAGACAATGAACAGGTTACCGGGTATTTGAGCGGTCAGCTGGTGTGGGGGATTGAGCCGTAAAAGGATAAGAAAAAGGGTTGGATCGGGGAATACCCTGCTCCAACCCTTTTTGACGTTTTAAGCAAGGCGCCCTTAGCCAATCATGGATTCAATGTAAGCAACGTGAAAGATTTGTATGTATCGATCTCCATAGCAGGAGGGGGGCCCCACCTCATGGTTTCTTTCGATAACTCTGGCGCGGATTCCGGTTCAATTGGCGGAGACGTCTGCTCCGTAGTATTTCCTGCCGTCTGATTATGTGCCGGCCCTTGCTTGGATTTCGCGGCTTCTTTGTTTTAATATTGATTTAATCTTGTTAACTGATATTGATAATCAATATCAGTTAAAGTAAGATAAGAGCATGTGATTTATCGATTTAATTACTCATTTAGTCAGTAAAGGGGAGCGGAGAAATATGAAGTTAGACATTAACAAGCTCGCGGAGCATTTTGCGCATACCTCTTTTCAGGTAGAACAAGTTAGCCGTTACTGCCAAGATCCGGGAAGGCACTGTGAGGGCTATACCGAATCTTTTCCGGGCTTTGTATTTCCTTTAAGGGGGGAAGCAGAATTTGTCTTCAACGGTAAGCCATATCTACTAACTCCGGGAACTGTGGTTCATGGTGGAGCGAATATGAAATTGGACAGAAAGGTTATTGGCAATACCAGATGGGAGTATCTGCTTGTCCACTATCGGATCTGCGCTCCTGAGTCACCGGGCTTTTCTCTGCCAAAAAACCATTTCCAGCTTTCACCGGGCCAAAGCCCCCGTCTGACGGAACTGCTTAAGCTTCTGTGGCGATTATCCCGCCAGCCGGGAGGAGTTACGGCATTTCAGACTAAGACGATATTCCGTTGTGTACTGGAGGAACTATTCGTCTGTGTCCGAAACCAAAGCACCGACGGAGAGCAGGCGCTATTTGAGCAAATATCAAATTACATACACGAGCATTATATGGATGCACTAACCGTGCGCGCGTTAGCGGAACAAAACGATATAAATGAGAATAGGTTATTTTATGTGTTTAAGAAGTACACAGGTATGGGACCGGGAAATTACTTGATGGCCTATCGTCTTAACCAAGCCAAGGATTCCTTGTTGTCCAGCGATGCGCCGATCGGCGAGGTGGCCACCTGCGTCGGTTATGCCGATGCCTTATATTTCAGTCGTCTGTTTAGAAAACAGTTCGGAGTCTCGCCCGGTGAGTTCAGAAGTAATTTCAGGAATAATCCATATGGATTTCAGGATGGCTCCATTCACATCTAAAATTTGCTTTGCTAAACTGGCATAGCCAAGTTAGACAAGGCAAAACAAAGAGATCATTGGAGGAGTTAGCATGAAAAGACTTATGGGACTGATCGTCTCCATTGCGCTATTGGCAAGTATGGGCATATTAGCTGGGTGTACCGGAACACCTAAAGCTAACAGCTCTGAATCACCGAATCTTGCATCGTCTGTAACGGAGGTCGCCAATTCCGAAAACAACGAGGTGGAAGCGAATAAATGGCCGAGAACTTATGTGGATGTGCTTGGCCGAGAGGTCGTGTTAGAGAAAAAACCTGAAAAGGTTGCCCTCCTGTTCTTCCGTAATTTTGAACATTTGTTTTTATTGGACGAATCTCCCGTAGTCGCTACGGATATTAATGTGCTTGACGAGTGGGAATCGTTGGCCCCGTATAAGAACAATGCAATTGAGGATATCGGTTCCATAACCAGCCCCAATATAGAGAAATTGCTGGAGATTGAGCCGGATTTGATTATCGCGGTCTCCAGCCGGTATGAGAGCTACAACGGACAATTGGACAAAATCGCTCCTGTCATTACCGTGGACAGCAACGAAAACAATTGGCAAGGCGCGCTGCGGGAATACGGAAAGATATTTGGAAAAGAGCAGAAGGCGGAGGAGGAAATCGCGCGGATTGAAGGGTTCGTAGCGGAATCAAGAGAGCAATTACAGGCATATAGCGACAAAACGTTTGGTGTTACGATGCTGGGAGATAAACAATATTGGGCCTTTACCACCCAATTTGTATATAACAAAGACAATGGTCTTGGTTTAAATCCTCCAACCCCTTATGTCGATATGTCTTCAAAAGGAGAAGTGATTTCTATGGAGGGACTGGCGGCAATGGACCCCGATTACATGTTTGTCGCGGATATTGGGGGATCCTCCGAGAAATTGAATAGCTATTTGAAAGCCTTGGAAGCCGACTCTGTATGGAATTCTCTTCAATCCGTTAAGGACAAGCATATGTTTCCTCTAGACAGTTCGATTGCGGCCGGTGGGCCATTGGCTATTGAACTGGGTGTCCAAACGATTGTTGAAAATATTTTATCTCAATAGACATGACTCGTTGTAAGGGAGAGATTCAGATGATGAACCACGAGGACTTATACGACGTTACAATCATTGGCGGGGGACCTGCCGGTCTGTTCGCCGCTTTTTATAGCGGTTTACGGGAAATGAAAACCAAGTTGATTGAGTATCAACCGGAGTTGGGCGGAAAAGTCCATGTCTATCCGGAGAAAATGATATGGGACGTCGGTGGCCTACCACCGATTCTTGGCAAAAAATTAATTGAACAGATGATTGAACAAGGATTAACATTTGATCCGACCGTGGTATTGAATGAGAAAGTGGACTCGATTGAACGGGATGATTCCGGTTTATTTGTACTGCGGGCTGCATCTGGAGAACAGCATTATACAAAAACGGTCATCGTAGCGATCGGTGGAGGCATTCTTGAACCTCAAAGAATTGACCTGGAAGGCGCAGAGAAGTACGAGGTGGCGAATTTACATTATGTCGTCAAATCGCTCATGCGATTCAAGGACAAAACGGTGATTATTTCCGGCGGAGGGAATTCGGCGGTGGATTGGGCCAACGAGCTCGAACCCATTGCCCGTCAAGTGTATTTGACTTATCGAAAAGACGCTTTGTCGGGACATGAAGCCCAGGTTAATCAATTGCTGAACAGTTCTGTAAAATGCTTCTTTAACACCACTATAACGAAGCTGATTGCCCATCCCAACCACGATAATATTGAAACTGTCGAGCTGACCAACCATCTGACGGGCGAGATAGATGAACTACCGATTGACGAAGTAATCATCAATCATGGTTATGAACGAGACCGGTCCTTATTGGAGAATAGCAAAATAAATCTTAAGCTAATTGACGGACACTTCATTGATGGTCAAGCAGCAAGCGGCACTTCTGTGCCGGGCATTTACGCAGCGGGAGATATTCTGAAATATGATCAGAAACTGCACTTGATTGCAGGAGCATTTCAAGATGCGGCGAATGCAGTGAACCAGGCTAAGCTATATTTGCAGCCCGAAGCGCATCAAAGCGGAACCGTATCTTCACATAATGATATTTTTAACAGTCGGAATCGGGAGTTAATTAATCAGATCATGGTCAAGAACCTGCTATAACGGACATGCATGATCAAATATCGCAATTCTAAAAGGACTGCTCAAAAGTAGAAGCACCGCTTCAAGCCATATATCGGCTATGAAGCGGTGCTTTTTTTGCAGACCGCCATCTTCGCTGAGGAAGAAAAGGTAACTTTTCATTGATATATCTGTTTTAAATAGAAAAGGAAGGAGAATGTAATATGACAACAAAATAGTATAAACGCAACAAATGTTATATCGGAAGCGTCTAATCATGTATAAAACACAACTAGAGGGGTACAACAGATGAATGTAAAAATGATGACGATACTTGGTGCCGTGCTCGGTTCCATGCTTATTTCGGCGGGAAGTGCGGCTGCAGGAGAACGTTTTTCCGATTTGCAGCATTCCAAGTGGGCAGAGGACAGCATTAACTATATGGCTAAGAGGGGAACCGTTGCCGGGTACGGCAATGGCAAGTTTATGCCCGAAAGGCAGGTAACAAGAGCGCAGGCCGTGACTTTCATGGTTCGCGAACTCTATCCGCAACAGTTGCAGTCAGGAACGGAAGTTTCAACTTATTCCGATGTTCCAACCACACATCCTTTTTATCGTGAAATCGCCATTGCGGAAAAAAACGGGCTGGCCAGCGGATTTCCGGACGGCACATTTCATCCGGATACCGCGATGAGCCGCGCAGAGACTGCAGCATTCCTTACCCGCGCATATTCACTTGTGGCAGGGAAGCAACCCGCAAGTTTGACGGACACGGTAGATCATTGGGCGGCAGCTCCTATTCTCGTTATGAGCTCCAACGGATTGATCGGCGGTTATACGGATGGCACCTATCGTCCGAATCGACCAGTCACGCGGGCGGAGTTTTCCGTGTTTATGACCCGGGTGATTCGTTTCGAACGTGAAACAGCCATTCAGGCGCACGATTGGGATAAGCTGATATCCTATATGACGGTCAGCGAGCAAGTCGGACAAATGTTGATGCCGGATATCAGGCAATGGAAGGGTCAAGTGACAACGACCGTCAATGAAGGTTTAAAAAGCAGTATCCAAGATCTGGACCTGGGCGGACTTATTCTTTTTGACAAAAATATTATAGATACTCGGCAGGTCACGACACTCACCCATAATCTGCAGATGGAAGCGGGTGATATTCCGCTATTTCTCGGTATCGACCAGGAAGGGGGCGTTGTTAAGCGAATCCCAGGCGGGACGAATCTGCCCGGTCAAATGGCGCTTGGCGCAACCGGTGACACGGCGCTAGCCGAAGCAGCAGGTAAGCTGACAGGAGAAGAACTGAAGGCGCTCGGGCTGCAAGTCAATTTTGCCCCGGTGCTCGATATTAACAGTAATCCGGACAATCCGATCATCGGGATGCGTTCGTTTAGTTCGGATGCGGACCTGGTATCCCGGCTTGGGGTTGCAACCATAAACGGGCTGCGTCAATCCGGGGTTATCGCGGCCGTTAAGCATTTTCCGGGGCATGGTGACACAACGGTAGACTCTCATCTGGGCATGCCGGTGTTGACGCATAGCCGCGAACGACTCGATGCGGTCGAACTGAAACCGTTCCGGGCCGCGATCGAAAACGGCGTGGAGATGATCATGACCGCACATATTGCTTTCCCAGCAGTAGATAACGAGCACGTTACTTCACTCAAGGACGGAAGCAGCGTTCCAATCCCTGCCACGTTATCTAAAAAGGTGCTGACCGGACTGCTTCGGGAGGAGCTTGGATATAAAGGCATCATCATTTCCGATGCCTTCACCATGAACGCTATCGCGGAGCATTTTGGGGAAAATAAAGCGGTGGAACGTGCGGTTTCCGCAGGCGTGGATATCATCCTTATGCCGCAAGATCCGGCAGCTGCACATCAAACGCTAGTAACCGCGGTGAAGAACGGGACAATTCCGACCGAAACCATTCATAATTCGGTGAAACGAATTTTGGAGCTTAAATCTGAATATGGCTTGTTTGACCGCACCGAAAGCCTTACTCACAAGTTGAACACACTTAGCGCCGTTATTGGATCCGAGGAGCATCGAGCGGTGGAACGGAAAATTGCAGAGCGGGCGGTCACCTTCTTGGCCAGCCGCGACGGTGCGCTTCCGGATCAAATTCATCAGGGAGACCGTGTTGTTATTGTCGCAGCCGAGCAGGAGCAGGCCAAACAGCTTGAGAGTCAGCTGATGCAAGCCAAAGGCAACCTATCGCTGAAGACGGAAATTTCCGTTATCGGTCAAGGCAAAACGACGGAGGCTCTCAAAGCTGTCGAAGAGGCGGATTACGTCATCCTGGCTACGTATCAGTTCCGTAATGTGGCCAGTCAATTCGGATGGAGCGATGTTCAAACCTTGATTAATGAGATGAACAAGGATAATAAACGATACACTCTTTTATCGCTTGGCAACCCGTATGAGAATATCTATTTACAGAACATACGCTCGGGACTCGCGGTTTACGGAAAGCAGGAGCCCAATACAGCCGCTGGAATCAAAGTGCTGCTAGGCCAATTGAAAGCCAAGGGCATGTTGCCGGTGACAACGGATCAAAGCACAATGAGTGATAAATAATTCTCACAGGTGTAAGATGACTTGAATATCTATCTAATAAAAAACCGCGCACTGCGCGGTTTTATCTTTTCTTGGAACTGTTTCGCATCGAGAGCCAGGAACTTTTCATAATTGACTGTAGGCTTACCAAAATCCTTCACCTTACGCAATTCTTTATCATAGACATCCTTATCAAAATCAGAGGGGATGAAGTTCACGCCTAAACTAGAAATATAGATGTCTTTGTTTTGGTAATCCCCGCGGACATCAATGCCTAGTAATTCACCTATAAATCTTAAAGGGACAACTGTTCTTCCGTTAATAATCTGACTTAAATTTTTTATACATTATTCTCTTCTCCTAAACAATAATAATCTATTATAAAATATCCCTAATCAATAAAATATAACAATAGAAGATTCTATAACACGAAAAGAGTTCGGATCTGAACTAGCGTGGTAAGGAGGTAAGTCATGGATGACATTTCACTTAAAAAAGCGGTATTAAAAATGAAACGGTGGCCTAAAGATCCCATAGCGGCGGGTCGTCGTCATACCGTTGGTCTTAAGTCGGACGGAATGGCGACAGCTGTTGGGAATAAAAAAAATGGCCAATGCGATGTAAACGAATGGTGCGATATTGTGGCGGTTGCGGCTGGTAATGTTCATATGGCGACAAATACGGGTAATTCTCATACCATCGGACTTAAATCAGATGGCACGGTTGCGGCTGTGGGTTGGAATAAGCATGACCAATGCGATGTAACCGACTGGCGCGATATTGTAGCGGTGGCGGCAGGTTGGTGTCGTACTATCGGTATTAAATCGGATGGTACGGTTGTTGCCGCGGGTCGAAATAATGAAGGTGAATGCAGTGTAAGTGATTGGCGCGATATTGTGGCGGTAACCGCGGGAGACTGGCATACCGTCGGTCTTAGATCGGACGGAACGGTGACAGCTGTAGGAAATAATCGGTATGGCCAATGCAATGTAAACGGCTGGAGCGATATCGTGGCGGTAGCTGCGGGTTACCTTCATACCGTCGGACTGAAATCGGATGGAACAGTGGTTGCTGTGGGTTTGAATAAGCACAACCAATGCGATGTAAGCGGCTGGCGCAATATGGTGGCGATAGCGGCAGGCAGTAATCATACCATCGGCCTTAAATCGGACGGAACAGTGGTTGCTGTGGGCTCGAATGGGCATGGCCAATGCAATGTAAGTGATTGGCGCGATATTGTAGCGGTAGCGGCAGGTTGCGTTCATACTCTCGGCCTTAAATCGGACGGCACGGTGGTTGCTGCGGGTGATAATGAGTATGGCCAATGCGATGTAAGCGGCTGGCGTGATATCCAACTAATTGAGGGTGATTTTGGGGAATGAGGGTGAGTTTACAAGAAAAGTAAATGAATTGACAACGATTAATGAAAAAGAGGCTTTTCTCGACAATCATGATATGAGCTTTATCTATGTATCCACTCCTGATTGCAGCGTCTGCCACGCTCTGCTCCCCAAGTTGAGGGAACTCTTGGCCGATTATCCCCATATCTCTTTCGGTCATGTCGACGCCAGTCAAGTTAAAGAAGTGGCAGAAAAGTTTCTGATCCTGGAGGCACCGACCATGCTCTTCATCATTGAGAACAAAGAATATTTGCGAGAGGGTCGATTTGTGCGTTTCGGATTTTTGAAGGAACGGCTGGACCGTATTTATCGAATATATGACAAATAAGATTCAACCTGAGAATAAATTGTAAATTATTAACTCTTAACGAAACAGGAGCAGATGGCCTACGTGCATCTGCTCCTGTTTACTGTACAATCCAATGGTTAGCAGCCGCATTGAGCGGGGCAACAACAGCAGTTGCTAATCAACTTGGATCAACCTTAGTAGTTTCACTCCCAATAATTCGAGAATTAAGATAAGGAATTTTCATATTGAGTTATTGGGCATAGCCGTAACCTCATCTAGTTCCATGTTCGGGAAAATAACGGTTTAACTTTCGGTTATTTATTACGTCCATACTGCTTCCCGTAAGACAGAATTTTATGATATAAGCTCTTATCTTTTAATGCTTTTAGTGGGTATATTTGCGGCCGCGTGTTCACTTCCAGAATCCAGGCTTTACCTTTGGAGTCAACTGCCACATCCAAACCGAGTTCTTTGAATCCTTTATAATTTCGGTCAAAATTTTTGCCAACGGCAACGCCAAGTCTTTTGAGATCCGACTCCAGCTGTGGAGTAAAGGTGGAACTGAATTTAGCACCATTCATTGTATTGCGGAATGTTCCAATAGTGCCGCCTTGATTATAATTGGTGGCTACTTTCTTCGGATTGCCGACTTTGGTGAAGAGGGCGGTGCTGGCCCAAGTTCCTTGTTTGGTTTTCTGAACCATAACCCGGACATCGAATGGCTTTCCATTGCTTTTGGCTAATCGAATTCCCTTTTGCAAAAGATAAGGTCTGGTCCCCGCAAAGCGGTTCAGGTCACGAAACAACTGAGTTGTAGTTGAATATGACTTTCTAGTTGTGTTCAACTGGGTTTGGTAGCCACCGGCGGTTTTGCTGATACGAATAATGTTATTTCCGCCCGATCCATTTGTGGGTTTAAAGAAGACGGTGGTGTAGTTGGCAAGCATGCTGGAAAGATTTTTTTTGTTAAAGGGTAATGTGATTGGGATATACTTTTTAATATAGCTATCTTTAAGCAACCATTGGGTTTTCGTCCACTTACTCTTGATCGTGCTGCTTTTGTATTTCATTATGAAGAGTATCACCTCTTGTTTTTGATTAGCATATGCCGAAAAATCGAACGAGTCACCCTGATGGCATTGAACCAGTATATAAGCCTACGACCATTTTTATATAAAAATAAGTTGAAATTAATGCTAGCTACTTTTCCGGAAAAGTTCTTGATTTTCTGTAAAGAATGTTTTATCATTGACCCATCAACTATTGACGGGTCAATGGGTTAAAGGAGGTCTTTATCATTTCTAAATGTCATACAGAAGATCTGCTGTACTTGCTAATGCATCTAAACAAGCATATTGCGACCCGGTTTGAACGATGTGCTGGAGTTAGTCCCAATCGGCTCGAACTCCTTTGTAAACTGACAGGTGGCCAAATTAGCCAGTCGGATCTGCAAAAGGCTGTGTCTATTGATCCAGCTGCGGTGACCCGTCATGTTCAGCAATTGGAAGCAGAAGGAATCCTTATGCGCACTAGGTGTGAGAGCGACAACAGGATTACGTTAGTTCAGCTGACCGAAGAAGGCCAAAGTAAAGTAGCGATGTTTAAAGCGGAGAAAGACCGGTTTCTGGAGGAACTCCAGGCAGACCTCACGGAATCGGAACGACTTGGTTTAGTTCAAGCTCTACAGAAGCTGAACAGCCGGATTCAACAAATGAAATAAACCAGTAAAACCAATTAACTATAGAGATTAGGAGAGAATAACATGACTGCAACTACCCTAAGCAATGATTTTAAAGAAATTATTACTACCCGGCACTCTGTGCGCGTATACGATCCATCGGTCAAAATCAGCAGTGAGGAAATGACCGAAATGTTGGAAGAAGCGACTTTGGCCCCGTCATCCGTTAATCTTCAGCCCTGGAGATTCCTTGTCATTGATAGCCCGGAAGGTAAATCGACGCTTGAAGAACTTGCGCCAGGCAACAAAAACCAAGTTACAACCTCATCTGCAGTCATTGCTGTGTTCGGCGATATGAACGCATTTGACAATGCTGACGATATTATGAGTACTGATGTAGAAAAAGGCTTTATGCCACAAGAGATTAAAGAACAAATCATGGCTAACTATACTGATCTTTTCAGCCGTATCCCGGCCCAAGCTTTTCGCGAAATGATTCTTATTGACGGCGGCCTGGTATCCATGCAGCTTATGCTTTCCGCTCGCGCCCACGGATATGATACAAACCCGATTGGCGGATATGACAAATCCCGTATTGCTGAAGCCTTTGGTATGGAAAAGGACCGCTATGTACCGGTTATGCTCATTTCCGTAGGTAAAGCGGCTAAAGAGCCACGCAAAACTAGTCGTCTTCCTATTGACCGAATTGCGCAGTGGAAGTGAGGCTCTGACTACGATGATTATTATTCATGCAGAAATGAAAGTTAATCGCGAAGCAGAAGCGGAATTTCTGGAGTCCGTACAAGAACTTATTGAAGCATCCCGCGCGGAAGCAGGGAATGTATCGTATAAGCTCCTGAAGGATACGGATCAGGATGACACCTATCTTATGATCGAACAGTGGAAAGACCAAGAAGCAGTAGCGGCTCACAATGCAAGCAGCCATTTTCAGGCGTTCGTTGCTCAAGCACCAAAATACTTGACGGCTCCGTTACAGGCTCAAGCTTTTGCAGGTCAACCCATCAGCAAATAATTAAAGATCTAAAGACTGTTATTAAAGTTAATCATGGGATTTGAATGAGAAGCCTTAGAAGAGGAGTTCTCCTTCTTTAAGGCTTCTTTATTATTTATCTGATCCAAAGACATCAGTGGGTTGTCATTAACCGAAAATGCTGCACACGGACAAAGGTTGCTGCAGAGGCAAAGTGCTATGATGCGTAATGCGGAGGGGAAGGCGCAGGTCGAGAAGACTGCCGAGCAAAACCAAAAGCAAGAGCCGGAAGAGCAAGTGCAGAAGAAGGTTCAGGACTGGAGCCTCGCCAGTTATTATCTTCCAGACGCTGCTTGGCTCGTCTCGCGGCATCAATCCAAAGCGGGTGCGTTCGGCTTCGCCGCCAAAAGCGGGAATAACGGTGAGCCGCATAATCATAACGATCTTGGCCATTTCATTCTGTATGGACAGGGAGAGATATATGCCGCTGATCTCGGCAGCGGGGAATACACGGCCGATTACTTTGGAGATGGTCGCTATGGATATGACTGTAATGGATCGCAGGGGCATTCGGTCCCGATCATTGACGGTAAGTATCAACGGGAGGGGCCGGATCACAGCTCGACGGTACTTCGTGCCTCGGCTGCGGCGGACAGGGACGAGTTAACGCTTGAGTTGTCCGGTGCTTACAGAGTTGAAGGCCTACAGCGGCTGGTCCGTTCGATGGTGTGGCATAAGGAAGAATGGCCCCGGCTTGAGCTGACGGACGAATACCGGTATGCGGGTACGCCGGAGTGCTGGACGGAACGTTTTGCGACCTGGCGGCGCCCGGAAACGGTGCGGCCGGGTATGATGCGCATTCCCGGGACAACGGGTAGCGGTGTCGAGATTCAATATGACGGCCAAATCCTGGAGCCGGACATTGCCAGGCATGTGTACCGTGGCCATTTCGGCCGGGAGACTGTTTGGCACAGCATAGATTTTCATGTGAGCGAGCCTGGGGAGGAAGAGAGGTTCAGTTTTGTTTTTCAATTCGTGCCACTGGATTAAAGCGGTAAATTATTTTATTGTTTGTACGTAGTGATACTTCAAAAAATATGCATTGAATTAATTCACATATTCAGAAGTTTTGTATTCCTGTAAGAAGTCGCCTATACGGCGGCTTTTTATGTTTGAAGGGAATAAATCTCGTCCCGGAGTAATGAATGGCTATATCTATAGTTGACCTTTCATCGTTGTCTTCTTTTCAAATATGATGTTATTACATTGCAAAGCAGATACGATTGGAGGACTTCATAATGAGCGAAATAAAAGCCGAAACTTTGACACAGGTTTTAAACAAAACGCTCGGTACAAAAATAATCTGTGCAGATTTCCAAATCAAACAATTACATGGAGGTACACTGGGGGATGTACAGCTTGTAACGGGCAATGCCGAAACCACTGACGGCAGGAAATTACCCTATGAAATCGTTTCAAAAACGCAGCAGAAATTTGAACGCTACGGCGATCCCGATTCATGGCGTAGGGAATATGATTTTTATAAATCCAATTTCGGATCTCTGTTTTCTGAATCATTCCGTTGGCCTGAGTGTTATCACCTAGAAATGAACGAAGGAGAAAACGAAACGCAAATATGGATGGAATATATCGACGGCATATCGGGTTTAGACTTGACTGGCGATATGTATGAACGCGCAGCCGAGGAATTAGGACGGTTCCAAGGCAAGTTATATGCCGAACAGCCGGCTTTTTTACAGAACTTGACCAACCTGAGCAAGGTAGAGTATATGAAGAACTTCTATCTCCATTATCGGTCATGGAATAGAGTGTACGATTATATACGTTCAGACGATTGCGAAATCCCGAAACACCTATGTAAAATGCTCATCGACATTGATGAAAACGCAGACGAAATATTCAACCGGATTGATAAGCTCCCCCTCGTGCTGTGCCATAGGGATTTTTGGGTGGCAAACATAATCTATTCGGACGGTAAAATCATACTCATCGACTGGGATACCACGGGGTGGGGCTATTTAGGTGAAGATATGGCAAGTCTTATCGCGGACGAAGCCGATATTGAACATATGGTTGAATACTACCATAGATGTATCCCGGCGTATTACAAGGGATTTTCGGAATTTACGGATATTTCACACATAACGGATAACTGCGTTTATGAATTGATTCTACTTATGTTCGGATACAGGCTTGTAGAGTGGTATATGGACGCAGGATCGGGAAACAAACTCCAAGAAAATGATGATGAAAGAATATTGCACATCCATACCTTACAAAAAATCTATGAGATAGGGAATGAACAATGACTGAGGAGACTTGAATGTTGACGGCAAAGCTCCTAGAGCTAAAGCATTACAACTCATTCTAAATACCTTAAAGCTCAATTCCAAAATCAAAACGATGCTTGAGCTTTTATAGTAATTATATTGGTACAACAAAAAGCGCCAGGTTTTTGAGCGCTTTTTTTCTTTAATTATGCCTGGCCATAATATCTTTACGTATCCTAATTGCGAGGATGTCATTGTAAATAAATGTTGGATGACAATTCATAGTCACATTAACGAACGATAAAATAGTATCAACTGGAAAGCATTTTTTAAATTGTTTTAATCTGTCTAATAGTAAACTCTATTTAAAGAGAGGGATGTTACTTGAAAAGAAGCGTATTATACATTGAAGATAATGAGAAAATAGGCAGTTGGGTCAAAGAAGAATTGGAACAGCGAGGGTTTTCGGTTCACTGGCTGCTTTCTGGCGAAGGAGCCGAAAAAGAAGTAAATCAGTATGAAGTCGTTATTTTGGATATCATGTTACCCGGATTAGACGGTTTTACGGTGGGAAAACGATTAAAAAAGGCGGCTCCCGCTGTTCCTATCTTGCTGTTATCTGCTCGTACATCAATCGATGATAAAGTAGACGGATTACAATTTGCTGATGACTATGTAACGAAACCCTTCCATACGGATGAATTGGTTGCAAGATTAGAAGTATTAATCCGTAGAAAAGGTGGAAAACATTCCGAACGAATTTCATTAGGAAATCAGATCGAAGTAGATCCGGAAGGTCAAATGATATTTGACAAACGGACAGGAGAAGAAATTATTTTGACAGGGAAACAGCATCAAATATTAATGTATTTCCTGCGCCACCCTAATCAAGTTTTAACAAAAGAACAAATCTATGAAGCTATTTGGGAAGAAGCATACATAACCGGTGATAAGACATTAATGGTACACATCCACCGGCTGCGTCAAAAGCTGGAACGTCATCCCGATTCCCCGGAGATCATTGAAACGTTGAAGGGAATAGGCTATCGGGTGAAAATATGAAGCAAAACAGATCCTTATTTCGTCGTTTCCTAAAAGTACATTTTCTATTTATCTTTTTTCCACCCATAATGCTTATTTTCATCAGTGCGTTTTTTGGGGTTTCAGATCTCCATGAAAAAAATGTAAATACATTAAATCTGTTCTACGTTACCGTGCTATTGTTCGGTTTTATTATTGTCGCATTTGTTATCTTATCTTGGCTGTTCTTCTTGAAACTTCAAAAACGCCTCGCCTGCTTGCAGGAAATCATGTCATTTTCAGCTAAAAACAACTCCTTTCCTGAGCCCATATCTGTTCAAGCGGATCGTATGGATGAAATAGATCAGTTAGGAAGTTCATTTAACTGGATGATTCATCAGCTTGAGGGAAGCCGCAAGCGGGCATATGAAGAGGAATTGCTACGACATCGGCTCATCGCGAACTTATCTCACGACTTACGAACGCCGCTTACCATTTTGAGAGGGCATGTCACCAGATTAAATAATGAATCCATGAGTTTAGAAGGACAGCATTCCTTAACTGAGATCAACCATACGATAACAAGAGTCGGAGATCTAATGGATGATCTACTCTCCTATACCTTGCTTACATCAGGGAAACATCCTTATATTCCTGCTTCAACAGACATTGTACGTTTAGTAAGAGCATCTGTTGCCGCATGGTATCCAGTATTGGAAGAGAACGGATTTCAGCTTGATGTTGATTTACCGGCAGAGGAGACTTTTTATTGGGAAGCAGATCCTAAATGGATGACAAGGGTTCTGGATAATTTGTTTCAAAATATTATTCGCCATGCAGCAGAGGGGAAATATGCAAACATTGTGGTGGATGTAAAAAGAGAACTGATCATTGTTGCGGACAGAGGTCCCGGTTTGGATAAATCTTCACATGAGGGCGGGGCGGGGATAGGTTTGTCGACTTGTCATTATATGTTGAAAAAAATGAATCTGAAAGCGAATTTTACATCAAATGAATATGGCACAAAAGTAACTATTGGTAGAGCTTAACCTAAAGGTAATCCAGAAGTAAACAGGTTGAAAAACGAGATGTAACTTTGTTTCTCTATAATTGGAACCATAACAGAAAGGAAGTGTTATGGTTGCTTGAAATTAATAACCTGGTTAAACATCGCGGATCTCATGAAATCTTATCGGACATCAGCTTTAAGGCTAGACCTGGTAGAGTAACTGGTTTTTTAGGTCCGAATGGGGCAGGTAAAAGTTCTACACTTCGCATCCTGCTTGGGTTGGATCGTGCCACCTCAGGGAGTGCACTCATTAATGGCAAGCCATTCGCAGAATTACATAATCCTCTAGCTACCGTAGGCGCCGCACTTGATGGATCTGGAGCTCACCGCAGGCGAACGGGACGGGCACACTTGCGTTGGATTGCTCGTGCCGCAGGATTGTCTCGCTCACGTGTCGAGGAAGTTCTGGAAATCGTAGGTCTTGCTGATGCAGCGGGTCAAAGAGTAGGGAAGTATTCTCTGGGTATGGGGAAGAGACTAGGAATGGCGGCTGCGCTGCTGGGTGATCCCCAAATACTGGTTTTAGATGAACCTGTAAATGGACTCGATCCGGAAGGTATTCGCTTTATTCGGACATTTTTACGTAAACGTGCTGAATCCGGAAATACCGTGTTACTATCCAGTCATCTAATGGGAGAACTTGCGGAGACGGTTGATGACGTGGTGATTATTAAGCATGGAAAAATTGTTGCCGACGGAACCTTGGAAGAAGTTATAGGTAATCATTCCTCGCTGGAGGAAGCCTTTTTTGCCCTGACATCTGGCAAAGCGGGTGACACGGTATGAAGGCATTCAACGCGGAACTATCCAAATTGTTCTCCTTGCCGGGCATTTGGCTTGCCTTTCTTATTGGAGCATTTGCCCCAGCGGTCATAGCTGCCTTGGACAGTATGGCACAAAAAGAAGATATCCTTGCTGGAGTTGGCACACGGCTATCGGAAGTTGGATATATTGGATTAGCTCTTGGTTTGCAAGGTGTCATTATTCTCGGTGTGCTTGCCGTCAGCAGTGAGTATTTGACGGAGAGCAGTGAATCTGGTGGAGGACAACAGATTACAACAAGCTTAACGGTTGTTTCATCAAGGCTTCATTTTTTGCTGGCAAAAGCAGGCGCTGCGACAGTAATTAGCATACTGCTTAGTATTGTTGCTATTATGACAACTGTACTAGCAACCCATCTTGTTCTTGGTGAGTATACCCCTGCATTTGAAGGGTCTAAACTGCTCGGTGCTGTCTGTTACTGGACATTCACCGCTCTTATAGCATTTGGGATTACTGTTCTGACTAAAAATGGCATAATCCCGCTTGCTGTTCTCATCATAAATACATCCGTTGTATCATTCAGTTTCCTGCTTTCTAAGGTTACGAGGTTGGCGTTATACTTACCGGATCGGGCCGGCATGGACATGTTTATGTCTATGAGCGACAGAATTCATGCCCCGTTTACAGGCGGTTTAGTCATGTTTGCCTGGGTAATCGTTCTTTTCATTGTTGCGGCTATTGTATTCCTTAGGAGGGACGTTGCAGCATGAGTGTCTCTTCTGGTAGAAAAATAAAACGAATCCTTCGTGCTGAATTGGATAAATTAGTAACATTACCATGGACATGGCTCACTCTAATGGGCACATTCATTCTTAATTTACTTTTAGCCGCAGCTTTTACTTCGGTTGGTCTACAAGGTGCAGCAGGAACGCAAAGTATATTGAATATAGGGCTTGCCTCTATGGGATATCTTCAAGTAGGGTTCATTATTCTTGGGATCTTAGCTGCTTGTTCGGAGTATTCCGGTGGACAGATTCGAACTACATTAACAACGATACCTTGGCGTGGGCTTCAACTATCCATGAAGTATTTGGCATTAGCAATCATAACCACTCCCGCAGCGTTTATTATTGCTGCATCCGGTGTGCTCTATACCTTTGTAAGGATGAGAGACACAGCAGTAGGGTTTGAAATAGACACCGTGATAAAAGCATTAGCAGGTGCTTCGGGTTATCTAACATTAACCACACTTCTCAGTGCAGCTATGGGAGCTTTATTAAGACGAACCACTCCAACTTTAGTGATATTGCTTGGTTTTTATTTCGTTGTCAGTCCGTTGGCGAGAGATTATTTACCTCGTATTACAAAATTTTTTCCGGATACGGCAGGATCTTATATGTATATGGCGCCTTCCTCTGATGAAGTAAATGTCCTTACGCCTATGCAAGGTACAGGCATATTAATATTATGGACATTGATCTTTATGACAGCAGCTATTGTATTTTACCGTAGGCAGGATGCTTGAGGTTCGGTTTCCGGAAAAGGATTTCCCGGCGCTGGAACTCGCCCTACAAATTGGGCAGACGCATGGGAACTTTATTGTTATGGGGCTCTTTATGAAGTATATTCATGCTGGCAATGGACAACGCTTAAGGTTAAGTTATCTTATGCGGGAGGTTATCGCTGCTTGAAATTTGAACTAGGACGATGCTTATTGAATGAACGATTAATGGAATCCGGAAAGTCGGCGGAATGGCTGGCAAAAGATTTGCTTTTCAAACCGGAACGAGTTTACGACTTTATTGAAAACAAAAGAGTGATGCCACTCAAAATTGCCATATCGATCGCCGATTCCATCGGTTGTGATGTTCGTGCCCTTTATGAATTAATTCCGAACGATAATGAAGTAAAGGGAGATTAACGTATAAGTGGTAGGTTGTATTAAGACTATAACGGCGATCCATTAAGCTAAGCTAGCGGGAAACAATAGCTCAATCAAAATTAGAAGGCAGCCGATCATTGTGATCGGCTGCCTTTGTTAAACAAACGGCAGTTTAAATTAAAATATAATTACATTTCGAGTAAAGGGGAAGAAAAAAGGAATGATGTCGGAGGGCATCCCCAATTATTCAGGAAGTATATTATCGAAATTGGAGAATGGTTGGACAGAAAGAAATTGCTTTGAATATGAGGAGTAGAGAAGTTGAACTGGAGTGTTTTTATTTAGCAAAACGCTTTGAGAATGATGGCTTTTGACGGTACTGATACTGTGAAGAATTGTGCTGGAGGAAACAAAGAAGTTATGAAACTGCTCTAATTTCATTTAGTTGATTTAGTCAAGTAAAATCGATATAATGCATTTAGTTGACTTAGTCAAGTAAATGCATTGCGTTTATTGTAATACAGTTAAGCTAGGGGGCCTCCTTATGGATTCAGAAACATCTATAATTCCGATTATTCGAAAATTCAACCGATTCTACACAAAGGTCCTCGGGTTGCTCGATAAGCATCTTCTGGACAGCAATTTTTCACTATCAGAAGTTCGGGTGCTTTACGAAATCGCTAATACGGAGTATTGCACCGCCAAAATGCTCATCGACCTTCTAAGTATTGACGCGGGCTATTTAAGCCGGATTCTCAAACGATTTGAAAAGCTGGGCCTTACCTATCGCGTCCAATCACCAAACGATGGTAGATCATCTTTGCTGTACTTGTCGAGTTTTGGAGAAGAGACATTGTCAAAAATGAACACCTTGTCTGACGACCAGATTCGCAATTTGATCGTCAAACTGCCGAATCAAAGAAAAAAGAGCATTGCCAGAAGTATGACCGCCATTGAAAGGGCGCTATCTGGCAATCCTGAAGAGCGAAGCGTAAACATCCGGTCCATATTGAAACCAGGAGACGTTGGGATGCTTATTCATATGCATGGGTGGATCTATGCAATGGAATGCGGTTATAATCATTTATTTGAAGGATATGTCTGTAAGACGTTTTACGATTTGCTCCGCACTTACAACCAGGACGAAGATCGATTCTGGATAGCGGAAGAGGATGGAGAAATTGTTGGCAGTATAGCGATCATAGGCCATTCGAATGAAAAAGCACAGCTCCGGTGGTTTGTACTGCATCCGGATTACAGAGGAATAGGCATCGGAAAAACGCTTTTTCAAGAGGCGATGCGTTACTGCAAAGAAATGGGCTACCAGCGTATTTTTTTGGAAACAACGGAAGACCAGAAGACGGCTATTGCCATGTATAAGAAAGCAGGTTTTAAAAAGATAGCCGAACAAGAAAACGAATCTTGGGGGATACGTCTCATCGAACAGACTTATGAACTTAATCTGAGAAGCAATTAAGCTTGAAATCGTTGGCGGCCGGCTACACCCAGGATTCCCGGGAGCGGGTGGTGGCATCAAAGAAAAAGTACTATACGCGCAATTTGAAATCCAAAAAGACATTTCAAGCATTTCATGTTTCGCATGCACGTTAGCTTATTATTTAATCTTTTAAATTTTTTAAGAATCCGATGAATCAGGTCAATCGAACAACGTTTCGTAGTCCTAGTCAGATTATTAGAAACCTATTAGCATGTACACGTACCAAATGGGCTCTCTTAGCATATGAATAAATCGAAGCAATGCGCTAAGTGCGAAAGAGAGGTCCCCTATGAATAAAGAACTTACGAATCCAAGACAAATTCCTCCCTGCAAAGATCCTTTAATTTGCCACACTGTAATAGGTAAAGGCGATCATGAAATAGAGGCTATCGTAGATTTGTATTCTTTGGGAGGTTACGAGATCGATTTAGTCAAAGTACAGTTTCGCAAAAAATCCTCATATATGATTGTTCAGGGAACGTCCGAAACCCGGGTTTTATTGGATCAGGATAAGTTGGAGCAAGACGCCTGTTTCGTATCGGGATTACGGGATTGCCCGCAAACTTTCCGGGTACGTATCAGCTATGTTCCTGATGTGGGGAAGACCAGCGGCAGAGTGTTTGTACAGGGAATTTTGACCGACTATTTCGGAAGATCTCCCCAATCGTTGACTTATTTGATTGCAGCATGGTCAGGTTTTACGCCTTTATGTCCAGATACAACAGGTATTCTAAAACATATAGGACGCACGCATGAATGCGGGCCGCTCAAAATTTCAGTCGATATTCATCAAAACGTGCCGGGAGGTTTTTTAAATGTTGCCGAAGTCTTCTTCTCGGATTTGTCCACTAATACTTGGATGGTGAGGGACTACAAGCAAGGTTCCAGAAATGAAGATCCCTTGATCCTGTTCAATCAAAATATTGAAGAACATGATGTCCTTCTGTGCCCGGTAAACGGAAACCACTCCAAAAGCACGGTCCAGCAAGTCTGGATAAAAAGTATTGACTTGTTTATCCCTCAATTTCATGTTTGCGGCAAACTATGCATAGACGGAATGTTTATGATTAATAATATCTGGCATAACATCCAGCCACGAATATTAGCAAGCTGGACTCATGAAGGCAATGAATGCCCATAGAACAACAAGAAGTTTACACATACAGGGGTGACATTCCATGAAATCCGCTCTTCATTACTTGCCTACGGATCATACTTACAGCTTCTATGCTGCCGCAGAAATGGATACGGTAGGATGGCGGGGATTCCGGCCAAGAGGAACACTTCAATCCAATTCCTTGTCTTTAGGCGACGCCTGGAATAACAAGGGCATCTTCGTGTTTGCTGTTTCGGAGCCGGATTATGCCGATCTGAACGAGGCTATAAAGCTGTTGGGAGATCAACATGACCAAACCTGGCTGATATGGCTCAACCCCGATGGCTCCATACAAAGACCTATTGTAAGATTAAAACCCAATCGGCCGTCGGATTATCTATCTGCTAAGGATTATGATGTATCTTTAGGAGAGAGCATATCATTTATCATTGACAGCAACACAGCGGTGAAATTTAATTCGGATAAAGAACAACTCGAGTTTGTATTTAACAGGGAATCGAAAAATATTAGATTTATGGAAGAACTAGACGAGCAACCGCTTATCCAAAGTGTTGCGGTACTTTTACCCTTCGGCGGCAAAGATGGAGGAACGTTCCGGTTTACCGTCGAAATTGCGTCGGAAGAATTGAATAGCAAGTTTAACTTAGGTTTGAAATACTTTTATCTCAAAAAGGATCAACCAACCCCAACCGTCCCCGAGCAGTTCTATCCCGTATTTGAGCCGACGCCGGGATTAAAATTATTATTCCGCGTATCCTTGGATCCGACCGACCCGTATAACCGTGAATTTGCTCGGACTCCGCATGCCGGCCTGCGCTCATATATGGCATTTGATCGTACGAAAGATTCAATAATCCCCCTGTTACCCAGTCACTTCCGCACCTCTTTCGGGCATAAGATCACGCTTCTTCCGCAACTTGAGTTTGACAATCAATCCATATCCGAGGAGCCCCGCCCCTTGGCAGACAGCGCCCTACTGGTATTTTCCCCCGATTACAAACAAACAGCCTATACAATTCCGCAAGGGCATTTCTCCTTATCCATTGAAAAGCCCGTTCAATCCACAAATCTGCTCTGCGGCACCACAGGAACCGAGTCCGTAATTTTCAATCCCGCTTTCGGTGCTTATGCGGGCGATCGTATGTTGTTTGTGCCTGGCTGCGCTGCTTATTGGCCTGCCGATCCGGCACATTCCGGGGAGTTGTTGTCGGTTCCCGAATTAGAGAACTCCGCTTCTACAGCCTGGATATCGATTAGGCCAAGCGAGAACAGGCTGCCGGAATCGCCGCCGATCGTTTATTCCTCACAGCCAGAAGAAGAGCCCCATCATCGGCCTCTAACGGATGGAGTGAGCAGGTTTCATGAGCCCAAACTATATGATTGGATGAAAGAGGACCATAGTGTGCCTCTAGTCCCTTTTCAAGGAATCCGGAGGGAAAATGCCCCGGATATGGAGGCGGCATTGTCCTTTGAGCGGTTGGCCATCGCTCCTAACCGAAAACGGCTCATGGACCGTTTTTCCGAGTCCGCAAGCGCCGCACGTACGGCGAATTCATCTTCGGAAGACGGCTGGTCCGCAACTCCGCAAGGGTTGCTCGTCAGCGAATCGGCGGGCTCATGGGATACTCTTGTGCTTGGCCAGAATGACAGGAATCCCGATTCGTCAAAACTTGGACCGGAGAGGGAAAGAGTTGAATTCATGGGGCTATCGAATACTTTTCGTAACACTATGCTGTCCAGCCGCCTCTTTCTTGTGATGTCCATAAACAGTAAGACGCACTGGAATCAGTTTAGTAATAAAATCTCTATTTCGGATTGGCCGTTTCAAATAAATATTCCTGAATCTCTTCCGGGAGATCCCGAGAACCGCGATAACCGTAACATTGTAATTATGAAGTATGCCCCGGGAAAGCTGGCCGAATGGCTGAAGAAACCCGCCCTTTGGGGAAATCCGGAACAATTTAACAAACAACAGCTGGGCAAGCTTTCCGATGCGCTGATAAGTTATTGCCGAGTGGACGAAGAAGAGGATCGACTGCCGCCGGAGCTTATACCCTTTTACCGCCTATGCCACAAACCGGATTGGACAGGCATATTGGCATTAAATGTGGATATTAGAAAAGAAGATATGCCGATGGAGCTTATTGGATTGCTCGGGGGCATAAATCCGCAGAAACCGTTCCGGGCTCATCACATCGGCCTGAATGGCGGCAGGGTCGAATGGAAAGATGACGGATTAAGCATGGACAAGCTAAGTTCTTGGTTTGGGTATATCCACTATCAAGATGATGCCGATGTTTGGGGGAGCCAACCGTTCGGATTTCGGGTAACCGAACTAAAAGCACGTTTTGAAAACTCCAATATCGAAACTTTCGAGTCAAAAATGCAGCTTCTCATTCGGAAGTTATATGAAACCGAGATGTTTATCGGGGATCCAACCCAAGACCCGGTTGTGACATTAACCGGCTCTATCGAAAGGCACGAAGGAGTCCCTTCCTATGTTTTTCAAACGGACAGTGCAACTATTGCCAAAATGAAAGGTACTCACCCGATTTTAGAAGCTATGAAGATGATCAAGGTCAGCTTTCAAACTACGGATGCCACAGATATAAAGAACATTAAATCGCGATTCTCGATCTGGGGCTGGAAGTCCTTTATCGAAAAATTAATCGGTCCCATTCAGGCCATGGACATATTGGGGTATGGGGAGGGCGATAACGGTTTATTGTTCAATAATTTGGGAATCACCATGGAATTTAATGTAAGTGATCCTTTTACTCCACCGACCTTTGGCTTTGATCCGTTTCAGATCGAACTCGATCCTGACAAAAGCGCTCAGCGCATTAATAGCCTGGGTGATCATTTTCCGCTACGCCTGCGCAAGTTAATGGTTGCAAAAAACAAAGATGAATGGAAGCAAGCGGGGTATATGGAAATAAAACTAGACGGTTTAGGCGGTTCTCATCATGATGAGAACTGGTACGGGCTTGAATATGCCATCGATTTGGGAACCTTGGGAAAATTGGTACCGGAAGGGGCATTAGTCGGCAGTTTCCTTATTGGATGGAATGCACATGAAGAAGTCTATTGCGGGATAAAGATCCCCGGAGTAGATCCCAGCCGAGGGATGATGGCATTGCAGGAAATGATGAATTTGGTCATGCCGAATGCCTTCAAATTGTCGGTGAGTGAAAATAATACTTACCGTATGGTGACTGAAGCTTCCGTAAATTTGTTCGGTAGAAACTACAGTTTCAATTTTGGATTCTATGAAGATCCTCAAAATAAGAAGCGACTTGGTTGGTACGCAACGACAAATATTAAGCCGAGAGGAGTGTAAGGTTGTGAAAGAAGAATTTGCAGCGCTTGGGCAGTTTATTACTTCGGATGAGCTGGATGAATCCTTATCTGTTGAAGCTACGGTTGATAAGATGGAGGAAGTATTTGGACCTGCCGGTGACTCTTTCCCGGATAATCTAAAATATGACCCCAACAGCGGATGGATTGCCGGGCTTAAGTTTAAACCCCTTCGTTATATCCACTTGGCCGCATTGTTCCAGGATCTGCATCATCGCTACGGGCTTTTTATCGGACTCGATGATGATGGAATGGCTGGTCCGTTCAAGGGCCTGCAGGCAGAAGTGCAATATGAGAAAAGAGAAGGGGCCCCGGGCCTTTTTTCCGGAGCAATTCAACTTCCCGACGCGCAACGTTCAACCGATATGGGAGCCGTAAAAATAGTCATTCCGGAGGTTTCCTTCGATTTGTACCGTAACGGGGACTTTAAGATAGATATCGGATTCCCGGCAGGCCTTGATTTTTCACGGTCTCTTTGCATTGAAGCGCCTCCGTATATCGGCTGGGGAGGAATTTACTTTTCTCGCAAGAGTAATGAAACCTCGGCATATGCCAATGTCCCCGAGGTTAAAGAAGATGTAGGCCGCTTTGAATCCATCATTGAAGCGGGAATAGCCGTAAAGCTCGGTTACGGCAAGTCATTCGGACAAGGGATTCTGGAAGCGGGTTTGAGTATTACTGGAATTGGCATTCTTGAAGGGACTATCGCCACATTTAGATCAGCTGATGACATTCCGAAACACGACAAATTTAACTGGTACAAGGGCGTGCTTGGACTGGCAGGGAATATTTTTGGGCGAGTGGATTTGGAGGTCTTGACGGCGGAAATCGATTGTGAGGTAAGCACCACCGCCAATTTAATCATGGAGGCCTACAGAAGCTCAGATATTGTTTTTGATTTCAATGTGGACGCTTCGGGGGAAATTGAAGTCAACTTCGGATTCACTAAAGGAAAGATAACGAAAGAGTTTCATGAACATTTTGAAATGGACTTTACGATGGGCGAAGATCGGCCCGAAGACGCTCCTTGGTATAGTCCTGCTCTATTGTTGGATGCACCGGCATTTCAAGATGAAGATAAATTGGTCTGGAAGCGGGTTTTCCCGAAAAGCGGAAAAGAGAAAATTTCGCTGTACTTCTTGCCGCATCTGTCTATTCGAGACGAAGGGGGGAACAAAGATGCTCAGTGCGCAGCTATGCTATATATGTCTGCTCCGGGCTCCGAGGCAACAGATCCTTCTTTTTCGAAGTGGATCGAGGGATTATTTCTATGGGCGGTGAATGCGTATTTATTCGGCAGGGACACGAATTATGACGAATTAATGAGTCAGAACATCAGTGGACAGCAGCTGAAGAATATTCAAGATTTATTAATTAAGGACGGGATTTCGCAATCTCCAATTGATTATGAACAACATATCGTCCCTTTTCTAAATGATTATTTCGAATTTCATGTATGTCCTCCCGAGGCAGATGACTGTACTGAAGATCCTGAGGCAGAGATACAATCGTTCGTATTTTTCCCAATGCTTCCCGATTTTAAGTTGACCCTGGAAAAAACGAAGAATGATGGAACGATTGAAGATGACAAGTGGGATTATGACAAAAAAATGCCCCGTTCGAAACAAAATATCCAAAAAATAAAGAGCCATATGTACAAAAGTATGGCGGATCAACGAACGGATTCCCAGCGAAAATATGACGAATCTCTTCTACAGCCAAGCTCGAATGTATCAGCCCGTTCAAAGACGATGTGTGTGCACTGGATGCAAGACGCGATAACCCTGGTCATTAAGTCAATCATTAACTTTGCTGTGAGAACCATCGGCGATAGAACGGAGCGTATTGAAGTATTTATCAAAGAATTATTGGAAGCTAAAACGAATGATGATAAGACGACTCTCGTATCCAATCTGGCCGCCATGAAATCCCGGTTTGCGCTGTTTGGACTGCGCGTCACAGAGGGAGGTACCCAAAACTCCATTTACTCCGAAATCGGACAATTATTTGCAATCCAACCGGATGAAATCTCGAAATTAAAGTTTACCCTTGAGAAGGGAAACAAACTAGCGGTAAAAATGAATACATGTACGGAACCTCCTGGAGATGAAGATAAGCTGGAGGTCACTTTCCCGGATTGCGAACTCCAACGTATGCGGGATCTGTTGGATGTGGCAGTTCCATCGCCCGATCAAGAATGGCCCTGTATTCGACCGCTTCGGCCTTATGCCGAAGTCCCGCAATCCTTCCCGGCCAAGCCGGGAGCTAACTGGAGTATTAACTCCAGACCAAGTAAGGGTCTCCATGTATTCTCGGCGGCGCTGGGCCGCAGGCTTATGAGCGACGACCCTCCATTACTAAAATTGTGCCGCAGAGATCAATTAGAATGTAAGGAAATACAACGCTCGGAATATGATTTGGCAACCTTCGTGGAAGTCAAGCTGGTCAAGACACAGTATGACAACCTTTACGAATTGCGCGGTGCAACCGGCTATGGACAAAAGCTTCTCGAACGGCTGGCTCGGAAACTTCCGACGGACAACTTTCCGGCGGATGAAGTACACTTGAAAAGCGTTCATATCCTGCATTGCGACAGCCAGACAAGCGAATGGGTTTCCCATAATGAGCCCGTGATGATTTTCCGGAGCAATCTGACGACGTTCAGTGAGCCAAAAGATAGTGAAGGACTAACTCTAACCAATAGTAATAATGTATTGGATATCTTTGCCTCTTCGCTATATAAAAGCGGAACCGTAAATTCCGGCGGGTTTTATTTAAAATATATTTGCAGCGAGTGGTCCAATTACGGGAACGGCGATGTCTTCGAGGCTCAGCTAATATTGAGCTACAGTTCGCTTGCAACGCTCGCCCCTTACATGAATGCAGTAGTTACATCCGCACCTGTAACGGACAAGCCGGCCAGTTATTTTTTCCTGGATGAGTTGTTATTCAAAAAGGTGCCTATACTCCAGCCCGGTCATGTAGGTTTGGAAGTATATCGTCCGCATCCTGCTCCAACTCCGCCGGGTTCGTTCGATCCGGCCACCTATCTCCGCCGGATGTTTCATTTGATCGGTACGAAAGTTGAAGGAAACGGAGTATTTGACGATCAGGATGCTGCAGATGTACCCATTGCGCCTGTGTCCGTCGTTAATGTACTCCCATGTCCCGCGAATACAAATTCCGCCGAACCGGAGGAATGGCGGAAGTACCGTTCCGTGCTGCGCATTGAGAATATACCGCCTGTATCTGGCCCAATAGTTGAATGTCAGGAGCCCGAGTATGATCCATATTCCCATATCGGGGAGAACTTGCGCCTTAAGCTTACTCCCCGGGACGGATTCGGAAATGTGCTTGATAGCTGGAGTAAACAATATGAAATGCCCATTCTGTACCGGGACTTTGTCGTTCCGGTCCATCAATGGCCGGGAACAACGATGGCATACCGTTTGGAGAAAGGCATGTCGTTAAGCATCAGTCTCCATTTCGATCCGCGGGAGCTGGCGGACCCGGAAGTGGCCCAAGATATTTATGCTACGGCATATCATCATTTATCACGCACTGATGTGCAGGCATATTTAAGTTCCTCGATCGGTAATCATCAAGTTACGGTAACGACGGATTTGAAACAATATGCTCTGGAATGTTGGTGCAGCCTGATGTCAATAACGGCCCCAAGCCCAATTACAACAGTATTATCTGCAACAATTGACGTGAATTGGGACATTAAAGAGCCTGTTTTTGAATTCACCGTGGATCTGTCGATCAAACGAACCGAAGCGAAGCTAATCGATCCGGAGCTCATGAGCATTCCTGAAGCGAAAAACGGAAACAGCCGAATTGCTCACGAATCCGTAACCCAATTGACCGGCCAGCCCGGTCAACCTGGAACTTATGTTCAAGACAAGCAAACATTGAAGCAATTGGCCGATGTGATAGAGGAGAACCAAAAATACAAATTAGCCCGGGGAGCATGGATTGAGGGGGAGGATGCCAATCGTTTGTGGATAGTCGGCATCGGTGAGCACGGCAACATCAAAATTGAGCTGCAAACCGATACGTTCCTTTACGCGGCGGCCCCTTTAGAAACCGTGAAACATAAACGAAGCTTTCTTGTACAAAACTATGAAACATTCGCGGAGCCGGGGGAATCCGTTAATGATCCTGCGCTATTTGCCGAGCAAGAGGCAGATTTGGATCAATGGACCTTGGAAACATTTGAGTTTATCGATGAAATGCTTCGGCCGCCATATCTTCAGGTTATCGGGGAGATCGATCAAGGTCTGACCTTAGAATCCATTCTGAAATGCAAGGAAAACATCGCAAATTCGTTCACAAGCAATGTCAACCACCTTGGGAAGTTGTTGAAAGAGGCAACCTTCAGTCAAGATGATTTACCTGCCGCCCGAAAACGTTATTTGGACGCTATGCTCGTACATCTGTCCGCTTCCTATGATCAAGATACGATTATACAGCAGCCGGTGCGCGTCGAATTAGAGAACGGGGATCCCGAACTGATGAAATCCATTGGCCTCTACGGATCGATTACGGCGAATGTTACCGGGATAGAGGAGAAGTCAGAGCAACCAAGTGTCACAAAGATTCAGGCTTCTTTTTCTAAAGCCAAGCTGTCCCTGTCGGAAGGGATTAACCTGTTATCGTACTTATTCAATGTCAAAGATGCCGGAAGATATTCCCGGTATATGGCGAAAGATATTACTTACAAGGTGAGTCATATCGAGCATGTCGCAAGTGATGTGAAGGGGTTCAAGTCTTCTGCCTGGATTAAGTTGGTCAATCCTTCAGAACTCAAATTGGGGGATCGAATGATACCCGTTGTGCTTAAAGGACACCCCGTCCCTCCTGAATTAACGCGGCATGAATGGTCCGCCCCGGCGGACTCAAGCAGTTTGGAAGAGGTACGGAAATGGGACTATGCCTTTTCCTACAAATTAGGACACGATGCTCCTGCTCAGGAGGATGTAAAATATGTAATCGAATGGAATGAAGATGACTCGCCGGTTCTCCTTACGGAGGAAGACACTCTTCCGCAAGCGATGGCCCAGCTTCGGCATATTAGGAAAGACATCCGAACCCATATGCTTGATACGGGCAAAGATAAAGCAGTCGCTTGTTTGCTTAAGGCAGTTCAAGGTATCGCGGACAGCTGGAAGTCACCGACAAGACGACTTCCTAAGACCAAATCATCCGGTTTGTTCACTACATTTCATACCTGGACACGAATCGGTCAAGCAGAGGAGGAAGAGGGAAATACGACATTGGAAATGGTACTCGATTCAGTAACCGGACCTATCCCGGCATCGGATATCCAGATTCGGTTTGGCGGATATCAATCCGAAACGGTTTCAAAATCTAATAATCAATGGATATTCCGATTCTTCATCGAAGAGACGCTAAATGACGCCACATTCAAGCGGTATTTAACGAATAAGGAGAAGCTTCATCTGGCGGATATCGAAGAGACAGTAAAGTTTACCGGGATCGATATTCTTAGCTTTAGGAGCGCTCGTGCTTCTTTATACAAGACTCGGAACGAGTCGTTGCTTAAAGGAAGTTCTACCTACCAAGAGGCAACGGCGGAAGCGTTTGTGTATCGTGCTCCCAAAGTGACGCCTGCTGATCCTGTGGCGCCTGTTATTAAAAGCAATGCCGGCATCGATATTTCGGTGTTAAAGTCAAATGCATCGACCCAAACGGTGGAGGCCCACATTAAAACGCTGTTGGAGGAATTGTTCAAGCCCGGGTCGAATGAGATTTATCCTTGTACGCTTGTTTGCTCGGCCGTTTATCGATACCCGTATTTAAAGGTACAACCCCCTCACCCCTTAATGGATCAAGAAGATGAAGCGGAGGTATCTATTCCGATTTGCTTAAAGCATCCGTTCCTTTACACGGATGACGATGTTTCGATTAAAGCATTTTGCAGCGAGCTGGAGTACTGCTTGAATAGGGTGGACGGACCGATTGGAGAACAAGGGAGGTTCGTAATCAATCTCAAGGTTTACCCACACCACCCGGAGACTACCAATACGAAGCCCGTTCTTTCCTTGGGTAGGCTTGAACTCCCATTGAATAAATTAAGATAAATTAAACAAAAATTTTAGATATGAGAAGGCCCCATAGGAAGAGGATCCCATATTAAATTGAACAACCGACAAAGAACCCAGGAAAGGGTTCTTTGTCGTGCACCGAACAAGTGGAAGAATACGTGATAAAAATGAGTAAGGCGTGTTTCGCTTCCTATGAATGTTGGAGTACCCCGATATGAAAAAAGCATAACGGCTTGTTTAGATTTCAAGTTAGCAAATAAACTAAATAATCCTTGTTTAAACTCATTCTTTCTAACTTTTCCTTGTTATTGATAAAATATTTCATTCCTTTTTTTTCTAATATCCCGTCTTCATGGAATTGGTTAAGTGTGTATAATAAATGTCGATAACTCCTCCCCCAAGTATTCTGCTGTTTCGGTATGCTTCTCTTGAAAGCATCCATCATTTTCTATTTGAAGAATATATTTCGCCAATCGCTCAGATGGGCATTAAAGCGGTTAGCATCTCGTGTATCCTCATCGTTTTCGTCATTCATATACCTAAATACCGGCTCCCTTCCTACAGGAGAAAATACAAGGAATAAGTGAGAAAAGCGGCTAATTCTTAGGGCTATAATAGATTTTTCTCTAACATTATCGTCACTTGTTCTTCCATCATACGAGGGGGGTAAGGCATGCCATTAGTAAACCACCATTCCACGAGTCCTACGTATGCCGGCGCGAAAAATTGTATCATAACCTCCTCATTTAACCCGATCTTTTTCCCCTCAATCATTTCCCACCCATTGCGGATATCCTTGATGACAAAATCAAGGAATCTGCTGCGGAAAAAAGGAGCTCCTTTACTAGCAATCATAACTGAAAAAAATGAGTATTCTCTTTCGAAATACTCGAACCAGGTTAAATGAGCTGCGGAAGCTGATTCCGAGTAACATATATCCCAAAGTTCATTTATGTGCTCTTCAATAAGCTTATCCAATAAGTCATATTTATCCTTGTAATGAAGATAAATTGTTTTTCGAGTTACGTTTGCTCTATCGGAAATATCTTGCATCGTAATTAGATCGAATTCTTTTTCGTTCATTAATGCTACAACTGCATTTTTAATTGCTTCTTGGGATTTTAATATTCGCCGATCTATTTTAGACATAAAAACACCAACTTTCAAAAAAATAATACACAATATTTCACTTCATGTTTCCTAATACACAAATGATCCTGATCTGGTCATTGCAGAAAAGGTGACAACTATATAATAATACACACGAGGGTATTAATCCATCAGAGTGAATTATTTTTTTGAAAAGTGATTAGGGAGGTTGGAGTGGAAAAGAAAAATGGTTTGTTAGTATGGATTTTAACACTAGGTGTTTTTGGTATCCTCAGTACGGAAATGGGCATCATTGGTATACTGCCTCAAATTGCTCAGCACTTTGATGTCAGCATATCTAAGGCTGGGTGGCTGGTCAGTGTCTTTGCACTAGCGGTAGCTGTTTCTGGGCCGACCATGCCATTATTGTTTTCGGGTATAGACCGCAGGAAAGTTATGCTGCTTGTCCTTGGTATTTTTATTATGAGTAATATTGTCTCTCTTTTTGCAGCAAACTTTACGATAGCACTAATTGCTCGTGTGGTCCCAGCCTTTTTCCATCCCATTTATTGTTCACTGGCACTGACAGTAGCTGCGACTTCTGTCAATAAGGTGGAAGCTCCAAAGGCTATTTCTAAAGTCATGTTGGGCGTATCGGCAGGTATGGTGCTTGGTGTACCCATAAGTAATTTTCTTGCCAATCAAGCTTCGCTTGAAGCCGCAATGTCATTTTTTGCGATCGTTAATATCGTAGCACTCATTGCGACAATCCTGTTTGTTCCTTCCATGCCAGTTAAGGAGAGACTCTCTTACGGAGCACAAACAAGCGTATTAAAAAGATCGATGGTTTGGCTATCGATTGCTGTGTTTCTTTTTATCGCTTCAGCAGTATCTGGGGTTAGCAGCTACATTTCAGAGTATCTGGGTACGGTTGGAAATATCTCTGGAACCACTTTAAGTTTAATGTTATTTCTTTATGGTTTGGCAAGTATTATGGGCAACATTATGGCAGGGAAATTAATTGCCAAAATGGCTGAGAAATCCGTGGCATACTATGTGATCGTTGTAGGGATCGTTTCATTACTGGCATTTGTTGTCGGAAAGTATGCCAGTCCGCTGGTTTTGATTATTGTTTTGATTTGGGGAATTCTATTTGCAATAGGGAATAATATGGGTCAATATTTGATCGCATCATCTGCTGAAGAAGCACCAGATTTCGCGAATGGTTTATTTCTTACTTGTAGTAACTTGGGAACGACAATTGGAACTGCTGTAGGTGGATTAATAATTTTTGGAATGGGTATCGAATACCTTGTTTTAGGAGGAGTCCTATTCCTGATCTTGAGTGCAGCAAGTCTTATGATCAGAAACTATGTAAATAAATGAAAAAGCAGATCTCAAAACATTATAAGAGTGAAAATTCGAAGGATAGGGGAATGAATGATGCAAAAAGTAGTACTGAATAATGGCGTTGAGATGCCTATTCTTGGATTTGGCGTTTATCAAATCGAAGATCCAAACCAGTGTGAACAAGCTGTTTATGATGCCCTTATGGCTGGTTATCGTCTGATTGATACGGCAACTTCTTATATGAATGAAGAAGCAGTGGGTAGAGCCATCAAAAGAAGTGGTGTTCCAAGAGAAGAATTGTTTATTACGACAAAACTTTGGATTGCTGATGCTGGTTATGAAAACACAAAAAAAGCCTTTGCAAAATCATTAGAGAAACTGCAATTGGACTATTTAGATTTATATTTAATTCATCAGCCGTTTGGGGATGTATATGGGTCTTGGCGAGCTATGGAAGACCTTTACCGTGAGGGTAAAATAAGGGCAATCGGGGTCAGCAACTTTTATCCGGATCGTCTGGTAGATTTGATTTCTTATAATGAAGTCGTTCCGGCCGTAAATCAGGTTGAAACTCATCCTTTCTGCCAGCAAATCGAAAGCGCAAAAATTATGAATGAGTATAATGTTCAGATCGAATCCTGGGGGCCTTTTGCTGAGGGAAGAAATAACCTCTTTAAGAACGAAGTTTTAATGTCCGTGGCTGAGAAGTACAATAAATCAGTCGCTCAAGTGGTTTTACGGTGGTTGACACAAAGAGGAGTTGTTGCAATCCCAAAATCCGTTCAGAAGCAAAGAATCATTGAAAACTTCAATATCTTCGATTTCGAATTAAGCCAGGGGGATATGGAGATCATTACTACGTTAGATACGGGTAAGAGCTTGTTCTTATCGCATAATGATCCGGAAATTGTAAAATGGATGGCTAACTATACGTTTGGTGAAGAAAATAAATGAACAATCAATTTAATTAGCATTAAGGAAGGGTGTATTTGAATGTCTAATATTCAAGATAAAGTTATTGTTATTATGGGAGCATCAAGCGGGATTGGTGAAGCTACCGCCAAGAAGCTTGCACAAGAAGGAGCAAAACTAGTTATTGCTGCTCGTCGTGAAGACCGCTTGAAAGCACTTGTAGAATCGCTGCCAAATGCTGAAATTTCGTATTTAGCTGCAGATGTAACAAATAAAGACGAAGTTCAAGCGGTTGTTGACTTAGCAATAAAGAAATATGGTCGTATAGATGTACTTTACAATAACGCTGGTATCATGCCGCTTGCTCTAATGTCAGAAAATCACTTTGATGAGTGGCGACAAATGTTAGACATCAATGTAATGGGGGTCCTTAACGGGATCGCTGCAGCTTTGCCAATCATGAAAAAACAACAATCCGGTCATATCATTACGACTGATTCCGTTGCTGGTCATATTGTTATCCCTACCGCCGCTGTTTATTGCGGAACGAAATTTGCCGTTCGAGCTATTATGGAAGGTCTGCGCCAAGAGGAACATGAAAACAATATCCGAACTACGATGATTTCACCGGGAACAGTGGATACTGAGCTGCCGAACACTATAAAAGACCCACAAGTAGTACAAGCTTTAAAGGAAAATGCAAGTAAGGAAGGTTATGGATTAAGATCAGAGGATATTGCTGATGCAGTAGCTTATGCGATTAACATACCTGAAAGTGTTGCTATCAATGAAATTTTAATCCGTCCAACTAAACAACCGATGTAATGAGGGAACCTAAAATTTGATAGATACCGCTTTTACGCGTTTGAAATCATGAGAAAAACCGAATTTCCATTCAGGAGCTTCGGTTTTTCTTATTAAGATTACAGTGAAGTGTAGTTTTTCGTTAAATATATTGAAATCATTTATAAATTGTAAAAGGACGTATAGCAATCGTAGGGGATGCTGCACATCTACCTACACCATTAACTGCATCGGGATTTAATGCATCATTACAAGACGCCGCTACTTTAGCCGAATGCGTTGCAGTTAGAATCATAGGAATGACAGCAACTGAAGCTCTTTTAAAGTATGAAACTATCCGTCTTAGGGAGGCGCGCCGTATTGTTCAATCCGGGCAATCCTTTAGCCGATCTTTCGGACGGTAAAATGTATACCTGCCTCTCAGTTACCAAATAAAAAAAGTTATTTTTAGTCCACCAGAATTAAACTAACGGAAACGTTAATTCAATGGAACAGCGTCGCTTTGGACTTTATTTTCTCGTTCTTTATTGTCGTTGTTACATTTACTAGGCTCAGTCTAAAGCTAATTTTATGGAATCTGACGGGAAAAAGGTGCGGAATAAAGTCATCCGTCTCAAAAATACTTAGTAAGCGCTTAAAGCCTATGCATAGAGAGCAAAACGATACATCTTTCGGATGTAACGCCTCTTTTTTGTGCTTGTTCATATTCCGTTCATATTGCCGTCTCGAAGGGGACATCTTCCTTGATTAAACTTTAAATATGTCGCCAAGGTGGATCTACAGATATAAGGACAGGAGAAGATGAACTTGATAGAAACGGTGAAAATAAAAAAAACCGGGACCAAAAGCCGCAAGAAACGGAACTTATGGTTAAAAATAATTGGAGGTATTCTCGGGGCGCTTGTGCTGTTCATGGGCATCGTGTTTATCGTTAATGCAATCAGTAACGGAGTCGAGAGAAAGAAAATCGAACCGTATGGCCAGTATGTCCATGTGGATGGAAAAAAAATGAATGTGCTCATTCAAGGCAGAGGCGAACAGACCGTCGTCCTCCTTCCGGGACAAGGAACTCCGTCGCCTGCACTTGATTTCAAATTGTTGATCGATGAATTAACTCCGAATTATAAAGTCGTTGCGATCGAGCCTTTCGGTTATGGATTGAGCGACGAAACCGAGAAAGAAAGAACAACGGAGAATATCGTCAGCGAAGTTCACGAAGCTGTGCAGCAGTTGGGGATTGACCGTTACGTTCTGATGGGACATTCCATCGCGGGACTTTACGGAGTGTCCTATGTGAACACCTATCCGGATGAAGTTCTTGCATTTGTCGGCATCGATAGCAGCGTCCCTAATCAACCCGGCATGGATGTCAAATTACCTTTGAAATCCATGCAGTTTCTTCAAGAATCAGGTCTGATGAGATTGCTCAAAAAAGTGAGCGGAGATCCATATGAGTCGCTTGCATTCGATGAGCATACCAAAGAACAGATGAATTTGATTTCGAATCAAGTCACGAGCAATCCAACGATGATGGATGAGTTAAGACACCTCGGTTCCAATTTCAAAAATGGAGAACGACTCACCTACCCTCGTGATTTGCCGTTGCTTCTCTTCGTTCAATCGAATAACGAGAACAATGAGCAGTGGGTTCCGCTGCATGAGGAGCAAATCAAACAATCTGCACAGGGCAAAATGATCCCGATGGAAGGTTCACATTACCTGCATCATACGAAATTCAAAGAAATCGCTGAGGAATTCAAAGCGTACATGAAGCAAATCCAATAGTATGGTTGATAATTTGACTGCGGTGCCGAACTCGGTGCCGTGGTTTTTTTGTTTTATCGGTACAAGTTCATGTCCCAAATGCGAGGACAAGAACATGTTCCGATAACCCTTAGGAATATATCTAATTTGAAAACGAACTTCTCAATAAAGTTTTTTAGGCTTCAGTGAACGATTTCATGAACCTCTTCGTAATATGTTTGATTGCATGAGTCGCGTACGTGCTGATGTGGTCATATGGCAAACATGCGGGAGAGAAGGAGCGCAGAACGCTCGAAAGTCTGCCGTTCGCCCCGATCGAGGTGAAAGACCTGTTCATGGGTAAATTAGTAGAGGAGGCGAGTTCATATGTCAGATAATTCATACAAAATAATCAATACGTCGACTTGGAAGAGAAAGCTTCATTGCGAAATTTTCAGGAATGCACTCCAACCACAATATAATGTGTGTCTTGAACTGGACATTACAAATTTCATAAAAAAGGTAAAGGAAAATAAATGGTCGTTTTCTTTAGCCTTTATACATACTGTAACGAAATGCGCCAATGATATTGAAGAATTTCGATATCGTTTTTTAAACGATGAGGTTGTTCTATATGATACTATCCATACCTCTTTTACTTACTTAAATGCTGAAACTGAACTGTTTAAGGTCGTAAATGTCCCCATGATTGATGACATGGAAGAATATATTGAAATTGCAAGAGAAACCGTCGCTAATCAAAAGGAGTATATTACAGGCCCAGTTGCAAACGATGTATACCAATTTTCATCTTTACCCTGGATCCAATTTACACATTTTTCGCATACACATGCAGGGAAAAGTGATAAATCCAATTCTATGTTTGATTGGGGAAAATTCTTTGAGAGAGACGGAAAAGTTTTACTGCCATTTTCTATTCAAGTGCATCACTCTTTTATAGATGGTTTTCATGTTGGGAAATTGGTTGAGCATATACAGAAACATCTTTCGTACAATAGCTAAAATTGGAATTGATGTAAAGAAAACTTACCCCGACTATACAATGAAAATTATTCGACAGTTTGAAGATGATAACTATGTTATTTCAGAGTTCATAATGGAAGGAACACATGAAGGTGAATGGCTCGGTATGAAGCCGACACATAAAAAGCTTACTTTTACAGGGGTTGATATTGATAAGGTAGTAGATGGAAAAATAGTTGAACATGGCGGCGCTGTAAATACTTTTGACACTTTATATGCTGAGGGTATGTTAAAACCTGTATAACATGATGCGCTTTTCAACATGAGTTGAAATGTGCATGGGTTATTAAGCTATAGCTGCCTGTGTGATCGACCGTTTTAGGTGAGTTTTTAGATTTCTCAATTAAATGATTAAGTATCTTTGAAGAAGAAGCCGTCTCCGAATAGATGGCTTCTTCTATTTCTAAGGGTGACGAAAGATTCCCCTGGTACCAACGTGTGCAATAGCCGCGATCTTGAAATATTTTGTGTATAAGTTTGAGGAAGAATTTTCTGATGACAAGCATTTTCAATTTCAAACTCTCCACTATGCCACCACTGTATAATTTGATGGTATGTTTCTTATGATAACTCTGGTAGAGGCAGCAGAAACCCAAGGAGGTGGATTCATCATGACATATAAAACCGCTCAAATAGCAGCATTAGTAGGAGTCCATCCCAATACCATACGGCTTTATGAAAAGCTGAAACTGCTTCCTCCGATACCAAGGACTGAAGGCAACTACCGAATCTTTAATGACAGACATCTTAAACAGCTTCGGCTGTTGCGTACTGCCTTCCGCGCGGAGATTATCAGTGACAGGCTCAGGCAGGAAGTCTATGAAATCGTGAAGATTGCGGCAACGGATGATATTGAGGGCGCGTATCAAAGCACATTGAACTATTTAGAGCATTTGCTGATCGAAAAAGTCAGAGCGGAGGAAGCGATCAGCATCGCGCTTAATATCATTGAGAACAGCAAAAAATCAGTAGAAACGATTGTGTTCAATGGCAGAGTTGAAGCTGCCAACGCTCTCGGTATCACAAAAGACGTTCTTCGGGATTGGGAGAGAAACGGTTTGATTGAGGTGCCGCGGAGTGCCAACGGATACAGAAGATACGGCTCCAAGGAAATGAGCCGGCTGAAAATCATCTCTATCCTTCGGAATGCCCATTATTCCATGATGTCCATTCTGCGCATGCTGAATCGTCTGGATCGTGGAGAAGGAAATATACGAGAAGCTATTGATACGCCAGGCGAAGAGGAAGACATTGTTTTCGCTACGGATCGGTATATTACGGCACTCGACATGGCAGAAGCGGATGCACAGGAAATGCTGAAAATACTTGATGCCATAAGGAAAGGCAATGTCGAAAAACATCAAAATTAGGAGTAAAACAATGACAGTTATTTTATCTGATGAAATAAAGCATCTGAACATGATCATGGAAAAATTGGAGGATTCTTTAGATGAATTGAATCAAACGGTCTCCAGATATGAAGATGAATTTAAGGAATCCATGAAAGATCTTTGGAAAAATAGAAGTGATATGGATTCCATGGAGATTTTTTCAAACGAGCAGTCGATTGGCCGAAACGTAAACTTAGGTGAATTCACCGTAAAAAGGCGAGAAATGATCGAAAAGTTAATGGATTCGCCTTATTTCGCCAGAATTGATTTCAGGCCTAACGATGAGGGCGGAGCAGAGCCGTTTTATATTGGACGGTTTTCTTATGTTGATCAAAAAGGCAATATGCTGATATGCGACTGGCGAGCCCCGATATCCGGGATGTACTACGATTTTGAGCTTGGGCCTGCCTTTTATGATGCTCCTGTGGGCAAGATCGAAGGGGAAATGACCCTGAAAAGGCAATTTAAGATTAAAAACAGCATTATGGAATATGCTCTTGAGAGCTCAATCGGTATTAGTGACGAGGTGCTTCAAAAAGAATTGAGCCATACCTCGGATCAAAAAATGAAAAATATCATTGCGACCATCCAAAAAGAGCAAAATCAGATTATCAGAAATGAAAAGGCCAATGTCTTGGTCATTCAGGGCGTCGCCGGATCGGGGAAGACATCCATTGCCCTGCACCGGATAGCTTACTTTTTATACAAGTACAAAGACCGATTAGCCGCTCAGAATATTATGATCATTTCCCCTAACAGGGTATTTGCCGATTATATCTCTAACGTATTGCCGGAGTTGGGCGAAGAGCCTGTGACAGAAACGGGGTTTGAAAATATTGCGGCGGAGATGCTGAATAATTCCATCGATTTCGAGAGATTTGCCGAGCAGATTGAACTGACCCTAGAAGGGAATGACAAAAAGCTGGCGGAACGAATTCAATTCAAGTCCTCCATGGAGTTCCTATCCCTTTTGGATGAGTACCTTGAGTATGCGGATGATCATCTTTTCTCCCCCTGTGATTGTTCTTTTGGACAAACTGCCATTTCAAAGGATTTTATCCAAACGAGATATCATGCTCTGAAAGCAAGGCCAATTCTTCAAAGAATGGAAGAAATCGCTGGAAACATTCTTGGGAAAATAAAATCGGAAACCAGAACGAAGCGAAACATCCCTGGAAAAAAGGAGGTCATAAAAAAGCTAGTTTCAATGTTGCATTATGATAGTACTTTGTCATTCTATAATGGCTTTTTTGAATATATCAAAAGACCGGATTTATTCTCGCTTAAAAGCAAAAATAAATTAGAAGCATCGGATGTGTACCCTTATCTCTATTTGAAAATATTTTTTGAAGGGATACAGGGATATGATGACATTAAACATGCCGTGATTGATGAGATGCAGGATTACACGCCGGTGCAGTATGCGGTCATTAACAAGCTGTTTCGTTGCAGGAAAACGATTTTGGGTGATTTCGGTCAATCCGTTAACCCTTATAACTCCATTTCACGAGAGGATTTTGTTAAGCTCTACGAAAATACAGAGTACGTAACACTCACTAAAAGCTACAGATCCACCTATGAAATCATCAAATTTGCTCAGAATATACAAAACAACAGCATTGAGCCTATCGAACGACATGGAAAGGAACCGGAGATTATCCCATGTGATGATTGGATTTCTGAACTGTCTGTGGTAGACGGTAGGCTTAAGGAATTTAAAAACAGTGGTTTAGCAACAGTTGGTATTGTCTGCAGATCAATCGGTCAAGCAGAAGAACTCTACCGAGAATTGAAAAAGAAACATGAAGTTACCCTTCTGAATTCCGACAGCTCAAAATTTGAAAACGGGATTATTATCACCACTATATATATGGCCAAAGGTCTTGAGTTTGATGAAGTAATTGTTCCTTCCGTAAACTCTGATGTTTATCAATCGGAATATGACCGGAGCTTACTGTACATTGCATGCACAAGGGCTATGCATAAGCTTACACTGACCTATCACGGAGAACTTACTAGCATCCTTAGTTCCATTCAGCGAGGGCACAAACGAAATCAACGGTGAATAAGTCTCCATTATGCCACCAGTTGATAGGCTGGATGTATACTTTTTTAAGTAATTATTTTTGTGGTGCTTGGTAGGAGGAACAACATGAATCTTAATAAAAAACAATCTCAAAGCTGGAAGGGAAGAGTTGCGGCTTTTCTGTTCGGGCAGGGCATTTCACTATTCGGCTCCCAACTTGTACAGATGGCAATCATCTGGCATGTAACGCTGGAAACCTCGTCAGGGATTTGGGTTACGATACTGACATTGGCTTCATTCCTGCCCCAAATGCTGATCTCACCCATTGCGGGAGTATGGGCGGATAGATACAACCGCAAAGTAATCATGATTCTATCCGATGGGGTTATTGCCATCACAACCCTGCTGCTCGCTCTGTTTATGATGTCGGGTAACACCGGCAATGCGACTCTGCCGGTAATCATTATCGTATCGGCCATCCGATCTCTTGGCGGAGGAATTCATTCCCCGGCAGTAAACGCTGCCCTTCCGCAAATCGTCCCCCAGGACAAGCTTTCCCGAATAAACGGATACAATGGCACGATTCAGTCCATCGTGCAGTTTGTTTCCCCTATAGCGGCAGGTGCGATTATGGCTATCGGTCCGATCTACAACATCCTTTTTATTGACGTTGCGACTGCCATGATCGGAATCGGTATCCTTTCGACTCTAAAAATACCAAAGCATCAGCCCGTTCCCAAGGCAGAGAAAACATCTGCATTTGAAGAAATGAGGGAAGGGTTCCGCTTCACATGGAATAACAGATTTTTAAGAAAGCTGTTCGCGACTTACGGTCTGTACATTTTCCTGTGCGTTCCTTCGGGATTCCTCGCAGCCCTCATGATTAAACGAACCTTCGGCGACAATATCATGTTCCTGACTGTGAGTGAAGTGGTTGGTTTTGCCGGATCCGTGCTTGCTGGCCTACTGCTCGGTGCAACCGGAGGATTTAAGAACAGAGTTAAGACTCTTTTCTTGGGGATGCTGGTTTATGGTGTAACATCACTTGCAATTGGATTCACAAACGTATTTTGGCTCTTTGTAGTGCTCATGTTCTTTATCGGTTTTACTATACCGTTCGCTCAAACATCGGTTTACACACTGGTGCAGGAAAAGGTCGAACCTTCGATGATGGGCAGGGTTTTCAGCTTGCTGAATGTCATGTTTAGCGGCTTCATGCCCCTCGGCATGGCCATCTTTGGTCCCTTAGCCGATGTTGTGCGAATACAGACAATGGTAATCGTGTGTGCTGTCCCGATTATCCTTCTTGCTATGAATCTCCGCCTGTCTCGAAGCTTCTATCGAGAGGGGATCTATACTTCGGAAACTAGAGAAATGGGCGATAATCAAGTGTAATATCGTACCCTGTACACACACTTAAAAGGCTTCTCCAATTATGGTAATTGGGGAAGCCTTTTTTGCATGCAGAAAGCACAAGGAAATGAACAGATTATAAGTTAGCTATTTTGGCAAATAAGTAACGCATGGTTACTAACACCTACGCAGGACGGGCTTTGACTCATAACGTCAGACAGTACCATCCATTGCTCCAATTGTTCATCAGACATTGCATTAATTGCTTCTGCACAAAATAAAAAATCAACTCCAACATTTTTAATAACGGTTAAGTTGTGTTTGGTGGCGGACATTTCCATTTCTTCTGGACTTGTGAAGTAGAACACCTCTGGTCGTATATCGTCAGTTCCTTTATTGAAAACGAAGTCGGTAGCATTTTTACTCGGATAAGCTTCAGGTGCCATAAAGCAGCCTCCCAAATAAGCACCAACTTTATTGATATATGCAAAAACGATAGTACCATTTTCTTTACATATTCGTTTGCTTTCTTGTACTACCAAATTGCGTTCCTCCGGCGGGAGGTGATACATCGGGCCCAAAATTAATACAAGGTCATAGCTTTTATCTAATATGCCTTCGAGTTTTGTTGCGTCACCAACTTGAGCTGTAATATTTTTTAAGCCGGAGTTCAATATTTTCTGATTAAACAATGCGATGTTTTCGGGTGTAATATCAATGCCTAAATAAGAACTGCACTTTTCAGCAAAATACATTCCATAGTGACCTGTTCCACAGCCAATTTCAATAACATTCTTTTCTGAGGAAAGATACTCGCCAATATACTTTTTAGTATAGAAAGACTCCATTTGGCTAGCCTTATCGCGAAGAAATCTTTCATCCTCTATTAAAGCATCTTTATAGTTCACACGAATTTTCTCTTGATTTGATGACATGGATTAAACCCTCCATCATATGTAATTAAATTTCAGTTTACCATATGTAACAGATAAGTGAAGGGCGAACTTAAAGCCCCTCTGGTCAGCTTGACTACAACAAATTATGGGTGGTATTATAAATTAATCATTACTAAGGAGAAATGTTTGATGTCGGCGGTAGTTCTTAACTAACCAAATTCCATACTTGAAGTTTTCAACAATCCCAAAAACCAATTGCTGAAATTGCATGGTTTGTTTCTTTATGGACATTTTGAGGGCTTCGGAATTAGTTAAGAACAACGGATATTAATCTAAGCCTTAGTGCTGACTATTGTTATGCACCCGCAATCCGTGCTGTTTTGAGCTCGGATTTTTTTGTTTTTTTGAGGTGTATATTTAGGCAGTTTCCAAAAAGGGCAGGGATGACGTATGTTCATTCCTGCCCTTTTTGTATTTTCACAATGGCGAATTTACAATTTTAGGAGGGATTGCATGAAGAATTATGTTGAACAAGCAAGTGAGTATGTTCGGCTGCAAGAAGGGCCACAGGTGATCGAGCAGCTCTTACTCGAATGTTATTTGAACCCGGGAATTTCAACGAAAGAATTAGCGCGAAAAACGCTGCTCCCGACCCCTGTCGCTGCGGCTATTAAACGGGAATTGATTAAAGCGGGGGCACTCGTGCAGGATCGAGGTGTCCGCTGCACAACTGACGGACTTGCATGGATCGAGCGGGAATGGGGGTTCCGCGGCTTGAACCATTCCCTTTATCACAATTTGTTTGATGAGACAAAATGGAAAGAGAGTCTAAAAGATATATTGCCTATACTGGAGGAACTATTATCGCATCGGCCGTCTGTGGATGTTCAGATCGATCAGTCCAAATGCACGCCAGAAACAAGCTTACGCCGAGCTATTCTTTGTTTGAAGCACCATGCGTTGATCGGAAAGAAGATTTTATGTGTCGGAGATGATGATCTGGTAAGTGTGTCTATAGGTATGCTGCTACAGCAGTTGTTTCCGGATACCGGGCACACCGTTACCCATGTGGATGTTCTTGATATAGACGAAAGATTCCTAAAATATATTGAATCGATTGCAGAGGAGCGGGGATTATCGGTTAGATGCCACCGAGTTGATTTGAGGGAGCCACTACCGGAAAACCTTCACAAGCAGTTTGATTGCTTCTTTACGGATCCTCCGTATACGCTTCAGGGAATGGGGCTGTTCGTATCACGCGGTATTCAAGCTCTGAAAAGAGAGAAAGGACTGCCGATATTTCTCTCTTTTGCCCATAAATCGCCTGCCTTTATGCTTGCCATGCAGCGGGAATTTGTCCGCATGGGGCTGACGGTCAACGCGAATTTCCCGCAATTCAACGCCTACGAAGGCGCAGAAATGATCGCAGGCCGGAGCCAAATGTTTATACTGCGGACGACGGATCAGACGAAACCCGAATATACGGAGAAATTCACGGATGCCTTGTATACAGGCGAGGTGAAACAAACCCTTCGTACTTACCGCTGCAAACAATGCACAAAAGATGTGCTTGTCGGTATCAACGAGGAGTTTGCGACTATAGAGCAGTTAAAGAATGAAGGGTGCGGGGGCTGCGGCCATGATACGTTTGAACTGGTGGCCAAACAACGGGTCTCTTCAGAGAGGAAAGACAAGGGGGATCATTCGACGGATTTAAGCTCGTGAATTGACCGAGGTAGCGAAATGGGAGCGGGGGAATCAAGGACAAGAATTTGCACCGATTGATGGCATAGTGGTAGCTGCCGGCTTAAATCTATATTTTCACAGACGAATCTGTTAGTTCGAAATACCATTCTAGAAAAGAGTTGAAGCTTTTCCATTGCGGATTCAATTTACCGGCAAAAAAATCTTCTAACTGCTGACCCAATCCTAAGCCTAACACTTCGTCTGTGTTCTTATTATAGAAAAAGCAGAACTCCCCTTCAAAATTATCCAAGGGAATATATTGTTCAGGTAATTTTAATACTGCGTGAGTTCTCTCCATACCTAACCGATAATCAGAAGAATTGACCATAAACCAACAAATCTGATAGATTTCACGTCGTCTATGAATGAAAGTCGGCCCGTCCTCTGCATGCAAATAGAAGGCGGCAAAATCTGAACCCAAATCGATGCCTAACTTTTCTAAAACTTTTTTGTACTCTTCTAAAACGTCTTCAAACCACCAGTTTTTGCTTTTGCAATAATTGACTACTTTTTCTGATAGCATCTCGACGGCTCCTCCGATGATATATAATATAATAAACTATCTTAATTATTTCCCTGAGTATAACATATCTTCCCATTATAGAAATAAAGACACAGATGAGATCTCTATCGCCAAATCTATTGACGGAAGAAATATTTTCCTGATACTCTTACAAAATATGACACCCGGGGGAAGCATTTTATTACAGTGAATTATGGACCAGTTGTCTTCATTTAATTAAATTGGAAAAGAGGTTTTGAATCAATGAACAATAGCAATATTATTTGGGGGACAGTATTTTTATTGCTGATTTTGTTTCTGAATCCATTATTGGAGATTGTCGGGCTAGATGAAAGATTGTTCGGATTGCATTTGCAAGGTGAGACTGTGTTTTCATTGAGTCCATTCTTAGTTCGGATTATTCTGGCAGTAATTGGGGTAATCATGCTTATCATCGGCGGTATGCAAGTTGCAAAGCAGAAGAATAAATAATTGAAAGATATTCGCCGTCGAAGGGGATTAATATGGACAGTTGTGCTATTTTTGGCGGGATGGCCCACGTCCTAGCTGAAACGTTAGAAGAGATAAGACAGGGAGAATATAAGGATTATAGCCATTTGAAAATGGTATGCATCCTTCTTGAGGATAAACTAGAATCCGGGGCAATTGAACAGCCTTGTCTGGATTGTGACGATTGCATGACCTTTGTGGAGAACAGATTGTTAGTATATGGCTATTTGTTTGAAGGCAAAGAGCTGCAATGGTTGAAAGAAAGTGAGCAATATGTGAGAAAAGCAAGAGGCCAGGATCAAATCCTTCGACACTTGCATGCGAGTCAGGCAAACCCTGAAGATTTCAATAGAACCCCATACATACCGAATAATAAACAACTTGTTTATTTGGACCACAATGTAATTGACAAATTCCATAAAGAGGAAGAAAAGAGGATAAGGCTTACCCCTGGCTATGTTGACGTCGAATACGTCTTCAGTCCTTCTCATCTTGAGGAAATTAAACGCATGAACAATGAAGAAGAGGAACAAAAGATAATATCAAATATCCGGGAAATCACCAGTTCTCTCTTTATTTCCAATTTTGATGGTAACGAATTAAGCCTAGCATACGAGGATCCGGAATATGGTATGCGCAGGGTACTAAAAAGTGAAGTCGCATCTGACATCGAAGCTTACCGAATTATTACCACGGATGATCGTAAAATATTTCATCCCGAACGTACCGATGAAGTCTACCTGAGCAAATTAACCTTTGATCAGGTATTTAACCACCCAACTGTTATTGGTGTATCTGAGAAGTTTCAAGAGTACATCGACGATAAAGGTCGAATTAAACAATATTCTTTTGTCCATCAAGCTATATATGCACTTGTTCGTGCGTTAGATAATCTAGGATATAAGACAGATAAGAAACGTGCAATAAAAAGCAGTGCACACGATATCGAGCATATGAGCTATGCAGCGGGGACGGATCTTTTTGTTACAATGGATAAAAAGTTAAAGGAACGTTCGATGTTAATCTATCAAAGACTCGGTATTAGCACTAACGTTATGGATTGGGACCAATATAAGAATTACTTAGATTCTTTGGTTCAAGTAAAAGTCCGGAACATTATTAAAAAAGATGATTTTCCATTAAAAATCTGTCGGATTGGTCCGGTAAAAATATGAATCTCTTTACTTAAACAATGATCGAGGAGTATAATCCGTTAAGACATCGGAGTGAGAAGAGGGAAATTGATTATGAACAACGGATTGGTCAATGCAATTATCGCTTATATCATGTGGGGGATTCTCCCGCTTTATTGGAAGTTGTTTAACGATGTGCCGGCAGGAGAGATTCTGTCACATCGGGTTGTCTGGTCGTTCGTCTTTATGGGTATTCTCGTCGCAGTTCAGCGTCGCTGGGGTGACATGAAGCGGATTGCGTCTAGCCGCTCGCTACTGCTGTCGCTTACCGCTAGCGGACTGCTGATCGCTGCTAATTGGCTCATCTTCATCTGGGCGGTCAACAACGACCATGTCGTCGAGACAAGCCTTGGCTATTATTTGAACCCGTTGCTGAACGTGCTGCTTGCGGTTGTCTTCCTTCGTGAAAAGCCAAACCGTGGCCAATGGCTCGCGATTGCCATCGCTGGCGCCGCGGTGCTGATCATCGCCATCGACTACGGACGATTCCCATGGATCTCGATCTCACTGGCCGCGACGTTCGGCTTGTACGGCCTCGCGAAAAAGAAAATCGGACAAGACGCTTCTGTAGGTTTACTATCGGAGACGGCTGTAGTCCTGCCCATTGCGCTCGGCTACTGGATCTATTTGGCAGCCGCGGGAAAGACGACGGCATGGACGCTGCCTGCGTCCACATTCATTGAACTGCTTCTTTCAGGCGTAGTAACAGCGCTGCCGCTGCTTTTCTTTGCGCGAGCGGCAGCCCGGATGTCGTTGTCCACGCTCGGCTTCGTACAATACATCGGGCCGACGATCATGCTGTTACTGAGCATATTCGTGTTCAAGGAATCGGTCTCACCGGTTCTTCTCATCGGCTTCGCGCTTATCTGGACAGCGCTTGTCGTATACGCCACGGCATCGGTTCGCGGCATGAAACTAGCGAAGGCGAGCTGACGGCAAACGTGTCCACGCGGTACCATCATATCAGCCATTTCCGTCCGTAGGGGAGGAGATGGCTGATTTCTGTTTGGGGTTAAACTCCCTCGGTACGATGCAGTTTTCTCACGAATGCTCGCTTATTCGCAGGATTTCACCAATGATAAATCGTAAGCCGTATAGAATGGGACAAGAGCCGTCTAAATGGGCAACCGGCGAGCATACGGGAACAGAAGGGGCGAGTTTTCGTGATTTCAAAAAGAAATATGACCCCGATGGAGAGATTAACTTTTTTGTGGTGGATCCTAATATTCTGTGCGCCCGTGAAATGGCGGCCCGCCTTGGTCTAGCGATTATAGGTCAACCCATTAGCTTTTAGGGCTTTTAAAAATACCTGGTCCGGAAGCTAAATCTTTTATTGACCAATCAGTCTATAAATGTTATGATCAAAATCAGAAAAATCGAGGAGGAGAGCAAGGACATGTAGAAAATTAAAATTTTTTTGATCTTTCCGGACTGTTTGGTCTATAATAAAAAGGGGGGGTTAATTGATAATGAAGTATCTTCTGCAATTAATAACTTCATGGGGAGGCGGATAAGCATGGCGAGAAGCAAGGAATTTGACACGACACAAGCATTACATAAAGCGACGCAAATATTCGGGCATTATGGGTATGAAGGTACTTCCCTTCAAATATTGCTCGATGGTTTGGGGATAGCGCGTCAAAGCCTGTATGATACATTTGGCACCAAACAAGAGCTGTTTACAAAGGCAGTCCACCATTACCTGAATGAAAAATCATCCGCGGTTGTCAACTATCTGCAACAGCAGAAGTCCGTTAAACAAGCGATTAGTGTCATTTTCAATGAGATCGTTACAACGCTTCAAGATGCCGATCGGCGAATGGAATGTTTCATTCTGCACAGTGCGATTGACCAGGTACCACACAATCCGGAAATCGCATTGTTGTTCGAAAAGGATAAAGCGCTATTGGAACAAGCCTTCTTCGATGCATTAGTTCGTGCCCAGCGTAACGGTGAAGTGGATCGGGATAAGGACTTGCACTCGCTAGCGCAATATTTGTATCATTCACGGTATGCCTTAACACAAATTGCCAAGTTGACATCAGATGTTCAAACACTAAATCATTTTGCTGCATTTACTCTCGCGGTTTTGGAGCATTAATTTAAGTTAGAGGCGGCATTGAGTCGCTTCATTATTTTTCTCTATTCTAGAATGTTTAGTCAAAAATTTTTAATCAAATTGGACTAATCGGTCCATAATAGGAGAGTTGTTAATAGTGAATACCAAGCGTTTTAAAGGGTTAGCATTACTCATTCTCGCCATCTCACAGCTGATGTTGGCGCTTGATTATACGATTATTTTTGTTGCCATGCCTTCTCTGGGAAGTGAATTGGGATTTTCAGCGAACAATCTACAGTGGGTTGTTAGTGCATATTCGCTTATTTTTGGTGGGTTTCTACTGATCGGGGGGCGTCTTTCAGATCTTATTGGGCGTCGACGCATGTTTGTTGTAGCAATGGCGTTATTCGGATTAGGTTCGTTACTTGGAGGACTTTCCGATTCTCAAATCATACTGATTGCGGCTAGAGGCCTCCAGGGGCTTGGGGGAGCGATGTTATCACCAGCCACGCTATCGCTTATTATGTCTAATTTTGCAGAGGGTGCTGAGCGAAACCGCGCAATGGGAGTATGGGCTTCAATGGGCGGAGTAGGAATGTCTCTTGGGCTGCTGCTAGGGGGAATCCTTACAAGTTACGTGGGTTGGGAATCGATTTTCCTCGTTAATGTACCTATTGCACTATTGGCAATTATCCTTGCTCCGATCGTACTAGCAGAAAGCAAAATAAAATCCCAAACGAAGCATTATGACGTTGCTGGCTCAATTTCTGTGACGGCGGCTATGCTGCTGATTGTTTACTATTTGATTCAAGCACCTGTTGACGGATGGTTCAACATATTCACATGGCCATTCGCTCTGCTTGGTATTTTACTGCTGCTGGCCTTCGTAATGATTGAACAACGCTCCAAGGAGCCTCTGCTTCAGTTTAAGTTGTTCCGCAACCGAAATTTGACAGGAGGAGCTTTGATTGCCTTTTTGTTCTCAGCTTCCTTCGGCTCGTTATATTATTTTCTGACGCTATACACGCAAGGGGTACTTCATTATTCTGCGATTGAATCTGGATTAAGTTTTCTCCCTTTAACACTCAGTGCTTTCCTGGGGGCAAGGCACATAAACCGTGTACTGTCTTTTGCAGGTGTATCCGGTACGATCGCTATCGGGATGGGGCTTGGTACATTGGGTTTACTGCTGCTCACCCCGATATCGCCTTCTGGTAATGCGTGGGGAATCATTCCGGGAACGGTTATTGTTGGTTTGGGTCAAGCCCTTGTATTTACGACGATGTTTATTGCAGGCGGAACAGGGATTGAGCCTAAAGATCAGGGCGTAGCTTCCGCAATTATCTCTACGGGCCAACAAATCGGTGGTGCTATTGGACTGGCGGTGATTATGGCCATTATTTCTGCAAGTCTAGGCTTTAACACGACGCTGGAATCGATGCACCCTGCAGATTTGAATTCTGCCATCCAGACTGCCTTTTTCATCTCGGCTGGCATTACGCTAATAGGCATTTTCTCAGCCTTTCTTACACTTAAGTCTAATGAGGGGAAGTCGAATGACCAAGCTTCAGTGTAATCTTTTTAAAATCGCAGAGGATCAGTATAAGCAGCTTTACTACTCGTGCTTTAAGTTTATTTCATAAAAGGAGAACAAGATTAGATGATGAATCAACGAAAGATACTTATTACAGGCGGAAAAGGAAAAACAGGAACGAGAATCTCCAAAAGACTGGACCAATTAGGATATTCGTATATCAGTACTCTTAGGAACCCTAAAGACATAACAGACCCGATAAAAGAAGTACATTTCGACTGGTACGACAACTCTACATTCCTTCCGGCTTTACAAAATGTCGATCGAGTTTATCTGGTCGCACCTGTAGGGGATTTTGAACCGATAAATACCATGAAACCTTTTATTGATTTAGCGTTGGAACAGGGAATAAACCGTTTTATTCTACTCAGCAGTGCATCCATACCGGAGGATGGGCCAGTACTTGGACCAGTTCATCAATATATAAAGAAGGTAGCCCCAGAATGGGCTGTGCTCAGGCCTTCCTATTTCATGCAGAATTTCACAGAAGGTCAACACGTAATAACCATAGCTCAACAAAATTTAATTATCAGTGCTGCAGGGCAGGGCAACATTGCTTTTGTGGCAGCTGAAGACATTGCAGAAGTCGCTTTAAGAGCACTTATCGATGATGAAGCCCATAATACGGAGCATATTATTACAGGACCGGATCCGCTTTCATATGATGACGTCAGCCGCTTTATTAGCGAGGTAACGGGGAGGAGCGTCGTCCACAAATCAATTTTAGATGAACAACTAACCAATAGTTGGTTAGAAGCAGGGCTAAGCATGGAATACTCTGTTTTCATGGCGGATCTGGATCGCAGAATACGTGAGGAAGGCGCGGAAGAAATAGTTACTGATACAGTACGAAGGGTAAGTGGGAAAGATCCTGTTTCCTTCCTTCAATTCGCAAATAAAAATGCAGGTGTTTGGAGGCTTGCAGATACCCCATTTAAGATTGATTAATCAAAATCCAGGTATATTAAAGATAGAATACAGCAGTCGCCAAATTGAAGGATTGTCGGTCTGGATTTGGCGATCCTATGGTATTCCTGTTAGAAGTCGCCTATACGGCGGCTTTTTTGTTTTAAGGATCAAGGAAATATGTATGTGAGCTAACGGGTAGGCAAACCGCAGTGAGCACACAAGTGGAACATGTTGGTGGAGGGCAAGAACATAATCCCATAAGAGCCCGCGCCATCACGGATTTGCTGTTTTAGGGACCAAGTTCTTGTCCTTTTCTATGGAATCCGCGTTGTTCATTACTACGGAGTGTTACATCCGGTTTCCGCTTTTGACCGTGCCTAAGCAAGGGGAGACTGTGGCTTGAGGAAAATGAGATTTTGGAAAATTGTGGGTTAAAGTAGGGGCAAGTTTTAGTATAATGGGTTACAAGCGGAGAAAATTTATTTTTTCTAAGGAGGTGGTTGTATGAGTGAAAGCGATATTAGTGATATTACCTCGATTATAAAACCAAAAATTAGAAGGAGATGCTTTTATGAGTTACAACCCCGAAATTCCAAGAAGCCGATATGATAACTATGGTGACCGTGAATGGACACGTCTTGAAAAAGATGGGCATGGCGAACTTTTATATCAGGTACATCTTGATATTTTGAAGCGTTATATTAAACTAACCGATAAAGTTTTAGAGATTGGTGCGGGTTCAGGAAGATATACAAAGGATATTGTTGCAATGTGTGCTGAATTGACCGTTGCAGATATATCTAGTCATCAAATAGAGTTCAATAAGTCCAAAATGCGCGAGCTATCACTGATTGACAGAATAGAGGCATACCATGTTTTAGATGTTCTTGATATGAGTGTTTTTGAAGATTCTTCTTTCGATTGCGTTGTCTGTATAGGTGGTGTAATCAATTATCTTTTGGACAAAGAGAAAGATGGAATACAAGAAATTCTAAGAGTATTAAAATCGGATGGCGTATTGATTGTTGGGTCCATGAGTTTCATTGGCGCTTCGCTTTATTATCTTGAAGGTATAAGGTATGAAAAAGACCAATTCGGGCTTGAAGCTACAAGGTGGGTTTTTGATACAGGTGTTCAAGACGAAGAGCATTATCCAGTTGAAAGCAAGCATTACGTCCATATGATGAGAAGCACCGAAATGGATGCTTTATTTGCTCAGTTTCCTGTAAGAGTTCAAGAGAGAAGCTCCGCTGGTTTATTTACGCAAGCAGGGGATTCTGCTTTAGAAAATGCTCGCAACGACAAAGAATTTTGGAAGCTAATTCTCGAAAAAGAAATTGCGTTTACCAAATTACAGGGCACTCTTGATTGTGGAATGAATATAATCTATGTTGTGCAAAAGTTGTAATTCCCGCCACTAATAAGCATTTTCTACCGTTTCGTTTAACCGTTCTGCAGCTTATTGAAAAGTTAGAGAATCACCTCAGAACAGAAGGTGTATCATTAAACCAGTTTGACTCTGTTGCTGAATTCGAGTCATTTTACAAAAGAAGGCAGCCGGCCATGTGTGATCATCCAGGATGAAGTTGAATGGCACGAATCCCTGTCACATTTCAAAACACAAACAAGGAGCAAGATCCATAGTGATCTTGCTCCTTGTTCTACATGAGGAATAGACTGCTGTTTAATTCAGCGGCTCGGTGCCACTTTTATGATCATTCTGGATGATATAGATGTTCTAAGAAATTATTTCGTTTAAACTGGATCGTCAGGTACTTCTTTGCTTAGATTAGTGATAATTAGTTGATTTTCATTTGGCTTCTCCTCATTCGTTTATATCAAATTTAATAATTCTTTTCCCTTGGTTAGGGCCTTTTTCAAAATCCAGATGAGCTTGTTTAACCGAATCTAGCATGAATTGGTATATTTTAGAAATTTTTAATTTTAGTATTCCTTCGCTATACAAGCGGATGATAGAAGCAAGGTCTTCTGGGGAAATCAATCCCATTGTATATGTCGCCTCAATACCCATTGTGACGGCTTTATCTTTGTCTGGAACACCATTTGTAGAAGTGAGTTTTGCCCCTTTCTTTACTACTTGATAGCTTTGCTCGAGAGTAGTAGGGCCAGTTAAATTAACGACCAAATCCACATTAGAAACTAGTTTGGTAAAATCTTGGCTTCTATAATCGATTACTTCATCTATACCTAATTCCATCAAGTATTCTTTTGAATAAGAGCCAGCTGTTCCAATTACATAAGTCCCGAAATGTTTGGCGAGCTGCGCGGCCATACTACCAACCCCTCCGGCAGCACCATGGATTAGAACTTTCTGACCTGGCTCTACTTTTCCATTTGAGACAATGGCAGCCCATGCAGTGGCAGCTGTTACGTATAAGCCACCAAGAGGGACAAGGTCTAGGTCTGATGGTACTTTAGTCAGAAAACTGTTTTCGTCGAGAGTGAGATACTCGGCACTAGTGCCATTCAATGTAAGGCCAATTACGTGGTCACCAACGTGGTATTTGCTTACACCATCACCAACTGCAGTAATAATTCCAGAGAAGTCCTCACCAATCATGTGTGGAAGAATAGGTCGTAATTCTTTGGGCATAGTAGGGAAGGGGCCATTTTGCCTGATTTCAATATCTGGATCATTAACGCTTGTTGCAACAAGCTTAATCTGTATTTCCCCTTTTCCAGGAGTTGGGACGGGCTCATTGATTTCATGAAGAACATCTACAGTTCCATATTCATTTAATAAGATTTTTCTCATTATAGATTCTCCTTATTTACTATTTATATTGCATTTTTTTCGTTGTTACATACAATATATTTGATACATATTTTTTTGAAAAGTACGTTATTTTTTGATAGGTACTATCAAATATGATAGTACTGGAGGGAATATGGTAGAGAAGGATAATGAAATCGTAGATTTGAGCTGTCCTGTGGCAGATGTACAAAAGATAGTTCATGGAAAATGGTCAATGGTTATTATCTACTTTCTAGGTCAGGGCACCCTTCGATTTGGAGAAATTAAAAGGAGAGTGCCATATATTACAGAAGCTAACTTAACAAAGGAGCTTCGCATGCTTGAACAATACGGACTCGTGCATCGTGAAGTTTATAAGCAAGTACCACCGAAAGTGGAATACTATCTAACTGAAATAGGGAGAGAATTTTTACCTGTGATTGAAACACTTGCGAATTGGGCAGAAAAATACAGGGAATACAATAAAGATAGTTGATGGATATTGAGGATTATAATGAATAGAATCGAAGTATACAACGGCGTGAACAGAATGGAGAGAGCGTTCCCCTCTCTCATTGCGCTAACGGGAAACGAAAGCGCTATGATAACAGGCTTTCGGGATCATCGACAGCCTGTTCACATTTACTATGACTTCATCCGAAATGCCCGCCACATGGATATGCTGATTGTGGCTGATTTAGATCCGAGTGCGACAGACTTCAACTTCAAGTCAGACACTGGCGACAAGTGCTCCTGAGAAAGCGGCATTGCTTACCGAACAATACGGTACGACCAGCGTAGCTATGGAGATTGTTCTACAGCCAAAGCAACTGCCGCGGTAAAAGTCAAGGCAAAGGAAATCCGAGAGTAATGGGACGGAATGGCAGCCAGGAAAAGTTAAAGGAATATAATTCCGGTGCCGTGTCGGGAAGTCGAAGCTCTTTCTTTTGGGAGCGGCCCAGTAATTGAGTACACATTAACTACTGAAAAATTGGAGAAAGATGGTCATATCAAGAAGGGGAACGGGCCACGTGAACTGTAGATTGTTGAGCGGTAAAGACACAAACTGTGAATGATCCAAGTTTACTTAATCCAACAATTCAATATGATTTCGCACAATTCTCCAGGCTGTAAAAACTAAAAGGTAAGCAACATAGTAAGAAATAAATGTCCATCCTATGTTCCAACCATTGTCGTATATAACAAGATCAAATTTTAATGTAGCAAACTCCATTAATGTAGTTAATACGCTATAGAGCAAGTGAATAACTATGGGGTGAATTCCAAAAGGCTTTTTTACAATGGAATAAATAAATATCGTTCCTAATATGGCGTATAAACCCACATCTAAAGGCATTGCCGAGAGAGCTTCATACTCTTTAATTATGGGCTTGAAGTGCCAGTAATCAAAATAATAGCCAACAGTATTAATGTATATCGATATTAACGCAGAAATCGGGCTAATAACGATAAATAGTTTCGGCTGCTTCAAAGTTAGTGGGCTAACCATGAACCAAGGTAAAATAAATCCCCAAATAATGTTGTGAAACATTAGCTACAACTCCCTTTGACTACTTTCTTTAAAATCATGGTCAGAATAAATAGTCAATATTCATTGGAAAAGTGATTGTCGAAAGCTGACCCCTTGCTGAGATTGAGAAATTGAACAGAATGATGTTCAACTTGGTGGAATCAGGTACAAGCTGCGGGTTGATTAAAAGGGGTATCCAGATAAGGATTAATTAAAAAATAGCTTAATGGGGGAGTAATCATGCTGGATATGAACATTAAACGTGAGTTTTGAACTCATAGCTCAACAGGTTTCCGAATCCATAAACTCGCTCCACGAAAACTGGATTTCATATGTCGATATTCAAAAGGGTATTCTTAGGGGACCGGAAGAGCTTAAAGAGCTTTATGAAGATTACAGTGAAAAGGTAGGAACCATGTCAAAAGTTGTAGGCGGCATATGTACCATTGACTCGGTGTGCCCGACTAAAATGGCTTGCGTCGGATGTGGAGCAAAGGTTCCACGACCGGAGTTTAAAGAGGAAATAACCGCCTTCTTTAATTGGGCGGACGAGAGTGAAAAACGATTTGAACAGTTAGGCTTACTCCTTGAAGCGAAGAAGATGAAGATCGCAAAAAATAGAGCTAAAAACGAGCTTAAGGAGATCCAACTGATAGAGAAATCTCAAAGGGATGAGACATGTGCGCCGGAAATCCGTATCTCAAACAAATGTCGAAGGACAAGAACATAGTCCTTTAAGAAACCGCGGCCCGCGCGGTTTTTCTAATTTAAGGGATCAAGTTCTTGTCCTTTGCTCGAGACAAGAACTTGATCCCTTTGCCGATAATGGACAAGAACTTAGTCTCATTGCCGATTTGTTAAAGTAGAGGTAACAAGAGCTCAATAGTTACGATGGATGAGTACCTAGTAGCTGTAAATGAATCATTTCATAAGATTATCTTATTTTCTTTTCCTAAAGGCATACTACAAGAAAACAACTCCCCGCAAATATGGTAAAATTTAGGTATAGTTGGAAACATATAAAAGGAGCTGTCGAAATGACGCGAAAATCACGTTTTATGCGACCGCTGACATACACCTTTATACTGCGCAAATGGAACAGTCGACAATCGTTGTTTTTATCGTAGATGAGCTTGTCGGAAGCGGAAAAATCGAGGATATAACGGGCAATAGCGTGAGAATCGGCGGTGAGATGTTTCTTCGCGGACTGTGACGGGTGATCATACTTCGATTATGCTTGACCTATTCTATAAGAAAGTCATCAAAAATATGAACGATAATGGTGCAATATCATGAGTAAAGATTTGATTGAACGGCTTAGACCTCTTGGTGAAGGATTCGATAAAGAGCCATTCGATGCGTATAAGTTACGTGTTGCATCGAAACTGCCGAATTTTCCTGAGTGTGCGTTGGAGAGTTGGATTTATAGACACTATTCTCAAATTAACGATTATTCGTTCCTAGGGTTTGGAAAGATGGTCTTTAACGATGAGCTATGGTCAAAAGAAGATATTTTCAATAACATCAAGTCATATTACTCTGATATGATTGATTCCTTGGGGTATCAGATTTATGAACGGCATGATAAAACATGGTTGCAGAAATATATGCTTGAGCATAGGACATGGAATGTGCCTATTATTGTATACCAGAACAACTCACATCCAAACATGGGTAAACCATATCATTTGATAGAAGGTCATCTTCGTCTAAACTATTTTAGGACGATATACCGCAACGAGAAAGAGACACTGAGGGATACACATAGGCTTTGGGTGGTCACAATACCATGAGATAGGGATGATTAATAATATTTAAGTGAAGGAACGTGAGAATTCAATGGGAGATGATTCTAAAAGCAATAGAATGAATCAGAAAGATAGACGGTGTTCTGCACACGAGTGTATTTGATATGTGTATTTGATATGTGGATTAGACATTATGATGGGTCGAAATATATCGCGAGGTAAAGTATGAAGTAGAACTAAACAAAAATGATCCTCGGAATGATAGAACTCTGCGCCAGATGATGGATGGCATATTATTAGTCGGAGGACAAGAACATGTACGCTTAGCCGAAATGGACAAGAACATATAGCCATACTCGAATCATGACAAGCAGCTTTACGGATTCATTGAATTTTCAAGACATTAATACGAAGGATAATTCAACTACAAAAGGGTGATCGTTTTGCGGGGGATAGATTTTGAAGATGAAATAAAAGCAATAATCCTGTCCAAGAGAGAAGATGATTACTGGGACTTTAAGCAGCAGTATCATTCCAATAAAGCCAACCTGCTCCACGATATTATCTGCATGGCAAACAACCGTGTTGACAGGGATGCCTACATCATCTTCGGTATTGCTGATGGAACCTTTGATGTGGTCGGAGTTGAGAATGACGAAAACCGCAGAAATCAGCAACAGATGATCGACTTCCTGAAGCCCAAGAAGTTTGTTTCCGGAATCCGACCGCGAGTAGAAATGCGGACATTAATGCTGGCTGGACACGAGGTCGATGTCTTGCTTATTAAGAACAGCACCGACACACCTTATTTTTTGACCGAGGACTTCTCTGACAACGGCAGAAAGGTTCGCGCCAATCACATCTACACCCGCGTTGGCGATACCAACACCGATATAGATAAAAGTGCGGACATCAACAATATAGAGTATCTCTGGAAGAAGCGCTTCTTATTGACGCGCTCTCCCTTCGAGCAGATCATCAGGCGTCTTAAAAACAAGGATGAATGGAACCGCGATGAGGATATTTACTATAATATCTTTAATCCAGAATTTACAATCACTATGGAATATCATGCTGATGGACGGGAAATCCCACCGCAGTTCTATTCTTATGCGATGACCAATTCATCAACTATGTTTCAAATGTTGAATATCAAATATTTTGGAACGCAGTTATATGGAAGACAAGTAGCGATACTGGATGGTGGCAGGTATACGACAACCATACCCGAATGGGCTTATCTCTCGTTTGGTGAATACAAAATTCACCCTGATTATGCATTGAAATATTTCACAAAGGATAGTCCGCACTATAATTTAAACGAGTTCTTATTCGACGAAGATAATCACGAAGAGGGGTATGCCCGACGGAGGTTCTTCGAAGTCGTTTTATTGTTTGAGGACTTGCTGGAGAAGGACGCGTTTCTTAAATATGTCCATCAACATCAGGATGATTTCTTGAAAAGATTGGAAGCCCTAGACGGTGAGTGGTCTTGGATCGAGTCAAATACCCAACGAGAGCAGGAGCAAGTCTTGATCCGATTAAAAACTGGAAAAGTGCTGAATCAAATGCTTGGAAGTTTTCGAGAATCAGAATGATGGAATGATTGCGGAATAGAAGGAGGGTTTTATTTTTGCTAAATTTTACTGAATTATCCCAAGATGGTACCGACCTAGAACGGTTAGTCAGAGAGATTTTTGTCCGTGAGGGGTATGAGACTCATTGGACTGGGAAAGGTCCCGATGGTGGTCGAGATTTATTGGTTGTTGAAAAAGTGCAGGGACCCTTAAGTAAGTTTGAACGGACTTGGTTGGTTCAATGTAAACATAATGCACATTCGGGAAAGAGCATTGGAAGAGAAGAGTCAAACTCCTTAGTAACTGATTGTATGAGTGCAAAGGCTGGGGGTTACTTACTGGTTTGTACAACTGCATTGACAACTGGACTTGTTACTACTTATAGAGAATTACAGACAAATAGTAATCTAGTTATTGACTACTGGGATGAAGTTAAGCTAGAAGATAGGCTCTTAAAACCTTGTAACTTTTCTTTAATCGACCAGTTTTTCCCGAAAAGTTCTAAAATGGTAGGCTGGAAGATTCATAATACATATTATCCTTCATTCTGGACTGCTCACTATAAGAAGGCATTTTTATATCTATCTTCTAGATTAAGCGTTCATTTTAGTACCGTGCGGTTTATTACAAAAATCTATGATTATGTACAAGATGTTTTCACCGAATTGGATCTCGGCATCAAAGGAATAGATTTGCAGTTAAGGGCAATTTATTATGATGACAAATACACAAATTACTTAGCATACGTTGATTTTCTAGCAGATAAAACTGATGCACCTGATAACCCATTTGAATTATCAAGTTTAACGAAAGAGATTGAGAATACCTTTAGAGATAGCTTGTTACCTTACATGATTGAATTGGAGGAAGGAGGGGGGATTTCACTATCGTGGGATGTAAAAGCATATTTTGTTCGTGGTCATAATGATGATAGTTTCGATCCTCATGATAAGGACTTCTATGCCCCTTATATTGATAACTTTAAACAAGGGTATGGTAGATAATTGAAGGACTCGTATACTTCTAGAAGCAACAAACGAAGAGTGGGATACATGCTCTTGTCCCTTTCTCTAGAACTTGGTACTATTGCCGATTTGATATCCATTTAAACTTACCCTACATGTTTTAATTCAAACTTCGGAAAGTCGGGCGCTCCGATTGGTTTCCGGATTAATGCAACGTCCGTCGCGCCGAATGACCGCAGTCTCTGCAACTTTAGCTTCAATGATAGTGCAACGGCTCTTACGAACAGGCAATGGTTATTGGCTTGAAAGAATAGGAAACAATTGGCTAAATCTGAATCTCTCTGCAACACAAAGATGGTCAATCTTCAACAGTCAGTACCGTTAGAGGCAAGTAATCCAATCGGTGCGTCTTATGGACATTTAGAGAGATATATGAAGAGTATGGGGTTCACAATGCGGGTATGAAGGGATATAAAATAAAAAAACAAGGCAATGGCCGGCGGACTTCGACGTTCTTTTTGCTGAAGAGTGTGATGGATATGAGCTGTTACACAGTTCATTTTAATCAAACCGCTTAGTGCGAGATATAGACGAAGCTGCTGACAGAAATAGGAGCCTCGTTAATCTATTTGGGTAGTTGGCCAATGCTAACCTCCCTCGGATGAAAGCCAAATTTGATGTCATCGGCAAGCAACTCGTTATGCATGTATACGGAATCGATTTTACTGCCACTTATCACAAGCCAATCCTGAACAACGTAATGGTCTTGCTCAGAAGGGATTTGGATCTGGAATTACACTTATGCGTTATTACTCCGGCGGAGGTCATTACAGAGCTCTTAGACAGGGTATTTGAGGTCGATTACCGCTCCAGAGAGGTAAATATAATATGGCAGGAGACCATAAGCTTAGGAAGCTAGTTATGTAACCACTTTTCAATTGATTAAACTAGGGAGATTGTTAGAAGTTGTAAGATACAACAATTGAATATGACTGATTAATGTGAGATAATATTTAGAGAACATAGGTTCTTAATACAAATAATAGGACTGTGATAAATGGGGAAAGCCATTGATGCAATTAATGCCGGTATGACGTATCAAAATCTATATTTTTGGTTTTTTGCATCCGAGTTACTACATAATAATACCAATATTAAAGAAGTATCCTACGAAGATGATCGAATTAAATCTCTTGATGATGTTGTAGTAGAGTATTTCGAACCCATAACAGGTGATTATGATGTTGCAGACGAAATCACCATGGACTTTTATCAGGTCAAATATCATGTCAAGAATACACAACAAATTGAATTGTTAGACCTCATTAATCCTTCTTTCATTAATGCCTCTACACACTCGTTCTTAGATCGTGTACGCGATGCTTTAACGCAAGGGTACACCAACGCTCGTTTTCATTTAATAACACCCTGGAACATAAAAAAAGGCGATCTTTTAGAAAAGTTATTGGATAATCATCACAATAAATTAAATTTGAATGATTTTTTTGACGAAAAAAAAGGAACTAAAGTAGCACTGGCTCGAAAATCCATGATGAAATACCTTGGTTTAAATGATGAAGAAGATCTGCGGAAAATCTTAAGAAGTATCCGCATTCAGCATAGTAAACCCGGTATTTCTATGCTAATTAGAGATATGCTTAATTCGAAATTAATGCTTGCAGGGCTTAAACCCATTGATTTTAAAGTGCTCGTTAATCCTTATAACGACTTAATCGTTAATTGTGCGAGCAAAGGAAGTAAGCGTTTCAATAGGGAAACTCTCTTGAATTTGTGCCGAAGAGAGGGACTATATACGGGCCTGCAACTAATTATAGACGAGATTCCTGTTGGCATTCGTAGTTTCTTTTCCCATGCAGAAAATTTGGAGGAAGAGACTAGCCACTTACTATGTCTTTGTGACCACTTCGATGGAAGACTTATTAAACCAGAAAAAACCTGGAACGACGATATTGCACAGAAGTTAAGAGAGTTCTCAAAGGAAGTCTTTTTACCAGGTAATGCCTACTTACTTCAGCTCAACGCACACCTCTCCATAACATTTGCTTTAGGATTAACCCTAAATCCTAAATCAGGAGTAAGAGCATTTCCTGTACAGCGCGGAGACGGTTTAATTGCATGGATTCCCGATGTACAATACCAGGACCAAGGTTATTTAACTTTCATCGAAGAGGTTTCAGATGGTACTTCAACTGAAGGAGATACGGTTGTTGCCATTAGTGTAACTCGTGATGTAAAACCTCATGTTGAGTGGCACATTGAGAATAGCCAACTCTCCGTGAAAACCTTTTATCATTTCCGTATGCCATCAGAAGGATTTAAAGCTGTCAAGGATGGTACGCATGCCTGGAAACTAGCTGAGCAAGTAATCAAAGCTTTAGATAAACGAAATCCTAATCAAAGGAAAGGTAAAGTTCACTTTTTTATTTCGGGGCCTAATGGCTTTGTTTTCTTCCTTGCTCAACAAGCTGCAAATATTCCAGAGATTGTTCTATATGAACATAATATTTCTGGCGATGGAACATATATCCCGTCTTTTTTTCTCCCAAACTAATAAAATGGAGGTCTTAATATGAATATTCCAACTTACTTTGCAAGATTCCTTAAAGAAATTCGGCTAACAAGTAATCAAGTGAATGATCTGATTAAAGGTCACACTACTTTAAGGAAAAGATTAGAAGAAGACGAAGAAATGTCGAAGATAATTGTAAGTACGTTTCTTCAGGGAAGTTATCGAAGATCTACCGCTGTTCGACCAAAAGGAGAAAGCCGCTCCGATGTCGATGTCATTGTAGTAACAAAATTGAGTATGGAGGAATACAGCAATCCTGAGGATGCTCTTCAAGTTTTTGTACCGTTTATGGAGAAGTACTATGCTGGCAAATACAAGATTCAAGGTCGTTCAATAGGAATCTCTTTAAGTTATGTTGACCTAGATGTCGTCATAACGGCAGCGCCTTCAGAAAGTGAAGAAGGAATTCTGGAGTCAATTAGTGTCACTGATACTCGTGCACTGGAAGAGATTGAAACATGGACCTTAAAGAAATCATGGGCAGTCCTTGATGAAACGTTGGATTCAAACTTTGTATGGAAGACCTATTCCAACGAAAATGAACCTGAATGGAAGTCGGTTCCTCTCTGGATACCTGATCGAGAGGCTAAAGAATGGAAACAAACCGACCCTTTAGCTCAAATTAAATGGACACAAGAAAAAAACAAATCATGCAATCGTCATTATGTCAACGTAGTTAAGGCTTTAAAGTGGTGGAGAAGATTGAATGATGTGCCGAAATATCCAAAGGGTTATCCTTTTGAACATTTGATCGGCTTATGTTGCCCTGATGATATCAGTAGTGTCGGCCAAGGGGTAACTGAAGTTTTAGAGGCTATTGTTAACGATTACCCAACAAAGCCTTTTATGGCAGACCATGGTGTACCTGAGCATGACGTTATGGGAAGGGTTACTGATGAAGAATACGATGAGTTCTATAAGCTTATCCAAGAAGCAGCTATAATTTCGAGGAAGGCTACAGATGCGACCACAGTAAAAGAAAGTGCAGAAGAATGGAATAAACTCTTCGGTTCTAAATTCCCTACATCAGAGGCAACAACCGACACGGATAACAGGGCAAGTGTAGGATTTTCAAAAAGAGAAAATCCTACGACTCCTAATATTGTAGGTGGACGTTTCGGATGATTAAATCAACCCCTGAACGTATAAATACTGGATGTGTTCACCTAGAAGTATTGGAGGGGTACCAGCAGCTAGAAGAGGTGTACTGGTTTGAGAGGCTTAAGAGTTGGGTTCTTCATTTTAGCTTAAAGGTACCGGGGCTAGATATAAATTCATCAATACCCAGAACAACGCAGTGGTATTTGCTTATAGATCCCCTTTATCCAAGGGGATCTATAAGCATATTTCCCGATAGAATAAATAGTATAACCCTGACCTATCAACATATGAATGAAAATATTGAACGTGATCACCTCCCTTGGAGGTTAGGAAGGATTTGCACTGATTGGGATACCAGTCAACTGGAATTACTGTCTGACAGTGATGAACTCATGGATGCAGAACAGCGCATTTATTGGCATGTGCAGCGACTGAAACAGTGGCTGCTTGCTGCTTCAAATGAATCTTTAGCCATGCCAGGAGACCGTTTCGAATTGCCTCATTCTCACTTCGAACCGAAGTTTTCAGTGGTTTTTGCTGAAGAACAAAAGCATCTTAAAATATGGAACCAAACCAAAATAAGATCAGGACATGTATCTCTTAAGGAGGTAAATGAATATCCTGACACTTTATTTGTGTCGAATTTCTTTGGTAGGAAGTCAGAGGTGATCCATACATATGATTGGGGAAAACTTATCGGAGCTGATTCTAATAAGTTATTCCTTGGTGTATGGGTGTTGCTTCCGTTTCAACCTATAGTAAAGCCCTGGTTCTATCCAAGAACCATCAGAGAGTTGGAAAGACTCTGCAAAGAACACCATTTTGATCTCTGGAATGAAATTTATGAACATATGAATATTTTCAGATTAGAGAACCAGAACCGAAATTTTTTGCTAATTGGATTTCAAATCCCTGAACACATTGGGGGACAAAACGCAGTCGTCCACTGGATCAGTTTTGAAGTCGCCAGGTTAACAAAAAAAGTGAAAAAGACTAAAGGATTTAGACGAGCAAAAGATTACTATTTTCACCGTGATCGCTTGACTCAGTTAAAGCCAGAACGAGAATTAAAATATATCCGTGCAGAGAACTGGAGTAAGGAAGCGATTCTGAGCCGCGGTAGTTTAGATGAGAGAGTCCAGAGGGATGGAGCCATTTTAATCGGTGCTGGTGCACTCGGTTCAGCTATTGGAGAATTACTAAGCCGAACCGGTATATCAAAAATCTTGGTCTGTGATGAGGATATTCTAAAAGTCGGCAACCTTTCTCGGCATACACTTGGCATAAACCATCTATCTATGAATAAGGCAGAGGCTTTATCGAACCGAATAAATCATAACAGTGTACACGTCTGGTCCTCAGCTATAAATAAGTCCTTTCCGAATTTGTCTGAGGATGAGGTGGATATAGTAGAGGGATATGACATACTTATCGATACTACAGGTAGCGATACAGTTATCGATCACTTGTACTCTTTCGACTGGACACTACCGAAAAGATTTGTTTCTGTATCCCTTGGGTTTGGAGCTAAGAGGATGTTTATTTTCCTATCGAACAAACACCCGTTTCCTCGCCAAACTTTCTATGATCTTGTCAAACCATGGATTGAGTTAGAACAAGATGAAAACAAGGACATTATCTTACCTAGAGATGGAATCGGATGTTATCATCCCTTGTTCCCGGCTCGTTCCGATGATATTTGGGTTATGGCTGGATTAGCAATAAAAGAGATGGAACCATGGTGGCTCAATCCGCTCGGTCCCAACATATTCGCTATCTATGAACAACAGCAAATAGATGGCATGCCGGCAGGTGTTATACTAAAGCATCGCGAGGTGTTTTAATGCTTGTTCATAGATACAAAGATATTGAGAGCGATCTTGAGGTTGAGTTCTGTGACGACATTTTAGCGTTTATGTTGGCTCATTGCAGTTCAAGTGGGGATTTAGAAACTGGGGGTATTCTGGCTGGATATTATGATGACGCATTAAAAAAAGCCGTTATTGTAAGGAGCAGTGCTGCACCCAAAGACTCCAAATTCACAAGAACTCGATTTTATAGAGGCGTAGAAGGTTTAAAGGACTGGCTCGATTCGTTATGGAAAGCCGAGAAGGCATTTTATCTGGGAGAATGGCACTTTCATCCTTTTTCCTCGAGCAAGATGAGTACCATTGATTCCAAACAAATGATTTCTATATCTTCTAATAGGTCAATGAATTGTCCTGAACCTATTTTGCTAATTATTGGGGGAGATCCTAAAGGTCAATACTCAGTGTCCATCATTGTTTTTATTAAAGGTAAGACTCAAATCGAACTTAGAGAATATTCATCTATAAGAATGTAACCAGTCTGATTGAATGGTTTTTGAGAACAGTGTGTTCTTATTTGTCACATGACAAGAACATAGTCTTTTAAGAAACCACGCTGCGCGTGGTTTTTCTATTTTAAGGGATCAAGTTCTTGTTGTCCTTTGCTCGAGACAAAAACTTGGTCCTTTGCTGATGATGGACAAGAACATGGTCTCATTGCCGATTAGATAGTTATTAAATCATATTTCGGTGGTAAAATCACGCAGGAAAATATACATTCAGATGAAATATCGACACTTTAGGCACCAACGAAGTGAGAGACAAGATCAGACAGTTTTATATCAAGGACTATGTTCTGGAGGTCTTGATCGAATACTGTTCGAAGTACCAGGTAAGTAAAGTGGATCATAATAACCTTAGTATTCGACTTTTTGTAATGCTTCTCAAATTGGAGAGAGAGCAGTCAAGATCACTATCTTAATAAAATTCAGATCCGCCCAAAGAATCCCCTCAACCGAAAAATATGAAGATTGGCGAAACAATTGACGTGTTTAACCCCTATATATTGACGGATACAAAGAAAAATCAAGATCGTACGTATTTCGCCCTTAATTTAACGAATAATGAGACGTCTATAATACCCAAATTCTTCATGTTACAATTGAATCATGAATAGTGGAGGTGGAGAAATGTCAATCATTACTGCAGAGAGTCATATACGAAATTATATTAGTGATCCAAAGAAAGTCGAAAAACTCTTGTCTTATATGGATAGACACGAAACCATCGGAGAAGAAATATTTCCATACCTTGGTGAAAGTGATAACCGACTATATTTCAGCGCTCCGTCAGTGCCCAAAGAAGTTTTTCTTACGCGCATCCCTTTCTATTTTTACAAACCGGAAATAATCAGCCTTGAAAATATAGGTGATCTTAATGAATACATCATGGGTATATATAGTACGCCAAGGTTAGCCAAGAATGTTGCGGAAAATACGGACCTTCTATACAGCGTTATAGAGAAGATGCACTATCACCATCAACTCACAATGAAACAAATATTTAACTATCCTCATCAACAAACAGGCATGGGAAGCCAGACTGAGTTTGTTTTTAAATGGTCGCACTACTTGGATCTGACAGAGTCTTTCCCAGGTGCAGAGAAAATGCCGAAGAAGTTTATTGTATCCTATAACAATATACTTGAAAGTGTCGGACTTCCACCGATAATTTATTATCTGCAAGAAAGTTACACATACGAATATATCAGTCGGAAGGGCCAGGTGTTCGAAGTCTCTGGTACATTCCCATGTGATGACGATGGGAAACCAATACTTAGGTGGATCGGGCTCAAAATAAAAAATCCAATGCGAGTATGGGCTGAAGTAAACAAACGTTTTAAGGGCAAGATTTTCATAGAGGCTGGTCCAAAGACAGCTATTTGGGGATTGAATCTATGGGAGGAACCTGAAGATGTTGAGGAGCTATGGACTCCTTTGCACATAGGCCCGCAGCTTATGGAATTTGATAATATTGAACTCAAATATATTCGCGATCGTGAAGGGTACACTCAGAAAGAAGTTGCCACAGCAATCGGTACATCGATTCGCACTTATCAAAAATGGGAATCTGGAGAAACCACACCTGACAGCCATAATCTACTTCGACTTATGAACTTTTTGGATATCAGCGATACTAAAGAATTAACTAGGTATATGGACATTAAAGATGTATCTACCGAATGATATTCCAGAAACTGCAGCATTAGGGTCCGTAGCTGGTCAGCACGCACCAAATCTTCGAAGGCCGTTCTGTGCCACGGCAGCCTTGGGGCATCCCCATTTCGCTCTTCAAAGGCTGAATGAGCGGCTTACTTATGTACTGATGAGCGAAGTGTGCCGTATGAGGCGAATCCGGACTACGATCGGCGCTGGTGTGGATCCATAATAAATAAAACTGCCGGAAGACAAGAACTTATATCGTTAGATGAAATAAACAAGAACTTGTATTCGCCAAGTAGATAATTGTACACCAATACAAGTAGCCAGGGACCCTGTATGGAAATTACATAATTAATTTAGGTTGTGGAGCAGCACAGGGCGAACTCGAAACACCGCAACAGAAGAGGGGGAGTAATCGCTAATTAGTAACTCAAGCATTCTGAGCTTCTCCGGAATAAGTCTGATCAGTGCAAACGACCCTGCAGCGCGAACTTAGTCTCATCCCCGATTTGTTAAAGTAGAGATAAATTAATGATAAATTTAATTTTCTAACCTCGAGGAAGAGAATATAGTCTCTTGACACCGGTAAGAATAATGGGTATATTTGTTAACAAATCCGAAAGCATCGGTCAGATTGGTCTGCGAGTTCTGCTTGCAGACTTTTTTGTTTATTATTATCAATTAGATTCTTATAGGTAGGTATTTAATATTATTAACTATATTTGCATAAAGGAGGATTTAAAATGAAAGAAAAGGTTACGGTAAGAAGTTTAATAAAACATAAAGGTATCGATAAAGACTTTACACCTGTACCAACTGGATTATTTGATAATGGTTGGATGGGGGTTCTTCCAGTTTATGACGCAAAATTAATCACTACGTTAGCTCATTTAATAAGTATGGGACTCACGAAATCCGAGGTTCTCGAGAAACTTGATCAGTATATGGATAAAGAAGATTTCAATACATTAGTTTTGAAAGATAGTTTTGAAACAGAAGAAGAGGGGGAAGATTTTTTAGTATCATATCAGCGTGAATTTTCAGTAAAAGAACGGTTAGAGATGAATGGATACTCTTATCCGAGTAACATAGAAGAAGCTCTAGCTTTATTTTTGGAATTTAATATATTAATGGAAATCGTTGAAGATAATGTTGAATACTTCGATTTAGCAATAAATCCATTTCCAAATCCAGTAGATTATTTTGACAAATAGAAAATGTAAATCGGTAAAGCTACGCGTACTTGACATAAAGCCTCGTCTTCTAAGACGAGGCTTTTAAAAATATTTTACGACTGCAATATGTGTTGAATCTAGTCGAAATGAAGAAGGGGTTCGAGTAACGAGTAGGGAATTTTACTATACATAGGGTTAGTGAAATATTTTTAGAAAAGAGTGATTAAATGGAAAAGTATAAACCGTTTGATGAAAAAAGCTCAAAGCAGCTTACTGATATATTGAAGGAGTTATTTGGAGACAGCGAACCGTTCCCAGTGCTAAAAAGTGAATATAAGCCAATCCCATTAAAACAAAAGGATGATATTAATTACGAAATTCAATGGCAGACCGATAATATTGAGAATGAAGGACATAAGGTAATCCATGTAGACCAGAACCGACATGGTGAAACTATAATAATCTATCGTTTGGTGTACCAAGATGATATAGATGATAGGAATATTCACTTGCGTATAAGGATCATTACTCCGAAGGGGGTTAAGGCACCTGACTCGAACGCTTTCCTGGTTATCTACCCTGAAACCAAGCGTATGGAGATTGCGGACATACGAATTGAAGGTGACAGAGTTAGTCGCGGCTACGGATCAATCACAATGAATGCCATTTTGAAGCTTGTCGACCAGATGCATATCCGGTTTATCACTGGTTGGATTTCGAGTGTCGACTGGGATCACATCAACCGATCGGAGCAATTTTACAGTAAGTTTGGCTTTGAGTGCGATCTAAACCATGAAACTAAGTATGGCACGATCACTTGGATCAATCAATCACTCGGGGCTACTCGAGAAGAACTAAAGAACCTAATGAAACCTATAAAGGCAAGATCAGAATAAGTCTCAATGAATTTATTTTACAACATTTTCCTTTCTGTTCAATAGTATTGCCTAATCATTTTTGGAATAATCAAATGGCTGCTTGCACTTAATGAACCGATTATAGGAGGAGTATGTTTGGCAAATGTAACAGTAAGAGAGGCAGATGGAAATTCTTTACCTCATATTCTACGCATCTATAATCAGGGGATTGAAGATCGTATCGCAACGTTAGAAGTTGAGCCAAAAGACATGGATTACATGGAAAACTGGTTCAACTGTCACCAAGAGAGGTATAAAGTTCTTATCGCCGAGAGCGAAGATCAAATTGTTGGTTGGGCTTCATTAAATCCATATTCACATCGGTGTGCATATAAAGGTGTTGCCGATCACTCAATTTATATAGATCGGAAATTTCGAAATAAAGGAATTGGCAGCTTATTACTGCGAAGCTTAGAAGAAGTAGCTGTAAATGAATCATTTCATAAGATTATTTTATTTACTTTTCCTATAAATACGCTAGGACAAGGATTGTATAACAAACTGGGTAGTTGGAGTATTTGAAAGACAAGGGATAATGGACAATAAATATATAGATGTAATAATTATGGAAAAAGTTCTTTAACAAGTTGGAAATATCAATTTGATAATGGTTAAGGTATGAAAGAAAGCACCTTATGCAGGGTGCTTTTTTTCATACCTAATGATTAACATAAATTCTTTCTAATGCTTCCATCTGAATTGGTTTGATTGAGAGGATAGGGCGAATTTTCTTAGCTTGAGCCTCAGCTTCCTGGAAGTTCGTTATCCGTACAAGGGTAAGAATCACAAAGCAGATGATAAGATCCTTGACTTATTGTTTAGCAAAGACAGGAATAACTACAACTGATTTAACCAAAAAAATCAAATCTAATAAAAAAGTAAACACGGGACCCTCTTAAAGGTCCCGTGTTCTTTTATAAAAATTCCTTTAGTATTGTCTTTACTTTCTTTAAATCAGATCGATCAATTTTCAATAGTATGTCTAGCGTCTCTTGGATGATCGGGTCCTGATCAATCTTTTTGAGTCCTTTACTGTAAGAGAAAAAATCATATATTTGGACTTCAAGAGCTGCAGCAACTTTTTGTAAATTTATTAAGGTTATATTTTTTTCTCCACGTTCTAGGCCACCAATATATGAGAAATGTAAACCAGCTTTCTCACCAAGTAATTCTTGTGACCAACCTTTTTGTTTTCGTATATCTCGTATTCTTGCTCCAACTAATTTCAAAATGGAAGACATTTATCCACACCTCTTATTGAAAGTGTAGACAAAGAATAATGTTAAAAACATACACTTAAAAGTATCATAGTTACTATTTGATATATATACGTATTAAATTATTTATGAATGATTATACTACTACTATAAATCACCAAATTTAAAAGGAGTGTAGTAGTACATGAATATTGATGAAATTAAAGTGGGTGTAGCTAGAGTAACAGCCGACGGCCTGGTGTTCAAAGGGAATATTTATACCAATGCTCAAATGATTAAGCACCAGTGGTTTGAACATGCCGCTAATTATGGGGAATGGGAATGTCCAGTTGGGTACATCGAATCAAATCTCGAGTACCTTGTATTGTTTAATCAAAAAGAAATGGAGGTAGCAACTAGTGTTGAAATAAAGGGATTACTTCCAGATGAAGCAACGTTACAGGCGTATTATGAAGGTATAAATAATTTAAAAACAAAATTCTTTTCAATGCGAGAACACAATAATTAAGCTGTTACAAGTAAAAATAATTGATACTGGGAAGTACCAACGATGTATCGTATACTCTTTCACGGTAATAAATCATGTATAGAAATCTGGAGAGCATCGGCAATTCGATAGAGATAATGAATCCGAACAGGTTGACGACCAACTTCAATGTTTGCAATTGTAGGTCTGGAAAGTTGAACGATCAGTGATAAAGCTTCTTGGGTTAAGCCTCGATTTTCTCTGTTAACCCGTATTAAATCACCTATTTCTTTATAGCATATTGTTTTGCTCATCTTTATTTCTCCTCTCTGAATCTACAAAGTCTAGTATTTCCAGAATACAAGAGATCTAGAACTTAATCGTTCAACATTTACATAATGATTAAAACATAAACAATTAGGAAATACAGAGTATAAATAATCTATGTTTAGGAATGAAACGTTCGATGAACAAAAGGATGTTACCCTATACACCTATAGTGATGCCCAGAAATAAAAAATACGGAAACAACTATTGGAAGATGAGGGGACCAAAAGTTAATCGTAATGTGATTCTGTACAGTGATTTAGAATACGATCATTGGGTGACAGTGGAGACAGATCCAACTGTGATTACTTATTGCGAGCAGCCTTTAGAGATCACATATGTTCTGGAGGGGAAACAGCGTAGAACGATATTTGATATGTGCGTGCTTAAAGAGGATGGTAATGAATATTTTATTGAAGTGAAATATGAGAAGGACCTACTCTCAAGTAGTCGGAAGTATGATCAAACCATGCGACAAATTGAAGCACAGAAAGAATGGTGCCGGCTTAAAGGAAAGTTACATGAAGTGAGGACGGAAAAAGACATCCGCACAGGGCCCTATGCCATTGAAAATCGCATTAAGGTTTTAACGAGCATTTCAAATTCTATGGCTTCCTTATCTCTGCAAGACATTTCTTTATGCATTAGTAGTAAAAAAACTAGCATGAGGGATCTTTGTAACCAACTTGGCAGTTTTAATACTTATGATGTATTTCTTGCATGTTACAGGCTTTATTACAAAGGAGAAATTAAAGCTGACTTAGAGTCAACAATTTGGAATATGGATATGGAGGTGTGGAAAGATTGAGCCGAATAAGGATATATGAAGCGGCAGATTTACTTCCTGAACAAATAAATCCTGAGTTGTGGCCAATCGTTGATGAGTTGCTTTTAGCTGAAGAGGATAGGAATATTTATATTGCCCGAAAAAATGCTGTTAATATGTATTTCAAAGGTACTAAAGTAAAGGAAATTCATGAACTGACAGGTATTCATCCTAAGAATCTTCGCAGAATCGTTCGACGCTGCATGTCGATATCTGATAATGGAGTTGTTTGGGGATTTAGAGCGTTGATTCCACAAAAAAAGGTAAAAAACTATCAGCTTATAATAAAAAATGGAAAGAAAAATGCAAGTAGAAAAACAGGAGAGTTTAATCTTCTACTGGAAACTTATCCTGTACTTCCAGATTTAATTAAGGATCTTTATCTGGGAAATCACCGTCGATCACTGGAACCCGCTATGAAGCCTAAAGACATACATAAAAAGTTTATAGAACAATGCAGAAACTTAGGTATTCCCTTAAGCCAGTATCCCTTTAATACGGATCATCTGGGTTATAAAGCACTACAAAGATATTTGAATAAATTGAGTTGCATTTATTTTGGAAAAGGCAAAACTCGTTATGGCCAAGATACTATAACTAAAGCTAAACATACAGGGGAAGGGGAACAAAATCACCCTTCAACACTACATCCATATCAAAAAGTACAATTCGATGCTCATCGTATTGACGGATTTTTTATTATAGAAATTATGACACCAGAAGGTGATTTGGTTCCTGTTGTGCTTGATCGATTTTGGGTTCTGACATTGATTGATGTGGCCACTAGATGTGTTTTGGGATACGCAGTCAGTCTAAGCAAAGAATATAGTGCTGCAGATGTTATGCATTGCTTTAGGAACGCTGTAATTCCTCATAAAAAAGTTAGCATCACTATTGATGGTCTAAGGTATAACGAAACCGGTGGGTTCCCTTCCGAGATTTATCCAGATGCAACCGCCTGGGCTGTCTGGGATGTGATTTGCTTCGACAACGCTAAATCTCACTTGGCCAACCTGGTACAAGATCGACTCACTCATTTAATTGGGTGCGCAATGAATCTGGGCCCAGTTGCTTTACCCATGAGAAGGGGAATTATCGAACGTTTTTTCGAGACATTAGAAGAAACAGGGTTTCACAGACTTCCTAACACTACAGGAAGCAATCCTGATGACCCAAGAAGAACAAAGCCGGAGAAGAATGCGTTGAAATATAAAATGACATTTGAACATCTAAAGGAACTCATTGACGTGCTTATTTCTGATTACAACGGAAAACCGCATGGAGGAATTTATCACCAAACACCTCTTGAACTGCTGGGTAAACGTATGGGCGTTGGATTGCTACCCAGACTTTTAGAGGAAGAAAAACGAAGAGAGGTGTTATTTATGCAGACTACACTGTCAAGAACTATCCGGGGCTCTCTAAAATCAGGAAAGAAGCCATATATTCAGTTTGAAGGTGTCGAGTATAGAAGTGAAAAACTTGCCCATTCAGCTCATTTAATCAATAAAGAGCTTGTTATTCATGTGAACGTTGATGATCTGCGAACGATTAGAGCATTTTTATCTGACGGGAGCGAATTTGATTATCTGACTGCAGCGGGCAAATGGTCTATAACTCCTCATACATTACAAACTCGAAAAGCAATAAATTCATTAGTTCGCCGGCGATTAGTTTACCTTACCACTTGGGATGATCCCGTATTTATCTATACTGAGTATCTCATGATGAATGCGGCTAACGGAAAGAGAGGAGCCGCAAATAAAGTTACACAAGTAAGAGAATCAACCAAACAAAAGCGAAAAACTGTTAATGAACCCGAGGGTCAGACGATCGCATTAGAGGAAGCTGAAAAGCAAAATTCTGCTCTAGATAGAGCTAGAGAACTTGCGAAAAAAGAGCAAATTGATAAGGAGTTTGAAGAGTATAAAGATTTGATGAAGTTGTATAAAACGAAACTTTAAGTAAGGGGATTGTTATGGATAATACACCTCATGTGAAAATAGGGACACATCCGATTGAAACAGGTGACTACATTATACCTACCAAAGAAGTTCTACGATTAATGGGAAGCATCATGAAGATTGTGAATAATCGTCTCCCAGGAATGATAGTGTACGGCAGACCGAGAATCGGAAAAACCTGGGCTCTGAAGTTTGCTATCGAGCATTTACCTACCAGCTTTGGAGCTCCATTGCCCATTCTGTTAGCAAACTGTAATTCATATAGAATGCCAAGTGAAGAAAAGTTTTACTCAGATCTACTTGATGACTTTGATTTCCCTTTTGCCACAAAACGTAATCCATCAGAGTTACGAAGACAGATCGTCAATTTAATGCTTGAGAAAGCTGAGAAATCAAAGATTCGTCGTTTGGTACTTATAATAGATGAGGCTCACCGATTGACGGAGTTTCATTATAGTTGGCTAATGGATATATATAATGCACTGGTTCAGAAGAAAGTTAGCATGACTATTATTTCAGTCGGCCAAGAAGAATTGTTAGCACGCAGAACGTTTTTCCTGGAACAAAAAAAGTCTCAGATCATTGGTCGCTTTATGACACATGAACATCATTTTCATGGAATACGAACAATAGAGGACATTCAACTAATTTTAAGTGGTTATGATTCTCCAGAAGTCTCTTGTTTTCCGGAAGGAAGCGGTTGGAGTTTCAGTCGATACTTTTTCCCTGAAGGTTACAATAAAAAGGAAAGATTAGAGAAAGAAGCTAAAGTCTTGTTCAACCTATTCGTGGAGCTGCGTAAAGAACATGGAGTTTCTGCAGCTTTGGAGATACCTATGGAGTATTTCTCCTTTACGATAGAAAATGCTTTGAAAAAAAATGGATTACATGGAGATCAGCATTACTGGATAAACAAAGCACAATGGAGAGAAGCCATTGAAATGTCGGGGTACGTAGAATCGGAAATCTACATGGCCCTTGTTTAATTAGAAAAGAGGGCGATTCAATGAAAGCGATTTGGAGGAAAGAATGGATACATGACTATGAAACTCCCTGGTCAATGTTTGAAAAATTGTCTTTAGCTAACGGCGTGAATAGGGACGATATTCTTGTAATTCTTGGTAATGACCACGTCAAGAGACTAACAAAGAAATCCATCGGGGATACGAGAAGAGAATTATTTGATCTTAGCAGTTTTGATGAAACAACTTTAGAGCTCATATTTGGATTAAACATCATGAAATTCTCTAAGAATTCAATACAATCGTTGACGTTTCCGTTAAGAAATCAAAAATATCCAATAAAGTCTTGGTTCTATCAACATCTACGGTGGTGTAAACATTGTATTTCAAGTGGATATCATAGCTGGTTCCACCAATTTAAACTAATGAATTATTGTCCTTTTCATAACTGTGAATTGCTAGAAGTATGCCCTTATTGTAAGGGACAAATACCGTTTCTTTTATCAAATAAACAAATGGGAAAACCATTTTCTTGTAAGTGTACATATGAGTTATCTGATTTTTCCAAATCACTATGGGATAGCTGGGAGAATCAATATTCAATCACTGATCCAGCTACATTACAATGGCTATCAATGAAAGAAAGTTCACATGAGGGGAAGTACTTGTTTTTCCCAGAAGTCAGTGATTTAAAGGTTTTAGTAGATCCATCCTCTATTATTTCAAAAGTACTCTTAAAACAAAATGAAAATCTCGTATCTATAGACGATTTTTACTCTTTATCGAGTCTTAGCAAAGAACTCTATAAAAAAAATGTTGATTCCTTTCATACAATTGATCGTTATATCAGAAGAAAGCTAGTAAAAGATCATTTACATTGTATTAGACAATTTTGGGATCTTCTTAAAAATGAAGATGAAGAGTTTCCTGAGATTTGCCCTGTTGCATATGCTTATGTGAACTGGAGGAAGGCCCTTTTGAAATCAGCGCATTTTTATCGATACTCAACGAGGAAAAATAAGGTACCTTTAATTAGTGGTCGATATGGGTATCAATTACTGACAAATTCGATAACTGACGAGATAAGAAGTATATTAGATGGATTTTTAATGATGAAAGAGGAGGGAGTCAATAGAAAAATTCTAGAATGGATACAAGAACAATGGACATATCAATTTAGCTTAAACTTTTTTTATAACTGTTTATCATCTTCTAGTTTGATACTGCAGCAAGATAATAATAAAGTATTATATTGGGATAGATTACTCAAAAAAACAAAAGAGGAGTTTAAGGTTGTTTTTAGATATTCTGAAATACAGGATAGTCGCTTAAAGAACATCTTAACATTAGAAATGATAACGAAAAATAAAAAACGTGCAAATATCTCAGAAAATCAATGTCCTAACAATAGTGTAAGTAAAAAAAGAGCCATTTCAAAAATGGAGTCATTCTCACCATTAAGATTGGCTATTGATGCTATGGATGGGTTAAACAAAAAACAAATAAAATATGTAGAAGCATATATTAAAAAGCATGATTCATTAGATTAAGTCCAAATCATGGGTTTTTTTTTGTGCCTAGATTTAGGGAGAATCAGCTAAGGGATCAAGTTCTTGTCCTAGAAGGGACTATGTTCTTGTCCTCCGACAACAAATGAGCTGGAATGGCTTCAAGCATACGGAAAGGGATTTGTACGATTTCTAGACATATGTACAAAATACAAGTTTTGTGAATATGTAATTCAAAAAGACTGTCAGAACCGGCTTCGACCGGTTCCTGGCTATCCGTATAACTCGATTTATTTATCCATATTGTTAACGGCAATGCGCATCTCTTCATCCGTTAAGTGCGTATAAATCATCGTGGTTTGAATCGATGCGTGGCCTAATTGATTTTTAAGCCGCGGTACGTCATTGTTTTCCTGATGATATCGCGTGGCAAAAGAATGTCTTAATGCATGTACGGTCAAAGCCGGTTTACCGTAAGCTGCAGCGTATTTTTCGATAAGTTTTTCTATCGATCTTGGCGTTAATCGCTTGTCTTTGCCTTTGCGTCCGATTGGCGCCGCCATAAACAAGTATGTTTCCGATTTTTCCGGTTTATACCGATTTTCGCGAACTTTTAAATAATTGTCCAAATCCGACTTTGCCTGTTCGCTAAAATATACGTATTGTTCTTTATTGCCTTTGCGAATGACCCGCACCAAACCCTTGCTTAAGTCGAGATCTTCCAAGTTGATGCCGGCGACTTCCGATAAACGCAATCCGGATCCGAGAATCAAGGAAACGATCGCCGTGTCGCGTTCGCGGTTGAATTCGTGAAACTGATAGAGCCGTTTATTGTCGCGGTTTTGCTCGCCGAAATCATAAGCAACGAACTGACGGAACAACTCAAAATCATCCGCGCGTAAAATTTTGCCTTCGATGCGATTGGCGATCGTTTCCTGGCTTTCTTTCATGGTATTAAATTCGATTTTGGCCATCACGTTGCGCTCAAGATATGGTTTAAGATCAGCGGTTTCGGCTTTGTTTTGCAAGTAATCAAACAGCGATTTAAGTGCCGAAAGTTTCCGGTTAATCGTGAGCTTCGAATTACTCAATTGATATTCCAGGAACGTCAAAAAGCTTTCGATTTCCCGGACCGTCAGTTTTTCAAGTACCGAAAGCTCAACGTCTTTACGGCTGGGGGCTGCGAAACGTTCTGCTACGAGCCAATCAAAAAAGATAATATAATCATGGCAATAATTCAATAACGTGGTGTGCGACAATTTGCGTTTGCGCGTATCGATGTATTCGGTCACGTACCACGGTAAATCCGTCAGTTTCTCATCGATGCGGCTCATATAATGAGATTTCGCGATTTTGTCCATTTTCGGCACGCACCTCCTTGTTCTAGAATAATCCATATCTATTTATTCGTCAAATTATTATTTTACGTAATAATAAATATCTTGCGTTGTCCTCCTGATAATATCTACCTCCGATAATTGATTGATGATTTCTGTATCACCATCTTCTGACGAGAATCGCTTACGTATCATATCGACTTCCCATAACTTTAGCGCGGGTAAGAAGCACCCACTGATTAACTTCATCGTATCCAGATACTTCGGCGATCACACGATAGCGTGGGTACATCCATTCAGCAGGGGTTTCAGATTTCAGAGCGGATGTATCCGTTAGACCTACGGCCTGAGGCTCTAATAAGTTAATCAAGGTACCTTGTGGAAAAAAAGCTTCTATATACCCTTCCACTCGAGTCCCGACAGGGAACAGACTTTGGGTCCGATACCAGCCTTCCATACCGAGTTGAAGCTGCTCTTGCCAGAGTTCCTCGAATTCCGCCTGACTAATTTCCTTGTAATAAGATTCCTGCGCATCTAGTGGGTGTTCTGCCAGCATGAAATGATTGGGATCATGATTTCGATTCGATGTGATACAGATCCCGTCATCATGATAAACCATCTGTCTGTATGCCACACCGTCGTTGTCAATTTCAAAATACCAGGTTCCCATTCCCGGTTCCTGTATATCTTTTAAATATTTCAAAACAGTCACTCCTATCAGCTTTAGATAATTCCCTGAAATCGATTTCCCTGAATGATATCCTACGAAGGTGCTCCCTCGATTATCTCTTGGTCCTTTTCCCCTCCCGTAATAACCCATTGTCATATATTTTAAAGCACGATAGTGCAATATATAAAGCTTAATAAATATTTAAATCTAATTATTTATTCATTAATCCCTTCGCGTTTAGCTTCAGATCCATCATAAAATTGATTATAAACTCATTTATTTCTGTTAAGCCCGCAAAAAAACAAGCACACCGATTATATTGGAGTAAGCCCAAATTAACTGTGTGCTTGTTAAAATGTCATTGTAACGAGATATATCAACTACTATTCCAACGAAATGTTAAATGAAGATCCCGCCGTTCCAGCAAATACAATCGTTCCGTTCTCAGGGAGAACAACTTCGTTACTGCCGCTGATTATGGTGTAGTTCACGCATGTTCCATTTCCGTCGTATACCGCATATGCTCCTTCCTCTGGCATCGCTACTATCATTTTTTTACCAGCAACTGCTTGGGGTACGCTATACCATCTGGCATGGCCATCAGTTTGCACTGTAACGGTAGAATTTTTCCCTTGATAGAGAGGTTTTACTTTATCCTCACTGACATACAAACTTCCAGCCGACTCAAAGTATTCGATACCTTCTTTCATATATAAACGAAATTCAGCACTATCTCGGCTTCCCGTTCCAGGGACTTGATGCTGGCTTACTGCAGTATCCGGTCCCGTAATTTTCTTATCCCCTAGATAATCCTTTAATTCCGGGGTACGGGAAACCTTGACGGTTGGATTAACCATGTATACAAGAGAGCTATACTTCTCACTCACAGCGAAATAGGATTTGCCTTCTCTCTTTTCCCATACCTCTTCACTCTCTTTAGATAAGGCCTGACTTTCCAGCTTCTCGGCTGCGTACTGAGATACTGCCAATTGTCCCAACCCCGGAACGTTTGCATATTCTCTAGTCCAAAGGTAGGTGCGTCCATTTTTTTCAGTTACAATGTTGATTTTCGAACTTCCTTCTTGGTTAACAAAAGACCCATCCGATGTATATACATATTTCTGCTCTGGATACTCGGGGACACTCGGTACCGATATTGATAGTTCTCCATCCTTTATAACAACTTTAAATTGTTGCCCTGTAGCACCATAATAGCCCGAGTACTTTGTGATATCGCTAGGCATGTCAGCCTTAACAGGCGTGCCGAATGATTTCTCCGCTTTAATGTCTTTGATTGCCCCCTTCTCTTTCAACGCCTGAAGAAGAAGTTCGTGTGCCAGAAGTTCGTTTGTCGAACTGCTTCCGCCTGAGGAGAGAACTGCAGCAGCCATGTTCTGCTCTGGAAGCACCACGAGAGAAGCGTGATATAAAATCGTGTCTCCGCCCTTGCTGAGACCCTTTATTTTATAATCACCGAACGGAAATAAATTTACACTATCCCAACCCAGCCCATAGTCAATTATATTATCCGCTTCTTTGGGCCACATCCCTTTCTTGTATTCCGCTTGCTCCATTGCTAGTACCGAACTGTCCGAGAGAATATCTTTATCATGTTTCATAAATATTTGCGAAAATTGTACCAAATCCTCTGCTGTGGAATAAATTCCACCCGTTCCAATCGCGTTGACAGTTTCATTTGGAAGCTGCTTTTGAAATGTTGGATAATAAAGACCAGGGAATTTGCTTGATTCTAATGCATCTTGCGATGTCTTCGTATGCTTCATATCTAACGGTTCGATAATATATTTATGAAGAAATTCGGTAAATTTCATACCACTGACTCTTTCTACAAGAATCTCAGCCAGGGTAAATCCGTCGTTGCAATAAACCGAGAATGCCCCCGGATCAGCTTTCAAACTCTGTGTAGACAATTGCTCTAACAGGTTATCATGCGCATACGTGTCATTATCATTGAACAGAAATGCATTACCTAGACTCGACCCTTGTAGTCCGGAAGAATGATTCAGCAGCATACGTGGCGTAATTTGTTTATATCGTTCATCTTCCATTTTGAAATCAGTTAAGTACTCCACTAAAGGGGTATCCAGATTGATTTTCCCTTCATCTACCAATTTCATGACGGCAACCGTCGTAAACATTTTGCTCGTTGACCCGATACCATACATGGTTTCTTCGGTTAAAGGGACCTTCCCTTCAATATCGTTTAATCCCGCCTGTCCTGTCACAGTAATCTTGCCATTGTCGATCAGTGCATACTGTACGCTGGTCGTACCGTACTGTTCGGTAAGCAGTGCCGCTTTCTCAGAAGCAGTAGTCGCCAGTGCCTGATTTGAAGTTGCAACGTTCTCGCTAGAAGCTAGTGCTGCAGTCGGGACAAGCGGTGCTAGTGCAATAGCAGCACTCAGAATCCATAGCAACCTTTTTTTCATTAAAAAACCTCCTTAAATATATAACTTATTTTGTATTACGTTTCATAAGATTGAATGGTTCATATTTCCACAAGAAAAATCTAACTCGATACAAAAGTCCCGCAATCAACTTTCATAGATTGCGGGACTTTTATGTAATTGATTTTCTACTACAGGATTTATTTATCTTTAAGTTTATTAATTAAAGCTAAAATTCGGTTATTCTTTGTTTCTTCCTTTATAGCAATTTCAATATAATTTATCTGCTCTCGCTTAATGTAATCAGGCTGAATTAGGAATGTATTCAGAATGTGGTGATCTTCAAGTTTTTTTGTAATGTAATCTGGCAAAACCATATTACGGTCAGTCTCGCATTTTTTAAGAATTACACGGAGTTTGTCACCGAGCTCTTTATGTACTGCTCTTCGAATAAATTCATTATAAACAAAATAATGCCCATTTTTTGACGGCAACAACGTATGGTCAAACTCGTGCCCGTCAACGATGATTTGAATAGGTACTCTACCATTAGTATTGAATATTTCCTTTACTGAGTATGGGAAATAAACTACTTTCCATTTCATTTTACCTTCCAGCATTTTTATCTCACTATCAAATTCATAAACCATATAGGATAACACTCCTCATTGTAGGGAATCTAATTCCGATTCCATAATTTAGAACTGTGACTATATTCTTGATCCCATTAAACAAAACCTTTTCTTTCTCAGCAGTGCTATTGGCAAATTTGTGAACCGCAAAGCTAGCTCCGCCCAATAAAACTACGGCGACCTGAGATTGTCTTTACTGTTGCTAAATTCATGACTGCTAATATCTCGGTCTCCCTCTTCAGTGACAAGCATACAATAAGAAAGCAGGACTGGCTTGTTACTCCAATCTATGAAGGATGATTGATTCCATATGAACTTGCCGTTCATCCCTAACCGATACAAAGCACTCTTCTATCGCCGCGTCATCAAGAAATTTGCCCTGATCACCGCCGGATCCGCCATGCAGGGCTTCGCCATGGCTGTTTTTCTGTTTCCTCATGCCATTCCTTCCGGAGGAGGGGCAGGAATCGCCGTTCTTTTAAATCACGCGTTCGGTTTGCCGATGGGCTTCGGGTTGTGGTTTGCTAATATTATTTTTCTTGTCTTTACGGTCAATTATTTGGGAAAGATCAGTGCCATAGGTACCGTATTTGTCATTACGGTAACTTCCGTATCCGTTAATTTCTTCGAGGAGTTCATTGACCCTCCGTTTGCAAACGTATGGATCGATCTGTTGTTCGGTTCGGCCATTCTCGGGACCGCCGTCTCCATCCTGATCAAACAACGGGTATCAAACGGAGGAATCGGTTATGTAGCCTTGGCGATCTACAAATACAAAAGAATCAATCCCGGTACATCCTTGTTCTGGATGAATGGATTTATATTCGCCCTAACAGCATACGTGATTGATTGGAAAATAATTATTCTTGCCGTTGTGTGCCAGTGGCTGTCAACCCGAATTATCAACGGGCTCCATCAGTTCCCTGGTTTGAAAGCGGCCTTTTCGCCTGCATGGCGCAAAAAGTAAAAACCAGCCTTCAGATAGGCTGGTTTTTTCACGGAGTGTTTTGATGTTTTTCAAGCTGCAAAATGAGTTTACTGTGCCTGCACCTTCTCGATAACCGGAAGTTTGTCCTTATAATTCACTCTCATAACAAATTCAGCGGATAGCTCTTGGGTACAAAACGCAATGTCCTCTTTCAAGAAGTCCGGTTTCCCATCATCATAAAATTTTTCAGCCGCTTCCGATTTTCGAATCCGCTCGATCGTTTCATCAGCCGATAAACGGCTGGTATCTTGTAAGATTCCCGATATATATTGCGCGCATGCCAGGTCGTCGTCCCCGGATGGATGCGAAGCAATTAAATGAATAGAGGACACCGCCGAGCCTTCATTCAATAAGTTATTCTTTATAAACTCTGCCGTCGTTCTTGCATTAGTGAAACCCGTAACAAAAATATGATCAGCATTTAAGGAGTTTAAGGTTGCTTTTACTCCGTTAGTTGTTTTCTGAATCAGGAATTTTCCCCGAAGATCTGCATTTTGCAAACGTGAAGGCGAATTGTCCAGATCAAAACCCGCAATCGGAAGCCCCTGTATTTCTCCCGCTAAAATAAACTCCGGGTATTGATTTTTTAACCGGAAGGCCTCGTCTAAAGTATCTGCCAGAATAATCCCTTGAGCTCCATTAATAAAAGCGTAATGCGCTACAGCAAAAGCTCGTATTACATCAATTATTACATTAATTCTTGAAGCTTCAGGTGTATGGTTGTGCCCCTGTATAATTTTTATCTCCATTTAACGTCCCCTTCAGCCAGCATAATGTGATTTGTAATTACAGTATATTGGCCTAATTTAAAGAGGTGCTCTTCCAAAGTAAACATTAGATATTCTGAGAAGTCACCATTCCTAAGAAATAAAAGGAATACTAATTTTGTAGTATACAAATAATAACCAAACATACCAGGTCAAGGGAGCTATTACAAAATGGAAAAAACAAAATCGCGAAGACTAAATATAAGCTTCCAGAGCGATATAGCCCAGACGGAACCTTCAAAGAAAAAGAACGCTGCGGAAAAATCGGATCACGGTTCAAAAGGACGCATCTGGGAGTTTATTGCTATTGCCACGATTCCTATCGTGCTTGTCTTCGGCAACTCCATGCTGGTACCGGTTCTCCCTGAAATGCAAAGAGAACTCGGAATCAACAAATTTCAAAGCAGTTTGATTATCTCCATTTTTTCTTTAGCTGCAGGAATCTTCATTCCGGTCATCGGCTATCTGTCAGATCGTTTCGGCAGAAAGGTCATTATAGTCCCGGCCCTGATCATTTATGGCGGAGCCGGTATCTTGGCCGGGTTTGGTGCCATATGGGACTCCTATGCAGTTATTATTGCGGCTAGAGCGATCCAGGGCCTCGCTGCGGCGGGAACAGCTCCGATTGCTATGGCGCTCGTAGGCGATTTATACGACGGCGGGACGGAGAGTAAAGCTCTTGGCTTAATCGAAGCATCGAACGGGACGGGAAAAGTTCTCAGTCCCATCATCGGTTCCCTGCTTGTTTTGATCGTTTGGTATGCCTCTTTCTTTGCCTTTCCCGTTTTTTGCGCTATGTCCTTGTTAGCAGTGATTTTTCTAATAAAGGAACCAAAACACAATGAGAAAAACGAATTATCAAAATACATCAAAAAAATAGGCAAAATATTCAAGGAAAAAGGCAAATGGCTCATAACTTCATTTTTTGCGGGTTCGTTGGGGCTTTTTATATTGTTTGGGATTCTATTTTATTTGTCCAACATTCTTGAAGAGAAACCTTACAATATCGACGGCGTCATGAAAGGATTGGTATTGGCCATTCCCTTATTAGGTATGGTCATCACTTCATATACCACGGGAAGCCTGATCAAAAAAAATGGCAAAGTAATGCGCTGGCTTATGAATATCGGGTTGGTTGCCATGACGTTATCTCTCGCCGCCACCTTGTTCTTTTTAGAAAATATATATGTATTTATCGGGTTGCTAACGATCAGCAGCATCGGAACCGGCATGCTTCTCCCCTGCTTGAATACGATGATCACAGGCGCGATTCAAAAAAGTGAACGGGGTATGATCACGTCCCTATATAACAGTTTGCGCTTTTTAGGTGTGGCGGCGGGCCCTCCTTTGTTCGGCTGGATGATGGATAAATCCGATAACCTAGTTTTTATAACGGTTTCCGCATTATCGTTGGTAACGCTCGGACTTGTGTTTTTCATGATTAAACCTCCTCCTCAAATTGACTGAATAGCTTTTAAATTTCAGGGCAATGGGCACACCACAAGAAAACTCAGCATATGATGCCTATGTCATTGGAATGAAGCGACAAGTTAATAAGAATTGAGGAGAATTCAGATGAAAAGTTCCTTACATGAAATCTGGCCAACAGAATTATGTGACCCGTGCGGATTTCGCAAGCAATCTGTACTTGAAAGTACGCGCAATACAAGCAAAATCACAAGTCGAGGCCATACCATGGTCATCGATAAGGGTCTTGGCAGAAACTCATTTATGGATCTGATGGAAACAGGTTCAAACTATATCGATTGCGTAAAATTCGGGTTTGGAACAGCGCCCCTCTATAATACTGATTTGTTGCTCTATAAGATCAATTTGGCCAAAATGCATGGGGTCACGATTATGCCGGGCGGTACATTGTTGGAGACGGCAGTACAGCAAGACGTAGTTTCGGAATTTTTCAACACCATATGTAATCTCGGTTTTAACGGGGTTGAAATATCCGACGGGACCATTGAACTCCCCCGGGAAAAACGTACAGAATTGATCCAAGAAGGTAAAAAGTGTGGCCTTAAAGTCTTCACGGAATATGGTAAAAAATTGTCGGGATCGCTAATCGATGCAGCCGTGCTCGCCGACACGCTTGAAGCCGATTTGAAGGCTGGGGCAGAGTTATTAACGATTGAAGCCCGTGAATCAGGTATCGGGGTCGGTGTTTTCGATGAACATGGAGAATGCCGGTTGAATCTTCTGGATGATGTTCTGAAGTTTGTAACGGATACGGATCAATTGATATGGGAGGCGCCCTTAAAGAATCAACAGGTGCTGTTTCTGAACAAATTTGGCCCTAATGTGAACTTAGGCAATATTTCACCAAGCGATATTCTCTCTCTGGAAACGCTGCGGCGAGGTCTCCGTCAAGATACTTTTACCTTTGGGGTAAAAGCGAAAATGGAAAAGGAAAAAGAATATTTTTACGTGATTTAACCTCAGATATTCATTTCGCAAAAAAAAGAAGCCACCTATTAGGTAGTCCTTAATAAAACAGTATGTATTCGGAAGTGTGGCGTAGCGTAAAAGCTACGCCATTCCTTCGTTTGCAACTGGTCTGATATACTTAAAAAAATGTTCCGGATTATAATATAAGTAAATTATTCTACCGGGGGACGTATCAAAGCAGTAACCAGTGCCCGCAAAATCAAAAGTTGCCATAGACTTTTCAATCTTTTCCTCCACACTACGATTTTCTTGATCATAATCGAATGACCCATGTTCAAAAACAATATACTCGGCTTCGGGAACATCAATCATAAGCATTTGGGGTGGCACTTCGCCTTTATAATCAAAAGGAAGTCGTACACCATAACATTCTACACGGGGAATACCCCAATCGCAGAGTCTGCCGTCCGGGGCATTGATGTACGCCATAATTTGGCCGCTGCCTCCGTTAGTTTCACTCCCACCATCGTCATCCAATTTGCCCTTGATGCTATCGAGCAAGCCGCAAATTGTTTCGCAGTCCTGTCCCGGAATAAGACTTTGCTTTTGCCAAAAATCCCAATACCCATTACTCTCATAGTTTTTAATATGCAAAAATTTGTGTGCGGGAATGGTTACAAAATAAACTTTAACATCATCTGTGGATTTCATCATCCCAATCTCTCCCAATCCTAAAAAGTAGCGGTCAAAAGGGTTTATTTTGGTGCGGAGAACAACGGGCTTAGGCTTTTTTCGGTATTCACTTGGAGTTACGCCATATGTTCCTTTGAAAGCTCTGGTAAAGGCTTCATGTGATGAAAAACCATAATCAAAAGCAATATCTAAAAAGCTTTTTTCACTATCCCGAACCTCTTTTAGTGCAAAGGCCAATTTTCTATGCCGCAGATAATCCCTAAATTGCATACCCGATATTTCTTTGAATTTTCTCGTTGTATAAAATTCGGAATAGCCCAGCCCGCGAGAAAGAAAGCGTAGTGTCAAGGCTTCGTCATTATAATTTTTAATACATTTGTCAATTTCATCGACAATTGTTTGAATTTGCTTCTGCCACTCATACATCTTTCTGTTCACCTCGTTTCAATCGCCCTGCATTAATAATAAAGAAATAGGGTGATTACTACTTGATTTTACTTGCTGTTATTCGTACTATAAACAGAAATTTTGGCGGTGTAATATTTCTCTGCTTATTAAGACAGAGAAAAAACAAGCGTATCGCTCATTGTGAACGATACGCTTGTTTCATACATTTTACTTGGCAGTTGCCATAAACATTATAGTTTTCTTATACTGTCTTATGCAGGACTGCCTTTAGGGTGGCTTCTTTTTCAAAGTCGGTTAGTTTCGAATCAAATAATCGAAAGCGCCTAAGGCCGCGGTTGCCCCGGAGCCCATCGAAATGATGATTTGCTTATAAGGGCTATTGGTGCAGTCCCCTGCTGCAAACACGCCAGGAAGAGTCGTTGCGCCATGGCGGTCGACGATTATTTCACCCATTTGGGTCCGTTCAACCGCACCGGCGAGCCAATCGGTATTAGGTACCAGACCGATCTGCACGAACACGCCTTGCAATTCAACATGCTGTTCTTCCCCGGTGTCGCGTTGGACGTAGGTAATCCCGTTGACCTTGTCGGTTCCGGTAATTTCCTTGGTCTGAACATTCTTGAGCACCGTGACGTTTGGAAGACTGTAAAGACGATCTTGCAACACGGAATCCGCCTTTAATTCCGGCGCAAATTCAAGGACCGTTACATGACTGACGATTCCCGCGAGGTCGATTGCCGCCTCGATCCCGGAATTGCCGCCGCCGATTACCGCAACATGCTTGCCGGCAAACAACGGACCGTCACAATGCGGGCAATAGGCAACACCCTTGTTCTTGAATTCGGCTTCACCCGGAACACCGACGTTACGCCAACGCGCACCTGTGGACAGGATAACGGTCTTGCTCTTCAGCACGGCTCCGTTTTCAAGTTCCACTTCGATGAGTTCCTTTTTCTCCAGCCGTTTAGCGCGCTGGAGCTTCATGATATCCACGTTGTAATCCTTGACATGCTCTTCCAAGCTTGCCGCGAGCTTCGCACCTTCGGTATGTTTAACGCTAATAAAGTTTTCAATACCTACCGTATCCAACACTTGACCACCGAAACGTTCAGCGACAATCCCCGTGCGGATACCTTTACGTGCCGCATAGATAGCGGAGCTGGCGCCCGCCGGACCGCCCCCGATAACAAGCACGTCAAACGGTTCTTTATCATTGAATGCAGAAGCGTCCGGAGTATCGACTAGTTTGGCGACGATCTCTTCGATGGACAGACGTCCGCTGCCGAAAAACTCTCCATTCAGATATACCGATGGGACGGCCATGATGTTTTTGCTCTCGACTTCTTCCTGGAATGCCGCTCCGTCAATCATTGTATGCGAAATACCGGGATTCAGAATACTCATAAGATTCAGAGCTTGAACCACATCCGGACAGTTATGGCAGCTCAAACTGATATAGGATTCAAAAGCATACTTCCCTTGAATGCCCTTGATTTGATCAATCACGCTTTGTTCGACCTTCGGTGCCCTTCCGCTAACCTGTAACAAGGCCAGGACTAGCGACGTGAACTCATGCCCAAGAGGAATACCGGCGAAAACGACTCCGGTGTCTTCTTCACCGGTCCGATTTACGCTAAAGCTCGGAGTTCTATCCAATTGAGCCTGTTCCATCGTAATCCGGGAAGACATACCGGCCAGTTCGTCCAAGAAGGCCAGCATGTCTTTGGATACGGCGTCGGAGCCTGCGCTAACTTTAATTCGCACATCTCCTTCAAGGAGCTGAAGGTATTGGTTTAATTGTTGCTTGATATCAGCATCCAACACCACAAATCGCCTCCTTAAATTTTACCTACAAGGTCAAGGCTTGGTTTCAATGTTTGCGAACCTTCTTGCCATTTTGCCGGGCAAACTTCGCCTGGATTGTTACGAACGTATTGAGCAGCTTTGATCTTGTTGATCAACGAGCTGGCATCGCGGCCAATGCCGCCTGCGTTGATTTCTACCGTTTGAATTACTCCGTCAGGATCGATGATGAACGTACCGCGGTCAGCCACGCCTTCCGCTTCAATCAGAACGTCGAAGTTGCGGGAAACCGTATGGGAAGGATCGCCGATCATAATGTAAGTAACTTTGCCGATCGTTTCGGACGAATCATGCCATGCTTTATGTGTAAAGTGGGAATCTGTCGATACGGAATATACTTCAACACCAAGCGATTTCAACGTTTCGTATTGATCTTGAAGATCTCCAAGTTCCGTTGGGCATACAAAGGTGAAATCTCCAGGATAAAAGCAAACCACGCTCCATTTTCCTTTGAAATTAGCATCGGTTACTTCGAAGAATTTCCCGTTTTGGTAAGCTTGTGCTTTAAAAGGTAGTACTTCAGTTCCAATCAGTGACATGTTAAAAATCCTCCTATTTAATTTAATTTTTAATTAACTGAGAACCATTAGCAGTTAATAATCATTATTATCTGCTGCTGATTTAAATAATATCATTAGTTACCCAATTTTGCATGAAGAATACATGAAGACAGTTTGACCATTATGTGAACAAATGAACATCACTTCGAAACTAAAAAAAAGCCTGCTATGAAAGCAGACTTTCAAGGTATCCAGATAATTAGTACAAACTCTCCTATCCCAAAGCCACATCAAGAATCATCATTAAGATAAAACCAAACATTAAACTCATCGAAGCCAGATCCTTATTGCCCTTTTCTTGGGAGCTGGGAATCACTTCTTCCACTACGACGAAGATCATGGCCCCCGCTGCAAAACTTAATGCATAAGGTAATAAAGGTTCGACAAATGCAACAGCGAATGCGCCAATGACCGCGGCTATCGGTTCAACCATTCCTGAAAATTGTCCATAGAAAAAGCTTTTTCTGCGCGACATCCCTTCGCCTCTCAGAGGCATGGACACGGCAACCCCTTCGGGAAAGTTCTGAATGCCGATTCCAAGCGCCAAGGTCACTGCTCCGATGAGCGCACCTTCGGTCCCGCCGTTAGCAAGTGCGCCAAAAGCAATCCCTACCGCCAAGCCTTCCGGGATATTGTGAAGCGTGATGGCAAGCACCAACAGCGTACTTCTTTTTCTTTTATTCGGATAAAATCCTTCCGCTTTACCAATCGACGTATTCGGATGAAGGTGAGGCAAAATCTTATCGATTCCCCAAATGAAAATGCCCCCAAACAAAAATCCAAATGCTGCCGGAAACCAGGTTCCAATGGCATTGTTCTCCGACATTTCAATAGCGGGAGCCAATAAGGACCAGTAACTGGCTGCAATCATGACACCGCCGGCGAAACCCAACATGCTATCCAATAGTCTCTGGTTCAATGTTTTTGTGGCAAACACGAGAGCTGCGCCCAAAGCTGTCATTCCCCATGTAAACAAAGTTGCCAGTAAAGCTTGTAAGATAGGATTAAGATTCTGAAAAAAATCTACCAATAGAACAGCTCCTTTTGCCGAAAAGATGAAGTTATAAAAAATTGTTTCTCTCAGTAAACATTTTAGCCTATTCTTTAAAACCGTCAAATACTTTTCGCTTCAGCATATTCGCGTTTGTATGGGGCTGTGCCTAGCAATTTAACTACATAAATTTCCAAGGTGCCAAATGTTGTGGGTTGCCCTCTCTCTTGTTCCAACATAAAATCAGTCAGGAAAGGAAGTGATGTGTAAATGAAAATTTTTCGTGCATTCATCATATTTATTATTGCAGCATTTGCAACAGGATTGCTCGGCGGTTCCACGCAAGCGGCAGCTCCGGGCAAATTAAGCGTGGGCAGTACAGGCGGCGATGTATGGGATCTGCAATACAGGCTGAAAGCGCTTGGTTTATTTAATTTGCAGCTAACCGGCTATTACGGAAACTCCACCAAAAGCTCCGTACAAAGCTTTCAGCAAACTTATGGTCTACAAACTGACGGCATAAGCGGTTCCCAAACCTGGCAGGCGCTAAAAAAATACTCTCTAAATCAGAGTGAAATGGATATTCTGGCAAGAGTGATCTATAGTGAAGCACGTGGAGAATCCTATAAAGGGCAAGTGGCCGTCGGTGCCGTCGTCATGAATCGGATCCAGTCCGACCAGTTTCCGGACAATATCAATGATGTTGTCTTTCAACCGGGCGCATTCACGGCGGTGGACGACGGGCAATACTGGCTGACACCCGACAGCACGGCTTATAAGGCCGCACTCGATGCCGTACGGGGATGGGACCCGACATATGGCTCTCTTTATTATTTTAACCCGGACACGGCGACTAGCTCCTGGATTTGGTCTCGTCCGCAGAAGATCAAGATAGGAAATCATATTTTCGCCGGCTAAAAAACAAAGACAGGATCGCAGAACTGCCGATCCTGTCTTTTTCATGTTTTTATTGGCGACCGGAGCTTTACCGACCACATTAAACCAATTGCATAGTGGTGATGCAAGTGTTATCGCCTTCGAATGTCGATATTTCGGAATTCGCCGTTTTCCCGTCATGACGGATCGTTACTTTATAGGTTCTGTCCCTTGGCAACCACAAGTCTACAAAGCCATTATCATAGGTCTTCATCTTCTTATCCACGACCGTATTCCCCTCATCGTCAACAATGGTGACGTCAAATTCCTGATCTGCCATTTCCCCCTGACAGCCGGTCAAACTATGGATTTCACAAGGATGCGTACTTTCGACGAACGGAGCAATGGATACGAAAAACTCGTCTTGGGGCAGATCATAAGTAGAAGTATCCTCTTCCCCATCGGACACGGTAAGTTTATGCGACGTAATTGAAGCTGAATCGGCTGCCTTCATTCTTGTGCTGTAATCCTGAACCAGTTGTTTGATATCCTGGGTGCTCGCGCTCTTTGGTTCTTTATTATTGCTATTCGATAAGATGAAAGCGCCGCCTAATGCTATAACTATCAATCCAACCGATATTGCTAGAGTTTTTGTCTTCATTATAAACACCTTTCCTATCGTTTATTTAAGCCTACTTAAACAACTATACCATATTATGTAAGTATCGGGATAGACGGCTTTTCTTATACCGTTTATAACACTACCACATAAAACAAAGCCCCAGTCCCTTATAGGCTGGAGCTTTATTTCTTACAATGATTCCTTAATAACGCGCTTATAGAAAAGTACCGATAGAAGCCCGAAGATGGAATATAGCACCGTGTACAGTAACATGACCAGAATCATTGGGGTCCACAGTTCGGTTCCGAACAAGAACCAGCCGGATTTGACGGCAAAATAGCTATGGGACAATCCGACGACGAGCGGGATGCCGAAATTGAACATTTGCTTGAATTGAATTCCCCGAAGCAAATTTCCCCGCGTAAATCCGAGCTTTCTTAAAATCGTATAATTCGGACGTTCCTCTTCTCCTTCGTCCATCTGCTTGAAATACAGAATACAGCCCGATGTGATCAGGAAGGTTAGGCCCAAAAAGGCGACGATAAACATGATCAGACCCATGTTGCTTTTTTGATTGTTAATAAGTTCTAGTTGAGAGAAGTATCCCGGTTCATCTTTAAAACCCATTCCCTTAAACAACTCGTTTGCCTGATCGAGTAAATCCGGATTCAGGATATCGATCCCTAAATAAGTCCGGCTTTGTCTTTGAAGATCCGGATTCAAATCATCGGCCAATTTGTCAAAAACACTTTGATCGACGATCGCGGTCGGCATGTTGGCCGTGTAATACCACGAAATCACGGCCTCTTTGTTCAAACCGATCAGATTTTGCTTCCAGGATCCGGTCAGCCCTTTAATCGCAAGCTCGCCTTTTTCTTGGATGGACATGAATTGCATCAGCATATCGCTGGTACCGCTAAATAAGGTCTCTTCCGGAGTAACGTCCACCCCTTCAAGAGATGTATCGCTAACCACGGCGGCCGTAAAATCATCGCCAAATTCGCTTATGCCGCCCCCTACGATTTTGGACACATCCAAATCCGCTTTAATGACATCCCGTCGGATTTCCTTGAATTCGATATGATGATCGCGGAGCGCTTGGCTAAACTTGGCGAGATCGTCTTCATACAGGACGGAAAAATGGTTCGGCACGCTTTGTTGCGCTGATTTTTCCGCGGAATAGTATGAAATGTAACTTAACGATAACAAGCCGATGGCAAGCGCCGATACCGTAGTAATAATGGTCAACAGCAACGCGTTCGATTTCATCCGGAACATAATGGACGAAAGCGACAATACTTCGTTTAGCGATAAATAACCGCCCTTGCTTTTACGTATCACATTGAAAATAAAGCTGACGGAGCCCTTATAGAACAAGTAAGTCCCGAGAATGACGGAGCCCAAAATCAGAATCATCGCCATAAACAGCTGGGTCATTTCCGTGAAATCCCCGCCGAACAGCTTTGTCGATACATAGTATCCGAGCAGGATAAGACCAATCCCGAGAAGACCGATCAGCATTTCGGAAAGAGGCATTTTCTTGATTCTGTTCTCGGTTGTGGATACTACCCTAAATAGGGACAAAATGCTTTGGCGTTTGATAAACATGAAATTCATGATCATGATGAGTAAATAAATGGCCGCAAACACGATAACTGTTTGAATTAACGCCTGCGAAGAAAAATTCAGGGAAGCCTCGGCGTCCACGTCAATGATTTTGAACAGAATCATCAGGAGCAGCCGTGAACAGGAAAAACCGATGAAGATACCGATCAGCATGGACCCGAAATACAAAATCAGGTTTTCGCTGCTTAAAATCCTGAAGATTTTTCCTTTTGTTAATCCGATTAATTGAAACAGGCCGATTTCCTTGCCCCGCCGTTTGATAAAGATCGTGTTGGCATACAGCAGGAATATCGCGACGATGGCGACGAGAAGCACGGATGCGGCGGCAAGACCGGCAGCTCCCTTCACCGATCCCTTGATCTCGTTCAGCGACGGATCATATTGCAAGGTGACAAAGGCAAAGTATAGTGCAACGCTAAAAATCAACGCAAAGACATACAGGTAATAGTTTTTGATGTTCTTTTTCAGATTTCGGTAAATCAGATAGTTCATGTTCATCCCTGAACACCGCCCAGCACGCCTTGGGTTTTCATAATGTCATTAAAGAACGCTTGTCTCGATTGCTCACCCTTGTTCAGCTGAGTATAGATTTGACCGTCCTTGATAAACACGACTCTGCTGCAATAACTTGCGGCGACCGGGTCATGCGTTACCATAATGATCGTCGCGTCAATTTTCTGATTGAGCTCGCTTAGCTTGTTCAACAGATCGGAAGCCGATTTAGAGTCCAGCGCTCCTGTCGGTTCATCCGCAAAAATGATGCTGGGATCATGGATAAACGCTCGCGCGGCGGAGGTCCGCTGTTTTTGCCCGCCGGATATTTCATTCGGATACTTATCCTTGATTTCATAGATCCCCAGTTCGGATGCCACCAGTTGAAATTTCCGGTCGGCTTCGCTTTTGGACACTTTCTTGATGGAGAGCGGGAGAAGCACATTCTCTTTAACGGTCAACGTATCCAGCAGATTATACTCCTGAAAAATAAAACCCAGATGATGCTTCCGGAATTCAGCCAGTTCTTTCTCTTTTAGTCCGGTAAATTCTTTCCCTTCGATTTTAATGCTGCCCAGGCTAACCTTATCGATGGAGGAAAGCACGTTCAGCAAGGTTGTTTTCCCGGACCCGGACGCCCCCATGATGCTGACGAACTCGCCTTTTTCTACGCTAAGGTCTATCCCTTTCAGTACCTCTTGTTTATTGAACTTGTTGCCATAGGTTTTATGAATTTTATTTGCTTCCAGTATCGCCATATTCACTCACTCCTTTAAGTATGTCCTTATCATAACCGCACCGGGTTCCTTTTTCCTTCGTTTCCCCGAACAAAGTACAAAAGCATGTGACGATGTTGTCACATGCCTGTCAGGTTCATAAAATCGTTCTTTCTCGGAAACGTAAGCTTAAAGGTAGTTCCTTCGCCAAGCTTGGATATGACATCTATGGTGATGGATAAGGAGTCGGCAACCTTAAGCGCCAAATAAAGCCCCATACCGGTAGCCGCGCTGTCCTGGTGCGCCGTCGTCGACGTAAAGCCTTTGTCGAAGATACGGGGAAGATCCTTGGGGTCGATACCCCGCCCGGAATCTTGAATTTGGAGACAGACTTGCCCGCCCTTCATGCCGCTTTCGATTACGATATCCGAAGCCTCGCTGTATTTCACGGCATTCGTCAAGAGCTGCCTCATAATGAAACCGAACCATTTGGCGTCTGTGAGTACCTCGACCACCGGCAGGGAAACATCAAAGCCGATGCCTTTTTGCATGCACCAAGATTTAAGTGCCTTGATCTCCGCATAGATGAGCGGTTCCAACGCTGTAATCTCAATAAATACGTCGTTCTTGATAAACGGAATTCGCTTTTGATGAAGCTGTTGGTCCAGCAGCAAATGAATGCGAAGCCATTCGTACATCATCTGTCCTTTAAGCGTTTCGTCGTTCAATCGCTCGATCATTAATTGCAGCGTCGTAAGCGGCGTTTTCACTTCATGAATCCAGGACAGCAGTTCATCCTTCTCTTGCTCAAGTTCGATCCGAAGTAAGGAGGAATCCTGCTTGTATCGCTCGGCCTGCAAGTTCAGCACGCTCATCGCCATAACCTCAAATGGACTTTCCGGTTCAGGGATGGAAGTTACTTCGTAGGTATCGTCCCACGATTCCAGATTTCTGTAAAATTTGGTCTCCTTCTGATACCTGACCATTAGAAAGATCGTAAAAATCAATACGGACAAAAACACGATATATAGAACCGACAAAAAGGGAATGGTCGTATCCAACGCGGCAACAGATAAAACCAGCAGTTGCAGGACCGCAAACATCAAGATCCAGCTAAGCCGTTCCCTGAGATATTTCGCAATCACAAGGAATCCGCCTCCTCCGTTGCCATATACCCCTGACCCACCTTCGTTTCAATATAAGGCTCCAATCCGATCTGCTCCAATTTTTTGCGGAGCCGGTTAACGTTAACGGTCAACGTATTGTCGCTGACGAAGTGCTCGTTGTCCCAAAGACTCTTGATGAGTTCTTCCCGGCTCAGAATCTGATTTTTTCGCTCAATGAGCATCTTTAGAATGAACATCTCGTTCTTGGTAAGTTCCACGAAGCCCTGTTGAGTAGTAATGGTATTTTTAACATATTCTACGGTCGCCCCGCGCCAGGTGCGGAGTTCAACGCGCTCGGTGTTGTAATTATACACCCGGCGGAGCGTAGCCTGAATCTTGGCGATCAGCACCTCAAAGTGAAACGGCTTTTGGATAAAGTCGTCCGCGCCAAGCTGCATGGACATCACCATATCCGTCGGATGATCGCGGGAAGACAGGAAAATGATCGGGACATTGGAATGGGACCGGATCATTCGGCACCAGTGAAACCCGTCGAACTTCGGCAACTGAATATCAATGATAACAAGATCAGGCCGAAAATCCGTAAATTCCTGCAGGACTTTGCTGAAATCCTGAACGCCGTAAACGTCATAGGACCATTGCACAAGCCGTTCTTTAATCTCATGAAATAAAGTGATATCATCTTCGATCAGCATAATTTTAAACAAGGAAGTCACCACGCTTTATGTAATCGGAATGCCTCGTATTCCCTTTCACAGTTTATAGTAAAACTGTCGGTTATGCCATCAAAGGATGGAAGTTTACATAATATAAGTTATGGTACTTCTCAGGAACGACATTTACATTTCATTATAAAAAGTATCACTGACCAATTTCATCAGACGTGTTGAGCCAGGATCAGACGCCATGAGTTGCAATAGCTCATTCATATTCGTGGTGAGCCTTTTTTCCATCCTTTTGATCTGTTCTACTTGATCGTCCGATAAATCTACGCTGTAATCATCATTGCCGATGACTTTATTTTTGACTGCGGCTTGCATTTCTTTTCTGAATTCCTTCCAATCATCTTGAAGCCAACCATACGTGTCGTATTCCTCATTCGTTTCGAACGGCTCATTCGAAGCATAACGATTCAGTTCGATCTGCAGATCCAATTCCGCATAAGCATTAAAGGTGTTCCACATCGAGCCGCCTTCATATTTAATCTCGTTAAACATTTCGGCATCGGTTATAATTTGTGACAGCAGCTTCTCATATTGCCGAACTTGGTTGGCCAATGCTTCTTGTCCGGCGAGTGCGGCTTCTCTATGATCGGCAAAATATTCTCCGATCAATCCGACCAAGCGAATCTCGTCAGCCGGCGAGTTCTGAGAAAAAATCAACAAGGAAGCATCTAAAGCCGCATAATCCAAATCTCCGGTATGAAGGAGCTTTCCATTGCAGATCAAAGATGCTAAAGCTTTGATTTCTTGCTCAATCTCCGTATTGTCCGCATTCGGAGAGATTTGTCCCTGTATCCGGCGGCCCTCCTTCACTAAGTTATTAATCGTATCGTTTTGGCCTGAGTCATCCAGCAAATCATTGTACCACGGCAAAACCGTATAATATTCCCAGGTTGAAAAATAGACGGCTGCCCGCGTAGCCTGATCGCCGCTTTCCGCGGATTTGTATTGGCTTAGGATCTGGATGTCCTTTTTGCCGTCCGCATTCATATCCTTGAAAGCTATGGCTTTGATGTCCGTAAATGTATCATTCCCGGTTTCCACGACAGGTAAAGTATAGGTTACGGTTTGATCCGAATTCAGGATATGATATACCGGTTGTTTGACTCCATTCTCAATATAATAGCCGGAAAGAAATGTGATTTTCCCCCACGGCTGCATTTCCGTCTCGAAAGATTGATCTTCAATTATCTGATAACCATGATCCGCCAATTGCTCCAGGGTTGCATTTTCATCCTGCAAGGCGTAGTTTGGCTTCTCCGCCGTATCATCAGAGACAACTTCAAGTACCTCATCCGAGGCTTTGATCTCCCCTACTTCCGTAACCTCTTTCGTAAAGGGCTCGACGTGGATTAAGCATAGGCCTGGGACAAGCCCTCCCGGTTTGGTAACTTCATACTCCATGGTTCCGTCACCTTGAAATCCGACAAAAGAATCATCCAGTTTGCCATCAAGCTTATATCCCTGCTCTAAAATCAGTGTGGTTACAAGCTCTTCCAACGCAGAAATATACGTTTCTCCATTCAATTCATTTAAATTCGGGGACTCGATCAAGACGTTAAGCAAAGGCGACCCGCTAACGGCATCCACTACGGTGCCTGTTCTTGGATTCAGGTTATATTGCGCAGTCTCGGTCCCTTCGGGGACATCGGCGTAAAACACCAGCATCTCATCCGCAGATCCTTTAACGGATTCTTTTCCCCGGTATTTCAAGTTTTCGCTGATATGGGTCTGCATCAGCTTGGTCAACCGCTCGAGTTCCGTTTCACTCTGATTCTGCTGATGATTCTCCGCTTTGCTCGGCTCCGCATTCCCGTTTCCCTGTTTTGATGTGCAAGCCGTTAAATTCATGGTCAACAACAGTAACGCAATGATTCCCCAACATCCCATCCGTCTCTTTCTGGACATGATTTCCTCCTTCTTGGACTGTTCGGCAGCCCGACCGTTTTCCACTTTTTCCCTCAAAATCCCCCTTCTATTATTTCGTCCAGAACGGTGTTATTCCTCCACGACAAAACCCGACGGATACAAAAAAATCCCGTTCACAGACTAATGTCTTGGGAACGGGATTCAAGTCACGAAGATGGTCTGTCTTTTTTGCTGTTTCTAAGATTCTTCACATTGGACAGCACAGTTCCTTGCGGGACCGGAATCCAAAGGCTTTTAGAGATACCGATCTGCTGCGAAGTATAAATGCCGGTATGTCCCGAGAACAAGTAGCTTACGATGCAAGCGATAAAGAGGTAAATCGCTCCGTCCGAACCGAACAATTCAATCCCCATCAAAAAGCAGGCAATCGGCGTGTTGGTGGCGCCGCAAAACACGGCGATAAATCCGAGACCGGCCAAAAAAGGCGCATACAAGTGAAGAAAGCCGGAAAGCGCGTTACCCAATGTTGACCCTATCACGAACAAAGGCGTAACTTCTCCTCCCTGGAAGCCTGCACCGAGCGTGAGAGAAGTAAACACAAGCTTGTACAAAAAGGCGAATGGCGATACCAGTTCCGAAAACGAACTCTGAATTAATGGGATACCCAAGCCCAAATAGTCTCGGCTGCCCACGACATAGACCAACGCGATAATGACCACGCCCCCAACCGCACTTTTAAGTACTGGGTTCTTGAACAGCCGTGCGTAGCCTCTTTTCAAGGCATGAGTCAGTTCGCTGAACACCCTGCTTGTTAGTCCGAACAAGATAGAAGCAAATATGACTTTAAGGACAACAAGCCAGTCCAATTGTGGAATTACGCCCATCGAGTAATGAATATGGGAGACGCCCCAGAAAGAAGAAGTAACCAGATCGCCGACGAAAGCGGCAATAAATGCCGGAATGATCGCTTCGTGGCTAATGAGTCCGATCGCCAGCACTTCCAGGCCAAATACGGTTCCTGCCAAAGGAGTTCCGAAGATCGATCCGAATCCGCCGCTAATCCCGCATATGAGCAAAATTTTGCGGTCGACCGGACCGACGCGCAGCAATTTTCCGAACCATTCGGCCAGGCTTCCGCCCATTTGCACAGCCGTGCCTTCCCTGCCGGCCGAACCGCCGAACAGATGCGTAACAATCGTACCGAACAAAACAAGCGGCGCCATACGGAGCGGTATCGTTTCATGCCCGCCATGGATTTGCTCCAGGATCAGGTTGTTGCCCTTGGCGCTATTCTTCCCGAATTTCCAATACAGATAACTGACCAGGGCCCCGCCTGCAGGCAGAAGAAATAATAACCAAGGGTGTTCCAGCCGGAGGTTACTCGCCATATCCAGGCTCTTCAAAAAGAACGCGGACGCCGTGCCTGCCAGTATCCCCACTCCGCTCCCCAGGAGGATCCACTTGAGCAAGGTGCCCGACAGGGCCAGCAGGTCCCATTTTTCCGGCCGTTTGGACCAGATTTGTCTAAATTGTCTCATCTCTTCTTGTTCCTTTCCATTCCTCGGCGAGCAAAAAAATAGACTCCTACCAGGGAAATGTTCAAATCTCTGGTAGGAGTCATCAGCTCTTCAGCGGTTATGGCGAACTCCATCGCCTATAATAGATAATTGCATTTTAATATAGCCAAGTAGTTCAGTCAACCGACAATTAGTGTACAACTTGTCGGTTTTGCGCCGGATGCCAAGCTACTCCCGGTTCTCCAAGTATTGACTTTTTAACAGGGAAAAGATCACGCCGTCCACGAATTGATTTTTTTCATAAAAGCACTGCTTCAAATAACCTTCTTCATGGAATCCCGTTTTCTCCAGCAAAAATCTGGACCGGATATTGTCCGGGTCGATATAGGCTTCAATCCGGTTGAGCCCCAGATCTTCAAAACCGAACCGCATAATTTCCTGCAGCACTTCGGTCATGACGCCTTGCCCCCAGTAAGCGGGATTCAGTTCGTATCCGATTTCCGCTTTGTAATGCCGCTTGGCCCAATTGTGATAACCGATCGTTCCGATCACCTTGTTGCCCGGTTTGACCGTGATCGCCCAGCGAAATCCTTTTTTCTCCATATACCGGCTGTTCCAGGATTGAATCAGGTCCTCCGCCTGCCGAAGCTCCACAAAACTGTCCACGTCATAATACTTGGTTACTTCATCATTGGAAAAATAATGAAACAAATCGCCGGCATCTTCTGAAGTCAGCTTGCGCAATATGAATCTTTCCGTCTCCAATTGAGGGAACAGCTGCATGGCATTCGGTCCTTTCGTACTGAATTGGTAATCTATATTATAGGCGAAAGGACGAAGCAGAGAAAGCCCTTTCTGGGGGCTTAAGATTCAGATAATACCGTGACCTTCTCCCGCGCAAACGGAATCAGGACTGCACGACAATCTTCATCCCGATCCCGAAAGGATCAGTGAGCGAGATACAATCGGCTTGAGACTCGAACGAAACGCCCTCAGCGCTAATTCGACGCTCTATCTCAGCAAGTGCCCCCCGGTCGGGAGCCGTTATCGTGAAGTAGCGCAATCCAACGGCGTCTTCAGGTGCAGCCGGGGCACCGGCACCGGCCCAAAGGTTCAAGCCGATATGGTGATGATATCCCCCTGCGGAAATGAACAGTGCTGCGCTTCCATAGTGTGCGACGATATCGAAACCGAGGATGTCGCAGTAAAAATGCTTGGCGGTCTGCAAATTCCCGACATGGAAATGCACGTGGCCGATTTTCGTTCCGGACGGCAAGCCGTTCCACTCCGCCCCTTCCGAAATCGCCAGCAGGCCATCGATATCCACCGGATCGGTGGTCATCATAATTTCACCCTGATCGTCTCTTTTCCATGTATCACGGGGCCGATCTGCGTACACCTCAATCCCGTTTCCGTCGGGATCGTTCAAATACAGTGCTTCACTGACCAAATGATCCCCTTGCCCGAGCGGGATTTTATGATGGGCCATATTTCGCAGAGCTACCCCAAGAGTAAGGCGATCCGGTACCAATATGGCAAAATGGTACAGACCTGATACGGAGCGCTCCGGCAATCGCCGATACTGCGGGTCTTCCTCAAGAATGAGCAGCGGACTTTGGCCGTCTGTGGTAAGCTCCGCAACCGATCCCTGCCGGTTTAAAATCCGTAAGCCGATCACTTCCTGATAAAACGTGAGCGAATGCTCCATATTCGTAATTTTCAAGCGCACGGCGCCAAGTTGAGTTTCCGGATGAATACTTTTAGACACAGCTTCATCCTCCTTTTTTATGATTTTTAGTTGTAAACAAATTTAAGTGTAACTTAGCTGGTTACAGTTTATCGATGTAACTAGTATAGTTACAGTTATTGCTCATGTCAACCCACGAATCTGCCCGCTCTTAAATTTGATCTATAAATCACTGTTTATTATTAAGTGATTCCTCCAAAAATATAATGACAACAAAAAAGCCCCAAAAGGGGCTTTTTATAGTTCATCAGGTTAATTATTTATTCGTTTTGTTTTATCCGCAGGAATCTTCACTTTCCGACGACTGAATCGAACCGACAATTTCTTCAAGCGTTACCCGCTCCAGCGTAAGTTCCAACGCGGCTTGAGCCGATGAAAAAACGGGCTCGATCGAGGCCTGGATATGGCGTCCGACCGGACATTTTGAATTCGGTTTATCATGGATCGAAAATAAAGCATCTTCTTCCACGACATGTACCGCACGGTAAATATCAAGCAGCGTGATCTCAGATACCGGCCGCTGCAGCTTACTCCCGGCAACGCCGGACCGCACCTTTACCAGCCCGGCCTTATTCAGCATGCCGAGGATCCGCCGGATGACCACCGGGTTCGTATTCACGCTTTCTGCAATATACTCCGAGGTATTGACGCCTTCCTTGTTCAGTTCAAGCAGGGACAAAACATGAATGGCAACGGAAAATCGCGAGCTGATCGTCATGGCTATCCCCCTTTTCCTTTTCACTGTAACTATAATAGTTACACAAAAGGCCGATGTCAATCCCTCTTGATGATTGCTCCTTATCCTTAACGCTCAAACAAATTTCCGAGTCCTCCAAGCAGACTGCCTTCGTCTTTTCCTCCATGACGCGCAGCGGAAAGCACCTTATCGGCCAAGCGGCTAAACGGAAGCGACTGTACCCATACTTTACCAGGGCCGCGGAGCGTAGCAAAGAATAAGCCTTCACCGCCAAACAGCGCGGTTTTTACGCCCTTAACGAACTCGATGTTATAATCGACTGAAGCGGTCATCGCCACGAGACAGCCGGTATCAAGACGCATTACCTCGCCAGGAGCAAGATCACGCTCGAGTACTAACCCGCCGGAATGGACGAAAGCGAGGCCGTCCCCTTCGATTTTTTGCATAATGAATCCTTCACCGCCAAAAAAACCGGTCCCCAACCGACGCTGGAATTCAATTCCGACGGATACGCCTTTAGCCGCGCAAAGAAAGGAATCTTTTTGGCAAATCACTTTGCCCCCCAGCATTTGCAGGTCAAGCGGAATGATTTTACCGGGATACGGTGAAGCAAACGTCACGCCCTGACGCTGATAACCGGCATTGGTGAACACGGTCATGAACAGACCTTCACCGGTAATGAGACGTTTTCCGGCTCCCATCAATTTCCCCATCAAGCCTCCGCCCTGGTTGCTGCCGTCTCCGAAGATCGTCTCCATCCGAATGTCGGGATCCATCATCATAAAGCTGCCGGCTTCCGCCACTACGCTCTCTCCCTGATCAAGATGTACCTCGACGCATTGCATTTCCTCACCGATAATCCGATAATCGATTTCATGAGCATTCATTAGTTTGGCCTCCCGCTAATAATTAATTATATTAATTATGTAAAATAGTTACCGTGAGCGTTAAAGTCTTTCCAGCATAATCAGCATATGATCCAGCATTTGCGGCAAGTCTGAGGCAACCTCTTCCCCAAACCTTCTGTTGAATTGAACAATGATTTCGTCCAGCGGAAGAGACTGGGCATCGCCATAAACCGAGAATATCCTCTGAATCTGATGGATATGACTACCCCATATTTCCGTAGTCAGCCGCTCGATCACCGGACACTCGCCAGCAGGATCTTTCAGATGTTTGTAGAAGACCGGCTGCATCTGACATCCAAGTGTGACGGAATTCAGCTCCAGTATTTCACCCGCCAAATCCTCCGTATCCGCCCACAGCCTTAATTCGGCCCAGACCTCCGGTTTATCGGGCAAACTGAATTGAATCGAGTAATACCTGGACATCGTCGACAACTCCACCCGATCAATTCGACCGCTAATACGAAGCTGCTCACGCAGGTCCAAATCGTATACGGCGCCTTCAAGTACGACCTTCAAATTGTCAAATACCGTAGGATCAAACATGCCGATACTCCTTTTCCAGGATAGACATGATGTACAGCGAAACATAGCCATTACCGCTCTCATTGCGGAAGCGGTCGCGAAGCAATCCTTCCTGAACGAAACCTTCAGACTCATAAAGTCCCTTCGCTCTTGAATTGATACTTTTCACATCAAGCTGAAGCCGATGCGCTCCTGCATCATTGAAAGCCCAATCCTTCACGAGTCTCAGGGTTTCGCGCCCGTAACCTAGACCTTTGGAAGCAATGACAAGACGTTTCAAATCTATACATCCGCTAACTAACAAGATTCCTTCCAGCAGCATATACCCGACATATTCCTTTGTTTCCTTGTTCTCAATAATTAAATGAAGATGATCTTTTTCAAGTTTGAACTCTTCGTGCTGTTCCCGTAGCCAAGGGCTAATGAAGCGCCGGTTTTCCTCATGATGCTCCAGCTCCAGTACAAAATCCATGTCCGCACCCGGACGGCTAGGCCTGATCCGCAGGCGCGTCCCCTCCAGAACAAATTCCCGTTGCTTCATATGTTCTTCTCCTTACCGCTTCAACATGGAAGCTATCACGGAATAGGAGATGAGCGGGCGAGCCTCGGTTACGGATCGAACCGCATTCGGGTGCTCGCCTAATATTCCATTCTGCAATATGGCCGCACCGAATCCTCGTTCGCGGGCTCCGTTGTAAGTGAAGGTCACGCAATGCTCTGCAGCGAAGCCGCAAACAACAACGAAATCAACGCCTTGTTCAAGCAGTAACTCCTCTAAAGGAGTTTTCCAAAACGAGTTTGACCACTCTTTTTCAACGCGCAAATCAGATTCCTGCACATCGATTTCGGGAATCAGTTCGAAGCCTTCACTCTCTCTGCCGCATTCGGTGTCTTGTACGATCACAACCGGTAGACCGGCATTCCGAAACAACTCGGAGGTTGCATTAATGTACTCGCATGCCCCTTCAATTTCCCCGCGTCTTCGCGGACCGGAAACAAAACCTGTTTGCAAGTCGATAATCAATAAAGCCGGTTTCATTTGGTTCCTCCTCCATATGAATTGGCGAATTTACGACTTCTGTCCCGACAAGCTGACCTTCATTCGCTCATTTCATTATACACGGTTCGGATACTAGAGAAAAATAGATTGACCCTAACACTAATGTCAGGGTTTATAATGGCAGTACGTTACCGAAACCGCACTAAAGGCAGGTGAAGCGTAAGCTATGAAAATCGGCGAATTATCCAAAGCCACGGGGGCCAGCATTCGCTCACTGCGTTACTATGAGCAGCAAGGATTGATTGCCTCGCGGCGGATGGACAACGGATATCGCGACTACAACAGCCTATCCGTTGAGCAAGTCAAGACGATTCAGTTTTATCTCCAGCTGGGTCTGACCACCGAACAGATTTCCGGTTTTCTAAACTGCGTAATGGCTAGCAAGGAAGCGTTTTGCGAACAGATTATGCCTGTTTATCGCAGCAAACTGAGAGAAATCGAAGAGCAAATCACTTTGCTGTCCTCGATAAAGTCCAATCTGCAGGAAAGGATTGCTTATCTGCAGGAAGAAAATCCGAATTTAAAGGAGAGAAATGAAGCATGAGTATAAAAAGAGTAACGAGCCCCACGGAGTTCAACCAGGAACTGCTGGCTCAAGGAGTAACCCTTGTGGATTTTGATGCCCCGTGGTGCCCGCCGTGTAAAGTACTAGGGCCTATCCTCGAACAACTGCACGAAGATTACAAGGGAAACGTCAACCTGATGAAAGTGAACGTCGATGAATCCCCGGAACTCGCGGCAACCTACGGAATCATGTCTTTACCGACCGTGATCTTCTTCAAGGGCGGCGAGCCGGTGGAGAAACTGGTCGGATTAAGACCTAGAGAAGTCTATGATGGAATTATCGGGAAATATCACTAAGCATCCAATCCGGTACGTAATAAAAAAACAGCCGCTTATTGAGGGCTGTTTTTCTCTTGTTCGGGAGAAATAATGTCCAAAGCCGGCAGGATCTGCTTTAAGGCTTTAAAATCACTTTAATGCAGTTTTCTTCTTTATCGTTAAATATTTTATACGCATGCTCTCCCTGGTCGAGAGGCAGACGATGCGTGATAATGTCCGTTGGATCAAAGCGCCCCGTCCGGATTTGCTCATACAGTTCGGGAATCAGATGAATCACCGGAGCTTGCCCGGTTTTAATGTTGATGTTCCGTTCAAAAAGGTCGCCAAACGGAAACAGATTATATTTCAGGCCGTAAACTCCCGTTACCTGGATCGTCCCCGCTTTTCGAACCACTTTGGATGCCAGGTTAAATGCGCTAAGGGAGCCGCCCTGCAGCATTAAAGCGGTCTCCACTTTTTCGGCAACCGACTTTTTGGCGTCCAGACCTACGCAGTCGATTACGACGTCCGCGCCGCCTTGCGTAATTTCTTTCAAGTGTTCCTCCAAATTGTCCGTTTTTTCAAAATTAAACACCTCAACCCCATTGCTCCGCTTGGCGTGTTCAAGGCGATAGTCGAGATAGTCCACGGCTATAACCCGTTTGGCTCCTTTCTGCCAGGCGAATTTTTGCGTAAGCAATCCAACCGGGCCGCAACCAAGGACGATAACCGTATCCCCGGCCTTCACGCCTCCATTGATTACGCTCCAATATGCGGTCGGGACAATGTCGGACAGAAACAGCAGTTTCTCGTCCTCCATTTCCGCATTCTCGGGAATGACGAAAGGTACGAAATTGCCAAAAGGAACCCGAAGCAGTTCCGCCTGACCCCCTGCATAATCGCCATATCTGGAGGAATATCCGAAATATCCGCCGGTATCCCGGTTATCATTGGCATTGTCGCATTGGCTCTCCAGCTGATGCTTGCAAAAATAACATTCTCCACACGCCACATTGAACGGGATGATCACGCGATCCCCTTTCTTTACCCGGGTTACCTCGGGCCCGACTTCTTCCACAATCCCCATCGGCTCGTGACCGATTACATAATCATCGTACATCCCGAGAATTTCCCCGTTATAAATATGCAGATCCGAACCGCAAATCGCCGTCGAAGTGACGCGTACGACGATGTCGTCTTTTTTTTCCAGCTTGGCATCTCTCACGTCTTTGACACGGATACTCTTTTTTCCTTGGTAAGTAACTGCTTTCATGAAATCGCTCCCTTCATTCATGTTCATTTTGCGTAAGTGAACGGCAAACTATGATTCATTACCCGAACAAATCTTCTTTCGATCATCGTATGAAATTAAAAAAGGCTCCCCGCGTATTTACGCAGGAAGCCTTCTGACATTTATGAACTTGCTTATTCGTATACCGTCATGCCTCTGACTTGTTTAGCCAATTCAATATAAGGCCCATCAGCCAGATTGTTGAACGCCAGATGCGTAGCTCTCAAACTAAGCAGCTTGTCACCAGGGTTCACGCCGAATTCGGCCCATGTTTGCAGCGGTAGCTGAATGTAGTGATCACTGCCTAGATAAGTCCAGCAAAACACTCGTTCTTTGAAGGTGATCGTTTCTCCCTCCGGAATTGAGAAGCTTTGCAACTGCGGCAGGCTCGCAAACACCTTGGCCAGCGGAGAATTATCGATCAGTTCTTTGCAAACGACGCTAAATCCTTTGGCGGTATTGCGCCCTGACATCAAAATGACTTTCGAATCGGTCCGGATATGATATTCCTGCAGGGCTTGATCCGGCAGGTAAAAGGATCCATCGGGAAGTATCTTGCTCCAGGCATAAAAGTACTTCCCGTTTTTGGCGGTTACTGCCATTTCTTATCATCCCCCGAGAATTTTTGATAACCATTTTATTAGGTTAATCATCTCGCAAGGAGTGGAACTGGTGATATGATTTTCGTCACCAATTCAATTGGAAATGGAAATATTTTGGATTACGTATTCAGTTCCTCTACCTTCTCGGACAAAAAGATTTGATACACGCGAACCACGAGTATTTTCACCATCATATACAGCGGAATCGCCAAAATCATCCCCAAGATTCCGCCAAAGTCACCGGCAATCAGCAACAGCACAATCGTGGTTAGCGGATGAATGTTGATCGTTTTTCCATAGATATAAGGTGAAATCAGATTTCCTTCGACTTGCTGCGCAATGACTACAATAATGATGACCCAAACCACCATGGAAGGAGATTCGGTAAAAGCGACGATCACGCAAGGAATCGCGCCAAGCAGCGAACCGAAATACGGAATGAAATTGAATAGCGCTCCGACAATAGCTAGCAGCAACGGGTATGGCAACCCGATCAGCCAAAAACCGAGGAAGCACATCACGGCAAGCACCACGGCACTGATCATTCTTCCCGCAATGAATCCTTTCAGCATCGTGTCGATGTCATGCACTACATTTTCGCCCTCCCGGCGGTAACGCTTAGGAACCATGCGCACCAGTGACGGGGTCACCCGGTGATCTTCTTTGAGCATGTAATACAACATAATCGGTACTGTACCGACGACAATAAAGAAGTCGTTCAAGAAACTGAACACATGGGAAATGTACCCCGTTGCGCTCTGAATGCCCGCATTAACATACTCCGTGATTTTGTCCATCAGTTGCGTATCTTTGTTGTCGAACATCGAAAAATAACGGTTGTTCCTGATTTCATTCATTTGGCTTTGCAAGCCGTCGATCAGTTTCGGCACGTTATTGATGAACTCGGTAATCTGCTTCTGAAGCGGCGGCCATACCACCATCAGAAATATAGTGACAACTCCTGCAAACAGCAGGTATATGAACAGAATGGACAGCATCCGGCTCATCTTTTTTTCTTCCAGGAATTGTACGATCGGCCGCAACAGATAATACAAAAACCCGGAGATCGTTAATGGAACGATCAGTATCTTGATCAGCGTCACCAGTGGATTAAAAATAAAATGAACCTTGTGAATCAAAAAAATGATGGTCAGGATCATGATGATCCCCAGACACCTTCTGTAAAAAGGTTTCTCCATCAATGACGCTCCCCCCTTTCTTTGCTCACTCCGATTCCGATTCCGGAAGCTTGCTCAAGGCAGCCTCCAGCAATTCATCAAACCGTTCGTCATCCTGTTCGACCATTTCGTCCACTTTTACAAATTCCGCTTCAATCCCGGACTCGTGGGCATAATTCAAACTATAATCCCACTCCTTGCCACGCTTGCTGAAGAACGTAATTTCATAAGCCGCCTTATGGCCTTCCACTTCAAATATGGTTTTACCCAAAAAAGCTCCTTCCTCATCTTTATGCATGTCCGCTTGCACAATGTTCAGCTTCATGACAGCCATGACTCCTTTTTCTGTAATTTCTCATCTAAAGTCGATCAAATCCGTTGTTTCTACTATAATAGGATGATTAAGGAACGATCTAGCCATCCTTATTGAAATATCGTACCATGTTTTACGTCAATAGCAAGATCATGTATGAGGTGAAAACACATTGTTTAGAAAACGCAGCAAGACCAAAAAAATTCAGGCCTTAACTCCGGCCAAAACCTTGTCCTACGGCTTCGGTATCATCATCATATTGGGTACCTTCCTGCTATCGCTGGGTCCCGCCTCAACCGACGGAAAACCGATGAAACTGATCGACGCCTTTTTTATGGCAACTTCCGCCACTTGCGTAACCGGGCTGACCGTGGTCGATACGGGAACGCACTTTTCCCTGTTCGGGGAAATCGTGATTGTGGCGCTTGCCCAGATTGGCGGCCTCGGATTTATGACCTTCGGCACGTTGATCGCCCTTGCGTTTAACCGGCGGATTTCGCTACGGGACAGGCTCTTGTTGCAAGAAGCCATGAACCATAATTCTATGGAAGGGCTCCTTACGCTGATCCGGCGCGTTATTACTTACGCATTAGTGATCGAAGGCACCGGCGCGCTGTTGCTGGCCGCAAGATGGGCCATGGACATGCCTTGGCATCAAGCGCTTTATTTCGGTGTCTTCCACAGCATTTCGATTTTTAACAATGCCGGCTTCGACTTGTTCGGATCGATCCATGGCAAATTTAGCGGTCTTGCGGAATACGGCAGTGATCCGTTTGTCAATATCGTCGTTATGATTCTGATCGTGCTTGGGGGTATCGGATTTATAGTCATTTCGGACTTGCTGCATTACTCCCGTACCCGGAAGTTGTCCCTGCATACGAAAGTGGTCCTGAGTATGTCGGCGCTCCTGATCGTAGGCGGAGCCCTAATGATGTTTGCCCTTGAATTGAACAACCCCGATACCCTGAAGCCGCTTGGCTGGGGGGATCGGGTCATGAGTTCGTTCTTCCATTCGATCAGTTCCAGATCAGGTGGCGTCACTACGCTCAGCATGGCCGACATGGAGCTCTCTACACAATTCTTGTTCATCTTGCTCATGTTTATCGGGGCCGCCCCAGGATCCACCGGCGGGGGGATTAAAGTAACCGTGTTTGCCATCCTGCTCGGCGCTATGTATGCCATGATCCGGGGGCGCGAGGATATTGTCTTCTTCCGCAGACGCTTGTCCAAAGGATCGATCATGCGGGCGATTACCCAAACCTGGCTGGCGCTGTTCCTCGTCATCTTCGCGGCGATGATCATGTCCGTCATCGAAGACAGGGAGTTCCTCCCCCTGTTGTTCGAAACCACGTCCGCTTTCGCTACGGCGGGACTTAGCCTCGACTTAACCCCGCGGCTAACGGACATAAGCAAAGCTGTACTTTGCATCGTCATGTTCCTGGGAAGAGTGGGTCCCGTAACCTTGGCCTATGCATTGGCACCGAAATCGGACAAAGAATTGTTCAAATACCCTGAAGGAAAAATAACCATTGGTTAATTGGATAGAATATCTAATTCGTAGTATGATATAGCAATAACCATTTTTCTATATGGAGGAACGAATATGTCAGATTTTCAAGAGAAGTTGCAGAAATACGCGGAATTGGCCGTCAAAATAGGTGCCAATGTACAACCAGGTCAAACCCTGATCGTAGTCGCTACTGTGGATTCGGCTGAACTCGTACGTTTAATTGTAAAGCAAGCTTATGAAGCGGGAGCAAGATTCGTGAAAGTGAACTGGAGCGATGACACCGTCACCCGGTTGCGCTACGAGCTGGCAGCGGAAGAATCCTTCCTGGACGATCCGAAATGGTATGCGGGAGAAATGCTTGAATACGTGGAGAACGGCGCAGCCGTACTGCACGTCATCTCTTCGGATCCGGACTTGCTGACCGGCGTCGATCCGCAGCGGATTACCAACCATCAAAAAACGTACGGCAAAGCAATGAGCAAGTACCGTGAGATGCAAATGGCCGACAAGTTCAGTTGGTCGATCGTTGCCGTTCCTTCGAAGACCTGGGCGGCTAAAGTGTTCCCCGATGTTCCGGAAGCGGAACAAGTGGACGCATTATGGGAAGCGATTTTCCGGACCGTAAGAATCGATCAGCCTGATCCGATCGCCGCTTGGCGGGAGCATATTGCCAATCTGACCGAAAAGTCGGAATACCTGAATGCCAAACGATACAAAAAGCTTCACTATGTAGCACCTGGCACGGATTTAACGATCGAACTGCCGAAGGGGCATCTGTGGGTCGCCGCAGAAAGCATCAACGCACAGGGTAACACCTTCCTGGCGAATCTTCCGACGGAAGAAGTGTTCACCGCTCCGCTTAAAACCGGGGTCAACGGCACTGTGTCGAGCACCAAACCGTTAAGCTACAACGGAAACATTATCGACCGCTTCAAACTGACGTTCGAAAACGGCCGAATCGTGGATTATGCTGCGGAAGTCGGAGAGGCAACCCTCAAGCAGCTCGTTGAGCTGGACGAAGGCTCGCATTATTTGGGCGAAGTCGCCCTGGTGCCGCATGGCTCGCCGATTTCACAGTCGGGAATCTTGTTCTATAACACGCTGTTTGACGAAAATGCATCCAACCATTTGGCGATCGGCAATGCTTACGCCTTCAACCTGGAAGGCGGCAAATCGATGAACAGCGAAGAATTGAAGCAGCATGGACTCAATGCAAGCTTCGCGCATGAAGACTTTATGGTCGGTTCGGCGGAGATGGACATTTTCGGCATCACGGAAGACGGCAAAGAAGAGCAAATCTTCGCGAAAGGCAACTGGGCGTTCTAAGCAGTTTTATTTAACAAATGCCGCACAATATATTAAATCACCCCGCCGGGATTCTGGCGGGGTGATTTATTCCTAAGGGGCTTATTTACATGGACAGGTCCAGTAAGCCTACCAGCAGCAAGGCGATCACCAAGATAGAGCCGCCATAAATCAGCGTCAGTTTGACGAGGTTCTTTTTCGTCCGCCGGTCATAATCCGGGTTACCCGTACGATTCTCCTTGGAATTTCCGATGATTAACGTGCCGACCGCGGCAATAACCACGAGCGCAATGATCACGACATACAGCCACATACCATATCCCCCCCTTGACTACTTACCCCCATTGTAAGATAAAGCTGCCCTTGCGTCACCCTCCTTCATTCCCGGGTAAACCATACTTAGGCTGGATCACGGAGCTTGGCCTAATTATTTGAGGAGGGAAAGTTCATGAGCCATCTGACTAAAACTCAGCTTCAGTATCTGAAAGAGTCTCTTCAGGAAGAAAAACAGGAATTTGAAAATCATTTTGACACGGAGTCGTCACCTTCCCATTCCGAGGAGTCGCTTCGGGCATCCACCGGAGAGCTATCCGCCTATGACAACCATCCGGCCGATGTCGGAACGGAAACCTTCGAACGCAGCCGCGATATGGCGGTTGACGATAATTTGGCAAGACGCCTCAAAGACATTAACAGGGCATTGGACCGGATCAACGATTCCAGCTACGGAACTTGTTCCGTCTGCGGGAATGAAATCCCTTACGAGCGCCTTGAGGCGATTCCTTATACCTCGTACTGTGTGGAACACACCCCGGAACGGAATGTCGGTGACTACAGGCCTGTTGAAGAAAATCTGATCACCTCCCCTCCAAAAGGAGCTGGGGAGAACAGACAGCGCGATGCGGGAAAATTCGACGACGCAAGCGCATGGCATTCGTTGGAGCAGTACGGCAATTCCGATTCGCCGGCCATGGCCGCCAAACGAAATGCTATAGATTATGATTCCTTAACGGTGGATGAAGACTAATACCCGATAACGTATATGTGGAATTTTTATCCAAGGTTCAAAGGCATTCTTCTGGAGAAGTCTGCCTTTGAACCTTTTTTCTTTGGAAAATCATTCCTTTCGGGAACGCGTTATAGTATTATCGAGGTATTGGTTTTTATATAGATTGACTTGCCTTAACGGCTAGAGAGGGGAGTACCATGCCGGAACGGTTGGAATGGCTGCTCGGAGCCGACTTTCATAATTTGTCAGTCAACATTCAAGAAGAAGTCTATTATGCTTTTTATGATCTTGTATATGGGACCATCTTCTATCTCGTGAAAGATCATCAGGCTACCGAGGATATTATTCAAGAAGCTTTTATTAAAGTTGTAACGAAGAAACCCCATTTCGAAAATGAAAGCGTTATGAAATCATGGCTAAAAACAGTGGCGCGGAATACGACCATTAATTATTTTAGAAAAAATAAAAAATTCCGTAACCACTTGGACTTAGAGCGTGTTTATATGGATATAGATCCTATTAGTCCGAATGTCCCATCCGTAGAACAAACCGTCGAAGCCAAAATGATGGAAGAAGCGATCTACGCTCATTTGAGCAAGTTGAAACCGGAATACCGCCAATTGATCGAATTGCGCTGGAAACAGGGGTTAAGCTATAAAGAAATTGCCGAGCGGCTGAATCTCTGCGAGAATATCGTCAGACAGCGGCTTTTTCGTACCCGGGAAGGGATCAAGAAAATGCTATTCAGAGAGTGGGGTGGCGAATATCAAAAACGAGAACATGGAAAATCAAAAATATCCCGCTGAGTTTGAGACTTTATTTAATGATGCTTTTCAAAAAGCGATCGACACCCTCCCTACTTATTCTGAAGCAGAGCGCCGCAAATCCTGGGAACAGATTCAAAAGAAATTGAACCGGCGCAGAAACTTCGGCAAGCGCCGCCGCCATGCCAAGCTGTTTGGCATTGTTGCCGCCTCCATGATCCTGGGAGCCGTCTTGTTCAGTCCTCCTTTAGTGACTAAAGCGATCTCCCCCATTTTCCAGGAGCTCAAAAACCTGGGCAGCGGGATGTCGCAAATTGTATTTGGCAATGTTCCACAGCAACCGGATCCTTCCAAAGCCAAGACGCCGCCTCCGCCGGACGGTTTTACCGAAGAAGAACTTCAGGAAATGAGTAAGTCGGTCCATCTCGTCGACTCGGGAACGTATTCCCATGTGGAGATGGATATGGATCAAGCACGTGAGACGCTGGCCTTCTCCTTGCCTCGGATTAGTTATATTCCGGACCGTTTCACCTTGAAAACGCTGGAGGTCGTCATTCCGGCGGGTACCCCTGATGATCCGAATACATTCGGCAAAAGCGCGCACCTGCTCTACACGACGCAGGATAACCAATCGCTCCGGCTGATTTTCGATTTGTTGATGAATAACGAAATCCTCTCCACCATAAGCAAAGAAAGCACGGAAGAAGTTGAAATGAATAACGGCAGCATTGCCTATATCAGCACCGGGACCGTAACGGAAATTAATATGATGCTGGGTAATGTCTACTTTAACGCATTCGGCGATGTCGACAAGGAAGAAATGATCGCGATAGCCAACGGGTTAAATCAATAAACGAAACGGCGGGCAGACCTTATAGGGCTGCCCGCCGTTTCTACATGTATGTTATGCGCCGGCTTCCTCGATGGGAATGAACTGCTGTTTAAACAGCTTGACGCGCGAAATTCTCTTGTTGTCGGTCTCCTCCACCATATAAATGTAGCCTTCGTATTCCACGGTTTGACCGATTTGCGGCGGAAGGATTTCAATCCTGGAGTACAGCCAGCCTCCGATCGTGTCGTAATCCTCGGAATCCAGTTCGAAGCCGAACCGGTCGTTGATCGATTCGATCAGCATGAGGCCGTCTATGGAATAATGATTTTCATCCAGTTGCTCGATGCCTGGCCGCTCTTCATCGAATTCGTCCTGAATTTCTCCGACGATTTCTTCGACGATATCTTCCAGCGTGACCATCCCGGAAGTGCCTCCGTATTCATCGATAAGGATGGCGATTTGCGTTTTACCGCGCTGCATGCGTTTCATGAGCTCGCTGATTTGAATCGATTCAGGGACAGCCATGATCGGGCGCAGCAAGTCGCGATAATCCTGGGTATTCGAGCGGATTAAATCTTTAATATGAATAAATCCGATAATATGGTCCTTGTCGATGTTGCAGACAGGATATCGCGTACGCGTGCCTTCCAGCGCAATCGTCAGATTTTCGTCCAGCGAATTTTGCGTATACAGGCAAATCATTTCCGTGCGAGGAATCATGATCTCCCGGGCTGTCGTTTCGGCAAATTCGAAAATATTGTCAACGAGCGACATTTCCGTACTGTCGATCAGTCCGCTCTCCGTACTCTCCTTCATCATCACCCGGATCTCTTCCTCGGTGTGCAGCGAATCCTGCTCCGATACGGGGGCGATTCCGAACATTCTCAGCAGTCCGGAAGACAGACGGTTCAGCGTCCAAATGAAAGGAAACATCAGCTTGTAAAAAAAGCGCATCGGACGAGCCGACATAAGCGTGATTTGTTCCGCTTTACGTACGGCGATCGTTTTGGGGGCAAGTTCCCCGAGAACAATATGCAATACGGCAATCAGTAAAAAGGAAACCAGCAGCGATACGATATGAACCGGTTTTTCGCTAAAACCCGCAAGCTCGAACAAGGGGTTAAGCATCCGGGCCACCACCGGTTCGCCGAGCCAACCAAGCCCCAGGGAACAAAGCGTGATTCCCAACTGACAAGCGGATAAGTATCCGTCAAGGTGGTTTAATAAGCTTCTCACGATAACGGCGTTTTTGCGTCCTTCTTCGACCAAGGCATCAATCCGGCCGCTTCTGATTTTTACGATTGCAAATTCCGCAGATACGAAAAATCCGTTAAGCAGGACCAATAACAGCATCAGTCCTATTGAAAAAAGACTCGGTAAAGGGTCAGTCAATACGTTTCCTATCCCCGCCATCAGTGCGGTGAATAGGTGCACCTCCTTCGCGGTTTGAAATGATATTGATGTTTAATGTCGGCATATATCGTCAACTTCCCAATGGATTCATCTCCCCTGCTTTGAACATTTAAAAACGGGTTGCCACCAACTAAATGAATTACTATTAATTATATAATTATACACTACACAGTCAAACCCTGGTGTATGCCATGGAAACAGGCCTGCATCCGCTCTATTTTTTGGGATGACGCAAAGAGGACCTCCATAGGAGGTCCTGATACCATGCGTGCTTTATCTGCGGGTCGTCGGCGGGTTGCCGATCGTTCCGGGATATTGATAAACCAGCGGTTGATCGAATGTGGCGTAATCCAGGTTTACCATCAACAGGATCGTACGCACTCCCGTATTCGGATCGCTTATGATAATGTGATCGCGGCCGGCAGCTTCGAGCACCCCTTTAAAAATCTTCGCATTCCATTGGGAATTGTTCTCGTAAGTCATGTAGAACGTACCGACTTTCCCCAAGTTTAAGCGCAAAATGTTCTCGATGTAGGATTGCTCATAAGTTGGGATTTGCACGGGCATTACGGTTCCGGATGGCGTCATCGGGCTGCCGCTGGGCACTTGCGGCGGCTGATAACCCGCAGTTCCGGTGCCGGTGCCGTTGCCGGTTCCGGTTCCTCCTACGGATGGATAAGCACCTGCAGGGTTTCCTCCAATTTTGTAAGTCACCGGCCGATAAGGTTGATTAAACATGGACATAATTCCTCCTCAATGGTTTCTTGCTCTTGTTTTGAAGCCTTGCATGTATTGAAAAATCACAATGGTGAGCCTTGCCATCATTTCAAGTCAATATACAGCCGGGCAGTCTTCCGCGGTCGGAGCGAAGAAGCAATGCGCCTTGAATCTGCCGGTGTTCGTCTGGTTATACCAGGTCCCTGGACAACCGCCTGCCGGTCTGAAGAACCAGAGCGCATTGGATGCAGGCCTTATTTTTTCTCCGTTTATGACGCGCTGGGCCAGCCGGATTTCCCGGTCACGGGCCCTTTGATAAAAATAGCCTTTTTGCGTGGCCTCGAATCCCCCTGGCGATTGAAAGACCATATCGTTCATGCTGCGTATATTCCGAAAGTCCAGGCAACCTCCGAGAATCCGGTTAACCCCGACGTTACCGACCATCAGCATCCCCTGCTCGCCTTCTCCCTCGGCTTCCGCCCGCATCAGCCTTGCGAGGAGTCTTACATCCTCGGAATTGGTTTTGATAACGGCCAAATCCCGTTTCCCCCTTTCCTCACTTCTCAACGGTATATCCTATGTGCGAATGCCTATCATGGTGCAGATGCCTAACAAAAATTGCCGACAACGCAGAAGATCGCATCCTAGCCTGTCAAGGAAAAATTCTCATTCCACTTATGAATGCGATTACAAATTTGAATATTTAGTGTCCGTTTCTATGGACGCGCTTACATGAATAGCATATACTGTTAAATGAATACGGTTTTTGCACAAATGGATTTCTATCATACAGAAACTTTTTTCATTCAAAACCTTTTAGGAGGTTCTCCCATGAAAATCGCAATCATTGGCGGCGGTTTGGCCGGTTTAACGGCTGCCGCATATCTGTCCGACAGTCCGGATACCGAAGGAACGGTGTTCGAACGCAGTCCTCAATTGGGCGGGCGTGCATTTACCTATGAGAAATCCGGCTTTACGTTAAATTACGGTGCCCATGCGGTTTACGGCATCGACAGACACACGCTGCAGGACATGGAACAAGAGTTACAACTCAAATTCCAAAGCAAACAAGTGGATAAGCGGAAAGTCGTTTACGCCAAGCACGGCAATTTGACGCCCGCTCCCCTCGATTTCGTCAACATTATGAAGACCGACGTGTTGAGTACGTTCGAGAAAGTGAGATTCGTGGCCGAAATCGCCGCGGTGATTGGAAACATCCATCATTTGAAGCGCTACCGGACACTGGGGGAGTATTTGGACCAATCCAATGCCGCCCCGGACGTCAAGGAATTATGGGAGCATTTGGTCAGTTCCAACTTTTTTATTACGCCCGAAGATGCCCGTAAAGTATCCGGCGAAGTCATTGCGGACTATTATCACAATTTGTTCCTTTCCTCTAAACCGGTCAACTATATTCTCGGCAGTTGGGCAACGATCACCGATCAACTTGTGCAAAAAATCGGCGGGAACGAGAAATGGGATATCGCGGTTAAAGAGCCGGTGGAATCGATCGCCATGGAAAACGGGAAATTTAAGCTCAACACCAAAACCCGCGAAGCGCTTGAATTCGATCAAATCATTTTTGCAATGCCGGTACAGCAAGTCTCAAAATTGCTTGAATCCTCTGCTTGGGACGGGCAGCTTGACGCTTATAAAGACAACAGCTGTACTGAAGTGATGGTTTACGACGTTGGATTCTCGAAAGTGGTAGCCCGCCCTTTCCATTACATCAGCGATATGGATAACAAAGTATTTATCAGCGACGTCTCGGCGACGGACTATACGGTAGTACCGGTAGGCGGCCAGCTTCTTCAGGGCATCGCCTATCTGAATGACGATTTCACGGACGAGGACCAAAAGAAGCAATACCTGGAAAGCAAAACACAGCAAATGGAAGCATTGTTCGACACTTATTATCCGGACTGGCGCGAACATACGGCTGTAAAACGGATATCCAAAAAAGCCATGGTATCCAGCGTCAAAAATATCCATACCAACAAACTGCTTCCGAACAAATTGCAGGGTGTTCCGTTCCTCTTTTGCGGCGATGGTTGCGAAGGCAAAGGCGAACTCGCCGAACGTGCTTTCTCCAGCGGCAGGGCAGCCGCACAAATACTGCTGACCGAAAAGGTGAGAACCAAAGCATTGGCGCATTAATTCATGAGTATAGGCGAGCAGTAGTTAGCCAACATACAACAAAAAGAGCTGTCCGCCGGACAGCTCTTCATTATTTGATCAGCAAGGTCATTCTAATAGTGACGATACTCTTGGAGCGCAGCACGATAAGTTTTGCTAAGCCTCTCGAATCCGAAATACCGGCTTCCTTGAAAAGTCAGCTTCCCTTCATCTCCTTCCGAGCATTGGCCGTATTCCTCTCCGCTCACCAGGAATTCCATCCGGTCCCCACTCTCCACCTCAAACGTCAAATAATATTTGCTGTCCGAACGGTTAATGGAGAGATCCGTATCATGCCTATGGGTTACTTCCGTCCGTTTGGATACAATGACGGACGAAACGATAAGCACCGGCTGCCGGTTGTTCGACAGGTGTCTTTTTAAGCCGCCAGCCGTTGTTAGAACGATAATACCGAGAATGACGACGACGAAGATCGGGAAAGCCGTATTCATCACCCCGAACATTTCCATCCAAGATTGCACGCTTCTCCCTCCTTATCTGGCGCCGGCCAATGCAGCAGCCTGCTCGCCCTCTCCTTCTCTCTTATGTATATGCCGTCCAAATCAAAACTTGTTATTCCGGCACTTGTGAAAATATGCCACCCTTGTCCGATTATTTTGTTTTCTTCAAGACAACAAAAAACCTCCGGTTCCTGGGCCAAGAACCGAAGGTTATTTGAAAGATGAGGTTGATGAATTATGCATAATAGAATTGCAGAAGTTCACGAGTTTCGTCCGCACCGTCTGCTTGTTGCTCGCACAGTCCGTTTTCCGCCCAGCAAGCTTGGCAAGCTTCCTCGGTTGTGCACAGGTGAGCATCTTCGCAAGTATAGCAAAATTGGAGGAAGTTACGGGTAATCGTTTCTTGGTCAGCTGTTTTCATTTTGACTCACTCCTATAATTTTAGTTAAAATTCTGTCTTTCATTGTCTTTCGTTGTCTGTTTCCTTCTTACAAGTTAAATATATCACAAAGTCTGAACAGTGCACGTGATAATTTTCACAAATTAATGAACATCACATTTTATGCTATTTTCCTTTTCGGTTCAGACAAAAAAAGTTGACGCTACCGGTTAAAGTACGCGCCAACTGATTCCGCCGTCCTGCGTTTGCAGGAGCAGGGATCGTTTTTTATCACTTTTTTCAACAAGCAGCCAACCTGTCTTGGCGGAATAAAACTGGATTTTTACCACTACGGGATAATCGGCAAGCACTTTGTTCAGCTTCTTGCTCTCCGGCAGCAAGGTCCAGCTATTGCCCTGATCCAAGGTATGATATAAACCGGAGTCCTGAAGGGACCAACCTTCTTTGGTATTAATAAACGTGGTTGTCATGTTCCCATAGGAGCCGGCTTGCCATGGCAAGCCAAAAGGAGCCAGGCTCCAGCTTTTTCCGCCGGAGGTAGTAAAGTAGCCGTTGAATTTTAACGCATTTTCCCTTCCGCACCCGAAAGGGATCCATCCCGTGTTACCGCTATTAAAAAAGCTTGGTTCTCCCACTGTAAAACGTTCGCAGGTAGTGAATTTATCTTGCTCGAAAAACCGGTCGCTCATCACCCAATGCCTGCCTCCGTTTTTTGTCGCATACAAAGCGGGGAACCCGGCTTCAACCATCGTGATGTAGCCGTTTTTGTCATCCGTGAACACCATGCCCATGGGATCTCCCAGTTTCGGAAGCGTTTGATCCACGACCGAAGTATCGGTCGGGAGAATCGGCGTACTCATAATTTTTTCCCAGGTTGCTCCGCCGTTATTCGTTCTGTATAACGTTTTTGCTTCACTGCTGTCCGGTCCCTGTCCCACCGTCAAAATCCATCCCAGACTCTGATCCAAAAAGTAAATGGAAGCAACATCATCCGCCTCTGGCAGCGAGGTCATTTTCCAAGTCGCTCCGCCATCTCCGGTCCGAAGGACAATAGCTTCACCCGCTCCGAGTGAATTGCGAACGATCCAGCCATGGTCCGTATCCACGAAGAACAAATCCTTACCGTACTGAGGATTATTGGGAAACTGGACGGAAGCGGCCGGCGATATGTTGATCCATGTCTCCCCGTTATCCTGAGTCACATAGAGCCGCAATTCGCTTCGTGTTGAGCCCCAGGCTAATCCCTTGGAAGCACTCAACAATCGGAAATCGGTTAGCCGGGTTTGGATCTGATATTTCTTCCCCTCTTCCGTGGATGGAAGATTTGTGGAGTTACTCATGGAGGATTCAGGATTGATGACAGTTAGCGTCTGTCCTTCTTCCTGCATCTCTTCCTCCTGACTGATAGGACTATTTGGGGCCGGCGGTTGCTTCGAAGAGCAAGCAGTCAGCAGCAGACAGGCCGCAACAGCGCATCCGGCTGCTTTGTACCACCATCTCACCAAGAAACCACCTCTCCTTCAAAATCTCGCAGATTCAATTAATTATAGCATAGGCGGAATACTAGACTACAAGCGCTCATCTTTTGCAAAGTTTACGGAGAAATGCTGATCCGGTTTATATACAGCGAACGAGTACCCTTTTTTCTTCAAATACTCTATGATTTCCGGCAACGCCTGCACGGTCTGCGACTTCTCATGCATGAGAATAACTTCGGTATCCCGATGAACCTGACGCTTGATTTCCTGTATAATCCGTTCCGGCTTGCCGGGATAATACCAGTCCTTGGAATCGACGGTCCAGTCCCACATCTTAAATTTGGCGGCTGCGATATCATCGAGGAATTTGTCGTTGATTTCCGGTTTGCTGCCATACGGCGCCCGGATTAGCCACGGCTTGGTCCCGGTTATTTTAGAGATCATTTCCTGCTCTTGTTTAAACTCTTTAATGAATCTAGCTGAACCGGAGCTTTTGTATAGCTTTTTCTTATCGTGGGTCATACTGTGCAGGCCTACGTAATTCCCGTTTTCCGCTGCCGTCTTTATTGCCTTCTCATTGCCGGAAACCTGGTTTCCGATCATGAAGAAGGTGGCATGGATTCCATGCTTGTTTAAGATACTTACTATCTGATCCGTATATTTACCCGGTCCGTCATCAAATGTGAGATAAATGACTTTTTGCGCTTTCTTTTTCTCGGATTTCGCACCCGTCTTCGCTTCCTTACCTTCCTTTTGCGGGACTGCCGGAGGAGTCTGGGTAGTAACGGAATCGCTTGCATCTGCCTGCGGTGCATCTTTAGGGTCCGTACTCTCTGTAGTCACTCCCGGAGTTTCATCTCCAGATTCCGATTCCGGTTCGGTTATATCATTTTGATGATTAATGAGCTGCTCTTCTTCGCCTGTAGACGGTTCGGCGGAACCCGCAAATTTTGGAGTGACTGCCGCCGCAGAGCCGTGGCTCGCTGAATTGCCATGCCAGATGTTGTTCGCGGCAAAAGCGGACATAACCAAAGAGGCGGAAGACAATACTAATGCTATAATGACCATGGACTTCATCCTGCGGGATGATCTCTTATCTTTGTTTCGTTTTGTTTGCCGAAGCTGTTGTTCCTCTTCCATTCGTTGTATGTAAGACATTTAAAATCACCATGGTCCTCTCTCTATTGATATTACTAGAATAATATAAAAAGAGCCACGGCGTCCTTACAGAATGGTTACATACACGGTTACAAAGTTCTCATAATCCAAATTAAGTTTACATAACATTTTTTATGTATATTATATTATCTATTTATATATTAAAATTTTTAAATATATGATTTTTCCATGTTTTACTTTAAATTTTTGTTGTTTCATGTACAATGTAGGGAGTAATAAGTACATATCCGCAAATTTTTCAAAAAGCGGATCGTTTCTCATTCCTTTGCCAGGCTTCTCGGGCTGATTAAGGAAACTTATTCTGAGCATCCTATAGGTTGGAAAACAAGAATCAAGGAGATGATGAAATCATGAAAACTCAATTGCGTTCCAGTAGAGTAGTTATTATTGGGACCGGTGCGGTGGGCTCGACAACCGCTTACACTTTGCTGCTTCGCGAGCGGGTGTCCGAACTCGTTCTGATCGACGCCAACAAAGATAAGGCGCTTGGCGAAGCACTCGATATGAACCACGGCTTGCCTTTTACCGGCGGCGTTAAGCTTTGGGCCGGAGATTACAGCGATTGTGCGGATGCCGACATCATCGTCATCGCTGCCGGGGCCTCGCAGCGTCCGGGTGAAACCAGAATCGATCTGCTGAAGCGCAATGCCGGCATTTTCGACAGCATCATTCAAAACATCGTTAAATATAACGATCACGGTATCATTTTGGTAGCTACAAACCCGGTTGACATTTTAACCTATGTATCTCTCAAAAAGAGCGGCTTCCCTTCCAATCGGGTCATCGGCTCGGGTACCCTTCTGGATAGTGCCCGTTTCCGCTACCTGATCGGACAAAATAAAGGAATTAACCCGCGCAGCATTCACGCGCATATCGTCGGCGAACACGGGGACTCCGAGCTTCCGCTTTGGAGCCTTGCCAACGTGGCCGGAATCGGGCTTGAATTCTCCGATCAGGACCGGGAGGATATATTCAACAGTACGAAAAATGCCGCTTATGAAATCATCAATGCTAAGGGTGCCACTTCCTATGCCATCGCTCTCGCTTTGGACCGGATCATCGTGTCCATTCTGCAAGATGAAGGCTCCGTGTTGAACGTTTCTACCCTCTTGAGCGACTATAACGGCGTCTCCGATGTCTACCTCGGCGTGCCGAGCATCGTCGACCGTACGGGCGTACGCCAGGTTCTGGACCTCGAGCTGAGTGATCAGGAGCTGATCCAGTTCCAAAATTCGGCGAACAAGCTGAAATCGGAAATCGCCAAGTTGGAATTATAAATAATAACAGCCGTTCCCCATATCGGGAACGGCTGTATTTTTGTGTTACGGTTATGGCTTGATCCCTTCCACGGACAACAGGTACATCTTCTGGAACTCCGCTTGCCCGGCCGCCCACTTCCGGTATTGCTCTTCCGCTACCGCACGTTCGCTCTCTTCCATATACCCGTCCTGCACCATCTGTACACCCTTAAAGCTAGCTACGCCCGCCCAGATCAGGGTATGGCTGTCAAAATCGGGAGCGCCCCGCAAAGCAGTCTCATGTTGGGCTGTCACTCGAATCCGGCTCAAGCCTTGTTGTTCAAACAAGCCAGCCAAATGGTCGGCAATTTTGTTATCCATGCCGGCATCCTTCCGCCACCTCAGGAAAGCAGCATAGAAGTTGACCATAGCTTCCGGAATCTGCGGATGCCATTCGATCTTTTCGTGATTGTAATCCAGAACAAGCACGGTTCCGCCGGACCGCGCGGATTGAACCATCTGTCCCAGCGCTTTCCCCGGATCTGCGAGCCATTGCAGCACTCTTGCGCAGGTGACGACATGAAACCGGTCTTGATACGGGAGCCGGTAGATATCTCCGGTTTCAAAAGACAATCCCGGAATCCCCTCATAGTTGTGACGGGCTTTGGCGATGAGTTCCGGGTTGTAATCCACGCCGATTACTTGGCCGGTCGGGCCTACAGCCCTGGCGATGCCGTGCGTGATCGCTCCCGTCCCGCATCCTACATCCAGTACGGTCATTCCTGGAGCCAATATTTCTGCCAGCCTCATATGCGAAGTCTCTAACGATCGGGCGTCGATCACGCCCGAATGAGATAGAACCGCTCTTTTAGACGCCTGATCCTGGTTCATGCAATGCCCCCCGCTTCCCGTTTTATCCCTTCCTGCCTTAATAAATGACGATATTTCCTTCCCGTTCGCGTTCCTGACGTCCAGCCATCCGGTTCATGGCATCGATATACGCCTTGGCGCTGGCTTCGATGATATCGGTGCTAACACCGCGTCCCGATACGGCAACGTCATCCTGTTTCAGCACGACATGGACTTCTCCCTGGGCGTCCGTACCTTGCGTGACGGAATGGATCGAGTAATCTTCCAGCTCTGCCCGGGAGCCGGTAGCCTTAGCCAAGGCCTGATACACGGCGTCCACAGACCCGTTACCTACCGAAGCTTCATCGGTGATGGTTCCATCCTGTTTAATTACCCGGACGGAGGCGGTTGGCAGCGATCTGTTTCCGTAAGAAACATGAATACTGTCCAACACGAAAGGCTTAGGACCGCTCACCATGTTCTCTTCAAGCAGGGCCCGGATATCTTCGGCAAGCACGTTCTTCTTCCGGTCTGCGAGCTCCTTGAATTTGGCGAAAGCAATGTTAAGCTGCTCTTCATCCACCGTGTAACCAAGGTCCGCCAGCTTTTCCTTGAAGGCATGACGGCCGGAGTGCTTGCCCAGCACCAGCTTGCTGGAGCTCGCTCCGATCGTCTCCGGCGTGATGATTTCATAGGTGCTGCGGTTCTTTAGCATCCCGTCCTGATGAATGCCGGATTCGTGCGCAAATGCGTTGGCGCCGACGATCGCTTTGTTCCCCGGTACGCCCATCCCCGTCATTTTGCTGACCATCCGGCTCGTTTGATAGATCTCGCCAAGATTCAAGCTCGTTTTGGCCCCGTAAAAGTCGCTTCTTGTCTCCAAGGCCAAAGCCACCTCTTCGATGCATGTATTGCCGGCACGCTCACCGATTCCGTTGATTGTTCCTTCGAACTGATCCACGCCGTTCGCGATCGCGGCCAGCGTATTGGCCGTCGCCATACCGAGATCATCATGACAGTGCGTGCTGAGCTGAATTTTCTCGATTCCCGGAACGTTTGCTTTTATCGTTCTGAACATCGCTCCGAACTGTTCAGGCGTAGCGAAGCCTACCGTATCAGGCAAATTGACGACCGTAGCCCCGGCGCGGATCGCCATCGCCGTCATCTCGCACAGAAAATCGATCTCCGTCCGGCTGGCATCCTCTGCGGAAAATTCGATTTTGTCAAAAAATTTCCGGCCATACCGAATAGCGGCTTCCGCCGTCTCCATCACTTTGGCTTTATCCATCCGCAGCTTGTATTCGCGGTGGATCGGCGAAGTGGCCAGCACCAGATGCAGGCAAGGATCTTCCGCATCTTTCAGCGCTTCGACAGCCGCGTCGATATCCTTGGTGTGGCAACGGGCCAAACTAAGCAGCGTGGCGTTCTTCACCTGCTTCGCCACTTCGCGGATGCTTTGCAGATCCCCGGGCGAAGTCGCCGCAAACCCGGCTTCAATTCGATCGATGCCAAGCTTCTCCAGTTGAAGGGCGATCGCCACCTTCTCTTCCGTTGTCAGGCTGACGCCCGGAGATTGTTCCCCATCCCGCAAAGTCGTGTCAAATACATAAATTTTCCGCATGCTTAATCCCACCTTGTTATAATTTTTGTAAAATAAAAAACCTCTTTCGCTCCTGCTCCAAGCCATAAGGCTGCAGCAGGGGCGAAAGAGGTTGCTTTCACGGTACCACCCTGATTTACCGCAGGCTTCACAATCGGCGGTCTCGATAGGAACAGTGCGGGTAACGCATCGGTTCCTTGTACGGTAACGAGTACAACCCGGCGTTCCTTGTTCCTGCTTGCAGCCAATGAATTGCCGCGGCAAGTTGGGGAACGCTGCTCCAAGGCGAGTCGGCACCGGGATTAAGACGGCGATTTCAGCTTGCTCGCCGCTCTCTGGACATAAGAGCCCGTTTGGCCTGCTCCTCTTCTCTGCTTCTTTCTGTATCCGAATTAAACAAATATACAACTAAAAACCCCTCTCATCCCGTACGCCAAACAGCGCACTATAGGGACGAAAGGGGTTATCTTCCGTGGTACCACCCATGTTCACCGCGTCATTTCCATGCCGCGGTCTCATGATCAAACGGACCTGATCCGCTTGACGCGCACGATAACGGGTGCTAATCCGGTTGTCCTTACTCCTGAACTCAGGAATCGGGACAACGGCTCCAAGGCGAGTCGGCACTCGGGGTTAAGACGGCGATTTCAGCTGGTTCGCCGCTCTCTGGACATAAGAACCCGGTATGGCCTGCTCCTCTTCACTGCCTGTGTCATTGAGGAAAACTTGGTGCTATTATATGCCGATATCTAAAATTTAGTCAACACTTGATTTCCACAAATTCATAAACAAGATGGTCAACCCAAGATAGTTAATATGATTAATCTTATATAATTAATGCGCTAAATTAACATCATTTAATGTTATTAACTAAATATTCAAAGCCTATAGAATGGCGGAAGATCGTCCTTATCGGACTCTTTCCAACATCCGCTGAGCCGCCACTTCAAAATGATCCGGCAGCAGCAGCTCAATCGGCGAAAATGCTTTGTCTCATCAGGCCACTTATTTTCGACAAATAGAACTGCCGGGCTCGACATTAGGTTTACATAATATTATTTATGACTCCTACATTCAAATAATGAGCATTAATGCCCCGCTCCTGCGTGATCCACATGCTTCACATGATGCTGATTGCTCAGAATAAGCACCACGGACAGCAAGACGAATCCAGCGCCGACGACAAACGGAATATGCGGATTAAACCACTCGGCCAGTTTGCCGGCCAGAAAAGGAGCTATCGCACCGCCCAAGAAACGAAGAAAGCTGTACGCCGCCGAAGCCGTCGAGCGTTCGACCGGAGAGGCATTCATCACGGCTGCGGTGATCAATGTGTTGTTATTCCCGAGCAGAGCGCCCGCAAAGACAACGGCTGCGATAACAACCCATTGTACATTTGTCCAAATACCCATCGTAAGCAGCGTCAGTGCAAAAAGAAACAGCATGACACTCATGGATTTGACCGTTCCAAAGCGTTGTTGAAGTCTGGGAGCCATAAACACCGAAGTAAAGGCCAGCAGAACCCCCCATCCCAGAAAGACGAAACCAAGTCCGTGTTCATCAAGCCCCATTACGAATGGAGCATAAGCCATTAAAGTAAAGAAGCCGAAGTTATAAAGGCATGCGGTCAAGCCGAAGATAACAAGCGAACGGTGTCTCAGTGCACGAAACGGCTCCATGATCGAGGTTTTGGGACGTTCTTTTTTTGAAGAATCAGCCGCTTTCGGCATTAATGCACTCAGTCCAATGAAGGCCAAGACCATGAGTACGGCAACTCCAAGGAAGGGTCCTCTCCAGGTAATTGCGCCAAGCCAGCCGCCGAGTAGCGGCCCTACCGAAATACCAAGTCCTACGGCCGCTTCATACAAGATTACCGCTTGGGTGGTTCCGCTGTTCGACAACGAAACGATCGCCGATAACGCCGTGGCCACAAACAGCGCGTTCCCGAAGCCCCAACCGCCTCTCAATCCGATAATCGTCCAGATGTTATCCGATATTCCGCCGAGCGCGGAAAAAATCGCAATCACGATAATCCCGAGCAGCAAGGTCCACTTCATCCCCAAACGCGATGAAATGGTCCCGGTTACCAGCATCGCTACAGCCATAACAGCGTTATAGCTTGTGAACAGCAATGTTACCTGGCTCTGGGAAGCATTCAGATTTTCAGCGATCGCCGGCAAGATCGGATCGACCAGGCCGAGCCCCATGAAGGCGATAATTCCCGCAAAAAAAACAGCCCATACGGCTCGAGGCTGCCTGAAAAATCCACCATTCTCCAATGTGGCCGATCCCGTATCGGGATCGGTTTGAACTACATGATTAGACATTCATGATCTCTCCCTTTAATCTATATATAGAATCTCGATCAACATTTACTTTCAAAATAACTAGTTGTATGATGAAAGTACATGATTGTATTATACAACTATAAGTAAATATGTCAACATACTATGCCATTAAATAAGCGAGGTTACGAACATGGATGAACATACTTTGGATACGATTGAAGTGGAACTGGCCATTCTGTATCGCCGGATTTCGAACCGAAAACACGGTAATCTTGACCGCTCTGCCTATCTTCTGCTCCATCAAATTAATACGAACGGAGCCGTTGGAGTTAAATCGCTTGCAGACGAATTCCACCTTGACATTTCAACGATAAGCCGGCAAACGGCTGCTCTGGAACAAAAAGGCTATGTTACCCGCACTCCCGATCCGGCGGACAGAAGAGCCTATTTTCTGCAAATTACGGAACACGGAAAACAGGAATTGCTGCATTCCAAAAAAGCCCGTACCGAGCGGATCGAGTACTTAATCCGGGACTGGACCGAAGAAGAAAAGAATATTTTCGGCGAACTGCTTACTAGATTTAACCGGACGTTTTGATTAAATCACTGTTAATCTCTATTTAAGTGAGATAAGTAATGATGAATGTTGCATTATAGGTGCAGAAACTAAGTACATTTTTGCAATATCCTGTTGTGAATTTTTCACATGATGTTGTTTTCGAATTATAATGGTATAAATTTACAAATTATTTTCTTTCCACTATATTCGGATTGAATCCGGTCCAAACAGAGTACAGCAACTTACAGTAGTCGAAATCGACCAAAAAATTATAGAATGGAACAAGACGGTTTTGACTCCGGTCTCCAGGCACGCCTTTTTCCATCCAGAGAGTAGTCTCATGCATGCCGAACGGCGAACCGGACTACCTATTTTTGATACAGAGCTGATTTAATACGGATACCAGCCGTAGCCGATGACATTGCGGGGGTGTACAGATGAACATTCAAAAAACAATCGACCGGAAAAAACTCGACGAGCGCATTCCTTCCATGCCTTGGTTCGTACAACAATTTATCGATTACAAGCTGCCGGACTTGTCCCCTTCCACGCTGCTTGAATATATTCGGGATTATGAGCAGTTTTTTAACTGGCTTCGGGCCGAAGGGCTATCGAATGCCGAAGCCAACGGGCAAATCACATTGAAAGATCTGGAAGTTTTGCGTATGGAAAGCATCGTCGGTTACCGTTTGCATTTAACGACCAGAACCGAGGGAACGAACGCGAAAATAACCGTTTCCCGGAAGATGTCTTCGCTCCGTTCACTTTTTCATTATTTGAGCCAGATTGCCGAGGATGAAAACTTTTATCCGCTGCTCAAACGGAACATCATGGCCAAAGTGGAGATCAAACGGATTCATAAGCCCAAGGACACCGCGGCTAAGTTGAAGGGAAAAATACTGGAAGAAGACGAACTTATCGAATTTATCGCCTATATTGCCGAAGGATACGGTCAAGATATCCAGGAGAACAAACAAGCATTGTACTCCTATGAACTCAACAAAGAGCGGGACGCCTGCATCGCCAGTTTGATTCTGAATTCGGGACTACGGGTATCGGAAGTCATCAACCTGAACGTGGACGATCTTGATTTGGCCAACAAGCTTCTATATGTGTATAGAAAAGGGAATAACGATGAGACGTTCAAAACGCCGGTTTATTTTCGCGAACAATCCAAAGACGATTTAACCTATTATTTAAACTTAAGGCAAACCCGCTACCGTACGCCCAAACGTGAAAAGGCCTTATTCGTTACGATTCCTAACGGGCAGAAGGAAGGTAAGCGGATGACAAAACGGGCGATCCAGGCCATGATCATCAAATATGCCAAGCGGTTCGGTAAACCTTATCTGACCGTGCACAAGCTTCGCCATTCTTTTGCCACGGACTATTATTTGCAAAACGATATTTATAAAACCAAGGAGCAGCTTGGCCACGCTTCTACCGAGACAACCGAAGTTTATGCCCATCTCACCGACAAGACGATGTCGGAAGCGATTGAACGCAGAAACGACGAAGCTTAAACAAGTGACTGAACGTTGACTATATACTCCCCGCTAATGAAAAAAGGTGGTTGTGCGGAGTTAAACTCCAGCCCAGCCACCTTTGTTTTTTATTGTTCCCTATCCCGGCGTTTTGCGATGAATTCCGCGATCCTCTCCACTTCATCGGCATAAAAGACCGGTACTCCATATTCTATCGCCAGAGGAGTTACAGAAATAACGTCAGCGCTTTCTGTATCACGCCGGATCACCAATGCGATCAAGCCGCTCACCTGATGGATCAAGCCCAGATCTTCCGGGGCATGGATCAGCACGATTTTCGGATATGGTTCCTGCTTGAATCCTTCTACCAGAATTAGATCGTAGTATTGAAACCCTTCAATCAGATCCTGGAGCGACGTTTCCCGTTCCTCCACGACCGCCGTTCTCCAGGGGGATGTAATAGCCGTAGCTGCGGCACCGGCACTCCGGAGCTTAAACGTATCCGTGTCTTTCACGTCGCCCTCAAAACCGTGCAGATCATGCTTGATGACCGCCGTAGAGATATTCATGCTGTTAAATAACCTCAGCAAAGAGCTAATCAGCGTCGTTTTTCCGCTGTTCTTATATCCGCAGATCTGAACGACCGATTTCATCGCGACCCCGGAAGCTGCAACACCGTTACCGTTTCACCGGCCTGGACACCGCGGCTTGAAGGAGGAATGACGATAAGCACGTCGCTGTCCTTGATCGTAACCATAACGCTGGATTCATCTAGCGCAGCCGGGTATGCCACGAGACGGCCTTCGGCGAGTTCGAGCCTTCCCCGCACAAACCGCGTAAAATTGTTGACCTTCACATACTCCCGCCCTAATGTCGCCTGAATCTCTTTCAGGAAAGGCTGACTTATCCCGAGCATAGTTCCGATGGCCGGGCGGACAAACAACTCGAACCCGACAAAGCAGGCTCCAGGATTTCCGGACAAGGCAAATAAGAGCTTGCCGTCCTTCACCGCGGCGGTCGTGACGCTCCCCGGTCTCATCGTGATCTTGTTAAACAGCATGTCGACATCTTCACCGGACACCAGATCTGCCATGATGTCGAAATCGCCGACGGAAACGCCACCAGTCGTGACTACAATGTCGTAAAGAGCGAATGCATCCTGCACTTTTTGCCTCGCCGTAGCCAAATCATCGGCAATGGCCTCCAGAATGTAGGGCTCACCTCCGGCATCACGGATTTGGCAGGCCAGCATATATGTATTGCTGTTGCGGATGCGACCGTCCTGCAGCGGTTCCTCCACGCCCAGCAATTCCGAGCCGGTTGAGAAGATCGCGACCAATGGCCGCTTGATGACCGGAACGCTATAATTTCCGAACGTTGCAAGGACCGAGATTTCCCCGGCCGATAACCTGCGCCCCTTTTCCAAAATGAGGTCGCCTTCCTTCAATTCCAGGCCGACCGGCGTAATATTGCTACCCGGTTTGATTTCTCTTTTTAGCTGGATATAAGCCTTCCCCTGGCTTTCCGTGGATTCCGTCATTTCAAACATCACAACGGCGTCGGCTTCGTCGGGAACCTTCGCCCCCGTCATAATTCTGGCGGCCGTACCCGGAACAAGAGATACCGAAGGCAAGCTGCCGCAAGGAATCTCGTCCACGACTTCCAAAAATAACGGCTTGTCGGTGGAGCACCCTATCGTATCGTTACTAAGAAGGGCAAATCCGTCCATTCCGGACCGGCGGAAATGCGGATAAGGATGCGGAGCGTAAATATCCTCGGCGAGAATTCTTCCCTGAGCCTCAGGCAAAACAACCCGTTCCGCTTCGCCCTGACCGACAAACGATAAAATCTTTGCTTGTCCTTCCTTGACGGATATGGCCTTTCGTTTGAATTTTTCATCTTGACCGTCCCGATTTAACGCACTCATATAGACCCCCCGTTCTGCTTTCAGCCAGCAATTGCTCCAAGAGAGATTTCGTAATTTGAGATATTTGCTGTATTTCTTCTCTGTTCAAACCGTCATAATGGATGCCCATGACTACGGTAACCGTACGCCGAAGGTAATTCGCGGCCCGCTTGGCTAACCCGGCGGTCAATACATGTTCTTTATGGCCCGGCACGGCCGATGTCTGAACTTCGATCCCCTGATCCGAAAAATAAGCGGTAGAAGCAGCTCCGATATGAGCTTCTCCTCCCGTCAGCGTAAGCAGCAAATCCCGCCCCATCGGTATAGCTTGCAGTTTGATATCGTCAAAGTTGTTCATTCGCGAGACCTCCTTGGCATTGCCTGATCTCTATTCTATAGGATGCCGCGAATTTCGTCCAAATTCGTCAAGTTCTGCTGAGCCATAAACTGTTCCAAGCCTTCGATCAGTTGAATGCCCGCTCTTAAGTTAATAAAGTTATAAGTCCCCACTTGAATCAAGGAGGCCCCCGCCATGATGAATTCGATGATATCCTCGGCGCTGGAGATGCCTCCCATGCCCATTACGGGAATGGTGACCGCCTTGCTTACCTGGTGCACCATACGCAGCGCGATCGGCTTGATCGCAGGGCCCGAGAGACCGGCATACAAATTATCAAATACGCTGCGGCGCTTATAGATATCGATTTTCATGGCTGAAAAAGTATTAATCAAAGAAACGCCATCCGCCCCCTCCTGTTCGCACATTGCAGCCATGCCTACAATATCTTCGGCGTTCGGGGAGAGTTTGATGACGAGCGGCAGCGAGGTGACCGCACGGATTTCCCGAACCACTTCCCTGGCCGTTTCAGTCTTGATGCCGTAAGCCATGCCGCCGGCTTTCACGTTAGGGCAAGAGATGTTCAACTCGATCATATCGACGGCCGTACGTCCCGCTTTTCTTCTGGCAGCCGCGTCTTCCTCGATCAAAAGAGCGCCATCCACGTAATCCTGCATGCTATTTCCGCCCAAATTAAGGATCCGCGCCGTATCCAGTTGCTCCCACCTCGGACACTCATCGCGTAAAAATGCCGGAATGCCGGGATTTTCAAGTCCGACACTGTTCAGTAACCCTGAAGGAGTCTCATAGACGCGTAGTCCGGAATTCCCTTCCTTCGGGTGAAGCGTAAGCCCTTTGCCGGAAATGCCGCCAAGCATGTTTAAATCATAATATTTGCCATACTCTTTGCCGAATCCAAACGTCCCGGAAGCCATCACGACCGGATTTTTAAAGTGCACACCAGCGATTTTACAGGACATGTCCATCATGACAACACCACCTCTTCCGCTCGAAATACGGGGCCGTCGGCACAAGCCTTTTTACGGCTATCCTTGCACTTGACGCTGCAAACGAGACATGCGCCGATACCGCAAGCCATCCGGTTTTCCAGCGACACATAAACCTGCGCTTTCGTTCCCGAATGGATCTGCTCCCGCTGCACGGCTTCGAGCATCTTATGCGGCCCGCATGTATAAATAGTGTCGTAAGCGTTAAAATCGACCTTGTTCAAAATCACGCCGCCAATATCCACGACGACCTGCCCCGTTGTTCTGCCGCGGAATTCTTCTACCATATATGGCTCTTTGCTGAAGCCAAGATAGACATCGGCATCGGGTATTTGCTCCAAGGCATAATAAAACGGAGCGATTCCAATCCCTCCGCCAACGAATGCCGTCTTCCCGGCCGGTTTAGAAAAGCCGTTGCCCATCGGCCCTTCCAGGTTAATCCGGTCGCCTGCTTTCAGCCTGGAGAACAGCTCCGTCCCTTCTCCGGCAACGAGATACAGAAACTCTATCCTGTCTTCCGTTATATCAAATATACTCAACGGCCTGGAGAGCAGAGGATAACGATCCCAAGCCCGCAGCATATAAAATTGTCCCATATTCCCGGCGAAATTACCTGCCACCGCAAGCCGGTATACCCCCGCCGCAACCTGCTCGTTAATCAAAACTTCCGACATACTTTTCTCTCCTCTCTAGTAAAACGCCCATCGCTTTGCTTTATGCTTCATTATAAGATGCAATTTTTCAGCCCTTCGAGTCTGTGACGAATGTCACAATCAAACCGCACATAACTTCGGGAAATCCTGGGCATACCTAAGCTTATTACGGTTTCCGGGTAAAGGAGAGGTTTTTACTATGTTCAGAACAGTCAAACAGCGGTTAAGGGCCGCAGGAGCCGCCTTGATCATGACGGCTTTGTTCTTTTTTGCACTCTGCCCGGCCCCCGGAGCCGCAATGCCCCTGAAGACGACAGCGAAGCTCATAGCCGCCTCAAAGATGATAGAGCCCGATGAAGCCAAACCTGCCGGCGTCACGGCAGAAAAGGGCACAAAGCCGCTAAACTTAGGGGAACTGCGGCGGAAGTATTCCGAAACATTCAAATTCCGGGGGCCGGAAGTAAAGCAGGTCGCGCTGACCTTCGACGACGTTCCCGATCCGCGGTTTACTCCGCAAGTGCTCGATGCGCTCCGCAAAGAGGATGTCAAGGCCACTTTTTTTGTCGTCGGCCACCGGGCTAAAAAATACCCGAATCTGCTCCGCAAAATCCATCAGGAAGGTCACATCATCGGCAATCACTCTTATAGTCATCCCCAGTTTAAAAACAGGTCCCTGAAACAATTTCAAAATGAAATCCTCCGGACCGAAAAGATCATTGCCAACGTTATCGGTTACCGACCGAAACTGATACGTCCTCCCTACGGAGAAATCAACGAGGAGCAAATCAAGTGGGCGAAGACACACGGCTATACGATCGTAAACTGGAATGTAGATTCCCTTGACTGGAAGGGGCTTAATGCGGAAAAAGTGAAACAGAACGTACTTCAAGCCCTCGGTCCGGGATCCATCGTACTCCAGCATGCCGGCGGCGGCACGGGATCCGATTTATCCGGAACGATCCAGGCCTTGCCCGACATTATCCGGTCTCTAAAAACGCAAGGATACCATTTCGTAACGCTTCCCGAGTTATTGCATACCCCGAAATACAAATAAGAAACAAACTAAAAAGCAGCTTCCGAAACGGAAGCTGCTTTCGTTGACTTAAATTTATTCGATAACGTAAAGCTTGACGTCCTGATATCCAAATTGGCTAACCGACTGCTGACTGCCCGGAATGAAAATATCGATGCGATTGCCTTTAATGGCCCCACCCTGGTCGGTTGCGGTCGCTACAAAGGCATTCTTCGGCAAATTGGCATGGGAATGTCCCGTCACCAATACTTTTGTGCCCATTGGAATTACTTTGGGATCTACCGCAATCGTACCCAGCTGCAGCGGTTCACCGAAATAATCCACCGCTCCCCACTTGCCATTCTCGCTGGCAGCGGATGAATAAGCCGTTGCTTTGACGTCGATCGTTTTGGAATAGGCGAAAGATTTGCCCCAAGCTTCAACAACCTTGTCGGACGTTGAGACTTTCAAAGCAGACAAAGTTTGCGGGTTTTGCGTTTCGTTTGCGCTGGCGGAAGCCATCGAAACCAAGGCGTTCGATCCGGTTCCCGGTATGACGATATCCAAGCCGCCATAAATGTTAGTCGCTTTAATACTCGGATTTGCGCTGATCAGCTTGTTCAAATCGACGCCGTACTTCTTGGCGAGAATGTAGAAGGTGTCTCCCTCCTTCGCTTTATGTACCGAATCCGCATGAACAGGAATAGTTTGTAATGCTCCTGCCATACCTACTGCAATGATTGCCGCCTTGAAGGCAAGTGCCATGTTCTTATGTTTGATCATGATGTTCCTCCTTTTACTTTCGCCTGCGGAGTTAGTTGTCGGGTTCGGGAAAAAAGGATTGGTTCCCTGCGTCGTTTCTTACGCTTCACCCCAAGAACGCTGTCCACGGTTCAAGTCTGACAGCATTTCGGTAAATCGTCCCCCGCACCTGCGCCATGGCAGGTTTTGGCCTAATCAATATATCACAATTTTGTAACCAAAAGGCGATGAAAATGTTTCCATACTACAAAAAATGGCGGGATGACAACGAAATTCGATCGTCATTCCGATGACAATTTAGTAAGAGGATGGATCAATTACAACAGCAAAAAACCGCCGGTCATCCTATTCCGGCGGTTTTAGTGTTATTGATAAGATTACAGCACTTTGCTGAGAAAATCTTGAGTACGCTGATGTTTCGGCGCACCGAACACATCCTGGGGCGTACCTTGTTCCATTATGACGCCCTGATCCATGAACAGGATCCGATCGCCCACTTCGCGGGCAAAGCCCATTTCGTGCGTGACGATCACCATGGTCATGCCTTTGTCGGCAAGGTTCTTCATGACGTCCAGCACTTCGCCGACCATTTCGGGATCCAGCGCTGATGTCGGCTCGTCAAACAGCATGACGTGGGGCTCCATCGCCAGCGCGCGGGCAATGGCGATCCGCTGCTTTTGTCCGCCGGACAGCTGCGAAGGATAAGCGTCCCGCTTGTCTTCCAATCCGACCGTCCGCAGCAAATCCATAGCAAGGATTTCCGCTTTGCCCTTCTCGGTTTTCTTCACGCGGATCGGCGCCATCGTAATGTTGTCGATCACGCTTTTGTGGGGAAATAAATTGAACTGCTGAAACACCATCCCCATTTTTTCCCGGGTTTTATTGATGTCGTGGCGTTTCTCGGTAATCGATTGACCCTCAAATGTGATTTCGCCTTCAGTCGGCTCCTCCAGCAGGTTCAGGCAGCGCAGAAATGTACTCTTGCCCGAGCCGCTGGGCCCGATAACGACAACGACCTCTCCTTTGGCGATTTCCAGGTCGATGCCCTTCAGTATGTGAAGCTGACCGAACTTTTTATGCAAATTTTTAACGGTGATCACTAGCTCTCAACTTCCTTTCGAACAGACCCAGAATGCGGGACAATGTGAATGTCAAAATAAAGTACATGATAGCAACAATCAGATAAGGCGTCATGCCGTCATAAGTAATGGTTACCACGGCACCGGATTGGAACATGAGTTCCGTAATCCCGATAAAGGATACGATCGATGATTCCTTGATAATCGTGACAAACTCGTTCCCGATCGCCGGAAGTACCGACTTGATCGCTTGCGGAACAATGATAAAGCGCAGCGACATCCACCGGCTCATCCCCAAAGAACGAGCGGCTTCCCCTTGTCCGCGGTCCACGCCCTGAATCCCCGCACGGAAAATTTCCGCGAGATAAGCCGAGCTATTGATGGAAAGCGTAATCGCGCCGGACTGAATCGGCGAAAAATTGATGTTGAAGGCCGTAGAAAAACCGTAGTGAATAATTAACAACTGCACAAGCATCGGGGTTCCGCGCAAAAATTCAACCCAGGCATGCCCGATAAAGCGGACAATTCTCCAAGGAGACATCCGCAAAAGAGTGATGATTAAACCTAAAATAAATCCGCAGAGCACCCCCAGGGCAGCCAGAAGCAGCGTGTACTGCAAACCGGTCAGAAAATAACTGCGGTACTCCCAAAACATCGTAAAAAGCTCCATGTCCCAACATTCCTCCTATTTTACCTCAAAAGCCTTGACAAAAAAACAGAAAATAGCGAATAGGCTCCGCTATTTTCTGCAACAATCGGTCCGTGATTATTTTTCGGCAAGCGCGCTGGCTTCGGTAACGAATTTATCGATCGAGCCATCGCTCAGAAGACGGTCAAGCGTTGCGTTCACTTGATCGAGCATTTCCTTATTGCCTTTCTTCACGCCGACGACATAGCCTTCGTCTTCGGTTACCGGTTTGGCGTCAGTGATGCTGAGGCCTTCCACGTTTTTGACGAACGATTCGGCAACAGGTCCTTCGATGATCGCCACATCCACGCGGCCCGATTTCAGTTGCATAATGATATCGTTAATTTTCCCAAGGGAAGTCAGCTTGGCATTAGGCACCGTTTTGGCCATATCTTCTTGGATCGAACCTTTTTGTACGCCGATTTTCAAACCTTCCAGCGACTCCATGGTCGCGTATTTATCTTTGTTTTCCGTGAGCGAAACGATGGATTGCTCGGCTTTGTAATAAATTTGGGACATATCGATTTGCTCCGCACGCTCCGGTTTCGGGCTCAAGCCCGAAATGACCAGGTCCACACGTCCGCTTTCCAGTTCATTCAGCAGGGAATCGAACTGCATATCCTTGATTTCCAGTTCGGCGCCAAGGTCCTTGGCGATTTCCTTAGCGATTTCGATATCGAAACCAACGATTTCGTTATCGCCTTTCTCGTTTTTGATCTTGAATTCATACGGCGGGAAATCCGCGCTCGTACCGATGATCAGCTTCTTGGAGGCTGCACCGTTATCGGCCGCTCCCTGGTTATTCGCCGGAGTGTTGCTGGCATCGTTATTCTTATTTTGTCCGCATGCGGCAAGTACGGTTGTCACCATCATCAGCGCTACAAATAAAATACCCCATTTTTTCATCTGTCTCTCTCCCGTCAAAAAAATATTTATGTTCGACAATTAATTTACTGGGCTAATTATAAATCAACCTGTATATATATGCAAAGAGATTTCTCAATGATTCATCATAATTTCACACATTATTTTTTATAATTATTTATAATACGCCATTTTATTATAACTTTGGTCAATTTAGCGTGAATGTTATTTGGTGAGTTAATTCAAAATTTATTATAAATTTTTACAATATTCAGAAGGCTCATATTTTATATTCCCCAAAACTCAGCCTATATATCAGAGATTCCTTTCATGCATTCCGGCTGTATTTTTATTAAAATTTATAATTTTCAAATATAGGCGAACTCTTCGGTCAAAATAAACATACATGTGTAAAGTGTGGGAATAATGGTTCATATCAGGTCTCATTTGGTTATTAATTAGCTGATAAACATGACTCATTTTTCCAAGCTACGTAAGGAGGTGGCCCTATGCTACTTGAAGCTCTATACCATGTACCGCGAGATAAATGGGCCTATGCCTACGACACTGCAACTATACATTTGCGGGTGCGAACCAAGCGGGACGACGTGGAGCAAGTGTTTGCGATGACTGGCGATAAGTATGACTGGGATGGAACGTATCAGGAAATCCCATTGGAAAAAGCGGCTCACGACCGGATGTTCGATTACTGGGAAGCCGCCGTGAAACCCAAATTCAAACGCCTTTCCTATGCTTTTAAACTGATTGCGGGATCTGAAACCGTGTATATGCTGGATACCGGAATTCAGCATGATGGACCGACTCCGCCGGGAGAACTTTACGAATTTCCGTATATCCATGAAATCGATTTGTTCAAAGTGCCGGAATGGGCAAAAAAAGCGGTGTTCTATCAGATCATGCCGGAACGGTTCGCCAACGGAGATCCCTCTAACGATCCCGATCAAGTTCAGCCTTGGGGCGGCCAGCCGGCTGTCAATAATTTTTTCGGCGGCGATTTGAAGGGCGTCCTTGATCACCTGGATGACCTGATTGATCTGGGCATTAATGCGATCTATTTTACGCCGCTCTTCGTATCCCCCTCCAATCACAAATACGACACCGTGGATTACAAAAAGGTCGATCCCCACTTTGGAGACAACGAACTGTTAAAAGAGGTCGTGGAAGCGTGCCATGACCGCGGGATCCGGGTCGTGCTCGATGCCGTATTCAACCATTGCGGCGAACAATTCCCCCCTTTTCAGGACGTGCTGCGAAATGGCGCCGACTCCAAATATGCGGACTGGTTTCATATCAATGAGTACCCGGCTCAAATCAAAGACGGGATCCCTACGTATGATACATTCGGCTTTTTCGGCAATATGCCCAAATTCAATACCGCGAATCCCGAAGTCAAAGAGTATCTGCTCGGTGTCGCAGATTACTGGATTCGCGAAATCAAGCTCGACGGCTGGCGGCTTGACGTAGCGAATGAAATAGACCATCATTTCTGGCGCGACTTCCGCAAGGTCGTCAAAGAGGCTAATCCGGAAGCCTATATTATCGGCGAAGTTTGGAGCGATTCCCTCACCTGGCTGCTTGGAGACCAGTTCGATTCCGTGATGAACTATCCGTTTGCCGACAAGGTGCTGGAGTTCTTTAACGGCGGCATGGACGGCTATAATTTCTCGAACGAAATGGGCTCCTTGATTATGCGCTATCCGCAACAGACGAACGAAGTGGTATTTAACATGCTGTGCAGTCACGATACCCCTCGGCTGTTGACCCGGGTGGGCAGCGATAAAAGGAAATTGAAACTCTGCGTCGTGTTCCTGTTTACGTACATCGGCACGCCATGCATTTTTTACGGCGATGAGGTAGGAATTACGGGTAACAGCGATCCCGATTGCCGGAAATGCATGGAATGGGATCCCAAAAAGCAGGACCGGGAACTGTACGATTTTTATAAAATGATGATCGCGCTGCGCAAGAAACACGGCGCCCTCCGCCACGGACGGTTCCGCTTCCTGCAGGCGAATCCTAACGATCCCTGCATCGTTTATGAACGAATGGACGAACACATGCATTTCACGATCTGGATGAACAACACCGGAAAATACCGTACGCTCTCCCATCCGATGGAAACGGAAGACTGGCGGGATGCGCTGTCCGAGGAGAAAGTAAAGCCCAAGGACGGGATGATGAATATCGGGCTCGATCCGTTCGGATTCCGGATTCTGTACCGCAAATTAAAATAACCTCGCAACAAAATCCCCCTGTTCGAAGCTAGCTTTCGAACAGGGGGATTTTTGCTGTTTGCTGTCCCTAAGACTTTTGGGCAAGGCGTTTGTAAATATCGATATACGCTTCAGCCGAGCTGTCCCAGCTGTAATCTCCGGCAAAGGCGTTAGCGACGATTCTTTTCCAATCCTCCGGACGGTGATAGAACGAGACGCCTCTTCGCAGCGTATACAGCAGATCATGGGCATTGAAATTCTGGAAGGTGAACCCGTTGCCTTCCCCCGTATCTTCATTGTAAGCATGCACCGTATCGTTCAGCCCGCCGGTTTCCCGGACGACCGGAATGCTGCCGTAACGAAGGGCTAACAACTGGCTGATGCCACAGGGTTCAAACCGCGAAGGCATCAGAAACAGATCGCTGCCGGCATAGATCCGGCGGGACAATCCGTCGCTGAATTTAATCTGAACCGACAATTTCTCCGGATGCCGGTATGCGGCTTCCCTGAACCAGTCTTCATAGGCACGGTCTCCGGTTCCTAGGACGACGAATTGAACATCGTCAAAATGCAGCCACTCATCCAATATCCGGGTGACCAAATCGAGTCCCTTCGGCTCCACGAGCCGAGTAATCATGCCAATCAGCGGAACTTCCGAATTTACGGGCAGACCGAGTTCCCGCTGCAGAACGGCTTTATTTTCCCGCTTCTTGGCCAGGCTCGATCGGTAACGGACCGCCAGCTCGTGATCGGTAGACGGATTGTAAAGCTTCACGTCAATCCCGTTTACGATGCCCGACATGCGGTCTCCGAGCGAACGAAGCAAACCGTCCAGCCCGTAACCGTAATGCTCGGTTCGAATTTCGGAAGCGTAAGTCGGACTCACCGTAGTCACATGATCGGCGAACACCAGGCCTGCTTTCATAAAGCTGACGTTCCCGTTATACTCGACCCCATCCGGCGTGAAGTAGCCGTGCGGCAGGCTCAGCAAGTCACCAAGCACCTCGTAAGGAAAAATCCCCTGATACAGCAGGTTGTGAATGGTGAAGACGGTCCGGATGCCGACATAATCGGAGTTCCAGCGGTAATGCTCCTTTAACAGCAACGGAATCATTGCGGTATGCCAATCATGGCAATGCAGCACATCCGGGAAGAAATCGATGGCCGGAAGAATTTCCAGCACGGCCCGGTTCAAATAGGCGAACCGTTCGCCGTCGTCCCAATAGCCGTACACCCCGTCCCGGCCAAAATAATATTCGTTGTCGATAAAATAAACCGGTACACCGTCCCAAACCAGATATTGGATCCCTCCATATTGCTGACGCCAGCCTACAGGAACGGTCACTTCGCCCAGATGCTGCAACATCTCGGTATAAGCTGCCGGGATATCCTTGTATTTGGGAAGCACGACCCGGACATCATGCCCCGCCTGTTTAAGCGCCTTGGGCAAAGCCCCGATCACATCGGCCAGTCCCCCGGTCTTGATGAACGGTCCCGCTTCGGCGGCTGCGAATAAAATTTTCACTTTTTCTTCCTCCCTTGCGTTGTCGATTTTACCGTTGCGGCTGCGGTTCTTTTCCAAATGGAAATACTAAGCGGCGGCAGGGTCAACTCCAGGCTGTCCTTCTGATTATGCCAAGCGATTTTGTCGCTCTTCACGCCCCGCTTGTTCATAAGTCCGCTGCCTCCGTAATCCGGAAGTTCACTGCTGAATATTTCCTCATACAAGCCGGCTCTCGGAACGCCCAAGCGATATCGAGCCCGAGTTACCGGCTGAAAATTAATGATGACAAGCAGCGTATCCTTGACCTTTTTTCCCATACGCAAATAACAAATTACGCTCTGATCGGCGTCATCCGCATTGATCCACTGGTAACCTTCAAAGGTATGGTCCAGCTCCCAAAGCGCCGGTTCCAGTAAATACAAATGATTCAGATCAGCCACATATTTCTGCATTTTCTTGTGCGACTCGTACTCCAGCAGGAACCAGTCCAGTTCCCCCTGATCCCGCCATTCGATAAACTGGCCGAACTCCCCGCCCATAAACATCAGTTTCTTGCCCGGGGAGGTTATCTGATAACCAAGCAGCAGCCGGAGTCCGGCGAATTTCTCTTCATAAGTGCCCGGCATTTTGTCCAGCAGCGATTTCTTGCCGTGGACCACCTCGTCATGCGAAAGAGGCAGCGTGAAATTTTCAGAATAAGCGTAGCATATCGGAAACGTAAGCAAATGGTGGCGTTTCGGACGGTCTACGAAAGGCGTTTCCACATAAGCAAGCGTGTCATTCATCCATCCCATATTCCATTTGTAGTTGAACCCTAGCCCGCCGTCATGAACCGGGGCCGTAACGAGCGGCCAGGCGCTGGATTCCTCCGCCATCATCAAGGTATGGGGAAAATAACGGAACACAGCCTCATTCAGCTGCTGCAGGAAAGAGATCGCCTCCAGATTTTCCACACCGCCGCGCTCGTTTCTGACATATTGCCCTTCACGTTTCTCGAAATCCAGACGCAGCATACTGGTTACGGCATCTACGCGCAGCCCGTCAAAATGATACAGTTCGAGCCAATAAAGCGCATTGGAGATCAGAAAAGACCGGACTTCCGGCTTGCCGAAATCGAAGCTGAGCGTGCCCCAGCCCGGCTTCTCCGCCTTCGCCGGATCATCGTATTCGAATAGCGGCGTGCCGTCGAACATACGCAATCCGTGGGCATCTTTCGTAAAATGTCCCGGAACCCAATCGAGCAGCACCCCGATCCCCGCCGCATGGCAGCGGTCAACGAAATACATCAGATCTTTCGGTTCACCGAACCGGCTGGTTGGGGCAAAATAACCCGTAGCCTGATAGCCCCATGATAAATCATAAGGATGCTCGGTCAGGGGCATAATTTCGATATGCGTGTAACCCATTTGTTCAACGTAGGGAATCAGCAGATCGGCCATTTCGCGGTAAGTGTACAAGCTTCCGTCTTCCCGCTGTTTCCAGGTCCCGAAATGAAGTTCATAAATGTTCAGCGGTCTTTGGTAAGGAGCTCGTTTTCTCCGCCTCCAGGCCGCATCCCCCCAGGAATAACCATCAATCGATTTTACGACGGAGGCGGTGGCCGGTCTTACTTCAGCAAAAAAAGCATAGGGGTCGGCTTTCAGAAATTTGTTGCCGTCCGGTCCCGTGATCTCGTATTTGTAAAAAGTTCCTTCCGGTACCCCGGGAAAAAAACGAGTCCAAATCCCGGAATCGGGTATCTTATATAATAAATCATTCTCCCCGTTCCAACCGTTCCAATCGGAGGCCAGGGAGACTTGACGCGCGGCTGGCGCCCATACCGTGAACCGGACCCCGGTCAGGTTGTTTTCTTCCGTTACATGTGCGCCAAATGTCCGGTAACTTTGGTACAGCGTTCCTTCATGAAATAAATAAATATCTGTCCCGGATACAGCATCATTTTTCAATAATTCAGACAATTGATCACCTGCTTTTATGTATAGTCCCACTTAAATATTTACCCAGAAATCCGGGAAACTGAACAACAAAATTTAGAAATGAAAAAATAAATGTAATATTTTCTTCAGTTTTCCATAATTCTAGTTTCAACCACATTATATCTCGTTTATGTATGTACTACACAGACGAAACCTTACGGGAGGGAAACGAAATGAAAAAGAAAGACTGTATTGCTATGCTGCTGGCCGGTGGTGAGGGTAGACGATTGTCTCCGCTTACGTCCAAACTCGCCAAGCCCGCCGTTCCTTTTGGCGGCCATTATCGGATCATCGATTTTCCTCTCAGCAATTGCGTAAATTCAGGAATTGACACGATTGGTGTACTTACTCAATATGAAGCAGAGTCCTTGCATGAACATATCGGAGAAGGAGAAGCCTGGAACCTTCCGCGATCGGCTAATAACGGAATTTCGCTGCTTCCTTCTTACAACGCTGGCGTGGAGGAATATGCTGGAACTGCAGACGCTATTTTCAAAAATATTGAGTATGTAGACAGTCATGATCCGGAAAATGTACTGATTTTGTCGGGTGACCATATTTATCATATGGATTACCGCGAAATGCTCCAGTTCCATATTTCATCAGATGCATCAGCAACGATTTCTGTCATGCCTGTTCCATGGGATGAGGCTCACCGCTTCGGCGTCATGTCCACGGACGAACAATCCAGAATTACGGAATTTGCCGAGAAACCGGAAAAACCCGCCAGTAACCTGGCTTCAATGGGCATTTATTTGTTCAAGTGGGACTTCCTTAAACAGCATTTAATTGAAGATGCCATGAACGAAAACTCCAGCCATGATTTCGGGAAAGACGTAATACCGAAAATGCTGGCCGGCGAAAGACCGCTGCACGCTTATGAATTCAAAGGCTACTGGCGGGACGTCGGTACCGTTCAAAGCCTGTGGGAAGCCCACATGGACCTGCTTGCCAAAGATTCGGACTGGAAGTTTTTGAATGAAGCATGGCCTATGTATACCCGGGATCAATCCAGTTCCAAGCCGAGAGCCCTGAAAACGCGCAGCGTTCAGACCAAGAGCTCCCTGATCCACGATTGCTGTGCGCTTGAAGGATATTCCGAGCGTTCCGTCCTCTTTGGCGGGACAGAGGTCGGCCGCTACACCAAAATCAAAGACAGCGTGATTATGCCTAACGCCCGAATTGGACGCGGAGCTTTAATCGAACGGGCGATCATTGGCGAAGGCGCAGTGATTCATGACGGTGCGGTAATCAAAGGCACGGCGGATGATATTATCGTAATCGGTCCATACGAGACCGTGGTAGCCAAACCGGCCGTACGCCCTCAGCCTTCCCGCCTGTTGAAGGAAGTATACGACAAGACGGCCCGCTTGCGCGCCGAAGGTTTGTCTTCCTAACCGCATCATCAGTGTTTCTTTATATAAAGAAAGGGTGTCAGCCAAGTTGTCTTGGCCGGCACCCTTTGTGTTTGTTCAGGTTAAACCGTTTGAAAAACCGTCGCATTCATCTCGTACAAAATATACTGCCTGCCGTTCAATTCCCCGAGGGCCTGTTCTTCCATGCCCAAATCCCGGTAATAGGGATTCAGCTTCCGGTTCTCGTTCCAGCAGTCAAACCGCAATCCTATCCGCCCCAAACTGCGGCTGCGCTTCGCCGCCCAATAAATCAATTTACGGCCCAAGTCATGCCCTCTATAGTCTGGCCTTACGGTTAAACGGTGCAAATAGTTATACCCTTCGTCGTTAAGCTCCCCCCAGTAATCCGGATCCGATGTTTGCAAGGTGAACAGCCCTGCGGGTTCATGATTGTCAGCCCTTAATAACAAGTAAATGTCCCGATTGACAAAATAGGAAGAGATTACTTCCTCCGTAAATTGTTCCGGATTCCACTGTTTGATTCCGGAGGATGCCATCCAATTCGCCGCTTCAATCAACAAGTTCCGTACAAGCTCTGAATCATTCTTATCCGCAAGTGCGATTTGAAAAACACCGGCAGTGGTTTCAATGGTATCTAGCGACTCTTTCATAACGTTTCCCCTTCTCCGTCTGTGCCTGGCTTGTTATCGGGTCGCTCTTCGACTGAGAGCGTGCTTTCCCCCGCGGCGTCGTTGCTTTCCAGCTCTTCATCCTCAGGCTCCGCCAGCGGCAGTTTGACGGAAACCGTGGTCCCGACGCCCAACTCGCTGTGGATGTCCATTTCCCCATGATGAAGCTCAACGAGCTGCTGGCTGATCGCCAGCCCGAGACCGGTTCCGCCTCCCTGGTGGTTAACCTGGAAGAAGCGGTCCTTCACTTTGTTCAAGTGCTCCTCGCTGATCCCGATTCCGGTATCCACCACTTCCACCAGCACTTTCTCCGGTTCGGTCCGGCTGACGACAAGGTGGATCCAGCTGTTTTCATTGGAGAACTTGATGGCATTGTCGACCACATTCAAGAAGACTTGTTTCAACCGGTTGCCGTCCCCGATGACGGTAATATTTTGCATGGTCCGGTCTTCCAGTTTGACTTGAATTCCTTTTTGCTCTGCTTTCGCCCAAACATTCAGCATCGTCTCCTGTAGCAGCTCCTTGAGATTAACGCGGCTGATGACGAGCTTCATTTCGTTCTGCTGCAGCTTGGAGAAATCGAGCATCTCTTCCACCAAGCCGATCAGGCGGTCCGTTTCTTTCGCGATAATCCCCATTCCGATCTTCGTTTCCTCCGGATCAAAGCCGCCGAGCGTCAACGTTTCGCTCCAGCCCTTGATCCCTGTCAGAGGCGTTCTAAGCTCATGGGAAATGGAGGAGATAAAATCGTCCTTGATCTGGTTACTCCGCACGATTTCCTGTGCCATATAGTTGAGCGTAGCCGCGAGTTCCCCCAGCTCATAACGGTAGTCCCCTTTAATCCTGGACTCAAACTTGCCCTTGGCCATCTGGGCTGAGACCGCCCTGATATTATTGATCGGCCTCACGATCGAATTGGCAAGCCCGATACTGAATAAGGTGACGAGGGCTAGAACCGCCAGGCACACCGCTGAGGACAATAGCGACAGCTTCATCAGATTAGAGTTGACCGATTCCAGAGAGGTGACGAACCTGACGATATATCTGTTTTCTCCCCGGACTTGAAGCGGCGTTGAAACGGCCATCACCATTTCCCCGGTGGACGGCTGTCTCCCGATCCATTTACCTACGCTTCCCGCTGCCGCCTGCGATACGTCGCTCGTCTGTATGGCCTTATCCGCCTGAAAAGCGTTACTGCTGGCCTCAACATCGCCCTTCCGGTTTAGGATCATCAATTCCGTATTATCGAGTTCAAACGTACGGAGCATTTCCGTAAAATAATCGGGATCACGCTCTGCGTTCAGGCGCACGAATTTTTGGAAGAAGTCGGAAGCCCAAGTCGAGTGAGTGGACATATGATTATAAATCGTATCGTAATAATAAACGCGAATGGCCAACGAAAAGATCACTTCGACCATGAACAAGGTTACGAATACGACGATGAAGTACTGTAAAACGATTTGCCGGCCGATGCCTTTTTTGATCATTGTCCCTCGCCTTTCCACTTATAGCCGTGTCCCCACACGGTTTGCAGAAAAGCCGGCTCGGACGGATTGTTCTCGATCTTTTGCCGCAGCCTGCGGATATTCACGTCAACGATTTTCGGATCGCCCATGTATTCCTTGCCCCAGACATGATCCAGCAGCAGATCGCGGCTGAGCGGCGTGTTTTCCTGCTCCAGAAAATACTGGATCAGCGAAAATTCCGTCGGTGTAAGCTCTATAAGCAGACCGTTCTTTTTAAATTGCTTGGAGATCAAATCCAAGGTAAACGGACCTGAAGTAAAAGACACTTTGGCGCTGCTCTCCCGGTACACATTAACCCGCCGCAGCAGCGACTGGATTCTCGCGATCAGCTCCGTCGGACTGAACGGCTTGCTGACATGATCGTCCGCACCGACAGACAAGGCGTAAACCTTATCCTGCTCCTGAACCTTGGCCGTCAGAAAAATAATGCCGATCCGTTCATTAGTCTCCCGGATCCGCCGGCACACCTCGAACCCGTCGATTCCCGGTACCATCACGTCCAGTAGCGCAATATCTATATCCGGCACGCTTTGCAGCTTGGCCAAAGCCTCATTTCCCTCTGCCGCTTCTATGACCTCAAAGCCGTTACGCTTAAGGTTGATCACGATAAAACTGCGGATGGATTCTTCATCTTCCAATATCAATACTTTGCTCAACTTGGTCTCCTCCCTCGTATTACTGTAACTTAACGCTTGATCTCTTTTTCGCCTTTATTGATTTTCAAGTCGGTGTGGCTCAGGAATCCAATGACCTTGTCATTGTCGCGGGCCATCAACTCCCAATCTCCTTTGTTTCGTTCCCATTCCGAAAGCGAGAAGAACTTGATTTCCGCAACGGTTTCGCCCGTCTCGATCTTGGTAAACCAAAGGTGCTCATTTTGATCCGATTTAGGATCAATGGTGATTGTCCCCCACCATTCTTTCGGAAAATTGAAATAGAAACGGCCCGCTAAATCCATATATTGCTGCATGACGAATTTCAGACCTTTATCTTCTTCCCATTGAAAATAGGAAAATAGCGGTATATCATCGTACGGCCGTGTTTCCCAACCTTTCGGCTTCTCGGAACGGCCGACCTCCAGAATGCCGTCGCCATCCACGTCACCGCTAAGGACGGGATAATTCTTAAACGTGGAGTCTTGCGACGGTAACAAATCGATCAGTTTCCCGTCTTTCATCACGACCAGATGGGAATAGGCATAATGGGTGCCAAAGGCGGCATCCAGCACGATCCCCTTCAGTTTGGGGGTAATATTGCCGCTGACCGAATTGTAGTATTCCTTAATCGGATCATCGAGCTGGATATGGTCCAGTTCCTGGAACGAATCGTTGTACTGGTACACCGTTACCGTTGCATTCTGATCCCGTTTTAATGTCACGACGGTCAAATCGAGCAAACCGTCCTGGTTGAGATCATCGATGAGAAAATCGTTATAAGGCAGTGTCAACAGGTTCTCGACCTCAGAGCCGTTATAGGTGTATACGGTCAGACCTTTCTGAGGATCCTCTTCGCCGCTAGTAAATCCGGCGATAATATCCAGATGGCCGTCTCCGGTAATATCCCGAAGCTCAAAAGTCTCCAGCACCTGTCCCTCGCCGTCAAACTTGACCTTCGGTACCCAGGTATCCCCCTGATGTTCCAGGATCATGCCGTGAATCCGTACCGCTTCATCCGGGGTTTCGTAAAAGACGATCGCTTCCTTTACCCCGTCATTGTTCAGATCAGGCGTACGGATCGAACTGATGTCGCTGACATCCCGGGGCCGGATAATTTGCGCCCCCTTGATCTCGGCATTAATCACGCTGATCAGCGACTCCTTGTCGGAAGTCAGCTGCGGCGTTTCCATCAGCGATTTCGGATCCTTGATAATACCGCATCCGCTTAGCGCCACGAGTAGCAAACTTCCGGCCGCCGCGGTAATCCATGCTTTGTGAATCAATTTCATCACTCTCTTCATACCAGATCGATCGACCGCTTCTCGCCTTCGGTCAACCGTCTGCCCGATACATCGAGCTTAAGTTCCCCTTCATAGAGTCCCCAAATTCTCGTACAATAGCGCTCGGCCAGTTCAATCGGCAATGCGGCGACTACCGTTTTGCCCTGATCGCTGCACAGCGAACGGAGGGTTGTAAGCACGCGCTCCGCCGATTGGGGGTCCAGCCCGACTACAGGCTCGTCTGCAGCGATAAACCCGGCTCCATGCACCAGCGCGCGGCAGATAGCGACGCGCTGACGTTCGCCGCCGCTCAATTTGCCTGCTTTTACATGAGCTTTGTCGAGCAATCCGAATTTCTCGAGCTCGTCCATTGCGCCCATATAATCATCGGACCGGACCATCCCGGTTACCCGTCTCAACAGGGGAGTTTGTCCGGCTTGTCCGATCAGCACGTTTTTCAGCGCCGTTTTATCTGGATATAATGAAGGATTTTGTTCCAGGTAAGCGCATTTCGACCGGTATTTTTGCGATCCCTTGCCGCCGTTCTTGATGACCTGGTCCCCATCCCAGGAATATTCCCCGGCATTCCAGCTTTCGCGCAGGGCGAGACAGCGGAGCAAAGTGCTCTTACCGCTTCCGCTGGGACCGACGACACCGATGATTTCCCCTTGTTCAAACCGGGTGCTGATATCGCGCAAAACTACTTTTTTATTGCCATCCACACTTTTTTTCAAGTGGTTTACTTTCATCATCTGTCCGATTCTCCTTTGACTGTTCCGCTCTTCTCTTAGTGTATTGGAAATAGCGTTGAAAATCCATTACAGCATCTTCATATTTACTCCTAAATAAAGCAAGAAAATCGCAGGAGAACCGGCGACTTTCCGCATGGTGACATTCATGTAAGCTTTTAGAAAAAATAAAGTCACACTTTTCCAATCATCTATAAACATTATAGTAGACAAGCTCATTGCCAACAAGCCATAATGAACATGTATGCATTGACTTGTAGGAGGTTTAGTCATGTACTATGACGTGAAAATCGACGTATCACCGGTGTATGAACTACTGAGCAGCTTTATTATATACACAACCCGGAAATGGGTAAACAATCTGGATGTCGGTTCGGAATGGATCCAATCCATTGAAGCCCGTATTGACGAGAAGGAGCGGCATAGTTTCGCGGAAGCGGCAGAACTGCCTTTTTCGGATTACGATTTGCTCTACGCCTTGATTTTGGAACGGAAGCCGGACGCCGATATCGATCGGTTTTTAACCGAACTAGCCGAAACTGACGAGAATACGCTACTTCATATCTTGAAATCCTATATTCGAACTGTGAATAGTGAGGATATTTCACGGCTGAAAAGTTACGTTCCGCTGCTGCGCATTTGGAATGACTTATATTTTCGCCACATTGAAAACCAATATGTTTCCCTGCTGGAAGAAGATGCAGCTGAGAAACAAGCGCTGATGCAAAAGATGGATCCCGATGCTCTGCTGGAATACGCCTCGGGCGGATTGGTTCTGGAACCTCAGCTCCCCATCGAAAAGGTCGTATTGCTGCCTTCGATTCATTTTCGGCCGATCAATACCTATTGCTTCTATGAAAATACGCTTTTGATCCAGTATCCGCTTGATTTGCCTGAACTAGACGAGAATGAACCGCCGATCTGCCTCCTGAGGTTGACCCGGGCCCTCGTCAAACCCGAACGCCTTCGCTTGCTGCGCTATGTTGCGGATGAGCCGAAATCGCTTCAAGATCTCGCGCAAAATCTGCACGAATCCGAAGAGCAACTGATGCACCACTTAATGCGGCTTCGCGTAGCCGGGTTGCTCCGCATTCATCTGGTCGACCGGGATACCGAGAAATTCAGCATCCGTCCGGACGGCGCTTCCGAACTGCAAATGTTCCTTGAGTCTTATATCCGCCTATAGCGTTGCCAAGATATAATCCCTTTTTCACCGGCATTTGCTTTTCCGTCAACCCTTCTGCTATGTTAGGATACATAATAACCACCTGCTTTTCTTCAGAAGGAGTGACCAACATTGAGTAAGCCGCTGCGGCAACAAATCATATTTGACCTGGACGATACCCTGGTCCATTGCAATATTTATTTTGACCAAATCCTTGACGAATTCGCCGACTTGCTTGCCGATTGGTTGAGTGAATACCGCGTAACAAGCTCTGAAATCCGGAGTAAACAAATCGAAATCGATGTCGCCGGCGTTCAGAAAATCGGGTTTGTCAGCAGTCACTTTCCGCAAAGCCTGATCGATACCTACCGCTATTTCTGCCGGATCTTGGGGCGGGATCTCCATATTGCCGAAGAAGACAGACTGATGCAGCTAGGGATGAGCGTTTACGATCGAAAGGTGGAGCCTTATCCCGGAATGGTGGAGACGCTGACCCTGCTCACTTCCCACGGACACGAGCTATTCCTGTATACCGGGGGAGAAACCGTCATTCAACAACGAAAAATCGAACAGATGAAACTGGCCGATTACTTTCAGGACCGCATCTACATCCGCCAACACAAAAATATTGAGGCGCTGGAACAAATTTTGTCTTCCCGCACGTTCGACCGGAAAAACACCTGGATGATCGGCAACAGCCTGCGCACGGATATCGAGCCTGCCCTTACCGCAGGCATCAACGCGGTGTACATCAAACATCCGAACGAATGGACCTATAACCTTATTGAGCTGAAAAAAGATGCCGATACGGTCATGTACACCGTATCCTCGCTTGAAGCGGTCCCCGGCATCATCGCCGAGAGCCTGACAATGGCGCAAGCCGGCCGCAGCGCGACCCGCAATTAACAATTGAAAACGGCAGCCCTGAACTTGTGAACTTGTTCCGGGCTGCCGTTTAATTATTCAGGAATCCGCTCGCGAAATCTCCAACTTGCCGCTACCGGGGTCTGCCAATTGAATCCGGGCTTTGAAATCGCCTTCCGGATGCTTGAATGTCAACAGCTGTGTCTGTCCCTTCTCCAACAGGGCGTTAAGCATGTTCAGCGAGATCTGTTTACCCTCGAACTCCTTCCAGACCACAAAGCCGCAGCCCTGTCTGAAATGATTGCAGCCGTAGCCTTTCTTGCCTTCGATCAATTGGCCGCCGCAGCCTTCACGCGGGCAAGGGGCCAGCGGCTGCAGGCCGCCGGTTACCGAGGATGACGCACGCAGCGTGGTCTTTTCGGTCCCGGACCCGCTATTCCCTTGCCTTCCGCTGCTTTTGGCGGTTGCCTTACCTTCATCCTTCCCGGCTCCGCCTGTACGCTTGCGTTTTCCTTTATCCTCTTCGGTGGGCTCAAACAACGAAGCGTCCGCCTTCCGCTGCGTCCGCACCTTATCGATGATCGAAACCGTAAACCGTTTGACGTTTTCCATGAACTTCTCGCTGGCCGCTTCCCCTTTGGAAATCTGATGCAGCCTCCGCTCCCACTGCCCTGTCATCTCGGGGGAAGTGAGCAGCTCAACGCCTGCATGCCGGATCAGTTCCACCGCCATCCGGCCTTTCTGCGTGACCGTGATTCTCTTTCCTTGCATCGTAATGTAGCCGACCTTCTTCAGGCGTTCGATCGTTGCCGCACGCGTAGCCGGAGTGCCGAGTCCCGCCTCCTTCATCGCTTCGCGGAGCTCTTCGTTCTCGAGCTGTTTCCCCGCGCTTTCCATCGCCTTCAGCAGCGTACCTTCGGTAAAAGCTTTAGGAGGCTGGGTAGCCTTCTCCTTCGCTTGGGCATCCGTACACTGCACCGGCTCATCCCGGTTGATCGTAAACGGCTCGCTCACAAGTTCCTCCGCGTCGTCCTCCTCGTCTTGCTTCTTGCCGCGTCCCGAAGCTTTGGAGCCCCCGTCATCGCCGGGAAGGCACACTTTCCAGCCAAGCGAGAGCAACTCTTTAACGTTCGTCTTGAACGTTTCCGACTCGACTTCCGTCAGCAGCGTATGCTGCTTGTACTCTGCCGGAGGGTAGAAATGGGACAAAAAGCGGCGCACGACCAGATCATATATATGCTGTTCCTCTTTCGTGAGCGTTCCCGGACGTCGAAGCGTAGGCAGAATCGCATGGTGATCTTCCACCCGGGAAGGGTTGCAGACCGACTTGTTGTTCACGTGCACGATGCGCTGATCCGCACCCTCCGCCAGGTCCCGGTAAGGAGACGGAGACGACTTCAGCATATGCAGCGTCTTGTGCATCCCGTCGATATTTTGCTCCGTCACATAGTTGGAGCTTGTCCGAGGATACGTGATCACCTTGTGCTTCTCATACAGCGCCTGGGCCAGATCCAGCGTCTTCTTCGCGGAATAGCTGTATTTCGCGTTCGCTTCCCGTTGCAGCAAGGTCAAATCGTACAGCTTGTAAGGATACTCGCGGGTATCCTTCACTTCATATTCTGCGATAACGCCTTGTTTCCCGCGTACCTTGTCCGCGATCGACTTCGCCTTCTCCCCGTCGGTCAACCGCTCGCCCTGCCAGGTCCCGACATATTTACGTTCCTGCTGTTCAAAATCCGCCTTGATCTCGTAATACGTGAGCGAGTCAAAGCTTTCGATCTCCTTCTGCCGGTCATAAATAAGCGCCAATACCGGGGTCTGTACCCGGCCTACCGACAACAGCGTACGATGTTTGGTCGTGAATGCGCGCGATGCGTTCATGCCCACAAGCCAATCCGCTTCGCTTCGCGCCCTTGCCGCCAGTTCCAGATTCTCGAACTCGGAACTGTCGTGCAGCCCCTCAAACCCTTTGGCAATACTTTCCGCAGTCAGGTCGGAGATCCACAATCGTTTTACTGGCTGTGTCAGTTTCAGCTGCTGACGGATCAAAGCGAAGATGTATTGGCCTTCCCGCCCGGCGTCACAGGCATTAACGATCGCTTGGCACCGCCCCGCAAGCTCCCCGATGATTTTCAGCTGGTCCTTCGTTCTCGGATTGGGCACAATTTTAAAATGTTCCGGCATGATCGGCAGATCACCGAAGTTCCACCTTTTGTACTTCTCGTCATAGGCGTCCGGTTCGGCCAGCCCGAGCAAATGGCCGATCGCCCAAGTAATGATGTAACGGTCTCCTTCCAGATAAGACCGGTTGTTTTTCGCCCTCGGCTCGATGACCGCGGCGATCGTTCGCCCCATATCCGGTTTTTCGGCGATAACGAGCGTTTTCATCTTTTTTCGGGCCCCACTTTCTTGCATGTTTCGCATATATTTCATAGGATAACGCTTAAACTCAATAAAAAGGGCCGCGCTCCGCGCAGCCCTGTAGCTGAAACTAGTATATCATATTTTGGTAGCTTTCTGCATGCTCTGTTCTTGTTTATGCGAGAACGGTAGCGCCCATCAAATATTTATCCACTTCCCGGGCCGCCTCGCGCCCTTCATGAATCGCCCAGACCACGAGGCTTTGACCGCGGCGCATGTCCCCTGCGGCAAACACTTTGTCCACGTTCGTGTTGTATTTGCCGTAACGGGCCTTCACATTGGTGCGACGATCCGTTTCAAGACCGAGCTCACCCACGATCCCTTGCTCCGGTCCGTCAAAACCGATGGCGATCAGGGCCATCTGGGCCGGGAACACTTTCTCCGTACCCGGAATCGGCTGATAAATTTTGCGCCCCGTCTCGTCCACGATCCGTTGAATCTGAATCGTATGCAGTTCTTTCAGGTTGCCTTCCTCATCGCCGACGAACCGTGTTGTCATGATCGAAAATTCGCGCGGGTCGCTGCCGAACAAGGCTTTGGCTTCCTCCTGGGCATAATCAAGCGTATAGACATTCGGAAACTGCGGCCAAGGGTTGTTGATACTGTCCCGCGTAAGCGGAGCCATGGCATGCGTCCCGAATTGCGTGATGCTGCGGCAGCCGTGACGCAGCGCTGTAGCCACGCAGTCGGATCCGGTATCCCCACCGCCGATGACAATAACATCCTTGCCTTCGGCCGACACGTACTCGCCATCCTGCAGCCCGGAATCGAGATAGCTCTTGATCGTTCCGTTCAAGTACGGCATGGCGTACTGCACACCTTTAAGATCGCTGCCCTCGATATTGAATTCGCGGGATTTCGTCGCCCCGCCGCAAAGCACAACGGCATCGAATTCGTCAACAAGCTGCTGCGCTTTGATGTCCTTGCCGATTTCCGTATTCGTTACAAATTTAACGCCTTCCGCGGCAAGCAGATCTACCCGGCGCTGAACGACGGCTTTGTCTAGCTTCATCGTCGGGATGCCGTACATTAGCAGGCCGCCGATCCGATCGGACCGTTCGAACACGGTTACCTCATGTCCCGCTTTATTCAACTGTGCGGCGCAAGCCAATCCCGCCGGGCCGGAACCGACTACGGCCACTTTGCGTCCGGTCCGCTGTTCCGGCGGCTCGGGAACGACCCAGCCCTCTTCGAAGCCTTTGTCGATGATCGCCTGCTCGATGGTCTTGATCGTGACAGGCTGTCCGATCAGTCCTACGGTACAGGAGCCTTCGCAAGGCGCAGGGCAAATCCGCCCCGTAAACTCCGGAAAATTGTTTGTTTTATGAAGACGGTCGAGCGCATCTTTCCAAAGGCCGCGATACACAAGATTGTTCCATTCCGGAATCAGGTTGTGTACCGGACAGCCGGAGGTGCCTCCCGTCATATCCATTCCCGTATGACAGTAAGGTGTGCCGCAATCCATGCAGCGTGCTCCTTGCGTCCGCAGCTCTTCATCCGACATATGCTTATGAAACTCCTGCCAGTCCTGGACCCGTTCGGACGGGCTCCGGTCCCCCGGAAGCTCTCGGTTATATTCCATAAACCCCGTTGGTGTAGACATCAAAACTTCCCCCATCCGTTAGACGTAAAAGCTTCTAAATCGCTCCGAAACTCTCACATTTCAGTGTATCTTGATGTTAGCATTCGCGGGATTTCTTATTAATGGATTAATGATATGATAATTTGCACTATTGCGCAGCAGTCTTGTGCCGTTCGTAAGTCAAAAAGCGGTAAGCATAAGGATTTTTCTCATCACGAATTCCCTCTTTTTCAAGAACCAATTCAAATTCGGACCAGTCGAAGTGGGGGAAAAACACATCGCCTTCGACGTCCTCATCGATTTGGGTAACAAGCAGACGGTCGGCAAGCGGAAGAAAATGCTGAAACACGCCGGCCCCGCCGATCACCATGAGTTCTTCAGCCTTGGCAAACTCCATGGCTTCCTCAACGCTATGGACGATTTCCGCCCCTTCTGCCTTATAAGCATGATCCGCCGTCAGAACGACGCTCCGCCTATTCGGCAGCGGGCGGCTGCCCATGGACTCCCAGGTTTTCCGGCCCATCACCATCGTCTTACCTGTAGTCTGCTCTTTAAAAAACTTCAAATCCTCAGGCAGACGCCATGGAAGTTGATTGTTCCGGCCGATCGCCCCGTTTTGCGACATTGCCCATATTAGCGTTACACTCAAATCTGATCGCCCCTTTCGTCCTTTACAGTTTGCATTTTTCCGTTATACGGCAACCGTTGCCTTAATCGTCGGGTGATGCTGATAGCCTTCAAACTCAAAGTCTTCATAAACATAATCAAAAATCGAGTCCGGCTTCCGCTTGATCACAAGCTGAGGCAACGGGAAAGGTTCGCGCTCCAATTGCGTTTTCACCTGTTCCAGATGGTTGCTGTAAATATGCACGTCGCCGCCGGACCAGATAAACTCTCCCACCTCAAGACCGCACTGTTGAGCTACCATATGCGTTAACAGCGAGTAACTGGCAATATTGAACGGCAGACCCAGGAAGGTGTCCACCGAACGCATCGTCAGCATGCAGGACAGTTTGCCGCCAGCGACATAAAACTGAAACACGAAGTGACACGGGGGCAATTTCATGTTGTCGACTTCAGCCACATTCCAGGCGCTGACCAGATGACGCCGGGAATCCGGATTTTTCTTGATCGCCTCGACGACGTTCGCAATCTGGTCGATTCTGCGGCCGTCCGGCGCTTCCCAGGCGCGCCACTGCGAGCCGTAAACCGGGCCGAGATCCCCGTTCTCATCCGCCCACTCATCCCAGATGCGGACGCCATGCTCTTTTAAATAAGAGATATTGGTTTCTCCCTTTAAAAACCATAACAGCTCATGAACCACCGATTTAAGATGTATCCGTTTCGTAGTTACTAAAGGAAATCCCTTACTGAGATCGAATCGAAGCTGTCTGCCGAACACGGAAATCGTTCCCGTGCCCGTGCGGTCTTCTTTCGGCGTTCCATTTTCCATAACGTCTTGCAGCAAATTCAAATAATTTCGCATCTATAGCACACCCCGTAACATTATATATAAGATCTTGTCTATTATATCAAAGTAATAAAGAGAAGGAATGTCCATTTTCAAAAGGCCGTTCATGTTCAGGAGAAGAGGACCGGATAACATACACCGTTCTTGCTTAATCTGCCCAGGATTTCTGTAAAATACTGCGGTAGAGATCGTTACCGGTTCATGTATTGATCCGCCTACCCTGTTCCTTCATCACAATAAGGAACCTCGTGCCCCGCTCCGACGAGACCGCTTAATCCATTTTCATAATACGGCATTAAGACGTCCGCCCGTTCAAGCTCGATCCAGGATACCGCGGAAATCTCGTCCGGCATCATCGTAACTTCCCGGCCGCCGGTCATCTCCGCCCTGAATGTCAGGAGCACGAAATGCTCTTCCTTGTCGGGAAATACGACTTCATTCACCGCCATAACTCCGTGAATATCAATCTCTATTCCGGCTTCCTCTCTCACTTCGCGGCGCAGCGCCTGGACCAGCGTCTCCCCGGGTTCAACCGTTCCTCCGGGCAAAGTCCACGTATTCCGGTTATCGCGGTTCTGGACCATCAATACCCGCTGCTTGTCCGGGCTTGTAATCAATGCGTAGACGATATCGATTCTTCTCATGGTCTGCCGTCCTTTCTATTGATGAACATGTTAATGTACATCTGCCCTATAAGGTCAAATAGTAATGGTAAAATTCATCGTCCCGGACATATCCGAATTGCTCGTACAGCTTCTGAGAACCGAGATTACCGACTCCGGTTTCCAACGCGATTCCTTTGGACTTGGTGAAAACGGCATATTCCGAAACCGCAGCCAGCAGTTGATGCCCGATGCCCTGATTCCGGAATTCCTCCGCAACAAACAGATCGTTAAGAATCCATGACCGCTGCATGGACAAAGAGGAAAATACCGGGTACAGCTGGGCCAAACCCGCCGCCTTTCCGCTTTCGTTGTCCCTGGCCAGAAAAACGACGGATTCTCTATGCTCCATCAGACTGTGCAAAAATGCTCTTGCCCCGTCCAAATCGGACGGTTTTCCATAAAAGACCCTGTAATCGTTAAACAAAACTGCCGTATCATCCAAATCCTTGATCGAGGCTTGTGATATATGTACATGTTTATTCACTTTCTTTCCCTCCCCAAATTTTAAACCGCAACAAGGTTACCTATGCCTTAACAAAAGAATTGCTACTTAAATAATTTAAGTTACCCTGATTTTTATGCAACCCATTTTTCACTTATTTAATCCAATTGATCAAAAGAATTAAATTATTATTGTATTTATATTAGAACACCACAATATTTAATGCATCGTTTATAATCATAAACAACATAGGAACGAGAAGGAGCAGTGATTTTCATGGATAACGTAGATGTTCAAATCGTTGAACTGCTAAAGCAAAACAGTCGCATAACCAGTTCAGAAATCAGTAAAGCCGTCCACCTGTCGGTTCCCGCCGTATCGGAAAGAATTCGCAAACTTGAAGAGAAAGGCACCATCGAGAGGTTTACTTTACGCCTGAATCGGGAAGCGGCCGGCCGACAGTTGTTAGCCTACATATCCGTCATCATTGAACATCCCAAGTATATTGAAGCATTCACCAGACAGGTGGTCAAAGAATCATGTATTCTGGAATGTCATCATTTGGCCGGAGACTACGATTACATGTTAAAAGTCGGCGTTCGGGACATCAACTCCCTGGAACAATTTATTTCGGGAACGATGAAACAATTTGCGGGCGTCGTGAAGACCAAAACGACCATCGTGCTATCGACATTGAAAGAGGATTAACAAAATTTCGCTGAACTTATTTAAAGGAGATATTTCGATATGATCCTTCTTATTCTTATTAAGAGTATGCTTACGGGGGCCGCCATTGCAGCTCCCATAGGTCCGATGGGGATGTTATGTATACGATCCGGCCTTCTTGGGGGATGGAAAAAGGGAGTAGCCGCCGGGATGGGAATTGCGACCGCTGATGCCTGTTACGCAGCTATTGCTGCATTCGGCGTGAGCGCCATCTCCTCCCGATTGATGATGTATAGTCATGTGAATAAAATCGGCGGCGGCCTTCTCATCATCCTCCTCGGTCTCTCCGGCTTTCGCCGCAAGCAGCCGGCCTTGCAAGATCCGAATCCCGCACGGTCTAACCGCAAGCTGCTCACCTTTGCCTCCGCTTTCCTGCTTACTCTTACGAATCCGATGACGCTGATTTCCTTTACGGCATTGGCCGCAGGTTTAGGATCGCAGTCATTAACGACCTCCTGGGTGGGGGCTGCGGCCTTCTCAGCAGGAATCTTTCTTGGCTCAGCCTTGTGGTGGATTGTCCTTACGACGGCTGTGAACCTGTTTCGCAAGCGCCTACTGGCACCGGCGACCGTTCGGACGGTGGACCTCGCCTCAGCCTTGATCTTGACGGGAATGGGATTATGGAGCGTGCTTTCGGCTTTGTTTAATACATAACTTAAATAAAGGATAACCTTTGTCAGGACTCGGGCTCGGATTTGTTGAATTTTTCCTTTGCCGCTAATAACGAAGCCCGGGCCGGAATAGTTGCCTATTCCGAGCCCGGGCTTGAACAATATATTGAATTTTAATGGAAAAATCCGGCGATCCCCGCCACCAGAACAATGATTGCAAACACCATCCGATAGTATACGAATACTTTCATCGGTTTCTTCTGCAGGTAGGAGATAAACTTGCTGATGACGGCAAGGGCCACCAGGAACGATACGACAAAGCCCACGCCCAGCGATATTAGCTCGGTAGAGGTCATGCTCGAAAACCCGCCGATTTTCACGATTTTCAGGAAGCTCATCCCCACCATGACCGGAATGGCCAGGAAGAACGAAAATTCAGCTGCCGCTACCGTAGTCAAACCGGCGACCCAGCCGCCGATGATGGTTGAAGCGGAGCGCGACATCCCCGGGATGATCGCCAGCACTTGAAACGCACCGATAATGAGCGCCTGTTTTACCGTGACGTTCAGTTCGTCACCGCCGCCGCCGAGGCCGTTGTTGCGGAATTTTTTCTCAGCATATAGCATCCACAGGCCGCCGAAGAACAAAGTGAAAGCAACAACAACCGGCGTAAACAGATGCTCATCCGCCCAATCATTAAGCAGAATACCGAATACGCCGCCGGGAATGCAGGCAATCGCCAGCATCAGCCAAAACCGGAATCCGGATTTCTCGAACCCGACTTTCTGAGGAAAGAAATGGATCAACGTATCTTTGATTTTACCCCAATACAAAACGATGACCGCCAGGATGGCTCCCAGCTGAATGACATAAGTATACATTTCAACATAAGAAGGCGTCGTGCCAGTGAAGCCCAGAAAATTTTCAAAAATAACGAGATGGCCCGTAGAAGACACCGGCAAAAATTCGGTGATCCCTTCTACAATCCCCAAGATGATAGATTTAAGAATTGAAAAAATCGTTTCCATTGCCTTTAGCTCTCTCCTTTTCCAATCAAACTTCTAAATTAGCTTCATATTCTACACTGAAAATTACTATGTACTCCAATAACGGGAGATAACACCGGTAGAAACATTGCAGCATCCATCCTACCACAAAAGCGAGTCACCAGGCTACTGCGGCTCGGATCAAATAGGTTCAAAAGAACTGCTGCATTACAACGACGGTGTGACCTTTTTACTTTAACAGTCCGTATACAGTTAATGCAACCAACACTCCGCCTAGTAATATTTAACGGAGAAAATATACCTTCTATATCATCCTATTGTTGCTGCTGTTAGCATATTCGTCCCGCAAACCGGATCTGCTTTGTAGATTAAATCATATTTGACAACTAAATTTATATATCGTAATATTGCGATATAGCAATACAAACTATGACTGGAGTGATTCATTTGGACAACAATTTCAAAGCTTACGAAGAAGCTGCCGAAATCCTGAAGGCACTGGCCCATCCGGTCCGGTTATGCATCGTCAAGGGCTTGATCCAAAAACGCGAATGCAATGTCACCTATATGCAGGAATGCCTGAATCTGCCCCAATCGACCGTTTCCCAGCATTTGCAGAAGCTGCGCAGCATGGGCATCGTTGAAGCCGAGCGGAGTGGGCTTGAGGTCAAATATCGTATAGCGGACGACAAAATCAATCAACTGATAAGCATTTTATTCAAGGAGGAAATGTGATGAGCAAAAAAGTCATCATTGTCGGAGGTGTCGCCGGAGGCGCGTCAGCCGCAGCCCGATTGCGCCGTCTGGACGAAGAAGCGCACATTATTATGTTTGAACGGGATTCATACATTTCTTTTGCCAACTGCGGCCTTCCCTATTATATCGGAGACTCTATCAAAGAACGTTCCAAGCTGCTTGTTCAGACCCCCGAGGCGATGTACAAACGCTTTAATATCGATGTCCGGATTGATAGTGAGGTAATTGGAATTAACCCTGTTAACAAAACGGTAAACGTACGAAGCAAAGACCGTGGAGAGTATGAGGAATCGTATGACGCGGTCATTTTGTCTCCCGGAGCGAAGCCGATCCGGCCTAATCTGCCGGGGATCGATAGCCCGAAAATACACACCCTGCGTAACATTCCCGACACAGACCGGATTAAAAAACGCGTGACAGAAGACGGAATTTCTTCCGCAGTCGTCATCGGCGGCGGTTTTATCGGCGTGGAAATGGCGGAAAATCTGAAAGAAATAGGGCTGAATGTAACATTAATTGAAGGCGGGCCGCAAATCTTGGCTCCATTCGACGCGGAAATGGCAGGTATTCTTGCCAAAGAACTCGAGGATCATGGCGTGAACCTGCTCATGTCGCAGAGCGTTCAAGGCTTTCAGGACAAGGGGGAGCTTATTGAAGTTACCACGGCCGGCGGAGTCACCTTGAGTGCCGAAATGGTTATCCTGGCGATCGGCGTATCGCCGGATACCGGATTCTTACAAGGAAGCGGCATCGAATTGGGACCGAAGGGACATATTCTTGTCAATGATCATTTGCAAACTAGCCAACAGGATATTTTCGCGGCTGGCGATGCCATAGAAATTAAAGATTATGTCAATGGCACGAAAACAGCCATCCCGCTTGCGGGCCCGGCCAATAAACAAGGGAGAATCGCAGCGGACAATGTTTGCGGCCTTGGCACTACGTTCAAGGGCGCCCAAGGAACGTCCATTATCAAAGTGTTCGGCATGACCGGCGCAAATACCGGAAATAACGAAAAAACGCTGCAGCGTCTCGGTTTGCCTTACCATGTCACTTATGTTCATCCTAATTCTCATGCCTCCTATTATCCGGGAGCCACGCCACTTACGCTCAAGCTGCTGTTCAATAACGATGGAACGGTGCTCGGCGCGCAAGCGGTCGGATTTGACGGCGTGGATAAGCGAATCGACGATATCGCAACAACGATCCGCTTCCGGGGTACGGTGAACGATCTTACAGAACTGGAGCTGGCGTATGCCCCTCCATACTCCTCTGCAAAAGATCCGGTCAATATGGCCGGTTACACGGCGGAAAATGTATTGACCGGCAGAACCGCCGTCTTTGTTCCTAAGGATCTGGAAAGCCGGGATGAAGACACTACCCTGCTTGTCGATGTGCGCTCGGAAATGGAGCATCGTAACGGACACATCCCGAATTCCTTGAACATTCCTGTCGATGATTTGCGCGCCCGGCTCGGCGAGCTGGATCCCGCCAAGGAAATCTGGGTGTACTGCCAGGTTGGTCTGCGCGGATACACCGCCTCGCGAATTTTGCAACAAAAAGGATTCCGGGTACGCAATCTGACCGGCGGTTACAAAACCTACCTTATGTCACAATATCGACCTGGCCAAAAATCCAGCATTGGCGGAGGGAATGAACCTGCCAAAGCTATCCCGGCTGAAACTGAACGCAGCACCAAAGCGGCTCAGGAAATCGCAGCCACGGCCCAGTCTCCAATCGGGGAACTGCGTGCCGATGCCGAACTGGACGCCTGCGGTCTCTGCTGCCCGGGCCCGTTGATTCAAGTCAAACGGACGATGGACCGGCTTCAGGACGGTCAAGTTCTACGAGTGACCGCATCGGACCCCGGTTTTTACGAAGATGTACAGGCGTGGGCCGTCATGTCCAAGAACAAAATGATTCAGGTCCATAAACAAGGCAACGGCATGATCGAAGCCTATCTTGGCAAAGGAAGAGATTTGAATGCAACCGAAACCGAGCAGCCTAAAGTGCCGGTCTCGTCCCAGGATGGTACTTCCATGGTCGTATTCAGCGGCGATCTCGACAAAGCCATCGCTTCGTTTATCATTGCGAACGGGGCGGCCGCAAGCGGTAAAAAGGTAACGATGTTCTTTACGTTCTGGGGGTTGAACGTCATCCGGAAATCGGAAAAGGTAAACGTATCTAAAAACCTGATCGGCAAAATGTTCGGGGCTATGATGCCGCGCGGAAGCCGGAAGCTTTCCCTGTCAAAAATGAACATGATGGGCATGGGTGCGAAAATGATCCGCGGCGTCATGAAGAACGGTAACATCGCTTCCCTTGAAGAACTGATGCAAAGCGCGCTAGACCAAGGCGTGGAAATCGTTGCTTGCCAAATGTCCATGGACGTCATGGGGATCAAACAGGAAGAATTAATCGAGGGCGTCAAAATCGGCGGAGTCGGTTACTATTTAGGCAAGGCCGATCAATCCGGCATTAATTTGTTTATTTAATTCATAAAAGATAAGCCCGATCCCTGAACGATTATCAGGATCGGGCTTTATTCATTCCACAAATTCGGTTCCGTCAAAACGGAACACCTTCATCTTCGTCTCCGGTTTGCCCACGACGGTTTCATCATCGTCAGCCAACTTGGTGAACGTTTCCCAGCTATACAGCGTGTTATCAATAACCTGATAGCTTCCCGCAAGCAGGGAATGTCCGTCCGGAACCATTGCAAACCTTTCCTTCATGGTACCTCTCCATGCCTCCTTCATGATACCATTGTCCAGATACCATAGGTGGGCATAATGCACGTCGATTCCCGTACCACCCGTCCTTTCCACCGTTTCAAATACTTTCTTCAGTTCCACATCCTTCGCAACCCCCGGGTCCAACTGTTCGACCTTCCAATTTTTTTCCGCCAGCAGTTTATAATTGCCGGAAGCGTTACGATCAAAAATAAAAAACTGTCCCAGATGCACCCCGCCGTCGATTCCCGCAATCACTTCAAGTTCGTCATCTTCATCCAGCTGAACTTCTTCAAACGACAGCCCTTCCAGATAATAGTTCGATCCGGCTCCCTGTTGTTTGACCCAGGAAGCAACCTGCTTCAGGGTTACTTTGGTATCTTCCATACCGTTCTGTGCTTCGGAATCCCCAGGGCCACTTTTCACATGAACTTGGTTTCCTTTCGGATCCCAGGTAACGCTAGCCCCTAATGATTCCGCCAAGGAGCGAACCGGAGCCATGATCATGCCGTCTTTCCGATCCACCCGCATATCCTGCGGCTTTCCGTCTATCCATAAATTCAAGGAAGGGTCCGCCTTGGCCGGACCGGACAATAATATACCCGCCGTCAACAACAAAATAATTCCCGCCGATCTTATTCCGGTTTTTCTGCCCATGAAGACTACGCTCCTCGCCGTATGTGCTGTCTATATCCCAAACGTATCCAGAAACTGAAAAGTTAGTTTTATTGTAACAGCTTGGCATGGGTGGAAGGTGATTATTTTGTCATTTACAGGATAGGATTTTGTAAAACTATGTCCTAGCGCAAAAAAACTGCTTGAGCACTATTGCAGCTAAAAAAAGGGCAAGACCGATTGAATTCGGTCTTGCCCTATCAATTAGCTTAGGAGATCTCCTGGCTACCTAAATTAAGCGGCTCGGAGTGAGAAATCAAACATTAACGGGAGATCACGTGGATCGGATGTCCTTCGACCAATTCGGCCGTTTCCATCACGATTTCGCCCAGTGTAGGGTGAGCGTGGATCGTAAGCGAGATATCTTCCAGGGTTGCACCCATTTCGATCGCGAGTCCGAGCTCGGCGATCAGGTTGGAAGCTTCGATTCCGACGATTTGCGCACCAAGCACCACGTTGTTTTCTTCGTTGGCTACGATCTTGATGAAGCCGTCAGGCTGATTCAGCGAAGTTGCACGACCATTGCCCGCGAACGGGAATTTGCCGGCTTTGACTTTGTAGCCTTTTTCCTTCGCTTCTTTTTCCGTATAGCCCACGCTGGAGCATTCAGGATCCGTGAAGACTACAGCAGGAATAGCTTTGTAATCCACCACGGACGGAAGTCCTGAGATAACTTCTGCAGCAACTTTACCTTCGTAAGAAGCTTTGTGGGCCAAGGCAGGTCCGGCCACGATATCGCCGATGGCAAAGATGTTCGGGTTGCTCGTACGGCCTTGGTGATCGACTTCCACCAGACCACGGTCCGTAAGCTTAACGCCAGCCAGATCCAAGCCCAGGTCTCCATCCGTGTTAGGGCGACGTCCAACGGTAACGAGCAGGTAATCGGCAGTCACTTCTTTCGTTTCGCCGTTTACGGAATATTTCACAGTAACGTTCTTGTCGGTTTGCTCAGCACTTTCAGCTTTTGCATTGGTGATGATTTCGATACCCGTTTTTTCCATGCTCTTGGTTACAAGACGGGTCATATCTTTGTCAAAGCCGGCAAGTACGGAATCCATACCCTCGATAATCGTTACTTTCGTGCCGAATTTCGAGAACATTTGGCCCAATTCAGCGCCGATGTAGCCGCCGCCGATAACGATCAGGCTGCTAGGGATTTCAGGAAGTTCCAATGCTTCCGTCGAGGACAGGATGCGTCCGCCAAACGGGAAAGGCTTCAGTTCGATCGGACGGGATCCGGTCGCAAGAATGCAATGCTTAAAGCGGTAACGCGGCGATTCATGATCGTTGAAGGCACGGGCTTCGTTTTCGTTGATGAACATAACTTCACCGCTGAATACTTCGATTTTGTTGCCTTTAAGCAAGCCGGATACGCCTTGGGTCATTTTCTTAACTACGCCGTTTTTGAAATCTTGTGTTTTGGAGAAGTCCACTTTTACGTTCTCGGCAGTTACGCCGAAAGCGTCGGCATGCTGTGCGTTTTCGTAAGCGTGCGCTGCGGAGATCAAAGCTTTGGACGGAATACAACCGCGGTTCAAGCACACGCCGCCGAGTTCCGATTTGTCCACGATAATTACTTTTTGGCCCAGTTGGGCGGCACGAATGGCCGCCACATATCCGCCGGGACCGGCACCTACAACCAATGTATCAATATCCAGAGAAGCGTCTCCTACTACCATATTGTTACACCTCCATAACGAGCAACTCAGGGTTAGCGAGCAGCTGTTTGATATAGTTCATGAAGTTTTGAGCTGTTGCTCCGTCGATGAGACGGTGGTCGAAGCTGAGGGACAGAGCCATAACCGGAGCGACAACGATCTCGCCGTTCTTAACAACCGGTTTTTCGCTGATGCGGCCTGTACCCAAGATCGCTACCTCAGGGTAGTTGATGATCGGAGTAAAGAACATACCGCCGGCGGAACCGATGTTCGAAATCGAAATCGTGCTGCCCTTCATTTCGTTGGCGGACAGCTTGCCGTCACGGCCGCGGGCTGCCAGATCACGGATAGCGTCGGCGATCATCCAGATGCTCTTGCGGTCGGCATCTTTGATAACCGGTACGATCAAACCGTTATCCGTATCGGTAGCAATCCCGATATCGTAATGTTTCTTGTAAACAATTTCGTTGTTTTCTTCGTCGATCGAAGCGTTCAGCGCCGGGAATTGGCGGGAAGCCGCTACGAGTGCCTTAACGATGAATGGCAGGTAAGTTACTTTGATGCCTTTCTTCTCGGCGATCGGTTTCATGCGAGTACGGAAAGCTACCAATTCCGTAACGTCCACTTCGTCCATGATCGTTACATGCGGAGCTGTGTATGCCGATTTCACCATAGCGTTCGAAATCGCCTTGCGGATACCCTTGAACGGTACGCGTTCTTCTTCTGCGCTTACGCTGGCCGCGGAAGCTGCCGATGCCGCAGGAGCCTTCGCTGCTTCGTCTTTGCCGCTTGCAGCTGCAGGTGCTGCTGCCGCGCCGCCGTTTTTGAATGCTTCCACGTCTTCGCGAGTGATTTTACCAGCGTTGCCTGTGCCGCTTACTTGTGCAATATCAACGCCTTGCTCGCGGGCAAATTTACGTACGCTAGGCGTAGCAAGCACTTCACGGTTTGGAGCAGCAGGTGCTGCCGCGCCGTTTGCGCCGCCTTCTTTCGCATCGGCCGGGCTGGAAGCTGCAGGAGAATCTTGCGTATCGGCTCCGCCCTTAGCCGCATCGGCTTCTTGTGCGTTAGCTTCTTCATGTGCCGGTTCCTGTTCAGGAACATCGCCTTCCGCATCGATGACAGCCACTACTTGGCCTACGCGGAATACGGCGCCGTCGGTACCGAACACTTCGAGCACCGTACCGTTTACCGGACAAGGTACTTCAACGACCGCCTTGTCGTTCTGTACCTCCATCACGATATCTTCGTCTGTAACTTTGTCGCCGGCTTTGATATGCATTTTGATAATTTCGCCTTCATGCAAACCTTCGCCCAGCTCTGGGAAGCGATATTCAAATTTTGCCACCTGGAAGACCTCCTGTTTTCAATAGTTTTAAAAGTAAAAGTCAATTAAAATTCGAGAACTTTGTTTACGCCGTCAATGATGCGGGCCGGAGTAGGAAGCCATTGATCTTCGATTTGCGCGAACGGATAAACGGTATCCGGAGGCGTAATGCGGAGAACCGGCGCTTCCAAATGGAGAATTGCCTTTTCATTGATTTGAGCGATGATTTCGGCAGCCATACCGGCGGATCTTTGTGCTTCTTGCACGACGATTGCGCGGTTTGTTTTCTTGACCGATGCCAGAATCGTATCGATATCCAGCGGTACCAGGGTACGCAAATCGATGACTTCGGCTTTGATGCCTTTTGTTTTTTCAAGTTCTTCCGCAGCTTTTACAGCCGTGTGAACCATCATGCCGTAAGCGATGATCGTCACGTCGGAACCTTCGCGAACCACGTTGGCTTTGCCTAGTTCGACTGTATATTCACCTTCCGGCACTTCGGCGCGGAATGCATGGTACAGGTTAAGATGCTCCATGAAGAATACCGGATCGTTGTCACGGATTGCGGAGATCATGAGGCCTTTGGCATCATACGGGTTCGAAGGGATTACCAGTTTAATACCCGGAGTTTGCGCAATCAAACCTTCCAGGGCGTCCGTATGCAACTCGGCCGCTTTTACGCCGCCGCCATAAGGTGTACGGAACACGATCGGCGCATTATAACGGCCGCCGGAACGGTAACGCATCCGTGCCGCTTGCACCAAAATTTGGTCCAGGGCTTCGAAGATAAAACCGACAAACTGGATTTCGGCAACAGGACGGAATCCTTGAATCCCGAGGCCCACCGCCAAACCGCCGATGGCGGATTCGGCCAGCGGTGTATCGAATACGCGATCTTCGCCGAATTCTTTTTGCAAACCTTCCGTTACGCGGAATACACCGCCGACATTACCTACGTCTTCCCCGAAAAGCAGGACGTTTGGATCCCGATTCAACTCTACGCGCATACCATCGCGGATTGCTTCTTTCATATTCATTTGTGCCATTGCTTCATATCCTCCTCATTAGAACTTCTTCAAGGCTTATTTAAAATCGGCTTTTTGTTCTTCCAGATGTTTAGGCGTTTGTTCGAACATGCTGTCAATCAGACCGGAAACACTCATTTTCTCGGTTTGTTCGGCCTTTTTGATTTGTTCGTTGACTTTTGCCTTAGCTTCCTCTTTAACACGAGCCGTTTCTTCGTCGTTCCAAAGGCCTTTCTTCTCCAGATACTTGGCAAGACGGGCAATCGGATCTTTCTCGCTCCATTGTCCTTCTTCTTCCTTCGTCCGGTATTTGCTTGTATCGTCGGACAAGGAATGCGGACGGAAACGGTAAGTGACCGCTTCGATCAAGGTAGCGCCTTCTCCGTTACGGGCACGTTCGGCCGCTTCTTGAACCGCGCTGATGACCGCAAATACGTCCATCCCGTCGATTTTCACGCCGCGGATCCCGGCAGCAACCGCTTTGTGAGCGATCGAAAGAGCAGCCGTTTGTTTAGAGAATGGAGTTGTGATCGCATAACCGTTATTTTGCACAAAGAAAATAACCGGAAGCTTGAATACTCCAGCATAGTTCAGCGCTTCGTAGAAATCGCCTTCGGACGAACCGCCGTCACCGGTATAAGTAATGGCGACTTGTTTTTGTTTCTTCAATTTGTAACCCATGGCGATCCCCATGGCATGAAGAACTTGAGCGCCGATAATAATTTGAGGCATAAGTACGTTGACGCCTTCCGGAATTTGGCCGCCGTGTTGATGACCGCGGGAATACAGGAATGCTTGATAAAGCGGAAGACCATGCCATACGAGTTGCGGCATATCGCGATAACCCGGGCAGACGAAGTCATTCTTGTCCAAAGCGAATTCACTGCCTACCATCGTAGCTTCTTGTCCGGAAACCGGAGCATAGAAACCGAGGCGTCCTTGACGACCCAGGTTGATGGCACGCTCATCCCAAGTACGGGTAAATACCATACGGTACATTAGTTCTTTCAATTGATCATCTGTCAAGTTCGGGACTTTATCTTTGTTTACAATTTCACCATCCGGCGAAAGGACGGACAAAGCCTCGACTTCCTCCGTATATACTTCATAAGGAATCTTGCTCATTTTCTTCACCTCGACAAAATATTTGATTATCATGTTCCGCTGTTATAGAATTATTATACATCTGTTGTAGTCATTAAGTCAAAGGAATTGCGCTGAAATGACTTAATTATTTATTTTTGTTTGTATAACAGGCGGAACATAATTATGTAACACATTTTCCGTATTGGAAGTGTATGCGTTTACCTCTCCAACGGTTATCTTAACGTAATGAGAGGTCAAAAGCAAAAATAGAACCCCAAGGAGCGTGCCTAAATATGACGGATTCCCGATATTTGAAACGGACGATCATTAGAGAGGAAGTGGAGTGCAACAGCTTGGGAGAAAAACGAAAGTTGCGCATTTACCTGCCTCCCGGCTACAACGAAATTTTGAGTTATCCTGTCGTTTATTGTCAGGACGGGGAAGAATTTTTCAACTTCGGCCGCATCGCCACTCATGCGAACCGGTTGATTCTGGACGAAGGCATCGAACCTTTCATCATCGTCGGCATTGAAGTCGATACTTCCATCCGTACGGAAGAATACGCTCCTTTCGGCAATCGGTTTGAGGCCTACTGCACCTGTATTACTGAAGAAATTATACCCTTTGTCGAGCGCAATTATCCGGTTCGCCGCGAGCCGGACCAGCGGGTGCTTGCCGGGGATTCCCTCGGAGGTTCGTTTTCGCTTCATCTCGCTATGAAAAACCGGCAGCTGTTTTCCAAAATCATCAGTTTATCAGGTGCCTTTTACAATGCATCCCTTGAGCTCATATCTTCCGAGGAGGATTTATCTTATCTTTCCCTCTATATGATTGTAGGTTTACAAGAACAGCAGTACACCACCGATACGGGCACTTACAATTTTGTTGAATTGAATCGCCAGGCCAAGCAATTGCTGGAGGAACGCGGATCCAAAGTTAAGTATTTCGAAAAAGACGGCAAACATCTCTGGGGATTCTGGCAGCAAGAGTTGCCGGATGCGCTTGTTTATTTCCTGAAATAAAAATAAAGAGGATACAGGCCTGAACCAGGCATGTATCCTCTTCTTCTATAGAAGTAAATAACTTTATCCGTTTTCCGACTTCGCACCGATGTTACCGGTTTGAAGCGAACGGCTAGGGAGTTTCCATTTGTAATGGACGGACAGCATCCGGAAGAACACAACCAGAATAAACAGGAGCAAGAGCCCGACGGTAGAAGTAAGAAATCCAAGCCCGATAACAAGTCCGGCAATTATTGCCCACACGGCATATATTTCATCCCTGAGTACGAGCGGCTTCCGTCCGGCTAACAAATCCCGGATGATCCCACCCCCGATTCCGGTCAACACCGCAGCAACCAGTATCGCGCTGATCGGATGCTTCATATCACTCGCATATAATGCCCCTTGTATTGCAAAAGCCGACAAGCCGATGGCGTCAAAAAGCGCCTCCGTCTTCTTCCAATGGTGAATCCAAGGCAGCGGCAGCACGAACGCCACCAGGACGGACAATACCGCCAGCAAAATCAAATCGCCCTGACTCCAAAGCGTCGTTACCGGAACGCCGATCAGCACATTGCGGACGATTCCTCCTCCGAACGCCGTGACGAGTCCCAGGACGAGGACCCCGAGAATGTCGTATTCCTCTTCCATCGCCACAAACGCCCCCGACATAGCGAAGGCGATTGTTCCTATAATACTGAATATATCGAATAAATGCATTCCCTTGCTCCCCTGCCCTCTCTCTTCTGATGATGTGTCCATTGTATTCCCGACAGCTTCAATTGTGCAAGCCTAAAAACTGAACTATACTGGTAATAACCGGGTTTTTGAACAGAAAGGGAGTAATTGCATGGAAAGAAATCGAGTGCTAATTTTTGCCGGCGGTAATATTGACCCTGTTTTCTTAAAGGATATCAGGCAGGATGATATGATTATCGGCGCTGATCGAGGAGCATTATTTCTTGTGGAACATGGAATCTCCCCCGACATTTCGGTCGGGGATTTCGACTCCGTCAGTCCCGAGGAACTGGATCATATTAAAAACAGCAGTAAAGAAATGATCGCTTGCGATGCTGTTAACAAAGACCTGACCGACACCGAGTTAGCATTCGATCTGGCGATCGAACGGCACGCCACCGAAATCGTAATGATCGGCGTACTTGGTTCAAGACTCGACCATTCTCTAGCCAATATACAGATGATGCTCCGGGGGATGCAGCATCAAATCACGAGCGTAATTTGGGATACCCACAACTATGTAACGCTCACCGGAACGAGCTGCGAAGTCGAAGACCGGGGCTATACTTACGTATCCCTGCTCCCGCTAACACCTGAAGTCACCGGTATTCATCTGGAAGGGTTCATGTACCCGCTGGAGAATGCGACGCTGAAAATGGGTCAATCCCTCGCTATCAGCAATCGGCTAATCGATAAAAAAGGAACCATCCGGATCGAAAGCGGTCTGCTGCTCATCATTCAGAGTAAAGATTAAGAAACAAAAGGGGGTATAAATAAAACATTTTTGTAACCTCTTTGTTACGACTTGGTTACCATACAAAACATGAAAGAACCCTTGATTTTTCAAGGGTTCTTTCATGTTTCTTTACATTGGTAAATCTAAATTTCTTACTTTTTTGTAAACTTTAATCGTTTTTTAATAATTGCAGCCAAACCCTTGCGTACCAAGACATTGAGCAGTGCCTGCCAACATTTAGGAAGTTTTAAACCTGTTATACTTCATTTCGAACCGGTCAACTAAAACAAGAACTTTGGAGGTAAACACAACATGAGAATGCAACACCTTTTCCAAAAAGTATTGACGGTAGGTATCGTCTCGACTATCGGATTCAGCACCCTGCTCGCCAGCGGCGCTGGAGCTGCACCGGCCCAAGCAGCAGAAAGTGTAGCAACTTCTAAAGGAACCCAAGTCGTAAACTACGGTAAAAAATACATGGGCACTCCTTACAAATTCGGCGCATCAACATCAACTACGAGAGTATTCGACTGCTCGTCCTTTATGAAGCACATCTTCAAAAAATATGGTGTGAATCTTCCGCGGACTTCTTCCGCTCAATCGAAAGTTGGACATGCCGTTTCCAAATCGAATCTTAAAGCCGGCGATCTCGTGTTCTTCTCGAGCGGCAGCCGCGCTAACGGCAGAAACGTTACTCATGTAGCTGTTTACATGGGCAACGGTAAAATTTTGCACACGTACGGCAAACCGGGCGTTACGATTTCCAACCTTAACTCCGGTACATGGAAAAAAACGTACCTGAAAGCTCGTCGCGTACTTTAATCAACGAATGAACTAATTTTACGTCTTCTATTAAAAATAACCCGATAGCCTCTCTATCGGGTTATTTTTTTTTTATATCTTACTGGATTAAATATCCGGTTCCCCTCACCGTATGAATCAGTTTGCGTGACCTCCCTTTGTCGACTTTTTTTCTTAGGTGGCGAATATAAACGTCCACAACATTGGTCCCGGTCGAAAAATCATAACCCCAAACTTCCTGAAGAATGGCTTCCCGCTGGCAAACCTGTTCCGCACGCTTCACCAGATACCGGAGCAAATCGAACTCTTTGGGGGTGAGCTTGATCAGTTCATTCCCGCGATACGCTCTGCGTCCTTTCAATTCAATGCGGAGGTCTTCATAGGTCAGTTCCGTCAGATAACCGTCGGCAAACCGCCTGAAGAGGCGAATCAAGCTACGGATCCGGGCTTCCAGTTCCTGAAATGGAATAGAATCGCCAACCACCTCATTGACGCCTGCCTCCAGTGCGGCCACTACCTCATCGGTATGCCATTCCCGTAATAGTACTATGACGGGGAAAGGAAGAGCCTCACCCGTTTTTTCCATTAACTCAAAAACAACCCGGCTATGCGTTTCCGGACTCAATACCAGGATCCCCGGGATATCTTCTTCCAACACAACGGCGGCATCCTCAATTTCGCGGAATAGAGTAACCTCAAAACCAGCCTGCTCCAATAGGAGTTTTCTTTGGGAGCCCGCGGCTTCATCTTTTTGCACCAGCAGCACGCTATCCTTCATGTCTTTCCCGCCTCTGCCCTGTAATCTCCGATCCATCGTACTCTTAAGATGGTCAAAATAAAAACAAACCATTCCGCAACATGCGCGAATGGTTTGCTTAATTAGTCCGGACAAAAATGCGGAATGATCAATTAACCCATATACCTGTCATACATCGCTTTGGCTTCTGCTATATCTTTCGTCCCGTGAATCAGCGCTCTTCCGTCCTCAAAGAGAACCATCCTTTGCTCGCCCATCGAAAAGGAAAGCAGAAAAGGATTGCATTCCACCTTCCCTTCGGACAGCCGTTCCAGCTTCGCGGCAATTTCCGGAAGTTGCAGCTTTCGTTTGAAGGCAGGCCGGATCTGAACGGTGTTTCTCCCGCAAAGCACCTCCGATTTGCGGGTATTGGCCGCCGACAAGAACGGAAACGTACGGTGTCTTCCGCAAGACAAGCAGTCCTCCCGTTTGGCGGCGCCTACCTTCATTGAGGTCTGCTCATTCCGCCATAAATCGAAGGTCAGCAAAGTTCCGCGCAGGTTCTCGGCATGACCTGTCAACAATTTCAGTGCTTCCGTAGTCTGATGAGCAACGACCATCTGCACTGCCGGAGGAATAACGCCTACCGTATCGCAGGTATCGCCACCGAGCGGGATCGTGCCCAAAAGGCAATTCAGGCAAGGCGTTTCATCCGGAAGGATCGTATAAGTCATCCCATAACTTCCGACACATCCCCCATAAATCCAAGGTATTCCGTACTTTTGCGATATATCGTTGATCAACAAACGAGTATCGAAGTTGTCCGTGGCATCCATCACCAAATCGGCTTCCTTGGCCAGCGTTTCGATTTCTTCTATAGTTACGTCCATGACATGACATTCTATTTTAATCGTACTGTTGACCGCCCGAAGACGTTCTCCGGCCGCCACGGCTTTCGGCAACCGTTGCAAAGCATCCGCTTCGGTATACAACTGCTGACGTTGCAGATTGCTCCATTCCACATAATCGCGGTCCGCCAGGATCAAACGTCCCACGCCCGCACGGGCAAGGGTTTCTGCGATTCCCGTCCCCAATGCGCCTGCACCGATGATCAGGACGCTCGAATCGGCCAACCTTTGCTGTCCGGCAGGCCCTATCGGCGTAAACAATACCTGGCGGGAATAGCGGTCTTCATATGCACTCATCCCTGCTTCACGATCCTTTCGCGGAATATCTTCTGCGGAATCCGGCTTACCGGATTCACGGCTTGTCTGTTAATCGTTATACAAGAACTTATTCTAGCATAGGAAAGCCTACGGCGAAAAGCCGAATTGCAACCTATGGATCAACCGCTCGGAAACCGGCGATACGTACTTGCTCCCGGCGGTGACCCAGCCATAATAGATCGGTGAAGCTTCCGAGGCTTCAAGGTCAATCGTTACCATATTCCCTTTTTGCGAATGAATAAACGAATAGTCCAAACCTACGGTTACGGCCATCCCTTCACTTACCGCATTATGGGATGAAGCGAGTGCGATCAACGGTAGCGTCGTGATGGCTGATGAAGGGTATGCTTCCTTCAAATAATTCAAGCTTCCGTTGGACAATTCCATCATATAATCGGCATTCAAACAACTATCTTCTATAGCAAGATGCCCCGTTCCTGTCAACTCAAGAAGACAAGGTGCGGGGCACTTTTTATATATCAACAAGCATCAGATTGTCGGATCGGTTATCCATAAAAAATTCCCTACTTCCAATATCAAGGGACTTCTCCCCCGCATACTTGTTCGAAATATCCGGCAGCCGCCGCATCCCTGGCGCTCCTGAACACTTCATCCTGAAGGAATGGCGGCTGGCATTTTTTCTCCGAAGCATACTTGATCCCCGAGACCGGATTCCTTCCGCCGTAAACCTGCTTATTTTTAACCAGTCTTCCCCCGCCAAGCGCATAGTTGTTATAATACTTGTTTCCCGCCGGAATTCCTTGCAGGAACACAATGATACCCACGTCGTCGATCGTATTGTTCCAATCTTCCTGCGGGATTACCGGCAACGTAAACGTATACTGAACCCCCAGTTTGCGGGTTACCCGATTATGAGTATTGATGACTTCTCCCAAATCATCCTCTATGCTATGAACAATAACCGATCTTCTTACTTGTTCAAAGGTATCCGCGCTTTGCAGTAACGGGATCGGCAAACTGGAAGCAAGGGTATCACGCAATCCGCTCACCGCTTCCCCCGTGACCGGATTGATGGAGGTGATCTGCTGATCCAGCGTAAAAGCAAGGCTGTTTCCTTCAGAATCCCGGTATATGAAGGGTTTTTTGGGCCGCCAGCGGTGCTCCGCGATGAGATTTCCGTCTTCTCCTGTCAACTCTTCCAAAGCATAGATGTAATAACCGTCATAATCGATCACGACAACCGCGGGTATGTAGAGCATCAGCGCTTTAAGCGCTATTGGGTCGTCGATGAGTCCGAAGTTTACGCCTAGCGTGTTCATCAAAGCCGAAAGAGCGGCCTCTTTATCGGCACGCATAAATTTGGCGGATCCGTAACCGGATTCGTAAGCTTGCAGTTCATTCCGGTTCAAGCTAACCCCCGCGTCCTGAGCCGCTGTCCTTAATACGGCAGTATAACGGATTTGTAGTCGATTAGCTTCCCTGAGATATTCCGCATCCCAACTGGTAACCCACAATATCGGTCCCACGATTAGCACAAAGATGACCGCCCAATCAGTAATCTTCATTTAACACCATGCCTCCATAAACTAAACGCTGCGAATGACCGCTCCCGGGGAACAAGCCGGAAATAAATCCGGTTAAGGCATCGAATGCGGTTTGGGAACGCTTCTCCAGGGTTACATTCACGTAGTCGCCGGCTTCCAGCTTATATTTCCGCAAAGCGGAGTTACCCGCCGGTAAAGTTGCCGGATACATCACCTGTAAGAATGCCGTGGTGAAGTAGGAATCGTAAACAACGCTGAAGTCGTCCATAAATGTTGCCGGATCCGCAGGATCTCCATATTCGGGATGATATTTCTTTTGGCGGTGTTCCAACTCAATATCATATATGGTTCCGGTGTATTCCAGTTCGCGGGAAAAATCTTCATACATCTCCGGCGAAAGATAGCCTTTGGTCCGGATGGCGTCCGTAAACTGGACGAGACTGTTGTATGCCGCCAATACCCGAAGGTCCTCCTCCCGTTGAGCCGATTGGATCGCCGGAAACAAGTACAACAGAATGACCGCAAGCAGCGCAGCCGTAATTTTTGATAATGCATTGCTCATGCTCCGCCCCACCTCATCATCTCAAGAAAAAAGACAGCTTTGACATTCGGCCTTGTCCGTCAAGCAAAGAAACCGCCTCGTAAACGCCCTGCAAATCCAGCACGGTTAGCGCAAACCGCAAATCTTGATCATAGGGCTGAGCGGGCTCACTCCCATTTAGATGGGGTACAGGGATTAACGTACCATTAACACTTACCGGTACCCCTTCGGACGCCCACCCCCGCAGCCCGTACAAAATTTCCAGCCCGCTATATGCATTGACGGCTATCCCGCTTTCCACATCAGTTCCAGGTATTCCATCTACCGAAGACAGACTGGCTTTTTGATTCTGAATTACAGGTATAAAACGGTTCGCTGCCGTTTCATAAAGAGAATTGGAATCCAACGTAAACCAGACGGCTCCCAGACATAATGAAACGGAGGTACATAACCACAACATATTTTTCAAACTGCCCAGCATCTCAAACTGCCTGTTCTATGGCGCGACTGTCGTCTGCGTGAAGATCAATCCGCGCACGACATTGGAATTGTCCTTAATGACTGCCGCTTTAAATTTTCCGCTCGGATTCACGTATTCATTCAGCTTTTCGTTCCAGGTGTTTGCGATATTGGCCAGACTGGAGCCGCTAACCGAACCGTATTCCTCGTTGGTCAGTGTCCCGCCTATCCGCAGAATGTCCCCGTACCATTGACCGGTGCTGTTCTTGCCGGTCTTGATTTGAATGCCGAACTCGTCCCGGTCCTTGAATTTTCTCAGGGCATTCGTCACCTGGGATCCGCTCACCGTCGTGTCGTCGTATACGGTAAATGAAGCCTGCGATAGCTCGGTTTGAATATCCGAGAAATTGTTCTGGGCCGTCTTGGTTGCCTCCTGGGCCGAAACAAACAAAATAACGACTATAGTAATCAAGGCGATTGTCAAAAAAATTCCCGCCGCCACCTTAAGCGCGGAAGATGCGTTATTCATAATTTACTTCCTCCTTTTAGATGTGTTGAATTTGCTCAAAATAAATGCCCATTTGCTGAAAGCTCATCCAAATCAACGGAATGACCAGATAGGCAAACACAAGGCAATACATCGGTGCAAACCCGATGAAACGTCCGATGCCTGCTTTATTATCCAACGATTTCTCATAATCGAGCCGCCTCCGTTCAAAATGGTAAGCCATCTCGCTCTCAAGTTCGTCAAAAGCGTCGGAAATCGTGATTTTCTCGGCAGCCAGCAACAGCTTGTCCGCCAACTGACGGAACTCGTCAAGCCCTGCCTCCTCCTTCATTTGCCGCAATGCCTCTTCTCCTCCGTGTCCGTAATGAAGCAGACATTTCTGCAGCGGTATTTTAAAGATCACGGCGTACGAATGCAGCCATTCCAATATTTCCTCGACCGAAATCCGCTCAAGTTCCCGTAAAATGGTAAGCATATTCTGAAACTGGTATACTTCATGCCGCATGTCCATAAGCCGCATTTTCCGTTGAAACATCAAGGCCCATAACGGTACGTAATACCCGATTACTCCACCTGACAGTGCAGACAACAGTTCCCACCATTTCAAATATTCATTGCTCCGCCGCTCCAGCTTGTCTTTGATTCTTTCAACTATTGGGGCAAGCGTACTCTTATCCGGCCGGCTCCCAGTTTCATTCCATGCTTCGGTTATTTTTGCGGCAATCAAGTCATTATCGCTCGCCTTGTTATTTCTGATTTCCTGCATCACCTGCTTGTCCAGTTCGGCTGCCTGAGCAGCCGCCTTTGCATCTTCCTTTGACATAGTGCCGAAAAACACGTAACTGGCCGGGGGTTCATTCATGATCCAGGTGATGCTTTTCCAGTGGAGGTAGTATAAAGTGCCGGACATAACCAACGTGCAGAGCACAAATATGACGATCCGCCTGAGCTGGAAAAATTCGACGCTCAAATGTTGATTCGTATCCTTCAACAACCGTTGCATTTGCTCATAGGCAGCCGAGAAAGGTCTTGGTGTAAACCAAGCGGACAGTTTGCGAACAAAAGTCAAACGGCTTATTTTAACTTCCCACGGCTCCTTGCCAGTCCCTGCGCGGTAAGCCGTTTCTTCCTCTCCCTTCATTTTCTGGAGCAGCATATAGCAAATCAGGATGATCAGAAACAACCCGATTTTTATCAGCACGCCGGCTTTACTCAAATAAAACTGGTCCATAAGCGGAAAGTTTCTCCGCGCCCAAATCTCGATCGGTTTCGTAAAGAAGACCGGCACCAGTGCGATCAGATTCAATCCTTTTAGCAAATAATCGAGCTTGCCGCGACGAATAAGTTCTAACTGAACTTCACCCGAAAGACTGGAAAGACCTCTTAAATAGAGGGAGCCTTTATCTTTTTTGCGGTCCCCGAACTCCATCACCATCCGGGAAATTCCCGCAAAAGCTTTCAAAAAACGATGGGGTGCAGTTTCGTAATATCGTTCCAGCGCTTCGTCCGGTTTTCCGTGACTCAGGGCTTCATGAATCATTGTCGCGTGCAGCGCGATTTCCGGCCGGAGCCCTTCTATCGATTCCTCAATAGCATCGCTTACGATGCCATGTCTGTGATACGAGAGCCGCACAGCGGTGAACAAATCAAGCGTTTGCTCCAGCAGCTTCTTCTCCAACCGGTTTACATACCCGTCAAGCAGCAATCCTTGAATGACGGCCGCGGCGATCAGAAGCGACAAAAGAAAGAACAGCCCGGGATTCATTGCCGTCAGTACGGCGATTACCGATATAAAGGAACCAGCAAGCAAATATACGAATTTCATCGTCTCTCTTCTTAATACAAATTCGTCAAAGACATGAAGAACGGCTATACGAAACCGCACTTTTACCACATAATAACGAAGCGGCGGAATCTTCATCGAAATCGCATATGACCTGAGCAAAATTGCCGTAATTTTGCCACGAATCCATTGAAGAGACGTACGACTTTCTCCGGTAAGTGAAATTCCCTGCCTTTCCTCGCGACTAACCATGTATCGCCCAAAGCCGTATAACAAAACGAAGCCGCAAAGCGAAAGACTTGCGAGGATATAGAGGACATTTTTAAGCTCCAATGGCCTCCCTCCAATTCGCGCCTATAAACTTTTCAAAGTTTGCTGCATCACCGGTCGTCATTTCTCTGATCATTTCATTCACGATTCGTACGGATATCGGCTCAACGGGAACGTACGCACCGTTTCGATATTCGAGTATCACACGCTCCCTGTACCCCTCATCCAAGCGGCAGCATTCCGTGATTCGCTCGATGTATCTGTTTCCGGATGGATCCTTGCAGAGATGAATGTCAAAATCAAGTACACTAGCCACCTGCTGCTCGGCAATTTTTTCATCCCGGAACACGCCGACCTTCAGCAAGGAATTGCGCAATGATTCGATTAAGTCGCGGAACGTTTTCGCATGGTGAGTAAACAGCGTAAACAAACTGGCCACTTGCGCCATCTGCACCATCCACGCCGCGACTTCGTCGGTCGCCACTTCCCCGAGAATATTCACGGTTCCGTCCGTCTTTTTCTGCAAATCCAGACCGGCTTGCCCTGACACGTATTCCGTTTCGCGGAACGTCAAAATATTTCGCGCGGTATACATCCTTCGCAAATGAAGTTCAAATGACATCTCCTGAACCCGCAAAGTATAAGAAGGATAAATATGTTTGACCATAGCCATCAGAAGCGTTGTTTTGCCTGACCCTTGCGAACCCGTAATCGACGTAATCCGGCTCCCCTTCATCAAATACTTCAGCAGCATGATCGGCAAACCGGCATTTCTACCCTGGATCAGTTCTTCCAGTACCGAGTTCTTCACGTCAAACTTGCGGATAAAAAACGCCCAGGTTTCCGCAAATGGCGGGCGCACAACAACAACCCGGGAGCCATCCTTCATTTCATTTACTTTAAACCCGTTAGCCTCGGACAACTGACCCGGCAAATTGAATTTATAAATATTTTGGCATACCCGTTTCAGTTCGGCCTCACTGCCGAAAGACAAAAAAGACAAACGCATACTCTTTCCTTTATAAAAAATCCAGACGCTGTCCCAGGAACGGGATATTTCCCTGCCATCCTGATCCAGTGCAATTTCATGCCAGCCAGCTACGTCTGCCTCCTCCATTTCCCGCCATATAGAGCCGTTCCCCGGAATCCCGCTGACCCCGCCGCTCACGCCATCGATGTCCTGCTCCCGAATCGTATCGATAACCGAGAAGCCTTTATACATTTGATAGACGCGTTGAACGACCAAATCGAGCTTTTCCGGAAAGGACAGCAGGCGATATTCGCGATAGAATACCGTGTCGACATCTTCGGAGTTCATTTCGTAAATCCCGGCCTCCTCCTCACCGGGCAGCTCCTTAAGTTGATCTAGACCATAGTCCTCGATTAATGCGGACAATGCCTGGCATCCATACCTTTTTTCATATAAATAGAGCACGATATCAAACCTGTCCTCCGTCGTAAGCCGCTCCCGATCCTGAAACGGAATAATCCGGTCGATATTCTCCTCCGTAATACCGTACCCTTTCATCAGCAAATCGCGAATGTAGGACTTAACGTATCGCTTATCCTGCTGATCCCCGGATGTGCAGCCTCTAAGCGCTTGCCGTAGCTCAGCCCTTATCTTCACTTTTCTTATCCAGGCTTCTTCACTCATTCCCCACTCATTGGCAGGGTTGCGGCTCAGTTCATGAATTTCGTGCTTCACGTAGGAAATGAGCTCCGGAAAACAATATCGGTCACGACCTTGAGGACGATAAGGAACGTGTTCTCTGGATAAGTTGGATCTTAGCCAGAGAATCACGAGACAAACGGCAACCAGAAGAATGATCCCCAGCGTATTCTCAGTTGGGTTATCTATGGTCAGGCCCCCCTTTTCCCGCTTTGAGTAATCTCTGTCCGGCCGGCTGCAAGCTCAAGCAATCCTTCGCAAAGACTCAGCAAGCTTGGCAGTATTCCGCGTTTCAAAGATCCCTTATGCAACATCAGGCGATGCAGTCGGATATATTTCAGAATGTTCCGATTATTCCAGGCATCCATAAACTCCGTATTATACGGAATGGGGAACATCGGAATTTTGCTTTCAAACCGTCTTCGAATATTCGCCGCTGACCAACGGGACTGAGGGTCATAATGCTGAAGCACAATAGCATCCGCAAGAGGTGAAGCAGGCTGCCCATGAGCGAATTCGTCAAAGAAGCGCTCAAGTTCAAGCCGGTTTTGCCTGAGCGCCACTACACGGATGTGAAGATCAGCGTAATTCGGCGGGTGTTTAGACCGGGTGAAAACCATATCAAAGGCTTGTTCAGCCGCGGAATATAGCAATCGCAGACTCTCCTCGTGCATTGCCGGATTTTTCTTCGCCATAACTCCAAACCCGGAAACAAGATCGAGTTTGTCTTTGATCACCGGATACGTATAATCCGAAAAATTCCCCGGAGTCAACCGCTGATTGGCGGCTAACCGCTGCAATGCATCCATGCCGTATTCCGGTAGCGACTGGATGTCGCCGCCGCGTATATGATCAGGAAAGGAAAAGCCGGCCTCTATGCCGGTACCACCCTGCTCTTCGTTTAAAAGCAATATCCGTCCCGGATAGGCCAGCGCCATGCAAACAGCCCCGGCGGCAGCAAGTTCCGCCGAACCGTCATGCCCGTAATCCCAAAACACTATTCTGCTCATGCCCTCTTCCTTCCCGCTATCCGAAGCGCTTTTTTCGTGAGCGGGCCGCTCCATCCTGCAAGTTCAACGATCAAAGACAGAAGAGCCTTTTTATATGGCCTTGAGATTCGGCCCATACGCAGACTTTGAGCATGCTCATTTTCCATCTGCACAATCGCATTGGTTTCACTCCATGGAATTTGCAAGGCGTCACCGCTCCAGTAAACCGGTAATTGTTCGACATAGCCCATGATATAGTCTGCAGTTAAAAAACTATCAAACGTTCGTATAAAGACAGGCTTTATGGTCAACTCTTTCAATTGCGGCCATCTGAGAAACAAATGCGTAAACCACTCGGCACTGCTCTCTACTTCGTACCGGTCATAGGAGGTAACCCATAATACGGAGTCCGCCTCTTCCCATAAATCTCGAGATCCAAATTGCAGCGTCTCCAGATCATACAGACAATAATCATAGTAAACGGCTTCTCCTTTGCCGATGCTTTCACATATATCAAATCCGCAAAATTCGGTAATCGGCAGAGTCGTCTTTCCGCTTTTGATCAAATACCTGTATTTCCTTCCATCCGTCATATCCACGAGCAACACTCTTTTTCCTAAACCGGACAATACCTTGCAAATATAAAGCAGTAAATCCCGTTTATCGCTCTTGCCGGTAAACAACCAGTTTTTCATCTCGCATCCCCCTATTCCGGTGAACCCATAACAAACTGTTCTTGATCGCCTTCTGCCGAAGATGACTGTCGCTGTAGTGGCTGTGCCGTAACGGAAGATTGCCGGCCGGCAAACTCGGCAGCACTTTGTGCCGAAACCCCGTCAAGATCAGCCTCGAGACCGCTACGCGCCGATTCATTTAATGCATGCTCAGCCCGTTTTATAATATTGGGGTCCTTCTTGATTAATTGCAGCACGGCATCATTTGCCGGGTAAGTCGGAATCGCCTTGGCCTGTAGGCTTGGTTCCACATAGAGCAAGGCATAAATCGACGCTTTATGTATGTACGCATCCACGATAGCACTGGACAAGGACAGGATTTCCGCTTCATTCATCGTCATTGTTACCGTTCCGGATAAAAGCGACTCCACTTTTTTCTTGGACATTAAAATGTAATCCTGCCCTGTAGGAAACTGGATCCGGATATCGACGATATCCTTTTCGCCCAGTGCCCCTGGAAGCTGGATAAACCCCATTTCCCGGTAACGCAAATCAGCCGGAGTAGGCTCCTCTTCATACAACAGCGTTCCGGTCAACAGCGTGTTTGGCGGCAGTCCGAGCTTGAGTATTTTCCCGGCTATCTGCTCCCTGGAATGAAGCCAATCCGCCGGTACGCTCCCTTCCGGAAGTTCAACAGGAACGATATCCTCCATGGTGATCACATGTCCCGCCGGAAGCTCGCGTGCAGGTGCCCACCCCTGGATTTTGCTACGGATAGACGCCTGTTTGAGCGACTGAATTTCCTCCTGCAATTGTTGCTGTACTTCCTTGCTCTCATTCTTCAACTGCCTGGAATGGGCTGCACCATACCCAGTGAAAACCAACCCGGTGACCATTACGCCAAGAAAACCGGTCAAGACCAATTGTTTCGTTTTTTTCCTCATTCTTACCACCTAATCACTTCCTCTCTTGAATTTCCGGTTCCACCTCAAACCGCTTCTTCCTTGCATGACACTCTGCGGAAACAATCCTCCGCACAGCTCGGCAAGCGCAAGCTCCGTCTCCTTCCCCGGTGAAAACGGGTTCCTTTCAACCGGCAAGGCATAAACATTCCTTGAGTTCATGTTCTTCCGAATGCGCCGAACGGCATCCATGTTAGCCAAGGGAACGCAGCACACCCAATTTCGTCTTCCGGACAACGGATTCTCCCCGAATGGCGACAAATCCGTCCGACGCCACTCGGCGGCCGGGCAAACAAGAACCGAAAGGTCTGCTCGCTCGAACTCTTCCAGCAGATCCTTGCGCCTGCCGGAACCGAGATCGTAAATAACGTATTCGCAGTTTCCAGTAATTAAATCAAGCAGTTCTGTCCGAGTTGGTGTCCGGACATAATCAACGCTGCTGAACCGAAACTGCCTCGGCTCGGCTCCCTGCGTAGAGTCCTCACCAGCTAAAAGCGCTATGTTCCGGAAGGCAGCGGACTTCGCGTCCATTTCCACGATGGTGATCCGGCGAGCGTAGCGGGCCAGCGAATGGGCTAAAACGATCGCCGTATGCGTGGCGCCCGCTCCGGGAACTGCCCCCATCACAGCAATTACGATGGAACGGGGATTTCGGCGGAAACCCGCTTGCTTTACGCCTGCTTCATGCAATACGTCCCTTTCGTTGGCATTGAGCGAACGAATGACCGCATCTAGCGCTTCCGCGGTTTCGGCCGCTGAATAAAACCTATTCTCCGGTTTCATTTGAAGCAAACGGGACACAACGGGCTTCAGCGGCAAGAATCCATTTTGAATAAACTCGGCTTGCGACTCCATAGACCACACCGAATATTTGCCTCTCGTACCCAGATGTAATAGTACGGCACCTAGCGAGTACAAGTCCGTCCTGCCGTCAGTTTGACTACCTCCGTACTGCTCAGGTGCGGCAAAACCGATGGTACCGAGTTTTACCGTATCATCCATGCTTTTCTGTTTGTATTTACGCGCAATACCAAAATCAACAAACTTGATTTCGCCCTTCCCGTCGATCAACAGATTGGACGGCTTCAAATCCCGGTGAATGATCGGCGGCCGGAGGCTATGCAAATAATGGAGCCCTTCACAAATTTGCAGGCCATACCGTGCTAACTCCACAGCATTCAACATTTCGCGTTTTCTCAGAACACGCTCGTCCAAATGAACGCCCTCTACATAATCCATGACCAAATAAGAATACCCGCCATCCATTTGAAAAAAATCCGTAATCCTAGGCAGCCGGTGATGATTTAAAGAAATGAGCAAACCGGCTTCTTCCTCCAACCGGACGCCAAGCTCAGGCACAAAGTAACTCTCCTTAACGGCCCAGCGCTTTCCCGGAAGCTTCAGATCCGAAGCGAGATATACCCGGCTCATCCCTCCCTCTCCGATAACCTCATCCATCCTGTACCGGCCCGCCAAAATTCCGCCAACTTCATACTTCGGAATAAACGGCAATCGGACTCCCCCCTTGTAGACGCAAAAAAGGGAAAGTTCCCTAATGTCTCACTCCAGCAAATCAGCTGTAGTCGGACAGGGGATACTTTCCCTTAAGTCGTTGATGTATAATTTTGGAATCAGTATAGAACACAATCCATCAAAATGTAAAGCAATTTTTTCACCATATTTAATTAATCACATTAATATTTAATCATATATAACGTGATTTCATCGCGATTATGAAAAAGCTGCTTTGCCCGCTGGACCTGGAGCCGCGCCTCCTGAAACATCCCGATGACTTCCTGAATCAACGCCATCGGCTTTTTGCTCAATAGCTTCACGGTGACAACTGCGGTTCCTCCCGGAACAAGTGCATATAGCAAATCCGACACCATTCTGGCGGTCAACTTCGGACTCCAGCTCATGTCGCACACCAGCAAATCGAATTGATTATCGCGGAATTTTACGTTGTTCGCATTCTTCTTTAAATGAGTCAAACGCGGCGAAGCAAGCACGTCCGGATGTAATTTGGCTGGATCAACGGCAGTCACCTTAAGTCCTCGTTCAAGCAAAAAGGACGTCCAACCTCCGGGAGCGGCCCCGATATCCAGCGCTTCGTGAAAAGCCGCAAAATCAATGCCGAAGACGGCCTCCGCTTCCAGCAGCTTAAACTTGGCTCTGGAGATTTGTCCCTCTTCACGTTGAAAGCGAATCGCTCCTCCGTTCCAATCGGACAAATTATCCGCGGGCAGCGATACTCCGGCATAGATGCTCTCTTTGGCAGCAAAAACAGAAATGATCAGTTCGGCATTTCTTACCACAAACTCCGCATCCAACTCCCCGATGCCGCTTTGAATGGTATCTTTCAATTCGGCAGCACTGCCTTCCCAAAGGCTTTGCTCGGTTTTTCGAGTCTGTAAGGCCAAGCTTTTGCCGGATAAACGGGAATCATTCAGCAAAAATTGCTGCAACGCTGACATCCAGTCTTCTTGCTGCTCTTGCCCGCCGTGATCATGATTCCCACCATTAAATTCCCATTGAACCGGAAACATATGCCGCAGAAACATAGGTTCAGGATGGCTCAATTCCTGAGCCACCTGCGGGGACGATGCTTGAAGCGTGGCGACAAATACTTCGCCGGACACCAGCACCGTGCTTTTTACCGCTCCAAACCTTCTTCGCAGTTCTTCCTGCGCGTAAGGAGCGAAACCGTGATTAGCCGTACACAAATATCGGCTTACAACCGCCGTTTCCTCACGAATTTCCTGTTCCATCTCGTTGTTCAAACTAGCAACCTCCCGCTTTACGTTCAATCTCATCCAGCCGGTCAAACGGGATCGGCCCGTTGTGCAGGATGACATGCTCCGGCTTATTCTGGTAAAGAATTTCATACATGCTCTTCTTGCCGTACATGCTTGAAGTATGCAAATAAATCTCGCGGGCATACAGGCCTTCGCGCACCATAGCTGCGGCCACATCGGAGCCGGTTTTCTCTCCTGGCCCCATATCGTAGTCCAAAGATAAAATGTCCACTTCCATCGCGCGCAGCAATTCCAGACATTCGTCCATAGATCTGGCTATGGTAAAACCTTGAGGACAACGACGAAAGTCGTCCATATATACATGAATCACAGTTGTTCTTCCTTTCCGCGGTATTTCCAGCACTAGGCTTCCACCCATCGCCTTACCCGTTCTATATCTTCTCTATAAGTTCCATCGTCTCCGGTTTCGCTCTCCAAAATCAATGGTTTTCCTCGTACACCCTTCATTTCCAGCAAACGAAGAAATCCTTTTTCTCCTATATGGCCTTGACCAACCCTGGCATGACGGTCTTTGCGGGAGTGCGCCGGATATTTGGAATCATTTAAATGAATGGCGGCTAGGCCGTCCCAATATCCCAGTTCCCCGGCTTTTGCTTCAAACCGGTCGTCCTGCTCTCCACCCCACATCCCGGCTGCAAAGGCGTGACACGTATCCAGGCAAAATCCGATCTGTGAAGGAGATGCACACAGCTTGCGGATTTGCACCAGTTCCTCCAGAGTCATTCCCATATCACCATGGTCGCCCGCCTGATTTTCGATCAATAATTTCGTATGTCCTTGCCAGCCCCGGAGCACTTCATTTATACATTGTATAATATTTTGGTAACCTTGTAAGGGGTTTCTTTCCTTATATGTGCCAAAATGAACAACAATTCCCACTGATCCGCACGCTTCAGCTATCTCCAGATCGTTGCGCAATGAAAGTACCGTCCGTTCAAACTGTCCGCTCTCTTCCCCCGGATTTGCCGCCAAATTACTGGGGTAAGGCGTGTGGGCTACCGAAAGGATGCCATGTCTTTGGCATAAATCTCTGCATCGCTCGGCATCGCTGCGGTCGAATTTTTTTACGTTCAGGCTGCGGGGATTTTTGGGAAAATACTGAAAAGCCCCGCCTCCCAACCGGTGAGCAGCTTCAGCGGCTTTAAAGAATCCGCCCCGGATGCTCAAATGTCCCCCGACTTTCGCTTCAGCGGTCATGCTGGCAACCCGGACTGTAGAACACTTTCCGTCCGTTCATTTCGGCTTTGACGATGGTGTCGCCGCAGCGGGGGCATACTTCTCCTTCCCGGTCATAAACCCGGCAAAGATCGTTCGAACCGCCGGTCAGCTTATCGTCTTTCGTTAGCGGAAGCTCCATGTAGCCGCCGGCTTCCGTCATCTCGATCAGGACATCCCTCATCGCTCTATATAAACTTGAGTAATCTTCCTGGCTCAGGTTCTGGAGCTTGGCTGTCGGTCTAAGACCTGCGGCATAAGCAATCTCATCCGCATAGCAGTTGCCGATTCCGGCGATGACGTCCTGATTGACCAGAACGGTTTTGAGGCTGCCCCGCCGTTTGCTCAACAGCTTAAAGAAAACATCTTCATTCATTTTACGCCCCAATGGCTCCGGGCCCAAATGGTTCAAAGATTCTTCCGCTTCTTTGGCGCTAAGCAAATGCAAGTATCCAAGCCGCAGGCCGATGAAATAGAGCACGATGTCCGAACCGAACGTAATTTCGATTTGCGTTGTCCGGGACGGACGGTCTTCCCGGCTACCCAAATAGAGAAGCCCCCCCAGCATCAAGTGCAAAATAAGACGCCGCCCGTTGTCCAGATGGAACAACAGATGCTTGGCCCTCCGTTCAACAAAGATCACCTGTCTCCCGGTCAATTCCCGGATAAAGGCTTCCTGGTCCACATTCAGCGACTTCTCCCGGTTTACGATCACTTCAGTGATCGGTTGATCTAAAATATACTTTGAGAGCTGGATTCTATAGTTTTCCATTTCCGGCAATTCCGGCATGGTTCATCTTCCCTTTCATTCACAATGTTAATTAAGTCGAGCTTTGCAAAACCAGCTTTCGAACCTCCGCCAGATTGCGGCAGATTACATCCGGATTAACGCCGGATGAAGACACAAAGCCAGGCAAATTCTCTTCGGTCGTCACGCCCGTCAACGCCAATATCGTCCCGCAACCCGCATTAATTCCCGCTGCGATATCGGTCAGCATATTATCGCCGATGACGGCGACTTCTTCATTCCGCAGCCCCAAACGATCGATGGCGTGCTTCATCAAGATGTCGGAGGGCTTGCCAATCACAATCGGTTCGATGCCGGAAGCTGCCCGGATAGCCGCCGAAATCGTACCTGCGCCCGGCATCAGCCCATCCTGCGATGGCAGTAAAAGATCGGGATTCGTAAGAACGTAACGAGCCCCGCCCAAGATCCAGCGGGCAGCTTTCGTTAAGGTCTCATATGTAAAAGAGCGGTCGATCCCCTGTACGACAAAATCCGGTGACTCTTCATCAATGATCAGCCCGGCATTTTGCAGCGCTTCAAGCAAACCGGCTTCACCAATCGGTGCAACCTTGGAGCGGGGTTGCTGTCCGGCGATATACTCCGCAGCGGCAACGGCCGAAGTGCATATCTGCTCTTCTTTGGCCGGAATCCCCATCACGTTCAGGTTAGCGGCGACTTCACCGGGAGTACGGGATGAATTGTTCGTAACGAACAAATAAGGAATTCCCGATGCTTCCAATTCGCGAATCAATGTATCCGCCTCTGGTATCATACGGCTCCCATGATATAAAGTTCCATCCAGGTCGATCAAGTATCCCTTCCAGGATATAGTTGTAGTGTTCATGACTTCACCCTCTTGCTTTCCATTGTACATATAATAATAAAGGGCAGGCAAATTTCCCGTCCAAATTTTTCCGTGTGCCTGTCAAACGACAGAAATTCCAAGCATCATTCGTCGAAAGAGATCGAATCAAGCCAAATTCATGTTAGATCGCCTTAGCAAAGAATGAGAACGCCTGTCATTTCCTGCGCTTTCCCGGAAAATAAAATCTCCGGATTTCTCCCGATTGCTCCTTTATTCTCCGCCTCGCAGTATCGGGTACAATTCATGTTCCCGAGCCAAACGCGAATGCGGAAACACCTCTGCCGCCTCTTGTTTCAGCCGCTGCAACTGATCCTCATATTTATATCTCGAACTGAAATGAGTAAGGTACAAACTTTTGGCTCCCGCCTCTTTGGCGGCCTCGGCTGCTTGTCTTGCCGTACTGTGATGGTACGTAAAAGCCGTATCGGCGAGTTCATGCAAAAACGTCGCTTCATGTACCAAAGCATCCGCTCCTTCCGCCAGCGGTATTTCCGCCGGACAAGGGCGGGTATCGCCGAGGATCGTTACGACCCTCCCCTTTTTGGCCAGACCAAGCACATCCGCAGGATGAAGCTCCTTGCCTTCCGGAGTGAGTACGCTTTCCCCTCGTTTCAGTTTTCCGTAAAGGGGACCGGGCGTAATCCCGTATTTTTTCAACAGTTCGGTATCCAGCTTGCCCGGAAGATCTTTCTCGATCACCCGGTAGCCATAGCTGGCAATCCGATGATCCAGCTTCGCCGATTCCACCCGGAAAGTGTCATCCTCAAACAGGCACCCGCCTTCATGTTCAATGATCTCCAGTTTATAATTAATCCGTGATTCACTGAGCTCAAGCGAAGTGTTCACGTATTTTTTCAACCCCGGCGGACCATAGAGGGCAAGCGGCGTATCCCCACCTTGGTAAGCACGGCTGGAAAGCAGGCCAGGGAGGCCAAAGAGATGATCGCCATGCAAATGGGTTATGAAAATGCATTCCAGCTTGCTCAACTTCAGCGGAGAGCGCAGAATCTGATGTTGGGTACCCTCCCCGCAATCAAATAACCAGAAGGAACGCCGTTCATCCAAAAGCCGGAGCGCCAGCGACGTTACATTCCTCTCCAGGGACGGTACCCCTGCGTTTGTTCCCATGAAATACAATTCCATCAAGATGCCTCCCATCCTGCTTATTCGAAAACAAATGTGCACTAAAAGATATGTACCCACAGCATTGCCAAAACCCTCCGAATACTCGGAGGGTTCACTGGCCAATGTCTTTAAGCTTTATCCACGTTAAAATATTGGGCCTGCGGATGGGCAAATACCATCGCCGAGACGGATGCTTCCGGTTCCATCATGAATCCTTCGGTCAAATGGATTCCGATATCCTCCGGCTGCATCAACTCAAACAGCGGTTGCTGGTATTCCAGATCCGGGCATGCCGGATATCCGTACGAAACGCGGATTCCCTGATACCTTGCGCCATGACGCTGCTTCATCGTCATCTCCTGCGGATCCGGGAAGCCCCAAATATCGCGCATAATGTGATGAACCCGTTCCGCAAGCGCCTCCGCCGTTTCAAGTGCCACGGATTGCAGCGCATGGGAACGAAGATAATCCCCTTTTTCTTTCCATTGATCGGACAATTCGCGGACGCCTTGTCCCGCCGTTACGACCAAGAATCCGACATAGTCCATCGTTCCGCTTTCGACCGACTTCAGGAAGTCAGCCAGGCAGAGGAACGGTTCAACCCGCTGTCTCGGGAACGTAAATGTTTTCAACACCCGGGTCGTATCTTCCGGATCATAAATAATGATATCATCGCCCGAAGACTGGGCGGGGTAAAACCGGTACATCGCCTGCGCCCGGATAATCCCCTGGCTGATGGCATCCTGCAAAATTTGATCAACGGTTTCTTTTAACTGCACGGCTTTCTCATCACCCTGAGCCAATAGCTGTTCCACCGAACCGCGAAGCCCAAGATGATGCCCGAGCAGCATCTGCATATTGATATAAGGAATAATATGATTGATCGGATAATCCCGGAGCACATGCCGGTCCAGGTCCGGAGGTATAAAAACTGGCGCATCCGTGGAAATATTGGACCTCACCGCACGGCTTAGCTCCGGCATTGGCGCTGCGGGAGTTGCATTTTCATCCGCAGCTTTTTCGGCCTCAATATTTTGACGGATAAGTTCCCGGTGCGACGGGTCCATCAGCTTGTTCGCCAAGTCCAATCCATCCATCGCGTCTTTCGCGTAAACGACCAGCCCGTTATACTCCGGTCGTATCCGGGTTCGCGTAAACTTGCGCGTCAAAGCGGCTCCGCCCACGAGAATCGGCACATCGATGCCCGCATTCCGCAAATCCTGAGCGGTCGTAACCATTTGCTGCGCGGATTTAACGAGCAATCCGGACAAACCTACCGCATCGGGCAGTTCCTCACGACAAGCTTCAATAATCCGCTCCGGTGGTACTTTTATACCCAAATTTACAATCCGGTAACCGTTATTGGCCAGAATGATTTCCACCAGATTTTTACCGATATCATGAACATCGCCCTTTACCGTAGCCAGCAAAATCTTACCTTTTACGGATGATTCGTTCTTTTCCATAAACTGTTCCAGATAAGCTACGGACGCTTTCATCACTTCCGCGCTTTGCAAAACCTCGGCCACAATAAGCTCGTTGTTGTTGAACAACCGGCCAACTTCCTCCATCCCTGCCATCAGCGGCCCATTGATCACCTCGAGAGCGCTATAGCGGTTCAACGCTTCTTGCAGATCAGGGATTAAGCCTTCCTTCGTTCCCTCGACGACATAGGAGGCCAGGCGTTCTTCCAGCGTCAAGTTGACGATCTTCTCCTGTTTCTCCACTTTCTTGTTCCGGAAAGCGGCCACAAACGCGGCAAGCGTTGCGTCATTCGTATTGTAGATCAGTTCCTCGGCAAGCCGACGCTCCTCTTCCGGGATCGAAGCGTAGCGCTCTACCTTCTCCGTGTTGACGATCGCATAATCCAGCCCTGCCTTAGTGCACTCATACAGAAAAACGGAGTTCAGCACTTCCCGCCCGGCTTCAGGAAGACCGAAGGAAACGTTACTGATCCCGAGCACCGTATGACAAGCTGGCAGTGCCTCTTTGATCAGGCGGATCCCTTCAATCGTTTCCTTGGCGGAGCCGATGTACTGCTCATCCCCGGTACCCACCGGGAATACAAGCGGATCGAAAATAATGTCTTCCGCATTAAGGCCGTATTTGTTCACGAGCAGGTCATGCGAACGCTTCGCAACTTCCAGCTTATCCTGCCGAGTAATCGCCTGTCCGCGTTCATCAATGGTGCCTACAACGACGGCAGCCCCGTATTTATGAATGAGCGGAGTCACGTGCTCAAACTTTTCTTCTCCGTCTTCAAGGTTAATGGAGTTAATTATAGACTTACCCTGACAGTAACTCAGTGCCAAATCCAACACCTTCGGATCGGTCGTATCGATCATCAACGGCACTTTGACCTTTTTGACGACCAGCTCAAGAAAAAGTTTGATATCCTCCGCTTCATCCCGGTCCGGATCCTGAACGCAGACATCGATTACCTGGGCTCCGCTTTTAACCTGGGCACGAGCGATTTCCGAAGCTTCTTCGTACTTGCCTTCCACGATAAGCCGTTTGAATTTGCGCGACCCAAGAACATTCGTTCTCTCCCCGACCATATACGGACGATTGGCGGACTCAACATAGACTTGATCAATTCCGCTAATCGCCGGCGGATGTTCCCCGGCGATTTCCCGCGGTGGATATCCTTTCATCTTCTCGGCCAAAGCCTTGATATGCGCCGGAGTCGTCCCGCAGCATCCGCCCGCGATATTCAACCAGCCCTGCTCCGCAAAAGCAGCCATCTTTTGGGCCAGCGAATCCGGCGATTCATGATAATTGCCGTTCTCGTCCGGCAGCCCTGCATTAGGATGGCAGCTCACGCCTGCTTTTGCCATTTCGGATAGCGTTCGGACATGATCCCGCATGAATTCCGGGCCTGTAGCGCAATTCAGACCGATAGAAACCGGTTTTAAATGCTCCAGCGAAATATAGAAGGATTCGATATTTTGACCGGCCAAGGTTGTCCCCATCGGCTCGATCGTTCCCGAAATCATCAAGGGAAGCACTTTGCCTGTCGTAGCATAAGCACGCGTGATCCCGATGCTACCCGCTTTTACGTTCAGCGTATCCTGAGACGTCTCCAGCATCAGGGCATCCACGCCAGCCTCAATCAGCACGACAGCCTGCTCTTCATAGCTGCTAATCAGTTCTTCAAACGTAACCCCGCCGGTTACAGACAACGTCTTCGTCGTCGGCCCCATCGCTCCAACAACATATCTCGGTTGCTCCGGAGTGCTGTATTTTTCCGCTGCTTCAACGGCGATCCGCGCGGCAGCCAGGTTAATTTCACGCGTGCGATCCTGCAAATCGTATTCAGCGAGCACCACGGACGTCCCGCCAAACGTATTGGTTTCAATCAAATCCGCGCCAGCCTCAAGATATCTCTCATGAATGGACTGTATAACATCTGGACGGGTAAGGACGAGAATTTCGTTACAGCCGTCCAGTTCCTCGCCGCCAAAATCCTCCGGCGTCAAATTCTCCTGTTGGATCATGGTACCCATCGCTCCATCAAGGATCAATATTCGTTCTTTCATTTTGGATTCCAAGCTTGGTTTACTCATGATCAATTCCCTCCCGCAAAACGTTAAGATTTAGTTTATCAGAATGAAGCGTTTAAGGAAAGGGATAATATGAAATCCACATCCGGTTCCAGCCCTATCATGTAAGGCTCTTTACCTGAATGAATAAGGAGTCAACAGCCTCTCGGCTACCGGATATCGCTCAATCCGACCTCAATAAAGCATGGTAATCCCATGGATGCAATTAGAATTTTAAACACGAACGAAATCATATAGAAGGAAGAAAAAGTTCGTGATTTTCCGAATCAAAATGAGGTCATAAATGGCTATTGGAATACAACAAAAAGGCTGCCTTCCCATAAAGGTAATGGCAGCCTTTGATATGCTTGAATTCAATGCCTGGGTTCAATGCTTGACGTATTATTCAACTACCTTGAATTCCACAGAAGGCATAGAGTGCTGATCCCTGGCAGTAACATGGGAAATCACGTGATAAGTCCCAGTCGATTCAAGCACCGTTTCGAAGATGTAGCTTCCGTTCCCGGCACCTTTAACGGTCTCCATGTTATGGTTTTCCTCATTATCGCCGTCTTTCCAATATTCAAAAACAACCTCTTTGGCGTCGTCGACAGTTTTACCCTGATGGGTCACTTTCGCTTCAAAAGTCACTTTTTCGCCGGTTTGAACCTGGGTGGGATTGACGGTTAGTTCGACCTTGATCGGCTCCAGCGTATTCTCAGAAGATGAATGACCTTCACTCCCGCTTCTACCGCATCCGCTCAGCAGCAGAAACAGCACGGTAAGGCTGACCAGCAGCCAGGTGTTCCTTTTCACGTTATTCCCTCCCTTTTCGCGACAAGCTTATGCATCTGATTCAACAAAGCTTCATCTCTGCAAACCTTAGGCAAACTTAGCAATGATATCGTGAAGCTGAGACAAATGTTGAACTTCATAATTAGGGACGATTTCGTCGTTACGGTTCTTTCCGTCCCGATTCACCCAAACCGTGGTCATCCCAGCACTAAGTCCGCCGCAAATATCGGTAGTCAGCTTGTCTCCGACCATCAGGCTTTCTTCCGGCTCCACGCCGAGCCGTTCCAAGGCATGACGGAATATTGCGGCATCCGGTTTCCCTCTGCCGAAGGCCCCCGAAATAACGATTTCGTCAAAATAAGGTGCCAACTCAGGCACTCCGTCCAGCTTTTCCTGTTGCAGCGCCGGACAGCCGTTCGTGAGGAGCAGCAGTTTCACATTCCCTTTCAGCTCGTTCAAAATCGTGAAGGTTTCCTCATATACATGCGGCCGGGACCGGCGTTCTCTGCCGAATTGTTCAGCCAGTTCACCCGCTAAGTCTTCATTATCTACACCCAGAGCCAATAATCCACGGCGCCAGGATTCCTTGCGGTATACAGGGGCGAGTTGCTCCAATTGACGGAATTCCGGCTGTTCGCCTGCGGAAAAATTTGCCCACAATCCTTCAAACGGATTAATCCCGATCATTTTAGTAAAAGGGAACGTTTCATAGGATTCGTAAAGCTCTCTCGCTTCCTTGCGGACAGCTTCTTCCAGTTTGGCCGGATCGATTCCGACTGCGTCCTGCGCACTTCGGCAAGTCGCTTCAAAAGCTTCCCGGACACTTCGTTCATCCCAAAGCAAAGTATCGTCCAAATCAAAACAAACCGCTTTAATCGCCATTTCTATCTGCACACTCCCCCGAAAAAATTCACCGCACAAACGCCGGCCATCATTTATTCCTTTTCAAACGTTACGTGATGCACTTTAGCATACTGTTCCAGGCGCTCGCCCATAGCTTCCGTATCAAAAAGATTGCGTCCCCGGTAGAAAACCCAATTGGTGTCTTTCCCTTTCGGCGAGATGGTCACCTTTTGACGGGTAACTCTGATTTTGCTGATATTGCCTGCTTCCAGGATTTTGTCCCGATTGTACTTGGAAGTGTACAAATATCCTTTATTAATCCGCAAATAAGGTTTTCTCAAGAAAATAGTCAAAGCCAGAATGAGATACAGAACGATCGTTAGCCAAAACAAACCAGAGCTCATTTCTGCTGCGCTTCCCACCAGTCCAACAGCCGCGTACAACAGGGCCAGCAATACCAGAAGGCCAGGCAGTATCATATTACGCCCCCGAAAAACTTCACCTTCTCCTTTCGATCCCAGCGAGGTGCGGGGATTCTGGCTTCCACGACCTTGGCCCACGTTAGGGCCTTTACCTTTTTTGTTCATTCTGATCTGATTTCTTTCTACTTTTCTGTCAAACGAAGCCATGATCTTTCCTCCTAAAAATGTATGGTTATGTATGCAAGGCCTCTCGGCCCAGCATTACTTATCCACGATTTCGATCGACTCTAACTGCTGACGAAAATTGTTACGGATGTTCTGCAAATAAGTTTCACGAAGCTGGGCTCTTTCCAGCTTTTCGTCTTCCGTCAACCCTTCGGCTTTATTTTTGCGAGCCAGTTCATTAATGCGATTAACCAATGTATCTATATCCATGGTTTTCCTCCTATGTTCTCAATTAATTTCATAAGGCAACAATTCTTACTTTGACATGAGAAAAAGAGCTTGTCAAGGCGAGTTGCCCTTGGAACCAAGCTCCTGGGAAGACATTCATATAGATGAAGTAAAATTATCGCTGATTCATCACTTAGTTGGGAAGAACGATCGTGTCGCCGCTATGAATATTGCTTCCGTTCAATCCGTTGAGCCGGATAATCGACTCCACATAAATTCTCGTATCTTTACCACGGGGTTTATGATTCACGGCAATCTCCCATAAAGTGTCGCCCGGCTTAACGACGATCGTCGGCAATGCAGAGCGATCGTATCCGTCTGAAGCCGCAGCAAACGCAGTAACCACTCCCGTTCCGGTGATCATCAAAACAAACAGCAACAAGCATACTTTCCCCAGATTTCTGCTCCAGCCAGAAACAGTTATATTATTAGTCCACGATCTACGAGGTGCCGGTTTATCATAGATGCTTTGATATGTACTATATTTAAGCATTATTCATCATTCCAAACATGTGTTCTTATCGTTGTTTTCACTATAACACGAACACTTGTTTGATTCAATAGTTTTTTCGAACAATTGTTCTCTTTTTTATCTTCAATTTAGAACTTACGTTTGTACGAACGGAAGTTCTATGTTATAATTTTTCCAAACGTTACTAATGGGGTTGATGATCGTTATGTCCAAGGTGTCCAGCCGACAACAGGCAATACTAGAATTTATCCGCAACGAGGTCAGAATGAAAGGCTATCCTCCTTCCGTACGTGAAATCGGCGAAGCTGTTGGACTAGCTTCCAGTTCAACGGTCCACGGCCATCTTGACCGTCTCGAGAAGAAAGGTTTCATTCGCCGCGACCCGACCAAGCCTCGGGCCATCGAACTTCTGGGCCAGGAAGACTCCGATTCCATCGGAATGTTCGCCCACAGCATTACCCGCGTTCCAGTCGTTGGTAAAGTCACTGCAGGTGTGCCTATTACAGCCACCGAGAACATAGAAGACTATTTTCCGCTTCCACAGCATTATTCCGCCGATGGCGAAATCTTTATGCTTTCCGTCATGGGGGACAGCATGATCGAAGCCGGAATTCATAATGGCGACTATGTAATCGTAAGGCAGCAGCAAACCGCCAACAACGGCGATATCGTAGTGGCCATGACGGAAGACGACGAAGCAACCGTCAAAACTTTTTACAAAGAGAAAGACCACATCCGCTTGCAGCCGGAGAATCCGACAATGGAACCGATTCGGTTGAAGCATGTCAGCATTCTGGGCAAGGTCGTCGGATTGTTCCGCGATCTGCACTAATCTATATTTAACTTACAGGTAAGAGGCTTCCCTTTAACGAGGGCAGCCTCTTTTCATTTTTCTACGACGAAGTTGCAGTCACTCCTATACGGGCCACATATCATCATTCAGCAGATTCCTGGATCTTCCCGCTCGCTCTCCGCGCCATAACTTTCTCAACCTCAAGCGGTGTCTGTGGTATTTTTTCAGGGCAAGCACCATATCCATCAGCTCCTTGCCTTTAGATTACCCGAAATATCAAAAATCATCGGAGATTATTCAAATTCTGTAAGTTCAACTTTCTTGAAAATTTTTCAACGATAGGTTGATCCTATAACAGTTATCTCTTTTATATATTAGATCAATTAAAAATGCAGTCTTATAATGGAATTATGCTTCAGAGGGAGGGATGAACGGATGACTGTTTATGATTTTCAGGTGAATACGATTCACGGCACGCCGGTTTCATTGTCCGTTTATCGCGGAAAAGTACTGCTCATTGTCAATACTGCCAGTAAGTGCAGCTATTCCGGTCAAATGGCCGATCTTCAAAAACTTTATGAAAAATACCGTCAGCAAGGGTTTGAAATACTCGGTTTTCCTTGCAATCAATTCAACGAAAAAGAACCAGGGGAAAATGCGGAAATACATAAAACCTGCACACGCGACTTCGGGGTGACATTTCCCTTGTTTCAAAAAATGGACGTCAGGGGAGCTTCCGCCCACGGTTTGTTTCACTATCTTACACAACAAGCGCCTTTCCAAGGTTTTGACCGCCAGAGCCCAACGGGTCCGTGGATGCAAAGCTTTTTACAAGAAAAACACCCCGAGATTTACGCTGGCGACGGAGTCAAATGGAATTACACCAAGTTTTTGATCCATCGCGACGGTTCGGTATACGGCAGATATGAAACCACGACCGAGCCGTCAGAATTGAAGACCGATATCGTCTCGCTTTTAATTTAGGCATGGTTACCTTTCATTGTTGAATATCGAATGAGCCCTCAGTAAAGTCTCTGTTTCCTGAATTAATTCATGCATCATGTTAAAAGCTTTCTTTAAGTGATCATGATCTTCTGTAATTAAGGTAAAGATATGGTTTACTCTATAGGAGTATTTGTTTGGCACGATACTGAATGAATCGGCAATAGCGGTAGCCCCCTTTTCATTCATCAAATAGGTTTCATTCATGGCGAACAAAACCTGATTCAGGCAAGCGACAGACCTGAAACAGCATCCGGCAATATAAGATAAATCATTTTTGTAAATACCTTTATGCCCATTTTCGAGTGAAAAGGTTGCCTCCCAGAAAAATTTTTGAATGATTGCTTTTTGAAAAACGACCGGGTACGGGATGGTTCTACTTTTCAGTTCCTTTACAACTCCGAAAGGGTCCCACAACACCTTACACAACGCAATCTCGGCAAAATAAATACTGTTCGCAAATCCGTGAGGGTGTCCCGGTTGGTAATCGATAGCGACATCTCCCTTTGTACATTGTTGAATGACCTGTAACACGCTATTCTGATCACGTAATAACAGGTCAACAGGTGTTTGATCTACCTTTAACCAGCCTCCCCCATTAATCCAGGGGCCCCACTCCCCGATTTCTGTCACCAAGTTATCCCTATGTTCGTCATCAATATCTGCAGCAACCTTACGAAGCATAGCGATGTCCAGGCCTTGTGCGGGATCGTAATAAATTCCGATATCAATATCCGACTCGGGACCTTCCGTTCCCCTGGCCCTTGAACCGCCGAGCACCAAAGCGCTTACTCCGCTAACTTCCTTTAAGCTGTCAACGATCTTTGAAATGGTCTGTTGCACGTCCATTTATCTCGCTCCCGTCCATTAGCTTGAATAGGATCAATTATAAGGAATGCGGTTTTTCGAGGGAAGGGAGAAAAAGAATTAATCGGTTTCTGCCCGATAAAAATAGCAGAAGAAAAGCAATTCGAAATGTTTATGTAGGCAATCCAAACCAGTAAGTAGAAATTCAAGATATGGGTATTCAACAAATCCCCCTTCTATCATTTTATAAACAAAATCCCCTGAGGTCTAAGCCTCAGGGGATTTCACATCTACACTGAATTAGATTAATAAAGCGTCATGTATTGGTCGCGTTCCCATTGGTGAACTTGCGTGCGGAAGATGTCCCACTCGATTTCTTTCAGTTCGTAGAAATGGGTAAGAGCGTGATCGCCGAGTGCTTCGGTGATGATTTCGCTGCGGAGCAATTCGCCCAGCGCTTCTTTCAGATCGGAAGGCAAGCTAGGGATGCCTTCTTCCACGCGCTCTTCTTCGGACATGACATAGATGTTACGGTCAACCGGTTCCACGAGCGGCAATTCGTTCTTGATGCCGTCAAGGCCCGCTTTCAGCATAACAGCCAACGCAAGGTACGGGTTAGCCGCCGGATCCGGGTTACGTACTTCAACGCGAGTACTAAGACCGCGGGAAGCCGGAATACGGATCATCGGGCTGCGGTTACTGGAAGACCAAGCCACATAACAAGGTGCTTCATAACCAGGTACCAGACGTTTGTAAGAGTTAACGGTCGGGTTCGTCACGGCCGCAAATGCGCGGGCATGCTTCAGAATCCCTGCCATGTAGTGACGGGCATCCTTACTCAGTCCAAGCGAATCGCTTTCGTCATAAAAAGCATTCACATCTCCTGTAAACAAGGATTGGTGACAGTGCATACCGGAACCGTTCACTCCGAAGAGCGGCTTCGGCATAAAGGTCGCATGCAAACCATGCTGACGAGCGATCGTCTTAACTACGAGTTTGAAGGTTTGAATTTGGTCGGCCGCTTTAACGGCATTTGCATATTTAAAGTCGATTTCGTGTTGGCCCGGAGCCACTTCATGGTGGGAAGCTTCGATTTCAAAGCCCATTTCTTCCAGCGTCAAAACGATTTCGCGGCGGCAGTTCTCGCCGAGATCCGTAGGTGCAAGGTCGAAGTATCCGCCTTGGTCATTCAGTTCCATGGTCGGATTGCCCTTCTCGTCGGTTTTGAACAGGAAGAATTCCGGCTCCGGACCCACGTTCATGGACGTATAACCCATCTCTTCCGCTTCTTTCAAAGCACGCTTCAAAATGGCGCGAGGGTCGCCGGCAAACGGGGTACCGTCAGGCATATAAATGTCGCAAATCAAACGGGCGACGCGGTCTTCGGCAACCCAAGGGAAGATAACCCAGGTGTCAAGATCAGGGAAAAGATACATATCGGATTCTTCGATCCGGACATAACCTTCGATCGACGAACCGTCGAACATCATTTTGTTATCAAGAGCTTTCTCCAATTGGCTGACCGGAATTTCCACGTTCTTGATGGTCCCGAGCAGATCGGTAAACTGCAATCGGATAAAGCGAACATTTTCTTCTTTGGCAATACGTAGAATGTCTTCCTTTGAATAACTCAAAATAACATCTCCCAACGTTTATATTTTGAAAAAGCGGGAAAGTTCCCCCTGAATCAATGATACCTGTCCAGGTCTTTTCCCTGTGACGAGCTGCTGTTTTAGCATACGATAAAGTTGTGAATCCGTCATCTCTTTTCGTTTTTCTTCCGTGTCTTTCGTCATGACCGTAGCCTCCTGCGAATCCTTGGTCATCGGATTCATGACCTGTTTGATCCCGGCAATATTGACTCCTTTGTCGATCAAACCTTTGATCTCGAGCAACCGCTCGATATCGTTCAGGGAGAATAACCGCTGGTTCCCCGAAGTACGGGCCGGCACGATCAGTTGATGTTGTTCATAATAACGAATTTGCCTAGCCGTTAAGTCCGTAAGCTTCATTACAATACCAATCGGAAACAAGGCCATGTTTCTGCGAATTTCGTCACTCATCGCTCTCAACCTTCCAGTTAAATAATCATGATCCTATTCTATGTCAACTATCCTAACATGTCAATAGGTATGTTAGAATAACTTACAGATCACAGAAGATAATTTTTCAGTGATCTTCGATGTCCAAAACCTCTATTAAATATGTTTCCATCAAAAGAGACTCAGTCAGCATCGCTCTATAGCAGATCACGATCCTTCATGGTTTGCAGAGCGGTCAAAAGCCCGAACTTAACGTGAGAGTAAGTTAAGCCGCCTTGCATATAGGCGATATACGGCTCGCGGATCGGCGCATCCGCCGAGAGCTCCAGACTACCGCCCTGAATGAATGTACCCGCGGCCATAATGACAGGATGTTCGTAGCCCGGCATATCCCAGGCTTCGGGAACGACATGGCCGTCTACGGCCGCCGCACGCTGTATACCCTGTACGAAAGCAATGAGCTGCTCCGGACCGCTAAACGTAATTGCCTGAATCAAATCGGTCCGCTTGGCATCCCAGCGCGGGCGGCTCTCAAAGCCCGCCCGCTCAAACACGGCTGAGGCCAGGACGCTCCCTTTAACAGCTTGTCCTACCGTCGTCGGAGCTAGAAACAAGCCTTGATAGATTCCGCGCGTCGTTCCTAGCATAGCGCCGACTTCTCCTCCGATTCCCGGGGCTGTCAAGCGATAGGAAGCCAGCTCGACCAGGTCTGCACGGCCGCAAATATATCCGCCCGTCTCGGCAATACCGCCGCCCGGATTTTTAATCAGCGACCCTGCAATAAGATCGGCCCCTACATGAGTTGGTTCCTGCTCTTCGGTGAATTCCCCGTAGCAGTTGTCTACAAATACGATGCAGTCCGGCTTTATCGCCTTTACTCTTGCAATCATTCCGCCGATTTGTTCCACCGTAAACGAATCTCTCCAGTCGTAACCGCGGGAACGCTGAATTCCGATAACTTTGGTCTCTTTCGTTATTTTTGATACTACCGTGTCCCAATCTACCGAACCGTCTTCCAGCAATGCCGCTTCATCATAACGGATGCCGAAATCCTGTAACGAGCCGGTTCCATCCCCTGGCTTGCCGATCACTTTGTGTAACGTATCATACGGTCGGCCGGTGATATAAAACAGGCCGTCCCCTGGACGAAGCACGCCAAACAGCGCCGTGGCAATCGTATGCGTGCCGGACGCGAAATGCGGACGCACCAGTGCCGCCTCCGCGCCGAACACTTCGGCGTAGACAAGGTCGAGCACTTCGCGTCCGCGATCATTATAGGCATACCCCGTTGAACCGGCGAAATGAAAATCGCTTACCTGATACTTCTGAAACGCTTCGATGACTTTCCATTGATTGCGGTCGACAATTCGGTCAATTTCACGAAACTTGGGCTCGGCTTGTACCTCCGCCTCTTCCATCCACTTTACAATATCTTCTGAAAAAACAGCCATTATGTCCTTACCTCTCCCCTGTAACTGCTGATCAATCTAATCAAATCTGATCAAAGTCAATATCTATGCTAGTGCTTCAAATGATTCTCATCTTCCCGGACCGTGAAGGGGGCAAGTAAATATCCGTACTTATCAAAGTCTCCCTGATTCACATCGACCGAATATATAATATCTTCTTCATCGTATTGCTGTTTCACGACGTCTCCGATCCGGTATAGCACCGGGGTAAGATCGCCGCGCTGCGCCGGAATCCGGAAAGACCGCAGCCCTCCTGACAGTTCCTGCTGAACAGCCTGGCGAATGCGCTCCAAATCGCGCTTATCCAGTGCGCTGATCTTCATCGTGCCTTTCCTGGCAGGCAGCATCTCCAATTGCTCGGGAGCGCACAAATCGATCTTGTTATATAAGACGAGCTGCGGCTTGGCCCCGGCACCCAGGTCATCCAAGATCCGCTCGACTACCTCCATCTGTTCCTCGCGCATCGGCGAAGAAGCATCTACCACATGGAGGATCAGGTCCGCTTCATTCGCTTCCTCCAGCGTTGCACGGAAGGCAGCGACAAGATCATGCGGCAGGTTTTGAATAAATCCTACCGTATCGGTCAGAACGACCTCCTTGCCACCGGGAAGCTCCATTACCCGTGAGGTAGGATCCAGGGTAGCAAAGAGGCGGTTCTCGACCAGCACGTCCGCTGCGGTGAGCGCCTTCAGGAGCGTGGATTTCCCGGCGTTCGTATAACCTACCAACGCCAGTTGCACCACACCAGTTTCCCTGCGGCGCGAGCGGTGCAGCTTCCGGTGCCGGGTCACCTCCTCAAGCTGGCGTTTCAGTTCGCCTATCCGGCGGCGAATATGGCGCCGGTCGGTTTCCAGTTTGCTCTCGCCGGGGCCGCGCGTACCGATGCCGCCGCCAAGCCGCGACAAATTTTTGCCGTGACCGGCCAGCCGCGGCAACAGATAGGTGAGCTGGGCCAGCTCCACCTGGATGATACCCTCCCGCGTTTTGGCCCGCTGGGCGAAAATATCGAGAATAAGCTGCGTGCGGTCGATGATTTTTGCATCCAGCATTTCTTCGAGATTCCTCACTTGCGCCCCCGATAACTCCTGGTCAAAAATAGCCGTATTGGCTCCCTGTTGATCCATCCGCTCCCGGAGTTCGATGACTTTCCCTTTTCCGATCAGATATCGCGGATCGCGTTTTTCGCGATTTTGGGTCATCACGTCGGTTACTTCCACACCGGCGGTTTCGGCAAGCTGCACCAATTCCTCCAGCGAATATTCCGGATTAATTCCGGCCTGCTTGGCTTCCGCCGTTATCAGGCTAACCAGTACCGCCCTGTCCGGTAAAATAGTCTTCGTCTCGTACGGCGATTTTGACATCGTTCACGGCTCCTTATTTCTTATCCAGCTTTAAATCCTCGGTACGGATTGTCATCAGTTCCAGTTTTCCGGGCGAACCGCCGCTGTATTGGTTCAGCAAACGGACCGCCTGCTGGCGAATGGATCGCTCGATAATGTTGCGAACATGCCTGGCATTGCTGAACAGATGCTCGCTTTCGCATTTTTCCCGCAGCAAATGCTGCTTTAGTTTGAGTATCGCCTGCGGCATCAGAATATAATCGCGTTCTTTTACCATTCCTTCGGCAATCTGGATCAATTGATCGATACTATAATCCGGAAATTCCATCTGGATCGGAAAACGGGAGGGCAGCCCCGGGTTAGTCGCCAGAAAAAAATCCATCTCTTCGGAATATCCGGCAAGGATAAGAATGAATTGATTTTTTTGATCCTCCATCGCCTTTACCAGCGTATCGATCGCTTCTTTGCCGAAATCTTTTTCACCGCCGCGCGCCAGACTGTAGGCTTCATCAATAAACAAAATTCCCCCGAGTGCCTTCTTAACCAGATCGCGGGTCTTCTGCGCGGTATGTCCGATGTATTCGCCGACCAGGTCGGCCCGTTCCACTTCAATCAAATGCCCTTTGCTTAGAACACCCATCTTTTGAAACATTTTCGCAACGATGCGGGCCACGGTCGTCTTTCCGGTTCCCGGATTTCCTTTGAAAACCATATGATAAACCTGGGCTCCGGACAAGAGTCCGGCCTCGGAACGCATCGTGGCAATTTGCAACAAGGCAAAAATCTCAAACATCAGTTCTTTAATATGATCCAATCCGACCAAGCCATCCATTTCCTTCTGCAGATCAGCGAATAACCCTTGCTGCGGCAAGGTCTTGGCCCCTAACAAACTATCGGCATCGGGAACGCTTTGCGAGACAACCGGCGGCTCGGAGCTGCGAAGAATCACATTGATCTGCCTGGAAGGTTTCTCTTCAGAAGATCCGCTGTTGGCCATAACACGCCCTGACATTCTATGAATCACCTCTTTATGGAGTTGGTCAAAAGTCATTCCGAATGTGAAATGCGTGCGACTCTTGAACCTGCAATTGCCGGGAGGGCTTAACTTCTTTTAAAATGTATTCTCTCTCCCGCTCCGTTATTAGAAGTTTTCTCATTTCCAGCCCAAGGCTATGGCCGCTTGATCCAATTTCCACTTCGTATAAGCCAGTACTTCACGGAAAGTCGTCTGCGTCGGCTTCAAAACCGAAGTCTCCGTCAGTGACAAGCCCGGGTTGTTGTAGCCGAGAACCTTAGCGGTTTCATACGCTCGGTTGCCGTGAAAAGTATGGGTAATGATTACTGCCGATTCATATCCCTTTTCTATCATGATCTCCTGGCTGAACTTTAAATTTTCATAGGTACTAGTCGCCTTGTTTTCCAGGATCATTTCTGAACGGGGGACTCCGTTTGCCTCAAGATAATTCGCCATCCCCTCCGCTTCCGTATAGCGGTAATCCTGATGGTCCAGCCCGCCTGTCAGGATAAAAACACGAAACTTCCCGTCCTTATAATCCTGCAAAGCAAGCTGCAGCCTCTCTTGTAAACCCGGGCTAGGCTGGTCTCCCCACATGGACGCGCCCAGCACGATCCCGACATCCGCCGGTTCGGGGTAATTCCGCGAAGCCGCCGGGTTCCTGTCTACACTGCCAATTTCGGCCAGAGCATAAAGACACCATAGAATTCCGGCTACCAGACAGCAGACCACGATCCATACCCACAACCGGCGCCGTTTCCGTTTCGTTTTTCCAAAAGAGTAACCTTGCGATTTCCTTCTAAACCGTGCCATGTTCGCCTCCCGACTTAGTGGTATCGTTCTGCGCAAAACCGGTGCGGTAGTGGTCCAGAGACATCGCAAAATAGGGGAATTCATGTTCACGGATCGAGTGCAGGACTTCCCTGGCCGTTTCGGTGGCCATGTCGTAATCTCTTACGGTAATAAGCCCTCTGCTAAGCGCATCGTCCAGCTCGTCCTCGTCGAGCAAGAAAACTTCACCGTTCTTAAGAACGACAATGTCCAGGTACAAATCATCAAACCATGGTACTCCCTGATCGGTCACCCCCTGGGTTTTGCATATGTCGATGTACCATTCGACAATGTCTCCCTTGTCGTCAAACATGGCGGTCACCACAAAATGAGCTCCCTTAGGATAATATTGCAGCCAGGTGTAACCCTTGTCCGCAATCCGGAACGTATGCCCGCCGTAAGTCTTCCAAAGCGGATCTCGCAATGCATGAATACTGTAAGACGTCACATACCCTTTAAACAGCTCACTTTCCACAAACTTGGATTTAAATTGACGCTGCGTTACGCGGCGCCAATTCGCACGGTCTCCGAATTTTCGTTTCATAGGACTGATCCCTTTCAACACAATGTACTTTCACTTTATCACATTTAAAAGTCAGTCTCAAAAACCAAATTTCAAGATTGTCCGAAAAATGGACAAACCGCAAAAGAAAAAACTGCCTCCAAGCATCTGTCGCTTGGAAGCAGTTTTTGGCTTCGCTATTCATAGAATGGCATCTGCAGTGCAGTGCGGATGGATGTTACCCCGGGTTGTTTGCCGGATCGGTAATTACGCCCTCCGTTTGATTCCCGCTTCCGTCATCCGGCGGCGTGCCGGTTTCCGAATTGCCGGCGGATCCGTCCCCGGAACCATCAGGCGGAGGCGTTGTTCCCCCCTGGTTTTCCCCGGTGTCGGTGTCGGTGCCGGTTCCGTTACCGCTCCCATTACCGTTCCCTTGGCCATTTCCGTTCCCCTGACCATTGCCGTTACCCTGGCCATTGCCGTTACCTTGCCCGTTGCCGCTACCCTGGCCGTTGCCGTTATTGCCAGGCGGCGGCGTGCCCTGATCGTTACCGCCGCTACCCGGATCGCCGATCCAGTCACCGTCGCCAACCTCATCGGGATCAATCTCGTCCATCGGCGGCTCATCCGCAACCAGCATCACCTGGGCAACATTCGATGGCTCGCTCTCCACATCATTTACCGCATTGTAGGCGGTAACTTTGTATTCGTACCCCGTTCCTACCACAACGCTGATATCCTCCGCAGTTGTAGCCGATGAATCCATATAATGGGAAAAGTCTGTTTCCGATGCTTCACGGCGGTAAATCTTATAAAGTGCTCCAGGCTCACTGACTCCGTTCCAACTTAAAGTAACAACGCCCGTTTCGTTGTTGTAAGCGGCCGAAAGATCTGTCGGCGTTTCCGCCACTTCCTCTTCCGGCGGCTCCGTCGGCTGCAGATTGGCCGGTACCGGGAAGTCCTTCACCGGAAATCCTTGCAGCGCTTCGGTCATGACTGCCGAGAATAAGGCAGCGGCCTGGCCGCTACTGCCGTTCAGCAGGTGATTTTTATCCGCTTTGTCATAGCCCATCCAAATGGATGCCGTCCATTCCGGGGTATATCCGACAAACCAGACATCCCGGTTTTTGCTGCTATTCAGTCCTTTGATGCCATGCTGGGTGGTCCCCGTCTTGCCCGCGACCGGACGGTTCAGCTTCGCGCGTTTACCGGTCCCATCGTTGACGACATTTTGCATCATTTGAGTCATATAGTACGCGGTTTGCTCACTGAGCACCCGTTTTGGCTTCGGCGCGTTGTACTTGTATTTCTCCACGCCGTCGTGATCCTGGATCATTTTAATCGTATAAGGCTGATTGTATTCGCCGCCATTAGCAAATACGCTGAATGCCCCTGCCATTTCAAGTGTGTTCGTCCCATGGGTCAAACCCCCGAGCGCGATGGCCAGGTTCCGGTCGTCTTTGTCCATCGTAATGCCCATCTCTTTGGCATATTTCACTCCGGTACCCACGCCAACCTCATTCAGCAACCAGACGGCCGGAATGTTTTCCGACTTCGTCAACGCCGTCGTCATGTCGATCGTCTTCGAATACCCGTGAAGATTCTTCGGACAATAATCCCCGAAACACTGTTTCTCGTTGCTCAAAGGCGTATCCAACGAAAACTTGCCGGATTCAAGCGCCGGGGCATAAGATACAATCGGCTTGAATGCTGATCCGGGCTGGCGACGGCTGGTCAGCCGGCTGAAACCCTTACGCTCGTAATCGCGCCCGCCAAGCAGCGCCACGAGGCTGCCGTTTTCGTGGTTCTGGATGACGATCGAGGCCTGAACCTGCTGATCATCCTTGCTTTTCTCGAAGAAATCGTCGTTGGCGAACGCTTTTTCGACCGCTTTCTGTGCCTGGGAGTCCATCGTAGTATAGATTTTGTATCCGCCGCGGTTCAACTGGTCTTCAGAAAGACCGAATTTCTCTTCGGCTTCATTAATGACAAAATCCTTGAACGCCTGATAGCTGTCACTCTTAGCGGGTGGTACATAGTCGTAGTCCACCGCTTTTGCTTTGTCGCGTTCCTCGGCTGTAATGTAGCCTTCCTGGAACATCAGATCGAGCACGACGGAGCGCCGCTGCTTCGACAGGTCCGGATTCGAGACCGGATTATATTTGGATGGTCCTTTCGGAATGGCCGCCAAAGTAGCGATTTCCCACAACTCCAGCTTGTTCAGATCGCTTTCCCCGAAATAACGCTGGGAAGCCGCTTTGATGCCGTAAGCTTTTTGCCCGAAAAAGATCCGGTTCAGATACAGCGTAATGATTTCGTCCTTGGTATTGTGGCGCTCCAACGCCATGGCGATCGACATCTCGGTCGCTTTGCGGAAGAACGTTTTGTCGGAATCCAGAAACATGTTTTTGGCGAGCTGCTGGGTGATCGTACTGCCGCCCTCCACCAGGGAACGAGCCATGATATCTTTCACGGCCGCCCGGCCGATGGACCACAAATCAACCCCGTTATGCTCGTCGAACCGCCGGTCCTCGGTAGCGATAAACGCGTCCTTGACAAGTTGAGGAATCTGATCCGCTTCCACCGGCTCGCTCCGGTCAACGGACAATTCGCCCATCAACTTGCCGGTCCGGTCATATACCTTGGATGTTTCATAGATAAACAGCTTGTCCCTGTTCTCGTTCAATATTTTTTCACCGCTTACGGTGATGTACATGTATCCTGCAATTCCGCAGAATACGGCAAAAGCAATCGTAAAAAATGAAGTCCACAGCACCCGTTTTGCCGTCAGCCTTTTCTTTTTGGGTCCTTTCGGCGCACTCGGTTTGCGTGCGGGTTTGCTGTTCCTTTCCAGTCTGGAAGGCCTTTTGGTAGACATCGTTCTCTGACTCCCTTCATACCAGTTCATTTCATTTGTCTCTGATGCTACTGGTCCAATACCATTTTTAGCCCGGAAAGAAAAGAACAACCTCTCATCAGGTTGCTCCGCTCCTTTTCCTATACCATTAAACGTACTGAATTTAAAAAAGTTTCAATTTGAGCTTAAGCCTCATTCTGGGAATCCTGCATCAGCGACACATTGCGCTGCGGCTGGAACGTCGAAATCGCGTGCTTGTACACCATTTGCTGGCGTCCGTCGCTGTCGATCACGATAATGTAGTTGTCAAACGCTTTAATCGTTCCTCTGATCTGAAAACCGTTGGTTAAAAAGACGGTAACAGGGATGCTCTCTTTGCGCATTTGATTCAGGAATGTATCTTGGATGTTAATGGACTTGTTCATTAGCCGTACCCCCAATAGGAATCAATTAGTGTTTAGAATTATATTCAAGATCAGTTGGAAACTTTCCTGCTATTATAGCACGTACGGCCTCGAAATTCGCGGAAAAATTTTTGCCGTCGCCCACATCCACCCAGGATATATCCTTCATGTGGCGGAACCAGGAAAGCTGTCTTTTGGCGAATCGCCGGGTATCCCGCTTCAATTTTTCCACTGCCAAATCCAGCGGTAAACCGTCCTCCAGATGCTCGGCGATCTCCTTGTATCCCAGTCCCTGCATGGAAATGAGATCCCTGGAAAAACCCCGATCCAACAGTTGACGGACCTCGCCGATCAGCCCTGCGGCAATCATCCCGTCAATACGCTGTTCAATACGGTTATAAAGCATTTGACGGTCCATTGTCAAACCGATGAAGCAAAGATCATAGGGTGATTGCTTGTTTTGCCGCTCCAAACTGGAAGATAATGTTTCTCCGGTCAGATGGAAAACTTCCAGCGCACGAATGACTCTCCGGACATCATTCGGGTGTAGGCGATCCGCCGATTTGGGATCTATCTTCGCCAGTTTGGCATGCAGCACTTCCGGCCCTTGACGATCGGCGATAGACTGCTGTTCGGCCCGGAAAGCATCATCCGCGCCGGCTTCGGTAAACTGGAATTCGTAACAGACGGACTCGATATAAAGTCCGGTTCCGCCCACGATGAAAGGCAAATTGCCCCTTCCATGAATTTCCGGAATCAACTCCTTGCACCAATCCTGAAACCGGGCCACGGAAAACGGTTCATCCGGTTCCAGCACATCTATTAAATGATGCCTGACGCCTTGCATTTCTTCCGGCGTGATTTTCGCGGTGCCGATATCCATGCCCCGGTACACCTGCATGGAATCTCCGGAAATGATTTCGCAAGAGAATTTCTTGGCGACTTCGATGCTCAGGCTGGTTTTGCCAACGGCGGTAGGCCCGAGCAGTACCAGCAGTTTCGGTTTTGCGTTAATGGTCAAGCGAAATCACTCCGTACACAATTTTGGTATGGGAGCGGGACTGCGTCGTAAATCCGAGCCGCTGAAACTCACCGCTCCCTTTCTTTTCCTTCAGCACCACGCTCTTTCGCGCGACCCGGCAAGCTTGATCAATCGTTTCCCGATCGAGCGGATCGTTGTTCGCGTATGTACGCAGCGGCGAGATGGCTGACGATTCCTGTATCGGGTCGCGGAACATCGGATCGAAATAGACTACATCCGCACTTTTGTCCGGCAGCCCTCGGAGTATTTCGAGATGCTCCGCGCGTTTTGCCGTGATCCGGCGCAAAGCCTCGTCAAACTCTTTTACCCCGGATACATAGTAAGCAAAACCTTCCCGCAGCAAACTCCATAATGGAAGCGAGTCCTCCAGCGCCAGCACGCTTCCTTCGGGTCCGGCGCCAAGCGCAAATACCGCCGCATCGGAACCAAGTCCCGCCGTACAGTCGATAATGCGATCCCCCCGCGCAACTCTCGCCGCTTCAAGCATAGGATCGCTCTCTCCTTTAAGCAGCCGTTTGGCTCTGACAAAAGCCATGCTGGGATGGAAAAGCATCGTTTCTCCCGAGGGCCGGTAAAGCCTGGCCCCGCCTTCCAGAATGACCAGGATGTCCTGATCACCGTATCGAGCGGACAATTTGGACATGGACGTCCGGTTTCTGGGCACGTAATTTATCCCGGCCTCGCTCGACAAGTCGAGCGCTCTTTGTACAGCATCCGGGGCAGCGTGATCCCCCGTTGTAATAATCACAAACAAATTCCTCCGTTCACATTACCCGTTTAAACAGCTTCTCCAAATCATAATTGGAAAATGAGATGACGATCGGCCGGCCATGCGGACACGTATACGGCTGCTTGCATGCCGCCAGCCGCTGGAGCAAAGTGTTCGCTTCATCCGGCGTCAGTTTCTGGTTCGCTTTGATTGAAGCTTTACAGGATACGAGGATCGAGGATTTCTCGCGCAGCTTGGCAAGATCGATCGCCCGTTCGCTGAGCACCCATTCGGCCATTTCATGAATGATGTCCTCTTCGTCGCCTTGCGGAAACCAGTATGGATACGAAACGACGCGGAAGGTGCCTCCGCCGAAATGCTCCAGTATGACCCCGGCGCGCTCGAACCAGGACAGACGTTCCTTGAGTTTTTCGCTTTCGGCCGGCGTAAACTCCAGCGTGATCGGCAGCAGCAATTCCTGCGACGCATCCGCCGGGTTGCCGAATTTCTCATAGTAATATTCGTAATTCACCCGCTCGTGAGCGGCGTGTTGATCGACCAGATACAGCCCGTTTTCGTTCTGGGCGATCAGGTAGGTGCCATGATGCTGTCCGATCAGGGACAGCTCGGGAAACGCCGGCAGCTCCGGCGCCGCGGAAGGCGTGCCATACAGTGCCTCCTGCGCTGCCGGAGGCACTGCGCCGCCCGAGGGAGCGGCCGCGTAGCCGCCTTGGGGCGCGCGGCCGAATTGGCCCTGCGCTTGCGGTGTGCGCGGCGCATAGGCGCCTTGCGGCGGCTGCGCGGCCGTAGCGCTGCCGTAGGCTGCGCCAGGCGCCGCGGCCTGCTCGCGCAGCGTGAAGCCGCCGGCGCCAGCGGTGCGCGACGGCGGGCCATAGGCCCCGTCGCGGGCGTTAGCGGCGGCGCCCGGTGCAGCGGCGCCAAAGCCGCCCTGCGGGCCCGCTGGCGCGGCCGTGCTGGGCCGGTCGCCGCTATCCGGCGCGCCGGTGCCGGAAGGCGCAGTCCCCGCCGCCGGCGACAGGCCGGCGGTCGTCGGCGCCGCCTCCAATCGGGCCGACGGGAAGTGGAACTGTTCCTGGATCACCGATCCGGAACTCCCCTTCCCGAGCTGCTGCTTGATTACCTGCGGAATCAGCACCTGCTCCGACAGCACGGCCCGTACGCTTTCCTCAACGAAAGCGTTCAGCTCGGCTTCCTTACTGAACCGTACCTCCAGCTTGGCCGGATGCACATTGACATCCACCAGCGAAGGATGCATGTCCAGCGACAGGACAATCAACGGATAGCGGTTAATCGGCAGCAATGTATGATAGGCGCGAAGAATCGCCTGTTGCAGACCCTGGTTGCGGATAAAACGGCCGTTTACCACCGTAGACATCGCGCTCCGGTTCGAACGGGTAAGTTCCGGCAAACCGACGAATCCGGAAATTCGGTAATCGAGATTTTCGGCCTGAATAGGAATCATTGATTTCGATGTGTTGATGCCATAGATGGAAGCGATGACTTGAAGCAAATCCCCGCTTCCTTGGCTTTGAAGCAAGGAATTTCCGTTATGTTTGAGGCTGAAGGCAATCTCCGGATGCGCCAGCGCCTGACGGTACATGACGTCGGATATATGGCCAAGCTCGGTTTGAATGGTTTTCATATACTTCAGCCTTGCCGGCGTATTATAAAATAATTCCTTCACCGTAATGTCCGTGCCTTGCGGGGCAGCGGTTTCCTCATTTTCCTTCAGCGTTCCGCCCTCGATCGCAATCACCCGGCCAAGCCCGGTATCATCGCTGGACGAAACCAATCGGACTTTGGCAACGGCGGCGATACTCGGCAAGGCTTCGCCCCGGAAACCCAGGCTGCGGATTTGGAACAAATCGCGGCCGGAGAGTAATTTACTGGTGGCATGACGGTAAAAAGCGGTTTCGCAATCTTCGGGCTCGATCCCCGAGCCGTTGTCCGTCACCCGGATCAGTTCCAGCCCGCCTTCTTCCACCTGAACTTCAATCTTCGTAGCCCCTGCATCGACCGCGTTCTCCACAAGCTCCTTGACTACGGAAGAAGGCCGCTCCACCACTTCCCCCGCCGCGATCTGGTTGGCAATGTGCTCGTCCAACACTGTTATTTTAGCCACGGTTATTCCCTCCCAGCCTGCCTGCTTGGCAATTTACAAACAAATTTGCAATAGTTTCGATGGGACCGAACACGATTCAAAAATCGTATCAAGTTCACTTGAACTATTCAATTCAGCCAATTAAAACAATTCCACAGATACATTTCAAACTAGCTGCTGAACTTCAAACTAATTGATCACTCACTTCAAACTAACCAATGAACTTCATTCTAACGGATTACATCAACTAACTTACAGCTCAAACCAACCTATCAATTAAGGACCAACTGGACATGTGATCCCGGCTGATCATTGTTTACTGATCATAGTGATTGATTGTTGAGATTGATCATAGTGATTGATCAGGGCAACTGAATATTGCGACTGTTTATTGCGACTGTTTATTGCGACTGTTTATTGCGACTTTTTAATTGGTACTAATTCTTGTGACTGAGCAATGCTCCCAACCGCTAAATCCTGAACGATTCCGAAAATTACTGCAAAACTGCAGTTTTTAAGCTATGAAGCCCGCAATACCATGAGTAATACTGCAAATATACAGTTTTTTGGCGCAACAATCAGCCTATTGATCGATAAAACGATAAAATGATGTATTTTTGCAGGAAATCTGCATTCCTAACGTAAAAACAAGCAAAAAAGATGCACATTTGCAGCAATTCAATTTGTTGTTGCTAACTCATAACGCAGCTTACTTACAGTCCGTTAGCATTCGCTCTCGCCTTGTCTAGTAATACACATCTGCTCCGATGAAAAACATCTGCTCCGAAAGGAACCGCAATGTATCAATGGTGCTCCGATTTTAACCCAGGCACAGAGCCGCAACACTATAGGCTTTTCGCCTTTTGCTTCAGCTCATTAACCAGTTGCATAGCCTCCAGTGGCGTCATATTCATCAAATCCGCCTCTTTCACCATGTTCACGATTTGCCGGAGTCCGGCATCCTCGTGAGCCGATTTGGATTTCTTCGGCGGCAACTCGTCCGCAAAGATCGAAAGCTGAACCACTTCCTGCCCCGTAAATTCGGCCTGCTCTTGGTCATGATTATAAGGCATGTCAGCTTCGTTCTCTTTGACTGTAAGGCCTGAGTCATCTCCGTCAGACTTGGCTGCAATGCCCCCAACATGTCGTAATTCAGACGCAGCGGACGTTAGGGGTGTTTCCATGTCCCGTAATTCGTCGCGATTTGCTCTGCCAGCCAACGTAGTATCGACTTCTCCTTGGACACCGACCGTCACGGCGGCCGCAGCCGCTTGTTCGAAGCCTTGAAGCAATCCGTAGGCACGTTCGATGATTCCTCCGGGCAGTCCGGCCAATCGGGCACAGTAAATGCCGTAACTTGTATCGGCCGCACCCGGAACCAGCTTGCGGAGAAAATGCACCTTTTCCCCGCTCTCCTGTACGGCCATCCGGTAATTCCGCAGCCCGGACAAAGAATTTTCCAGATGCGCTAGCTCATGGAAATGCGTCGAAACGAGCGCTTTGCATCCGATATGATCGTGGACGTATTCAATGACCGCTTGCGCGATCGCCATGCCTTCGCTGGTCGATGTGCCCCGGCCCAGCTCGTCGATGATGATCAGACTGCGTGCGGTAGCTTTTTCGGTCATCACCTGGATGTCGGCCATTTCGACCATGAAGGTGCTTTGTCCGCCGATCAGGTCGTCTGCGGCACCGATCCGTGTAAAGATCCGGTCAACGAGCGGGATCTCCGCCCTTGCCGCCGGGACAAAACTGCCGATTTGCGCCAAGATGGAGATCAGCGCGACCTGTCTCATATATGTGCTTTTACCGGCCATATTGGGTCCTGTGATGAGCAAAATGCCTGCTTCATCCTTTTTCAGCTGCGTTCCGTTGGAGATAAAAGCCGAATCCTTCATCACGGACTCGACAACAGGATGGCGGCCCTGCTCGACCACCAGGTCATAGCCGTCTGTTAGAACGGGCTTCACGAATCCGCCATCGGAGGCGACGGCCGCCAAGGAACGGAGCACGTCGATTTCAGCAATCCGTTCAGCCAGAGACTGAAGCCTTTGAATCTCGGCGGCGACACGCTCTCTGATCTCATTGAACAGCCTGTATTCGAGATCCGCCATCTGTTCTTCCGCTTCGAGGATGAGCGTTTCCTTCTCTTTCAACTCCGGAGTCACGTACCGCTCGGCATTGGCCAGGGTCTGCTTCCGCTCATAGCGGCCTTCCGGCAAAGAAGACAAATTGGATTTCGTAATTTCGATATAATAACCGAACACTTTGTTGTAGCCGATTTTCAGCGACTTAATGCCCGTTGCCTGACGTTCGGCCGCTTCCAGTTCCGCGATCCAGCGTTTCCCGTTGCTGCCGGCTTCCCGCAGCTCATCCAGCCGGGCATGGTATCCGTTCTTTATGATTCCGCCGTCCCTGACCGAAACCGGCGGCTCGTCCGAGATGGCCGTCTCAATCAGCTCGGCCAGATCGCCGCACTCATCCATTCCGGCAGCGATCCCCTTAAGCGTGGAAGACGGGGATGCCGAACATAATTCCTTAATCGCCGGAATTTGGCGGAGCGAGGACTTCAGTGCGATTAGATCCCGTCCGTTCGCGCTGCCATAGGCGATCCGGCCGGTCAGCCGCTCCAGATCGTAAATTTCCAGCAGCGACAAGCGAAGATCTTCCCGCAAAATAAACCCGCCGTAAAGCGCCTCGACCGCTTCCAGGCGTTCCTCGATCCGGCTCCGCTGCAGCAGCGGTTTGTCGATCCAGCGGCGCAGAAGCCGCGCGCCCATCGACGTCTCTGTCCGGTCTAGCAACCATAATAGGGAGCCTTTCTTGGACCGTTCACGGACGGTCTCCACCAGTTCCAGATTGCGCCGCGTAAACGGATCGAGGATCATATATTGTTCCGGTTCGTAAGAAGATATTTTGGTCAGTTGTCCTAAGGAGCGTTTTTGCGTTTCGCTCAGGTAACCTACGAGCAAGGCGATGCATTCCCTGCGCTCGTTCTCCAGCCGGATCCACTGAGATTCGCCGAATTGCACCCTGCTATCCTCATCCTTGGATCTCGCCCAAGGCGTATACACGACCGGTTTCCCGAGCGGAGCGGCTTGCTCCCGGATCCAGTCCAGCAATCCTTCGTCCCCGATCACTTCCGAAGGGTCGTAAAGCCCAACCTCATCGCGTAGCCATTCCTTGCTGCTTGGCGCCGAAGTGACGTACAGTTCGCCGGTCGACAAATCGCAAGTCGACAGCGCCATCAGACCGTTCCGCTCCGTCACGCACAATATGTAATTGTTCGCCCGCTCGCCAAGGGTTTTCCCCTCCATGACGGTTCCGGGCGTCACTACGCGCACGATTTCCCGGCGGACGACGCCTTTGGCGGCGGCCGGGTCTTCCACCTGCTCGCAGATGGCGACCTTATAGCCTTTTTCGATCAACCGGTGAATATAATTTTCCGCCGAATGATAAGGAACGCCGCACATCGGTATTTTTTCCTCTGCACCGCCCTCCCGGCCGGTCAGCGTAATTTCCAGTTCTTTCGACGCCAACAAGGCATCATCGAAAAACATCTCATAAAAATCCCCCAGCCGGAAAAAGAGAAACGCATCCTGTGCCTGGGCTTTTACACTTAAATATTGTTGAATCATCGGCGTATAAGTAGCCATGTGCAACCTCCAAATTACCATTCGTAAATCTCTCTTTTACAACTTGAACAACTTCTATTATAACAGAAAGGTTAGGAGGCTTACGAGTTCATTTGCAGCCGCCAGGAAGTCCTGATGTCGGCAGATTCGTCCCAGCTCCGCCCGGATTCCACGGCAGCAAGAAAAGGAGCGATGTACTCTTCGTAACGCGAATAAGACGACGCTGTGATGAGATCACCGGCTAACTGTGGCCAAACCTTGCGCAAGGGGGCTTTGTTCCCGGAATAGAAAGCATGGAATAGCTTATCTTCCTGCAATGGAGTCTTCGTTAGGCTCCGGTAATTCTCTGTAATCAGTTGTGCCATGGCGACAACTCCTTTGGTTACCAGCGGCGAAATCAGAAAGCTGGGTAATGTGCGATACTCGAACCCGCCGCCGCGTTCACCGTAGGTTTGCAACCGGAAATCACCGAGAAATCCATAGTGTGGACGGCGCCTCGCGCTACCGGCATCTTCCAGCAGAGCCACGGGAAGGGCGAGATAGTTGTCCAGCGTGCGAAGCAACTCGCTTGTCAGCGGGACCCCGCTGAAATGGAGATGCCCGCCGAGCGGAAAGCCCCGTTGCGGCATGCTACCGGCTTGCCAGAGCAACCCGGCGTCGGTAATCGCTTCCTGCGCTGCTTGAAAAGCGCGGAGCAGATGGCGAAGCAGCTCGCGCGGCTCGCTCCCCGGTTCAGGGCGCAGCTCGGCAAGCGGAAACAAGCGGCGCCCGCGGTAACGCAGAACGTCGCAGCCGGCGATGCCTTGCCGATCCAAATACCTGGATGCCGGCACCACTTTCCCCGTATCGCCATTAAAAAGCAGGAATTCCGGATCCATTCCGATCAAACGCTCGCGGGACCGCGGGACGTCTGAGAATGGTTCCAGTTCAAGGAGCATACGCTTTACTGCTCCAGCAACCAGCTCAGCCGATCGTATTCCTCCACGAACCGGTTCCGGATGAATCTCTTCCACGGTAAATTTCCCTTCTTCTCCGGCGCGAATCACGACTTCGCCAAGATCAAGTCCAAAAACGTATAACGCCCTTACAGCGGTTTTCGCCAGCCTCTTCCACAAAAGGGATTCGCGGTCCAGTTCCCCCTCGCTTCCGGAAGTCGGAAGCGCCGCTCCTCCAGGCTGAAGCGGTGTCGCTCCAAGCGCCTGCAAATGAAATACGCTTACCGCATAACGACGGTAAAATCCAATTCCGGGCAACTCTAACTCTTTCCGGCCGCTCAAGGAGGCCGTAAGGCCTGCAGCCTCAAGCCGTTTTTCTTTGACGCTCATCGGTGCGGCACGAAATCTCTTCAAGTTGCCGTTGATGCTCCGGATTTTCATGGTCTGTCCGAAAAATGCCTCGGGAACTCCGAAACAGATCGCCTCGCCGCCCATTCCCGCAGAACCTGGCCTTGATGCCGTTGGATCGCGCAAGACACGATAAGGCCCCCCCTGATTCTCTAAGGCCCGAAGTAATTTGCTTCGGAACACCCCGTTATCCAAATGAATGTTAATTACATGGACCACATGCGGGCTTTCATCCACGTGATCGCCTCCCCGCCGGGCAAGCCGCATGTCAGCAGCCCTGAATTTTTTCTCCAAAATAAACAAAAAGAGGGCAGCCGCCCTCGACGACGACGCCCCTGCCGCATATAGTAGACCATAACTACTCATTCAATATTGCCGGGAAGGTTAAACAGCCACAGCCTATTACAGTTCGTCGTCGAGGAGGTCCGGATCCAGATCTTCGTAATCGCCGAGCTCGGATCCAAAATCAAAATCTTTATCTCCGTCGTCCCCGCCTGGCACGACAAGAACATGCAACTTGGTTTCGGCCACCAATTCAACAGCGAACTCGCGCTCCACGCGGATCGCTACCCGGCCGTCGCCCGATACGCTTGCTTCGACGGTGCTTGGTTCCTGCGTTGCCTCCGCAGTAACCTCGACCGTTGAAGCGCGGTGTCTGGAATCGAGATAACTCAGCGGCACATTTTCTACATAAGATACCGTCTCTTTAGCTACTTCCGTCTGCGAGTTTCTGTCGTAGGAATACCAGATGTTGATATCGTAAGTACCAATAACTTCAATTCCGTCTCCGGCTGCGACCGCTTCGTACTGGTGGTTGATAATCCAGGCCCCCAGTATGCTCGACGGTTTGTGAGGCGGAGTCACGGTATGTGTTACGGTAGAGAACTTACGACCTTTTCCGCAGATCGCTTTCGTGATGATCTCTCTACTTTGATATTTCGATGACATGATTTAAACCTCCTCCATACATCATTCATTACATATGTATGCAGGAACTGGGCGAATGTTGAATAGCCCAAGATAAATAAATATGTACGAGTGGAAAAAAGGCCGTTCCCAAAGGAACGGCTTCTCATTTTTTATATTATTTCAGCACGAATTCAGCCAAAATACTCTGCAATTCATATATATTTAAATTTTTATTGAACTGTTTCTGAACCGGCGCCGGGTTGCCCGACACCCAGAATTTGAGTTCCGCATCCAGATCGAAGTGTCCGGATGTCTCGATGCTGAAATGGGTTATGCTTTTGTAAGGATAGGAATGATATTCCACCTTTTTGCCGGTTACGCCTTGCTTATCGACCAGGATCAGCCGTTTATCCGTGAAAATAAACATATCCCTGATCAATTTGTAAGCCTTATGAACGCGTTCCGAAGAACCTAACAAGTGCGAATACTCCTTCTGTATTTCTTCAGCGCTGATCTCAGAGGCATTTCCTAACAATCCATCCAAAAAAGCCATATTACCGCTCCCTCGCCTTATAAGTTTAAACCATTTTATCAGGGTATGGGATTTATTTACTGTGAGAAAAAGTATATATTTTCAGCCTCATTCCTTCGCTGCCTGCGCCTTGCCGTACAGTTTGAGCGAAGCGGGAGCTTTATCTTTTTTCGCGATATTGAGGTAATTGGACAACTCCCGGCAGAGTTGAAGGATCGCGGAGCGCATTTCAAACTCTTCCCTTGTCGATGGCAGCTCCATTCGCTTAAACTCCTGCTCCAATTCGGCCAGCATGTGCTCGGTCTGCCCCGTGTACCCTTCGCTGCTTACATCCTCACTAAGACGGTCGAACAGCAGAGCTGTTATTTCTCCTTGCGGCATGCGTTGATAGACCAGAGAAATCAGCTCAAGCATACTTTCGATACGGCCGAGCTGTTCTTTTCGCATATAAAAATAGACGGACCAAGTGTCGCTCGGAGAAATAAGCTGGTTCTCTAGTGCCCGTTTGGCTGAAGTCAGCCCGCTGTCGACAAGCTTGGCGGCTTCGATCAATTCTTTTCCATCCCACACATGGTAAGGATCGCGGAGCGACTCGGCAATATGACCGAAGATGACCGAGAACAGCCCGTCCACTTTGCGGCGGATTTCCAGCAGCTTGTCCTCCGCTTTCGGCATGTAAGCCAGATTCACCAGCATAGCCGCGCCTAAACCGATGACCAGCAGCTCGATTTGAGTCAGCATCACGGCGAAGCTCAGTTCCTCACCGCCAAAAACGCGGAACACCACTACGGAACTGGTAACGATCCCCTCTTTGAAATGCGCTCTTGTGATCAACGGGAAGGCGATCAGAATGTAGACGACCAGCACCCAAATGTGGAATCCTAACAAATAAAATAGCGCAAACGCGAGAATTAGACCCAGAACGGAAGCGAAAAACCGGGAAGAGACGGTGGCGATGCTCCGTTTCCGGGTTACGTCCACCCCCAGGATCGCCAGAAGTCCCGCGGACAGAGCTCCCTGAACGCCTGCCGCATCCGCTACTATAATCGCCACCAATGTGGCGATCGCCGTTTTGATGACCCTAAACCCCATAAAACCACCCTGTCCTTTACGTCATAAAGTGAAAAGTCTTAATCTTTATCGTACTTGATTTCGTTTAGGCGTACAATACGGGGGAGTAACAGTTTCATGAAACTCATTCTTTCTTTATGTTTGAGGGGTTCCGCATACAAGCTTCATATATACACTCCAACCAGCCGTTGCCAGCGGTCATCCAGCCTAGCGACACTTTTACTCCTTTCTTTCTTCTTCAACGCGCCATTCCATACGCAGCCCAACACAGCACACCGCCGCCGGAGCCTGTGCCCGGCGGCGTTATTGGAAAAGGGGCGTCACCGCTCCTTGAGCAACTTTCGTTCCAGATAGACGACAAGCTGATACATGCCGGTCGCTACTACAGCGATAATAACCAGGCTGGACAGCACCAGCGTGAAGTTGAACACTTGAAATCCGTAGACGATCAAGTAGCCTAGGCCGATTTTCGCCACAAGGAATTCCCCGACGATGACGCCGACCCAAGCCATGCCGACGTTGACTTTTAACGTGGATACGATGGCGGGGAACGAAGCCGGAAGAATGGCTTTAGCGAAAATATCACGGCGGTTTCCGCCAAACGTCCGGATGACCTTCACCAGGTTCTTGTCTACTTCGTTGAAGCTGTTATAGACCACCAACGTGGTGACGATGACGGTGATGGAGAGCGTAGTTATCACGATCGCCGTAAACCCGGCTCCGAACAGTACGATAAAAATCGGCCCGAGCGCGACTTTCGGCATACTGTTGAAAACAACCATGTATGGATCAAGCACCCGAGACAAAAAGGGAGACCACCAGATCAATACCGCAAGCAGCGTACCGAGCAGCGTGCCAAGCAAGAAGCCGACGGCCGTTTCGCCTACCGTCATTGCCAAATGCGGCCACAGCTCTCCGTTAAGCGCATCCTTCAAAATTTGCCGTCCGACTTTGGAAGGATAACTGAAGATCAGCACGTCAACCCATTTAAGCCGTCCGGCCAGCTCCCACAAGCCGATGAGGGCGATGAGAAGCAGCAGCTGCGTGGACAAAACAAGGCGGCTCATCCGCCGTTTCGTCTTCCTGTGCTGAAGATACTTCTCGCGGATCCAGTCTTTTTGCGCATGGCTTTGTTTATCAGATACCTCTGTATCACGATCTCCCAAAGGCTATCCCTCCTTTCCATCCAGAGATTCGAGATCCCGCCAGATTTCATGGAACAGGTCGTTAAATCCCTCTTCTTCCCGGGCATAAAACGGCTGGGTACGAGCGATATTGTCCGGGATCACGTATGTGCTGCGGATTCTGCCCGGTTTGGCCGCCAACACGATGACTCTGTCGCTGACGGCGATCGCCTCCGAAAGGTCATGGGTAACGAGCACGCCGGTTTTTCCCCGTTGCCGCAGCGTATCGACGACAAGATCCTCTAATTGGAGCTTGGTCTGATAGTCCAGGGCGGAGAACGGTTCATCCAACAGCAGCAAATCCGGATTTGTCGCCAGTGTACGGACTAAAGCTACCCGCTGCCTCATGCCGCCGGACAGCTGATGGGGATACAGACTCCCCGTATTGCCGAGTCCCATGCCTTCCAGCAATTCCAATACCGTCTCTTTGCTTCTCTCCGACAAACGGCCTGTCAGCTCCAATCCCAGCAAAGCATTGTCCAATATGGTCCGCCATGGAAACAGGTAATCCTGTTGCAGCATATATCCTACTTCGGGCGAAGGCCCGGTGACCGGCTTTCCATGTACGAGAATCTCCCCCCTGGATGGGGGGAGCAATCCGGCAATGACGGACAGAAGCGTGGTTTTTCCGCAGCCGCTAGGTCCGACCAAGCTGATGAATTCTCCGGGATTGACACTTAAATTCATCCCTTCCAGAGTAAGTATGCCTTCCCGGTCCGTCACGTACGCCAGATCCAGATCTTTCAGTTCGACGACAGGAACTTGGGTCAATTGCGTCTCACGCTCCTTTCCTTTCTGCAACGCCTGTTATGGCTTGGCATTCACCGCCGATTCCGCAAAGCTATTGTCCACTACCTTAGCGGGCTCAACCCGTTCCTTCAATTCGCCGGCACTCTCCATAATGTCGAGCAGATTGTTCCAGGCCGCTTCTTCCAGTACCGGAGACTCGGCATAGCTGCCTTGCTCCAAGTAACGCTTCACGGCACTGACGATGATATCCTGGTCCGTATCTTTGAAGTAAGGGGCGATGGCTGTCGCAGTTTCTTCGGGGGTATGCTCCTGTACCCAGAGCTGGGCTTTATGGATCGCATTGGTGAATTTCTGCACGGTTTCTTTATCCTTATTGATGTAGCTCTGCTTCGTCATAAATACGGTATAGGGAAGCCGGCCGCTTTCCGTACCGAAAGAGGCGACTACATGCCCTTTTCCCTCCCGTTCAAAAATCGAAGCCTGAGGTTCGAAGAGCTGCACATATTGGCCCGTACCGGACGCAAAAGCCGCGGCTATATTAGCAAACTCGATGTTTTGTATCAATTCCAGATCTCCCTGGGGATCGATTCCATGCTTTTTCAGCGTAAACTCGCCTGCCATCTGCGGCATTCCGCCTTTTCGCTGGCCGAGGAAGACGCTATCCTTCAGATCGGCCCAATCGAAACCGCCGGCTTCTTCCCTCGACACCAGGAAGGTCCCGTCCGTCTGGGTCAACTGAGCAAAATTAATGACCGGATCATCGGCCCCCTGCTGATATACGTAAATCGAAGTTTCAGCACCGACCAGTGCCACATCGATCGCACCCGACAGCAAAGCGGTCATGGTTTTGTCTCCGCCCGCGGTAGTCTGCAGTTCCACATCCAGACCTTCTTCTTTAAAGAAGCCCTTCTCCAGAGCCACATATTGCGGGGCATAAAATACGGAGCGTGTCACCTCGCCGATTTTTACCGTTGTTGTCTTTTTGCCGCCCCCGCACCCGACAAGCGCTCCCGCAAACAGTAGAACCAGTGCCAGCGCCAGGATTGAATATCGCTTAACTAACACGCCACTCACCTCTTTCATGCTGAATAGGAATAACATTCTGGTTCAGTGTATGCCGCTGCCCAACAAATGGTTATGGGCTGACCTTGGATGTAAGCCGCTTAATCGGATTTAAAGCTTTGAAGATCATTACAGGGGAAGTTGTTAACGAATATACAAAAAAGACCCCTCTCTTCATAAAGAAGAGAAGGGTCCCGTTCCAACTTGTTTAGAAGCTGAAACTGATTACAATCCGTAAATGCCTTTGTACTTTTGCTCCAGATAGTCGGCCAGGTAATCGGGATTCAATTCTTCCCCGGTCACATTCATGATGATTTCAGCCGGTTTGAGCGTCTTTCCGTGTTTGTAAATTTTCTCGATCAGCCATTCCTTGATCGGAGCAAAATTCCCCTCCGCAATAAACCCTTCAAACTGCGGCAGCTCTTTCTTGAGCGTATTGGTGATTTGCGCCGCATACATGTTGCCGAGCGCATAAGAAGGGAAATAGCCGAAGCTGCCGCCGGACCAGTGTACGTCCTGCAACACGCCCAGGCCATCGTTAGGCGGGGTAAGTCCGAGATACGCCTTGTACTTCTCATTCCATACTTTAGGCAGCTCACTGACGGGCAATCCTTCGTTGAAAATCATCTTCTCGATCTCATAGCGGATGATGATATGCAAGTTGTAGGTCAGTTCGTCCGCGTCGATGCGGATCAGAGAATTTTCCACGCGGTTAATTCCGTGATAGAACTCATCCACCGTAACGTCTTTGAGCTGTTCGGGGAAATGCTGCTGCAGGTCGCCGTAGTAGCGGTCCCAGAAAGCGCGGCTGCGGCCGACGAAGTTTTCCCAGAAACGAGACTGGGATTCGTGGATCCCCATGGAAGTGCCTTGGCTAAGCGGCGTTCCAGCCAGCTCTTTGCTTACGTTTTGCTCATACAAGGCATGTCCGCCTTCATGCAGGTTGCTAAAGATGGAGTTGGTCACGTCATCCTGTACATAATGCGTCGTTATGCGCACGTCTCCCTGGTTAAGCGTAATTTCGAACGGGTGGACAGTCTCATCGACTCGTCCTGCTTCGAAATCGTATCCGATTTGCTCCAGCAAATAGATTCCGATTTTCTTCTGTTGATCCTTATCATACAGTTGGTTAAGAAATGGCGCCTGCGGCTTATGCGGAGCCGCAGTAATGGCATCCACGACAGGGACCAGACGGTCGCGGAGCTTTCCGAACACTTGGTCAAGCTTCTCTACGGTCAGATCGGGCTCATACATATCGAGCAACGTGTCATACCGGGTTTCCTTCGGCCCCCAATAGTCGATGAACTCCTGCGTGAGCTCCACGATCCGGGTCAAATAAGGTTCGAACCCGGCGAAATCGCCGTTTTCCTTATAATCCTCCCAAAGCGTCTCCGCATGCGCAGTCAATTCCGCATATTCCTGGAATTTGGCCGGCGGAATTTTGACGCTGCGGTCATACTCCTCCTGCACCAGCTGCACCAAACGGCGTCCGGACTCGTCAAGTTCACCAAGCACCGTCTGATGGTTGAGATAGCTCAGGAATTCTCCCATCTCCACTGACGTTTGCAGCTTAAATGCTTCCGTCGAGAGCAGTCCGATCGTTTCCGAACGCGCTTCGGCTCCTTTTCTCGGCGCACCGGTGCGTAGATCCCAATGCATCAACGATACCGCTTCATGATAACCTGCGATTTTACGGAGAAGCTCAAGAAATGATTTCCACTTTTCTGCCGTTTCCTGCTTCATGGCAAGTCCCACCTCTACTGATGAATTTATCCATTCCTCTTGATGATACTTTTTACAAAACGTATAATCAAATTTTAAGACGACCTTTTCATTACTTTTGAAATATCGTCATCTTTTAGAAGGAGCTGTCGAGGTTGAAAATAGAACTGGATTCCCGCGCTGAAGTCATGATTCGCGAAGCCCTTGGTCAAGAGCCCGGACTGATGCGCCTCGTCTATGATACGGAAGATTGCGGATGCGGCATGAGCGGCATTCCCACCCTGCAAATTGCAGAAGCGCCCGGGGCGTATGATATTCCGCTCGAGAACGAACATTTTCATTTTTCGATCGACCGAATGCAAGCCGTCTTTTTTGAAGAACAACTTATGCTCTCCGGCGAGGAAAGCGGCGGTACGTTCCGACTGGATGGAGTCTCGCAGTTTTACAAATCGAATATCCGGCTGACCGATCATCGTTAAGTCAATTAAATTCAAAGGAGGAAGATCAGCATGAGCCGACTTCAAACAATTCTCGAATACAATCGTCAATTTGTAGCTAACAAGGAGTACGAAGCCTATATTACGGACAAATTCCCGCAGAAAAGAATGGCCATCGTCACCTGCATGGACACAAGATTGGTAGAGCTTCTTCCTAGAGCGTTGAATCTTCGCAACGGGGACGCCAAAATCATCAAGAACGCAGGCGCCGTCATCTCCCAACCGTTCGGGAGCGTCATGCGGAGTCTGCTGGTTGCCATTTACGAGCTGCAGGCGGAAGAGGTGTTTATTATCGGCCATACCGGCTGCGGTATGGCTTCTCTGAACGCCGAGCATATGATCGGTACGATTAAAGAGAACGGAATTTCCGACGATGTGCTGAACACGTTGGAGAATTCAGGCATCAAACTCAAAAAATGGTTACGCGGGTTTAATAATGAAAAAGAGGGGGTAATCCATACTGTGGAGATTGTAAAAAATCATCCATTACTTCCCCCCCATGTACCCGTTCATGGCATGCTCATTGACTCCACAACCGGAGAGCTTGAGCTTGTCGTAGACGGATACGATTTGTAACAGACATCTCTTTCTGTTTGACGCGGACCTTCAGCGGTTCGCGTCCTTTTTTAAGCGAGTACCTAACCCGAAAGGAAGACAGGATAACTTATGACCTATGAATTCAATGAATTAACCCAGCGCCGGGGGACGCTTTCTTACAAATGGGACCAGGGCCAAGCCTTGTTCGGCGATCCTGACGTCCTCCCCCTATGGGTAGCCGATATGGATTTCAAATGTGCCCCTGCGATCATAAAGGCGGTAACCGAGCGTGCGGCTCAAGGCATTTACGGATATACGGTTCGCCCCGAAGCTTATACAAACGCCATTACCGGCTGGTTTCAAAAACGCCACGGTTGGAATATCGATGGCAGCTGGCTTACCGATTCGCCCGGCGTCGTCCCCTCGCTTAGCCTTGCAATCCAATCTTTCTCGGAGCCTGGAGATGAAGTTATTTTGCAATCTCCTGTCTATAACCCGTTTTACGATGTTATCTTGAACAACGGGCGGAAGCTGGCCGAAAGCCCGCTGATCCTTAACGAAGGCCGGTACGAGATGGATTACGCACAGTTAGAAGAGTTGATGAAAAACGGCGCCCGGCTGCTTCTGCTGTGCAGTCCCCATAATCCGGGCGGGAGAGTTTGGACGAGGGAGGAGCTTGTTCGATTGGGAGATCTTTGCGTCAAATATGACGTAAAAGTCGTCGCGGACGAGATTCACTGCGATCTCGTATTCCCGGAACACCGGCATTTCCCGTTCGCTTCGCTCTCTGAGGAATTCGCACAGCGTTGCATCACCTGTCTGGCCCCTTCCAAAACATTTAACATCCCGGGCCTCGCAACCTCATTCACCGTCATTTCCAACCCGCAGCTCAAACAGCGGTTTGATCAACGGCTCAACGCGCTTTCTCTCGGCTCGGTCAACTTCTTCGGACCGCCTGCCACGATCGCGGCGTACAATGAAAGCGAGCCATGGCTGGACGCTTTACTGGAATACGTCAAGGCCAATCAGGTTTATGCCGTTTCTTATTTGTCCGAGCAGCTTCCGAGTGTGGCTCCCGTCATCTCCGAAGGCACCTATTTGCTGTGGGTGGATTGCCGCCCGCTAGGTCTTTCTTCCGATGAGTTAAAACGCCTTATGTATGAGGAGGCTAAAATCGCCTTTAACAGCGGCTCCATCTATGGCCGCGGAGGCGAAGGTTTTCTGCGCATCAATCTGGCTTGTCCGCGCGACCTGCTCGTCGAGGCGCTAGACCGGTTTGCGGCTGCAGTGAAGTCCAGAACGAAATAGCCGTTCCCATTCAAAAGATCAATCCGCAATTGCGGGTTGATCTTTTTTTTCATGGGCTGTACATCTGCCCCATAACAAACACCCTGCACCCTCATACAATATCCAGAATGATTGACAGGAAAGGACTGGATGCTGATCATGCTGAGAAAAAATCAACGTGTCTCCAAAAAAGCATCCCGGCCGCCGGTCCGATGGTACCGTATCTCGGAAAAGGAACTAGCCAAGATGTTGACCGGTGTGTTGGAGCAGGCTCGAATCAGAGAAGTTCCGGTGTATACCCCGCCGATTGCGGGATCCCGGTTCGATAATGTGGATTATAAGAAAATCCGGGTATTGCTGTTCTCCGGATTGCCTGCGGAAGAATGGCGGACAGAGCAACTCGCCGCCGAAGAACTTAGACGTTTGGTTAAAGAAGTAACTCCGATCAAGACCGGCCCCGGCCTCGGAGCAACGATCTCAATGTTGCAGCCCGAGCTTATCATTTTCCTCGGCCAACCCGAGTTGATCAGTCAAGCCGATCTTGTAGAACTTACCAATAGCTCCGCCGTCAAAGCGGCTTGGCTTGCGGATACTGACGGAACAACAGAGGCGACGGGCAGAGCCGCCGCACATTTCGATGTTGTTATGACCCAGCATACTGCACATATTCCGCTTTACCACAGCACCGGCTGCAAGCGGGTCTTCTATCTTCCCTTCTCCGCCGATACCGAATTGTTTTACCCCAAACCCGTCGACGATAAATTTCGCAGCGATCTCCTCGTGATCGGCGACAACACCAAACACATCACACATTTGCACACCATTTTAAAAACAGCCGGAAGCCGTAAAATCATCTTGATCGACAATTCGCTGCAAGATACCGATCTCTCGGAGATTGGTCATCTTCATTTGATTCAGAAACCTACCCCTTCCTTATGCGCCAATTATTTCAATGGAGCCGGCATGATTATTCACCTGGAACCGCAACCCCGCCAAATCATCGAAGCTTCCTCTTGCGGTGCTTTTCAAATTACGGCTGCGCATCCCGACTTATATGAATACATGGGACCGGGCGAGGATATCGTGACGTATCATTCGATGGAAGAATTGGAGCAACAGCTCGAGCATTATCTGGAGCATGCCGATCAAAGACGGGCCTTTTCAAGCCGGGCCCAGTGGAAAAGCCGCTACGACTACTCCTACCTGCAAATGGTTTCCAAGCTCCTCTATGTCGTATTTCACCTATAAACGAATGTATATCACCTCAGGAGGTGGCTGGCCGAGTGAAGGTCATTGCTTTTCATCTGCCGCAGTTCCATCGTATTCCCGAAAATGACGCCTGGTGGGGAACCGGTTTTACCGAGTGGACCAATACGAGCAAAGCGGTTTCGCTATATCCGGGTCATCTGCAGCCCAAAATCCCTTACGAAAATTATTATTATGATCTGATGGATTCCTCGGCACGCCAATGGCAGGCGATAGCCGCCAAAACATACGGCATTTATGGATTCTGCTACTACCATTACTGGTTCAAAGGGAAGCAATTGCTGGAACAGCCTGTTAAACAAATACTCTGGCTGGGAGAGCCCGATTTTCCTTTTTGTTTGTCATGGGCGAACGAGTCTTGGACGCGACGATGGGACGGCGGCGACAGTCATGTTTTGATGGAACAAAGCTATGGGGACAAAGAAGACTGGACACAGCATTTTTACGAGCTTCTGAACGTATTCCGGGACCCGCGTTATATTCGAATCGATGATAAGCCTTTGTTCCTGATCTACAGACCTAGTGATATCCCGCAATGTGGGGAAATGTTGAAACTCTGGAATCAACTGGCCCGGGAGAACGGGCTGAAAGGGATTTATTTTGTCCGGACCCTGGGCGGGTTCCCCCTTTCCAACCTGGAAGGGTTTGATGCCGGCGTAGAGTTCGAACCTCATTATACCTTTGCCCATGGCGGATCCAACCATATTTGGAGGCAGATCAAAGCAGGGGATCATGATCATATGGTCATTGATTACGATCATGTCTGGCAACTGATCATCAACCGCTCCCATCGCAGGGATGGCGGTCAAGTTTTTCCGGGCGCATTCGTTGGCTGGGACAACACCCCCCGGATGGGGTACAAGGGTCAAAGCACGATCGGGGCTTCGCCGCAAAAATTCGAATGGTATTTGTCTCGCCAAATCGAACGCGCAAAGTCTCTGTACAACAGTGAGTTCTTGTTCGTGAACGCGTGGAACGAATGGGCGGAAGGTTCTCACCTGGAGCCGGATCAGCATCACGGATTTCAGTATCTTGAGGCTGTCAGAAACGCATTGAAGGCAAATTAAGGGCCTTCCTTAAGGAAGGCCCCGCCTATTGAATAGCTTTTTAATAGTTCGTTTGGATTTAAGCTCGTTGAATACCGATGTGCGGAAGCCCACCGGCAATGACGATAAACAGGACATAGTCCAACCCGTCCGTACCTTTCAACTGTAATCCGGGCTGGTTTACCGCACCTGTCGGATAAAAGCGGACCGTTTGCAAGTTCGGCACTCCCGGAGGTACGGCCGGCAAATTGCTGGAGGAAACTCTTTGCGCGGCCCCCGCGGTTCCACTGGTAAATACATTCCCCCCTACGGTAACCGTGCCGCCAACATTGAGATGATTCAGAACGGAAGCCGACCCGTTCACTTGCAAATGCCCCGAAATGGTTTCGCTACCCGTCACGTTTAAATTCTGTATGGTCGCATTCTGATCGACCTGCAAGTTCTGCTGGATCGTCTGGTTACCGGTCACAAGCACATTGTCAAAAGTAGGCAAATCTATCACCCTTTCTACTTTGATGTTCTATTATATGTGCATTTTAAAGATTTGGTATGGGGTGACAGCACAATTAGGTTGGACAAGCCGGAGAAAGGAAATGGATGCTATCCGTTACTTGATGCCCCCTCGATAGGAGGGAGATCTCCACTCCGCAGACATTCTTCGATGTAGTCCGGGGCGAATTTCTCTCCTGAGACTAGTTCCTTGTCCTCCCGCGTGGCTCCTATGTCCTGCAGACGTTTGCAATCTTTCAAGGTTGCCTCCTGAATGGAAAGTTCCTCTGATTCAATCGAATTTATGAAATTCATATCTACTCCTTCTAATTAGATGTTGATCTAATTAATTTCCGCAAGAGTGGAATATTTCCTTCCATCCGTAAGCACCTCCCCTCCATCCTTATCATAAATAGGTAAGAAAGAAGGGCGGGATGAAAGGTGGATACTCCGAGCGATTTTGAAAAGCGGGCGATTTTTCTGGCAGCGGTTTGCGGACAGACCTATGCACAATTCAGTAATCCGGACGGTTCCTTCGTCGTTCCGTTTGATTTTTCAGTTACTCATACGATTCAAGCGAAATCCATTACCAAGGTTTGGGAAGTGTTCGGATTTATCATCGAATCTCCGCAAGAGATTATTATAGCCTTTCGGGGAACGAGTTCGACGACAGACTGGATTTCCGACGCCATCGCTTCACAAATGAGATTCAAATACATCAAGGAAGACTGTCTTACGCACCGAGGCTTCACGCACATCTATTCTTCGGCCCGCGACGGAATCATGTCCGCACTAACCAACTTGTCGCCCGATAAAACGTTATATATTACAGGACACAGCCTGGGAGCGGCACTCGCGACTCTATGCGCGATCGATTTGGCGGCCAATACCGTATTCTCCTCTCCCGTCCTGTATACCTTCGGATCACCTCGCGTTGGCAACCCGGCATTTGCGAAAGCTTTTACAAACTATGTTGAGAGAAGCTACCGCATCGCCAATCAGTTCGACATCGTCACCTATGCTCCCCCCTCCATCTACAAACTGCCGAAACGCGAAAAAAAATACTATTACAGTCATGTTCGCACCCTCCATTCACTGTCATTCCAGAACGGCTCGATAAGCCTCAATCATGTGATCTCAAGTTACTTCGACGACCTTTCGCGGCTTGACCCGGAATTCAGCGGATGGCTCTGTTCCAATAACCACGGTTTCTGCCCGGTGACCGAAGCGAAATCACAAGCCGCAAAGAGTGAATAAAGCCACAGACAAACACATACCAAAAATAGATAATTTTTGTAAAATCTTCGTCCGATGCGGGCATTGCCAGACATTGTAACCGCTAATAGAAATATAGCGCTGCGTCCCGGAAGAATAACTATGTCATCTGCAGTTGCTTTCTATCATTTCTATGTAATAAAATGAACTAAATCTTAAAGCAAAGGATGCGCAACTGCAATGTCGCTTAAGGTACCACGCACACTCAGTAAGAAATCTATCCTATTCTTTTCTCTGATCATGCTCTTAAAAAGTTATTTTGCCTGGTATTACTTATTTGAAGATGGACCTACCTGGACCACATGGTTGAAAGAAATTCCGTTTGTTCTTCTGTTGTTTTGCCTGATTGAATGGTTCGCTACGAAACGGAAAATTGTAATTTATATGATTGTCAATCTGTTGATCACGATTTTGTTCTTCTCGTTAATCGTTTATCATAACCATTTTGGCATTATTGCTACCTCCCAAGTGCTGGATCAGGTCAAACAGGTCGGGGCCGTCAAGAAGAGTATATTTTCGGTCCTTCGCCCGGAATATATGCTCATTTTTTTGGATATCGTCATTCTGAGTCTGGTCATGTTAAGACGTCAGAAGGCGCTTGACTGGAAGAAGTCCATGTCGCGTCAAAGCAATCGAAAAACGGTTGCGGCATTGTTCTGTCTTTCCATCGTGATTTGTTCGCTGAATATTTTCCCTAACCGGGCAAGCATGAATGAAACGGTCAAAGCCGAACAGATGGGCATTCTCAATTATGAAGCCTATTCCCTGCTCGCCGATCAGGAGGAAGAACCTATCGATTCTTCGGAAATCACCCAGAAAGCGATAGACGAAACAAAGGGCGTCCATTCTCCTGTTCAGCCCGTCATGTTCGGAGCCGCTAAAGGCAAAAACCTGGTCCTCATACAAATGGAGTCTTTTCAGAACTTTTTAGTGAATCTATCAATCGACGGCCAAGAAATTTGCCCTAATCTTAACGAGCTGGCATCAAGCAGCTATTATTTTCCGCGTTTCTACCAACAAGTTGGACAAGGCAATACTTCGGACGCCGAGTTTATTGTAAATACTTCATTCTACGTCCCGCCGGATGGACCGGCTGCCCAGATGTACGCACCCAAGGAGCTTCCAAGCCTGCCGAAGCTGCTGCAAGTACATGGATACGATACTGCTACCTTCCATACGAATGAAGTCGACTTTTGGAACCGGGGCGAACTATATGCTGCATTAGGCTTTAACCGGTATTATGACAAAACCTTTTATGGCGAAGAAGATACCGTATTTTACGGGGCGTCGGATGAAGTGCTGTACGAGAAAACCGCGGATGAACTGGCAAGCATGGACCAAAGGGATCAACCTTTCTTTGCGCACGTCATTTCTATGTCGGCTCATAATCCGTTCTCCATTCCGGAAAATAAATACAAAATGGAATTGCCTGAAAGGTTCGAAGGAACGCTTGTCGGCGATTATATCCGGGCCCAGAATTATGCGGATTATGCGCTTGGACAGTTTATCGAGGAACTGAAGCTAAACGGCGTATGGGATAACAGCTTGATCATGCTGTACGGCGATCATCGGGGACTCCCCATCTTTTCCCTTAAAGAAGAGGATCATGCACTACTGGAGGAGATTTTCGGCCATGAATATTCGGAGCGCGAGCTGATCAATATTCCGCTGATCATTTCGGCGACAAATGTAACGAAGCCAAGCGTTAAGGAGCAGCTAGGCGGACAGGTCGACATTATGCCTACCGCTTCCAATCTATTGGGCGTGTCGCTGGAGGATCACCTTCATTTTGGGCAGGATTTATTGAACCATTCCGCTTATAATCTGCTGCCCCAGCGTTACTATTTGCCGACAGGATCCTTCGTCAACAATGAAGAACTCTTTCTGTCGGGCAGCGGATTTGAAGACGGCCAGCATTACACGTTAACCGGTGACGGCCTCGAGCCACTCCAGGCCACGGAGGACGAATTCGAACGGGCGCTGGAACTGCTTCAGCTGTCGGACAGCTATGTGACTCAATTGCCCGATCGGGTTGTCGAGGAGTAACCCCATTTTTATATAACTTAAAAAGACGCCGAAGAGCTACAATATAGCCTCCGGCGTCTTTTCATGATTTTGGACCTCCATCATTACAAATACTTGGCCAGCTCGGAAACATATTTCCTGCGGCTGACAAAATAGAATATGACCTGCAGAACAAGGAACAGCAATGCGACCCATGCGGCCTTTTCCACTAATTGAACTACGAGACTCTGATTGCTGAATAATACATAGAAATAATAAAGCCCCAAGCCCACTCCAAAAATACTCGGCAAGAAAAAAGTCACGGCCAATTCTTTGGAGACGATAACAATGATTTCTTTCCTTGTCACCCCGATTCTCTTTAGTGAAAGTAAACTGTCTTTATGATCATCAATGTCGGACAGCACTTTGTGATACAACACCACGCCTGAAGCAATCGCGAACAGGGAGCCAAGAAAGATGATAATAAAAAAGATCGTCCCGTTAGATTCCAGCTGGCTTTTTAGTACTTCATCCTTGTGGATCGGTCTAAATCCCTCCAATACTGCTCTTTCTTCATCTGTTGTGTTCTGTTCATTCTGTGAAGGCGTCAACCAATAAGTAGGGTCAAATCCGTTACGTTCACGCAGCTCATTCACCAGCGCCTTAAAGCCCTTTTCTGGAATATCCCCTTTAAGCAAATGGGCCTTGTTCACCTGCGACTCGCCTACACCGGCCTTAATCTGCTCGTATACCATGTCATCCACGACTAAGGCATGGCCAAAATAAGAATTTGCCGTCTGCGCGTTGTTGATGTACGGCTCTTTAACTTCCTTCACGTTACCGGTCATATATTCCTTGATTGAATAATTGCCCAACTCCTGTAACAGCTCTTCTTTGCTCCCGTTATCCTGGAGCTCCTCACCGATGTCTTCCGGATCCATGACCGCCAGAATCGTGTCCGGCATTACAAATTCCCTGTTTTCTTGATGAACCCTTGCGAATAGGCCTTGATTCGGCGCCAACTTATAGTGTGTGCCCAAATGCCTGTTGAAATTTCCCTCGCTAACGATCGTCGCATGAGTATCCCAAAGTACCCATGATCCGCCATAATCCCGAAACTCGGGCACCTGCAGAAATTCCAGCGTTTTGTTTTGGTCCACGGTGCTTCCTTGTTCCGCGAGGAAGGATTCAATCTCCCCGGCATCCATTTGGTTGTAACGGTTACTTTCTACGAACATCACGTCAAAGGGATGGTCCCGCTCATTATTCTCTTCGGTCGTCGCGTACATCGCATAAGTCATACCGATAAAAAAAAGCGCACCGGCTATAAGCAAAGATACAATATACATCGTCGTTTTATAGGATAAAAACCGATGACTCAAATTCGACATCACGATCAGGTTGTTGTTATACGTTTTCTTGAAATGCTTCATGACCGACTTGACCACTGAAATCAGGGTCCCGAAGATCACATACGGGGTAACCATGGTCAGGACAATGAGGATGATGATGATTAAAGTGGTTTCGTCGAACAGCTTTCCGAGCATCAATTGGGGCAGAAGAACAACCGACGCGACAAACACGATCATCGCCGTGCTTCCCCAGACCACGCTGCTTTTCCCGATCTCCTTTTTCTTGGCGGCTTGAAGTACGTCGACTATCGAAATTTTACGAAGATACAACATGTTGAAAATAAAATTACCAAAAAATACGATCAGGAAAATACCGCTGCTTAACAACAGGCTTGACCCGTTCAATTCGAAAGTGATCGGACTTTCAATCAGGATTTGATTCAAGCCCATAAAGAAAAGTTTTCCGAATACAGCGCCAGAAACGAGCCCGCTCGCCAACGAGATTGCGACGATGCCTATGTTCTCCAGAAACAGCATCTTAATTAGATTTTTTGTCGTCATGCCGAGCGTGATATACATCCCGAATTCCTTACTTCGATATCTTAAAAAAGAGAGGTTGCTATATGTAATAAAGACGAAGGAGAATAACACGACGCCGACCAATGCAAAGCGGACGATTCCATAAAGGGTCGTATCACCCACCTGCCTTAAGACGTCCGGATTGTAAAGCAAGCTGCCAAACATGAACAATATTGCAACGGTAAGGCTGTTAACGAAATAGAGAGACAGATACTTTTTGGCATTGTATAGAAAGTTCTTGCGGACGATGGTCGAGAAGGTCATGCTCTCCCCCCTCCGATCACGCTTTGCGCCTCCAAGATTTGATCAAAAAATTGTTTCCGGTCCCCGGCTGACCTGATTTCCATTTCAACGTTACCGTCTTTTATAAAAATAATCCGTTTGCAGAATGACGCGGCGAATGGGTCGTGAGTTACCATCAGGATCGTGCTGCTCCATTTTTCATTCAAAGAGGCTATCGTACTCATCAATTGATTGGCGGATTTGGAATCCAGATTACCTGTCGGCTCGTCCGCTAAAACAACCGCAGGTTCATTTACGATCGCACGGGCAGCCGCCACTCTTTGCTTTTGACCGCCGGAAATATGGTAGGGATACTTGTCCTTCAAATCAAAGATGCCCAAAAACTGCATCAGCGGAGCAAGCTTGTCCTCGATCTCATTCGGGGCCTGCTTGTCCAGAATCAACGGCAAGGCGATGTTCTCCTGCAGCGTCAAACTGTCCAGCAAGTTAAAATCCTGAAAAATATAACCGATCCGCTCTCTCCTGAACAGTGCCATCTGGTCTTTGGTCAGTTTCGTAATATCTTGCCCGTCGATGATGACTTCACCGGACGTAGCTTTATCGACACCCGACAAAATGTTCAGCAGCGTTGTTTTCCCGCTTCCGCTTGGCCCCATGATCCCGACAAATTCGCCCTTTTCCACATTCAGGTTCATGCCGTCGATCGCAGTTACGCCTTTTGCCCCTTTATAACCGTTGTATACTTTAACTAAATGGTTTATCTTAATGATGTCCACTTTAGCTCCCCCTCATGGCCTGATAAGAGAAGTATAAAAGGAAAGCTCGTCTTTATGAATGCATTTCCCTTTCATAACCTTACATTTTTGCAAGGAAAGAAATAGTGAACGTACTTCCTATTCCTTTATGGGACTCCATGTTGACGCCATGGCCAAGTCTTTGTGAGATATACTTCACCATATACAGGCCGATCCCCGTAGCGGAGCGATATTTTCTTCCATTCCGCCCCGTAAAAAAAGGATCGAATACGCGCGGTAACTCCTCCGGAAATATACCGATGCCGTTATCTTGAATGGTAAGGAGGATGCGATCTTCCTTCACCTCGCTCCTTATGGTCACCGTGCCTTCCCGATGACTATACTTGATCGCATTGGACAACGCTTGCTCCATCATATACCCGCACCATTTTTCATCCGTAAATACATGCAATGCTTCATCGATTTCCACCTTTGGATAAACACCTTGATAGATAAAGTCTTTTTTTCTGGCGTTTATGGCCCTCGCGGCGATCAGATGCAAATTCACTCTATCCGGCAGATAGTCCCGCGAAAAATCATCCAGCCTGAGCACGTTCAAACATTCTTCCAAATTCGTCATCAGTTTGCCGTTCTCTTCCTTAATGTCTTCAATGGCTTGTTGCGATCCTTGTTCCGCAGCCAGGTCAATGATCGAGACGGAACCTTTCATATTGTGAATCCACTGCGAGAACAAAGTATTTCTTTCTTTAACGGAGCTCCTAAGTTCATAAATCATAGTGTTGTATTGCTCATGGATTTCATTGATCTTCCCGAATAGAAGCTTGTCCAGTACATTCGACTCGTCCACTTCCATTTGCGGACTAGTCCTGCATTCATCAAGTTTTCGGCTCATTCTGAAGAAACCGACTCCCGAGATCGCGAGATAGGTTACCAAAATAAAGCTGCTGATAAGAAGCGGATAAATTATGTCATTCACGTCATAGAAAACGTAGGACAAAAATACGAGGAGAACCGTATTCAAAACGTAAACAGAGATCATTCCTTTTTTTATGCTTAGAAAATTAGCAATGACTTGGATCAAAGACATAGCCCACTCCCCGTTTGGTCGTAATGACGTTATGAAGCCCGTACTGGCTTAGCTTCTTTTTAACCCGGGTGATATTTACGGTCAACGTATTGTCGTCGACAAACACATGTTCATCCCATAACGCTTCCAGCAGTTCTTCGCGGGAAACAATCCCGCCCGCATTTTTCATAAACAGATGCATCAGCCGGAATTCATTCTTGCTCAATTCCACAACATGTTCTTTATATTGCAGCTTCATGCTGTCATGAAGCAGTTTGAGGTCTCCTGTCGAATGACTTTCTTCCACCCGGTGATGGGTGCGCCGGAGCACGGCATTGATTTTCGCCAAAAGGATTCCGATCACAAACGGCTTCGTCACATAGTCGTCCGCCCCGTATTCCATCCCGCGGATTTGTTCCCCTTCGTCGCTGCGCGCAGAGAGAATGATGATCGGGGTAGGAGACTTTTTCCTTAAAACTCGCAAATAATAAAAACCGTCAAAGGTTGGCAGATTGATATCGAGAAGAATCAGATCCGGTTTACTCTCTTCAACCTGGGCAATGACCCGGCTGAAGTCCGTAACCACCTCCACCTCGAAATCATAAGCTTCCAAATAGTCCTTGATATATTTCTGTAATTTGAAATCATCTTCTATTACCAGTATTTTATCCATCGTATATGACCTGGCTCCAGTCGAATAAGATGTTAATATTATAACTTGAAGAACCTAGAAGAACAGTGATCAAAAAAAGCCCCCATTTTTAAAAATAGGAGCTGTTCCTGTTTGACGGTATCGCAATCCTAATATACCATCATTTTCAAAGGGGGAAGTCTGTTGAGTCATGCGGCAAATCTCATTTCCATAAGCAGAATGATTCTTGTGATAACTTTGGCATTCTTGTTCAACCATGCCGGGTTATTCGCAATCATTTATCTCTTATCCGGGTTAAGCGACGTGCTTGACGGGTTCGTGGCACGCAAAACGAATACGCAAAGTGAACTGGGCGCCAGATTGGATACCGTTGCCGATCTCATGCTGGTTGCGGTTATTTTGGGTTATTTCATCTTTCGGCATGGAACCGAAATCCTCACTTTCGCCCCCTGGATCATCCTCATTTCTCTCGTTCGTTGCGCTAATGTGGCTATTGTCGCTTGCAAATATCATTCATTTGCCATCCTACATACTTGGGGAAACAAGCTTGCCGGATTGCTTCTTTTCATCGGCCCGCCTTTGTTTATAGTTTCCCATAACCCGGCCGTATTTTGGCCTGCATGCATAGTCGGACTATTTTCATCTCTGGAAGAAACCGCTGTTCATGTTTCGGCCGCTGAGCTTAACGTAAACAGGAGAAGTATTTTTATGAAGCGCTAAGCTGCTTATGCAAAGACCCTGCAATATCGTTCAAGAACACCCCTCATTTTCCCGTTATAATTAGCCATAATCCATTACTTGAAAAGAAGGTGCAAGCAGTGATTCGTGAAGTTCGAACGGTCGTCTTCGATGAAGACTTGAATCTTGAAGCATACCGGTTTGAAGGAATTATGCAGAAATTCCCCAACCACTTTCATGACTATTTCGTCATTGGTTTTATTGAACAAGGCAAAAGATTTCTGATCTGCAACAACGAAGAGTATACCCTGAACAGCGGGGATATCGTTATTTTTAATCCTCATGATCCCCATGCCTGCGAAGGAATCGACGGGAGAACCCTGGATTACCATTGCATCAACATTCAGACCGAAGTAATGAGCCAATATGTTCAGGAAATCACCGGACACAGCTATTTGCCCCGGTTTAAGCAAACTGTTCTATTCCGGAGTGATCTTGCTTTGTCCCTGCATGAACTCCATCAGATGATCCTGGAGGGTCAGGCCGATTTTCAAAAAGAAGAATTGCTGATGTTTCTCCTGGAACAGCTTCTCAGGGATTATTCCGACGTCGCAACGCTTAGTCCAGCCGAGGAACTGTCCACCGAAATTAAAGCCGTCTGTGAGTTTATAGAATCGCGCTACGCGGAGAACATTACCCTGACTCAGCTAAATGAACTTACAGGGCTAAGCAAGTTTCGCTTGCTGCGTTTATTTACGAAACAGAAAGGCATTTCCCCTTATCGATACCTGGAAACGGTCCGGATCAATCAGGCGAAACGGCTTTTGGAACAAGGCGTGCTGCCTGTAGAGGTAGCCTTCCAAACCGGGTTTAGCGATCAAAGCCATTTTACGAATTTTTTCAAAAAATTGATCGGCTTAACCCCCAAGCAATATAGGTGCATATTCAAGCCATCGGGACCGAATCCGGCCGCGGAGATTGCACAATGATAGATCAGCCAAAGATTTCGACGGGACATCTGCTTGCGCTGGTTACGATAGTCATCTGGGGAACAACCTTTATTTCCACCAAAGTCCTGCTCATTGATTTTGCCCCCATCGAAATATTGTTTTTCCGCTTTCTCATCGGATATATCGTCTTGCTTCTGATCTATTCGCGGCCTATCCGGACGGCATCGTTTAAAGAAGAACTGTTGTTTATCGGTGCAGGACTTTGCGGGGTTACTTTATACTTTCTGTTCGAGAATATCGCGCTTGTTTATACACTCGCTTCGAATGTGGGCGTGATCGTTTCGATAGCCCCCTTCGTAACGGCGGTGATCGCACATTTCTTCTTGGAAGAGGAAAAGTTAAACGCTACTTTTATTGCAGGGTTTTTGATGGCTCTGGCAGGAATTCTCTTAATCGGACTGAACGGCAGCTTTCTGTTGCGTCTTAATCCGATCGGAGACCTGCTCGCACTGCTGGCCACTGTAGTTTGGGGAATTTATTCCGTGCTGATGAAAAAAATCAGCGTGCTGGAGGTGCATACCATCGGGGCTACCCGCAAAGTTTTTTTCTATGGACTGATCGGTATGCTGCCCGTCGTACTGTTGGCTGATTTCCATGTCGGACTGGACCGATTCAGAGATATTACAAATCTATCCAACCTTCTATTCCTGGGTCTCGGCGCTTCCGCCATGTGCTTTGTGACCTGGAACCGGGCCGTAGCCATTTTGGGAGCGGTAAAAACAAGCGTATATATCTATATTGTGCCCGTTATTACCGTAGCGGCCTCCGCTCTGATCCTGAATGAAAAGTTGACTTGGGCGACTTTGTCGGGAACCTGTCTGACGCTAGCCGGCTCCTACATTTCCGAACGCAAGCCAAAAGTGAACTCCAAGAACAGGAATAAAACTATGCTCGCAACGACTTCACCATATAAGCATAGGTATGATGATGAATGACGATGTCTTTCTTGCGCACAAAACCCAGCCGTTCATAAAGTTTGCGCGCTTTGACGTTATCTTCCTTAACATTCAGGGACACGGTAGGGTATCCTTGTTCCATTGCTTGCCGAATCGCCGCTTGCAGCAACTCCGTGCCGAAGCCTCGGCCGCCGAATTCCGCACTAACGCTTACCGTGTCAATATAATAATCGGTGTGATCCGCTTCGATGTCCAAAGTCTCGGCCACTCCTCCGTTACTGTTCTTCAAGTGTTTAAGAATCGGGGCGTTAAGGGCCCGGGCGTCTTTGCCGTGATAGGCAACCACGATTCCGACCGGCTGCTCCCCTACTGTCTTGACCAGACAGTTCCTGTAGCTAAGCCGGTTGCCTTCCTCGCAGAAAAACTTCTCGAGCTGCCCCAAAACCTTGGTCTTGTCGGATTCTCCCGTCAATGCGTTTGCGATATTATGAATCGCGTCGACCATGAGCACCGCAGCTTTGGCCCGGTCTTCCTTTCTTGCCGGTCTGATCATGATGAAGTACATCTCCTTTGTATTGCTTGTCTAACTCTAAGCTGATCCTGATTCCTGTCAATTATTCTCCTTCTTTAACAAGCGGTACAAAACTCGCTTTTACCTGCTGTGCGAGCTGTCTTGGATCCAGTTCCATTTGAGTGCCGATTCTTCCTGCGCTTACAGCCATGTTGTCCAAGGCTTCCGCGCTGGCGTCCAGAAATGTGGGATACAGCTTTTTCATCCCGACCGGCGAACAGCCGCCGCGGACGTAACCGGTCCACTTCAGTAACTCTTTGACAGGCAGCATCTCCACTTTTTTCTCGCCGGCGGCTTTGGCCGCTTTTTTCAGATCCAGTTCCTCCGCTACCGGAATGACGAACACATAAATCTGATTTCCCTGATGCGCAACCAGCGTCTTGAACACGGAACCGGGGGAACGGCCGATTTTCTCCGCCACGGCGACGCCATGAATACCCCCGTCCCCGGGATCATATCCCAGTATATTGTACGGAATGCCGGACTTGTCCAATATGCGCATGGCATTCGTTTTGCTCTCTGTCAATGGAACTCCCCCCTTTTAAACCGACAAGCTATGTTTAGCGAATTCATAAAAAGCGGAAGCCTCGTCCCAAGTGCCAAAACCCGCCTGTGCCAGTTTATCGCCACCGCCGCCTTTACCGTTATAGCCGCCGAGATGCTCTTTGAAAAACGCACCGCAGGAAAAACCTCCGTCTCCGCCATGGGCCATTAAGACTTTGTTATCCCCACCGGCCGCGAATAATACGAAAATTCCGTTTTCGGCGGCTAGCCTGGTGGCCAGATTTTGCAAATCCTTCAAGCCTCTATCTTCAAACACATGCGCTATCAGCCCGTCCTTCGACTGGGATAAAAGCTCTTTCAGGATGAACTCATCATTTTTCTCCCTTTGGGCGTTCAGCTCCCATTGAAGCTGCTTGTGCTCCTGCTCCCATTTGTCCAAACGGTCCAAAATTCCATCCTTTCCGGTATTGAATTTCTGTACCAACGCCGTTAAAATCCGCTGACTCTCGTTAAATTCCCGCAAGGCCCGGTATCCGCACAAGAAATAGATCCGCGTATTGCCCTTTTGGCGTTCCGCCTTCAAGAGCTTGATCATGCCGATTTCTCCGGTAGAAGAGACATGCGTTCCGCCGCAGGCGTTATATTCCACACCTTTCATCTCAACGATCCTTATACCGCTTGTTAGTTTCGGTTGTTTAACTAACGGCAGGCTTGCCGCTTCCTCTCCCGTTACAAAATAGCTTGTAATTTCATGATTGAGATAAATATGCCGGTTTACCTCCCGTTCGAGAAGAGCAAGCCGCTCTGCGGACAGCTCCGGGAGCTGCACATCGATGGTGGCGTAATCGACGCCCAGATGGAAGCTTAACGTTTGCGCCCCGAGCAGCTCAAGACAAATGGCCGAAAGCAGGTGTTGACCGCTGTGCTGCTGCATATGGTCAAACCGTCTGTCCCAATTCAACCTGCATTGGACGTTTTTCTCCACGGGCAGGCTCTCCACCTTATGCCAAATCACTTCGTCCTCTATGGTTACATCGAGCACCTTAATGCCGCCGATCGTCCCGGTATCGCAAGGTTGTCCGCCCCCGTGCGGATAAAAAGCGGTCTCTTCCAGAATCACGTAGATTCCGTCTTCTTTCTCTGTAACTGTATGAATGGAGGTTTGCCATTCGGTTAAATAGGCTGAGTCGTAATAGAGCTGATTTGTCATTTCCGCAGTCCTTTCCATGTTCGCCGTTATAATAGTTAAGATATAACTAATTAAAGGTAAAATTCAACCGGGTTTCTGTAATGTCTCTTGAATCACGCTAAATATTCGAATCAAAAAAACACCCCTGAATTATATTCAGGGGTGTTTGCATCAGCCTTTAATCGCGCCGTCGATCATCCCGGCAATCAGTTGCTTCTGGAAGATCAGCACGATGATCAGCAGCGGAAGTACGCTGATCACGGAACCGGCCATGATGAGATGATATGGCGTATTATTGCTGTCCTCAAGGGCTTTGAGGGCCACGGATAAGGTCATGTTTTCCTGGGATCTCAAGATGACGGATGGCCACAGGAAGTTGTTCCACTGTTTTACGAACAGGATAATCCCAAGGCCAGCGAAGCCCGATCTCAGATTCGGCAGCACGATCTTGCGGAAAATTTTAAACTCGTTACAACCGTCGATCCGCGCAGCCTCCATCATCTCGTCCGGGAGGGACATGCAGTACTGGCGCATGAAGAAGATCCCGAAAGCGTTGGCCAAATCCGGCAGGATCACGCCCCAAATGTTATCGATAAGGTGCATGTTCTTGTAGATCGAGAACAAGGGAACCATCGTTGCTTCATGCGGAATCATGAGCGATGCAAGCACGAGGACAAACAAGAATTGTTTGCCTTTAAACTTGTATTTGGCAAAGGCAAATCCGGCCAAACTACAAAAGATTAAGGCGATTAATGTGGAAGTCGTGGATAACAGGAAGCTGTTCCATGTAATGATTCCGAACTTCCGTTCTACGAACAGTTCCCTGAAGTTTTCCCAATGCAGCGTCGACGGAATCCAGATCGGCGGATTCACAAAGATCTCGCTGATGTCTTTTAACGATGAACTGAACAGCCAGAACAACGGGAACAAGGTAAACAGGGAGACAACCGCCATCAGTACAAAAGCCAGTGACGAGGACCAGATGTGTTTGCTGCCGGAAGTGCCTGCAGCTTTTAATTTAACTGTTTTTTCCATAGTATCCTCCCGCCTACTCTTTATCGTCGAAGATACGCATTTGCAACAAAGAGATAACCATCATGAGAATAAAGAAGCAGACGGCGATGGAAGATGCGTAACCGAAATTGAAGTTTTGGAAGCTTTCTCTGTACAGCATAAGCACCGGAGTCAAAGTCGAGTTCAACGGCCCGCCCTGGGTCAGAATGAACGGTTCGGTAAAGAGCGAAAACGTTCCTATCGTGGAGAGCACCGTACAGAACAACAGCATCTTTTTGACTAACGGGATCGTAATGAAGAAGAAACTTTTGATTTTCGTGGCTCCGTCCACGTAAGCGGCTTCATACAAATCCTTCGAAATGTTCTGCAATCCGGTAAGAAGCAGCAGCATGTTGTAACCAAGCCAGCGGTACAGCACCATCATGGCAACGGAGAACCGGGCCCACCAAGGCGATTCCAGCCAAGGAATCGGATTGTCGATCAGGCCGATGCTTCTGAGCACGCTATTGACCAGGCCGTCCTGGGTGTTCAGCAACAGGATGAAGACGAAGGAAACGGCAACGACGGAGACGAAATTGGGAACAAACAGCGCCATCCGGAAAAAGCCTTTGCCTACCATCCAGTTGGAATTCAACATGGACGCCAGAATCAGTCCCATAAACAACATGATCGGAACATACATCAGAAAGATCAGCGTACTGTTCCACAGGGACAACCAGAAGTCGTTGTCGCTGAACAACTGAATATAATTTTCGAACCCGATAAACAACTTCTCACCGGATCCGTTCCAATCCGTCAAGCTGATATAGATCGAATACAGAATCGGATATAACGAGAAGACGAAGAACAAGATGAAATAGGGTGATATGTAGATGTAAGGAGCAACCAACATCTGCTTGTTTAACTTGGATGCTTTCATATCATTCCCTCCAATCCTATCAAGATGAGTTTAATTTCTCTTTGTTTTGCTGCGGAGCTCATCCGCCATGTCTTTCAGGGCTTTCTCCGAGCTGACATTGTTCAGGAAGACCTTTGCCCAGACATCCGTCATCAGCTTGTTGGCCATCGGGAAGTCCGACGTATACGCAAGCGGATAAGTGTTGGCAAGCGACTCGGCATATACTTTGCGGATCGGCTCTTTGTTGAAATATTCGGACGGATCCTCAAGAGACGCGTTATCGCTCAACAGCATCGCCGGGAACAATCCGGCTTCCGTCATCATTTTCACTTGGGACTCTTCGCTTCCCAGCATGAATTCAATGAACTGCCATGCCTCTTCCGGATGCTTGGAGTTCTTGTTGATCGCGAGGTTCGCTCCGCCCTGGTTCGCACCCGTATACTTATCTTCCTTGGACCATTTCGGCATCAAAGTTACGGACCATTTGCCTTTATCCGCCGGGGAATATTGATTTTCAATAATCGCATCGTGCCAGGAACCGCCTACAACGGTAGCGATTTTTCCGTCACGGATCGCATTTCCCCATGGATCGGTGTTTGCGCGAGCATCGAAAACGAGTCCTTCATTTTGCATTTTGATCAGGAAATCGGCACTTTCCTTGATTTCGGGGGAATCGACGGCGACATTGCCTTCATCGTCGAAGTACCACAGTCCGCGCTGCCACATCATCGACTCGAACATCCGGTTGCTGGAGTTCGTCTTGGAATCCCCGTACATCATCGCTCCCGTTTTGTCCTTGATCAATTTAGCAGCCTCGTAATAGTCGTCCCAAGTTTGAATCTCTTGGGCTACATCCGCAGGAGCGGTAGGCAATCCGGCCTTAGCGAACAAATCGTTGCGGTAGAACATCACGACCGGGCCGCTGTCCCAAGGCATCGCGTACACTTTGTCATCCTTGGTGGCATCTTCCCATTTATAGGCACTCATTTTGTCCTTGTAAGGAGCCACGCGATCGGTAATATCAAGCAAAGAATCGATTTGAACGATTTGGGACAAGTTGGTCGATTCCACGGTGATAATGTCCGGAACCGCATCTCCGGTACTTGAGGTAATCAAGTATTTGGAATACAAATCCGTGGACTTCATCGTCTGGAACTCGACTTCGATATTCGGATACTTGGCCTTGAAGGCCTCCATATTCAAATCCAGCCCGTCCTTCGCGGTCTCCCAAATCCAAACCACCAATTTCACTTTCTCGTTACCTGTAGCCGGGTCTTTGGAATCCGCCTGTTTGTTGTCCGAAGAGCAGGCTGCCGTCAGCAAAGAAACTAGAAGACAAGTGATGAGTACGTACAATATCCGTTTTCTTTTCACGAATGATAACCCCCTGTGTCAATTAGATCGTTTGTTACATGATTTATAATAAATCTCTTGAAAAGGCTTTCATACCGACAGATGTTCGATTATAGTGTCATCTTTTCCGATAAATAAAAAAATGCCCGGCCAAGCCAGGCGGCAGTGTCTATTTGTTTGATAAAGCCGTCATTTTGTTTGCAGACGGTATTGCCCCGGCGTAACTTCCGCCTGTTTCTTGAACCATTTGGAAAAATACTTTACGTCTTGAATTCCGATTTTTTCGGCAACCTCTTCCGTACGAATCGAAGTCACGCTCAGCAGTTCCTTCGCCCGTCTCAGCTTGCGCTCCGAAATAAAGGAGATGATGCTGCAGCCGGTGGCTTCCTTAAAAATCGTGCTGAAGTAACTGCGGCTGACGCCGATCACCGATGCGACATCCGCCGCCCGGATATCCTGGTCCAGATGCTCGTCGATGAAATCGATAGCTTGAATAATATCTTCTTTGTGGGCCGTACTGAACAATCTGGTGCTCAGTTCCACCTGGCGGATGCGATGCAGCCGGCTCAGGGCATCCAGCCATCCTTCCGCACTCGTAATGGGTTTGCTTTGCCGCCACTCCAGTTCACGCTCGTTGATCTTCAATTCCACCAGCTTGGACAAGACAAGATCACCAAGGTCCCTACTGCAGGCAAGGAATGCGGAACGGCCGCCGAATTCAAGCAATTTCAGTTGGCCAGGATAAGCAAGCGACAAATCTTCCCATCGTTTCATCTGCGCATCCGGAGAATTACCCCTTCCGGAGGAGTGATAAATATGAATCAGACTCGAAGAGGACAACATCCATTTCCATTCACTCCGCAGTCGCTCCAGCAAAAAATCTCTGGCCGAGTAACTTTGCTTACCCAGCCATTCATTTAAGCATTCCTTCGTCCGGTCCGACGACTTCATTTCCGTTTTCGGAGCGTCCCGATGTTGCGTCGTAGTTTCCTTATACTTCTGATAGATGAGATTCAGGGATTCATGGATATGATCGTCGTCCATGTCCGTTTTGACGATATAGTCGTGAACGTTTAATTGAATGCCGAGCTTGGCGTAGTTAAAATCCCGATGGCAGCTCAGGAACAGGATCGAGGTGTCCGGAGATACTTTCCTGATGTTTTGCGCCAGCTCGATCCCGCTCATTTCCGGCATGACGATATCCGTAATCACCAGGTGGGGACGATGCTCCAAAAATTTTTGCCAGCCGATACTACCGTTCGAGGCATCATCGCATACGGTCATCTGATGCCGTTCCCAATCGATCGTCATCCGAAGTCCTTTTCTCACCAACTGTTCATCATCCACAATTAGTACTTTGATAGGGAATTGGTTTCCGTAGTCTTTGGCCATATCAATGTCACCTTCGTTCCTTGATTTCTGATTGATTCTATCGATAGCCCGTAGGCATCTCCGTAATGAAGCTTAAACCGTTCGTCGACATTACGCAGGCCCAATCCGCCCCGTTTACCCGGCACCTTCTGCCCGGATCCGATGTACTTCATATGCTCCGGCGTAACCCCTACGCCATCGTCTTCCAGGATCATGTACAGAATATTTTTTTCCTCAAAAATCCTCATTTCAATATGGCCCTGCCCGTCCTGAAAACCATGGAAAAATATATTTTCCAGCAGAGGCTGCAGCACCATGCGCGGAATCAGACAATCTTCAAGCTCGGGCTGGACCTCCAGCCGGAATGTAAATGTATCCTCAAAGCGGTAACGTTGAATCTCGATGAAATGCTTGGAGATTTCAAGTTCCTTCTGCAGAGGAAGGAGCGTTTGCTTGAAATTCAAACTCCCGTCCAGCACCACGATGAGATGCTGCAGCATTTTTTGGATATCCGGCTGCCTGGCCAGTTTGGCTTTCCATTGAATCGAATTTAGCGTATTGAACAGGAGATGAGGGTTGATTTGATAATGTAAACTTTTTAACTCGGCATCGCTCTTCAGCTTTTCGGTCCTGCTGATCTCATGAACCAGTTCCACGAGCTGCTCCGTCATTTTGTTAAACGATTCGCTTAAAAAACCAAGCTCGTCCGACGACTTGACTGGCGTGCGGATCAACAGGTCTCCTTCACCAAAACGGCGCATGGAATGAGCCAATTTCTTGATAGGCATCGTAAAGCGGATCGAATAAAAGCTGGCCATAATGATACCGAGCAGGATGGCCAGCGCGGAAATTAAAGCCGAATACCGCAGGATCACCGACGAAGACTCGTAAAAAGTGTCATACGGAACTCTCGCTTCCACCACCCAGCCCTCCGTATCAAGGACCCTCGACCACACTTTATCGTCATCCTGACTCACATAGTCCGACGTCGTTTGCAATAGGACCGCACCGGATGCATCCGTGATTTGCAGATGGGACTTGGTGTCCTTTTCGAACGATTTTATCAGCCCCAGCACTGTATCCGCTTTCATATCGATCAACAATCGGCTTCCTTCCGGCAGCCCGAAGGACCTGTTTAACGGAACCACCATGCTGATCATATATTCGTTTCCAGGGGTCGAGTAATAATCCGGAATATGAATCAATACATGCCTGTTGTTATAGTTCGAGATATCGGACCAGAATGAGGATGCTGCCAGGCTTTCTGAATTAATGAGATTATTTCCGATCACTCTGCCCGAAGGCGTAATTACCGCCACTTTGAAAATATTCGTGCTTTCCAAGGACGAGATATAATTCTGGAAGTCCCTCTCCTCTACATACTGCTCATAAGTGGTCGGGACTTCATCCCCTACGATGATGGAAGATGCGATTAAGTAGGAAAGAATGTTTCCGGTCATACCATCCATTTGCTTGAAATTGCCGTCGACATGCAATTTCAGCTGATCTACCGCATAAATAACGTAGCTGCCAAACTGGGAATTTACGACCTTGGACGACTGATGAAAAGAGAAATATCCGAGCGCCCCAACCGGTAGCGTGGCGACGATGAAGAAAGCCAGCATGAGCTTGGTTCTAACGGTGCCGGCTTTCCTGACGCGCGAAACCATCCTCTCAAAAATATGCTTCATGTTATACCTCTTCTGACTTGACTTCGATTAAGAGAGCTAGCTGCTGAATTCTTCACAGTATATCAAAATAACTCCGAAATTTGAATAAATGGTGTCCCTGAAATCTCTCGATAAGGGACACCATTATATGGTAAATACTAGTCTTCTTTAAACAGAGGCAGGATGTTCAGCTCGAAGGTGAACCTCTTCTCATCCAGCCGATAAGCCTCCAGCAATTCCGGTCCGCAAGAGTTGGAACCTACGCCGCTCATCTTGTAATCCAGATGGAGTATCGTTTCAGCCCGACGGACAAGCTCGTAATCATGCTGTGCCAGGGTCAAATCCTCCGGCGTATAGTGACTCGCATTGAACGAGAATGGCCGATTACTCGTGAATCTCAACCCCATGCCCTGCTCATTCGTCGCGATTACCCAATCGGTATTATCGTGCGAGCCGTTCTCTTGCGGCATGATATAATGCGTAAACAGCCCGTCCACCGTAGTCAGGAATTTGCTCTTGAGCGTGCTTTGGCTTTTATCAATATAGCTCTCATGAGGGCCGTTTCCGAAATACTCTACTTCCTCCGTACCCGCCGGCATCGTGACCTGCAGGCCGAACCGGGGCAGGAACAACAGATCTTCGCGCTCGTTAACCTCCATCTTCAACCTGATTTCCCCGTTGCCGGTTACCCGCCAGTAGGCTGTGCCGTGGAGCAATGGCGGTTTGATGTACCCTCCAAGAGAATAAGAAACGCGGATTTGTACGGAGTTCTCATCCCGCTCGGTCACTGTCGCTTCATAGATATGAGGAAGCGCGCGGTCATACCCCTCTTCCATCCACTGCCGTTTCACTTTGCGGTCATTGTCCGTCGGAGCCCTCCAAATATTGAAGCCCAGAGGTTTGTCGACCATTTCAACCCCATGTTTCGTTATGGAAGTAAAACTTCCCCGGTACAGATCGAACACATGGCGGAAATCGAACCCTTCAATCGTTAGCAAGTCATCTTCTTCCGTAATCCGGAGCGGTTGACCGGCAATATCAGGTCCGGTTCCGGAGCACTCCCGGATTTCAACCGGAAGCCTGAATTGTTCGGAAATCACTTCATGTCCGGCTTCGGACCAGTGTGTTTTTTCCCGTAATCGGAAAGAAACGGTAAGATAACAAGCATGCTCCGAATACTCCGGCAAAACATAGTCCAGCGTTACAAGCTGTGAGGTGTGCGGCGCAATCCCGCTTACCGGGGTTTGGCCTTGACTGTACAGCGCCCCTTCTTTTTCAATCGTCCAGTAAAGCGTAAGATGACCGAGATCTACGAAGTCATACAGATTGGTAATCCGGACAGACCCGGCGGCTAAATTGTCAGCTTCCACCCGGACCGGAGCGATCACTTTCTTGAGTTCCAACAATCCCGGATGTGGAACCCGGTCGGGAGAAACAAGCCCGTCGATACAGAAATTTCCGTCATTCGGCTGATCTCCGAAGTCTCCCCCATAAGCGTAATACGGCGTTCCTTGAGCGTTCTTGGTCAGGATGCCATGATCGCTCCATTCCCAGACGCAGCCGCCCATCAGCTTCGGATACTTGTAAATGACGTCCCAGTAATCCTTTAAATCGCCTGGTCCGTTGCCCATCGCGTGGCTGTATTCACACATAAACATCGGTTTGGTGCTGTTCTCATCCTTCGCATAAGCTTCAATATAGGCTGGTGAGGAGTACATCCGGCTTTCCATGTCCAACACTTCCGTATCAGGGCTTCCAAAGTGCCGGGGATCGGATCCCTCGTAATGAACCGGTCTGGAAGCATCCCTGGACTTCGTCCATCTTGCCATCGCCATATGATTGACGTCGTAGCCGGATTCGTTCCCCATCGACCAGATAATAACGGAAGGTTGGTTTTTATCCCGCTCCACCATGCGCACGACACGCTCGACAAAGACATGCTCCCATTCCGGAAGCCGGGTCAGCATATTGAAATTTCCGATCGCATGAAACACCCCGTGGCATTCGAGGTCCGCCTCATCGATGACGTAAAATCCGAACTCGTTGCACAGCTGCAGAAAACGCGGATCATTCGGGTAGTGGGACGCCCGGATCGTATTGATATTATGCAGCTTCATCAGCTTCAGGTCCTTGATCATATGATTGATCGGAACCGTCTGTCCAAGTACGGGGTGGGAATCATGCCGGTTGACCCCTTTTAGCTTGACGGCCGTTCCATTAATCATGAAGACCCCGTCAACGATTTCAACCTTCCTGAACCCGACCGCAAAGTGCAGAACCTCATCAGCCGCTGTAATATAAAGATGGTATAAATACGGGGTTTCGGCACTCCACAGGTTTGGACGGTCAATTTGAAAGGTTACGTTTCCTTCTCCAACAACGGTAACAGTTTCACTTTGCAGCAGCACTCCGTCTGCATCGGTAAGCTCGAGCTTGGCATCCGCTTGGCCGGCGGCTGTAAGCTCGCAAGTAACCGTTCCGTTCCCGAAGTCCTGATCCAGCTCCACACGATTGAAAACATCGACGATATGCTCGGGACTGCGGGCCAGCAAATACACATCCCGGAATATGCCCGAAAATCTCCACAGATCCTGATCTTCGATATAGGAGCCGTCGCACCATTTCAACACCATAACCGCAATCTTATTGCTACCCGAATGAACGTACGGGGAAATATCGAATTCGGCCGGCATGCGGCTGCCTTGGCTGTATCCGACCCAGATGCCGTTCACCCATAAGTAAAAGCAGGAGTTTACGCCTTCAAAAACGATATATTTGCTTTTGTCTTCCCAAGCGCCGGAAATATTGAACTCACGGACGTACAACCCTGCGGGATTGTCGTTCGGCACATACGGCGGATCGCAAGGAAACGGATAATTGACGTTCGTATAATGAAGCTGGTCGTACCCCTTGACTTGCCAACAGGAAGGAACAATCAGGTCGTCCCAGTCGCTGACATCGGCATCGATACGATAAAAGGCATCATCTACTTGCCGGACGGACTCCTTGTATTTGAACTTCCAGTTCCCGTTCAGCGTCCGATAATACGGGGAACTCCCCCGCTTTTGCTTGCGGGAAGATTCCGCATCTGCATAAGGAATATAGTAAGCCCTGGGAGCTTCACGGTTTTTCTCTAACACGCTTAGATCTTCCCAGTATTTTGGAATCTGGATCATCTTGGTTCTCCCCTCCGAGAAAGTACTTTGAATGGTTTTATTGTATATGAAATGAAAGGGCTCTCAAACCGACTCTTGTTCGATTACGGAGTCATTTTGTTTGATTCCGCAAAATGCTTTTTACCATTCCGCTACCGATCCATCCTGATGTCTCCAAACCGGATTTCTCCAGCGGTGGGGCGCTTCCAGTGCCATTTTAATCACATACTCTTCATTTACGGTAATGCCCAGTCCGGGTCCTTGAGGAATTTTCACGAACCCGTCGTCATAGGAGAACACGCCGGGATCAACGATATAATCCAACAAGTCGTTTCCCGCATTGTAATGAATCCCCAAGCTCTGTTCCTGAATGACCGCATTGTGGGCCGTCGCGTCCACCTGCAAGCAGGCTGCTAGTGCAATCGGGCCTAACGGACAGTGCGGTGCGACGGCAACGTCGTAGGCTTCCGCCATGGCGAAGATTTTCTTGCACTCCGTAATCCCGCCCGCATGCGATAAATCCGGTTGAATGATATCGACATATCCGTCTTGCAATAATGATTTAAAATCCCAACGGGAGAACATTCTCTCCCCGGTAGCGATCGGGGTGCTGGTGTGATTGGCGATTTCGCGCAGCGCCTCGTTGTTTTCCGGAAGGACAGGCTCCTCAATGAACATAAGCCGGTAAGGTTCGAGCGCTTTCGCCAATACTTTGGCCATGGGCTTATGTACGCGTCCGTGAAAATCGACGCCGATCCCGAAATCCGGCCCCGTCGCCGTCCGAATGGCGGCTACGCGTTCCACGACCTGATCCACTTTAGAATAGCTGTCAATATACTGCAGTTCTTCCGTGGCATTCATTTTGATCGCCGTAAAACCTGCCTTCTGTTTTTCCAAGGCTGCCAGGCCCACATTGGTCGGACGATCCCCGCCGATCCAAGAGTATACGCGCATGGAATCCCGGCAGGCTCCCCCCAGCAATTGATGGACCGGCGCGTTAAACGCCTTCCCTTTGATATCCCATAACGCCTGATCAATCCCGGCAATCGCGCTCATCAGGATCGGTCCCCCGCGGTAAAATCCGCTTCGGTACATGACCTGCCAATGATCTTCAATGCGCAGCGGATCTTTGCCGATCAAGAAATCCATTAATTCGCCGACCGCTGCCTGTACGGTGTGAGCCTTGCCTTCGATTACGGGCTCTCCCCAGCCCACAATGCCTTCATCGGTTTCGATTTTCAAAAACAGCCAACGCGGCGGAACGATATAAGTGCTATACTTTGTAATTTTCAAGGTTGATCTCTCCCTATTCTCTTGCTTGATGAATCGCTAGAATAAACTGCTCTGCACGTTTGGTGATATCGTCATACCGTTCTTCTTCCATGGCTTTCTTGTCGAGCAGCGAACTGCCCAATCCGACCGCAACGGCGCCTGCCCGGATAAACTCGGCCACATTATCCAGCGTGACGCCGCCAGTCGGCATCATCGGAATTTGTCCAAGCGGCGCAGAAAGTTCCTTGATGTAATTCACCCCCAGCGAAGAACCCGGAAAAATCTTGAGCAGGTCCGCACCCAACCGGTACCCCTTCACGATCTCCGTCGGCGTCATCACGCCCGGAATGGAGATCACCTCATGGCGGATCGTGGTTTTTATCGTTTCTTCATCCAAAACCGGCGAAAAAATAAATTGCGCACCGGCTTCAATCGCCTTCTCGGCGGTTTCGGCATCCAGAACGGTGCCCGCGCCAACTAATACCTCTTCCCCATATCTTTCGTTTAACGAGGCAATAAGCTCAAAAGCCCTGTCGCTATCCACCGTTATCTCCAGCGCCTTCACCCCGCCTGCAACAAGCGCGTCCGTTAAGCGGACGGCCTTTCCAAAAGGAGGTCTGCGAACAACGGCAACCACGCCGGATTCCTTAAGCAGCTTCAACTTCTCTTGTTTATTCATTTCGTCACCCCTTAGCGTTGAACATTTTGATAGCCGGTTTGTCCAGACAGCATCTCTTGAAGCTCTTCTTCGTTGGGAAGACCTTCGGTATCGCCTTGAACCCCTACTACGATGGCTCCGACGGCATTCGCTCTTGTAACGGCGTTCGCCAATGTGTCCTGACGCAGCAGCCCGCTAATAAATCCGGCGGCGAAGCCGTCGCCCGCTCCAACGGGATCGATCTCCTGAACGGAAATGGACGGCACATGTCCTCTCTCCGTCAAAGATTGATAATAGGCTCCATCCTTGCCCAGTTTGACGATAACCGCTATAGAGCCAAGCTTAAGAAAATATTCGGATATATCCTTCGGTCTCGGCCGGCCTGTCAAGAACTCTCCCTCATCCAATCCGGGAAGGATGTAATCTGCTCTGGCCGCCAGTTCCAACAGTCTGGACTTCGCCTTATCGGGGTCCCAGAGTTTCCACCTGATATTGGGATCGAACACAATGCTCACCTGATTGCGCTTGGCAACATCCATCGCATGCAGCGTCAGCTCGAAACAGCTTTCGCTCAGAGCAGGAGTGATTCCGGTAACATGCAAAATCTTTGCCTGGGCAAGATAGGATTCATCCAAATCCTCTTTAGTCATCAAACTGGCCGCGGATTTATGGCGATAATAGTAAACCTGTGTCTTTCCGCCGGGCCTGCGCTCTTTGAAGAACACGGCCGTCGGGGCAGCGTCGGTATATGTACAACGGGAAGTGTCCACGCCTTGGCCCCGAATGCTCTGCAAGATGTATCGTCCAAAGGCATCTTGTCCCAGCTTGCTGAACCAGCCTGCCGAATGACCTAATCTTGCAAGCCCGATCGCCACATTCGATTCGGCTCCAGCCATCTGTTTATGAAACTGGTGAACATACTCCAACGGCAATTCCTGGTCTCCGCTAAACAGGACCATCGATTCGCCAAAAGTTACAACCTCCATCCGAAAGTTCCTCCCTTGGTCTCAGCAACTGATGGTAGCTCAACTGTCACATATAATAGATCATATCTATTTTAGCTTATGTACTATTTATCTAGATAAGAACTGATCATTAACGTGATTTTAAGCATTAACGTATAAGAATTGACCTATAAACACAAAATAGATAGTATGTTTATGTTGGTATCATAGTATCTTTAAATGTGGTTGTCAATACACCTTTTTAATAGCAGGGTTAGGTACGCCTATGTTAGAATGAGGATTAGATATGAACTTACAGGGGACGCCGATGATGAAAAAAAGTACGTTTACAACGACGATAGATTTGCTAAAGAAGAAAATCGTAGACGGAGAGTGGCCGGCCGGTTCGAGGATCCCCACTCTCCAACAGATCTCCAAGGAATTGGAGGTCAGTGTCACTACCGTCAGAGAAGCCTTGCGGGCACTCGAAAGTCAGGGAAATGTGAGCATAGAACATGGCCGGGGCATGTATGTCAGAAATGATCCATTATTGTTAGAGGACCCTACGGCAAATCTGAAAGAACTCGGGGATATTTCTCTCGTCAAACTGCTGGAGGCAAGATTATTGATCGAGCCGGAACTGGCCGCGTTGAGTGCCGAACGGGCCACGCATACCGAGTCCAAACAGCTTCGGGAAATGGCGGATGCCATGATTCTCCAGATGGAGGATGGCGGCCCGTTCCTGGATACGGATCTCTCTTTTCACCGGTTAATTGCCGAGTCGGCTCAGCATCCCGTTCTGCTGCGGATGATGGAATCGATTTATCCCTTGCTGGCTGAAGGACGCAAACAAACCAACACCTTGCCCCATATGCGGACCAAAGCATCCAATTACCATATTCTGATCGCCATCGCGATCGAAGAGCGACAACCGGAGCAGGCTAGACAACTGATGTACTATCATATCAATGACATGCTTCAAGCTTTAAAGAAATAATTGCAATTATAACGCGTAAATCCCTGCTAGCCTTCGCTACCAGGGATTTACATATTGATATAGATATTGCTATTCAATTCAATCTATTCCTCCATCAACAATCCATATCCAAGACATGGCTATTGTTCGTCATTTTCATCTTTCCCTTTATACTCCACCTTGGAGTAATGATCCATGTCCTGCATACAGGGGTGAATTCCCGCGTACACGATCTTCACGAGCCGCGTTTTCACGGACGCTACCCTTCTTGTGAACCATCGTATTTGTACGCTTCGCTAACCTTTTGCATTGGAATCGCCTCCTTCTTGGCAAGCTTGTTCCTTGCGTTGAATGGCACTTCCTTGTTCATGGTTATCTTGGGGTTCCCACACACCCACGGTCTGCGAAAAAGACGTTGTCACATCCGCCTTCCTTTAATTTGCAGCCGCTTCCGGTATGCTTCGCTTACCTAGATCATCGGGGCTCTCTCCTCTCTTAAATCAAACAATTTATTTAAGGTTTGAGCGAATCACCAATGGCTACCGATGAGTTCCGGTTCCTTTGGTGATATCTATATCTTACCCCATAATATTAAAATTTGAAACTTTCGCAATTGGCATTCTTCGGACTCTTATTTCTTTATTTCTTTTTTCTTCCCCGCTTATCGGAACAAGACTTAAAAATCCTTTTGTTTTTTGAATGATGCTTTAATATATTCATAAAACACTTACTATTTTGCTTGAGGAACTCCTAAAGAAACCTATATTCAAACTTTCAACTAGACCATGAAATTCATAAACAAGTGAACTATAATATTGAGAAAAAAAGAGGAGTCCTTGTTCATGAGCCAGAAGAAACTGCTTAACCGTGACTGGTTATTTGCCAAACAGCCTATAGATAGCGATCTGCACACTGTAAGGACCGAAAGAATAGATTGGATGCCGGTAACCCTTCCCCACGACTGGTTGATTAATGATTCGAACAATTTATATGAAACCGGAGAAGGTTGGTACCGGAAAAATCTCCATTTTGACGAAACAGTTCCCGGCAACCGTTTGTCCCTTCGTTTTGAAGGCGTTTACATGAATTCCTCGATCTACGTCAACGGTCAACTTGCGGGAAACTGGAAATACGGATATTCCACTTTCGAGATCGATATCACGCCGTACATAACCGCTGGAATTAATGAAATTTATGTCCGGGTCATTCACGAATCTCCGAATTCGCGCTGGTATTCCGGAGCGGGCATTTATAGGAATGTCTGGCTGAAAACCTATTCCGATACTCACATTGTTCCGGACGGGATTTACATTTCAGCCACTAAAGCCGGAAAGCATTGGAACGTGGAGATAGATACGGAAATTCGTTTCGGATCGGAAGCGGCTGCCCCGCTTAATCTTCGTCATCGAATTCTGGACGCTGCCGGAGAACTCATAACTCAGATAGAAGCCGAAGTTTCTTTTGAAACGGAGAGTACTGCATGCATTACTACCATTCTATCGGTCTCTGATCCGGTTGTTTGGGATATTGACCAGCCCTATTGCTATTCCATGAAAACGGAGTTGATCGCGGACGGCTTGGTCATTGAAGAGGAAATCCAAAACTTCGGGTTCCGTACACTGGAATTTCACAGCGCGAAGGGCTTCTTCCTTAACGGCCGGTATGTAAAACTTCAAGGGGTGTGCCAGCACCACGATTTGGGTTGTTTGGGCGCTGCGGTGAATAAAGCGGCCTTAAGAAGACAAATGGTCCTCTTGCAGGAAATGGGCGTAAACGCCATTCGTACCGCCCACAATATGCCTGCGGTCGAACTGATGGAGCTCGCGGATGAGATGGGCGTCCTCATCGTATCGGAAGCGTTCGATATGTGGGAACGCAAGAAAACCCCGTACGATTATGCCCGGTTTTTCCCGCAGTGGTGGAGAAAAGATGTGGCCAGTTGGATTCGCCGGGATAGAAATCACCCCAGCATGATCATGTGGAGTCTCGGAAATGAAATTTATGACACACACGCCGATGAACGCGGTCAAGAAATTACGGCCGAGCTCCGGGACGAAGTACTTCGGCATGATCCCAAGTCCAACGCTGTCGTTACGATCGGATCTAACTACATGCCTTGGGAAAACGCCCGAAAATGCGCCGATCTGGTGAAGTTCGCCGGGTATAATTATGGGGAGAAATACTATGATCGGCACCATCAAGAGCATCCCGACTGGATCATATACGGAAGCGAAACGTCCTCCACGGTCCAAAGCAGAGGGATTTATCACTTTCCTCTGGCACAATCCGTATTATCCGATGATGATGAGCAATGTTCCTCACTGGGCAACAGCTCCACCAGTTGGGGTGCAAGAAGCACGGAAGCTTGCATAATCGCCGACCGGGATACCCCCTTCTCCCTCGGACAGTTTCTGTGGACCGGCTTTGATTACATTGGGGAACCGACGCCGTATTTCACCAAAAACTCCTATTTCGGACAAATCGACACGGCTGGCTTCAAAAAGGATTCCTTTTACATTTATCAAGCGGAATGGACTCATTACAAAGTAAAACCGATGGTTCACATTTTTCCGTACTGGGACTTTTCCGATGGCCAGCTCATCGATGTACGGGTCTGTTCCAATGCACCGAAGATTGAATTATTTTTAAATGATAGATCTATGGGCACGTTCGATATCGATCATAATCACGGATTAAAGCTATTAGGCGAGTGGCAGATCCCTTATCGCAAAGGCGTCCTACGCGCGGTTGCCTATGATGAGAAGGGCAATATCATAGCAAGCGACGTCAAGTCCTCCTTTGGAAATGCCGATTCTCTCGTCATGGTGCCCGACAAAACGCTATTAGCCGCTGACGGATCCGACTTGATTTTTGTTGAAATCTCGGCTGTCGATCAGGCGGGACATCCGGTAGAAAACGCCAATAACCGGGTGCACATCACCGTGGAAGGACCCGGCAGACTCGTAGGTCTGGATAACGGGGACAGCACCGACTTTGATTCGTACAAAGGAACCCATCGCAGAATGTTCAGCGGCAAATTGTTGGCAGTCGTTGCCTCGACTTTGGAGCCCGGCAGCATTACTGTACGGGCCGAGTCCAATAAAATCAATTCCTGCGAGTTCAACCTGAATTCCATGGCTCCCGAGCCGGCTCTGAACAAGGAACACGATGAATATGCGCTCTATGCTTATGCTCCTTCAAATCTTTCGGATAACAGCGAAGAGATTAATCCGGAAATACCTGTTCGTAAACTTGAACTGATTTGTCCGCAAGGCAACTGGCTTTCTATACAAAGCCGTTCGCTTCCTGTAAAGGTAAAAATTCATCCGGAAAACGCGACCTATCAGGATGTTCAATGGCGGATTACGAATACGGCCGGGATCGACGCGAATATAGCGACCCTTGTGGCGAACGGACACGAAGCCGTAATTACGGCTTTAGGCGACGGGGATGTCTATGTCCGCTGTTCGACGACGAACGGATCTGATAAAATCAAGCTTTATTCCCTCATGGAATTTCATATTGACGGTATGGGGCAAGCTTACTTGAATCCGTACGAGTTCGTATCCGCGGGGTATCATAACGAGTCGCGCAGCAGGAATTTAACAAACGGCAATGAACGAGGCGTTGCTTCGGGTCGAGACGGAGAAAGCGTTATCGGCTTTGACAACATCGATTTCGGAAGTTATGGTTCCGATGAAATCACGCTGCCGGTCTTCTCTCTGGACGATGAGGAGTTTCCGATCGAAATATGGGAAGGATATCCGGGCGAAGAAAAGGCTGCTTTGGTTACCAGTGTTACTTATCAAAAACCGTCCATATGGAATACGTATCAGGAAGCAACCTACAAGTTACCGAAACGTTTGAAAGGCATCACCTCACTGTGCTTTGTTTTGAGGCGGAAAATCCATTTGAAAGGCTTCCGGTTCCAAAAACCGATGAAAGCGTATCAGCGCCTTACCGCCCTTGAGAACAGCAAAATCTATGGGGATTCCTTTACGTTAGGTGATGAGGCGATTCAAAATATCGGCAATAACGTTTCCCTTGTGTTCGAAGAAATGGACTTCGGCGAAACCGGCACCGGAAAACTCGTCATCTGCGGACATTCCCCGATCGACAAAAACACGCTTCATATCATGTTCAGCGGTCCAAATGGAGAAACTCGGGAGAGGGTGGAGTTTACCTATTCCGAAGATTACATTGTCCGGGAATTTCCGCTGGAACGTATCACCGGTCTCCAAACCGTGACCTTTGTGTTTCTGCCGGGCAGCCAGTTCGATTTTAAGTGGTTTCAGTTTCAAGGGCCAGAAAATGAATAGTTGATAAACCTTTAATTCTTTTAATATATTTATTATTATCTAGCGGTTCGATGATGACCCGAAAAGGAGACACTACAATGGAGCAAAGAGCACACAGCACTAGCGGAACAAACGGAACAATGTATGCCGTCATATTTTCAAGTCAAAGGACTGAAGGAGATAACGGGTACGGCGCCATGGCCGACAAAATGGAACAACTGGCCTCCCGGCAGCCCGGTTTTATCAGCGTGGACAGCGTCAGAGATTGTTCGGGAGCGGGGATTACCGTCTCTTATTGGAAAAGCCTTGAAGCGATACAAAACTGGAAGAAAAACGAAGCTCATCTGATTGCTCAAGAAAAGGGCAAGCAAGACTGGTACCAACACTATAAAGTCCGAATCTGCAAAGTGGAAAGAGAATATGCGTCGGATCAAGCCTAACTTAAAACGAAGGAGGGTGTCCCAAAAGTACTTTTGGGACACCCTCCAGTTACAGAAAGGGCCGAAGTTGGCGTAATGAGCACCAGAGAGCAAGACCGGGGCTCACCTTCACATTGATCTCCGCTGCTGGAATAACGTCCTTTTTGGGCGCTATTTTGCGCATTTGGGTCACGTAGCATGAAATAACGGATTTTTGAGTTCTTATTTCCGTAGGAAATGATCATTGAAGCTGCTTTGGCAGGTTTGCATTAAAATAATGACCCAAAAGGACACTATTTCTCTATTGCCTGCCTCACTCGAGGAAATAAGGACCCAAAAGGTCGTTATTGAGACCGACATGAAGAAGATGGGCCACTTTAGAAACCCTGTGCCTTATAAAAGGACAGGGTCTCTCGACAATCGCGGCACTATGGCAACGTGAATTGTATGGACTGTCCGTTCAAGTTTTCCTGCACCAAAGCCGCCGAAAATCGAGAAATCCAAGTGAGCCTAACCTACTTTCATTATAAGAAGCAGATCCGCAAAAAGCTGGCCAGCGAGGAAGGATACACCTGTCGGTTCGTCGAATGCACGAACCGGAAAGCGTATAAAAATAATCGAGGCTTCCGACGCTTCCTGCTTTGTGGCTTACCCAAAGTTAGCTTGGAGGTCGGGTAGCTTTGCCTTGCCCACAACCTGCTAAAGCAGGCGGCAGTAAGCCAAGAGAAAGAGCCAGCCAAGAATAACATCTCTATGCCGGCTCGTTTATCGCAGGCTTCCCCGCTTCCAGCAATAACTTGTTCCGACCCAAGAAAATAGCCAGTACTCCGATGAACAGCCCCGTCCCGATCAATAGCCATTCAATTTGAATGATATCCGCGATAGGACCGAATATAAGCATCCCTATCGGCATCATCGAAGTCGATATCATGCCAAATACCCCGAAAATTCTTCCAAGATAGCTTTCTTCCACTTTTTCTTGAATTAAAACCATGGTAGGGGTGTTAAATATAGGCATCGCCAATCCGAAAATCGCCATGAAAACGAGGTAGGCCCAAAAGAGCGGAACGATGCCGAGCGCCAAGGTACAAGCACCCATGAACAAACTTGCTAAAGTCATGGTGTGAACTTTATTGGTGAAGCCGCCCCAAGAAGCAATAATCCCGCCCCCTGCCATCATGCCGATCGAAAAAGCAATTTCAATCGCGGTCAAACGCCAGACATCATCCCCGAAGGTGCGCGTAACCTGCAATGGCGTCAAAAAGGCGGCCGGTGCCATCAACACGAAGAAGACGGCGAAGAACAGAAAAAAGGTCTTCAAGAAATCATGATCTTTGATGTAAATTAATCCCTCTTTAAAGTCGGAGAAATAGCTCGTCGATTGCTTTTCGGCTGCTTTCTCATGCACCGGAATTTTAAAGAACAGGAGCAGCGTCAGGATCGCCAGCGCCGCGGTGATTACATCAATAAAGAAAATGATTTCGATGGATGACAGCGTAAGTAACGCCGCGCTAACCATCGGAGCCACGAACATCATAACCGCTTGCAGCGTGCCATTGACCCCGTTGACCCGGGTCAGCTTCTCGCTCGGAACGAATTGAGGCAAAATCGAACCTACCGCAGGTGTCTGAATTCCCGTACCGACGGCACGGACGGCCGCCATGACAAAGAGAAGCCAGGTTGCTTTATATCCCGATAAGAATACAATAGCGAGAATCAGCGTGGCCGTTGCAATCAGCGCGTCGGATAACATAATGAGCTTTTTCCGGTTGTACCGGTCCGCCCACACCCCCGCGAACGGAGACAAAATAAAGGTGGGGATAAAGCCGCAAATGATAAACAAGGTCATCATGACCCCGGACTCGGTAGTTAGCGTCACATACCACATGATCGCATACTGAACCAAGGCCGAACCGAATAGCGAAATAGTCTGGCTGCTTAAAAACAAAATAATATTTTTTTTCCAATGACTCATATCTTGTGTCTTAGCTGGGTCCATCTTGGTCACACCCCTTCTCCGGCACTTTACGTAACTTACCTTACTCATTATACTGATTTTTTGTCGTAAGCAAATCAAGAAAGTAAGTTTTTAGGTCCACAATCCTTAAAAATTGAGGCTTTTGATCGCTTCCGCAGATAATTAAAGGCACGAGCGATTCGGTACTGCGAATGGAACCGTGTCCTCCCCCGCCCTTATGCGTAGGTGAACTTTTGTCCGACAATTCGTACCCTGGTTTTGCGGTAACCACCAAAAAACGGCCTCCGTGGGAATTCATTGCGCTTGACAATCTCTTAAGCACATCGGGATACCCCCCGTAACTCAAGGTATGGTCGGAGTCGTTCACCCTCACATCCAATACTTTTAAATCCCCTTCCAATGTCCACGTTTGTTTATATGGGTCAGTCAATGTACCGCCCGCTTTAAACTTTAGCTGCTTGGAGGCCGAACCTTGAATGGCATAAACCCACTCTTTATCTTGCCAGGCGATAAAATCGATCCGGGAATCTTGATGCAATAGCGTTACCGCCTCTTTCAACGAAGTCTTCTCATCGATCGCATATACATAAGCCATCGTTTCATTTACGGCGAGCGTGAACTTTTTATCTTTACTGTCGGCTTCGCCAGGGCTTAGTACCCGCTCATCTCCCAATATGGAAGGCAGATCGATTTCCGGGTTTTGATTCGCGGGGAGGATTTGCGTCATGCCGCTGTCGCCCATAATAACCAAAACGACTTCTTGTAAAGCTTGTTCCGGCGAGCCGAAAGATTGCAGCAAAGAATAAAGCTGGCCGTCCAGCTCCTTTACGCCCTTCAATGCCGAAGGACCGTTCTTATGAAGTTCCTGATCCAGATCCGGCAAATAGACATATAGAAAATCCGGCAGCTTTTCGTTCCTAATCAAATATTTTAAAGCCTTCATGGAATAATCATTGTTGATCCCCATTTTGTTCCCCAGTCCGGTCGGCATATCAATGAACTCTTCAAACGGATTGGACAGCATACCCAAGGCCAACAAATCCGGTCCTTTTACGTGAATTTGCTTAGGCAAAGACGAAGGGCCGTGAATCCATCCGGGAACGGATAGCGTATGATCCGCTGAGCCCCGGTAAATCAAGCCGTTGATTGAACCGGACTTCAGCCCGTTCTTGGCCAAGTCCTCATAAATCGTAGACAGTTTGGGGTTTAAATGGGTGCTGTTCAAATGAATAACCGCATCGGCCAACACGGGATCAATCCCTTGCTGCAGCACTTCGAGCGGTCCTGTACCGTAATTGACGGTTTTCCGCTCGGCCTGGTTATACCAGGTCAAACCCGGAATGCGATGACCGTCAGGGTATTGTCCGGTTAACAGCGTGCTATCGATCGAAACGGACATTGTCGGAAATGCACTGACTAAATCTTTGTAATATTGTCCGTGCTCAATCAGATACCTTAGGGTTGGAAGTTCATTTTGCCGCATTCCATAATCGATGGTTTGAGACATTAATGAGTCGGCCACCAGTAAAATCACTTTCTTGTTATGTTCCCTGTTTACGGATTTAACCCGTAACAAGTCCTCTTCCTTCGGTTTGGCATGCTGGCAACCGGCAACCAGGGTCCAGAGGAGAATCAAGGAAAGAATTCGAAACCATTTCAATTTCCACATGAAAGTTCACCTGTTTTTAGGTACATTTTGCCACGGGAAGCTCGATGTCATTCAACAATGGTCAGAAAAATAATCCTGACCGTTTCCGGATCAGGATTAAATAACGATTTTTCATCTTCGGCGCCGTTCCATCAAGTTAATGCCGACACCCATGCAGATCACGCCGATAATGCAAAGCTTCGCGATGGATAAAAAGATGTCCTGCCACCCGCCATTGTAAATTGCGACAGCTACTAACGCATCCATCGCGTGTTTCAGCGGAAATATTTCCGATATGCCAAGCAGAAACTTATTTGTAATCGTTCCCGGCGGCATATATGCTCCGCTTAGCAGCGGCATGACCGGAATGGCGGAAGGAAAGACAATATTGAATTGTTCCGGTGTCTTTAAAATACCCGTAAGAAGCATGGACATGGCTACAATGCTCAAGGTGTAGATCGCCGCGATCAGAATCAGCATCCCAAAACGCCCGCCAAGCTCTAAACCGAATGCGAAATTGAACAATACAAATACGGCTGAAATTTGCAGGAAACCTATTAAAGAGCTGTACATAAGATGGCCCGTATACATTTCGAATTTGCTTACCGGTGAAAGAATAACCCGGCTCCATATCCCGGACACCTTTTCCTGCGAAATGGAATTGATTTTATAACCGACCGTAAACATAGCAAGAAACAGAGAGAACGTAAACAGCAATTGCAGGCTCATGTCGTACTTAATCAGTTCATCCCCGTCCGAGGTCCGCAGATTCAACGCTAACGGGGGAGCCTCTTGATATTGCGCCATTTCTTTCCGAAACGCGCCGGCGTCGTCCGCAAATTTCTCTGCTGCCCTCAGCCTCAGTTCCTCCACAAATACGGAATGAACGTGATGTTCAACAAGCTGTACATTCGGATTATCGATGGCGGCGATGATCCGGTAGTCGTTCTCCATCAATTGAACCGCCGCGTCGGTACGACCCTCGCGCACTTCCGAACGGGCCTGATCTTCATCCTGTATCACAAACTTTATCGTTTCGCCTTTATTCAAAAGATTCAGCCATGCTTCCGCCTTCCGTGTCTCCATTCCGGGTGCCTTAAAGACGCTTATTTTCATCTGGCTGTCGATACCGAATCCGAACAGCAGGGTTGCAAGGATGCTAAGCCCGCAAAAACTAAGAATCAATAACGGAGAACGCTTATCCTTCATCCATTGGGCCAGAAATATCGGATTCATTAGATGCGCCCCCTTCTAGGAAAACTCCAGATCGCGATAGCTATGACCACTAGCGAAAACACGCCCAGTTTTAACATAGATGCGATCAAGGAATCCATGTTTTCGATTTGAAGCCACTCCAGCAATGCGGCGAGTGTCAATCCGTTCGGCGTCCACTCCCCGGCAATTTGCAACCATTCCGGAAGAACATATACCGGTACAAAACTGCCTCCGATGGTGCCGGCAATAAGGACGGCCATAAAAGTAACGGCATTCGCGACCGAGTCTTCCAGTTGAAATACCAGTGTGGTAAACAACGAAGCTAAAGCTCCCATGCAGAAGGACAATACAACCAAAACCACGGTTACGCCGATCCAGAACGGAAGCGACCGGCCTTGAAAAATGCCAAAAAAGAGATGGGAAGCAAGCAATACAAATACGAGCTGTAACAGGGTCAAGCAAAACGTCGAGGTGATCTTGCCAGACAAATAATTCGCCGGATGCGAACCGGTAAGTAGAATACGTTCAAAGACACGCTCTCTTTTCTCTCCGGTTGCTTTAGAAGCTATCGTCACCGAAATCATCAGTGCAAAGACGATGCTGATCGCCAGCGCATAATATTGAAAAGAAGTCACCATTTCAACCCCAGGCAATATCTCGCGCCCGCCTATTCCGCTATAATCTTCAAATATAACTGCTGCCGCATCTGCATCGACAGCCGGCAAATGGCTGACGGCGATCTGAAAATTCATCGTTCGCAAAACGTCATCGAGTATTCCGGCCAATACATCAACATGCATTGAAGCCTTATCGGCGGTGATGCTCAGTTCCGCTCCCTCGCCGTCATCGAACATCATTTTGCTTAACGCCGCCTCTGTGAACCCTGCCGGTATGGTCAGAACAGCCTCGATCTTTTTGCCTTTCAATTGGCGGGCTGCTTCATCTGCATCCAGTTCTTCCAAATGAACTATTTCCTTCACGGAATCCTCATGAAGCACATTCAAAAGTTGCCTTACCGGGGACATTTGTTCCATTTGCTGCACCCGCGCCGACTTCATTTCGTCAGATAAGGAGCGTAATTCACGTGAATCCTTCAGCGTTTGCAAGCCTGCATCTTCATCATCCAGCTTCACCAGGCCTACCTTCATTTCCAAAGTCTTGGCCGGGTTCTCCACCCAACCGGGTAATGCGAAGCCGAGCACCGTAATGAGAACCATAGGCATCAAGAGGGAAATGATAATCTCTTTTCGATCCCTCCAATAAACCAGGAAATCCTTCATGAAATATGGAATCAAGCGGCCCCCTCCTAATCTCTCAACGTCCGTCCGGTCAGATGCAAAAATACATCTTCCAGGCTCGGCGTTTGAACGTGGATATTGACGAGCTGGACTTGATGGCGCTCGGTTGCCTGAACGACTGTGGACAAAAATTGATTTTGTTTGGCCACGATGAGTTTCAATCCGTTCTCGGTTTCATCGACTTGACGTACCGCCGGAAGGCTCCTCAGTTCATTGGCCAACTCATGGCTTTGTTTATCCAGTTGGAGCAGCAACGTATCCTCGCTGGATAAAATCCGCCGCAGTTCGTCTGTCGTTCCGGAAGCAATGATCCGCCCGTGATCCATAATGTATACTCGACTACAAAGCTGCTCGACTTCTTCCATGTAGTGGCTTGTATATAGAACCGTCGTTCCCTTCTCGCGATTTAACCGCCTGACGGTTTCAAGAATATGGCTGCGGGACTGTGGATCGATCCCGACGGTCGGCTCATCCATAATCACGATTTTGGGATCATGCAGCAGTGCGGTAGCAATATTAATTCGTCTTTTCATGCCGCCTGAATAAGATTTAATGAGTTCTTTCTGCCGGTCCCTGAGGCCGACCATCTCCAGTACTTCCTGAATCTTCATTTCCAGTTCATGGCCTTTCAAGCGGTAGATTCGCCCGAAAAATTTCAAATTTTCATACGCGCTTAATGCTTCATACAGGGCAATTTCTTGCGGGACAACGCCAAGTATCCGACGGATCAGTTGCGGTTTCGATACAATGCTAGCCCCATTCAGCCTTACATCCCCGGAATTTGGGGTTAACAAGGATGAAATCATGGAAATCGTCGTTGATTTGCCGGCTCCGTTCGGTCCAAGCAAGCCGACGGATTCCCCTTCATCCAGGTAAAGACTTACGTTATCAACCGCGGTTTTCCCTTTAAATACCTTACGTAATTCTACCGCCTCAAGCATATGTTCTACCTCCCAAATAAGACTCAACCCGTTTGCTATCGCCAGTATACATGGAAAAAGACAGTGCTCACACTGTCCTCCGTCATTACATTCTTGTCTGCCCATGACTCCGGTCACGGGTGCATCCGGAATTGGAATCCAGGTTCCTGATTTAAACGACATTGTGGCGAATTGCATAAATCGCCAGCTGCGTACGGTCCCGCAAATCCAACTTTTCCATCATTTGACTCATATGATTTTTCACGGTTCCGACCGACAAGCCCAGTTCCTCGGAAATTTCCCGATTGCTGCGGCCCTCCCCTACAAGTTTCAATATATCCAGCTCGCGAGGCGTTATGGATGAATCAACGGTTTTTTCGGCTTCCTCCTTTTTGTGCAGCAAACGAGGAATCACCTTGGCGGCAACATCGTCCTGCAATGACAATCCCCCCGATAGACAGCTGCGAATTGAACGTATTAGCGCTTCCGGTTCCGCATCTTTCAGAAGATATCCGCTGGCACCGCCTTTCAAAGCTTCAAGCGCATATTCATCGTCGTTAAATGTCGTCAACATAAGCACTTTACGCTCCGGCCAGCGCTTCCGGATCAGGCGACCGGCTTCCAGGCCATTCATCACCGGCATTTGAATATCAAGGATAACCAGATCGAACAGATGCCGTTCGTTCAGTTCTACCGCTTCTTTTCCGTTGGCGGCTTCGCACGTTACACGCAGCTCGCCATCACTCTCTATCATCATTTTTAAACCTTGGCGGACCATGGCTTGATCCTCGGCAAGTAAAATTCTAATCATCCGGATGTCTCCTCATAGCTTGTTGGTATGATCAACGGTATCGTGCCGCGCACGGTAAACCGATCGCGATTATCAAGGATTTCCAGCCGGCCCATAACATTTCCAATTCGTTCCCGCATGGAAGAAAGCCCAAAGCCTTCCCGGAAATTTCCCTGTACGCCGCCCGGATTTGTGATCTCAAATCGGAACACGCTGCCGCCCGGGGCTTCGAACATGATATCGGCCTCCCGGGACTTGCTATGCTTCATAATATTCGTCAGCGCCTCCTGGACGGCACGATATACCGCGATGGATTGGTCGTTATTAAGCGGAGCGGATAACGCCCCGTGCTTCACCGTAAAATGGACTTTGATCACGCTCTCCGCCTCGAGTTTCCGGATCAATCTCATAATGGCGGAAAGACCGCCCGGCTCACTGTCTTTTAACACTTTAACCGCACTCCGCGTTTCGTACAGGCTTTCCTGTGCCAATTCCTTTAATTTTATGATCTGTCCTTCGGGATCTACATCTCGTTGCATGCGGAAAACTTCCAACTGCATCATTAAAGCCGTCAGTTTATGTCCGACGGAATCATGAATATCCCGGCCTACCTGGGCCCGTTCCTCCCGGCGGGCCAGCTCTTCGTCGCTCGCCATCCTTCTTTTCAATTTTCGGTATTCCCCTAATAACGCTTCATTCCGCGCTTCCGCGGCAATGGCCCTTTGCGAGGCGTTGCGAAACACGGCAAACCCAATCGCAAGCAAAACCGCATATAAACCTATGTATGCTGGCGGCAGGGAAGGATAGCCCATGGCATATGGAGCCAAGGCGCCAGCCGCGCAAATCAATCCCAAGATCGTAGCGTGGATCGGCGGCAGCCTGTACGCCGCTTTCCCCGCGAGTACGGACAAAATCAGCAGGGTGTATGGATTAAAGTTATCCTCCTTACCAGGCCATAAGACGAAGACGGCAAGGAGAGAAGCAACCGTCAAATTTAAGCATAAAAAGGCCGGTTTCTGCCGCAAAAGCGGCGATATAAAAAATGCGGCAAAAAATAGTGCGCTGCCCAAAATGCTCCAAGACACCATGGAACCTTCCGGCGCTAATTGCTGGAGAGCGCAAAGCCAAATCGCAAACAATAAGATCAACCATATCCAAAACGTGCGCATAGGTTTCGTCTCCCGGTTCAAGATTGCTGTAATGATCTTATAAAATCTTCAAGCGGTTTCAGCAGCTTGGATCGGTCAAGCGAATAATAGAAGCGGTTATCCGTTCTTGTAAAACTGACCACGCCGATTTGCTGCAAAAAGCCGATATGATATGAAACCGTCGGAGGCGAAATATCCAGGGCTTCGGCCAATTCCTGGCCAAACCAGGGGCGTTCGGACAACAGGCGGATAATTCCGATCCGTTTCACGTCCGACAATACTTTGAAGAACTGGGCTTGTCTTTCCGCCGCAAAAGATTCATTAAACAAAAGGTCCGAATATATCCCGAGCACAAACCAATCCGCGGTATCCTCCCGATACGAAGAATAAGCATGGCAGCTTACGTATTTGAAAAAACTTAAATGCAGTACGTAACCCCCCTGAGAGTCCTTCAAGCTGTCCAAGTTCAAATACTGCTTCATGAACATTTCGGGTGTTTCCTGAAACATGAGTTCGTAACGCGGCATTTCGGCCTCGATCATTTTCCTGATCTCGGACTCGAAAGGAGCAAATCCCGCATCATAAAACCGGCTCAATAACAAGATAAACCGTTGCTTGACCTCCTCCGGATTTTCCACCGCTTCGAGTATGCGGTCCCTTCTTGCTTGGTCCTGAACAGGAGTATCGCCAATCAGGTTCAATAATCCGGACTTATTTCCTTTAAGTGCAATGTAATCAGGAGATCCCTTGGCAGGCAAGGTGTTTTTGCAAATACTCTCTATCATTTTGAAGACAAATTCATCATTATGTTCCTGTTGAAGCAATGTTATGATATCCGTCACCTTGTTTAGGGAGGCATGAAAGATGATGTATTTATACAAAACAAATCCCAATCCGCTCGCATCAAAAAAATAGATTAATTCTTGCCGGATGTATTGGGAAAGCGACTCCTTCATTTCTTGTAGCATGCCGGTAATTTTGTCGTTAGGCTCCAGATCAAAATCCCGGATCATCTCCAAAAAACCTTTATCCGTACCCAAGGCAAACAGACAATTCAGAAACTCCATAGGTTGATTTATGGTGATCTTCATTTTGGGTTCCATACTTTTCATCCCTTCGATTCTTCGGGTTGAATATCTTGAATTTGATAACCATCTAATTAATCTTACTCGATTTCAAAACTTTAAGTCAATAGATTTAAATTTTATCGAATCTTAATTGATTTTATATTTATCTAATGTATAATCTAGTTACGAAATTATTGAATATACGGAGGTATATTATGAATACACCAGAGCAACTTTTAAAACGGCTCGACTCCATCGGACAAAGCCTGAGTATGCGTGAACATGCCTTGCTTTTGCTGGGCGTAGGTTCGGTAGGAACGGAGCTGGAGCGGTTGGACTCCTACTCGGATCTTGATTTCTTTGTCTTCACAGAACAGGGTTATAGCAACACATTTATTGAAAATTTGGATTGGTTGAACAGTGCCTGTGCCCTCTCCTTTCATTTCCGCAACACGGAAGATGGCTATAAAATCATGTTTGAGGACGGTATTTACGGGGAATTCGCCGTTTTCGACGAAAACAAAATGACTGAGGTTCCTTGCAACGGTGGCAGGATCATCTGGAGTAAACCCGGATATAAGCATGTGATTCCTTCCTTGGAGCAGCCGATTTCCGTTAATCGGCCGGTTACGGCCGATTTTGCCCTGAACGAAGCAGTAACCAACATTTACGTCGGCCTTTGCAGATATGCCCGGGGAGAAAAGCTATCCGCTAAAACATTCATTGAAACTTACGCCATGAATCAACTCATATCCGTCTTGCATTTGTATCAGGAGGAACAACCCTCAAATTTGGATCCCTATAATAACGATCGGAGAATCGAGCAACGTTTTCCCGATTTTGATATTCATTTTAGTCAAATGCTTCAGGGATATGACCAGGTTCCCCAGTCGGCAATCCACATTTTTTCGTACATCGAGCGCATTTTTCCGGTAAATGAGAAGCTGTCCCAAGAAATAAAAGATCTGGCCATTCGGCTTGGAGCAAGCCTATCCTGAGGAGGAACTGAACATGCTAAACGTACTAATTTTAGGCGGGACCACCTACGATACCGTTATTTCGCTCCCCCATCTTCCCGAGCCCGTGCCGCAAACCATTCACTTTGCCCCCTTTCATGAAGCTTTAGGTTCAACCGGTGCAGGCAAAGCGCTGAATCTAACCCGATTGAATGTACCCTGCATCCTGCATTCCATTATTGGTGACGATCCATACGGTCAATTCATCAGCAATAACCTTCGGCAAGCCGGAGTTAAGTTTCATTACGATCTTGATCCGAAAGGAACGGAGCGGCATGTGAATCTGATGGATCAGGAGGGCAACCGGATCTCCATGTTTATTACGCAGTCCTCGGTTCAGCCTCCGCTGAATATGGTATTTCTTGAAGAACTTATTCGTGATTGCGATCTCGTCGTGTTGAATATTATCAACTACACGAAACCATTGATCGGCTTGTGCCGGAAATACAACAAACCGATCTGGACCGACCTGCACGATTATGATGGGAGTAACAGCTACCATGAAGATTATATTGAAGCCGCAGACTATTTTTTTATGAGTTCGGACAATATGGAGAATTACAGAAGCGTTATGGAAGCTTTACATCGTAAGGGGAAGAAACTGATTGTTTGTACTCACGGCAAAAAAGGGGCGACCTGCCTGAACGAAGACGGCGTGTGGATCGAACGCGGCGTAATTGAAGATTACGAATATAAAGATGCCAACGGAGCGGGAGACAGCTTTTTTTCAGGATTTTTGTACGGTTATTTGCATAACAAGCCTGTCGAGAAATGCTTGGATTTGGCCACGATTTGTGCCGGGCTTTGCATTACCTCCGAACAATTGGCCTTTCCGGAATTAACTGAGGAACTGATTTGGCAGGAGAATGAGAAATATTTCGAGTAAACCTGTTCAGACTGCAAAACCAATAGAGTCGGACGCCTGCCATATACATTCGTGTCCGACTCCGCTTTGGGCCCCGTAACTTATTTTCTTATTTTCAAGTGAAATACTCCAGCTTCGCTTTAGGGAAAAATTTCTCCATATAGGAATAGAGATGGCTTTTCAAATCTTCTTCTTCATCCTTTTGGTAAATGTATTTGCCGATCCCGTATTTCCCCCATTTGTATCTTCTCTTTTCTTCGTCAAGCTCCAGTTTGGTTAACGGATAGTTTTTTTCAATGACCCGTTTGGCGGGTTTGGTGAACCGGTGCTGTATGAATTCGAACGTAATGTCGTCCCGCGCATCGGCCGGCAGTTCGGCATCCAGGCGTTCAAACATATGGTGATACCCTTCTTCCCAACCTTCATGAAGATAGATCGGCGCTACGATAAATCCGAGCGGATATCCGGCTCTGGCGACTTTGCCCGCCGCTTCTATTCTTTTGTCCAACGGGGATGTGCCGGGCTCAAAGTTTTTGATCACGTAATCGGCATTGACGCTAAACCGGAATCGCGTTTTCCCTTGATGTCTGGCGTCCAGCAGATGGTCCACATGATGAAACTTCGTCACGAACCTCAATTTTCCGAACTCCGATGATCCAAAATGTTCGATCGCCTTTTTCAGCGTGTGCGTAAGATGATCGATACCTACAATATCCGAGGTGCAGGAGGCCTCGAATCGGGTGAATTCCGGAGCTCGTTCCTCCATGTATTTATCTGCGGCTTCCAGAATCTCTTCTACATTGACATAGGTTCGGATATAAGGCTTGCTCCCCATCGTCGTTTGCAAATAGCAATAATGGCAGTGGCCCATGCACCCTGTCGCAAATGGGATGGCGTATTCCGCCGAAGGCTTGGACGTATCGAATTTAAGCGTTTTTCGGATGCCGACGACAAGCGTGGATTTGGCTACCCGGTATCTCTGAAAGTCATTATCGCCGGGAAGATTTCTTACCTGATTATGAGAAGTCGTGTAACGAATCTCAACATCCATTTTTTCAAACTTGTCCAGCAGTTCCTTTCCGAGCGGGTATTCCAGAGCGTCCGGTTCAAAATAGACAAGCTTGGGGGTGAAAGGGTTGTTCATTGAAACATTCCCTCGGAAATGCCCCCGAAATAATGTTGATACGCTTGCTCCGCCTCTCCAGCCGTTGCGTAAACAGCCATTTCGCTCGATAAAGGATAGTAGGTTTCGTACAGAAACAAAGCGAGCTCCCCCGGTTGTTCCGGATGATTGACGACGGCGGCTTCCTGGATGTTGGCTACATCCTGGGTATGCGGATTACGGTAAAACACGTAGACGATATCGCCGGCCTTGTAGTTCCCGTATTCTTGATGTGAATTCATGATTTCACCCTCTTGTCCTTATGATAGTTAGTCTATAGGATGGCCATAAATTACAAAATAAATAATTACTGAAAACAGGTAAAAAAGCACCCATTAGCGCCTTCCCCACCTCTCTTGACATGGATTTAACATCCGCGGGGCGCATTTACAAAATCATCGTCGGCATTTATTTATTACTAGCAATATGAATACATACATAATGAGCAATAAACTGAGCTACTACAAAAAAACCTGCAGCCAGCGGCCCAACCGGGCATGGCTTACAGGCTTTATTCATTATTCTTGCGGTTGAAACTATTATTTTACTTCAGTGGTTCCGGTCACTTTGCCGTCGATTTTGGCGGATGCTTTTACATCTTCGCTAGCAAAGTAGATGTTGCCGTCTACCGTAGCTGATTCATGAAGATTAAATCCGTTTGCTTCAACATAAACGTCGCCTTTGATCGTTCCGCCTTGGACTCTCAAATTCTCGCTTTGTACTGTAAATTTAGGCACAGTCAAAGTGTAATTAGCTGTGATGTTGTGATCCGCATCTTGTGCATACAGAGCGACTTTGCGGTAGATGTCACCGTCCGCTGCCCCTTTATCATGGAATTCGCCGGATACGACAACATCTTTGTCGATCGTCAGATCGTTGAGAATCGCGATAATCCAGGTTCCTTTGTCGCTTACTGCGTTAACGAAAGCGTCCCCTTCATTAACGATCGATGCCGTTGTCACAACATCAGCATTCTCGCCAGCCGCATTTTTATTGGCCGATCCTCCATCATTGTTCCCGCAGCCGGACAACAACGCCAGGGCAACTCCCGCTACCAGCAAACCTTTGAAAAACTTCACAGTGATTCCCCTCTCTATTATTTTTAATGAGTACAATGTGATTATAATTAGAATTACGTCTACATAATGTGATTTTTTTCACTTCCATGTGATTTATTTCACTACAATTTCATTTAAAAATAACCCATTTCTCCATGGATTATCTTTATTGCTGCGCCTGCCCCAAAATCCCGAGTTCATAGCCTTTGGCCACGGCACCGATTCTCGTTTTGGCTCCCAGCTTTTGAATGATGGAAGTCAGATGATATTCAACGGTCCGCTGGCTGATAGCGAGTTCTTTTGCAATATCCTTGTTTGTCAATTCTCGGGCCACCAGGTTTAAAACCTCCCGCTCTGTTGCAGTAAGCTTGTCCATTTGAGCCCTTTTGAACACTTTCTCGGATACCAGAATATGACCGGATACACTCTGGATAATCGCATTAATGATTTCATGATAAGTGGCTTGTTTCGATAGATATGCGTTAACGCCCAGTTCGTAAGCCTTTCGGTAAAACTCGTCATATACGTAACCTGATAACATAATGATCTTCAAGGATTCGCCATACCGTTTCTTCAAAAGATCTGCCACCTCAAAACCGTCCATGTAAGGCATGGACACATCCATTACCAGCACATCGGGCATATATCGTTCGATTTGCTCCAGAAGGAGCCGCGGATCATTTAAAGCCGCGTTTACGGTTATATTAGGTTCTTCTTCCAGCCGCCTCTTTAGTCCTTCCATGACCAGAGGATGATCATCCAGCAGAACTACCTTGACCTGGTTTTCCATAATACTCCTCCCCTTCGTTTTGAAGTAATTTCAAGGTAACGACGGTTCCTTCCCCCGGCACGGAATGAATATCCAGTTCCCCGCCCAGATACCCGATCTGGTTACTGACGGAGATCAGCCCGAAGTGTTTGCTTTCCTGCGCATTTCCGCGATGATACAGATCGGCCGGATTGAAGCCTCTTCCGTTGTCACTCACCTTACAATAGATGCCTTTCTCGAGCCTGCACCGGACATGAACTTCAAGCCGGGTTGCCTCTGCATGCTTTATGACATTATTCGTCAACTCGCGGATCATGCGAAACAGGTTTGTCTTTAACAAATGGTTGGGCGGTAACGCGGGTGCCCATTCATATTTAAGCTCCGCCTCTAATCCCTTTTCTCTGCAGGAACGCATCAGCCAGTTCAACGATTCTTCCAATCCGGCTTTATCTACTACATGGGGATACAGTTCATCGCACATGGACCGGATCTCGCGTTGGGAGTCATACAGACATTTCAGCCAGGTTTCCACCCGATGGTTGCCCGGTTTTCCCCCGTCGGCAAGCTCTTCCAGATCTCTTGACAAGTATATGAGGTTCTGGAGCAGGTGGTCATGCAGAAAATAGGAAGTACGAATCCGCTCGGCTTGCTGGGCTTCCAGCAAAATCCGGTTTTCAAACCGGATATCGCTGACGCGCCTTTCGTATGCCGCATTCTCCGCTTTCATAAGCTGAAACTCGCGCCGCAGACCGGCAAGCTGCCCGGCATTGGTCAGCAGCCGTAACGCTTCCACTCTGACACTATCAATCAGTTTCCGTTCCTCCGGAGACAAGAGTGAGGAATTACGTTTTGGACCGACGCACACATAACCAAAATCCCGCCCCGCTTCGCCGGAATGAATGGGTTCCAGGTAGCTGAAATCAAAATGAGTCTGCATAAAAACGGGGTCAGGCCGCTCTTCCTCATTAGGAAGGCGAAGATTTTTATATTCACCGGAGCCCTGAACAAGTAGTCTAGTTCCGTCATGCCAGAGCAAACATACTCCGCTTACATCCATGAAACTGTATATGACTTCGTTTAGCATATTCAAAATGTCCCGGATATTCTGCGCTTCCGCCAGCTTAATGGATAACTTCAGCTTTTGATTCTCCACCCACTCTTTACGCCGCTTCGTATTTCGTTCCGACCATTTCAAACATATGCGGTAACCGTAAGTAACAGCAATAAAAACGACGAATATGACCGGGAGTCCCCCCGGCTTTGAGATGCTTGAGGCCAAATAGAACAGGATGAATACACTGCCGAAATAAACACTGTGAATCAGTACCCTGGATAAATAGAGTCTCATATCCAAAATACTTCGTTTGCCCAGAACATACATCATCGTAGCCGAAAGAGGAACAAGACCTGTCAGAGCATATTCCGGTGATAGAATGTGGTCCCCCCCTATCAGATCAGGGAGCGCGTACAGAAAAATATATGGCAGCAAGCTGAGATACAATCCGGTAACCAGCACCAGCGCCTGGTTTTTCTCGGTTCGGTCAATGGTTTTCCAGCAAAACATGACGGTTATGACCGTAAACACCAGTGAACAAAGAAACACCAACTGCACAGTTTCCCTGATCCATCCGGGGATCTCATCCCTTGTGACTCCGTATAAGGCGTAACAGGAAAATAGCATACAAAATAGCCGAAACACTTGCAGCAGCTTGCTTAAACCTACAGGAACAGGTCTAATTACAAAACCAACACAAAAGGAGAGCAGCAAATAAGGCAGCCAAATCGAGCAAAGCGATAAAATAAAGTCGGATAACTTCATCTCAGTCGAATATAAAGTCAAGATGGACAGCGCCATTACCAGATTGACCGCCGTAAATTTACGAACCAGGCGGGCACCGGAATTTTTCCGGTACGCCAACAAACCGATGGCAAGGAGCAGCAGTTCCATCAGTATGGAAAATAATATTTTCAGCAGATCACGAGTCTCTGTTTTCACCAGGATGTTATAGGACGTGCCGTCCCCGCGCATGAAAGTTACGTCCGTGGCCCGTACCAGAGATTTATGCTCAACTTGATCATGATCAAATCTCTCACCCGGGGATTCCCCGTCAATCCTAATCACCCGGTCTCCCGGCTGGACCTGCCAACTCGCCGCTTTTCCCGAGGCGTCCACGCTTTTAACGGCCCAATCCTCGGCTGAACGCTCCAGGACCGCCCCTATATATGGATAACGAATGGATTCGGCATGAATATAAACAGCCAGTATCCCAATGATAAGGATTGATAAACCGATCCAATAATGATGCCTGTTTTGCAAGAATTGACGCATGTAAACCGGTTCCCTCCAAGCAAACTCGTTAATCTCATTAAACCCCTACTAGATAAAACGTAACCAAGCCCCATAATGTATTGATGTAGACGTGGAATAGAATAGCTCCATAGATGTTTTTCCTTAGCCGGACCAGGATTTCGCACGGAATCACAACCGCAAGCGGGATAAACGCCCAATTCACTGGGGCTTGCCACATATGATAAAACTGGAATAACACGCTGATAATCAGCCAGTTCCATTTGAGTGCACCCACTTTTCTGAGGAGGTAGCCGCGGAAGTAGATTTCCTCCCCTATAAAGTTGCCGATCAATCCGATCGCTAGCAGCGGCCATGGAAAATCATAGTACCCCTGATTGTAAATATGCCATTCTCCCATATGTAGGGCGGGGATGCCGTCAAGCATAGCAGAAAGGGGCGGAAACAAGTATTTCATATATGGCAGCGACAGCGCAGTAAAAAGAATCGTAATTATCGGAAGGATAATGAGCAGACCCTTGAAATCCGGTCTGACAAAGCCCAAATATTTCAAAGATTGTTTAAACGTAAGCTTGTCCACAAATCTTAACATGAAAAACGGGAAAAGAATATGCCAGCCGCTGGCCATCAAGGCAAGCACAAGAAATTGAACATAATGGCTGGAAAGACCGGTCAGTTCCATTAACGGCTCCCGCAAAGGATAAACCAATAAGTAAGCTAACATCCCCGGAAAGATGGCCAGGGAAAGGTACAATCCGATTTGTTTCGCTGTTTTCGCCTGATGCTCGTTCAAGAACTGGTCATACTTTGGATCTTTTCTTATAAAAAAAGAACTCAGTTTGTGTTGCCATGTACGGATCATGTTCTTTTGACACCCCTTTATTGAATCAAGATACTTTTCAAGCGTATCATGGTCCGTTTCACGAGGTATCCGTATATGCTTGCCGTTTTTGGCGGCATGTCCGCCAATAAGTTTGCGTGATCGCGCAATTTCCGTTTTAATAATACATAACTCACGGCAGATCTTCATAAAAGGAAGGATTATATGGACTTGTCTAAACTGGCTGCTGCTTTAGCACCCTTGAATTTAAGAAGCTGTTTAATCAGCCGGAAAGGTGAAATGATCTTTGAGCATTACCGAGATCTACACGCGGCATTAGAGATTGCGAAAATCAATTCATGCACCAAAAGCATCCTGTCTGCGCTCCTCTGCATCGCTATGGATCGCAAGCTGTTGCCGCAGCCCAACGCAACGATCGGCACCTTTTTTCCGCAGGCTTCCGCGAATCGCGATCCCCGTTTACGGGACATTACGTTGTGGCACCTCTTAACGATGACCGCAGGCTTCGACTGGACCGAGTTTGGCGGTCAAAACTCTTTTCCGCGGATGACACGCTCGCACGATTGGGTGGAGTTCGTGCTGGAACAACCGTTTCGTGATCCTCCAGGCGTCAAAACGGAGTATAACTCCGGAATCTCGCAATTGTTATCCGCCATCCTGGTACAAGCCACCGGTATGCCGGTTGCCCGGTTTGCCGAGCTTAATCTGTTCGAACCGCTAGGCATCGATTCCTACAAATGGGAGAGAGATCCTCAAGGCATTCATACCGGCGGCTTCGGCCTATGGCTCCGCCCCTATGACATGCTCAAGTTCGGGCAGCTTTTTTTGCAGCAGGGTAACTGGGAGAACAGACAGCTCATTTCCAGAGATCTGGCCTTGCAATCCGTACAACCCGCCATTTCGGTAGAAGCGCCTCGTCGTGGGTTCTATGCCTGGCATTGGTGGGCTGATTCTTACGGCGGGAAAAGAGAGCTTTCTCCGGCATCTTCTTTCGATTACTTTTATGCACGTGGTTTTGGAGGACAGTTTATTCACGTCATTCCGGAGCTTGAAACCGTCGTGGTACTAAGTGATGATAAGCGGAAAAAAGCACAGTTCCCCGGCGACGTGTTCCGGCAGTTCATTGCGCCTTTATTTCTCCGGTTCTGAACCAAATATAGTTGAGAACAGTTATTTAAAACATTGTTGACACCATATGCCATTTCGGGTAATAATCAGCAAAGAAGTTCATCCTGTTCTGTCACCGACCCTGAATTCCAAAGGAGTTGAACAAATTTGCCGCGCAAGTTACCCCGTTACAGCCGGATTGTTTTGATTGCCGCTTTTGCCTTTATGCTGAATGCTTGCTCGCCTGACGAGTCCGTCAAAAGTGAACAAACGCAAGGAACGGTAAACGGAGAGAAGATTGCAGCAAATGAAGGGCCTGCTACAGAGGCACAGAAACCGGAACACCTGCCGTCGGATTTCCCGCTGCCGGCGGACGCGGACATTCGGACATCCCACTCTGCCGCGGCTGACGGCAAAAAATCGGTCATGATGGTCTTCGCCACAAAAGAATCCATGGAAACCGTATCCGGGATGTACAGGGAATTTTTCCGGTCCCAAAACATATCCGAAGACGGCCAGACCTTGGATGACCGGAATCTGATTATCCAAGGAGAAAACGACAAGGAAAGCTGGTCGCTTATAGGAGGCCCACTGTCATCCGAGGAGGGCGTTATTGAGCTAACCCTTACCTGGACGGAACTTTAATTTATCGTAAAGACCATAAATGAACAAGAACTATACCATTTAGATTCAAAGAACCTCTGCCGCTAGGCAGAGGTTCTTTTGAAAGCAAAGTCCGTTACATCGGCTGCTCGAATTTCGAGGCTGCCTATAGATTTAAATAAAAGAAGCAAGGGGGCTAAGTTCAGCCTTCTTGCTTCTTTTCCCATTTCGTTCCCCTATTCCAAATTCCCGGTTAATCTCTCCGCCGCACTTTTTTCATGGCCATCGAGCCGTTTAAGGAAGGTAGCTCTCCAACTCTCCGACAGTTCCTCCACTTCAAGAATCCTTCTAATGTCATCGAAGCTGTCTTTGTCACTGTGCATGATATGATTTGCAAAGGACACTGTAATCTCCTTAGGGTGGCGGGATCGTAATGTCAGTCCTTCGGATCGGGAGACTACCCCTTCTTTCAGCACACGGAAGTAATAACCGGTGAAGCCGGTCTCCTGAACTTTCAGCGGCATGTCGGGAGCGCCGTATCTTGCCGACAATTTATAGCAAGGCTGCCGCGGTTGGCTCACCTGAACGACAGCTTCGCCAAGTTGATAAATATCACCGATACACAGCTCGTTTTCCAGCAAACCTCGTGTGGTTAGATTTTCTCCAAAAGCACCGAATTCCAATTCCGTACCCAGTTCTTTCTCCCAAAACGAGTAATGTTCATACGGGTAAACGCAAACCGCCTTATCTCTTCCTCCATGATGAACCAAGTCAGCCTGTCCGTCACCGTCGAGATTGACCCAGGATAAAAATAAAGCCTCTTGTCCGGGCCGCTTGTATATACCGGAGAGGACTTCCTTCTTCTGATAGGATATCATTTGGGGCTTGCCCGTATTCAGCGATACGATTTCTACCTTTTTCATGAATGTGGCACCTCGAATCTCATTTATCTTTTCTTCCATCATAAAATATCAGTTCCATTTATGCACCTATAATTCTAACCGTATATAATGCCCCAGCCTCACATAAATTGGGTAATGCCATAATCCGAAAGAGAGGAAGAACGATGGATGAATAATCTTTCCTGGAACAAAGTGAATGTGCCTCAGCCGATCAGGTCTGACGGGGCGGGAGCTGAGGATAAAGGGCCACGCGACATTTTGCGAGACTTGGAAAATCCGGATCTGCTCGTTCCGCCCATAACGGATAACGGGCTTATTCCTAATATGCGGTTTTCGTTTTCCGATGCCCATATGCAGCTTAATCACGGAGGATGGTCCAGAGAAGTAACCGTCAGGGAGCTGCCCATCGCCACGACATTGGCCGGAGTTAACATGTGCTTGACGCCGGGCGGCGTACGCGAGCTTCATTGGCATCAGCAAGCCGAATGGTCATACATGATTTGGGGCAGCGCGAGAATTACCGCTGTGGACCAAAACGGCAGGAATTTCATCGCGGACGTCGAGGCTGGCGATCTCTGGTACTTTCCCCCGGGCATCCCTCATTCAATCCAGGGTCTGGAGCAAGGCTGCGAATTTTTGCTTGTGTTTGACGACGGGAGCTTCTCGGATTTAAACACGTTATCCATCTCCGACTGGTTCGCCCACACTCCAAAGGAGGTCTTGTCCGCCAATTTCGGCGTTCCGGAATCCTCTTTTGCATCTATTCCAAACAATCAGGTCTACATTTATCAGGACACGGTTCCCGGCTCCGTTGAAAGTCAAACCGTTCCCTCCCCTTACGGAGTTATCCCTCTTTCCTTTAAGCATAAGCTTTTGGCACAGCAGCCGATCCTTACTTCCGGCGGCAGCGTCCGAATCGTTGATTCTTCTAATTTCACGATTTCCAAAACGATCGCTGCAGCCCTCGTCGAGATCAAGCCGGGCGGCATGAGGGAGATGCACTGGCATCCCAATAACGATGAATGGCAATATTACCTTACCGGTCAAGGACGGATGACGGTATTTGGCGGAAATGGCGCCGCCCGCACCTTTGATTTCCGCGCCGGTGACGTCGGTTACGTTCCGTTCGCGTTCGGCCACTATATTCAAAATACAGGCTGCGAGTCGCTCTGGTTCCTTGAAATGTTCAAAAGCGACCGTTTTGCCGACGTTTCCCTCACTCAATGGATGGCTCTGACACCTGCGCAACTGGTCGAAACCAATATACATGTCGGGCCCGAGTTCATTAGTAAACTGCATAAAGTCAAACAGCCGGTCGTAAAATTTCCGGAGTATAACTACATGAATGAGCCGGAGTAAACCCATTCACCTGGAGGTAAAATTTCCTCGCCTTCTTTCAAAAAAAGATGAACCGGAATCGGTTCATCTTTTTTCATGGAATTAGGCCGGGCATCAATGCAAGATTTCTCTTTTGTTAACTTTATGACCGGATAAGGACCGGTCAAACATATCGAGAATGAAAAGGAACCGTTCGGCCTCACGGAATACATGGTCGGCCAATAGCGGATGAATGATGCTTTTAATTCGGCATTCCTCGATCAAATCGCGCGCCGTCTTTTTGAAATCCCGCAGCGATTCAACCGAAACCTTGTTCTCGTCGACAAACTGGCTGAGCAGAGGCACGGTTTGCGATTGCGGCCGCATGGAACTTAGATCGATCGCCTGGAATACCAGCTTATCGAAATCGTGACTGAACTCTCGCGCCTGTTCCACTAGCTTACGTTCCGACGGATCCAGCAAATGTCCAATGAATTTGGCATGGTCGGCCATAATTCTCAGGAAGAAAACATTTTCATCAATGATCGCATCCGGCAGCGGCTCAAGCGTTCCCGAATTCAGCTCCCCCAACCGGTTACGGAAATAATTCGCTTCCCTGCTGATGTGATCCACCAAAAGAGGGAAATTCGTCGCTCCCGGCAATTTGCACTGTAAAATAAGGCCGAGCACCATTCGCTTAAACGCCCATATGTTCGTCGCTGCATTCTGAACCTCGATGTTAAACTGTCGAATCGTGGCCGGATCGGTCTCCAAGGTGTAATCGTACGATCTTCGCTCGATATCCTCAAAAACACCTTGATAATGCTTAGCTTCCTTGATTAGCTGAGTATCTTCAGCCCTAAACCCTAAACCGAGAAAAAGTGCATGTTCCTTCATGATTCTGGACCAAAACCGGATCTCGTCTAGCGAGCGGGTAACGAATGCGTCCAAACCTATCCCTCCTGATCATGGAAAAGTATCTAATTAGTCATATGGGATATATTTTGTCCGTATGATAATATTTTTTAAGCTTTGCGGGAGATCGGCCGCATCCTTATCCATGTCATGCAAAACTATCAAAAAGAGACCGTCACCGGTCTCTTTTTTTTACAGGGTAATACTAACTTTTTTCCGGTTGCTCAAAATATATATCAAGTATATTCCATAAACCAAGTACAAAATATTCAAGATAGAAACCGCCAGTATTTCCTGATCCAGGATGGCGCTACTCGTCACCTGCGCCAGGGCATCGAACAAGAAATGGAAAACAATCAACGGGATGATGTTGTTGGCCGTCTCTATCAGCAGAGCCAGTATAAACCCAATCAATAAGGCATTAATGACTTGAAGTAAAATATGTATGATGCCGGTTCCATTAAACGCATTAGCCATATGTAGAATCCCGAAGAATAAAGAGGAAAACACAATATAAAATTTGGTCCCCTTGAATTGCAGTTTTTCTCTGATAATGCCTCTGAAAACCGATTCCTCCGCATAGCCGACAAGCAGTGAAAATACCAGAATGATAACTACGTCCAAGAAAGACAGTTCCGGATTAAATCCTCCCATCAACGGCTGAACTAATGCAATAATCAGCAGAGGAATGTAGTAAAGTGTTGCTTTTCCGTTACGTTCGTCAAGTTTGTTAAATCCGAATATGCCCATCGTGCGGTCTCGCTTTTTCATATACACCGTAACGATAACTCCCATCACCAGAAAGGCGCAACCCTGCGCGATCATGATTCCTCTATCACCGAGTTCCATTATCGTTGCCGCCGCGGATGCAATCGATACGAGTAAAGTCAATCCGATGCCGAGCATCAGAGAAAAAAGAATAGGATGACCTGCTGTCTTATTTTGATTCATTGTTTTCCTCCTAGTTATGGCTGTCATTTTAATGGAATCTCATATAATTGAATCGCCAGATTGAGTGATTTGTTAAGCGAACCAATCAATTTCAGTGCTGGCTCCAAAGATTCCTCAATACCGTCAATAAACAGATCGATATGATATTTTAGACTTGTTCCCAGTTGTCTGCCATAAGGAGAGGAAGGCGGAAGCGCAAACGGTCTCATCTGAATTGCCTTGCCTCCCCTTGCGCAATCCCGCACGAACCAGGCCAGAAATTCAACCGAGTGCAGACTTTCCAGCGAATAATCGGTCTCGAGCTCAAACTGGATGAGCACCTCATTCTCAAGCCCACCGTTTGTCCGCAGAAGCGCCGCATGAGGCAAATGGGCAAACGGAGGCTGACTCAGTAGCTCTGCGTCCACCGGTTCCAGATTATCGACCCCGCTTTCGATCCCGGTAATTCCCTTCAACTTCAGTATCGTGTTATGAAAATCCTCAATCTCGTTAGGATAGTTGCTCATTATGATTCCTTTTTCCTCCTTCCATGGAGCTTGCTAGTATTAATATTAATTATACGAGCATCGTCAAGGAAAATATTTCTAACCCTGGACATAGAAGTTGCCCTATCTCATAGACAACCGAAAAGATTATGAAGGATTATCGCTGAGCATTGCTCCTCGGTCGGACAGCTAACCGGTTTCATGGTCAGCTTGAATGAACCGCAGTACTCAGGCTGCCGGCCAGCAAATCATGAAGCGCTTGGACGATTTCAGCCGGGTCTCCGCCCTCCAGCCACTCCTCCGGAATCATGAGATGTCTACCGGAGCTCCGTTGCAAATAGCTGTAAATGATTTGCGCTTCATCGATTTCATCGCGGGTGAGTTCAGTTGCCCCGGATGACCCCGATAACCCGCTCTGCCGGAAGCAGCTCTGAACCAGTCCCTGAACCTTGGCGCAGAGATCGTCGATCTCGTCATGGTTCACCGTCAACTTCTCGCTGTAAAGTACATGATTGCGCTTGATCAGAAACAGCTTGACGGTAACTTCGTCCAAGTTTTCAACGACAACAATATTGCGGTTCTCTTCGGTAAAACCAATCACCTTCTCTTTGTTCAGCAAGAAGTCCACCGCGCCGATATAGTCCCTGTATTTTGCTGCGGTTTCAAAATCAAAGACTTCGGACGCCTGCAACATTTGCTGTTCCATCTCCTCGTACAGCCCGTGGTCAGTACCTTCAAGCAGGGCGATAAATCGGTCCAAAATCTTATCATATTCTCTGATCGCCTCTCCGCCCAGACACATGCCGAGACATAAGTCAAGCGAATGATTCAGGCAGGGTGTTCCCGCAGAGGTTTGATTACAGCTGATTTTATAACATTCCTCAATCCCCTGGACCGCTTTTTCAACCGTATTCCGGTTTGCCGTATAAGGTCCGAAACAAACCTTGTCCTCGGCTCGGGGGCTGTTGGTGATTAATATACGCCTCAGTCCTTTGATGCTTCTGATTACGATATAGGAATAGGCTAACGGATTTCTCATCTTCTTGTTGTAAACCGGCTTAAGTTCGTGAATCAGCTTGCATTCCGTCATGAATGCCTCAAACTCGGTGTCCGTCAATCGAATCTCCAAATCCTTGATATTGTTGACCAGCCGCTTGGTTTTGTTAGAATGCCCTTTGGCATTGTAAAAATAAGACTGGACTCTCTGCTTCAGATTCTTGGATTTGCCGACATAAATGATTCCGCCGCCGGAATCCTTCATGAGATAAACGCCCGGCGATGAGGGAAGGCTCTTAAGTTTGTCTTTCATGAATTTATCCCCTCCTCATTTCTTTAATCTATCAGGACAATTATAATCTCAACCCTGCAACATGAAAAGAAAAAGAGCAGCCCCCGCGGGCTCCTCTTTTATCGCTCTATTTTAAAACCACAACCTTATTTTTCTTTGTAAGGCACGACGGTACCGCAAAACTCGCAAGTAGTCGTTGTCTGCGGATGCACCGTTGTCTTGGAACCGCAGCCGGGACAGTCTAGGGAGATCGGCTCTTTCGCTGCCGGAGTTTCCTTTCCATTTCCGCTCGGTTCCCCAAAGAAAGTAGTAAATATTTCATTAAACTGATCGGCGGCCATATTCGATGATGATGAAGAAGTGACCGTCATCTGGCTTATCGATCCATTAGAGGTCTTTACCGTATTTGTATTTCCTTGTTTTAATTGATTTTGCACAAAATCATTGACTGATTTAGCGTCGAACGGATCAAAAGAGTTCGGATTGGGTCCTGTCCCCGGTATTTTTCCGTTCATGTTTTGCGCCGGGTGTGGATTCGCAACATTTTTAGGAGCTTTAAATAATTTTATCCCTCCGAATAAAATGGAGCCCCCCAAAACTAAACCAATCATTCCTGGCATTATTCCGTTTTCCGTAAGCATCATCGTTAGAGCTACAGCAATGAACAACGAAGCAAGAATAATCAATAAAGTACCAAAAAAAACTTTTATAAATCTCATTAATGAAACCTCCTCAATCTGAGATGCAGAATACTATTTGGTAAGAAGCAATTGCTCATTGCGAAGAGTCAGGTGGTGCTGAATATCCTGCAGACGCTGCAGCATATCTTCGGGAGAAGGATCTTGAACTCCTTCTGCCCTGCTAATCATCTCTTCATGTATTAGTTGAATTTGGTATAATAGCTGCTGATCCAAATATTGAATATCTGAGGGCATGACCGGATCGCTATAATGAACTTTTTCAATAAGCTTTGTGATGATAGATTTCATTTCTTCATTCTGCGGCTCATTTCTTGATTGAACCTTTAGCAACAATTCTTTGAGTGCCGACTCTATGGTATGTAAATTAACGATCTGTGAGCGAGTATCACTTTCATCGGCATTGGCATACTTAAGAAATAACAGAATCGCTCCGCCAACAATAATCGCTGCTGCGCAAGTGAGTACATGGAGCAACATAAACCAGCGCAAGGCAAGGTCCGCGATGCCGGCAAAGAAAGAGTAACAAAGAACCGCCGTCAAATAGGCCAAGATCACAATGCCCATAGCCAGATAACCAGGAATGATCCGCTTAACCTTATCGGGCTGGTTGATCCAATAGCGGACGTATATCCACAGAGCCGTTTCCGCTAAAATAATAGCAACGAGCGAAATCCAGAATGATGGCGAATAAGTAAATCCATCATGCAAAGTAATATAGACGGTTAGTGTCGAAACCACCGCGACTAGGTATAAGACAAAAGCAATAATGGATCCATGCCGTTTCATGGTCATTGTCTTTTTCACCCCTCGCCCTGCTCACTACCGCATTGCGGGCAAAACTTCTGGTTGGGCTGAAGCTCTTGTTGACAGTTTTTGCAATTGTTCACAAGATTCGTGCCGCAATTTCCGCAAAACTTGTCATTACCCGGCACTTCATGACTGCAGCTTGGACAGCGGCGAGGTAACGGTTCATTGCATTTGATACAATCAACCGCCTCCTCGGGATTATCCTGACCGCATTTCGGACACGCACGATATTTATCCCCACAGCTTGCGCAGAACTTCGAACCCTTAAGCAAAGGGGTTCCACATACATTGCAAATTGTCGTCGTTTCCAAGACGGTTTCTTTAGTCCCGTCAACAAGCGATTCGCCGCACCGACTGCAGAATGCCGATCCCTCGGCATTAGCATGCTGACATTTTTGACAAATCCGGGTTTTTCCTTCCGTACTTAACGTCCTGGACATTTGGGCCATTTCATTGCTCAATGGGCCTCCGACCCCGTACCCCATCCCTAAGCCGATGCCGGCTCCCATTAGTCCCGATTGCATGCTGCCTTCATTTTTCGCAGCTCCCTCCAAGGTATCGAAGGTCCGTTCCTGCTGATATGTAAAGCCGATAATATCCATCTCCGCTTTGCGTGCCAATGCTTCTCTTAAACGGATGACGGAAGGGTCATCTTCGGGCAAGTTCACATTATGGATATAGAGGTTGATAAGACGAATGCCGTACTCTTCAAGCGAAGGGGCGAGTGCTGCCTCGAAATGACTGGACATTTCCCCAATAAATGCATTGATCTCCAAGACGCTGATCTTTTTGTGCACCAGATAAGAAGTCAGCATGGAGTTAATATTCATCGTGACGATGCCGCGAAAATATTCCACCAGATGTTCCTGACGAAACGAAGGGAGCGTGCCGACAAGCTTTAGGAGAAATTTCCGTGAATCTTCGATTCGGATGCCGAATTGACCGAAGGCACGAACCGGCACAATAATATTGTATTTGGGATCCTGTAAATGTACTGGTTTGGTCGTCCCCCACTTTACATCCAGGGAACTCACTTTATTGACATACCATACCTCAGCAGCAAAAGGAGAATTCCCCCCGAACGGCAGGTTGATGATATTATTTAAAATTGGAATATTGGCCGTACTTAGTGTATGGCGACCCGCTCCGAATAAATCGAGAGCCTTACCGTCCTTGAAAAGTATCGCTTCCTGTGACTGATTCACGATAAGCTGTGTCCATGTACCCAGTTCGCTCTCGGGGTGCTTCCATGCAAATACATCCGGGGAGCCGTCATATTTTAGAACCTCAATAAGTGCCATGTTTAATTCCTCACTTTTAATCGAAATATGTAATTACATATTCTAGATTTTTAGCTTGTATCCTGCTTAAGACTCAGTTTTTTCATCAAAACTCCCAAAGATTTCAATTTCAATAGATAGAAAAAGAGCAGCCCCCGCGGGCTGCCCTTATCATTTTTTGTTTGCTTTATGTTCCAACAAATAGATATATTCGGGGGTTTTTATTTTGTTCAGATCTTCCCTGCCCACAATCAGGACATCTTGCTCAATGATTTCTTTCGCTCCTATCGCATCCAGGATGAACGCCGCGGCTTCCGGATCATATTCGGTTACCAGTACAATCGGTGAATTCAATTGCTGAATCACTTTCACCGCGGTTTCCTTCTTGATGTTCCATTCGGGAGCGTCAAAAAAGTAGGCCAGGAAAACATCGATCTTCCCTAACTTCTCCAGTTGTTCTTCCGTAAGCTCCTCCTGCCCCAATGCGCCCATATAAGCAATCCGCAGGCCATCCATTTCATACACATAGATCACTTCTGTTGGAGACTCCTGATTGATCGGGTCCGGAGTATAGGAAGCTGCGATCCCTGTAACCTTGACGTCCTTGACGGTAAACGTCTCCGGAGTCATTTCCGATACTTTTGCTTCAGGATTGGCTCTTTTTATCCCCGAGTCCATATGGTCGTGATTTATAATGCTGGTGGTCATGGCATCGACACGAAATATTCCGTTGGCATAATTCAGCCTGTTCGGATCGGCCAAAATAACGGTTCCTTTTGAAGATACGATGGCGAACGACATATGATTCCCGTCAGGTCTCGGAATGGTCACGGATCTTATCATCGTTTTCCCGCTCTTGTTGTTCAGCAATTCCGTATCCCATATATATCCGTCCTCTTTAGGTTTCAAGGCAGTCTCGGTTGCCGGCGGCGCTTTGGCGGGCTCTTTAACTTCGGAGGCCAGCGGGGTCGCGTTCTCGTTCGAGCAGGCTTGCATCAAAAACATCAAAATCATCACTATGCACAGCATGAAAATCTTCAAACTCTTCATCTTAATTCGCCCCCTTGTATATGCTGCTACCGATATTGTAAGGGGGGATTAACTTGCGAAACATAGCGAAAAGGAAGTCAAATGCTGCAAATTGAACATTTATGGTTTAAGCATCCAGCAAAACCTGGAACGGTACTCCGATGGCGAAAAACCGGTGTACTTGCGAAAATTGCGGATAAAATGACCGCTGTCTTGAATTCCCACCATATGCATAATTTCATTGGCGGACAATGTCGTATTCCTCAACATCGCCGCGGCCATCTGCATGCGGATCGAATTGAGGTAAGACATCATCGTCTGGCCTACGGCTTGTTTAAACTGAAGATTCAGGCTGGTCTTATTGGTATGAAAAGCGCGTGTCACATCTTCGATCTTGATTTTGTTTCTGTAGTGCGTGTGCAGAAAACGAACTACAGGCGCTATCTGTTCGTTGGATAGAGAATTCGCCATAACGGAGCTGCTGTTCGAATGATCGTATAATCTGCGGATCAAAGCCAGCAATTCCATCATGTAAGAACGGCTTCTGCACGGCCAACCGTCATCGGGTTGATCGCCTAATTGCCTTTCGATATCGGTCAAGATCTGTGAGATATGCTTGGCGTACATCGGGTCAATCGGAATTACGCCGGATTTTTCGGTAAAAGGGCATAAGCACCATAAATCCTGCAGATCGGTTACGGTCATTTCCTGTCTCTTTCGTTCGTCGAACATCATTGGAAACTCGTACTTCCAATTAATGATTTGCGGATGAAAATAGATGGACCTCGCTTTGATCCGGCTTCCACTCAACGTGAACAGACCATCTTCTTCATTCACATAAATGATGGACGGTGCCGTGACGGAATAGAATTGCCCCCCGATTTGCAGAGCACCTCCGCCTTCATCCGCAAGAATAAATCGATATCTGTTACCTATCGGTTTTTCCGGAACTAATTCATCATAACCTCTTACCTGCATTTGGTGGTGGTATCCGGGGTAAAATCGTTTCCCGATTGTGGTCCAGCACATCTCAATATCGCCTCTTTGATCGGATTTGAACTCCATTTATCATAAATTGAAAACTGAGTAATGATATTCCACCACGGGATCACAAATTCCTTCCATCCGCTTATTTCACAATTACTCTTCCGCCTTGTCTTCTTGCGGGATCGTCATCCAGGCGCGCTGATATTGCCATTGGACGTGAACCGGTGTTTCAAAAAAGGTTGTCAGGTTTTCGCTTGTCAGCATAGCTTCCGAATTTCCTTGCGAAAACAATTCGCCTTTGCGAATTAAAAGCGTTTTATTGAAGATCGGCAGGATTTCTTCAATATGATGCGTTACAAACAGCATCGTCGGAGCGTCCGGGGTGGAAGCAAGCTCGCTGATACTGGACAGAAGGGCTTCCCGGGACAAGAAATCCAAGCCGTTGGTGGCTTCATCCAGAATCAACAGCTTGGGGGAAGCCATCAGCGCACGGGCGATCAACAATTTCTGCTTCTCGCCCTGTGAGCAGGATTGGTAGGTTCGATCGTATAAGTGACCGCAGGACAAGCGTTCCATCAACTCCCTGGCCTTTATGAAATCCTCTTCATTCGGTTCCGCGTACAAGCCTATGGAAGCATGTTTGCCGCTGATGACGATATGCTGCGTTTTATCCGAAGCGTATAGCCTTTCCTGGAACGAGGAACTAACCCATCCGATCGATTTGCGCAATTCCCTTAAATCCACGCTCCCAAAGGGATGTCCAAGGACCGATACCTCGCCCTTGCTGGGCCAGATATAACCGTTAATCATATTCAATAAAGTTGTTTTCCCCGATCCGTTCAATCCTAAAATGGCCCAGTGTTCTCCCTCGTTTACCTGCCATTCAATCTCGTTAAGTATGATTTTATTATCTCTGGACCAACTTACTCCATTCATGCCGATGATTTGCATCTGGAAGTCTCCCCTCTCCTATATGTAATTATGAAATGAAATCAGGGTATTCATTTAATCATCATACCATCTGATTATTCATTTTGAACGGGATTCCAACAAGCCAGTGATAACGCTGACTTCTTCGGGATATTTACGAGCAAGCCGGGCTTTGCCGATATTGGATTTCACGATTTTCCGCAGCCGTTCATCTTTAGATACGGCAAATTTGCCTAGCAGTTCGAAACCTTCTTTTGGCAGCTTCTCCACAAACAAGCTGACAGCATACTCCAGCCCTTGGCAAAGTACCCGGATATCTTCCCGCGAACCTTCAGGTTGACCCGCCGCTAACTCCGTCATAATCACTTCGGAGATCCGAAGGGCAAACCGGGCATTTTCTTCTATCTTCAGAATTTGAGGATGCGCCAGTGCCGCTACGAAGGCACGTCTTTCCAGCAGAGTCGTATCGCCAAATCTGTGCTCCATATAAGACTGGAGTCCGATGAAATCATGTTCTCCTAGCCGTTGCATCGCCATGGCAGCCCCTTCTCTCATTCGCCAGCGCGAGTCATTCATGGCTTGGCCAATAAACAAGAGTATCTGGACTTTACGTTGCTCATCCGCCGCAGCATAATTCACTCCCATGGCCTGTATCGCGCAAAACGGCAAATATTCATGCGGGTCATTAACCGGCGCCTCCACTTCATTCAGATTTGACCAGCGAACCAATAGACTCCATTGTTCAGGCAAAATTTGCATGGTCCTAAACTGATCCGCAAACAAAGAGGCCAGGCCCAAGTTGGCCCGCGGTCCGGGAAGTCCGGATTCCTTCAGCATCATTCTTTCCAAATCATCATAAGTCTCCGTATCTACCAACCAATTTCGCATAATCTCAGCTGTATTTCTATCGTTACCCATTCTTGTTCCTCCTTATCTCGATTTATCCAGTGGAATTATCTGTCTACGGTTCATCTATGAATTAATTATATATCAGGGAGTCCTTTCCAGACATTGGTGTCTTTCTGCAGGGTTTCATCCAACTCCTATCGTCCATATAAAAGAAGAAGAACTATTACAGATGGACTGGGAGTTGCAGAAACCTATGAAAAAATGCTTACGAAATTATGGATCTACCAATGTAATACTATCCGCCTTCTTCCTGCTGGCTTGGGGTCTGGTTTACGGGGGCGGCGGGCTTCCGGGGGTTTATGCCTGGTTTGGCATAAAACTGATCTTTCCCTTTTTGGGAATGGCATGCCTGCTCTTGAACATCATCTTGATCCCTATTTTTATCAAGAAAAAGAAAAAACTTTTAAGTAGATGGATCGGTCTAATGATAAGCGCCCTCCTTGGATTGCACTTGTTATTGACCATGAATATCGTGCCTCTGCCGTATCCTGCCCGTGCACAAACCGTCCAGCCATCAGTTACTGTCGCTTGGCCGTTTGCCGAGCAAACGGTCGTCGGCTGGGGAGGAGATACCATCAGTACCAATTTGCCGCATGTGATCTGGCCATCCGAACGTTGGGCCTATGATCTGCTTATGGAACCCTACAATACAGGCAGCACAAACCCGGAAGATTACGGCATTTGGAACAAGGAAGTGCTTTCCCCCGTTGCGGGAACCGTAATTGCGGCTTATGACGACGAACGTGATATTCAGCCCGGCTCCGAAGATATTCTTTCCATGGAAGGAAACCACGTTTATCTTCGAATTCACGAAACGGGAACCTATCTGCTGATCAATCATCTGAAAAAGGATAGTGTGACAGTCAAGGTCGGAGATCAGGTTAAACCCGGAGATGTGTTGGGTCGGGTCGGGAATAGCGGCTCCACGTCGGAACCGCATCTCCATATTCATCATCAACGCCAAAATCCGAACAAGATGCTCCATCCCGTGCTGGTTGAGGGACTTCCGCTGTATTTTGCGGGAACGAATAGCAATCCCATGCCCGTCAAGGGAACTGTGATAACTCCAGAAGTAAAAGATTAACTTGTCAAATCCATGCCCCAAACAACTAAAAATCTTCTCTCCCTTACGAACAACGGGTTATTGTGATATGCTCCAGCCATGGAATCGGCTATTCAAATTGACGATTGTGAGGGTATGAGCATGATGCTGGAAACTGACCGGTTAATCATTAGAACGTTCAAAGGCGAGGATTGGGAAGATTTATATGAATATCTTTCACAGGAAAGAGTGGTCAGGTATGAGCCCTATGGGGTTTTTACGGAGGAAGAATGTAAGCTGGAAGCCGTCAGACGTTCGCAAGACACGGCCTTTTGGGCTGTTTGTTTAAAAGAAAATCAAAAATTGATCGGAAATTTGTATTTTCATCAACAGGAACCGAAAGAATTGCTTACATGGGTAATCGGTTATGTATTTAACCCTGACTATTACGGGCAAGGATTTGCCTCGGAGAGCAGCAGAAGACTGATGCAGTATGCCTTTGAACAGCTAGGTTCGCGAAGAATCGTAGCTATGTGCAACCCGGAGAACAACGCTTCATGGAGGCTCATGGAACGTTTGAATATGCGCAGAGAAGGACATTTGCGGAAAAATATATTTTTCAAATTCGATGAAGAGAATAGGCCCATTTGGCAGGACACCTATCAATACGCGATATTGTCGGAAGAATGGCGGTTACCCGAACGGGCGTTATGAACCCCCTATCCTGCCATCCATATATAAAAAACCAGTCCCGTTATCCGCGGTCCTGGTTTTTTCTTATTGCGTTGGCATTCGGCTTAGCTCAGACCCCGATTTATGAGAAATGCTTTCGATTTCTTGAAATCTGTATTCAATCCCATCCCAGCCGATCCAACAAATACTCCCTCAGGACCTCGCGGATCCAAATTTCATCCTGCCCAAATTCCTTCAGTTCGGCAGCCAGGGCTGCAGACTGGACGCGAAGCACTTCCGGCCCATCCGTCCCGTTCAGATAACGGCTCATAAAATGCAGAAATACATCCACCTTCCGCAACCGGATCAACGTAGGGATATGGGATATTTCTTCGGGTTTCAAACGCAATCGGCTGCCGAAACCTATGCAAAATTCCCGGATGGCATCCTTCTTTCCTTCATACCCGAGCAGATCGGAAATGACTACAGCCGGCTCCATTGCTCTTACATCCAGCGTGCAGAATTCAAAGTCAAGCAATGCGGTGATCTGATCATGATGTTGCTGATCAACCAGCAGGTTCGACGGATTAAGATCTCCATGGACAAGCTGACGCGGCAGTTTTTTAACCTCCGCCAGGCGGTCGCAAACATCATCATAGGCCTCTCCCAGCGTAATAATATCATCTTGCAGATCACGAAATACTTCAGGCGGATGCTCGCAAAAATGTCGCACGACATCATAACTGCATCTCGGATAGGACTGCTGCAATTCATAGTAAGGGCGGTATGAGGGACTTAGCGCCGGTTTTACTTTAGCAAGTGCGCCCACTAATTCCGCAGCCGCTTGTCCGAAGGAGTGCGCCGCCTGGAAGCTGCCGTTCTTCGGACGGACTCCTTCGATATATTCAAACAGGCAGGCATACCGTGCGCTGCCGTCTTCCATTTGCAAAATCGTTTCTCCGTCAGGAGTCCTTACGGGCAGAGGCACTTTGAAGCTGAGTTCGATCCCCTGCAGTTGGTTCAACACCTCGTGTTCAAATTGTATTTTGTCCCGGTCGCGGTGGCTCTCATAAATTCTGAGCACACAGCTTAGTCCTTTATTTTCAATATAACGGGTCGTATTGTTCCAGCCGCTTGCACCTTCCCGGATCTCTCCGTCCCATTCCGGCCAAAACTGCTTAACCATCGATTCTGACATCTTCTATTCCTCTCCCGGTCGTATCAAACTAATAGCAACTACTTCAATTATTGCAAAAGCTGGCGGAACTTCCAAATCGCTTATGTCTTCTTTTTGAGACTCAGACCGCAAGCCCCGCGAATGCGTATTTCACCAAGTTTTCAACGTAAGCATCATCCATTTCATTACTCAAAATTAACAATCTATAAAAAATCGGTCCGTAAATAAGGTCAATGCATAATTCAATATCTAAATTTCCCCGCAGCTCCCCTAATTGAATCCCCCGTTCTATAAGCTGTCTGGCTTCCAGTCTGCGAGGGTGAAAAAATCGGGTTTGATAGGCTTCGGCAAGTCCTGAATCAAATTGTCCTTCTCCAATAAGCTCCATAATGATGTTTCCCTCCCGGCTTGTTAAAAACCGGACCAAATTAGTCGCATGTATGACGATGTCGTTTAATGCGGAGCCCGTGTCGGGGACGGGCATTCTTTCTGCAGCGGAAGACAGGAAACCATCCATTACAACAGCGGCTTTGTTGGGCCACCATTTGTAAATGGTCGCTTTACTTACTCCGGCACGCTCCGCGATTTTCTCTACAGTAACCGCTCCAAATCCCTTTTCCAACAACAGATCATAGGAAGCGGAAAGGATCGACTTCTGAGTTTCAACATTACGTGGACGTCCTCTCTTGGCAATCATAATATTCCACTCCTTTCGCCTAAAAAACTGTACGTTCATTATACTAAAGTTTCGTTCAAAAAGAGATGCCAAAATAACTATTTACAAAACGATACGTTCAGTATATTATTTAATCAACAATTACTAAACTATACGTTCAGTATTTAAATTATGTGAGGTGGATGAAGATGAAAGCAAAGCAAGTTGTCGAGGAAAAACATATTTCAAGCTGGATCCTTTTTGTGTTAGCGTCCGCATGCGGTCTTATCGTGGCTAATCTTTATTATGCCCAGACCCTGATAGGCCCCATCAGCGTCGATACCGGTCTTTCATCCGTAGCGGCAGGGTTGATTGTTACATTAACGCAAATCGGTTATGTTATCGGACTGTTGTTTATCGTGCCGCTCAGTGACATTATCGAAAACCGGCGCCTGGCAGTCGTATCGCTAATCGTTGCGATAGGTGCATTACTTACCTCCACATTCGCCACCAATGCGCCGTTGTTCCTGATCTCGTCCTTGTTTATTGGACTGGGATCCGTGGTAGCTCAAATCCTGGTTCCCTATGCAACCTATTTGGCATCGGAAGAGCAGCGCGGCCGTGTGGTCGGAAATGTAATGAGCGGTCTTTTACTCGGGATTATGTTCGCCCGTCCGCTCGCAAGCTTAATCGCGGGTATTTGGGGTTGGCAAGCGGTCTTTGCTTTCTCGGCAGTAGTTATTACTTTATTGACAATTTTGCTGTCACGTATTCTTCCTCAACGTATACCTGCCCCTGGATTAAGTTACGGAAAACTAATTGTCTCTTTGGGCGTTCTTTTAAAGCAGACACCCATTTTGCGCCGCCGTGCTATCTACCAAGCCTGTTTATTCGGCGTTTTTAGCCTCTTCTGGACCGTGGTTCCCCTGCGATTGGCAGATGACTTCGGCATGTCACAACAAGGGATAGCCTTATTCGCCTTAGCCGGCGTGGGAGGCGCAATTGCCGCGCCGATTGCCGGAAGACTCGCGGATCGAGGTTGGACTAGAATTTTGACCGGAATGGCCATGATTATTGCCGCTTTGTCTTTCTTACTGACCTTTCTAGTTCAAGGCCGCTCAACCGTGTCGCTCGCTTTGCTTGTTCTGGCTGCGATATTCCTGGATATGGCCGTATCGGGAAATCTTGTGCTGGGACAGCGTGCGATTTATTCCTTGGGGAGTGAGGCAAGAGGCCGGCTGAACGGGCTTTTCATGTCCATATTTTTCATTGGCGGTGCCATTGGTTCTTCTTTGGGAGGTTGGTCTTATGCCCATGGAGGCTGGAGTTTCACATCTTTAATCGGCGTTGTCTTACCGCTCCTGTCCTTGCTCTATTTTCTTATCGAAAAAAAGAACTCCGTGTAATATTTCGTTCATACTCCGTTCGCATTTGTATGATACATTCTCATTAAGATATTGAAAGGGATGAATAAAGGAGACTTGAACGAGATGAAAAAGCTATATTATACTTCATTTTTTTATGCCATTATCGGATTGCTGGCAGGAGTATTCTATCGTGAGATTACAAAACATAGCGATTTTACCGGTGATACGATTTTGGTAGCGCTGCATACGCATATTCTGGTACTTGGTTTTTTGTTTTTTCTCATCGTGCTCATTCTCGGGAAACTGTTCGGGGTCCACGAGGCTAAATCTTTTAAAGCATGGTACTTGGTCTACAATCTTGGTTTGCTGATCACGATCGGATCAATGGCGACTCGCGGAATGCTGCAACTTGAGCAGAGCGACATCAGCTTCCTGCCCCATATTGCCGGACTCGGGCATGCCGTTTTGGGCGCCGGATTCATCTGGTTGCTCATCATGCTGGGTAAAAAGATCAAATAAAACAAAAGCCGTCCGGAGTTCCATCTCCGAGCGGCTCTTTTCATTTATCAACCTATCTTTCTTAGCGTTCCGGCCCGGAATGGATCCATTCGTCAAGCAACGCCTGAAACCGTTCCGGCTCCTCCAGCATCGGATTATGCCCGCTCAAGTCAAAAATCACCTTATGAATATGAGCGAACCGGTCCTCGATTCCATCCCATAACGTAAAGGGGCCGACCAAATAATCGTATCGTCCGAGCCCCAGAAAAACCGGCTTATCCAGCCCGTCCAACCGTTCCAGCATATTGAGCCTCGCAAAGACGACTCCCCACAGATAATCAATGATCGGCATATTCGTGTACACATCTTCCCACATGGCAGTCGCATCAAATCCGTAATCATAGAAGCTGTGCGCCCCCATACGAATGCACATATGGGCAAAACGCCGTTCCGGCTCCCGCTCGATATCCCCGGAAAGCAGGCCGAAATCCCGCCGGAATTTGATTTTCCGCTCTTCCGAAGCGGTAGCTTCAAAAAAGTGGATACTTTGCTGTTGCCTTTCCGAGCTGTTACTCGGAGCGGTGTTCAAAAGCACAACTTTTTGTACTTCAGCAGGATATTTGCGGGCATATTCCAGAGCCAAAAAAGCGTTGCCCGAATGCCCGGCGATGATCATATCTCGAACACCGAGATGTTTCCGGATCTCCTCCACATCATCCAGCACCTGGTCCAATAAACCCTCTACGGCGGACTCCGCCTGTTCAACCGGTGACGGGACATGTCCGCGATGGTCGATAAAGATGAGTCTGTATCCGCTTTTCAATGACTTTGAAAACAACCGCCGATAATAGACCGCGCTGCCGATAACCATCAGCGGAATTCCTTCTCCTTCCATGCTATATGTCAATGAAAACCCGTCAATTATAACATTTCCGCTATTTTCCATTTTGCAACTCCTCTCGCTTCACGGCATCATTCAGGATTGCCGTTTCCATCTTTTTCATTTTACGAAGCGCGGGACGACTTGACAACATAAATCAAAACAGCCGGACTCCTTAACCAAGGACCGGCTGTTAGATGCTGTTGGCAATTTACATAAAGATCTCTTCGACAACGATATCCCGCTCCACCGATAAATCGCGGAACTGGTCTTTGACCTGGACGAGCGGTCTGAAGAAATCGCTTGGATTGTTCCACACGATCGTAGCCGTTTCTCCATTGCTTAGCATAGCTTGCTTTCCGATAAATTGCGGCAACAGATGTCGGGCAAGCGCCTGAACCGCCTTCTCGTTCAGTTCCCCAAACCCGAGCTCGTACACTTTGCGCAGTACGGTAAGCAGTCCGGGCCGGCTTTTCCCTGCAACCGGCGAGGTAAGACCCACATAAGTATTGGCCACAGCGACGATTTGGGCGTAAGGATGAATATCTTCCGCTTTCAGACCCTGCGGATACCCGGAACCGTCCTCCCTTTCGTGGTGCTGGAGCGCCACCTGCGCGGTAACCATGTCCGGCATGGAATCACGGATGATCTCATAGCCATACCTGGTATGCCGCTTCATTTCATCCGATTGAGCCTCATTTAACGCTCCCGCCTGATTCCGCAAATCCTGACGGATTCTGCTTTTGCCGATATCGTGCAAATATCCCGCCTTGCTGATCTCATAGCATTCGTCTGGAGGATAACCGAGCCAGGAAGCGATATAGTAGGACAATAGGCCCACCTGTAAAGAATGATTGTACAGATTAACATCTTCGTCACCGAAGGCAATCAGCAAAGACACGACGTCCCGCTCGCGATCGATCACTTCGAGCATCGGCTGCAACTTTTCTTCCACCATATCCTGGTTGAATTTCCCCGTCGTCAACGCTTCGAGGAAGATGGACTGGTAGCCCTGAACCGTCCGCTCGAAATTATCCTTCAGCCGGTTCTTAAAGTTCGTCCGATCCATTCCTGAAAGGAAAAGCTCGTCCTCTCTAGGTTCAATATCTACGTAGTTAATACTTTGTCTGATGAGCAACGCTATTTCTTCTTTATGTATACTTGTTCCTTTGGGAAGAACATGGAGCCCGGCCTGATTGAATATATCCGTCCTCAGCCGATCCCCTTCCTGAATTTCCATAACGTGAGTTTTCACTTTAGACCCTCTCTTCTCTCATTACTCAATATAGGATAGTGGATTCTCGCTGTTATGCCGTAAAAAGCCGATTGATGCAGCTATATCTTAAATATCGATCATTTAGCCCTATAAATAAATAGTTCCAAAGTCTGTTTTTGCCCGGGCAGAATAATTTTCCTGATTTACGAGAATTTTATAGAATCATACGTACTCAAGGGAGGGAACCATTTTGCCGCAATGGAGACGACCGCATCGTTCTGCGCGCCACGGGGCGTCTGCATCGAATAAGACGGATGCGCAATCAAATAGCGTATCTCCCGCAGCCGAAGCTTCTTCAAGCAAGAGTCTCGAAGAACGGATCGGCTGGTTTCATCAGCAGTTGAACGGCTGTTCCGATATCATATACCGGGAATTCGAACTCAGCACCGGCCAAGCCTGCGCGCTGATCTATGTGCGCGGCATGATCAGTCAGGATAGCGCTCAAAACTTCATAATCCGGAGCTTACAGGTAGAAGCCGATGACCTGAAACACGATGATATTTTCCAATTTCTTTTCAAGGACAACGGTTTGTCGGTATCGCAAAGCTTAATCATCGAAGATCTGAACGATGGCCTTAAGGCGGTGCTGGATGCCGGAGCCCTGCTGATGATTGACGGGGACGAGCGGATGATGACTTTTTCCATCTCGTCGTATCCTACGCGTTCGATCGAAGAGGCCCCCAACGAATCCGTGATCCGCGGGCCAAGGGAAGCGTTTATCGAGGATTTGGAAATCAATCTTACCTTGCTGCGCAGACGCATAAAAAACAAGAACTTTAAAACCGAGGCCATTATCCTAGGAAGCGAAACCAAAACCGATATGGTATTGACGTACATCGAAGGCATTTGCAAACCGGAACTGGTCAAAGAAATGAAACGGCGGCTGTCCTACATCGAAATCGATAGTGTCTTGGGTTCTTCCTACGTGGAAGAAGCCATCGAGGATAATCCGTATTCCCCCTTTCCCCAAGTTCAATATACGGAAAGGCCGGATGTCGTCGCCGCTGCATTGCTGGAAGGCCGTATAGCGTTACTCGTGGACGGCACGCCGATGACGATTATCGCTCCCGTCACTTTGCCCATGCTGCTGCAAGCCGCGGAAGACTATTACCAGCGTTTTGTCGCCGCCACATGGATCCGCTGGATTCGTTACTTTTTCGTAATCAATTCATTGCTGCTGCCTTCCCTTTACATCGCTATCACGACGTTTCATCCGGAGATGATCCCTTCGCAATTTTTAAGGACGATAGCCGCCTCCAGGGAAATCGTGCCGTTTCCAGCCTTGCTGGAGGCGTTTATCATGGAGCTTGCCTTTGAAGCACTCCGTGAAGCCTCCGTGCGGATCCCGAAGTCGATCGGCCAAGCCGTATCCATCATCGGCGCCTTGATCATCGGCACGGCGGCCGTCGAAGCCGGCATCGTCTCGGCTGCCATGGTCATCATCGTTTCGTTAACGGGGATCGCATCCTTCATTATCCCGCATTTTGATCTGGGATTGTCGTTCAGATTACTAAGGTTCCCCATCATGTTCCTGGCATCGATGTTCGGTCTGTACGGCATTTCCTGCGGGTTAATTATCATCTACATCCATCTGATCAATCTTGAATCGTTCGGCGTCCCTTACATGTCTCCGCTGGCTCCCCTGGTTACGGCGGATCTCAATGATACCCTGGTCCGCGCGCCATGGTACAGCATGATCAAAAGGCCGAAGCAACTGACGCGGAATTCCACCCGGCAAAAGAACAACTCCAGAGGCTGGGCCAAAGTAAAGGGTGACGAGTCATGAATAGCGATATAAATAACTTCATGAATAAAGCCTGTCTTCGAGCCGTTGCCGCTCTCCTGCTGATGATCTCACTCAGCGGCTGCTGGTCTTCCGAAGAAATCAACAACCGGGCGTTCGTAACGATGATCATTGTCGACCGGACGGAAAACGGCCAAACCGAACTGACCCTCGGCTTCCCCTTGCCGAACCGGATGATTCCCGGGCAGGCCGGCGGCGGAGGAGGAACCACGGGGGATCCTTATTCGTTTGTCAGCAAACAAGCGGGAACGATAAGCGAAGCGCTGGAACTGATCCAAGTCGACATCAGCCGAAGGATTTCCTTCGGGCAAACCCAGGTCGTCGTCATCGGCAGAAGATATGCCGAACAAGGAATTGACCCTTTGCTGGAATTCACTACCCGCCAGCCGGCGTTTCATATCAGCGCAAATATATTCGTAACGCCGGACAAAGCGACGGAAATCACGAAAACTCCGCTGGTTTTCGAGCGCTTCCTTTCGGATATTTTGTCAAAGTATATCAGCCAATCCCAGACGCTCGATACAACGGTCAAGGATTTTTTGGTGGCAAAATATAAAGGGGGAGACATCCTTTTGCCGTTGCTCAGTTTCACCACCAAACCCGAGGTAGGTGCATCCAACCCCCAAAAAAACCGCTGGCTGGGTTCAAGCGGAGCCGCTATTATGAGCAACGGAAAAATGTCCGACATCGTGATGACCACGGAAGAACTGAGAGGAGCCCTTTGGCTCAGTTCCCAGCTCAGAACTTCGGTAGTTAACGTGAAATCTCCGACTGACGGAGGAAATGTCAGCGCGATTGCTCAAGACATCGGCACAAGCATCAAACCCGTGATTCGAAACGGGAAGGTTTCATTCCAAGTGAACAGTCGTGCAGATGCGTTCATTCTTTCCTCGCTCTCCGATATCGATTTGAAAAAACCGGATAATTTGCTGCGATTGCAGGAGGTCTTCGAAAAAAGCATTGCGGAACGGATGTATCAGGTGCTGGCAAAAACCCGGAAGGCCAAGTCGGACGCCTTTTTAATGAGCCAGTATCTGGATTGGAGGCACCCCAAGATATGGAACAGAATGAAAGAAGATTGGCGCGAGTACTATGCGACGGAACTGCCGATCGACATTTCGGTTTCGATTGCCATTAAACGGACGGGCGTTGCTTACCGCTCCATAAAGCAGGAAGAATCACAGGATTGACGAGGAAAGCGGGGAGTGACCATGATCTGGATCGGAATATTGTTTCTGGCGATTGTGCTGTTTGAATGGAAGAAACAGGGCGGCGGAAGGGCTAAGCGGCGTGACCGATGGACCGTACTGGCTGTTTCGCTCTGCTGCTTGCTTCTGGCTGAAGTCTTGTTTCTCTTGAAAAACAAATGGAATCTCCCGATTCTGTTCAACTTTCTCGTCAAATGGATGTTTGGGGGATCATAACCAAGGAGGGGATAGGCATGCGAAAAAGCATTACCTCGAATCAAATTTTTTCTCTGTATAATTTGCATCTTTTCACTACAGTTATCGCCTTCATTATGGGCCTGCTGATTTCCGGCAGCAAGTATTCGACACCGGTCTCCGTCGTGCTTGGCGCGTTCCTCGCCCTTGTGCTCATCTACCCTTCTTATAAAGTAGCCTCGTCAAGGCCTGATGAATTCGTTACCGAATTTGGAGGACAGCTTGTCGGCCGGATCCCGCATGTCGTTTTAATTCTTTATATCGTACTGATCAAAATTCTTTTGTCTGCCTTGAACCTGAGGGAAATGACCGATTTTTTGCTTTCGGTATATTTAATCAACACCCCTTCCTGGGCCGTGGTACTGATCTTCGGCATTTGCATTGCGTATGCGGTAAGATCCGGATTGCCGACCATTTTTCGGGCTGCACAAGGCATCTTTCTGATCAGCGCCATCGCCTTCCTGGTGATTCCTTTCCTGGCGATGCAAGAAATCGATCGCGACGCCCTCATTGCCTTAGTCAGTCATTTGAACGTCGAGGATGTTTCCCAGGGTATTTACTATAACATCAGCATGTTCGGTGAGCTTGCTTTTCTTTTTCTCCTCTATCCTTTTTTGAAAGAACCCAAAAAAGTCATGAAGACTTATTTTTGGACCATCGTTACTTCGCTTGTCATCATTATGTCGCATCTCATTCCCGTCCTGCTCACTTTCGGAGCGGAACTGGCACCCAATCTCCTCTTCCCGGACGTGGAGCTGATCCGGTTTATCCGCGCAGGCTCGTTTATCGAAACGTTTGACCCGATCCTGATTATTTTATGGTTGACCAGTATCTTTGCCAAAATCTCCTTTCTAAGCTTCACGGCGGTCATATGCATCTCGCAGTTGACGGGAGTAAAAGATCACAAGCCTTTTGCGCTACCGATTGTCGCGTTTATATGCATTTACTCCATCGCGATAGCCAGATCCCAGTCGGAGCTTACCGAATTCATGGCCAAAAATCTAACTCCGTTCATCCTCATAGCCGAGTACTTCGTCCCCATGATCTATTGGCTGATGCATGGCATAAGGGGCGCCAAGAAAAAGCCAAAACCCGCCGAAGCGAAATCGGCGGGTTCCTGAGAACGATTAGAATTGGATTACTGATTCGTGAGCGACTGAATATCGATAAACGGCGTGGCTCCTCCCGTCACCGACGGCAGGCGGCCGTCCCATTTCTCGAGCGCCTTCTCCTGTACTTCGATCTGCTTCAACTGAACCAGTTCAGGCGTAACTTCCTGCTTTTTCAGTTTCAGGGATTCAGCCTCGGCCTGAGCTTGCGCCACCTTCTGCTTCGCTTCGATCTCGATCCGCTTGAGGTCGTTGCTAGCTTTGAGCGCCTGTTGCTGGGCAACCTGCTTCGCTTCGATCGATTGGTTAAACGCATCGGAAAATTTGAAGTTCACGATATTGATTTCATTCACGATCAGATCGTATTTGGCCAAACGATTCGTCAAATGCTCGCTGATCTCGCCGGCTACCACATCACGCTTCGCGATCAGATCTTCGGCCTGATACCGGGCCGTTACTTCCTTCACGATTTCCTGTACGGCCGGGTTAATAATGACGGTATCGAAATTGCCCCCGATATTGTTCATTAAGTTATAGGCCGATTCCTTGTTCACGGAGTAGTTAACCGCAACGTGGGTAGATACCGGCTGAAGGTCTTTGGAAGAGGCGCTTGTGTCCGTCTCCGCTTTAGTCACTTGCGTGTTGACCTGAATGACCGACTGGATGAACGGAATCTTCAAATGAATGCCCGGCGACAATACATTACTGTTCAACTTCCCGAAAGTTTTGTAAAGGCCGACATGACCGTATTCGACCTGTGCAAAACTGCTCGCTCCTACAATAATCAATAAAACTCCGATGACTACCGTTGTAGTCAATCCCCGAAAGCGGGTCCCCTTTTTTGGTCCTGGATTTGTCGCTGTCTCCATTTGCATCCCTCCGCGTAGTCTGTTGCCGGAATTTCTCCGGCATAATGATGTTTAATGATTCTTGATTTATTAGTTACTACGCATCACCGGGAAAAAGGTGGCAAAACATTCCGTGGACCGATCCCACGGACACGCTCCCGGCTATACCGAAAGATAACCCTTCTACCTGCCCTGACTGAATTACAGGCGTTATTTCATCCCTCTCGCGCTCCCTAGCCGAATTTTTTTCGTGCCATTTTCCGGAAGATCGGCTAGAATACTTGCGGAAGGAAGTGATCTTTGTGACCTGTAAAGTCAACTGGGAAGAAGTAAAGCAGCTTCAAAAGGAATGCGAAACCCACGAGAATATTAACTTAAAGCTGAATTGGGATACGCTGAAATCGCGGAAAGAGCATGAGAAAATGGACCTGGCCGAATACCGGGACGGAAAGCTCGTCGCTTTCTTGGCGAAATACGATTTCGGAAGTTCCATCGAAATTTGCGGGATGGTTCATCCGGATTACCGCAAACAAGGTATTTTCACCTCGCTCTTGCACAAGGGAATGGATCCGGAGACGGTCTCCAAATACTCCCGGATTCTGTTGAATGCCCCGGCAAGCAGTACGTCGGCGAAACTCTTTTTGGAATCCGCGCCTTTTGCCTATGATTCTTCCGAATATCAGATGAAATACGATAAACACTCCGATTCCATGAATCCGGTCCGTTCCGACATCCAATTTCGCGGTGCCGGACCGGAAGACGTCCCCTTTCTCGCCGGAATGGATCTCGACGGGTTCGGCATCGACGCCGAAGAGTCCAAGGAATATTATCAAACTACGGATCCCGGTCAAATTTCTGAATATGAAATCCTGCTGTTGAACGGAACGCCGGTCGGTAAAGTCCGGGTGTCCCGCGACAACAATGAAGCTTGGATATATGGCTTTGTGGTATCGTCCAGTTATCGGGGCCAAGGTATCGGAGCTGCCGTATTGCGGCAAATCGTTGAACGAGAAACCGCGGCCGGACACGAAGTATGGCTTGAAGTAGCCCTGGATAACCCGAATGCGATGAAACTGTATGAAGCTACAGGATTTCAAGTCATTCGGGCCCAGGATTACTACCTGTATACCGCTTCGGAGTATATACGATGAATCTTAAAATGCCCCAAATTGAGCCTGGTGCAGGCGGCTGTAATGGCCGCCTGCACCGACCAGTTCCTGATGGCGGCCCTGCTCGGAAATGCCTTCCTCCGTCACGACGACGATGCGGTCGGCATTTTTTATCGTTGCCAGCCGGTGAGCAATCACGAGCGTCGTCCGCCCCGCCGACAATTCGGTCAACGACGCCTGGATCGCGAGCTCCGTTTCGGTATCGAGCGCCGAAGTCGCCTCATCGAGAATCAGAATCGGCGGGTTTTTCAAAAACATCCGCGCGATTGCCAGCCGCTGCTTTTGGCCGCCGGACAGCTTGACTCCCCGCTCGCCGATGACTGTGTCCATGCCTTCCGGCTGCGCAAGAATGAAATCTTCCAATTGGGCCCGCCGCGCCGCCGCCCAGATTTCTTCATCCCCTGCCCCCAGCTTGCCGTAGGCGATATTTTCCCGGATACTGCCGGAAAACAAATAGACGTCCTGCTGAACAATCCCGATATTGCGCCGGAGGGAAGACAGGGTCATATTGCGGATGTTCGTACCGTCAATGGAAATACTTCCGCCGCTCACCTCGTAGAATCTCGGCAGCAAGCTGCAAAGCGTTGTCTTTCCGGCTCCCGAAGGACCGACAAAAGCGATGGTTTCGCCCGGAGAGATTTCAAGGCTGATATCTTTCAACACCTGGTCGCCGTCATCATATCCGAAGCTGACCTTGTCAAAGACGATATCCCCTCTCAGCCACCCGGCGTCAACCGCATCGGCCGAATCGGCCACATCCGGCTCCGTATCCATGATTTCAAGATACCTTTTAAATCCTGCGATCCCTTTCGGGTAGCTTTCGATAATCGCATTGATTTTTTCGATAGGGCGGATAAACACGTTAGCCAGCAGCAGGAAACCGATGAATTCCCCATAGGACAGTTCACCGCGAATAACGAACCATGTGCCGCAGACCATGACGAACAGCGAAACGAGACGCATCAACATATAGTTGACCGACAAACTGCCCGCCATAATTTTGTATGCCTGCAGTTTGGTCGCCCGATAGTTGCCGTTATTCTCATTGAATAGCTCTTTTTCGTGATCCTCATTGGCGAAAGCCTGAACTACGCGAATCCCGCCGATATTCTCCTCGACCCTGGAGTTAAAATCCGCCAAAGCAGAAAACAGGCCGCGGTACGTTTTAGTCATTTTCCCGTTAAAATAAAGCGCCGTCCACACCAGCACCGGTACAACGAGAAACGTCAGAACGGCCAGTTTCCAGTTGATCGCCAGCATGAGCAGAAACGAACCGATCAAGGTCATCCCGGCAATAAACACGTCTTCCGGGCCATGGTGCGCCACTTCGCCGATGTTGTCCAGATCATTGGAAATCCGTGACATCAAGTGGCCGGTTTTATGATTGTCGTAAAAACGGAACGACAGCTTCTGCAGATGATTGAACATGCTTTTCCGCATATTCGTCTCGATATTGACGCCCAGCATGTGGCCCCAATAAGTTACGATATAATTCAGTACCGTGTTGAGTACATAAACGCCAAGCAGCGCGGCACAAGCCCACACGATCATGGCCCAATCCTTGCCCGGAAGCAACTTGTCGACAAATTGGTTTACGGCGATCGGAAACCCCAGTTCGAGCAAACCGGCGACCACGGCGCAGGTAAAGTCCAAAATAAACAATTTCTTATACGGCCGGTAATATGAAAAAAAACGGCGAAGCATCTGTTCCCTCTCCCATCTATGTCTATTGCAGAACAGACTAACATAGATTTCTTTCCATTCAAAGACCTCAATTCGGATTTAACCGTTTAGTACCGGAGCTTTCTTCGAGAAGTTTTGACGGAGGCTGGCATGCATGCCGGAAAATAAGGTACAATAACTAGCGAATCGAGAAACTTTGGATACTTCGGCGGGAACGGTTTCAGCCCGTTCATTAGATGGAAGGAAGGTTATGAATGTACGTAGCAAACGACTGGAACGACTATGAAGTCATCGATACCGGAGACGGTGAAAAGCTTGAGCGTTGGGGAGACGTTGTTCTCCGGCGACCGGATCCGCAAATTATTTGGCCGATTCGCGAGGAGAACCGGCAGTGGCGGGAAGTCCACGGCCACTATCACCGCAGTTCTTCCGGAGGCGGTCAATGGGATATGAAGAAACAACTGCCCGAGCGATGGACGGTCTCCTATGACCGCCTTAAATTTTATATTCGGCCGACCAACTTCAAGCACACCGGATTGTTCCCCGAACAAGCGGCAAATTGGCGCTGGATGATGGACAAGATCTCTTCGGCAGGCCGGCCGATCCAGGTGCTTAATCTGTTCGCATATACGGGCGGCGCAACCGTGGCAGCGGCTTCAGCCGGAGCCTCGGTCGTGCATGTCGACGCAGCCAAGGGCATGGTGCAATGGGCCAAGGAGAACCTTACGCTTTCCGGGCTTAGCGACCGCCCTGTCCGATTCATCACGGACGACGTATTCAAGTTCGTCCAGCGGGAACAACGGCGCGGCAACAAATATGACGCGATTATTATGGACCCGCCTTCTTACGGCCGCGGGCCAAACGGTGAAATGTGGAAGCTGGAGACCAGCCTCTATCCGTTCGTGGAATCGTGCCTTTCGATTCTGTCGGATACCCCGCTGTTTTTCCTGATCAATTCCTATACGACGGGAATTTCTCCGACCGTTCTGCACAACATTTTGTCGATGACCGTGAAACGGCAGTATGGCGGCCGAATTTCCGCAGGGGAATTGGGACTCCCGATTACGAAGTCCGGGCTTCATCTTCCGTGCGGGATTCTGGGCCGCTGGGAGGAATAAGCATGGAAGCCGGAGCATTGCGAACATCGGGACATCCGGCGATGGCGATCCTCTATGAAGATAACCATCTTCTGGGGATCGAAAAGCCGGTTAACGTGCCGACCCAGGAAGATGCCAGCGGCGATCCGGACCTGTTGACCCTGCTCAAAGAAGACATCAGAGAGCGGTACCGGAAACCGGGGAACGTTTACCTGGGCCTGGTGCACCGGCTCGATCGCCCCGTAGGCGGCGCGATGATCTTTGCCAAAACTTCCAAGGCCGCCTCCCGCCTCTCCGACGCGGTAAGAACCCGCCGGTTCGACAAATGCTACACGGCGGTCGTGCGCGGTTTACCCCCGGGGCAAAGCGGGAGACTGACCGATACGCTCCTGAAAGATGAGCGCACGAATACGGTAAGCGTCGTGCCCAAGGGGACGCCAGGCGGCAAAGAAGCGATTCTGGATTACCGCGTGCTCGGCAGTTTGCCTGAGGAAGGCTTGTCCCTGGTACAAATCAAGCTGCACACGGGACGGTCTCATCAGATCCGCGTCCAATTCAGCCAACTCGGCTGTCCTCTGTACGGGGACCAAAAATACGGCTCCGCCGTCAACAAACCCGGTGAACAGATATCGTTATGGTCGCTGTACGTCGGCGTTCCCCACCCGGTTACCAAGGAACCGGTCGATCTGGTCTCCATCCCGCCCCGTCTGTACCCATGGAATCTGTGGGAGGATGTCGTCTACTCGCAGATCGCCGAAGATTGCAAGGCAGGTTGGGATGGCGGGTTCTAGCTAAGAAAAGAGGCTGCTCTATAGTCAAATCGATTTCGAATTGCAAATGCAATGCGATTTCGACGACTATAGAACAGCCTCTTCGAATTAACAGGAACTCATACAGTTATTTTGCATATTTTCGCTCAATTTCGCAATTTAACTGTATAACCTACATTTAAAACTTGCAAATAGTCACTCTTAGCCGTTTTCCGGTTCAAATAGCTGGATGTTTTACAGTTAATATACGATGGACACTATTAAGCATAAAAATAACTGGAGGAAATCCAGTTATTTTCTTTTATTGGGGCAGACTTGGAACAATCTTGTCCATGATACGATGCTATGTTGCTATGTTGGGGGTTATGGCGATTTCGCTCCTGATATTTTCCCCATCAAATAGACCAGCAACTGCTGATTATGCGTCGAGATGCGGTCCAGTACCATGCTCAAATAATCGTTGCGAACCCGTACCCCTCGCTCAGCCTCCTGCTTGCCCTTCTCCGTAATCGACACCCACACGATGCGGCGGTCGTTCTCATCCCTGTCCCGGCGGATCAAATCGCCCCGTTCCATCCGGTCCAGCAGCATCGTCACCGCAGCCGGCGTTGTTGCGAGGAAAGGGATGAGATCGGACGGCTTCAGGTTTCCCTCCCGCTCCAGCACCTCCAGCACAGCCAGCTGTGACGTCGTCAATCCGGGAGCCAGTTCTTCCTCCATATGCGTCTGATAGTCCTTTACGATGATGCCCAACAGTCTGGCAAACTCGGTAGTATGCATTATGTCCCCCCTCATATCTTCCAATCTATGCCGGTTCCACCTGTTGATTTACGTCATTAATAGTTCGACAACATTCCGGGAAATTCCTTCAAGACACCAATTTAATCCAAATATGTCCTCAGAACCGGCATCTTACGAGCAACTTTCTATTGAAAAAGCAAACAAGCCATCCGGCGCTAACCGGATGACTTGGTAGGGATTAAATATAGGAACTGTACTTCTTGTAAGGCTTATGAAACGGTATGTCGCCAGCCGAACGGGTCGTCAAGTTCCCCTTTTTGAATACCGGTAATGGAGTCGTACAGCTTCTTCGACCATTCTCCGGTTTGCCCGCCGGAGATCGATATTTGCTCGTTCACCCATTTCATCGTACCGATCGGAGATATTACCGCCGCCGTCCCGGTACCGAAAGCCTCTTCCAAGCTACCTTGACGCGCCGCTTCAAACAACTCCTCCACGGAGATTTGCCGCTCAACTACCGGAATCCCCCAAGAAGACAGCAAGGCGATCACGGAATCTCTCGTAATACCGGCAAGAATGCTGCCTGTTAATGCCGGAGTAATCACCTCACCACCGATTTTGAAAAACACATTCATGCTTCCTACTTCTTCGATATATTTTTTCTCGACGCCATCCAGCCATAGCACCTGGGAAAAACCCTCCAGTTTGGCAATTTCCTGAGCTTTAATCCCGGAGGCGTAATTGCCGGAAGTTTTCGCCATCCCCGTTCCACCGCGGACCGCACGCACATACTGATCCTCCACATAAATGGAAACCGGGTGAATCCCTTCGGGATAGTACGATCCTACCGGCGACAAAATGACGAGCAGCTTATATTCCTTTGCGGCCCGAACGCCCAAGCACGCTTCCGTAGCGATGATGAACGGGCGAATGTACAAGGATGATTCCTCCCCTTCAGGAATCCAATCCCGTTCAAGGTTCACCAGCTGAACGATCCCCTCAAGCAACAGCTCGGGATCAACCTGCGGAATGCTGATCCGTTCGCATGACTCATTGAGCCGCTTCAAGTTCATGTCCGGCCGAAACAGGGAAACGTTCCCGTCCGCCGTTTTGTAGGCTTTCATGCCTTCAAAAACTTCCTGGCCGTAATGAAAAACCATCGCCGACGGATCCAGCGAGATCGGACCGTAAGGCACGATTCTTAAATCATGCCACTGTTGGTCTGCCGAATAATCCATCACCAGCATATGGTCCGTAAAATATTTGCCGAATCCAAGGTTATTTGCATCAGGTTTGCTCTTCAATTGTTCAGCCTTGACGACTTTTATGTTGTTCACTGAGATACGCTCCCTCTCTTAAACCGTTACTTTTATGTTAACTATACTCTCAGATTAAGCATTGATCAATAACATGATATCAATTATAATCATAGAAATTATCTATAATGGAGATGATTGCCATGGAGCATCGGCTGCTCGATTATTTTTTGGCTGTTGCCGAGGAACTGCATTTTACAAAAGCCGCCGAGAAGCTCGGGATCACCCAGCCGACACTCAGCCATCAGATCCGCCTGCTGGAGCAAGAGGTCGGTACCCCGCTCTTTCACCGCTCCGGAAAAAGAATCCACTTGACCCAGCCCGGGATCATTTTGATGGAGCATGCCCGGCGCGTCTTTCACGAGCTGGAACAGGCGAAGCTGGAGATCGGCGAATTGGCTGGCCTAAAACGAGGACGGCTGCGTATCGGCTGCTCCGGTAATCATCTGATCACGCACGCTCTCATATCTTTTCATCACGAGTACCCCGGCATCGATTTGAACGTGATTGAACTCGCGACCGATGAGACCCATGAAGGTCTGCTTGGCAACCATCTGGATCTTGGGGTCGTATTTTTGCCGCTGGAGGACGAGCAGTTCGTGAGCTTGCCCCTTTTTGACGAGGAATTAGCCCTGATTGTGTCCCGGGACCATGCTCTGGCCAGTTCACTTTCCGTAGAACTGAAACAGCTTGACAGTCTTCCCCTTGTCCTGTTCCAGCCTAAGTTTTTAGTGCGACAGATGATCGATGCGGCCTGCGAGTCGGCGGGCTTGAGTCTCAAACCCGTTATGGAGCTGTCCACGATGGAATCCCAGATCCAGATGGTTGCTCATCGCGTCGGAGGTACGATTCTGCCCGCCTCTTATGCCAACGCGTTACGGAATCCAGACGTCGCCGTCATTCCGTTCGTACAGCCGGCTCCCCGGAAAAAAGTCGGACTTGTTTACCGCAAAAATATGTTTCTGGACAACACGATCCAGGCGTTCATCAACCATCTTTCCCCCTGATCCGCCAGGCAGTTCCGGATTTTGAACGAAGGCGATACTCGCGCCCCGGCTGCAAGCCGGTGGCTCTCAAGCCCGCGTCTCCGGGCTATTTAGCTACGTAAGCCTGAATGTTTATCTTCCAGCGCATGGCGTAGCTGATAGTCTGCAAGATCGATATCCGGCGGCATCCCCAGAGCCATTTTGGCCAATTGGCTTCCAATGAAAGGACCCGTGGTCAATCCGGATGCTCCCAAACCGTTTGCGGCAAACAAGCCTTTGAAGCCGGGGACGTCGCCCATAACCGGAAGGAACCCTGGCGTGAACGGTCGAAAACCGACTCTTATTTCTTGAAATGTGCTGTCTGCCAGTCCAGGCGCTACGATTAATCCTTTATTGACGATTTCTTGTATACCGCCCGTTGTAATCCGCGTATCGTAACCTTCCACTTCATTTTCATGCGTCGCTCCCATAACGATCTTCTGTTTGTTAAAAGCCAGTAAATATTGATCGGTGGGAGGCATCACAACCGGCCAAATTCCCGTATTCTGATCGCCCTCCAGACGCAGATGCATGATTTGCGCCTTTTGAAACCGGACGAGAAACCGGATGCCTAACGGTTGGAACAATGCATCGGCCCACGCGCCCGCGCAAACGATAACACTGTCGCAAGCATAGCTCTTCTCCCCGACCCTAACGCCGGTTACGAGATCGTTCTCATATATTAACGAGGCATCCCCGTTGATAACGACCGTACCTTTCCGCTGCGCCGAACGGATTAAAGCGTCTCTTAGCGCTCGCCCGTCAATCCGGGCTGCACCGCTAATATGCAAGGACTGATAGCCCGCTCCAAGCAGCGGGAATAAGGCCAAGGTTTCCTGCTCCGAAAGGCGGGTAATCTCCCCGATTTCCGGCGCGTCCTTGATCCGCTGTCGGGCCCGCTCTTCCAGTTTCCCGATTTTCTCCGCTTCCGTGTGAACCAGCAGAGCCCCGACTCGGGCATAGCCCGTTTCAGTTTCACCTTCGCGTTTCAATTCCTCGATGAAGTCGCCGTAAAAGCGGGCCCCTTCTCTCGCCAACCTATACCAGGACTGATTACGGCGCTGGGACAACCAGGGGCAGAGGATCCCTGCGGCGGCATCTGTAGCCTGTCCGTTGTCTCTTCGGTCAATTACGGTGACATCGGCGCCCATTTTTGCCAAATGGTAAGCTGTGGACGCGCCTAGAATGCCCGCTCCAATAACGATGATCTTTTTCATGTATACCTCTCTCCAATCCTTCACTTCCTCCATTATAGCGAAACGGTATGCATTTACGAAGCGGCGCTTCGTAAAGAATATTCCCCGGAAAGATAGGAAAAAGTATTACGGAAACCCATCGAGCACCATCAGCCAGGAGGAATAAAATGAACAGCCAACGCGCCAAAGAAATCGTAGCTTCGCCTACGATGGTAAACGTCACTTGTAACGGTGTACCTATCTATATCCAGCATGTGGACGAGCGAAGCGAAACCGCCCGGATTTATCCCCTCGATCAACCTGAGCAAGAGCAAGAGGTAGCCCTATCCCGGTTGACCGAACAATAAGAACACCGTCAAGAGGGGGTACCGCAGCCGCGGTACCCCCTCTTGTATGTCAGGCCTCTGCCTTCCTCCTGCCCTCCAATTTTTCCACCAATTCCTGCAAGTCCTTTCCTTGCAGCGCTCCTTCCACCAATTCCGGCAGCATGGCAGGCGTGCAGGCAAACGAAGGCGTTCCGTCTCTGGCAAAAGCCCTGGCCAACTGTTCATCATAAAACGGCTTGCCTTCATCCGACAGGGCGAGCAGACACAGCGTCTTGACGCCGGCTTCCTTCATCTCCCGCATCCGCCGGATTAATCGGGATTGATTGCCTCCCTCGTACAGATCGGAGATGAGGATGAACAGCGTCTTCTTCGGTTCCGCTATAAACTGCTCGCAATACGCGACGGATTTATCGATATTCGTCCCTCCGCCAAGCTGAATGCCGAACAGCATATCTACCGGATCATTAGCGCATTGCTCGGTCAAATCGACCACTTCGGTATCGAAGACGACCACTCGGGTATCCAGGGCGGGAATACTTGCAAAAATGGAACCGACCACCGACGCCCAAATGACCGATTCCGCCATGGAACCGCTCTGATCGATATCGACGATGACCGTCCACTCCTTGCTTCGTTTCGCGCGGTCAAAATAATAGAAACGTTCGGGAATGATCGCTTTGCGATCGGCATCATAGTGCTTCAAATTCCGTTGGATCGTACGTTTCCAGTCGATTCCGCTCAACGAGGGGAGCGGTGTATGTTGCCTGCGGTTTAATGCGCCGGTAACGGCTCGTTGGATCTCTTGACTCATGCGCTTGACCAATTCATCCACCACGGCCTGCACAAGCATACGTGCGGTATCCTTTGTCTTCTCCGGTATTTTTCCCTTTAGCGACAGTAGCGTTCCGACGAGATGGATATCCGGTTTTACGCTGGCCAGCACCTCCGGCTCGAACAAAAGCTGCTTCCAGCCTTTACGCTCCATCGCATCGTGTTGAATGACGGAGACCACATCTTCCGGAAAAAAAGTCCGCACATCCCCCAGCCACTGCGCAAGCCGCGGGGCAGATTTCCCTTGTCCCGCGCCTCGGATCCCTGAGCCGCTCCCGGGGGTTCCGTCGCCAACGTTGTCCGTTTGATCGTAAATGGCGGCAAGCGCCCGGTCCATAATCAGTTCATCTTCCGTAAGTGCTACCTGCACTTGACCGGCATAACGGCCAAGGTCCCCTTCGGCAGCCGCGCCCAGAATGAGCCGCCAACGGGACAGTGCCTCACGATTTACCGCTCCGGCCATTCTCTAAAAATCCTCAAAATCAAAATCATTAAGTTCATCCAACATCCGGGCTTCTTCCTCCTTAAGGTCCTCCGCAATCATTTCCGCAGCCTGCTCCGGTTCCACGCCCCACAATTCTCCGAGCAGCTCGGCTACCATCGTTTTTTCCCGCTGGCTGAAAACGCTGAAGGCCCGGCGCAAAAAGACCAGGGAACGCACAAACTCGTCATCCTCCAGCGAGCAAATATACTCGTTAAGCTGGTCCCATAGACTCATCCGCGACAGAAGGGCATAGCGGTTACGCATCGCCAAGCCCTCGAACCAGCCGGAGCCCAAGTCGGCCGGAATGCCCGGCGAGAGCCGGCGAGATACTTCGGCGGAACATTGTTCCGCCGACAGTTCTCCACGCTCCAGCAAGATCGCGCAGGCCAGACCGGATAACCTGGGGTGGGCATCATCCCTGTCCGACAAAACGGCCAGTTCCCGAACCCAAAGCGCCTCGTCGACCTCATCGCTATGTTCCGAAGCGATATGGTTCAGCTCATTCATGGCCTCCGCCATCGCCTGCGCCGCCTCATCGTTGCATTGGCATGCCTCCTGCAGAAACAGGCAAGCGCGCAAAAACAGCTGTTCTAGGAGCGGAGTGAGCGGAGTCGTATCGATTCGGCGAATGCCGCCAAAAGTAATCAGCAGCGACATCTTTCTTGCTGCGGCAGCGATTTCGGCAACATTCTGGCTTTGGATCGCAAGCCTTTGCAAAGCTGATCTTGCCGCCTCCATTTGATGAATCATCCCGCATTCGTAGGCGACCGAGATCAACTCGGAGGCTTCCTTGATCGCGGCACATTCCTCCAGGCGCTGTTGCAGCACGTAGCCCGCAGCGGTCTCTACCGTCTCGCCGAGGAGATTGGACTCCACCACTTCAATCTCCACTTCCGGAGACCACTGGATGATCCAATGCTCCGACCAAATTGCCTGTTCCGAGGTCCTTCTCTGTTCTTTGACAAAATGGATCCCTAGCAGCTTCAAACGATGGAACCAGAACGAGCGGTTCAAATCGAGGAAGGCGGCCTCCTCCGAAGCGACTCTCCGGTTTTCACGCAAATCCAGAGCCAAATTCTGAGCAACGGCGGTTTTATACTTCTCCAACTTCAAAATTTTAAGTTGACGGGTCACGTCATCCTGAATCGGCGTTTGGCTGACGCCTTCGGCCAAATTGCCGATCGCCGTTCCCACCTCGGTACGCGCGAGCGATTCGGCGACCACGGACAGCTCTCCGCGCCCCAGGAGCGTTTTTGCTGAATCCCTTAGATCCATCAGCGTTGGGGCGCTGCCTTCATGTAAAGCCGACAGCGCTTTGGCGAGTCTGACCGCCTCGATCACTTCCGCCGTTGAGCGATGTGTGCCCGTTCTTCTCAGATCCGCAGCAACGGAAGCAAGATATCGATGTGGTAACTCTCCCAGTGTCCCCTGCCCCATCTGTTCCCACATCATTTCATAATAGTAAGGCGCAACATTGCCCGCCCCATATCCGGTAAGCGACGACAGCCGCAGATAAGAATACGGCATCAGCGTCAGCTTCGTATTGCGGGAAGGAAGCTGCGACAAGGCCTCATCGCTCATGGCATGGCCGAGATCTTGCAGGGCCGATGCATGATACGCCCCGCATATGACCGCAATCTGTTCCGGTCTATGCCCGGCCGCGACTACCTCTGCGATTTTCCGGCACATATAAGCTTCACGTACCGTATTGTAGGCATATTCCAGCCGGTCGCTTTGCATTTCCTTCTCTTCCGTCAGCTCCCGCATCTGGCCGGAATAGGCCAGAATGGCCTGACGGTACGCATCCGGATTCAGATTATGTTCGAAGTTCCGTTCCCAATAGGCGTCATAATCGTACTCGCCCGCGATTGACGCGATCCTGTCGTACAGGGAAGAGGATATTTCCTGATCCGAGGTCTCGACAGGTGCATGCGGTTCCTCCATCGATTGTCCGGAAGCGGAAGTCTCATTCTCGGGTCCGTTCAGCTCTTTGTCGCGGGCGGTGCCGCGGATATCCTGCAGACAAACCGCGGAAGACGAAGGCAAATCGATAAACGCGCAATAAGCACCGTGTTTATGTGCCCAGAGCATCGCCTGATATTCGGGGGAATATACGGCGAACGGCCAAAGCACGGTCCGAACCGGCACCTCCTCGGTGAAAGCCAATAGAGCGACGGGAGGCCGGGTTGAAGCATTCGTCAGATGCGCGATTTCGGAAGTAGCGTCCGAAGGGCCCTCGATCAGGACGGCCGTAGGGCGAATCACGTCCAGAAACTCGGCCACATGATAAGCGCCGGCAGGCGACAGATGCCGGACGCCAAAAATATGCACCCCAGCGCCGCTAGCCGTCTCCGTCTTCATTGATTCATCTCCTTGCAGGCGTTGTAAAGCCCGCGCCAGCTTGCTCCGCGTTTCTTCATCACATTATCCAGGTATTCCTTCCAAACGAGACGGTCCTTGTCATCATCCTTGACGATGGCTCCCTGCAGACCGGCAGCCAAATCCTCGTCCGTCATTTCCCCACCGCCAAAGCTCGCAGCCAGCGCCATGCTGTTGGTGAGCAGCGAGATCGCTTCCGCGGTGGAAATGACGCCGGCCGGGGTTTTCACTTTGTCCTTTTTGTCCAACGTCATACCGCTGCGCAGCTCCCTAAAGATCGTTACGACCTTTTGCAGCGCCTCGTCGGAAGGAGCCGCCGCTTGCAAATCATAGGAAGCCGCAATTTCGTCGACCCGTTTCTTCACGATCTCCACTTCGGTTTCCAGATCCGCCGGTGCGGGCAGAACGATCATATTAAAGCGGCGCTTCAATGCCGTGGACATTTCATTGACGCCCCGGTCACGGGTATTGGCTGTGGCGATAATGCTGAACCCTTTGCGGGCGTTCAGTTCCTTGCCGAGCTCCGGAATAGAAATCGTCTTCTCCGATAAGATCGAGATCAGAGCATCCTGCACTTCGGAAGCACAGCGGGAGATCTCCTCGAATCTGGCGATTCCGCCACCTTCCATCGCCCGCATGATCGGACTCTTCACCAAGGCCTCCGGCGTCGGACCCTGAGCAAGCAGCATGGCGTAATTCCAGGAATAGCGGACTTGTTCTTCCGTCGTTCCCGCCGTCCCTTGCACTACCAGACCGGAGTTGCCGTAAATGGCCGCGGACAGATTTTCCGACAGCCAGGATTTGGCCGTTCCCGGCTCTCCGATCAACAACAGCGCCCGGTCGGTCACCAGCGTCGCAATCGCCATCTCCACGAGGCGGGGGTTTCCGATATATTTCGGCGTGATGCTCCGGCTTCCCGCTTTCCCGCCGACGATAAACTTAAGCACCGACAGCGGGGACATTTGCCACCCTATCGGAACATTACCCTGATCCTCGCGGATCAAGGCCTCCAGCTCTTCCTGATATAACACTTCCGCAGGCTTGCGCATAATATCCTGCATCACCGGTTCCGTACTACTCATAAGGCCTCTCTCCTTTGGGAATGAATGGATGATTTACTATTCCATCGTTTTTAATATATAGCCTAGCTGCACTACGGCATCGGCAGCGAATTTCGGCAGCGCCGCCCGAATCCTGCCCGCATAGGATGCCGGCAGGCGGGATAGCTGGTGAAACAGAAACGGCTCGATTTCATGGCACTCCGTATTCCGCTCGTCCTCCAACGCGGAAATGAGCGCTTCATGGAGATCTCTTTCCGGAATCCCCGCGCGAACCAATCCCATGACGGCCAGATTCGCAAAACGGTTGCGGAATTCCGGGGAATTGCCCAGCTTGTTAAGCAGGTAGGATGCGACTCCTTCATGTCCCGGCCGGGCAAAAGCGCTGGTCAAGCCCAGATGGTCAAGCGCGATGAAATGATCAAGCCAGCGGGAGTCCCAAGTAGCAACGATTTCTTCCTGCGGAGACATATCCACCACGAACACATAGTTTTTCTTTTCATCACTCCAAACCGGTCTGGCTTCCTGATAGTTCCGCCGAATGACCAGACCTTCCATCGTATCGAGAAGCTGTTTGCAGGCCGTGGCTTTCTTGCTCAAGGCGGAAGCGTTCAGCCTGTCTTTGAGGATTCCGGCATATTCCTCGTAAAGGGAATCCGGGGACAGTATCGGCTGCGCCATGACAAACGTTTCACGCACGAAAGCTTGGCTCCCGGCAGTCTTTTCCATTTCAATGTCCACCGCAGCCCGGATAAGCCCCCGGCCTTCCTCGGAATCCATTTCGCTTATGTACCGCAACGCTTCGTTCGCCAAATAGGTCCAACCTAACGTGTGGGCGTAAAAAGAATAATTCCGCAAAACCCTCAAATACAGACGCTCCAGTTCAGCGCCTCTTTTGTGGTGCAACGCCCAAAGATAACGCCTGCTTTGCAGCGACACCTCTTTATCGAGCTCTTTTATGGAGATCTCCTTTTCGATCGATTGAAGCAAATCCGCATAATCGCGGGCCAGCCAATTGACCAGCAACTCCGACTGGCTGCGGTTAAGCGCCGAATTTACGAGTTCGCCGTCTTTTCCTTTGGATGCCTCGTATAGGCGCTCGGCCGCGCTCGCCCAATCGCTGTCCGCCAGGGCCTGATAGGCCGCTTCGCGGATGCTCTTCTTCTTGTCGCGACTGAAGTCCAGCAGGGTCTGCTCATATTCGTCATGCCCCGCTAACAGGCGAATGGCCGTCGTGCGTACTTCATCGGATCCCGAAACGGCCGCTTCACAAATCATGGGAAGCACCTTGTCGCCGCCGTTTTTTGAGATAACGGTCAGCCTGCGCGCGTCGAGTCTTCCCCCACCGGGTTGAAAGCTTTCAAGCAAATGCGGCACGATTTCGGCTCCGTAAGACGGTAAGACCTCATTCATCGCAAAATCTGCGATTTCCACATAAGGATCGTTCAGCGCGTCTATGGCTAGAGGAAGCAAGCGAAGGTCCTGGAACAATCCCTCCCGATAGGCATCGACGACGATTTCATGCCGCCCGCCACCCCGGGTCGTAAGGGCATGCCGCACCGCTGACAATTTGCGGTAGGATGAGGTCGTTTTTAACGAAACGGGCTTACTCTCCAGCAGGTTCGTCTCTCCTTCGGAGGATACTTTCCCCTGAGTACGGAGCACCGACTGGAGAAGAAGATTGATGTCTTGCAGCCGACGGGCCGAGTCTGCCCCGCTGTCTTCGACGATTAAGGACTCCATGCCTTCGGCAAGCTTTTTAAACACGGGTGCCCGCTCCCCCAGCTGTTGAAAAGAGGGAAGCAGTTTCTTTAATCTGAAATCCCCGGCCGCCAGATCGCTCCCCGCGATATAAAGACGGCGGATTTCATCATTCAGCTCCATTAATAAGGTTTGACTCATGATCTATGTCCCTCCAATTCCGCTTGTTAGTAGAGCAACCGGACCAGGTCTTCCCGGGTCAACATCGTCAGGGGCTGGGCAGCCAATACTCCGTTGCGGGAATCCTGATGAAACATGGCAAGCATCACGATCTCTCGCAGCGCGTCCTCCGGCAAAAACTTCAATAAATGTACGGTTCCGTCTTGCAGCACATCGCGAAGCTCCAGCGTTTCTCCCTGCTTATCGGCGGCAAACAGCCGGCCCTCCGCATCGGTGACGACTTTCTCAACGGACAAAAGTACCACCGGATTGGGATCGGCCAGCGGATTTTTCAACTGGTTTTTCACCCGCTTTACGGTCTCGGTAAACGACGCCGCGGCATGCTGGCGAACCAGAGACAGATCGTTCTTCTTCACCGCTCTCGAGGTCATGGACTCGAAACGGACCCGCCGGTTCAGGTCTCCGGGATACCGGTATAATTCAGGCACGACAGCAACCTCGAAAAAGCTGTCTTCCTCCCGCATTAATTTCGCGGCTTTATAGGGGCGATATTGAACGGTATAGTGGATTTCCCCACTGTCCGGCTGAATCCAGTAACCGCAGTCGACATACTCCTGCCGTGCTGCATCATCATAGCTGGTAAAGGCCAACTGAATCAGCTCCTTCGCCGGTTCGACCAACCCCGCCTCTTTCAGTTCGGTCAACTGCCATGCGTGTCCCAGCCATTCTTCGATCGAGGACTCATGATCCAGCCCAAGCTCGGGGTCTTCCAATTTTGCGGTTAAATGGGCCCTGCCTTTTTTGATGAAGGCGTGAATGACCGCAAGCTGCTCCGACGCCATGGAATAAGACTGCTCCGTATTATCCTTTTGCGACAGGATGAGAAACAGCTTGCCAAGCTGAATTTGCGCTCCGTTCAAATAGTGGCTTTTCATTTGTTTTACATGATCTTGAATTACTTTCAGCTCTTTGGCATCAAGCGTACCTAAGCCTCGCCGTATCAACGAATGCGTCAACTTTTCGAGCAAATCCAATCCCTCGAGCTGAGCCGAGATCTTCTTTTTAAGCGCTGATTTATTGACTTTCTTCGGCTTGGCTTCGACTCCCGCGACGGCTTCCTTCGCTTTCTTCTCTTCCCGTTTCCCGGTTTTCTCCCGTTTGGCTGCCAGATCTTCCGGCACCTCCGCCGGGGTAAAAAGCCTTCCTTCCGCATAAGCGTACAGGAGACCCAACACATGCTTGCACGGGAACTGCCGGCTTGGGCAGCTGCAACGCATGACCGGTTTTTCCGGAATCGCGAAATCCGCGGATGGAGCATAAGGCGTTTTCCCGCTTCCCGCACAAAGTCCAAAAAGTACCTGCCCGTCTTCAGACCGGTGCAGTTCTATGTATTTTCCTTTTTTGTTCAAATCCTGGCCGTTCTTGATCGCTGCGCTGTTGGGTGCCTGTGAATCGATCCAAGTTTCCGTAATTTCCATCAAATGTCGTTCCCCTCCACTATCGCTAAGTTTACAGCACTACCAAAATTATCTTATAAGGCTTCTATCCATATCATACCTAATATTGACAAACTCCCCTACCTACTAAAGTCCTAACAGGAACGTATATTCGCCAAATAAGAAAAGCTCCACGGAATCGTTAGTTCCGTGAAGCTTTTAAATGTTTCAACTTCGAATCATCAAATCGATGATTTCATCTTTCTTATCCACCGGGGCGAGCTGTTTGCCGATCGATTTCCGGTCGGCAAGCGGAGCATCCTCCGAACTGAATGGATAAGTTCCGCCTTCCTTTGTCACCGCCAATAACGAGAGCGGTTCTTTGCAGTGGAATCCGCCAGCCAAACGGCTGCCGTTCGGTTTAACCCGTTTGCCTTCCTTGAATTCAAAGGACTGAACGCCTTTGCCGCCGCGGCTTTGCACCGGATAATCCAGCAGCAATGTCCGCTTGCCGTAACCCAAATCCGACACGACGAGCACTTCGCCTTCATCGCCCTCGACCCACATGGAGCTTACGACATCGTCATCCTCTTTCAATGTGATGCCGCGAACGCCCGCCGACACGCGGCCCATGGCATTGACTTCGTTTTCCGCAAACCGGATAGCCATTCCCTGCTTCGTCACCAGCAGAATTTCCTGGCTGTTTCGGCTGACGGTAACGCTGATGATTTCATCTCCGTCCGCCACTTTACAAGCAGCGATTGCGCCCGACCGTTTCGTCTCGTACTCTTTCAATTCGGTACGCTTGATCTGGCCGCGTTTAGTGACAAACACAAGACTCACATCTTGTTCGTCAAAGCTCTTCAGCGGGATCGCACTTACGATCCTGTCTTCCTTGGCCATCGGAATGACGTTGACGATAGCGGTCCCGTTATCCTTCCACTTAAATTCCGGGATCTGATGAACCGGCAACAGGAAGTATTGGCCTCGTTGGGTAAAGATCAGAATATTTTGCAGCGTATCCACGTCAAGCACATGCTTGACATAATCGCCTTCCTTCACTCCCGATCCTTCCCGCTCTCCGCCGGAACGCGTAAAGGATAGCATGCTGGTCCGCTTGATATACCCTTCGTGGGAGAGCGTGACGAGGACATCCTCCTGGGCAACCAACACTTCCAGGTTCACCTTCAGTTCCTCGACTTCGCCCTGGATCTCCGAACGCCGATCGATGCCGTATTTGTCGCGGATTTCGATCAGCTCTTTTTTGATCAGAGCTATCAATTTCTTGTCGCTTTCCAGAATGCCTCGCAGCGTGGCGATTTTCTTCTGGATGTCGTCCAGCTCTTTCTGCAGGGACGTAATCTCCAGGTTGGTCAATCGGTACAATTGCAAGGTCAGGATGGAATCCGCTTGACGTTCGGTAAATCCGAACATCCACTGCAGATTATTCTGAGCGTCCTGGCGGTTTTTCGACGCCTTGATCGCGGCGATAACCTCATCCAGAATATTCAACGCTTTAACCAGGCCTTCCAATACATGGGCCCGGTCTTCCAATTTCTCCAGCTCGTATTGGGTCCGGAAGGTGACCACTTCGCGCTGATGGGCGATATAAGCGTCCAGCATCGCTTTCAGGCCAAGCTGGCGCGGCGCCTTGTTGACGATCGCCACCATATTGAAGTTGTAGGTTACCTGCAAATCGGTTTTCTTTAACAGGTAGGCAAGAATGCCTTGGGCGTCCGCATCCTTTTTCAACTCGACAACAATTCGCAAACCGTTACGTCCGCTTTCGTCGCGCACTTCAGCAATCCCGTCGACCTTTTTCTCCAGCCGGATATTTTCCATGGCCGTAACAAGCCGGGATTTGACGACCTGATAAGGGATCTCCGTAACGACGATCTGTTGTTTGCCGCCGCGCATATTTTCGATCTCCGTTTTGGACCGGAGATAAATCCGGCCTTTTCCGGTCTCGTAGGCGTCGCGGATTCCTTCCTCGCCCATAATGATGCCGCCGGTCGGAAAATCCGGTCCCTTCACGTAAGCACGGATTTCTTCCAAAGAAAGCTCCGGCTTCTCCATAACCGCGATGCAGGCATCAATAATCTCACGTAAATTATGCGGCGGAATTTCCGTCGCAAAACCGGCGGAGATCCCGCTCACCCCGTTAACGAGCAAGTTCGGAAATCGTGCCGGCAGAACGACCGGCTCCATCGCCGTGTTATCGAAGTTGTCTTTAAACGGAACCGTACGTTTCTCGATATCTCGAAGCAGTTCCAACGCGATCGGCGAAAGACGCGCCTCCGTATACCGCATCGCAGCGGCCGGGTCATCATCCTGGGAACCCCAGTTACCGTGGCCGTCCACGAGAACATGCCCCATCTTCCAAGGTTGCGCCATCCGAACCATGCCTTCGTAAATCGAGGAGTCGCCGTGGGGATGATAATTCCCCATAACGTCACCGACCGTCTTGGCCGATTTACGGTAAGGCTTGTCCGGCGTATTTCCCGAATCGTACATGGCATACAAAATGCGCCGTTGAACCGGCTTTAAACCGTCTCTTACGTCAGGAATGGCCCGATCCTGAATAATATATTTGGAATACCGGCCGAAACGGTCGCCTACGACTTCTTCGAGAAAGGCTGGCAAAAAATTCTCCAATGAACTCAAATCAAGTCACCTTCTATTCCTCATACTCCGTGAAATCCACATTTTCTACTATCCAGCGCTTCCGCGGGTCGACCTTGTCGCCCATCAGCGTGGAGACGCGGCGTTCCGCCTTGGCGGCATCTTCGATCTGAACCTGGAGCATCGTGCGGGTTTCCGGATTCATCGTTGTTTCCCACAGCTGCTCGGGGTTCATTTCCCCGAGTCCTTTGTAACGCTGAAGCTCGAAGTTTTTGCCGAATTCCTTGAGGTAATTTTGAAGCTGTTCATCGCTCCAGGCATACCGCACCGTCTCCAGTTTTCCGGACCGGCGGGTAATTTTGTATAAAGGCGGCTGGGCGATGTACACCTTCCCCGCGTCGATCAACGGCTTCATATAACGGTAAAAGAATGTCAGCAGCAGCACCTGGATATGCGCTCCGTCCGTATCGGCATCGGTCATGATAATGATCTTGGAATAATTGCTGTCTTCCACGGCAAATTCCGGTCCGATGCCCGCACCGATCGCAGAAATGATCGCCCGATATTCATCATTTTTCAAAATATCGGCCAGTTTGGCCTTCTCCGGATTCATCGGCTTGCCTTTCAGCGGCAATATCGCCTGAATCTTGGAGTCCCGGCCCTGCTTGGCCGAGCCGCCCGCGGAATCGCCTTCGACGATAAACAGCTCGTTACGCGTAAAGTCTTTCGACTGCGCCGGAGTCAGCTTGCCGCCAAGGTTAGAGCTCTCGCTCCGCTTTTTGCCGGAACGCATCTCGTCCCGCGCCTTGCGCGCCGCCTCTCTGGCGCGCGAAGCCTGGATCGCCTTTTTAATCAGCGTCTGGGCCACTTGCGGATTTTCCTCCAGGAACAAAGCCATTTTCTCCGCCACAACGGCGTCCACCGCGCTTCGAGCAGAGGCGCTCCCGAGTTGATCCTTGGTTTGGCCGACGAACTCCACTTCGGACATTTTGACGCTGATGACCGACATCATGCCCTCGCGAAGATCGTTTCCTTCCAGGTTTTTGTCCTTTTCCTTAAGCATCGCGGTTTTGCGCGCATAGTCGTTCATCACCCGTGTGTAGGCTGTCTTAAAGCCCGTTTCATGAGTTCCACCCCCGCGCGTAGGTATGGAGTTGACGAAGGAAGCCAACGTTTCCGTATATCCCGCATTGTATTGCAAGGCAACTTCCACTTCAATTTCATCCCGCTCGGCGTAAAAATGAACCACATCATGCAGCACATCTTTCCCGTCGTTCAAAAACTGAACAAACTGGCTGGCGCCGCCCTCGTAAAAAAACTCGTCGGAACGGTCCGACCGCTCATCCTTCAAGGTCACCTTCAGGCCCGAATTCAGAAAAGCGATCTCCTGTAAACGTTCCGCGAGCGTATCGTAATTTAATCCGATTCCATTAACGAACACCCGGATATCCGGCTTAAACGTGACTTTGGTTCCCGTCCGGTTTGTGTTCCCCAGAACTTCCAGACCCGTCACCGGCTCACCGACATGTTCGATTCCTTGCTTGTCCATCCAATACTCGAACCGCATGCGATGGATTTTGCCTTCACGGTAGATTTCGACTTCCAGCCACTCGGACAGCGCATTCGTTACCGATGCGCCAACGCCGTGCAGACCGCCGGATTTTTTATATCCCGAACCGCCGAATTTACCGCCTGCATGCAAAATTGTATAAACCACTTGCGGTGTAGGAATGCCTGTCTTATGCATCCCTGTCGGAATGCCGCGGCCATTATCGTATACGGTAACAGAACCGTCTTTATTCAGCGTAATATCGATTTTATTACAAAATTTCGCCAAATGCTCATCGACGGCATTATCCACAATCTCCCATACAAGATGATGAAGTCCCGACGAGCTCGTACTGCCGATATACATACCTGGTCGTTTACGTACCGCGACAAGCCCTTCGAGCACCTGAATGTCGTCCGCGTCGTATCCCGAAGCCGCACGGCCAGGCTTGCCCCCTGAGGCGTCTTCGAACAAATCGATTTGTTCGGCCATTCATGCTCCCCCTTTTAGCTTCATTAGGTAGTTCACTTAAATGTTGTTCAATACGTTTGAACACGCACTATATGTACTACAATGCAAACAGATGTTTTGTTATCCTTGTCCATTTTAATTCAATATATCCTGTTTCGTAAAGACAAGGAATGAAACAAACAGCGAGACGGCTGCCCAAACCGCCAGAACCGCAAGCGAAAATCCGAGATTCATCCCTTCGATCGGAGCTGGAGTTCCCGCCAAATAATTGGTTAATCCCAGGTTCACCATAAACAAGTACTTGGCGCTGGTCCATGAGGAAGCCATATTGCTTAAAATACTGCCCGCGATCAGCGATGCCATCATAATCACGATGCTCGCGGCCGTGCTTCGTACCAGGACGGAGACCATAAAGGACAGCACCGCAACGGTTATACCCACAAACCAGATCAGGCCCGCCTGCATAAACAGATACTTCCACTGGGGCACCGCATGGACCGCTGACATCTCCACTTCCGCGCCATGCAGCCGAAACCCGGTAAACACCGGAAAGGTAAATCCTTTGTACCCGAAAAAGAGCCCCGAAACCAGATAGCAGATAACGAACGAGGACAGTACGATAAGCGAAACGAACATCAATAGAGTGATCAGCTTGCTGAGCAGCACTTTCCAGCGCCGGATCGGCCTGGTCAGCAGCATTTTCACTGTTCCCGCCGTTCGTTCCGAAGAAACGATGTCGGAACCGATGCACATAATCAGCAATGGAATGAACAAGGTTGACGCATTGTCCAGAAACTCCCGGGTAAACGAAACGCCGCCGGGCTGAGCCGGATTCACGTCATGCTCCAGATAATATTTCATCTGCTGGATATAAATCTGCCGATATTTCTTCCATTCCTCGGGAACCCGATCGCTGCCAAGCGAGTTTTGATTATCCGTTATGGCCTGTTGTACTTCTCTGCGCCAGTCCGATCCGTAAGTTTCGCGTTTATCTTCTGCCTGTTTCATCTGGGCATACGCAAAAATCGGGACAAGCACCAGCAGCACAAGCAAAACTACATAAAACCGCTTCTTCTTGATCATCTTGATCGTTTCGTTTTGAATTAACGAAAACATCCGATTAGCACTATTCAATGGTCTCACCATCCGTCATCTCCAGGAACAATTGCTCGAGTGTGGGATTAATCTTGTGTACGGAGCCGACTTTAACCCCTGCATCAACGAGGGTTGAGAGCAGCTTCGGAATATCTTCGGGCTGCATCTGCGTCACTAACGCTTTAGACGAAGTCCCGGCCATAATCGCGTCATCCAGTACATCGCCCGCCTTCTCGACTACACTCGCGCCGGCCGCCTTCAACAAAGCTTCACCCTGCGGTCGGGGATCCAGTTCCCAAACCACATAGTTCGAGCTCTCCTTAATCAGTTCGCTTACCGTGCCTGTGGCAAGCACACGGCCCCGGCTGATGATCGCCACTCGGTCACATAGAAGTTGGATCTCGCTAAGTAAATGGCTTGATACGAATACAGCCATCCCCTCCTCGGCAAGACTGCGGATAAACTGGCGAAGTTCCTTGATCCCTTTGGGATCCAAACCGTTAGTGGGCTCATCCAGTATCATTAGCTTGGGCCTGCCAAGCAGCGCCTGGGCAATGCCCAAACGCTGACGCATCCCCAGCGAATAAGTTTTCACTTTATCGTGAATCCGCTCGTCCAATCCTACCATCTCCGCCACCTCGGCAATCCGCGCTGTATCGACCCCGTTCATCATCCTGGCAAATTGCTCGAGGTTTTCCCATCCGGTCAAATAGGTATAAACCTCAGGATTTTCAACAATCGATCCGACATAAGCCAGCGCTCGTTCAGGTTCCCGGCTCACCTCGAATCCGCATACCTTGACGCTACCTTCCGTAGGGCGAATCAAATCGACCAACATTCGGATCGTTGTTGTTTTCCCGGCTCCGTTCGGGCCTAAAAAACCGAAAATCTCGCCTTCCTTGATTTCAAAAGAAACATCTTGTACGATCCATTTTTTCCCGATGCGCTTCTTCAAATGCTCTACGGTCAGCACCGTTTGTTTTGGGTTACGCCCAGTTCCAAAATCCTCTGCCACTAACGTACACTCCTTATGTTCACTCTTTAACGTCGATGCCCTGCACGATCCGCTCCGCGATAGCCTGATATCCCGCTCCGTTCGGATGAAAATGATCCCCGGAAAGGTACTGTCCGGCTTGCAGTGTAAACAAATCAAACGTCGGAACGATCAGCCCTCCCTCGATGGAAGCCATCGCCTCCGCAGCAATGCCGTTCCAAAGCGCTACTGCCTGATCACCGGTCACCTTCAGTTCTTTCATATCTGAAAACGGATTATACAATCCGACATAAACGAGTTGAGCCTGAGGGTTGATATTGTGAAGTTTGTCCAAGATTTTTTTGAAATTATCTGAAGCGCTCTTTACATGGGCATCCAGTTCGGCTTGCGTCGGGAGTTCCGTCCTCGTTTCCAGCGGCTCTTCCCCATCGAACAAATCGTTGGCCCCAATGGAAAGCAGGATGATTCCCGCCTGTCCAAGCGAATATTGAATCCCGTTTTGATCGAGCATCGGCAGCAGTTCCTTCGTTGTGAGTCCGTTGATACCTAAATTGTTGATAAGTTTGCTCTTCGCCCCCTGCTTAGCTAAAAGCTCAACCGTTCTCTTCGCAAATCCGCTCCCCATATCGTCCCCTGTTCCTTTGGCAAGAGAATCGCCGATCACCGTAACATCCAGCGGGGAGGATTGCGCAGGTACCGCATAGGCATGATCTTCCATAACGTAAGATTGCCTGCTTGCGGTTCCCGGGTAAATGACATCACGAATCGCATACAAAAAACCAAACAGTAACATCAGCGTTGCTGCGGCCGAGACGAGGCCGACCGTTCGCCAAATTCGGGACGCAGTAAACATCAGCAGCACTCCTCTTTGTAAATAGTCCCTTTTAATCTCTCCAGTTTATGTAATAAACATAAAACTTCTTGCCCGGAGAAGCAAATTGAAGGTCGTCCGCCCCCCCGGATGGGCAAGGGAATGAATATTGTTGCTCATTTTACGGATATATTTTATAATCAATATAGGAACGCATGTTCGGGAAAGGGTGTTTATTTTGAGTTATTTAGGCATAGTGATTGAACAATCTCTAAAGGATCAAACCATTTTAAGCGAATTGACGATTCTCGGTGAAAAACAGATCGGAGGATGGACGTTGCTGCTGGTTTCCGTTTCTTCCGGCGAAGAACTCTCCCCATTGCTCCAAAAGCTGCAGAATCATATGATTGATGCACAAGAGGATTGCTGGTATGCCCACTTTTTCTCAAACGAATGGATGTTCATTGTATACGAAAATGCTTTATTCGAAACTTCCTTGCTTCCGGAAGACTGGGATGAAGCCATTCGGCATGGAATGAGCTATAATATTCCCCTCGAACAGCTTGATTTCAAGCCAAGAACAAAGAAAGACGTCTTGGAACTGTTCGGGATCTCTGAAAATTCCGGTTAATAAGATTTACAGTATTCTCACTTGACTATCTTCAAATATGACTTGCTGCACTAAGGAACGCAAATAAAGCAATGCCCGAAGGCACTGCTTATTTGGTATTTCTCATTCCATTAACTTGCTCGAATCACCTTTACATCACCCGGGATGACCTTCTCGCCTTCATATAGCATAAAGCGACCGTTTTGCCATTCAATGCGCAGCAGGGCAAAATCATCGGACTGGAATTGCCATACATACTGCTCTCCCCCCTGCATAAAAGGAGTACGGCCGGTAACCGTTACCGCCCCGATATACTCTTCATCCAGGAAATAGGTTCTGCCGTCCAGTTCCATCTCCGAAGGAACCTCATCCGGCGTGTCCAATCGCCCGTCGATCGGGCGATAAAGCTGATAGTGTAGGGTCTCGCGTTCCTCGATCAGCAGGTAACTGATTTTGGCTCCGTCCTGAAGCGTCAGCACGACCGCATTTCTACCCCGGTTGTGGACGCGTCCCGTCACTTCATAAGTGACTAACGACACTTCGCACATATCCCCCGGAGCGAGTGTCAGCATACTTTTCTCCACTTGCGGCGGCTCCGGTTTCGCGAACAGATTGCCGATTCTTTTCCAAACACCCATGAGATCATATGCCTCGCTTTTCGTTCAATTCGGGAGCGTCCTTATTTCTTATCTTCGTATTGCTTCATCAGAGCGGCCAATTCATCCTCGACAGCCTGATCTTTTCCGAGTTTTTCAAATTCGTCGTCCAGATCGGCGCCTTTGGAATTCAATTCATTGCTCGCTTCAGCTTGCGCTTCCATCTGCATCATTTTTTCTTCCATGCGCTTCAGACCGCTGGCAGCCGAATCCGAACTGAAGCCGGTCATCGCCTTGTTGATTTCGGTTTGGGCTTTTGCCGCGTTATAGCGAGCAACTAATGTTTCCCTTTTATTTTTCATTTCGGTCAACTGTTTGCGCATCTCTTCCAGCTTGCCGCGCAGATTGTCAGCGGAGGCTTTGTTCTGCTCATAGTTTGCTTTGTATTCATTCATCTTGTCTTCGGCGGCTTTCTTCTCTTCCAGCGCGCGGCGGGCCAGATCTACGTTCTGGGCTTGTGCCGCAGTGTGCGCCTGTTGCGTACGCTTAGCAACCAATGCCTCCTGCTCTTCAAAAAGCGCCTTGAATTTCTTCTCGATCGCAATCTGAGCGGCTACCGCTTTCTCGGCATCCTCCAGGTCCTCTTGCATATCGCGAATATATTGATCCGTCATCTTGATCGGATCCTCGGCCTTATCAATCATTGCGTTAATATTGGACATCGTTAAATCGCGTAATCTCTTGAAAATCGACATTGTGGTTTTCCTCCCCAAAAATTTTAAACTTCTTGATAGATGTTTACGTATCGCAGGTATCAAGGTTTCATCGTCGTCAAAAAAAATTTTTCGAGTCTTAAAAGAGTGTCTATGCTTTAAATGATAATCCTTGATTCTGCAGAGCAGTCCTCAGTTTAGGCAACGAGGCCGGACCCATGCCGTGAAATTGCAAAATCTCTTTTTCGCTGTATTTCGAAAGCTCTTGCAAAGAAAGTATTCCATGGTGTTCCAACGCTCTTCTTGCCGGTGCCGACAGAAGCGACAAAAACCCGCTGTCCGGTTTAATTTCTTTCTCGCAGATCGGGCAGGTCGGGCAACCGCTGCTTTTATAGTATTGGTGTCCCTTTAGACAAGTTCTTAAAGTTTTGTTCAAGTCCGTCATTCCCACTCCCTCCGTATAATAAAAGAACCGGCGTTAGCCAGCCCTTTATTTTTGCGTGCCGATAAATTCTTGTACCCAATATCCGTTATAATAGCCGACACCGATCAGATTATAGTTGGCGTTCAGAATATTCGCTTTATGGCCGGGGCTGTTCATCCAGTCCTGTACGACCTCTTTGGCGGTGGTTTGACCCATGGCGATATTCTCGCCGGCATAGCGGTAAGTAATGTTGAAGGAATCCATCATATCGAAGGGGGAACCGTAAGTAGGTGATGTATGATTGAAATACTTGTTTTTAAACATGTCAATCGCTTTGGTTTTAGCCATTTTTGATAAGTTCGTGTGTACGGTCAACGGTTTAAGTCCGGCAGCCTTCCGCTCTTTGTTAACCAGTGCAACAACCTCTGCCGCCCGTTCTGTCTGAATTTTGGCATATACTGCAACTACCTGTTTCGATGTTGCCGCCTGTGCCGTTCCCGGCCCTAGCGGAACAAACAACAATGATCCAGCCATGACGGAGAGTACCAAGCCTGAAGTTATTTTTTTGAAGTTAACCATCTTATTCATTGTAGTTTCTCTCCTTAGTCCATCAATTCAACAAATTTTGTGCTCCTTGTCACATTTTAACATGATAACTGCCCCTACGCATGAGAAAAAGTTGGAAAAATGGAAAATTGGATGAAAATTATCAAATTAAAAGCCGCCCTGAGCAAATCATTGCTTCAGGACGGCCTTGGGAGTGTGAAACCGGTATTTACTTTTTGGCTGCGTATTTGCGCATATCGAAAGCAACCGCGGCAACAATGATCGCGCCTTTGATGATTTGCTGCCAATAGGGGCCTACCCCTACGAAGGTTAACCCATAGTTTATAACCGTAAAAATGAGTACGCCTGCCATGACGCCCGGAACCGTTCCGATTCCGCCGGTCGTCGATACGCCGCCGACTACGCAGGCCGCGATCGCATCAAGCTCGTACATGTTACCGTAGTTGTTGGTAGCCCCGCCGGTTCTTGCGGCTTCAAGCACGCCCGCCAAGCCGTACAGCGCTCCTGCGATGGAATAGATCAGAATCAGATATTTTGTAACGTTGATACCCGAAACTTTGGCGGCTTGTTCATTGCCGCCGATAGCGTACATGTTTTTTCCGAGCCGGGTTTTATTGAACATGACCCAAACGATGAAGCAAACCGCGATCGCAATCAGGACGATAAATGGAATCGAGTACTGCCCGCTGCCGATGCTTCCCGAGCCCAGATTCGTGAAATCTTCGCGCAAACCGCCGATCGGCTGCGATTGGTTGGGCTCCGTGTCGAAATACAGGGAGTTGATCCCGTAGATCGCAACCATCGTTCCGAGAGTAGCGATGAATGGGGGAACTTTAAATTTCGAAACGATGATTCCGTTGATCAAGCCGAAAAGTAAGCCAACGATAATAGCTATAATGATGGGAACCAGAAGCGGCAGATGCGGGAGATCCGGAAAGAAGCGCCGCGGATAATTCTCTACCTGAAGCATGGATGCCGAGATGACTGCGGTCAAGCCAACCATCCGGCCGGCCGACAAATCGGTACCGCCGGTGATGAGAATGAACGCTACACCAAGCGCGATAATGACCCGCGTCGAGGATTGAATGAGTATATCGCGAAGCGTGTTGATACCTATAAAGTTCGGATCGTAAACGGCGATGCCGATAACTAGCACGGCGAGTACGATATAGATTGCATTTTGCGTAACGAAATTTTGTATTTTTCTTGTTTCCATGAATTTCTCCTCCTTCTCTTCCCCTTAATGCTGGGCAGCCAGCCGCATAACTTCCTCTTCCGAAGCCTGGTCTCCGTCCAATATTCCTGTCAGTCGGCCTTCGGACATGACCATCACGCGGTCGGACATGCCGAGCAGTTCCGGCATCTCGGAAGAAATCATGATAATGCTTTTTCCCTGTTGCGCCAAATCCGCAATAATGGAGTAAATTTCGTATTTTGCGCCAACGTCGATCCCCCGGGTCGGCTCGTCAAGCAGCAATATCTCAGGTTCGGTAAGCAGCCAACGCGCGAGCAGCACCTTCTGTTGATTCCCGCCCGATAGATTCATAATCAGCGTTTTCGGGGAAGGCGTTTTGGTCCGCAGCTTTCCTACCATATTGTTGGCTTCTTCCTTTTTTCTGCGGTCGTCAATCAGCAAGTAAGGCTTTACATAACGGTCCATGTTCGCAATGGCGGCATTTTCGTGTACGGACAATACCGGAAAAATCCCTGTCGTACGCCGCTCCTCCGTCAGCAGCGCCAACCCGTGCCGTTTGGCATCGCCCGGGCTTTTGATTCGGACCTCTTTCCCATGGATCGAGATACTTCCCGTCTGGATATCCCGCAAACCGAATAAAGCTTCAACCAGTTCGGTCCGCTGGGCGCCGACCAGTCCGCCAATCCCGAGAATTTCTCCTTTACGCAGCTCAAAAGAGATATTTTTAAACGACTTCGGTTGGGATGAAGTCAAGTTATCCACCTTCATAATGACGCCGGTCGGCACGTTGTGACGGTCCGGGAAACGCTGCGTCAAATCGCGGCCGACCATCTTGGAAATAATCAGATCCGTCGTCATCTCGGCGGCCGGCCAGGTTCCGATTTTTTTCCCGTCCCGCATGATCGTTACATCATCGGAAATACGTAAAATTTCCTCCATTTTGTGCGAAATATAAATGATGGCTACGCCGCGTTTCTTCAAATCGTTAATGATGCGGAATAAGTGCTCCACTTCCACGCTGGTCAGCGAGGAGGTAGGTTCGTCCATGACGATGATCTGTGAATGAAAAGATACCGCCTTGGCGATTTCGATCGATTGAATTTTGGATACGGACAATTTGCCCACCAGCGTATCCGGACTTAAATCGATATCTAATTGTTTAAACAGCTCCTCCGTATCCCGGTACATCTTCTTGTGATCCACAAGCTTGAACGGACCCCATCCCATGAGCGGAAATCGGCCGAGCCATATATTTTCCATGACATTGCGAAACGGCACCGGGTGCAGCTCCTGGTGAATCATCGAAACACCCAGTCCAAGCGCATCGCTGGAGTTGTTGATTTCGGCTTTTTGTCCATGCAAAAAGATTTCGCCGCCGTCCGGTTTATATATCCCGAACAGGCATTTCATTAACGTTGACTTCCCCGCTCCATTTTCGCCCATTAGCGCGTGCACGGTTCCGGGTCTGACTTGCAGCGTTACTCCATCCAACGCTTTCACGCCGGGAAATTCCTTGGAGATCTCTTTCATCTCCAGCGCATATTTCTGGTCAGTCATTCTTTCGCCCCCTAACTTGTTCTTTACCGACAGAGGCACAGCAAGTCTTTCTCCAGGCTCTATCCTTAAACTTTCCCCTCAAAACAGCGGGAGGTTCGTACCCTCGGGTTCCGAACCTCCCATGCTTGACTTGTTTATGAGAAGTCCTGCTGCGTGCGCAGCGGCTTATTTGAAATCGGCTGCGTTTTCTTTCGTTACTTTTTGGTAAGGAATCCACACATATTGATTGTCCGTAATTTCAAACCCGACGCTGTCCTTATTGATTTCGCTGCCTTTAGCGAGCAGGGAAGCCAGCGTTACGGCTGCTTTACCTTGGTTCTCGGCATCGTTAAGCACCGTGCCGAGCATCGTGCCTTGCTCCAGCGCTTGAAGAGCTGGCGCGGTAGCGTCAACGCCGACTACCGGCATATATTTGTCTCCCGAGAAATATCCGGCGGCTTTCAAGGCTTCAATGGCACCCAGCGCCATATCGTCATTGTTGGCGAAGACAGCTTCGATTTTGTCGCCGTTCGCTGCCAGGAAGGCGGCCATTTTCTCCTGTCCTTTTACCCGGTCCCACATAGCGGTATCTTCGGCGACTTTTTCCACCTTGATGCCCGCGTCTTCCACGGCCTGAATGGAATATTGCGTGCGAAGCTCGGCATCCTGGTGACCCGGTTCGCCTTTCAGCATGACGTATTGGAGCACGCCGTCGCCGTTTTTATCGGCCTCGGGAGTCGCTTTCCAGTAATCGACGATAATTTGGCCCGATAACGTTCCCGATTCTTCCGCTTTGGCTCCGACATAGTACACTTTGTCCCACTTCTTCATATCTTCCGGAAGCGGTTCGCGATTCAGGAACACTACCGGCGTATCTTTTGCCTTGGCTTTATCGATAATGACTCCGGCCGCCGTACGGTCAACCGGATTAATGACCAAGGCATTCGTTTTCTTCGTCAAAAACAAATCGATTTTATCGTTCTGGGTCGGCTGCGAATTCTGGCTGTCGACGATGTCGACTTTAGCGATTCCGCTCGAGTTCTTCTCGATGGAGTTCCGTACGCCGGTCATAAACGTATCATCGAACTTGTAAATCGCTACGCCGACTTTCGGCTCTCCGCTCCCGCCGCTTTCCTTGTTTCCGCCGCTGGAACAGCCAGCTAGCGTCGCCCCGAGCAATGTTGCTGCTAATAATGCCGTACCGACTTTTTTCATTCTTTTGACCTCCTGAATGATTTTCGTTATCTTTGTTTGCCTCATGGATACGTTTTCATTATGCCTTGAAATCGCCGGTTTGCGAATCTAAAATCCTGAGATGTTCTATTAAAATTCTGAGGATGTTATTTTGATCATTTCAAATAAAAAGGCCCGGGCGTCCCCGGGTCTCGTTTCAAAGCTCTTTATTCACATACTTTCCTTGTTCGGGTACAGCAAGCTCTTCGAAATTCTCGCATAGCCGGCGGAGCCCAGAACGTAGTTCTTCGCCGGACATCGGCACCCCGTGACCGGTAATCGCCGTCTCCGGCGACAAAGCGGCCAGCTTGCACAGCGACGCTTCGGCTGTTTCCCAATCCGGCGTAAAATACATCGGAGGTCCGTGGAGCTCCTTCTCCTGCCTAATGACGGCGAGTGCCGATTCCTGCTTGACCGTGATAAAAGCATCGCCGGCAATCAGCGTGCGGTCCTGCTCGCGGTACAATGATACATGCCCCGGACTATGACCCGGAGTAGCGATCCATTTCCATCCCGTTGCTCCTGGAACTGTACCATCTTCGGGCAGAGGTTCCAGCCTGTCCTTCAAATCTATCGCCCGATTCGGATAGATCGGTGCCACACCGGCAAGCAGACCTCCTCCAACGGAAGGATCACCTTCCGGATAATCCCGGAGTCCGGTTAGATAGGGGAATTCCTCAACATGGGCATAGACCGGAACCTTCCAGTAATCCGATAACTCGATCACGCACCCTACATGATCGAAATGACCGTGCGTTAAGATGATCGCTTTGGGCGGCCTGCCGTAAATGGTTTCGGCTTCCCGAATTAATGCCTTCTTGAAAGGACCCAATCCGGTATCGATCAACACCCAGTCTCCCCGATCCGGTCTGCCGGCGAATACCGTATTCACCATCAGCGTACGAACACACCATAAGTCCTTTAATACCCTGGTCGTATCAACGATTCCCGTATGAAGCATATCCTTATCGCTCATATTCTCCCTCCTAATGAATGGGAATTTAAGGCTATCCAATAATTTACCCCGAAGAAATAAAAATACTCCCCTGCTGACAGGGGAGTGCGCATTTCATCCATTTATTTAACAAAAGGGAATAGCAATTTCTGGTTTTCCGGCCAGAGCATGTTGTCCAAATCAATCAGCTTCGTACCGGTAGGAATTTTGTCTTCCAGCTTCTCTCCATGGGCAGCCTTGACTGCGGCGGCCACCGCCATATAACCGTTATTGAACGGGTTTTGCACCACCATGGCCTGAACCGTTTCCTCCTGAAGCAACTCCAGCATTTCCGGCGGATTATCGAAGGCGATCATCATTAGCTTATCTCCGTAGTCCATTTCTTCTACGGCCCTGCCCGCTCCGATCGAAGATTCCGCACTCAAAGAGACCAACCCGTCCAGACCGGGATAATTGGCCAGCATATTCCGCGTCAGGCGGTAAGCCAGCTCTTCATCCGACCCGCAATATTGAATATCCACCACTTTGATCCCGGGGAACCGCGCCACATAATCCAGAAACCCCTCTTCCCGCTGGTCGGCATTGCGTGCTCCTTTTACGAAATTAACGATTCCGATGTCGCCCTGTTTCCCTGTCAGTTCGATCAATCTTTCGGCGGCTTTCTGGCCGGCCTCGTAGTTATTCGTTCCGACATACGTTTTCACCTTCGTTGACGCTACCTCGGAGTCCATGGAGATAACCGGAATATCGTAATAGGAGGTCCGGTCGGTGACCTGCCCGAGCGCTTCATAATCGCTTGCGGCCAGAATGATCGCGTTCGGCCGGCGGGCGATCGACTCTTCCATCAGCTGAATTTGCTCCTTGTAGTCATTCTCGTTGCCCGGAGCCAAAAAATTCAGCTTCACATTGTATTCCTTGGCCGCCACCTCGGCGCCCATTTTGATCGTGCTCCAGTAATCTCCCCTGTCCATTTTCACGATCATATCGATGACGGTCGATTTTTCACCTGTTTGCATGTTAGCGGAAGGAGCGCAGGAAGCTGTCAGCGGCAGCATCAAGATCAGAAGCAACAAGCTTTTACCTAGCATGAAACCCAGCCTCATCATTGATCCCCTTCTTTCTTTGGGATATCCGGTTTGACGACCGGCAGTTTAATCGTTACCGTCGTTCCCTCTTCCGGCTCGCTCTCATATTGCAGCCCGTAGGATTTGCCGTAGTACAGCGATATGCGTTCCTGGACGTTGTTCACGCCGACGCCCGAGCCAGAACCCGAACCCGGGCCGCCTTCGTTGCGAAGTTTTCCGGCTATCAGCTTGTTTACCGTTTCCCGTGTCATCCCGATCCCGTTATCTTTGATTACGATTTCCAGATGCTCTTCGGTAATCCGGGCATATACTCCTATAAACCCTTCCTCGGCCGATTTTTCAATACCATGATGGATCGCATTCTCGACCAGCGGCTGCAAGATGAGCTTCAAAGTTAAACAATCCAGCGTCTCTTGTTCCGCATGGATTTCATAACGGAATTTATTTTTGAACCGGATCGTCTGGATGATGAGATAATGACGGACATGCTCCAGTTCGTCTTCCAGCGGAATAATATGATTTCCTTTGCTTAGGCTGATACGGAAAAAGCGGGACAGTGAAGTGATCGTCGTGACGACTTCCTCATTCCGGCCCAGTTCGGCCATTCGGGTAACCGAATTCAGCGTATTGTAAAGAAAATGCGGATTGATCTGGGATTGCAGCACATTGAGTTCGCTTTTGCGCTTGGCCTCCTGCTCCTGAATGATCTGATCCATCAGTTCCCGGATACGCCGCAGCATCAGATTGAACCGCTTTGACAACTGCTCCACCTCGTACGCGCCGCCGACATGCACATTGGTGCCGAAATCACCCTTCTCCACCATCTGGACGGAACGTTCCAGACGACGGATCGGTTGCGATATTTTGGCCGAGACGTACAAATTGATAATCAAAATGACGAAAATCGCCGCCAACAGAAAGACGTACAAAAAGCCGCCCAGCTCTTTTTTCGTGGTCAGAAACTCGTCTGCATAAGCCACACCGACGATTTTCCAGCCCGCCGGTTTCACCGTCTGAATTGTTATGAGCCTTTGTTCTCCTTCGGAATCATCCAAATAGCTGCCGTAAGCGTAATTCAGCACCGGCTCCAGATTCTCATACTTGAGTCCGGCATAAATCAATTGCTGCTGCGGGTGATATACGATATTTCCGACGCTATCGATGATATACACATAACCTTTTTTGCCGAGGCCGACCCTTTGACTTAGCTCGTCTATCGTACGAAAATTAATGTCCATAACGAGCACGCCTTGTTTAACCTTTGAATCGTCGCGGTAGATGATATTTTTGCTCATTGAAACGACCCAGCGGTAATCCGACTTAAACAGATTTTGAATATGCGGCGGGGTAAACTGCAGCGTGCCCGGGTTTTGAATTGCCGATTCAAACCACAATTGTTCGGTAAGCTTCGTATTTTGCCGCATCGGCAGGTCCGGTACTCCGCGGACCAGATTGCCTCCTTTGGTAAACAGCGCGATCGAAACCAGATCCTTCCGCGTATTCAAAATGGTCCCGAGCTGTTCTCCAAGCTGCCGGTCATCGGGAATGTCCGAGGCCGCGTTAATTTGCTCCTGGGCTACATCAAAAATGTCCTGCATCCCGCTAACATACAGCTCCAGATTGGCATTCACCTGCTCGATGATCTGGCCCAAATTCAAATAAGCGTTTTCCTCCGCCGCTTTGGAGAAACGATTGAACAGCAGCATGCTGACCAGTAGGACCGCTAAAATGGTAATCGTGACCGAAGACAAAGAGATAAGCACTTGAATTTTCCGGACATGAAAACTTCTGAAAAACCGCGATGCTGCCCGCGCCCATTTCATATCGTGCTTGCCCCGCCCCGGTATTCTTTGGGTGAAATGCCGAATTTTTTGCGGAAACAAAAGCTGAAATAATTGGGATCGCCAAATCCGATCCGATCCGCGATTTCAAACGCTTTCAAATCCGTGGTCCGAAGCAGATGCTGAGCCGCCTCCATCCGCACGCCCATCAAATAATTGACGAACGTCATTTTGGTCTCTTTTTTAAATATATTGCTAAAATAACCGGTGCTGATATGAAGCTGTTTGCACACTCTATTGATCGAGATATCCGGTTCCCCGAAATGTTGTTGAATATAGTCCTTGGCCTCTTCCACCAGCTTGTTGTAGCTGCTTTGCCGGTCGCTCGCAATGGAGTGCTTCAGTTGAAGACAGATCCCGGTAAACCAGGACTTCGCCTCACTCGCCTGCGACAATTTGGAGAGTTGCCCAAGAAAGGCCGATCCGTCGCCGAACAGTTTATCCATATCGGCATGGACATCCTGTGACGCCTTGATGACAGCGGTGAGCATCATCAGCAAATAAACCTGGAAATCCTGATACGAAATCCGGCTGTCCAACAAACCGCTAAACTGCTCGTCCAACAGTTCCTCAAGTTCCAGGTCGCTACCGACCTTAAGGCATCGGATTAATTCCTTCTCTTTCACTTCGTCAAAAACGATCGGGACGATCTGTCGGGACTCCACATCATTAATCCAGATTACTTTGTTGCTGCCGAGGATCAATCTGTAATCCAGCGCCCGCTGCGCTTCCTGATAGGAGGAGAACACGTCGCCGAGATCACAAATGGCGGATCCTGCCCCAATCGTAACCGTCAGTTTCAAATACCGTTCCACACTTATGCGAACTTCCTCCAGCAAATCGAGGATACGGCCTGTCATGCGTTCATTGTCAGCGCTATCAAAAATGTGGAGCAGCACGACTTCGTCGTGGTGAATGAACACCTGGTCCGACAATGTCCGGCTGATCAGTTCGTCAGCGATGTTGAACACGGCGAACAGCTGAAGTTGGGTGTCGTTCGTTTCTTTCAGAGACGGGGAGTAACCGGCCTGCACGGTTAAGAGTCCATCATCCCTACTTGCCCCTAGGGGATCAATCCGCAGCACCGATACCAGATAGCCTTCACCTTCAAGTTCCAGCTCGTATTGTCGGCTCTTGTCACGAATTTCCTGTCTTGGCAGCCGCCGAGAAACCAGCGAAGAGAGAAACAAACTTTGCAAGATCGGGAGGTTCTTCCGGTAATGTTCACTCAACAACTGGACATTTTCCCGTTCTGCCCTTTCCTCATCAATCTGTTCCTTGACCTTTCTTAACACGACGGCAAGCTCGCCTGCGGAAAACGGTTTGAGCACATATTCGTCAATGCCGAGCCGGATCGCCTTTTGGGCATATTCGAATTCTTCATATCCGGTCAAAATAATGATTTTCGTATCCGGATAGGATTTCCGAATCCATTCCGAGAGCTGCAAACCGCTCATGAAAGGCATCTGGATATCCGTCACGACGATGTCGGGCAGATGCTTCTCCACCATTTCCATCGCTTCTTTCCCGTTCTCCGCCGTGTCGGCAACGACCATGCCAAGAGTTTCCCAATCAATTAACTGAAGCAGCCCTTCCCTTACGTCTTCCTCATCATCGGCCAAAATCAGCTTGTACATTGAAGACCATCCTCTTCCCATTAACGTTGCATATCATAGTATATCCTTGATTTCCCCCCGATTTTATCTTATCGTCGGTGTTTTGTAAATGTGATGAAACCGGCGTTTCCAAGAGTAGCCACGACCTTAGTCCAGTATTATTTCCGCCTTCGGTCCGTTTCGGTATTCCCGGAAAGGCCGTACCATGTTAATATCAAATGAAAGAGTACAAATGGTATACATAACCAAATAACCAATAATTTAATGGCGGTTGAATAATCATGAAAAATAACAAACAAATTTTTATTCTTCTTAGTAATCCCAATACGGTTGTTGCGAAAATGATCGGCTTATATACGAAAGCCCCCTATAACCATGCGTCGATAGCGTTTGATTCCCAGCTCTGCGAAGTTTACAGCTTTGGGCGAAAACACCCGATGCTTCCTATATTCGGCGGTTTCGTAAAAGAGAATATCCATGCCCGCGTATTCGAGCGAGCCACCTGCGCGGTCTACAGTTACACCGTAAACGAGGCTACTTACAACGAAATGCGCGCTTACGTCCGGCAATTCGAAGAGAACCGGGATCTCTACAGTTATAATTTCCTCGGGATCCTCGGAATCGTCCTGAACATGGAACTCGGCGGAGAGAACTCCTATTTCTGCTCCCAGTTTGTCAGCAGCGTATTTCAAAATGCGGGTGTCAAGCTGCTGGACAAATCCGCAGGCCTAACGACGCCCGACGATTTTTCCACTTGCTCCCTCCTGAAACTCATCTTCCGTGGCGAAATGGAAATATACCGGCGCAATTATTGCCATCTTACCAGCGCGGCAGCTCTGGAGCAACGCTCCGTATATGCAGCTAATTGACCCCCCCCTCGAATACAAGAAGACCGTTATGCAGTTTTATATTGCTTAACGGTCTTTTTTTGCCGCAGCCATCGATCCTGCAATATGGTGCACGAAAAGTCGGAAGACCGGAAAACATTTCAGTTAGACTTGGAATCAGAGGAGGTTAACAACATGGATTTGCTGAAAAATATGAACCGTGCCATGAACTATCTTGAAGAGCATCTGAGCGATGACATCGATATGTCGGAAGTGGCAAGGATCGCTTGCTGCTCGGAATATCATTTTAAAAGAATGTTCTCCTTCCTGGCCGGAATTCCGTTATCGGAATATATCCGCCGCAGGCGGCTCACGCTCGCGGCACTGGAACTGAGAAACAGCGGTCAAAGAATCATCGACGTGGCGGTCAAGTATGGCTACAGTTCGCCTGATTCTTTTACAAGAGCTTTTACCGGATTGCATGGAGTCAATCCTTCCGAAGCCAGAGATAACGGTTCGTTGCTTAAAGCTTATCCGCAATTAACCTTCCAGTTAACGATCAAAGGAGGAAGCGAAATGAATTATCGGGTTGTGGAGAAGGATGCCTTTCGCATTGTGGGAATTATGGAGAGAGTTCCTATCGTCTTCGAAGGAGCCAATCCCCATATCACATCGATGTGGGAAAGGTTAAACGAGGAGAAAATCGGCAGGCTAAAACAGTTAAGTAATGTGGAGCCATTTGGCCTGATCAGCGGTTCCGCGAATTTTTCGGAAGGGCGTATGGAGGAAAAGGGCGAGCTTGATCATTATATCGGCGTGGCAACGACCCAAGAGTGTCCGGACGATTTCGTTTCCTTGGAAGTTCCCGCATTAACATGGGCCGTTTTTGAGGCGGTGGGGTCTTTTCCGTCAGCTCTGCAGGATGTATGGGGACGGATTTATTCCGAATGGTTTCCTTCCACCGGCTATGAAACCACCGAGGGGCCCGAGATACTTTGGAATGAGCATAAAGACTTGGCCGATCCCGCTTTCAGAAGTCAAATCTGGATTCCCGTCAAAAAAAGCAGGTAGCAAAAAAAGCTGTGGAGTCAAGGCGTCCGCCTGATTCCACAGCTTTTTTCGGGCTAGATTAAAGGTCCTTGCTTAAGCGATAGCCTGCGCAGGTAAATCCGGAATATTCATAAAACGATTTGGAAGTCAAATTGTTATCTCCGGCTACGGAAACAAACATCTGTGAACTGCTGCGCCGTCTTCCCCAGGATTCCGCCTCAAGGAGCAGGCGTTTGCCGATCCCGTTTCCTCTGTGCTTCTCGTCAACGACCATTGCCGTAATGCGAGTAACAGGCTTTGCCATATCATGCGTCTGATGCTGCTTCAGAAAGATCGTTCCAATCACAACGCCGTCGACTTCCGCCACCAAACTGCATAATTGATCGTGGCCTTCCAGCATGGAAAGACGTTCCTTCAGTACACTTGGCGTAGTCGGATAGCGAAGCTGACGCATCAACGGAAGCATAGCATGCACATCTTCACTGCAACATCTGCGGATCACCAATGCCGGAGCACAAACCTGAATACTCAATTGGACCACTCCACCTTTAATAGACTCGCCGCTTGTTTGGCGCGGCTGCGGGCTGTTTCTACATCATCTGCGCTGCTAAGTGCGACAGCCATCCGTCTGCCCGGTTTGGACAACGGTTTGCCAAAGACACGGACCTGCGTTCTTGGCAGGCTGAGCGCTTCATCGATCCCGCCGATCATAAAATCTTCTCCTTCACGATCGGCTTTTAATGTAGCCGAAGCTCCGGGCGTCAAGAGTTCTACCGACGGAATCGGAAATCCCAGAATAGCCCGGACATGCAGAGCGAATTCCGATAAATCCTGGCTCACCATCGTCACCATCCCCGTGTCATGGGGTCTTGGCGACACTTCGCTAAAGACGATCCCGTCCGATGTTACAAACAATTCCACACCGAATAATCCGTAACCGCCGAGTGAGTCGGTAATCTTCAAAGCGATGGCCTGGGCCTCGTTCAGTTGATCCTCACCCAAAGGATGGGGCTGCCACGATTCCACGTAATCCCCGTCTTGCTGGATATGGCCGATCGGAGGGCAAAAGACCGTACCTGAAGAAGACCGCACGGTAAGGAGCGTAATCTCGCTCGTAAACGGGACAAAGGCTTCTACGATCACCCGCATTTTCTTGGCGCGGGCTCCTTCCAAAGCCAGGTTCCAGCAATCGGCAGCCTCTTCCTGCCTGCTGCAGACGCTTTGCCCTTTGCCGGATGAACTCATCAACGGCTTGATTACGCAAGGAACGCCGATTTCCGCCACGGCGGCTTCCAATTCTTCCAGACTGTCCGCAAATCGATAGGCGGCAGTCGGAAGACCCAGTTCTTCGGCCGCGAGCCGTCGGATCCCTTCACGGTCCATGGTTAGAAGAGCGGCTCTTGCCGTAGGAATAACCGTAAAGCCCTCCTGTTCCAATTCTACCAGTACCTTTGTAGCGATCGCTTCGATTTCGGGTACGATGAGATCCGGAGAAACCCGGACAATCAGCGCCTTCAAAGCTTCCCCGTCAAGCATGTCCAGGCAATAAGCTTCATGAGCCACGCCCATCGCCGGTGCATGCTCATACCGGTCGGCAACAATGGTTCGGAGACCGAGACGCTGCGCTTCAATGATGACTTCCTTGCCCAGTTCCCCACCGCCAAGCAGCATGATACTCTTGGCGCGTTCTGATACAGGAGCACCCCACATGAGTTCCGATATCCCCCTTGATTTTACATAGTTCTACATCTATTTTCATGTTTAATTGACAATAATGCAATAGTCCAAATTTAAACTTCGGTACATTTCGACAAAAAGTTACAATTTTCGAAACTGTGACTTTAGTCACCGAAAACCGAAACTAATGAATTTAAGACACTGATTACCGCATTCCACTGTGTTTCATCTTCCTGATCGGTATTTTCCGGAACCGCCGCAAGTTGGGCTATGGCCGACTCCCATTCCTTCCATTCCGCCTCATACCGGGAGGCCAAATCGGAGAAACGCCGTGCGGTTTCCGAGCAGTAAAACCTTGCAAGTTCCTGTCCGGCTTCCTCCGTCGCCTCTTTCAGGATCTTTTCGATCGGTTCCGAGAGGACTTCGCGAAGTTTTTGTTTGCCGCCTCCCTCAAAAAAAGCTTTCGGACTTTTAAAATAGGATGCGTAATCTTCGACACGCAGACGCTGTTGCAGCGTTCCTTCCGGGATTTCAGGGTTAGTCCACGCAAAAGAAAAAGTATCCAGAGTAAAAAGCGGAGCGTTCTTTAATACCCCTTTTACTTTTTCGTACCATTCTGCAAACTCCAATGCCACCAACTTATCGCTCTTCTTCTCCAGCCTTAATGTAGTCGCCTGAAGCTCACGTTCGAGTTCGACCGACAATTGGCTTAACCATCCGCGGAAAGAAGACGCGAATTTCACTCTAAGATTGCCGCCGTCTTCCTGCAGCAGGGTCGGATGGAAAAATTCATGGAACATATCTCCCGCAGATAACCGAAGCCGGTTGCGGACATGAAAAAGCAGTTCCTCCGTTTCCTGCCGCAAAGTAATGCTCTGGTCTCGCTCCGCCAAATTTTGCAGCAAGCCGGTAAGTTTCTGCCTGTCTTCCTGAAGGATGACTAACTTACGTTCCCGCTCTTCGCGGCTCTGTGCCAGCGTACCGCCCCATTCCCGTGCCCGATCCATCACGATTTGCAGTTCACGTCCGGCGGCGCCGACCGCAAGCCCTGTGAGCTCTTTGCCGATAAAATCGAAGAACCGTCTTTCGAATGCGGCGAATCCGGATTCTGCATAGGGTTCGCCATCCGCCGAAGTCTTGGCCGAGAGTGCCGCATGGCTGGAAACGGCATAAATTTGCGGTTGCTCGATGCCCGCTCCCCGCAGTCCATCACTCACGTACTCCACGACCGATGCCAATTCCTCCGGAGTAGAAGCCAAATCGGCGGCATTAACGATAAAAAACATCTTATCGAGCGCAAAGCTCCCTTTTACTCGTCCGAGATGAGCCAGAAACTGACGATCGGCCCGGGAAAACGCATGATTATAGTAAGTGACGTACAACAATGCATCACTGTTCTTCATATACTGAAACGTCACGCCGGTATGGCGGGCATGAATCGAATCCGCCCCCGGCGTATCCACAATCACGATGCCTTGCTCGGTAAGCGGACAGGCGTAATAAAGATCCATCTGTTCGACAAAACAAGCTTTTTGTTCCTCAGCCACATAGGAGGCGAATTCCTCCAGTCCGGTTATCTTGCTTGTACCAAGCAAAGGCGCGATTTCGTCCCATCCTGAGGCGGCCGCCTTCAAAAAGCTGTAGTGGGGTCGTCCCGTGCTGGGAACATCCACCGCCCGCAGCTTATGCACGGCATCCCGCCAGTTCCGTTCCTTCCAGGGCCCGAGCTGCAGCGCCTCGAAGGAGTGCGCAAGGTCTTCATGCATCGCCTCAGGCGACTTGAAGATGATTTTCGCTTGACCGTGCTCCATACCGTCTTCGGGAGCAAGGATGCGGTTGATCGCCGCCGTTGTCGGATGCGGCGATACCGGCAGTACCGGCGCGCCGAGCAGCGCGTTGGCGAAGGAGGACTTGCCCGCGCTGAACGCCCCGAACAGCGCGACCGTAAAGCGGCCGCCCCGCAGGTAGGCCGCGCGGGCGCGCAGCTCCCGTACCCCGGACCCGAAGGCCGGGTACGGAGCCAGCGCCTCCGCCGCGGCATCCAGCGCCGTGGCGGCTGCCGTGAGCCGCTGCCGGCCTGCGGCTGCGGCCGGCGGCGCCATAGCCGCCCGGGGCGTTCCGCCCGCAGCGGCGGCATTGGCGGCGGCGTCCGTCGCGTGCGCGGACGCCGTTTGCGGCGCGGACGCTTCCGCGCGCGCCTGTGCTGCCGGCGACGGCGCCTGCTGCGCAGGCGGCCGCGCCGCCGGAACGTCCCTCACCTCCGGCAGAAGGCCGGGAGGGAGGGACGCCGGGGGGCCGAGCAGCGCATGCAGCTGCTCGGCGCGCTCATTCGCGGCAGCGCGCTGCGCCTGCAGCCGCATCGCGGCCGCGGACTGCGCGAGCAAGGCCTCGCGTTGCGCGGCGAGTTCACCCTGCGCCGCCGCCAGGCGCGGCGCGAGGGCGTCCAGCAGCCCGTCCACAAGGACGAGGGCTGCGCGGCGGTACCGGCCGGCAATACCGGCCGCGACATCGGCGGTATAGTGAAGCGTATACTCGCCGGAAACAACCGCGCCTTCTCTGGCCGGTCCGCTGATCCAAGCTTCCTCCGCCTGAGGGAGCTCCTTCTCCATCCGGCTTTCCCAAGCCGGATCCCAGAGCTCATGGCTGCGGCCGAACTTGCGGAGCAAGTCTCGGACATGCCAGTCCACCTGGGCGTTCACCTGTTCTTTCAGCTTCGCTAAGAAATCATCGCTGCGCCGCTGCTGTTCCCGTTCCGTTTTGCCGCGTTGAAACAGCAGTCCCGTCTTGAATCCGGCCTGCCGGCTTTCCAGATAAAGCCCTGCGGCATCCCGAAGCCCCGGCGTCATTAAATAAGCGCTGCTCAGGAGGGAATCCAGTTCCCCGATCCATTCACCGCGCAAAGATTCCTTTTCGTTCCGGCTACTTTCCAACTCGCATTCAAGGGCAAGAAGCTCATTTTGCAATGATTCAACCTGCTCCTCACCGCCGGCTTCGGCCAGCAACTGCTCCCGTTCCTCCTCTTCCGCCGCCTTGCAGCGTTCCAGGAACTCCCCGCCACCGTGATGAAGCGAGCATGTAATACTATACTCCAGAAGCCCCTGCGGGCAATTTAAGAGGGATTGTATCGTTTGTTTCAGCATAGATAGCATATTTAATGGATGCTCAGGTTCTTTCAGCGAAATGTAGAACACACCGGCTGTAACAATATTCCACAGTTCAAAAGCCTGTTCCACCGAAGCGCGGTAGCTCTCAAACTTCAGTTCCCTCTCCCGGTGTTTATCGATCTGATTAACAACCAGATAAAGCGGTTTTCCCCAGTCCGCAAGCCGCCTTGCAAAGGATAGATTATTTTCGGAAAGCACGTGGTTATAATCCATTACATAAAAAACGACATCCCCCAAATGCAATGCGGAATTTGTCGCCATAGCATGTGCCGCATCCCCTGAATCCACTCCAGGCGTATCCAGCAGTACGCCATGGTCCCCCAAAAGAGCGATATCGTTCCAAATCGAAACCATCTCATAGGAAGTGCCATCCCGGCAATATTCATCCAGCGAATCCAGTGTAACTTCAAACATCTTTGACCGTTCCCCGTTACCATTCAAGGGGTCTACCGGTGTCAAAATCGCCTTTGGCGGGCCGTTATGAAGTGCTGCAATATTGGCCGTCGTCGGGATCGGTCCTGATGGAAGCACCGGTTTTCCGCACAAAGTATTGATCAAGCTGGATTTCCCCGCAGAAAAATGACCGCAAAACGACAGCGTCAATTTACCTGCTGACCATTTTTCGCGCAAATCACGGACTTCCCGTTTAACAGTGGCATCTCCATGTGAAGCATACCATTCTTCCAACGTAACAAGTTGTTCATCCAAATTGATATCAGTTCTCCACGTAACCGTTTCCACCATTAACACTCCTTCTTCCCGCCTTAAGCTTGACTTAAAGCACGAAAGTCCGATTCGTCATGATTGCATAAACACATACATTTTACCCTACCCATTAAGGACATGGAAGCTTTCCCGACTAATTCTTTAAAATTGTGATTAATTCTAAACATTTCAGTTTCTGCTTCCTGCATATCGATAAAATGTACGCCTATTGCGAACAAACGCACCAAAATGTCCACCCAAAAGTGGACAAACAGGGCAACTTTCACCGAGTAGCTATAAAATCAATATTTTGCATTCATTATCAATCTTGAATACTATATATATGTTTTCTACGATTGGTACCATATATCTCCCCCGGAGAGCAGTGTCCACCCTTTTAAAAACAAATCTCTCCAAAAATCCGTCCCAGGTGGACATCCAGTTACTCGAGTACCAGTTCACTCAGCATTTGCATTTTACCTTCCACTATTCCAGCATTCCTGCTTTTAAGTAATTGGACAAAAAAACGGCTGCCGGAAAGCTTCTTCCGACAGCCGAATATACTCATCTATTTTATTACAAAGAAGCAGCTTCTACTTCATCCACTTCGGACGGAATCAAGATTTCAAACACTTTACCGTGTTGCAAAATCGTAATCCCTTTGCTACGGTCTCTCATTACAACCACTTCAGGTTTTACCGACATGCGCTCAATATAATGCTTCGGCACTTCGCCGGAGTCGCTGACCGTTACGCCTTCCAGTTCGCGCTCGTCATTTTCCTGCAAATCGATTTCAATTACTTTTTCAAATACATCGGAAAACAATTCAAAATTGTCTGTATAAACGGAAATGCATTTCATGGGTTCTCATCCTCTACTATCGTTGTCTTTTTTGTTTTTGTCACTCTTCTCTATTTTTACTGACTTGTGACCTTTTCATACGTTTTTTGCCTTCTCTGCACACATCGAGCAAGGGACAAATCTGGCAGTTCGGATTTTGGGCTTTGCAGTGGTACCTGCCGAAAAAAATCAGCCGATGATGCGTAAGTGTCCACTCTTCCCGTGGCACGCGCTTCATCAATTTCTTTTCGACTTCCAGCACCGAATCGTTCCAATTCGCCAGCCCGAGCCGCTTGCTGACTCGCTCTACATGTGTATCGACCGCGATGGCAGGCACTCCAAATGCATTGGAAACCACCACATTAGCGGTTTTTCTCCCAACGCCCGGCAGTGTCACCAGCTTATCGTGCTCACTCGGCACATCTCCACCGTACTGCTCAATCAAAATGCGGCACAGGTTCTGAATATGCTTGGCCTTGCTGCGGAACAGTCCGATTCTGCGAATATCCTGTTCGAGTTCTTCCAGCGGGACGGAGATGTAGTCTTCGGGTGTTTTGTATTTTTGGAACAAATCCACCGTGACTTTGTTTACCGTCGCATCGGTGCACTGCGCCGACAACAATACCGCGATCGTTAATTCGAAAGCGTTGCTGTGATCCAGCTCGCAATGCGCGTCAGGAAACATGGCGGCGATGGTGTCCAGGATATGGCGCACCCCAGCAGCATTCATTCCTCCACCCCCTAGAGGTAATTAATAATTACTCTTTTGATCACGATGTGTAGCTTTGAAGCATACTCGACATCGAATCTTGCATTCAGCCGGGCCCTCCGGTGCTCACGTAGGCTTCTCCTACGCTCCGCTCCTCTGTCCCTAGCTTCATCCAACCTTCTCGGTGCTGAAAAGCCTAATTATTAATCCTTCTTCATTCGGGTAATTAATAATTACTCTTTTGATCACGATGTGTAGCTTTGAAGCATACTCGACATCGAATCTTGCATTCAGCCGGGCCCTCCGGTGCTCACGTAGGCTTCTCCTACGCTCCGCTCCTCTGTCCCTAGCTTCATCCAACCTTCTCGGTGCTGAAAAGCCTAATTATTAATCCTTCTTCATTCGGGTAATTAATAATTACTCTTTTGATCACGATGTGTAGCTTTGAAGCATACTCGACATCGAATCTTGCATTCAGCCGGGCCCTCCGGTGCTCACGTAGGCTCCTCCTACGCTCCGCTCCTCTGTCCCTAGCTTCATCCAACTTCGCCCATAGAACGCTTAGCCCAGACGTTCAAAAAAACCGCCTTGAGCGGGAAATATCCCGCATCAAGACGGTTATTCTCACGAAAACGATTATTGTTTTTCTACTTCAACCAGCTTGTCGCCATTGAAATACAGAACAATTTTATCATTTTCTTGGAGGGATTGCACGGATAATGTCGTGTCACCTTGGTGAATATATGTTTCCGGTGTCACAACAAAGCGATAATTGTTGTCGGTCAGATTGGATCTGAAGACGATAATTTCTTTGCTTACCCCGTCATAACGCGATAATTTCCGCTCTAGCGGAGTCAGTACCTGGATGACCACCGAGCCATCGGTATCCTTACGGACTTCGACATGGTCCGACGTCGTCAAGCTAGTGATGCCGGTGCTGACCGAAGTACCACGTACGACCTTGACTCCTTTACTTAAAGAGAACGTCTCCTGAGCCCCGGTAAAGGACTTCACGATCAAGTTCGATGCGTCCACGTTCAACACTTTACCCAGCGTCAGCTTGACGATTTGCAGCGAGCTTGCAGTCCGGCCGTTAAAAACAACATTGATCGTTTGACCCGCTTGGATGTCAGATACTTTGATTGCACTTCCATTGTCCGCAAGCAATGTCGCTTGATCGACATAGAAATCATTCGAGATGCCGTTCGCCGTCGCACGAATCCGGCTGTTTGTGTTATTCACCGAAACGACCTGGAATTGAACCGCCGTCTTCACGGCCAATGTTTGCAGGACGTCCTGATTCGCGGATAAAATAGCGGTTACCGGCTCGCCGACTTTGATATCAGCAAGCGTTGCACTGCTCTTTCCATAAATTTCAATGGATGGTGCAGATCCTTGATAGGCGACGGTCGCTGTTTTGCCGGATGGCAACAGGATGGAAATTTTCTTGGCGGTCGTATCCGCCGACAAGAAGGTTCCTTCGTATTTATAAACAACTTGTAGGGATAATACCCGGTCTCCGATATGCGTTACGCTGATTTTTCTGCCTTCGGACAACAAGGACTCCGCCCCTGACAGTGTTGGCGTCGTTGAATTGTACTCGACTTTTGTCTTGTCATCCAACGTAAACGCGTGAACCTTCTTCGCCGAATCGACAACCATCAATGCTTTATATTTTGCTTCATACTTCACGACGGACAGGTCGTTAAGCTGCTCCGACTGACGACCGGTGACGACGATTTTGGTAATTTGATCGTCAGGGCTCAGCGTTAGCTCCACTTTGTCGCCGCCGTTCACATCCGCGATCAGATCAGTCAATGCCGGATCGGCAATGCCGCTGATTACAATGGTCGGCTTGTCCGCAAGAGTTTTAATTTCCGCCTTGCCTGCCGAATTCGTAAAGCTCAGCAGTTTGCTTCCTTCAATGCTCAGCAAGGTTCCGGTCACGGTCCGTTCCATCCCCTGGGTTATTTCAAGCCGGGTAACTCTGCTGTTCTCTACCGTATACTTTACGGACGCCCCCGTTTGGATTTCCCCCGCATTGTTCAGCAGTACGTTTTGATACAGGAAAATGGAACTCTCGTCGTATTTGAAGGTTTCCAAATTTCCTGAAGCATCCTTAATCCGAACCGTCTTGTCCGTCAGGCTCACGTTATCGATCGTACCGTTACCGGATTTGTTGACGATCGCGGATTTCACCTGAACGATCACCGGCTTCTTCTCGGCGCTGAACGTTTCCCGTTGTACGACAACCGTGCTGTCTTCCGTCAGGCTGTCAATGCTGATCGGGTTCCCGTTTTGATCGATAAAGCTTGTGTTAGCGTCGTAAGTATAAGTGACGGAATCGTTGTTAACGAGCATCAGCAAACGGTTGCCAGACAGTTTCTTAAGCAACGTTCCTTCTGTCTGCTCCAGCTGCTGTTTTGCATCCCGGACTTCCACATAAGCCGCTGACCCGACTTTATCTACTGCGAGAACTTTCGTGTACAGCTGAAGTTGATTTTTGGAGCTCTTGGATTCGGAATCTTTCGTAAAATACACAGAGCGGCTATCGAGTGTAAAGCTCTTCATCTTGCCGTCCGTATACAGCGTAAGTTTGTTGTCCGTCAGTTCCGTTACGATACCTTCATAGACGGTGTCATATCCCGGGGTGACATATTCGCCGCCGCGGCTGAAGAATGTTGCGAGTTGTGCCCGCGTCACCTTGCCTAGCGGATCAAACTTGTTCCCCTCTACCCCTTTGGTCAGCTCAAGCTGCACTGCAACATTGACATAACCGCGGGCAGACGCCGTAATACTGGACTGGTCGGCAAAACCGGTAGCTGCTCCGGCCGCTGCTTTCGCTTCGGCATCTTTACCCAGCGCACGCACCAGAATTTTTGCTACCCACTCCCGAGACGCTTTTTTCTCGCCCCAGGATTCTTTGGCTCCCGTTGCCTTAACTTCCTCTGTTTTATCGATCAGCTTCTGCTGAACCGCAAGTTCCAGATAAGGCTTGAAATAATTGCCTACCTTCATGTCCGAAGGAGCACCCGTTCCGTCGCCGAGCTTGGATTCCAGATTCATAAAGCGGATCGCCATCGTAATTGCTTCCTGTTGGGTTACGCTGTCGCCCGGACGAAACTTCCCGGCGTCACCAAGAATAATCCCTTCGGCAGCCAACTTGTATATATGCTTTTCCGCCCAAAATCCGTCTTTCACATCGCTAAAAATCAAGGAAGCGGTAGCAGCTTGCGTAGTCGTTGCCGATCCGGCAGCCTGATCCGCGAATGCGGCCGCTCCTCCGCTAAGGCACATTGCCGTCACAAGCATGGTGGTTACTGCCTTCTTGGTGCTTCGTCTAAAAGTGCGTTTATAAGATGACATTACATTCTCCCCTTTTAAAAAATGTTCACTTTACCATGTTCGACGGCCGGCCCCCCGGTTCCTTTAAAATCGACTAATTTCTTGTCATCGGATGTTCAAGCTCTTCATGACCCATCAAGGTCTCAACTTGCTTCCCGTCAACTAGCAGCTCAATCGACTTCACTTCCTGGAACTGAAACATCGTCTGTTTCAACGCGTCCAGGGCTAACACTTCGCCCCCGGCACCCAAACGGGCTTCATCCGGAAGCGTAATGTCGATCGTCAGTTCTCCATTCTCGACCTTGGCTGTGTGAAACTCGACTTTACCCCACAAAGGGATCAAATCCGAACTTCCGCTCTCTTTTAAAGTTTTCAGAGCCGCCAAATACTTGTCTTGCTCTTCCTTGTACGTGATCTCTGCGGACACCTTCTTCAGCTCGAGCAACTGATCATCCGTGAAGTACGAATCGATCGTTTTCTTTATCGATTGCTCTTCAGAAGTTTGACCACCCGAAGCTTGACCCGGTGTCTGTACACCCGATGATCCGGGAGTAACCGGATCTGAAGTCCCGCCCTGATTCGTCTCCGTACTGTTCGCGGCAGCTCCGCTGGCCGTACTGTCAGCCGGAGCGGCTCCAGGCTTTTGCCCGCACCCGGTACTCAAAGCGAGTAGGAGAACGAGCATCCCGGTAATATATAGTTTTCTGTTCATTGTCGCTTCCTCCTTAACCGAATGCGGTCAGTTTACGCCGAGGTATTCTTTAATTCCTTTAACAATTCCCTCTGCCACCCGGTTCTGAAAATCTTCCGTATACAGCTTGGCGTTATCGTTCTTGTTGCTAAGATAGCCGCATTCCAACAGTACGGCAGGCATTTTGGTCTCCCGCGTCACGTGCAGACTTTTGGAGCGTACGCCCCGATCGCTGAGCCCGGAAGATTCAACAAGATATTTGTGCATGACTTTGGCCAAGGATAGACTATCCGCCCGGGTGTAATAGGTTTCTACACCGCTCGCGGTAGCACTGCCGGCGTTCGCATGAACCGAAATGAACATATCCGCTTTCAGATCATTCGCGATCTTTACCCGGTCCTGCAAAGTCGGATAGGTGTCACTGCTGCGGGTCAGCACAAAATCAATATCGGATTCTTGCTTCAACAATTCCTGAACCTTTAATACGACTGCGAGGTTGAAATCCTTTTCCTTCTTCTTCGTAACGCTGATTGCGCCAGGGTCGCTGCCGCCGTGACCGGCGTCGATGACGACCAGCTTCTTGCCGTTCCCGCCGGGAGCCGTGCCCGGAGTCGAAGCATCGGTATTCAGATTTAAGATGATCAGGCCATCGTTGTTGTTGATCAGCTCATAATTTTTCGCATGATTCATATCCATAACAACCCGGATGGTTGAAGGCTTGTCGCTAAACAGCGCATAACGCACCTTGGACACGTCCGGATAATCGGTCAAGTCAATATAACCGTTCTGCGTTGCATCCAGCATTTGACCTGTCGAGAAGCTGTCCGCAAATTTCGTTTCCGGCAAATCGATGACGATCCGGTCCGGTCCGCTCATCGTGAAAATGCTTGGCTTCACATTTTTGTCGACCGCGATCATAAGCCGGTTGTCACTGAAGCTGATGCCTCCGACATTCGCCAGATTGGCCGATGTATCGGGGACTTGTCCAGGTTCTTTCCCTTCGCTACCGCTTCCCGCGTTTTCACCGGCGCCTGTACCGTTTCCGCTGCCGGAATTCGGGGTAATGAGGTGTGCAGACTTCTCTTCATTGTTCCAGCTGACCTTTAGTCCCATTTGCTCCCCGACAAAGCGAAGCGGAACAATGGTGGTGTCGTTGATTAATTTCGGTGCGACAGCAAGCTTGACCTTTGTGCCGTTTACCGTAGCCGTGCTCTGTCCCACGACCAATTTCAATTCTGTATTGGACTGCTGTATGGTTATCGTGCGCGTCTCTTTATCCCAGTCGACGTCAAAACCCAGCTCCTCCACGACGACACGAATTGGAATCATCACATTTCCATTTACGTTTTGGACTTGGCCGTTTTTAGTCATTTCCAGCGCTTTACCATCGAGATAAATGCTGGTCCCTCCCGCGGCAGCTTGTCCCCATTGCGGAAAAACAAACATGAACATGGCAAAAAACAAAAACATTGTAAAACCTATTTTTTTCATCCGTCACCCCTACCATCCTTAGATTTTGCCTCATGATGACCGGGTGAAAAGCCTAGAATCCCAGGCACCACCAGACGACATATTAGACGCCCAAAATCCGCAAAAGTTGCGATATAATGCTATTTTTCTTACCAAAAAAAGAGAGTCCCGGAATTCATCCGGAGCTCTCTTGTCAATTATTTTTTGAACGGATGCTCAAGATCCACATGTCCCATCAGGGAATCCAGTTTTTCTCCATCAACCGTCAATTCCAATGTCTTCACTTCATCAAACTGAAAATAGGTCTGCTTAATAGCATCGATCGCCAGCGATTCTCCTCCGGCCCCAAATCTTGCTTCATCTGGCAGCGTGATGTCGATGGCCACCTCACCTTCCGCAAATTGAACGGAATTCAAAATTACTTTTTCCCATAACGAGATGTATCCCGGGTCAGCGGTTTGAAGCGCCTTGAAAGCTTCTTTGTATTTCAGGAGATCCTCGGTGTATGTAATGTCCCGGTCCACTTTTTTAAGGTCCATCACCTGGTCATCCGTATAGAAGACTTCAATCTTTTTCGTAATCGCCTCCGGGGTCTGGACTTCCGGTTCCGATGATGTTCCTTCGGCGTTTCCTGACGCCCCTTGTTTACTATCGTTCCCGCCGCTTGCATTTACGGTGGCAGGAACCGTAATCTGGGTGTCCTGGTTCGGCTCGTCGCCGCCCGATGCAACTTGCGGTTTTTGTCCACATCCCGCCGCAACAATCAATAAAAGCAAGAGAAGTCCGGCTACTCCTATTTTTTTCATGCCTTTACCTCCTATTCGAACACTTCCTATGATTTAGTGCGTAAATCAAATGCCCAAATATTCCTTAATCCCCGCTACAATGCTTGCAGCGACACGCTGCTGGAAATCTTCCGAATACATGAGAGATTCGTCCGTTTTGTGCTTAAGATATCCTACCTCAAGCAAAACAGCCGGCATTTTCGTTTCACGCGTTACATGCAAGCTTTTGGAACGGACTTTACGATCCGGCAGTCCCGTAGCTTCGACCAGGTGTTTATGCATCACATTGGCAAACGGAATGCTGTCATCCCGCGAATAGTAAGTTTCCGTGCCACTTGGGCTTGTCTTCGAATCGACGCTGTTACCATGGATGGATACGAATACGGTCGCATTCAAATCATTAGCCATCTTGGCGCGATCCTGCAAAGACAGCGTGGCATCGGTAGTGCGGGTAAGCACATAGTCGAGCCCCGCTTCCTGCTGAAGCAATTGCTCCACTTTCAAGGATACCGCAAGCGTGAAGTCTTTTTCCTTCTTGTTGGTAATGCTGATTGCTCCCGGCGCACTGCCTCCATGACCTGCGTCAATGACGACAAGCGGCTTCCCGTTGCTGCCTGGCTGTGCGACCGGGTTGGATGAAGTTGCCGCCAAATCGACAATCACTAATCCATCCCCGGCGTTTGTAACCTGAAATTGGCTGGCCTGGTTCAAATCCACTACGATCCGTACCGTTGAAGGAGTACTGCTGAACAGAGAATAGCGGATCTGGGACACATCGGGGTAATCCGTAACGGCAAATTGCCCTCTAAGTGTGCTGTCCAGTTGATGATTATCTTTGAAAGTGTCGGCAAAGGCAACGTTCGGGATATCGACAACAAGCCGATTCGGAGCGCTCATGGTAAACACATTCGCTTCTACCCCGCGAGACGCTGCGATCATGAGCCGATTTTCACTGAAACTGATTCCATTTATGTAGCCAATATCTGTCACAGCAGTATTATCCGTTCCATTGGAGGTTCCGGGTATGTAAGTATCATCTTCTCCGGTACCTACTTCATCCGGTTGCGAAACCTCGCCGGATTCATTTTCCGGTGAAGAACTACCTCTGCCTGGGACTACTGCGCCAGCAGCTCCCCCATCCGGGCTGTAGAGATAGGCGGATTTCGTTTCATTGTCCCAACTGACTTTAAGTCCGGTTTGTTCGCCTACAAACCGCAGCGGTACCATCGTTGAATTATTTTGAAGGAGTGGAGGAGCGGACAAATTTACGTCCTTGCCGTCAACACTCGCCTTGCTGCTGCCCACGGTCAATTGTAAATTCTTGTCGCCCTGACGGATCGTTACGATCCCTGTTTTTTGCTCCCAATTCACATCGTATCCAAGGCTCTCAATAATTACGCGGAGCGGAACCATGACATTTCCCTTCACATTTCCAGCCTGCGCCTGAGACGGCTGCTCCAATTCGACCCCATCCAGAAAAATATGCGTGCCGCCCGAAGCGGCTTGGCTCATCCCGGGAAAAGCCAGCAGAAAAAACGTCAACATCATCAAAAAACCGATTTTCTTCATTATGGAATCCCTACCATTCTCGTTATTTACCGGATGAGCACCGGTATGCGCGAGGAATTGACACAATCTGCAGCAACAGCAACGACAAAACCAACACAATTTACTAATTGCTTCCATAATATCAGAAAAAACTTCATCCTGATAGACTTATATTTTCATAGACAGACAAAAAGGGACAAAAAAAAGCCGCCCGGATTCACGAGAATCCTGTGGGCGGCACTTGCTTTACCATGTATAGCGTTAGGCGAATTTCTTCTTCTCATACGCTGAGATCAAATCTTCATGTTGCAACGTAAGCCCGATATCATCCAAGCCTTGCAGCAGAAACTGGCGGCGATGCTCGTCGAGATCGAAGGAAAGGTTCAGTCCATAATCGTCGCTGAGCTTCTTGTTCTCCAGATCGACCGTCAATTGATAGCCTTCATGCTCCTCCGTGCGACGGAACAAGTCCTCAACCTGCTCTTCGGACAGCTTGATCGGCAGAATGCCGTTCTTAAAGCAGTTATTATAGAAAATATCCGCAAACGATGGAGCGATTACGCAACGGAACCCGTAGTCGAGAATCGCCCAAGGCGCGTGTTCCCGCGAGGAACCGCAGCCGAAATTGACGCGCGAAATCAAGACGGAGGCGCCCGCATAACGCGGTTTGTTAAGTTCAAACTCCGGATTCACATTGCCCTCCGTATCAAAACGCCATTCGTAGAACAAAAATTGTCCGAAGCCGGTACGTTCGATGCGTTTCAAAAATTGTTTAGGTATAATTGCGTCGGTATCGACATTCACGCGGTCCACCGGACCAACGATACCGGTCATTTTTTTAAATGCTTCCATTGTTTATATACTCCCCTCTTCGCCTTGATTAGCTAACGACTTCGCTCTTTACGTTCCACTCGCGCACATCGACGAACCGGCCTTTGATCGCTGCCGCCGCCGCCATTGCCGGAGAGACAAGATGCGTTCTTCCGCCGCGGCCCTGACGGCCTTCAAAGTTACGGTTGGAGGTGGAAGCGCAGCGTTGGCCCGGTTGAAGCACGTCCGGGTTCATCGCCAGGCACATGCTGCAGCCCGCTTCGCGCCATTCAAATCCGGCTTCGATAAACACTTTGTCGAGTCCTTCCTTCTCCGCCTGAATCTTCACGCGTCCGGAGCCGGGAACAACGATTGCCGTTACTTTATCGGACACTTTGTAGCCTTTGGCAACTTGAGCCGCCGCGCGCAAGTCCTCGATCCGGCCGTTGGTGCAAGAACCTATAAAAACATAGTCGATTTCGATATCGGTCATCGGCGTTCCAGGGGCAAGACCCATATACTCAAGCGCCTTTTCGGCTGCTTTCCGTTCGTTGTCGGATGCAAAGTCCGCTGGGTTCGGGACGCTGCTGCTAATGCTGGTACCCATACCCGGGCTCGTTCCCCAGGTCACTTGCGGAATCAATGAATCGACATCGAAGTCTACGACACGGTCGTAGGTCGCGCCTTCATCCGTAGTGAGGTTCTTCCATTCAGCCACAGCTTGATCAAAAGCTTCACCTTGAGGTACATGCTCACGACCGCGCAAATAGTTGAATGTCGTTTCGTCAGGGGCGATCAGCCCGGCTCTCGCTCCGGCTTCGATCGACATGTTGCATACCGTCATGCGTTCTTCCATCGACAGCTCGCGAATCGCTTCGCCGGTATACTCAATAACGTAGCCGGTCGCAAAATCCGTACCGTATTGCGCAATGACGCCAAGAATCAAGTCCTTAGCCGTAACGCCCGGTTTACGCTTGCCGACAAAACGCACTTCCAAAGTTTTCGCTTTGGCTTGCTGCAGGCATTGGGTTGCCATAACGTGCTCAACTTCACTCGTCCCGATCCCGAAGGCAAGCGCGCCGAACGCTCCGTGCGTTGACGTATGGCTATCGCCGCAGACAATCGTTTTGCCGGGATGCGTTAGACCAAGCTCAGGGCCCATAACGTGAACAACGCCTTGGTCGATCGTATCCAGATCATACAGCGTAACCCCGAAATCGCGGCAATTTTGCGACAGCGTATCGATTTGCTGTTTGGAAATCGGATCCGTAATATTATAGCGGTCTTTAGTCGGAACATTATGATCCATCGTCGCGAAAGTAAGCTCCGGACGGCGGACCTTACGGCCGCTCAGGCGCAAACCTTCGAACGCTTGCGGCGAAGTAACCTCGTGAACGAGATGCAAATCGATGTACAAAATGCTTGGCTTTCCTTCTTCTTGATAGATCACATGATTATCCCAAATTTTCTCATACATTGTCTTTTTGCTGGTCATAGAATTCACCCCACACAAGAATTCGAACATGTGACGAACGAGAATCATGTCCGTCTGCTGAAATCAATATATCATCTCCCGTCTCATTGTTCCAAGATATAAAAACTATAATTGTTATAGGTTAAACCTATTGCGAGAGTAGAAGCTGATTCGTTATTATCAATGTTCCGTCAGTTATGTAAAAGACAGGCCAAGAGTTATCCTCCCGGCCTGTCAATGTTAATTCTATGGTTTCCATTTATGTCTGCAAGAAGTACAGCGATTCACTTTGGGCATCATGAAGCTGAAGACGGATACGATAATAAAAAGGAATCCCGCAATCATGAGCGGCCAGTATATCAGTAATCCGGCCCACATCAGAATCCCGCCTCCCGCGAACCAAAGCAGGAAATAAAACAGCTTGCCTCTCGTGACCACCTGGTTGGATTTGCATCGCGGACAACTTTCCCACACATCTGCCATTGCTTTCTCTCCTCTTCCTAACTTGCGGCATTTAGAACGAATCGATTCCCATCACATGATCCTGGGGTACAGGGCCGATACTCCGGCTGTCGTTACTGTTGTTTCGGTTGTCGCCCATAACGAAAATGTGATCCTCCGGAATTTCCCACACCTGATCCATGCCGCTTTCCATCTGCTCCTTGATATACGGCTCATGGAGTTCCTCTCCGTTGCGGTAAACGTGGCCGTTCCGGACTTCGACGGTGTCTCCCGGCAAGCCGATCACTCTTTTGACGTAAAAAATCTCTTCATCGCCGGTTCCCGAGAGCAGGTTGATCAACGGATGTTCCTTAAGATCGTCCATAAAGGACCGTTCACGGTCAACCCGGCTGTCTATGATTACGATATCTCCATACTCCGGCAGTTTGTCGAGCGCATGCCTTACTTTCCAGGCATAGATTCGTTGATTGTCATTTAGCGTCGGTTCCATGGAATGCCCATCAACCTTGTAGGGCTGAATAACAAAAATGCCGATGAACAGGCTAAGCACAAAACCGATTATGACAGCTATGCCCCACCCCTGAATCTCTTTCCATATCTTTTTCAATAGACTTACCTCCAAAGCATATCGTTTGATTCTATTATACATAGAATTCCAGTTGCATCTCAAACTTGTTTGCGGGTTCGAAGTCAGAATAAAATAATATCAGGTTTCTTCTTATTTGCCTATATAGTATATAATATCCATAGGTAATACTTATAAAGAATTCGAACCCGATATGAGGTGAAAGTATGGAACTTCGTCAGCTTCTATATACTTTACAGATCGCCGAAGAGCGGAATTTTTCCCGGGCTGCCGACAAACTGCATATTGCCCAGCCCTCGCTGAGCCAGCAGTTGTCAAAGCTTGAACAGGAGCTTGGCGTAAAGCTATTTCAGCGGAATACAAGCAATGTCGAACTTACCCACGCCGGAGCCAGCTTTATTGAACATGCCCGGAAAATCATGGATTCCGTGGAACAGCTTCGTCAGGAGATGGACGACATCTCCCAGCTTCGTGCCGGTCGCGTCGTCATCGGAAGCATGCCGATTACCGGATCGCACTTGCTCCCCTACGTGCTGCCTGCATTTAATGAAGCCTACCCGGAAATAAAAGTGACATTGCTCGAGGATACGTCGCTTAATCTCGAAAAACTGACCGCCGGAGGCGGAACCGATCTCAGTCTTCTGTCGCTTCCCCTTCAGGAGCCAAGCCTTGCTTACGAGCCGATCGGCGAAGAGATCATCGACCTGGCCGTTCCTCCGCAGCACCGATTGGCCGCGATGGAACCGGATCCGGGCGGCATCGACTTGGAACAATTGAAAGACGAACCTTTCATTGTCTTGAAAAAAGGCCAAGGCTTCCGTAAGTTGACCATGGATCTGTGCCGCGCCGCCGGCTTTGAGCCGAACGTCGTCTTCGAGAGCAACAACATCGAAACCGTGCAGTCCCTGGTCGCGGCCGGGATGGGAATCACGCTGGTCCCCCGGTTCATCGCCCGGGCCAAACGAAGCGAGTTGATTCCGGTTTATATCCCGTTATCTTCGTCTCCAAGCCGGACGCTGGTGATCGCTTACCGCCGGGGCAGATATTTGTCCAAGGCGGCCGAAGCATTCATCGAAACCTTCAAAACGACGCTGACGGAGCGTTACAAATCATAAAGACCGGGTCGTCTGTCAGCAAAAACGGGGATGCGTTCACGTACCTGAGCCACTAGCGTCAGATCGACCCGGCCGGTCACGATCTCCTCGCCTTCCCCGCCTTCGGCGACAATTTCGCCCCATGGGTCGATGATGAGCGAATGGCCGAAGAAGGAGTCGCTGCCGCTGATCCCCGTCCGGTTGCAGGCGATAACATACATCTGGTTCTCGATCGCTCTAGCCATGAGCAGCGTCCGCCAATGATGAAGCCGCGGGTGGGGCCATTCCGCCGGGATGAACAGTATCCGCGCTCCATTCAGAGCAAGCGTGCGGGCCAGTTCAGGAAAACGGATGTCATAGCAAATGGAAGCGCCGGATTTCACCCCGTCGAGTTCAAACAACACCGGTTGATCGCCTGACGCCAGATGTTTCTCTTCCTCCATCAACCGGAAAAGATGAATCTTGGAGTACGCTCCAACCTCCTGACCGTCCCGGTCAAAAATCGTCATCGTGTTAAACACTCGGCCATCCCGCTTCTCGGCGATCGACCCGGCAATGACATGGATGCCATGCCGCCGGGCAAACGCTGAGATCCAGGACCGAGTTTCAACGCCCCCGGGATCGGCGAGCTGTCCGATTTGCGTAAGAGCGTACCCCGTATTCCACATTTCCGGCAGCATGATCACATCCGGTTTTACGCTGGACGCCGCGGCTTGCTCCATTTTGGCCTCCAGACGTTCCCGGTTCAGTTCCGGATCGCCCAAGGCAATATCACACTGAACTAATGCTACCTCCCATGCGATCTTCCGCTGACTCATCATCTTCTCCACCCTTTCTCTTTATGATCTCAATCGGAGCCGTCTATCTGCCTTACATCTTAGTGGGCGCATGCATATTGTGCAAGCGTATCTCCGGATAAACCCTGTTTACCGGGAAAATTCCGGAGTGCACAATACGTCTCCGCCATTTTCTTTTGCAAAGGCTTGATTACCATGATATCCTATCAGTAAACGTGATGACGGGACCAGTAAGAGACTGACGCGGATCCCCAGAGAGCAAATTCCTAAGGCTGCAAGAATTTGCAAATCCGCCCCTCCGAATCCTATCCCCGAACGGCCGGCCGAAATGCCGGACAGCACCCCTGTTACCGGGTTTTCGAGTCGGATGTTAATCATCAATAAAGGTGGTACCGCGGAAGTCAAACTTTCGTCCTTTGCGTGCAAAGGCGGAAGTTTTTTTATTTTACAGGAATTAATGTACATCCAATAAGGAGTGATCTCCATGCAACGCCGTATAGTGGTCAAAATCGGGAGCAGTTCGCTGACTACCCCGGAAGGAGGTTTGAATCGCGATTCCATCGCTTACTTCGCCGCAGAGCTCGCCGCCCTGAAGTCGGCGGAGATTCAGGTGGTGCTTGTTACATCCGGTGCCGTCGCTGCCGGATTCCGCGAGATTGGCTATCCGGAGCGCCCCAAGCTCCTGCACGAAAAACAAGCCGCTGCGGCCGTCGGCCAAGCGCTGCTCATGCAGACCTACCGCGAGGCGCTGGCAATCCATGGCGTTTCAGCTGCCCAAGTGCTGCTTACCCGCTCCGACTTCCAGAACCGGAAGCGGATGGGAAACGCCAGTATGGCGCTGGAGGAATTGCTCATCCGGGGCATCTTGCCGATCATTAACGAGAATGATACCGTATCCGTCGACGAGCTGAAATTCGGGGATAACGATACATTGTCCGCATTGGTGGCCAATCTGATCAAAGCTGACCAGTTGCTGATTCTGACCGACACCGACGGGCTTTATACCCGGGATCCCCGAATTGATCCTTCCGCCGTCCGCATCGGTGTCGTCAAGGAAATCACCGAAGAGATTTACGGTATTGCCGGCGGCGCCGGATCCTCCGTCGGTACCGGGGGCATGCGGTCCAAAATCGATGCGGCCAAAATCGCTTCCCGCGGCGGTGTGCCGGTCTTTGTCGGGAAAGTGAACCTCCCGGGCGAACTGCAACAGTCGCTTGACGGGCAGGGGCGCGGGACCTATTTTGAAACCCACAGCGCCTCCCTGCCAAGAAAAAAGCAGTGGCTCGGCTTTTTATCTACCCCGATCGGGACGCTAACGGTCGATGCCGGAGCAGAGGAAGCGCTCATTCACGGCGGCCGCAGCCTGCTGCCTGTCGGCGTACGCGGAGCCAAAGGCCATTTTCAGGCCGGGGACGTCGTGGAAGTTCAGAATATGGACAACGAAGTATTGGGTCGGGGGATTGTCAACTACGACGCCGAACTGCTTCAAGACATCCTCGGACTGCCGAGCAGTGAAGTGATGAAGCGGGTTAACGACGTTCACCGTTTGGAAGTCATTCACCGCGACGAATGGATTTCGTTAAAATCTTAAATTCAAAGCCAATTTTTTTGTATTCGCTATAACCGAAGCAGTCACAAAATAAAATGAATGATGGAGGTAATTACGATGAGTGAAGTGATTGAAAAAGCAAAGCTGGCCCGCGCAACGGCCCCCGTATTGAACCGGCTTACGACAAAGCAAAAAAATGACGCGCTGCTCGCCGCATCCGGTGCGTTACTTGCCAACGCCGACACCATTATCGCTGCCAACGTAGAGGATTTGGAACGCGGCCGCAACAACGGCACCTCGGATTCCCTGCTGGACCGACTGAAACTGGACCAACCTCGGATTGCCGGAATTGCCGAAGGTCTGCGGCAAATCGTTGAGTTGACCGATCCGGTCGGCGAAATCCTGGAGACCATCGAGCGCCCCAACGGTTTGCATATCCAAAAAAAACGCGTTCCGCTCGGGGTCATCGGCATCATTTATGAAGCCCGCCCGAACGTTACCGTAGATGCCATCGGCCTTTGCCTCAAAACCGGCAATCCCGTTGTATTGCGCGGCGGTTCCTCGGCCATTTCTTCCAATCGTAAAATAGTTGAAATCATTCACCAGGCATTAAAAACGACCGAGGTGCCCGTGGAAGCGGTGCAATTGATCGAAGATACGCGCCGCGAATCCGTGGATGTCATGCTGCGCGCCAACGGTCTGCTCGATGTTGTGATTCCTCGCGGCGGCAGTGCGCTGATTCAAAACGTCGTCCAAAATGCCACGGTGCCTGTCATCGAAACGGGGGCGGGAATCTGTCACACTTACCTCGATGCATCGGCCAACCCGCAGATGGCGCTCGATATCGCGATCAACGCAAAAGTGCAGCGCCCTTCCGTCTGCAATGCCATGGAAACGCTGCTCGTCCACGAACAGTTTGCGGCTAAGCATTTGCTGCCGATCGCCGAGGCGATGCTTGAAGCCGACGTAGAGCTTCGGGGATGTTCGGAAACAAGGAAGCTTCTCACTTCGGCAAAGGAAGTCACGGAGCAAGATTTTGCCACGGAATACAATGACTATATTCTTAACATTAAAATCGTTTCCGGTCTGGAAGAAGCTTTGGCACATATCGCTCGGTTTGGAACGAAGCATTCCGAATGCATCGTCACTGAAAATAAAGAGCACGCGGAGCGCTTTTTGCAAGAAGTGGATGCCGCGGCCATTTATCATAACGCTTCGACCCGATTTACCGACGGTTTCGAATTCGGATTCGGGGCGGAAATCGGGATCAGTACCCAAAAGCTGCATGCGCGCGGGCCTATGGGTTTGCCTGCATTGACCTCAACGAAATACATCATTCAAGGAACCGGCCAGGTCCGGCCGTGACAGGGAGGTAATGGATATGAGTCTTTCTCAAACATTTGGCGGGGAGAAAATCACTTTTTATGGGGCGGGTTCTATGGCAGAAGCTATCGTACGAGGCTTGATTCACCGTTCTGTCCTAAAACCGGAGCAGATTTCCATGATTAATCGCAGCAACCGGGAACATCTAGCCTATTTATCGAACCGTTACGGCGTTGTGACCGGCCAGGATCAGGCCGAAAAAAATGAGCTACTGCGAAATGCCTCCATCATCGTTCTTGCAATGAAACCGAAAGATGCCGGAGAAGCCATCAGCCAACTGAGCCCGCTGCTATCCGAACATCAACTCGTCATTTCGTTAATCGCGGGGTTATCCGTTAGCACCATTCAGCAGTTGCTCGGCCGTAAGCAACCTATTGCCAGAACGATGCCCAACACCTCCTCTTCGATCGGCCTGGGTGCCACCGGGATCTCCTTTTCGCCCGAAGCAGATGTCCGGCAGCGTCAACTCGTGTCGTCCATCTTCGAAGCGGTCGGTTCCGTTACCGTCATAGATGAAGACAAACAGGAGATTTTGACCGGCGTATCCGGCAGCGGTCCGGCCTATATTTATTATATGATGGAGGCTATGATCGCCGCCGGAATCGAAGGCGGACTTTCGCCGGAGCAGGCGCGTGACCTGACGGTTCAAACCGCGCTCGGCGCGGCTTCCATGATGAAAGAAACCGGTGAAGATCCGGCCAAATTGCGCAAAGATATCACTTCCCCTAACGGCTCGACTCAGGCGGCGCTCGAAGTGCTTGCCGATAAGGGATTTACCGAAGCCGTCAAAGCCGCCGTTCACCGCTGCGCCGAGCGCTCCCGGGAAATGGGTGAGTCGGTGAGAGAGTCGCTGTTATAGTTACTGCGCAGAGACGTGCTTGAATGCTTTATGCATGACCGACTTTGCTCCTTGGGAAGGAGAACGTTAAATGAACTTTTCAGCCATTTCATTGGAGGAAAAACAGGCCGCTTTGAGCGAGCTCCGCACCGTAACAGCCGATTTCGCGGCACGCGGCTGGTTCCCCGGCACCAGCGGGAATTTGTCTTTGCGGGTCGGCGGCTTCTCGCCTAACCGGTTTCATTTCGCCATCACCGCCAGCGGCAAAGACAAATTCGTAAATATGCCCGAGGACTTCCTGTTTGTCGATACCAACGGCGAGCCCTGCGAAACAACGAATCTTAAACCGAACGCAGAGACGGTGATTCACGCCAAAATATATCGAATGACCGGTTGCGGCGCCATATTTCACGTGCATACCGTTTATAACACCCTGCTCAGCGAATATTACGGTGACCAAGGGGCTGTGCCGGTCAAGGGCATCGAACTGATCAAGGCCCTAGGCATCTGGGAAGAAGACGCTGTGATTCATATCCCGGTGTTGCCGAATTATAGCGACATCCCTTCGATTGCCAAGCTGATTCCCGGCTCGCTGAAACCCGAGGTTCCAGGTATTCTTCTGCGGAATCATGGCATCTATGCGTGGGGAAAGAACGCCCTTGATGCGAAACGTCATCTGGAATCGTTTGACTTTATTTTTGAAGTGCTGTACCGCAGCTTGCTGCTTCCCCCCTTACCCATGAATAAAGAGTAAGGGTTTAAGTCTATATGATTACAGTTCTCGTCCATTATTGGCGGATACAAACGACTCGCGACTTCAGTGGAGCTTTCATGAGCATCAAGCCATGATCACAGCCTTCCGACGCGAGTTATTTTCCGTTTTTACGACTAATTCCTTATTTTTTGAGAAACTCGGCATACTCCTTGGCATCCATCAGTTTGGAAAAAGCGGCCTCAGGCGCTTCGGCCAAAGTGATGCGCACCATCCAGCCGCCTTCATACGGTTGTTCATTGACCACTTCAGGAGCACTCTCAAGTTCCGTATTAACTTCCAGTACCGTCCCGCTCACCGGCGTAAATAAATCGGCCACGGTTTTGACCGACTCGATCGTCCCGATTCCTTCCTCGGCCTCCACCTCCCGTCCCGGATCGGGCATTTCCACAAACACGATATCTCCAAGCCGGTGTTGGGCAACATCCGATATTCCGATTTTTACAGTACCGTCCCCCAAATCTTGTACCCATTCATGATCTACGCTGTACCGATAATTTTCCTTGATTTCATTCGACACCCTGCTTCCTCCTCTTCCTTACATGCCCATTTGAATTCACGTACAGATTATTCCAAATCCGGCTTTAATGTCAATATTATTAACACAAACATTTCAACTTGTCCGATGTAATCGATTGCAAAATTTTTAAATATTTTTTTGTGGCAAGTTTATTGACATGTACGTAAAATTTGGTTATTAATGGATATGTAAACAGCGGTTGATGGCAGTGGGAGAGATTACGGTTCAGACAAACCGTAACGCCGAAGGAGCAAACCGTGAATGGACGGTGAATCTCTCAGGCAAAAGGACTTCTGCCGGACGCGACTCTGGAGAGAATCCGCTTTTTTCGGGCGGATCACCCACGGGGAAACCTGTATGCTTACCTGCAAAACAGACCTGCTTCCATACAGGGTAACTCTCAGGTAGACAGGACAGAGCCAAAGGAATCATCGTGCGCGAAGCATGTGATTTCTTTGGTTTGTTTTATTTCTTGGGCAAAAAGCAAATAAGACGAGGTGGAGAAATATGACCGATCTGTTCAGAACACCGCTTTACCCCTGCTATGAACGATATCCGGGCGTCCGCTGCATCGATTTCGGCGGTTGGGAACTGCCGGTGCAATTCAGCGGAATTCAAAAAGAACATGAGGCTGTGCGTACGCGGGCCGGCTTGTTTGATGTATCCCATATGGGCGAATTTATGGTGGACGGACCTGAGGCGGAGAAATATCTCCAGCGTATGACGACCAACGACATTTCGGTACTGGTGCCCGGAAAGGCGCAGTATACGCTGATGTGCTATCCGGACGGCGGTGTTGTCGACGATCTGCTCATTTACAAGCTGAGCGAGCAAAACTACTTACTCGTCGTAAATGCCGCCAATACGAATTCGGATTTGGAGTGGCTGGAACGGCATCTGCCTGCCGAAGGAGTCAGTCTCCGTAACGTATCCGAGACGACGGCGCTTTTAGCCTTGCAAGGGCCGCTTGCGGCAACCATCCTCGCTAAGGTGTGGCAAGGGGACCTTCACGGAATGCCTCCGTTTACCTTCCTCCCGGCCACGGAGGTAGGCGGAATCAAAGTGCTTTTATCAAGGAGCGGTTATACCGGGGAGGACGGATTTGAGTTTTATGTCGCCGCGGAAGAAGCAGGCGCGCTTTGGACTCTCCTGATGACCGCCGGCGAACCCGAAGGTTTGATTCCTGCCGGTCTTGGGGCAAGGGATACGCTGCGCTTCGAAGCATGCCTTTCCCTATACGGCCAGGAAATATCGCCTTCCATTTCACCCCTTGAAGCTGGACTCGGCAATTTCGTGAAATGGAATAAAGGTGAATTTCTCGGCCGCGAGGCATTGAACAAGGAGCGAGAAGACGGTTCTTCGCGAAAACTGGTCGGTCTGGAAATGATGGAGCGCGGGATTCCCCGCAACCACTATCCCGTCTATGCCGAAGGATCGCCAAATCCAATCGGTATAATCACGACAGGCGCCCCCTCCCCTACACTAAAAAAGAACTTAGGCCTTGCTCTCATTCCCGCTTCCTTGGCACAGCCCGGTACCGTTCTTGAAGTCGATATTCGCGGAAATAAGGTAAAGGCTAAAGTCGTGCCGACTCCCTTTTACCGGCGGACTCGTCCTGAAAACGATACAGCCATGAAAGGAGAATCGTGATTATGAAGCATCGCTATCTCCCTCTGACCGAACAGGATCGCGCCGATATGCTTGCCGTCATTGGTGCGACATCGATTGAAGAGCTGTTCCGGGATATTCCGGACAACGTGCGCTTTAACGGAGACTTGCCGGTTCAATCCCGGTTGGACGAATATTCCCTCACCCGCCACATGTCCGAGATGGCCCGGCGGAATGCCGACAGCGACCGGTACTCCAGTTTTCTCGGCGCGGGTATTTACGATCATCATATTCCTTCCGTCGTGCAGCATGTTGTTTCCCGCAGTGAGTTTTATACGGCATACACTCCTTATCAACCCGAAATCAGCCAAGGAGAACTGCAAGCTATCTTCGAATTTCAATCCTATATCTGTGAGCTGACGGGACTTTCCGTAGCCAATGCAAGTATGTATGACGGCGCTACCGCCCTTGCGGAAGCGGGTTCGCTCGCAGCTGGCGCGACCAAGCGAAAGACGCTGGTCGTTTCCCGCGCCGTTCACCCCGAAGCCCGCGAAGTGCTGGCCACATATGCACGCGGTCTGAATCTGAATGTCGTCGAAGTCGGGCTGGATGGGGGCGTAACTGATCAGAAGGCGCTTGAGGCGTCCCTAACCGAGGAAACGGCAGCGGTCCTGATTCAATCCCCGAATTTCTTCGGGATGATCGAAAATTTACAATCCGTCGCCGAACTGACTCACAGACGGGGCGGACTGATGATTGTCAGCACCAATCCGCTATCGCTTGGCATGCTGGAAGCACCGGGAAAACTGGGGGCAGACATCGTTGTCGGAGATGCGCAGCCGCTTGGCATCTCCCCCTCCTTCGGCGGCCCTACCTGCGGGTTCTTCGCCGTTTCGGAGGCCAACATGCGCCGGATCCCGGGCCGGATTATCGGACAGACGACCGACAAACACGGCAAACGCGGCTTCGTGCTCACGTTGCAGGCACGCGAACAGCATATCCGTCGCGAGAAAGCGACCTCCAACATTTGCTCGAATCAAGCGCTCCTCGCTTTGGCCGCCTCCGTTTATTTGTCCACGATGGGCAAACAAGGAATGGCCGAGATGGCCGAGCTCAATCTGCGTAAAAGTCATTACGCCAAGTCGCGATTGACGGCGATTCCGGGCGTAACCAGCCCGTTCGACGGGCCCTTCTTCAACGAATTTACGCTTGCCTTGCCGGAAGACGCGGATATGGAACAGCTCCAACGCAAGCTGCTGAATGCCGGGATAATCGGCGGTTACGACCTGAGCCGGAGTTATCCCGAACTGCCCGGACATATGCTGATCGCCGTCACCGAAAAACGGAGCAAAGATGAAATCGACCATTTTGCCTGCGTAATGGAGGAATCGATATGCGCGAAATGAATGATCTGAACCAAACCAACGAGATTCCCGTAGCCGATTCCATCAATGAATCCCGGGAGATTATCGTATCGGACATAACGGAGAAGAATCAGCCGCTGATTTTTGAACTCAGCAAGCCCGGACGGATCGCTTATTCTTTACCGGAATGCGACATTCCTGCTGTTCCGTTGGAAACGTTGATTCCAGCAGTACTGCGGCGCAGTGAAGCCCCCGCCTTGCCGGAAGTATACGAGGTAGACGTAATCCGGCATTATACGGCGTTGTCTCGCCGCAATTTCGGGGTGGACAACGGTTTTTACCCGCTGGGCTCCTGTACGATGAAATACAATCCCAAAATCAATGAGGATGTTGCCCGTTATGCCGGGTTTGCGAATATTCATCCGTATCAGCCTGAAGAAAGCATCCAAGGGGCGTTGGAACTCATGTTTAAGCTGCAGCAGAATCTGGCCGGAATTACCGGCATGGATGAAGTGAGTCTGCAGCCGGCCGCGGGCGCTCACGGGGAGTGGGCCGGGCTGATGATGATCCGCGCCTATCATGAGGCCCGCGGGGAGCACCGCACGAAAGTCATCGTGCCGGATTCTTCGCACGGTACGAATCCGGCCAGCGCTTCGGTTGCCGGATTCCGGACCGTAACCATCCCCTCCACGCCGCGCGGCTTGGTCGATTTGGAAGCACTGCGGGGAGTTGTCGGCAACGATACGGCGGCGCTCATGCTGACCAATCCGAATACGCTGGGATTATTTGAGGAGCAAATTACGGAGATTTCGGAAATTGTGCACAATGCCGGGGGCTTACTGTATTATGACGGAGCCAATTCCAATGCGATTCTCGGGATTACCCGCCCCGGGGACATGGGCTTCGACGTGGTTCATCTCAATCTGCACAAAACGATGAGCACGCCGCACGGCGGCGGGGGGCCCGGCGCCGGTCCGGTCGGTGTGAAGAAATGGCTGGCACCGTATCTCCCCGAGCCGCGGATAGTTCAAAACGAAGACGGAAGTTACTCCGTATCCCGCAGCACGGCACCCCATCAAACCGCCGCGGGCTCAATCGGCAAGGTCAAAGCATTTTACGGCAATTTCGGGATCCTTGTCCGTGCTTACGCCTATATCCGCAGCCTTGGACCCGAAGGACTCCGGCAAGTTTCCGAGAACGCCGTGCTGAACGCCAACTATATGATGCATCGGCTTGCTCCGTTCTACCAAATGCCATACCCGGATTTATGCAAACATGAATTCGTCATGTCGGGAAGCGAGCTTGGACAATACGGGATTCGCACCTTGGACGTCGCCAAAAGGCTGCTGGATTTCGGCTACCATCCGCCAACCATCTATTTTCCGCTTAATGTAGCTGAATGCATGATGATCGAGCCGACGGAAACCGAAAGCAAGGAAACGATCGACGGATTTATCGACACGATGATCTTCATAGCGGAAGAAGCCAAAAACAACCCGGATCGTCTGAACAACGCCCCCTACACTACACCGGTTACCCGCCTCGACGAAACCGGCGCCGCCAGAAAGCCGGTGCTGAATTGCTCGTGCGGAAATTAGCTGGATATTGTCCAGTTAATTTCTCCGTTTTTGGCCATCCATAAAAAATAACTGGAAAACCTCCTTCTATTCAGCCGCTTTTCCTCGCAACTGGCCGTTTATGGCCAAATTAACTGTAGGTTTTCCAGTTAATTTGCGAAGAGAGCTTACTGGCTGAAAATTAGCTGGAGGTTTTCCAGTTAAATTAGGGTTTATCGGCACAATCCGCAGCAATCAAGCCGCAACGAAACGAAACGAGTCTCACCAGAAATACAACACCCCGATCACCGCCGCCAGCAGTATCCGATATACCGCGAACGGCACCAGCTTGATCCGGTTGATCAGCTTCAGAAAGAAGCGGATCGACAGAAGAGCAAACACAAAAGCGCTTATAAAGCCTGCAATGAAGAAAGGCAGCGCGTCCATCGTGAAGTACTGCCAGTTTTTAAGCAGCGACAGCAAGCTGGCACCGGCCATGATCGGAACGGCCATAATGAACGTAAAATCCGCTGCGGCCCGGTGGCTCAACCCGAGCAGTACCCCGCCGGAAATCGTTGACCCGGACCGGGAGAAGCCCGGCCAAATCGAGAAGCACTGGAACAAACCGACAGCAAATGCTTGTTTGTAAGTAATTTGATCTACGGTTTCTATCTTCGGCCGCTTGGGACCGAAACGATCCGCCGCGATCATCAGCAGCGCTCCTGCTACAAGACCGACCAGGACGGTAGCCGTGGAGAACAAATATTCATCGATCATATCCTCCAGCAGAACGCCCAGAATCCCGGCCGGAATCAATCCGACGATCACCTGTGCCAGTTTTAGGCGGGGACCTCTATGGGCGTTGACACCAACGCTATCATTTCCTTCGCGACCGGCACCTTCCAATCTTTCACCCAAACCTGCGCCCCCGTCTTGCCGCTTGTTTCTTCTCAACCGGGACAAGCCCAGCAAATCGATGAAACGGTCTTTGAATACGACCAACACGGCCAGGATGGAGCCCAATTGAACGACAACTTTAAACGTATTGGCCACATATCTCGAAGCGAACAATTGCTCCGTCTTCAACCACATATCGTCCACAATAATCATGTGCCCGGTCGAAGAAACCGGAGCAAATTCGGTCATTCCTTCCACAAAACCAAGAATAATCGCTTTAATAACGGCAATGATGTCCATGACTTGATCTCCCCATCTTCCACTTGAATCACTTCAAACTTGAATCACTTCAGACGTGTCCCTTGGACAAATAATGCCCATCAAATTTTCCTGCAATATAGCGATAAGAGGTCCGGCTTCGACCTATGTTCTTTTTCTTTTCCGCAAAAACAGATAGATTCCCCCAAGACCGCAGACAGCGATAGCCGCATAGGCGATATTGGAATATACATCCATAAACTCGACGATTTTCTCCCACGATCCGCCTACCGCGGCACCTACGGAGACGAGCACGATATTCCAGATCAGGGTACCGATCGTTGTATACAGCAGGAACAAACCGAATTTCATTTTCGAGATGCCCGCCGGTATTGAAATTAAACTGCGAATAAGCGGGATCATCCGGCAAAATAGCACCGTCCAATAGCCGTACTTGTCAAACCAGGCGTCCGCCCGGCGGATGTCCTCTTTTTTGAGGCGCAGAAAGCGGCCGTATTTGTCGATCCAACCCTCCAGTCGGTCCACGTTGATCAAATACCCGGCACCGTACAAGATCACCGCACCGAGTACAGAGCCGACCGTAGCTGCGATGACAACTCCCGTCACCGTCAAACTGGAATAGGTGGTCATAAATCCGCCGAAAGTCAGGATCACTTCCGACGGGATCGGAGGAAATACATTTTCAAGTGCAATCAGAAGTAAAATTCCGGCATAACCGAACTGCTCCATTATATTCGTAATCCAATTTTCCACGGATAACCTCCAGCATGTTAATGATTCCATTTAGTGATGTACCTTTTGTAAATTGCGCAAATAGCGGGCGCGGATAAACCAAAAATAGATGACCTGCACGAGACAAAAGCTAGCCAGAATTGCCGCGGCTTCCCAAGCGATCGAAATATACACATACCGTTGCAGCGCGATAAAAGCAAACAAGCTGTGCACCATGGCTACGCCGACCGGCAGAAAAAACAGCAGGCCCAATTGGCGGGACACCATCTTTTCCATCTCCTTTTGCGTCATGCCGATCTTGGTTAGGGCCAGGTATTGCCTGCGATCATAGTCCAGATCGCTATACAATCGGAAATAGAGAAAGCTCCCTGCGGCAATGAAGAATACGGTGCCGACCAACAGGGCAAAAAATAGCAACGCTCCAAACGTTGTCCGCTGGACCTCGAACAAGGTTCCGCTGACCGTCATGGCATACGGCTTGCCCCGTTCATAGTCCATTTTTCCGTTCTCCGTCAAATGGGATGCGATCCCCACGGTCGATTCCATGCTTTCAGTGTAATAAGCAGTGTACCGTTCCACTCTGGAGGAATCATCAAGCCGCAGCCGTTCTTTCACAGCATCGTTCACTACGAGCCCGGAGAAGACTCCCTCCCGCTGATTCCCGAGTTCCGGCGTCAGATGGTCGGCAATGGACACCCGCTCGGTTATCCCGATTTCATGCAGCAGGAGGCCGTCTTCCCCCAATCGATAACTCGCCGGTTTCCTTTCCTGAAGAAGCAATTTTTCCCGATGCGAGCTCATCAGCACGAAAGCCCCATCCTCTGCCGGAGACTGTTCGTGAAGAGAATACCCCGCAGCCGATAAGGCACGCCCGTAATCGGAAAAAGAAATTACCGGCAGCACATCCGGCCCGGAAGCAAGCGAAGACGACAATACACGGACATAGACCAAATCTATTTTTTCCGTACGATATGAAGCTCCCCGTGCCGCCAATTCCTCCGAAATCATCTCCAGATGACTCTTCTCCAGGCTTTCGTCTTCCTTGGATACATAGCCGATTTGAGCGGGATGATCCATGGCAAAGTCACCGGACAACCGGTTAATGGACGCAAATACCCCTACGGCGCAAAACGTGATCGTCGTTATTATCGTAACGAGAAAGAACATTCTCGCATTATCCTTCATCCGGTAAGATAGGTTGGATACCAGTACCAGATTGCTTTTCTTCCAATACCGGGTCAGATTTTTTTTCATGAATCCGAGCAAAGCTACACTGGCCTGGGTGAAAAACAGATACGTCCCCACGATCGTCATCGCGGTAACCGGCAGCATCCGAACCTTCACGGTGGAGGCCGTCGCCGTCACAGCCAGCGCATAACTGGCCAGAAGCAAGACGCCCGCAAGCAGGGCCAACGCCTTCGAAAATTTCGGTTTGACATCCCGCTTGATTCCCGATTGGAACAAATCGATCAGCCGGGTGGAGCCGAGCAGCATCGTCGTACAGAGCGAGATGACGAGAAAGAGCAACAGGAAAGACAGGATCGTCAGCAGCAGGCTATAGGGTGAAACGTGAAAAGAGAGCGGATCGATACCGAGCAAATTGGACCCGGCCAGCAGGAACAGCTTGGCGGTTAGTAATCCGGCAAGTATGCCGGTTCCGAGCGATCCCGCCGCGACCAGCATATTTTCCATGAACACCATTTTGCGCAGCTGCTTCACCGTCATCCCGTGCATCAGCAGAATGCCGAACTCCCGCTTGCGGGAACGAAGAAACGAGCCGACGGAATAAAGCACGAACAAAAAACAAAACAGAAACATAATCACTTCCGCTTCCGCGAGCACCAGCAATGCCGAATTCCACGCCACCTGGGCTTTCAAGTCCGGATGAAACAGGAACAGGGCGCAAACGAAGAAAACCATGACCGAAAAGGCGCTGCTCAGGAAATAAGCGGCATAGGTACGTTTGTTGCGCAACACATGGCTAAAGGCGAATTGACGAAAGGTGATCGGTCTCTCCTCCCAGCAGCGACATCATATCGATGATTTTTTGAAAAAAAGTCTGCCGGTTCTCCCCGCGATAAATCTCGTTATACAGCCTGCCGTCCTTGATAAATAGCACGCGATGGCAAAAGCTCGCGGCGAAGGCATCATGCGTGACCATCAGAATGGTGGTTCGCTCTTCGCGGTTCATCATGTCGAAAGCCTCCATGACATCTTTGGAAGCTTTGGAATCGAGATTCCCGGTCGGTTCATCCGCCAGCACCAGCGAAGGTTGATGAATCATGGCCCTGGCGATCGCCGTCCGCTGCATCTGTCCCCCTGAAATTTCCTGCGGGTATTTCTTCATGACGGATTCAATATCCAGTCTGCGCACCAGCTCTAGACAACTCTTCTTCATATCCGCAACGGGTGCACCGTCCAGGGTTAAAGGAAGGACGATATTTTCTTCTACCGTCAATGTATCGAGCAAGTTAAAATGCTGAAAAATGAAGCCCAGCTCCCGTCTCCGAAACAGCGCCATTTCTTCTTTGTCCAACTCATGCGGATTGTGTTCCCCAATCTTTACAAGACCCGATGTAGGCTCATCGATTGTCGCGATCACGTTCAACAATGTCGTTTTCCCGCTTCCCGACGGGCCCATAATCCCGACGAATTCCCCCTGCTTCAGGGCGAAGCTCACATTATCCAGCGCCCTCGTCGATATCGTTCCTTCATAAATTTTGGATAACTCCCGGACCTCCAAAACAGCCATGGGTGCACCTCCTTCTCGGTGATGTTTTCATTATAGGGCGACTAAACCAGGCTAACCATGGATCAATCTTACAATCACCTTACTCCTTTGTAAGGTGGCTCTGTTCCGAATGGAAGACAAACCGGACCAGCGTACCTTGGCGGACGACGGATTCCAGTTCCACCAAGTGGCCGAGCTGATCGCAAATCTGTTTAACAAGATACAGCCCCATCCCCGTGGATTCTCTAAAGTTTCTTCCGTTTTCTCCGGTAAAATAGGCATCAAATACGCGCGGCAAATCGCTGTCCGGTATGCCTACTCCTTCATCCTGGATTTCCAGAACCGCCTTTTCTTCCCGCCGGAAGCCGCGGATCGTAATGGTCCCCGGTTCTTTTGCGGTATATCTGACCGCATTCGTCAGGATTTGTGTAAGCACGAAAGTCAGCCATTTCTCATCGGTAGCAATGATTAACGGCTCCGGAGCAAAATCCAGTTGCGGAAACACTTTGCTGCGGATAAACAGTCGCTTCTGCGCCGACACGGCCGCGCGTACAAGACACTCCATATCCAGTTTCTCCACAACGAAATCATGCGAGAACGAATCCAGCCTGGCGGTATACAGCACCAGATCCAAGCCTTTGCGGAGCCGATCCACCTCATCGCCTATAGCCGTTGAGCGAGAATCGTCGCTATCCTGGACCATAAGATGAATGACGGAAACCGGGGTCTTCATTTGATGGACCCATTGGGTGATGAACTGAAGATGGTGATTGATTTTGTGTTGCTGGCGGTTCAATTCAGATACGTAATGGCGGTATTGTTTTTTTAAGAACTGGTGTAACGACTCGGACAACGGGGTTTGAGGCGATACCTCTTTAAAGGCGTCCAACCCTTCACCCCGTTCCAGACAGCGGTAAAACGACCGGTTCGTCATGTAGCGGAAAACGAGATACACCGCCAGCAGGCATCCGCTTAGCAGAGCGGCATAAAGCACCATGGCCATGTTGCGGTAACCGTCAAGCCAATATACCCCGGAAACGGTCAGGAGCTGAAGGAGATAGACCGTTAATAGCGGCCGCTGATCTTTCAGAAACAGCTTCATTGTTTCTCCTCCCATCGGGAGACGAGCCGGTAGCCTTGTCCGCGCACGGTCTGAAGCGCATCTTCGATCCCCAAAGCGGACAGCTTTTTGCGCACTCGGGTCACATACACATTCAGCGTATTGTCGTCGACAAAAGTCTGGTCATCCCATATTTTCTCCAGCAGCCGGTCGCGGCTGACGATTTGTTCTCCCCGCTGCATCAGTTCCTCCAGCATTTTTACTTCCGTCAGGCTGAGCTCCACCTTTTCATCGTTCAAGCATAAATTGAGGCGGTCTTTATCCAACCTTAACCCGTCGAAACTTACGCCCCGTTCTCCGCCTCCTCCGGCATAAGTCCCATATGCCCTGCGCAAATGGCTCATGATTTTCGCGATCACGATATCATAATCAAACGGTTTCGTTATATAATCATCCCCGCCGTTTTCCAGCGCCATGACCTGGTCCATCTTCCCTTCGCGGGCCGAGATAAACAGGATGGGACACGTGGAAAGATTCCGAATCTGCCGGCACCAGTAATACCCGTCGTATTTCGGCAAATTCACATCAAGCAATACCAGATGCGGGGCTGCCGCTTCGAACTCCTGCTTCACTTGGTCAAAATCTTGTACGGTTTGCGTACTATAGCCGAACCTTTGCAGATATTCCTGTAACAGCATGGCAAGCTGATGATCGTCTTCGACGATAAATATTTTGAACATATGATAATCTCCTTTAAGTAAAACTCCAGCGATCGCAGGAACATTTTATGTACGTGCCCTAAGATCCATTTCAATAGTTCATCTTAAATAGAACCATACCCTGACAGCATTGTAACAAAAATAGACCCCAAAAAGGAAATAGAGAGGCACCGCAGCTAGTGCAGCCCTCCCTATCTCTTCTTCAATTCAAACAATTCTTCTATTCTAACCACTCAACGACTTCTTGCGCGCATCGACGCGTCTTCCCGGATGGGTCATGCAATCGATAGCCAAAAGCAGCCATAACGGAAATACCGAAATGTTCAGGATCCATAATCCCTTCCGCAATTAACAGTTCATTGATCTTCGCTCTATTAAATCCTTCCATCGGGCAAGAATCTATACCAATCAAAGCGGCAGCAGTCATCATGTTGCCTAATGCAATATAAGTTTGACGGCAAGCCCATTCGAACATAACTCTTGGATCATCCTCGATTGCAAAACTTGTTTTCAAAAAATGATCATAGTTGTTCCGCTTCGCCTGTAAAGTTTCGGGTGACAGCTTCTGGACATGCTCCAACATTCGCTTAATATAATCAGAGCCAGCAACCATATCTTTCGGTAATCTCGCCAAAATAATCATAAAATGACTGGCTGACAGTAACTGCTTTCTCGCTCCCGTTGCGTGCTCCGCAAGCTTGGATCGTAGGTCCTTATTTTGCACAATAACAAACTTCCAAGGTTCGAAGCCATACGAGCTTGGAGACAAACGGCCCGTCTCTAATATGTACTCAAAATCAGCATTACTTATTTTCTTATCAGGATCGAAATCTTTAGTCGCATGTCTAAATTGAAATGCCGATAGAATCTCATTTTTCTTAATTTCTTGATCCATTATTTAAAACTCCTTCGTCATAATTGTCGCTAATTACACTTTATCAGTTATATTATCACATAACATGCTCAAGAACTCAGTTCGGTTTCATATTGCCCAAGCTTCTCCATCACACCTTCAACCCATTGCTGGTCATCCCACAATTTAGGATTATCAAGTCTTCTTACCGCCGGATGACCCGTTGCCATCGTGTCTATACCGTCTTTGTTTCCAAAATACAAATCTACTATTTGTAATGACCTGTTAACAGAACGAACTAACAGCTTGCAACTCATTCCGGACCCCTGGTTTAAAAAGGATAATTCCAGGTGGTAAATATTGTTATCCAGCCTCTTGAACTCTGCTTCCTTAAACTCATTATTCAAGCCGAAAATCACGCCATTGGCTCCCTTCAAATCCTGCCGTTGCTCCAACTCCAACATTTTATTAGTGAATAGAAGCAGATTTTCATTAGAGATATAGTTCTCAAATGATACTCTTTCCTGATTTGCAACAGCACCGGTATAAAGATTTATGAAGGCTTTTCCGAAGGCTTCCATAGAACCATAATCATCTTCACTAATCTGATCAGCTTGGATTGAAAACTCTTGGCCAGCCAGATCGTTTAATATCTCTGCTGCTGATTTCTCGGGCGATTCAACAGAAGCTTCTATATTGGATATAGATTGTTCTGTTAAATGATTTTCCTTCTGTGAACAACCTGCTAGCACCACAAATGCCAATACTGCAATACCTAACGTAAATCTCTTCATAATACCACCTTTTTCCAAAGTTTCTCTCCGGTTCTCCTAATCCCAGAATACACTAAATTTTCGCTACATGGGAGAAAATGAAAATAGGCTTGTTATCGCTTTAGACGATAACAAGCCTATAATCAGACCTAGGATATCACTTTAAGGGGTTGCCTTTTCAAGGAAAACATATTCGCCTGCACCAATTTGAATACTCTTTCCTTTTAATCCGGTGGAATCCGTTTCAACAATGACCTGTTTGAATTGATTCTCATCCCCTTGCACGAAATCAAAAGTCTTATCTCCAATCTGAAGGGTGAAGTTGTTATTAGCTTCTGACTGTACAATTGGCAGTCCAAAACACTTTCCCCAATGTTCAGCAGCAGCTGCGGGATCGGAGACGCGGAATACCGCCCTCTTAATTTCGGCATGACCCGCAGGATGGGATTGAATGACTCCGGATGCCGTTAACTGTTCCAGTCTCTCTTCATCATTTCCGCTCCATTGAATGATAAACGGATAGACCAGTCCTTGAAAGTCCCCATCTATGGTCATCATCCGCCACTCTATTAATCTGCCCTCGTTATCCAGACGCCGGCCATCGATAATAGGGGATAATAATAATCCTGCAGACTTCAAGGAAGCAGCCGTTTCTTCAATATCATCACTCCGGATCACAACCCTGCTCAAGACTTCATGCTCCGGAAGAACTTTAACCGCATCCCTTACAACGACATTGTGCTTAGTTGCCTTCGCTAACTCCAGATTCTCAATGCCGAGAAACTCGATATAGGTTAGCCCAAAGTAACTCAAAGCATTATAGGTTCCCCAATCCTTATGAGCCCCCCCCTTAAAAGCAATCAAACCATGATCTCCGAAGATTTCAACCGGTTTATCCAGATCATTGACATAGTGTACTAAATGATCCCATTTCAGGGTTGTCATTATTCCTTCACTCCCAGCTCAGTGGTCCGCTTTACGGCTGCCAATACGCTTCTCTGCAATCCGGCCGCGAAGTCGCTGTTGTTCAGTTCGTATAACCCATGCATACCGACACCGCCGGGTGAATTGTTAATATCAAGCAGCTGTCTTGGGTGCAGGCCGGTCTGCTGCAGCATCATAACCGCCCCCATCATATTCTCCAGCGCTACCTTCCATGCCTGATCCCGCGGCAGTCCGGCAAGGACACCGGCATCCACGAATGATTCAATGAAATAATAGATATAGTTAGGTCCGGCCACACCGAAGCCGGTGAAGATATCGATGTACGACTCCTCCAGATATTGTACTTTGCCGAAGCCGAGCAAGAAATCCTCTACTTGATCACGAGTGGCGTAGGCATTTAAGGCTACACCGCTATATCCGTAACCCGTATCGGTCAATGTATTGGGAATGACCCGGATTATCGGGCGCTCCGCTCCAAAATAACCGCCTAACTTCTCAATCGTTACACCCGCCACAATCGATACGACTGCGGCAGTAGGTGAAGCGAATTGTTGTACGATTTGTCCGAGTGCATTCAAATCATCCTGCGGACGAACTGCAACCACGATCAATTCTGCCGCAGAAAGACCTTGCACTTGCGAACTTTCCGTATTTACACTGTACTTTGCCTTCAACAGCTGAAGACGTGCTTCGTTAATATCCGAAACGCTTATTTGGTCCGGGGACAGCGTACTATTGGCAATACTCGCGCGGATGATCGCTTCCGCCATCTGTCCTCCGCCAATAAAATGAATCTTTTTCTGTGTCACTTGCGTTCACTTCCTTATTAGTTGTTCTCCCATGCTTCCGGCAGAATGAAACCGTCATACTTCTCTAGACCAAGGATGTATTCTTCAAACTCTTTGGATTCGTACGCAGCCTTCAAGTCTTTGGCCCACTGGGAATTTTCATCCTTTTTGTTAACCGATACAATGATTCTGTGCTGCATTGGCGTATTTTCAATCTTCAACGCGTCCGTAATTTTTCTGTCCGGTGAATTCGCAATGTAATTACCGTTTACGACACCATAATCAACATCCTGAAGGGATACGAGAATTTGTGCCGGGTCCAAAATTTTAATATCGATGTTATACTTATCCGGTTCCATACTGTTAATGTTGAAATCCGCTACACCTGCTCCTTCTTTGATTTTGATCCAGCCCAATTCTTCCAGAATACGAAGTGCACGCTCCTGGTTCACCGGATCGTTGGGAACAGCCACCGTCGTACCGTCTTTGACATCGTCAAGAGTAGTATGCTTTACGGAATAAAGACCTTGCGGGGCACCTGGCACATAAGCGATTCCTGTCATATCTGCATTAATTTCTTCATTAATGGCTTCCATATAGGCCGTGCTTTGGAATATACTGGCGTCAATGGAGCCTTCCTTCATCGCCGGATTGACCTGCATGTTTTGCGAGAAGGTTTTAATATCAACGGTATAGCCTTGTTTCTCGAGAATCGGCAGAATCGATTGACGGAATTGTTCCTCATAGGTACCGACACCAAATCCTACCGTGATTATTTTCTTGTCTCCAGCATTATCGGCTTGCTTATTGCCACAAGCCGTCAATACCGCCAAAACCCCTATCAACACCACTAACATGAACTTCTTTTTCATACTCTCATCTCCTATTCAAATATGGATCTCTTTAATTGTTCCAACGCCTCATCGGTTACACTCAACGGGATAGCGCAATTTGGCGAGAGAATAAATGGTTGGTCTTTCATTAAGGTCAAAGCTTCTTTAGCTTGCTTGCGAATTTGTTCAATGTCGTTTACGGCAAACAAGCCATGATCAATCCCGCCTACTTTAGTAGCTTTGAGATTTGCTTCCAAACCCGGATTTCCTTCGGCTATAGTATCCCAGCTGATCCCGTCAATGCGGTAATCATTAAATTTCTCAGGTTGTGCATAGGCTCCACAGGTGTGCAGGATGTTTTTGCCATAGCTAGCAGCCTCCAAAACAATAGAATCATAGGGTCTTGACAGCTCATCAAACATCGCTTCATCAAATAATCCCGGATGTGCCGTACCGGTCACCGCATAGAACAAACCATCCGAACCCGCTCGCTGCAACTCTTGCACATAATCGGCTAAGGTTAATGAAATCACATGCAACGCATGGTGTGCTGCCGCTCTATGCTCTTTAAACAACGATTCCAAAGTAACGGGATGCTCAATGCCAAACACGGTTTTCGTTACATAAGCTGAACGCCCTACGATAAACAGCAACACCGTTAAAGGCGAAAATACCGTTTGGATTAGCGGCGTGTCCGGTAACCCTTGACGGATTTTTCTGACGGCCTCCAAATGCTCCAGTAAAGATCCTGTCTGGGTAGCCTTTTTCACTTCAAGATCCCACAGATTGTCGGCTACTGGAATTGCAGTCGTTTTCTGTCTGGGAAATACGGTTTGATAATCCGTAAAGTCATACTGATTTCCCCAGGCTTCAGCCAAGTAGGTAGCTCTTGGATTAATTTTGACCCAATCCCAGTCATATTTCTTGGTAAAAGAAATCGTCGTAGCTGACAAATCTTCCGCATTTTGTTCCTTGTCGATAAAATGACGCCATCCGCTGACAATATGACGATCCGCCCTTTCTCCGGATAATATGGCATTGAACCGATCTTGCTTGCTCCATTCACTCATCTGTCGATCCTCCTTGTTTCTGCAATATCTAATCTAATAACGGCGAATTTTTCTCGCCAGCATGTTGCCTAAAGATTGAATGCCTTGTACCAAAATGATGAGAATAATCACGGTGGCCACCACGACTACGGTGTCAAAGCGTTGGTATCCATAAACTATAGCCAAGTCTCCAACTCCCCCGCCGCCTACGGTTCCGGCCATTGCGGTTGCACCGATCAACCCGATCGTTGCAGTGGTCAAGGACAGGATTAAGGATCCCACCGCTTCCGGCAACAAAAAGTACCATATGACTTGTAATGGAGTTGCCCCCATCGCTTCAGCGGCTTCAAGAATTCCCGGGTTCACTTCCAGCAGGGAGTTCTCTACCAAACGAGCTATATAGGGAGCGATATAGATAATCAGCGGTACGATTGCTGCGCTTGTCCCGATCGAAGTTTGAACAATTAACCTTGTAAACGGAATAATCGCAACCAGCAAAATAATAAAGGGCAGAGAGCGAACGATGTTAATAATCGGATTTAGTATGGCGTAAAGTGCTCTGTTCTCCAGAACCCCACCTGAACGAGTGATTACAAGTAATATTCCTAAAGGGATTCCTAGAAGGGAACCAACAAAAAGGGATACCCCTACCATTTGAATGGTTTCTATGATTGCCTTCAGAAATTGGTCACTTGTTATTGTGGTCGAAAACATCTGACTCTACCTCCTCTACACTGACTCCATGGTTTTTCAAGTAACGCAAGGCATTGTCAACCTGAGCCTGATCGCCATGAATTTGAATGATGGCTGTCCCCAGTGTCGTATCTTGAATCTCTGTCATATTCGCGAATAAAATATTGACTTTTATTTCAAAGGAACGAATCAGCTCATACAGAATGGGCTCCGATGCACTTTCCCCCACAAAATTGAGTTTATAAAGCAGACTGCCACGTTCTGTTTTTATTGATTTTTGAACGCTGGACGTCATGCTATTTTGAATAACCGTCTTCACAAAATTTTGCGTGGTCTCATGTTTGGGGTGACCGAATACATCCAGGACGCTTCCTTGTTCTATGATCCGTCCTTCTTCCATCACAGCCACCTTGTTACAAATCTCTTGAATGACGGACATTTCATGCGTAATGATCATCACGGTAATGTTATATTCCGCGTTGATTCTCTTCAAAAGTTGTAAAATCGATTGCGTTGTCTGTGGATCCAAGGCTGAAGTCGCTTCGTCACAGAGGAGGATAGATGGATTCGAGGCAAGCGCTCTGGCGATTCCGACCCGCTGCTTCTGTCCGCCCGATAATTCGCTGGGGTAACTTCCGGCTTTATCGCTTAATCCAACAAACTCCAGCAGTTCCAGTACCCGCTCGCGGATTTCTTGTTTATTCTTTTTTAGAAGAACGAGAGGGATCGCAACATTATCGAATACTTTTTTGGATTCCAACAGGTTAAAATGTTGAAAAATCATGCCTATATTTTTCTTGGCCGCTCGCAGCTCTTTATCGTTATAGGTTCCTAAATCCCGACCATCTACAAAGACCTGTCCTTCCGTAGGTCTCTCCAAGTAATTGACTAAACGAATCAATGTGCTTTTCCCCGCACCGCTATAGCCGATAACCCCGAATATATCGCCTTTTTCAACCTTTAAATTGATCCCCTTTAGAGCATCAATATGGACCCCTTTTCGAGTGAACGTTTTGTAAACATTCTTTAATTCGATCATGTTCATTCCCCTCAATCATATCGTGGATTTAGGATTAAGCTTTCTCTTGCAGCTTCGCAAGCGCTTGTTCTGCCAAGGTAGCGAAATATTTAGCGGTAGGTAGTATAGCTGCCTCATCCACGTCGAAACGAGGGTGATGCAAAGCATAGGCCGGTCCGGTTCCGATATTTACAAACGCCCCCGGGATCTGCTGTAAATAGAATGAGAAATCCTCTCCGCCCATTTGGAGCGGGATATCATGCACATCATATCCGGCTTCAACGGCGACCTCTTTGGCAAAATCAGCCCATTCCCCGTGATTTATAGTTGCTGGCGGACCCGGATACCAATGCAACTGAGCCTCAGCCCCGGCTCCTGCGGCAATCCCTTCGATGATTCGCGTCATTTGCATCGGAATTTGAAGGCGAATTTCTTCATTGTAAGTTCGAACCGTACCTTCCAATTCGACTTTTTCCGGCAATACATTCCAAGTGAAACCCCCGTTAATTCTGGTAACACTTAACACAACCGGCTCGATCGTATTATTTTGGCGGCTTACGATGGTTTGCAGCATTGTAATGATTTGAGCCGCGGTCACAATGGCATCCACCCCTTTTTCCGGAGTGGCGGCATGAGCGCCAACGCCTTTTACAGTAATTTCAAAACGGTCAACACCTGCCGTTAAAGCCCCCGTTCTCGTTCCGAAAGCTCCCGTAGGCAGATCCGGTGAATTATGCAAACCGAATATGGCAGCAACATCGTTTAAACCTCCTGATGCCAAAACACTTTCCGCCCCGTGTCCCGTTTCTTCCGCAGGCTGGAACAATACTCTAACTCTTCCCGTCAATTCGCTTTCACGTTCTTTTAACAACAAGGCTGCACCCAAAATGGTAGCGGTGTGAAAGTCATGACCGCATGCATGCATTTTCCCTGGAATCTCCGATGCAAAGGGCAATTCCGTCTGTTCTTCTATCGGAAGCGCATCTATATCACAGCGAATAGCCACAATAGGCCCACTGCCTTGTCCGATCTCTGCGATCAGCCCGGTTTCCAAAGGGAGGTCAAGAATATGTATATTGGCATTTGTCAGCCATTCCCGCAGTTTCCCTGTAGTTTTAAACTCTTCATAGGCCAGCTCCGGTTCTCGATGCAGGTTTCTACGAACCTCTATCAATTGACTAGCTAAAGCTTGATCTACCTCATTCAGTGGATTCATAGGTGAGGTACTCCCCTTTCGTTAAGGATCGATACGGTCAATCCCTTTGATATGCTCAAGCGCTGTAGATAAACTGCTTAAAATATGATTTCGCATGGCTTGTTCCGCACCGTCTTCATTCTTGTCCGCTATCATTTGCAAAATATAATTATGCTCTTCATCCGCTTGCGTGTTCCAATCCCCATGCAGGGAGACATAGCGACAGTAGCGAAGCGAATGGCCTCTTAATTGATTCAGAACTTTCTCGAACGTTTTAAGCTCGCTTATTTCATATAAATAATCATGGAATTCAAAGCCATAGGATACGAAATCCTGTTTCTCGCCCAGTTGAAAGGAATGTTTGATTCGTTCCATCATCGTCGTTAAATTTTGAATGTCTTTGTCCGTAGCGTTCTTAGCCGCACTTCTTGCAATGTAGCCTTCGAGCATGCTGCGGATCAGAAATACCTCTTCAACCTCTTTGATCGTTATCGAGGCCACCCGCAACCTTCCATTGGGCTGACGAACGAGAAAATCCTCGTTCTCCAATCTCTGAATGGCCTCTCTTAGAGGAGTGCGGCTTACCCCGAGCAGCGCCGCCAAATTTTCTTCATTTACCGCTTGATTCGGCTCCAACTCGCTATCAATAATTTTTTGTTTTAATGCATAGTAGGTATTATCCTTTGACAACCTTCGGGATCTTATCGCCATACCTCTATTGCTCCTCATCGACAATTTGGGGATGCCTGAACAAATATTTGTATAATTGTATACAATTATTAATTTGAAATTTTAATAGATTGTAGATGTAACTATCTTGAAACTTGCCTCTGTTATTCAAGCTTTTTTCATACTATAAACCCATTATTCCAACTAGTCAAGTAGGTATTATAAGTGAATTAAAAACTATTCGACATATTTCGAGTCAAATATACTGTTCCAAGCGTGATGCCGGTGAAAAAGAAAAATATGCAAAAACAAGCTCCTATGATGAATCTGGGGAGCTTGTTTATCAATCAATATGTATATCGGCATGCCCCGATTTCCACGCCAACCTCAGGCCGAGCATGACAAACCATGCGGAGAACTGCTGGGAAACAAACACCATTACCGATCCAATCAGCCAAGGATAGGCCCCAACCAGTTCCAACAGACCTGCCGCAAATCCCAAAAGGCTATAGGCTTGCCAAGTATACTTTTTCTAATAACAAGACACAAAATGATGGTTGCCATGCCCAGTCCTATAGACCTTACTCAGTCAATATAACTCGTGCACCTGATTTCGCACCTTAACTCTCATCGTGCCGATAAACTTGCGAACTTAAAATTGCTCGGACGAACATCAACTTTGCCAATGGTCTTATAAAGCATTATCTTCTATTGCTGAATGGAATCCCCATCGAATCCCCCTGCGCACAATTAATTACTTGGGTTATAACAAATATAGCCGAACTCAAGAGAATTCGGGCAGTAAGGCTTTTTACAAATAGGTAAATGTGGCTTAAAATCAATTACTTCTCACCAACAACACACAGCACTCCACATGCCTTATATCCCTATACTGTCATTGGATTGAATTCATTAACTCGTAGAAATATTTAGGTTCATGAGTTTTATTAAGACGATACCAAGCTTCTAAAGTTTTTGGAGAAAATACATCTAGCGCTTTTAAAATATGAATAGAAAATTCTAATGGAGCTACTCCGGATGCGGTGATCAATTTCCCATCGGTGACAGCAGATTCCACTTTGTAATATTCTTCGCCAGTGTAAGAATGGCAAATCATTTTAAGGTAGGCCAAATCATTGCTTGTGTGCCAACGTGAATCTAACAATCCTGCTTGAGCAAGTCCTAAGGTAGCGCCGCAAATTGCTCCAACTACTATCCCTTCCTTTAAACACATCTCGGCAATTTTTAATATGGGCACGTGAATAGCTTCTGTCCATGTATTTCCACCAGGTAAAATCAGTGCATCTACGCTATTAATGCTGCACTCATCCACTTTAATGTCAGGCATTATTTTCAATCCGCCCATTGTAGTTACTGGAGTCTTTTCTATCCCAACGGTGACTATTTTTGCTGGAGCCAGCCCCTGTCTGAAGTGTCTTCCAGAGTTCAGTTCGGCGGTTAAATAACCTATTTCCCAATCGGACATGGTATCAAACACATAAAGATATACTGTATTATTCATTTCTAAGTGCTCCTCATAAAGTTTATTAGGTAACAGCAACCATTCATCTTTAATGAGTGGTTATCATTATAATAAAACAACTTCACTGACAACTACTGTCAGTGAAGTTGTTAAACTTGATAATAATAATCCATTAACTCTGAAGCAAACGCCACAAGTTTATTCTTTAGATTCTGTGGCTCTATAATTTGAATGGATTTCCCATAGGGAAGAATTATATACGGAACATGTGTATAGAGTGATTCTTCCTCAAGTAAAAAAATTGCTTGCGTTGATGTCCATTCCTGCAAATGATGCTCCAAAAACCAATGTATGCATAAATCATCCAACGCCTCTGCACTGCCACCAATAATTAAAGAAATTAATCCGGATTTACCTACTACATCTGGAAACAGATTTTTCATAAAAAAGTACGCGCTGAAAATCCGTTGGGACGCCTAAATGAGAATGGCGTGCGTGTGATGTTCAGAATTCGTTCTACCCGAAAACTGCGGATCTCATTCCGCAGGTGGCAAAATGCAATTGTGTACCACTTATTGTTCCAATTAACCACGCCTTAGGGGTCTATTACCCTATTTGGGGACTGCTCTTCATGACTGTTACGATAAGAAATTTCTACAGACCATTCATTTGCTACAGCGTGCTCCAATTTCTGCAATACCTGCTGAACAGCGGGGTATCCCTGCGGTTTATTACTTCAAATCTCGCTAAATGATGGCTTAGTATACTTTCCTGCTCCTGATTCGAATACATTTTAACTTGGATGTTACATTCCCTAATGCCTCACTCAAAGGATCACTCAAAGGATATCCGGCTTCTTTTGCAAATAGGGCAGCATGAAGCAGAGTCTTTTTTTCATCAATACTAAATAGCAGAGGAGATTTGATAAAATTGTACAGCAAGCTAGGCAATCCACATGTGTAGTGTCAGTAGAAGGGACCTCCAAAAGTCCTCGTTCTTATTTGTAACAAACAATCAACTCCACCAGATTTACTAGTTTTAATATCGGGTCTTACTAAATTGGGCTTCCCACTCCCTTTAAAATCCTTAATATCTTCATGAATGGGCGGTACAGGCGGCGAAAACAGCACCATTCGAGCATAAAAATAAAGACAAAGCCTTAATAGCCTTGTCCTATGGGGGAGCGTATCTAATCAGGTTAATCACGGCGTTGTGCCGCATTAGTCCTGCTTAGTGATTTGTTTATTAGGCATGATTCAATTTACAGCTTCAACCACAAAGCGGGACGGACGCCGCCTGTACATTTGCCATCACTGATGTTGCCTTTCAATATATTGTTGCCTTGGATCCCTATATTACCGTCAGTCCCAAAGATATACACGGCCTTTACATTAACGCGGCCGGGCGACCGGAGCCACCACCACCAAGCCCATTCTTTACCCTGAAGTCTTGCTATTCGCTTACTGTTGTTTTCATCTTTTCTTTCAAACCAATATCTTTGATTTTTTCCTCGGTTTTGCAGTTTTGAACTGCTATCACCGAAATATTTGCAGACTTCCTCAAGGCTTAATAAAAATATACTGTCTTGCGTATCTGCTCCGCCCTTTGAACCATACCACTGATTGTTTAGATTTTTATTTAACACCGGAATTATTCTTGATTGATCATCTGCGTTGAATTTGTCATAAAATTCACCATTAAGATATTTTCTTAACGCGCAGTCGGCCCATGTTATCTCTTTATAAGCATCATGGTAAGAGCGGTGTTCTATAATATTTTCGGTTATAATCAATGCTGTATCGTTTTGTTTGTCAAGCACAAGCCAATTATAACCGCCGAATGATAAGGATGAGCCGATTTTAATATCTTCCATCTTAACCTTATCCCTTCTCCTTAATCGGAAACAATAAATCAAGCTGTAAATCTTCCATTTTACCGCCTTTTTGTACATAATTATAAAAATTCAACGTTTCTTCAAATCCTTGTCCCGCAACCGTTTCCGGCGATGTCCAGCGTGGGGAATTCCAATCATTATCATATTTATCGCTTGCGTTAACCCATTCTTTTAACAAACGCCAGTCCTCGAAATCCCATGCCCTCAACACATGTGCGGCATATAACCCGCCGTCAAAGGTTCGTTTTACTAAAGGCGCGGATATCTCCATGTCGTCGGGAATGGAAACCCATGCCTCATATACATGCGAAGGTTCTCCGAGTACTGCTGCCCCCTTGGAGCAGTCAAAACCAAAACTCCGGGCGTCGGGTTTGATTTTTAGCAATCCGCTTTCGTTTACAAATTGCGTTATCATGTCACCCGCCTTACCTTCACAGCCTTCCCCCATTGCGTAAGCAGCAGCCACGGTCATGGGCGGAAGGTAAACAATCCGTACATCTTTGTCCGCCAGTTTGTTTAAATTTTCATTCGCCTTGTTTAATTCTTCCATTGACTTTTCCTCCTTGAAGTTGATTTTAGAGACAGTCAATGAATCCACAACCTCCAGTAAACTTGCGTCGTCAGGTAGCGCGAATTTCGCTCCTCTGAGATTTAGATATTCGACAAAGGCTTTGATGACGCTGCGAATGGTGGAGAGCGCGGTGATTTCGTCCTCAATATCCGCAAGGTTACGCTCAAAGGCTTCGATTGCAACGCGCGCTTCCGCGCTTTGCAGAACCTCGGCAATCTGCTTGAGCGGGATCCGCAGTTTACGCAGAACGATAATCTGACGCAGACGCGTGATGGTTTCGGCATCGTAGGCGCGGTAGGTGGAATCTTCCTTTTTCGCAGGAGTAATCAATCCGATTTGCTCGTAATACCTAAGCGTACGGGTTGAAATCGAAAAGTGTTTTGACACTTGACTGATGGTTTGCAGTTCGATGACTATCCCTCCTTCGGAGTATAAATATACAGGTTGACGCGACGTTAAAGTCAAGAGAATGAGCATATAAACAGTTTGCCTCAAACATGTCTGCATCAGTGTTCATTTTCACATCAGTTTATACATCATAACCACAGCAGAAATAAAATTCGTTACCCCATGCAGCATCCAACCTGGAAGGATGGAGCCGCCGGAGAGTTTCTCATTGATAACCCCGATACTCCAACCCACTGCGCCTGTTAGCAGCAACACAATCAATGAACGAAGCAACCCGGCGGAACCATATAGCATCACGGCATGAACCAATCCAAATAGGAAAGCTTGAATCACATTCCCCGTGCCAAATCCCAATTTTGCGCCCAATCGCTTACCGATAAATCCTCGGAACAAAATTTCCTCGGACAAGCTCGTTTGTACAAATGAATAAATCAAAGCTGGAATCAGGCCCGCATAACCAACGCCATAAAACTGGGAGCTTGCCAATGTTTGCGTGTCCAAAAACGAAGATGCGATCAACCCCGAACACGAGAAAATCACTACTGTACCCGCGAAAAATACAATAAACCGGTTACTCGATACATTTTGAGGCTTCTTCAAGCCGATCCACCGGATAAACGATATGATTTTCCTGCTTGTAAGCAGCCAATATACAAATGGAACAGCCGTAAATAAAATAACCTGAAAAATTGCACTTATTACCAAAGAAACGATCACGACAATAACCTCCTCCTAAAGAACAGCACCAATATAGCATGAAATTCCGGCTTCTTTAGGTAAGTGACCGTAACCCGTCAAGTTAACGGAGTACTTGGTTTGATAAGATTTTGGTCGTATTTCAGATAGCATTTAATTTGCTAAAGGGATTACCGCAATCATTTTGAATTGCTCGTTTTCGTATCTAAAGCTCACGTTTCCGTTAAGATTTTGAACTGCTGCTCGAATGCTTTCCATGCCAAGCCCTTTCTCTTCATGATTACGTTTACTGGACAAAAATGCGCCATACCCATCTTCTTTAACGGATACCGCAACATTTTTCACGGAAATCACCAATAATTGATCATGATAAACCATCTCCAGATCGATAGGATGCTTCCTGTCATCAAGCAGAGATAGTTTGTGGACCGCCTCTACGGCATTATCCAACGCATTTCCAAGGATGATCGCAATATCCACCTCTTTGCCTGTAAGCAACAAATCCTGCGGAATCCGAAAATGTGGTTTAATGGCTATCGAATTCTCTGTTGCTGTAGCGATCCTCTCATTACAAATAGCATCAATAGCTATATTCCCCGTGAAAATCAATTTATCCCGTACCGTATGCTTCAAGCCAACCTTTTCGATATATTGTTGAGCCGCTTGTACATCACCTTGATCCAGAAGCGAGTGAATCAGAGTAAGCACATGGTTCATATCATGCCGCAGCAAAGCAACCTTCTGATTATCTTTTAATTTATTGGTATACTCCGTGATTTGCTGTTGGAGCAGTCGGTTGTGCCATGTTGTCCTCATTCGCATAATCAGTTTGTGATAAAAATACATAACAGCTACATTAATGATGCAAATACTAAGCAAAATGACGACAAACCCAAGCGGTATGGTACTCTCTGCGGGATTTAATTCCTGAGGAAAAACATTATACTTGTTTATGTTCATGATCATGATAAGTAAAGAGCCGATTGGGACCAGCATTAACACGGCCCATTCCCGATCCGATAACGACATTTGGCTGTCCACTTGAAATAGCCGTAATAATAATAAACATAACATGACGCTGAGCAAAATAATCAGCACATAACCAATAGAAAGCCACATAAGGGCAATGCCATCTTTGGCAGCTTGGTTCAACGGCATAAATTGAAGTCCAAACCAACCTATCATCTCAATCACAGCCGTAAAAACATTATAAAAGCTGCTAAAAAACAACTTCTGCAGGAAAGTGCCGTGAAAATAATAGAGTGTAATTGCGTTATAAACGATCAGGTGAAAAATCAGCGTATAATCAGGGCTCAAGTTGGCTGCTGTGAGTGATTTCACAATATAGAAGACTATAAGACAACATACAAAAGAGGCTTTACTTCTTTTTATGATCAGGAATTTTCTTAAGAAGAAATAAAACGTAACTCCCTGCGGAACATAAACAAGCATGAGGAGAAATATACCGAGCAATAAGTAAAAAGTATTCATTGTAGTTGAAGATATGATGAGAGCCATTTACCTTAACAGCCTCTTCTCTATAAAAGCATGATAGGAAAGCAGAGCTTCTGCGTTTCTTGAACGGCTAATCGGAAGCGTTACTCGATTTTTTAGCACAATCTCCTCTTTGCTTATGGAACGAACATAGTTCCAATTCACAAGATAACCTGTATGTATACGGCAATATCCATATGGCCCCAGCTTCGCCTCCAGCTCCCCCAACTTTCCGTAGTAGCTATAACTATCCCGTTCTGTCACAAGCACCAGTTTTTTTCCGCGCTCGATCGTCACGTACATAATGTCTGTAACCCTTAAATGATAATACGTATGATTACTGGAAAATGAAATGACATTGCTCCGTTGCAGACATTGCTCGACTGCCTTAGCGGTGGATAACTTTAGTTCCCGCTCGTCAATAGGTTTAAGCAAATAGCGGAAAGGTTGAACCTCAAAGCTTCTTTTCATATAGCTAGTATGGCTAGTGACATAGATAATCAACACTGCGGCATCTTTAAGCCGGATTTCTTCGGCAACCTCAATACCATTAAATCCCGGCATTTCTATATCCAAATAAATAATGTCGTAGGCTGTACGGTCCATTGCCATCAGCAGGGATTGGCCGGACTCGAATATCTCAATGGAACCCGCCACGCCCTGAAAATCCAATAAATATTTCATAAGCAATTCTTCCAATTTGGAGGCTTGCTGCCTTTGATCATCACAAATGGCAATGTGCAAATTCATAGCTTTGTTCTCCATATCAATCAATGTAGATCCTAAATCTTTCATATAATACCACAAAACCAGCCCTTAAGGCTGGTTTGAGGATCACGCTTGTGGCTGCGCTTCAAGCTAATCTTGACTTTGCGCTCCATGGAATGCTCCACGGTAAATCTAAATTTCCTCGTCGTCCCACTTCAGTTCTTGTACGCGATTACGCCCCGATAACAGCTTGATTCCGCCCCCGATTAGAATAACCGCGACCAGGATCGGACGTAGGTACTCCCGGATCATGTATCTGAGCTGGAGGTAAGGGAACCATCTGTCCAGGGCAGGAACTATAAATTCCATACTTACGTAATAGACACCCAGCAGTACCAAAATGATTCCAAGCCAATGTTGACCGCTGCCGTTATTCTTGCTCTTGATCAGCGGGATATCCTCCATCGGAAGGATGCCGTACCTGCTTGTCTGCTGAAGTCCGTCAAAGAAACTGTAAAACCAGATGACAGGCACGATAAATAAGAAGAGTGATAATCTAAGCACATCGATGACATAAAAGCTCCCGAGAAACAGCACCATCATTTGCAGGCCGCGTTTTTGCATGCCCAAATACATTTGCCCGGCTCCCGGAAATGCCGAAAGCAGCGTGGCGAGCACCTTGCTGCGCCGTCCCTCGATGCGTCCCGATTCCCATTCATCCAATAGGGAGCGATCCTCTACGATTTCTCCGGCCTGCTTGCGGTGAATCAATTGGACGGCGTCAAACATGCAATACAGCCAAATGATCGGAAGTAGTGCCAGGAAGAGCAGGAACACGGTTTCGTGTGTAATGCCTGTGACGAAGAACATCATGGTAATCAAACCGAAGAACATGATCAGGAAGGATAATCCCCGTTGCATAAGCCCCATTTGGAAATGGCCCAGACCCGGAATAAAAGATAGCAGAATCGTAAAGAAACGCTCGGTTTCAGCGTCACCCCGTCTGCCGCCCCCCCGAGGATCATAAGGCGATCTTTCCTGAGCCGCAGGTTCGCGAAGCATAAGAATAAGCAAGTCAAGCATGGATATGGCCCACAGAATCAATTCCGCGATGATGACTGCCAGAAAAAATTCCCCTTCATTGGTAACCATGGCGATAAGAAATCCGCCGAGCAGCCCGCCGAAAAAGAAAATCGGATATAGAATCCCCCTCGCTTTGCGCCCCCAATAGAAATGTCCCAGCCCCGGAATAAAGTTCAATAAAAATGCAAGCATTCTGCTGCGGTAATATGTCAATTTCATTCATCCTTTCCATTAACGATTAAGGGTTGTCGGACGGTTTGATTTTCTCCATCCATTGCGTTGCCCGTTCCATGAGCCGTTCGCTAATCGGTCCTTCCCCAGCCTGATGCTGGACGGCCGCATTGGCTCCCGCCGACAGGAGGTCGAACACTCCTCCGCCAAGGAGCAGCAGCGTTATGGACGCTGCGATTACATAATGAAGCAAGGGATTATGCCAGCGCTTGCGGCGACTCTTGTCGACACGATTGCGGGCATGAGCCGGAAGCGTGGAAAGCACGCTGTCAGCGAAACGTTCTTCATCTAGCAACTTCGGAAGCTCATCCTGGGTCGCCATGAGTTCCTTGATATAAACCTGAAACATGGCATCGTCGTCTTGAAGCAATTGGTCAAGCCTCTCTGACCGTTCCGGGTTCAGATCGCCGCGGATGTATTTTCTCCACATTTCACCAGTTGTGTCGCCCGTATCTTTCATCTCCACTCCTCCTCCTTCCAATGCTCGCGAATCCAGGCTCTGGCCCGGTAAAGTTTTGATTCCACGGTTTTTACGCTCTGCTCCAGATCACTTGCAATTTGCTCATAGCTTTTGCCTTCCAGATAAAAAGCCGTAACCACATGCCGGTGTCCCGGCGGAAGCTGGGATATTTTTGTATGGAGCTCGCTTCTTCGTTCGTCATTCATCATTTCCTTAAGCAGATCGTCCTCCACGGCAGGCAGCTTTTCGGCCACATCGGCGGGATCCCACTGTTCCTCGCGCCGCCGGTCCCTGCGCCGTTTGAAATCAATCGCTTTGTTAATGGCAATCCTCGTTAACCACGACTTTACTCCTTGAGAACGGTACGTAGGGAGAGATTTATAAACTTGAAGGAAAGTTTCCTGCGCGGCATCTTCCGCCTCTTTCTCATCATGAAGAACGGAATAAGCGGCACGGAAAACGAAATTTCCGTATTGTTTAACGAATTCGCGAAAAGCGGCTCGGTCGCCCTGCTTCATTTTTTCGATTAAAGACTCCTCGCCAATGACTCTCCCCTCCTTCCAATAGAATAGACGATGCCGATAGGGCTTGCCCCTGCAAAAATCAAAATATATTTTTCAGCTCTAGTGCTGATAGATTTCTAATGTAATAATACCTAACACATAAATTAAACAAATCTAATCAATTTATACTTAAAAATCAAGTAACTTAATGATTTAATCAGCTTTACTGCATTTTAAGCGCTTCCTTGCCTATTTAATTAGTTTGTTAATAAACCTAACATCATTCTATAATCCTTACAGGTTAGCTAGTTTTATGTTAATTAACATTACATATAGTTGACTAAAATCACATCATGGAGGTTGGACCAATGAACAAATGGAAATCACAAAGCCTCAAATTGCTTGTTGCAGCAGGCCTGGCATTTACCGCGGTGCTGCCGAATATCCCGCTTTCACGGGCTTCAGCGGCTGATACTACGGTTAGCGGCGCTTTAGCCGAAGCTGCAAAATCGCTGCCGAAAGTCCAGGTCATCGCGACTGGCGGGACGCTGGCGGGCAAATCAACGGATGAAACCAGCTTCACTACTTACAGAGCCGGTACGCTGTTGATTGAAGATATGGTTAAGTCCTTACCGAATAAAGATAAAATAGCGGAAGTAAGCACGTATCAGTTCGGAAATTCCGGTTCCAGCGCCTATACCATTCAGCAATTATACGAATTATCGCTAAAAGTCGATGAAGCGCTGAAAACCCAGGACGGCGTCGTAGTAACCAGCGGCACCGATACGATGGAGGAGATCGCTTATTTTCTCGATCTTACGGTACGAAGCCCTAAACCGGTTGTTGTCACCGGCTCCATGCGACCTTGGACCGTCATCGGGACCGATGCCCCGGCAAACCTTTACAACGCTATCAAACTTGCGGCGAGCGGCAAAACCAAGTATTTCGGAACCGTACTGATGCTGAACGATGAATTCCATGCGGCTCGCGAAGTCACCAAAACGAATTCGTACCGCACCGATACTTTCGTCACTCCCGAAGTCGGAGCACTCGGCTATATCGACGAAAACAACATCCGGGTTTACCGCGCTCCGTTCCGGGCTTTAAAACCTGCAAGCGAATGGGCCACTCCATTTGATCTTACCAAGATCACCAAAGATGATCTTCCCAAAGTGGAAATTGCCTATTCCTATCAGGACGCAGGTCCCGGGGCCATCAGCGGTTTTGTGGCCAACGGCGCCAAAGGCGTCGTAACTGCAGGAACCGGTGCGGGCGGGATCTCGAAAGCGATGAGCGAAGAGCGTGCCAAAGCGATTGAACAAGGCGTTATTTTTGTAACGACCACACGCACGGGTTCGGGCAGCAATTATTCCAGCGGAAAAGGCATCATCGCCGGAGATAACCTGAATGCGGCTCACGCAAGAATCATGCTGCTGCTCAGCCTGTCCTTCTCCAAAGATTTCGATACGATCCAGGATTGGTTTACGACTTACGGATATGGACAAATTGAAATTCCCGCGAAATAAGCCCTTCATGCATGCTCGGCTTTTAGGGGGAGGCCCCTCTCCATGAATAGAACGAAACAGATGCAAAAAAAGACTATGATCGCCGCCGCAACTTTTACACTTGCCGTGCTGCTGGCCAGTATTCCTCCTGGGGAAGGTTCCCGCTTTCCCCGCGGCAGCCATGCTACATTCAAGCCAAAGAGCAGCGAATCTCCGTAATCCGCCGCATCGGCTCGAACCCTGAACCATTCTTCATGAACACAACAAAACCATTCCCAGAAACGTTCGTTTCTCGGGAATGGTTTTCTTATTCAACCTAAAAACGATTCAGACGTACTCTTAGAAAATTGTAAATCTCCTCGGAAATATTCACGTTACAGCATGACTCAATTCCTTCAAATCCCGGAGAAGAGTTAGCCTCGCATATTTTGTAATGGTCTCCGTCAAACAGCAAATCGATCCCAGCAATGTCTAGGTTCAGAAGGCGGGATGTCTCCAGAGCCAACCACTCCATTTCCGGATTAATTTCATAGGGTTCCACGGTGCCTCCGCGAGAATAATTCGCCTTGAAGCTATCGTTGCCGGAATTGCGCTTCATCGCGGCGACCGCGCGGCCGCCGATCGTCAGCACTCTCAGATCCGTGCCCCGGCTGGACTCCACGAATTCCTGCAAAATCATCGTCGCATTCTCCTTATAAGCGTTGATCATCTCCAGAAGATCAATGAATTTCGATTTGGTCTCCGCCAGAAACACGCCGCTGCCTTGAGAGCCGGATATCGTCTTCACGACCACGGGAAATCCGAGATGCTTTTCCACCAGATTGACATCCACCTTGGAACGAATCAGCATCGTTTTGGGGACCGGCAAGTTGTGCTCCGCCAAAATCTGCTGCGTATACAGTTTGTCCTTAACCGTGTCGATACTTTGAGAAGAGTTGAAGGTTCGCACGCCAAGCCGCTCAAGATGACGGATCAGGGCAAGTCCGAAGTAATTGGTGCCGGCCCCCATCCTTGGCAGTACGAAGTCGGGAAGCTGCAGCACCTCTCCGTCAACCATCACGCTTTTGCGGTCATCCCGCGTAACGATGAGTTCGAACTGTTCCGGAGCCAGCACTCGTATATCTATTTCCTGCCGCACCGCCTCATCCACCAGGCGTTTGATTTCAAACGTCTCGGGCTTTACATCTTGGGGTAAATGCTTGTAAATAATCCAGCCTATCACGGTCAAGCCCCCTTCACAGAATGCTAGATTTACACATTTTTAACATATCATATCTGTGAATGATTTATATGATAATATTGTTTCTTTCATGTAAAAAAAGTGCACCTAGGCAGTTGTCAGTCCTGTGCAACACGGAAGCTTCATTGGAAATATTCCAGCGATCACCCTGTAATGATTTCGGATTCGAAGCCTTCAATGGATAAAATCCATCGAAAAAGGGCTGAAGTCCAGCTTATGCCGATCAACTAGTGTATCTAATTGGATTTTCTCCAATCGAGTCGCAGCTCCTGCGGATTTGGCGATCCTCCGTTGGATTTTGTCCAGCGAAGGCCGATGATCGACGTCAAGTAAGCAAAAAGACCTCCGATTACCTCGGAGGTCTTTAAATCACAAGCTACTTCAAATGCGTTGCGGCGGTATTTGCCGACAAAGGGACCGACTCATCGCCCGCCGTTACGAAACCGCTGCGTATAAGCCTTGGCTTCTTCCGCCGTCTTAACGCGGTTCCGGTTCCATTCCAGCAAAATGCGGTCGATATAGCGAAAATGAACTTTTCCGGCGAATACCGCTTCCTTTAACGCCAGCAAAATCAATTCTTCAGGGTAACCGTCCTGGTCCACCCATCCGGAAATCGTTTCGCATTCCATCGGGGATAGCGGACGAGCGAACTCTTTCTCAAATATAACGAAAAGGTTTCGCTCCTGATCACCGCGCAGTTGCCCGGAGGACTCCTTCGCCGACTTCTGCTCTTGGATCGCGGCGGAACGCTCCTCCGCCAAATGCTGACCAAGCTTGACGTACATCCCGGACAGATTATAGAACTCCGCATGAACCCCGGTAGACTCTTCCTCAACTTCGTCGATGCTGAGCCAGCCTTCCTTCATCAAGCGCCGAATAGCCGCAGCCAATTCGCCAGGGCCGCTTCCCATCCGCCGTTCCAGTTGATCCATGGTCGGAAAATCATTGCGCTCAACCTGCTGGAACGCAAGCAATTGCAGTAGCAGCATAGCTTCCATATCGGTCAATCGGAGATTCCGGTAATGAGCCAATAGCGCATAGGGCACATTCACCATACCCGACTCCAGCCCGTAAGAAATCCCTTTGGCCCATACTTTCCAGCTTTCGGTCATACGATTAACTACTCACCTTTCTTATGGATACAGGCGGTACAGGGTACGAGGGAACGGTATCGTTTCCCGCACATGATCCAGTCCGCAGATCCACGCCACCGTCCGTTCCAATCCCAGGCCGAAGCCGGAATGAGGAACCGAACCGTATTTCCGCAAATCCATGTACCATTGATAGGTGTCCATGGACAGGTTGTGTTCGTTGAAACGGGCTTCCATCAGTTCCGGATCATCGATCCGCTGCGAGCCGCCGATAATTTCGCCATAGCCTTCCGGAGCGATCATATCCGCACACAACACCACTTCCGGACGATTAGGATCCGGCTTCATGTAGAAGGCTTTGATGCCGGCCGGATAGTGGGTAATAAACACCGGTTTGTCGTAACGTTCCGCAATCGCCGTTTCATGCGGCGCACCGAAGTCTTCGCCCCAAGGGATTTCAAAGCCCTGTTCGTTCAAGAATTCAATCGCTTCATCGTAAGTGATGCGCGGGAACGGAGCCTTGATGTTTTCCAGTTTGGAAACGTCGCGGCCTACCGCTTCCAGCTCGGCACGGCAATTGGCAAGCACCGACTGAACGACATGGGCGATGAATTGTTCTTGAACCTTCAAGCTTTCTTCATGATTCGTAAAAGCCATCTCCGGCTCGATCATCCAAAATTCGATCAAGTGACGGCGCGTTTTCGATTTCTCGGCACGGAACGTCGGACCGAAGGAATAGACTTTGCCTAACGCCATTGCCGCAGCTTCCATATACAACTGACCGCTTTGCGTCAAATAGGCATCTTCTTCGAAATATTTCGTATGGAACAGGTTCGTTGTGCCCTCGGCGGAAGTCGGTGTCAAAATCGGCGGATCCACCAGGGTGAACCCGTTTTGGTCGAAAAAGTCCTGAACCGCCGAAATGATTGCCGCCCGAATCACCATGATCGCCCGCTGTTTGGAAGAACGCAGCCACAAATGGCGGTGGTCCATCAAAAAGTCGACGCCATGTTCCTTGGGCGTAATAGGATAATTTTCGGTCAGGTGGATGATTTCGAGATCCGTCACGGTCATTTCATAACCCGATTGGCTCCGCGGTTCCTCGCGAATCACGCCCGTCACATACATCGAAGATTCTTGAGTCAGGCTCTTGGCGTTGTTCCAGGTGTCTTCGGATACTTCACTCTTGACGACAACCGCCTGAATATAGCCGGTCCCGTCCCGTAGCTGGAGGAACTGGATTTTCCCGCTGGAACGTTTGTTGTTCAGCCAGCTTCCGATAACGACGGTTTCCCCGACATGTTCATTCACCTGACGGATCACTGTTTTGATCGCCATGCTTCTATCTCTCCTCTAAGGTTACCTAATATTAGATCAGCTTACTTCGTTAGATTACTTCATTTCCTGGGCGATCCGCAACGTATCCCGGGCAATGACGAGCTCTTCGTTCGTAGGAACAACCAGAACCTCCACCTTGGAGTTAGGTGTAGAAATTCTGCGCGGGTCACCCGAACGGATTTTGTTCAATTCTTTATCGATTTCGACGCCGAGATAAGTCAGGTTTTCACAAACCTTTTCCCGTACGATCGCCGAGTTCTCGCCCACGCCTGCCGTGAATACGATGACGTCCACGCCATTCATAGCCGCAGCGTAGGAGCCGATGTATTTACGAAGGCGATATTCGTACATTTCAAACGCCAGGGTCGCATTCGGTTCGCCCGCTTCCATACCGTCGGTCACATCGCGCATATCGCTGCTTGAGCCCGAGATCGCCAGAAGTCCGCTATGCTTGTTCAGCATGGAATTCACTTCGTTAAGCGTAAGCTCTTCTTTATTCATGACAAAAGGAACTACGGCAGGATCCAGGTCGCCGCTTCGCGTACCCATGATCAGACCTTCCAGCGGCGTCATCCCCATGGAAGTATCGACGGATACGCCGTCCATAACGGCCGTCAAACTTGCGCCGTTACCGATATGACAAGTGATGATCTTTAAATCTTCGATCGGGCGGCCCAAATATTCGGCGGCAGCCTTGCTCACGTATTCATGCGAAGTTCCGTGGAAGCCGTAACGACGAACTTTGTGCTTCTTATACAACACCTTAGGAATAGCATATAAATAGGCTTTTTCAGGCATAGTTTGATGGAAGGCGGTATCGAACACGACGGTTTGCGGCACGTTCGGCAGGTTCGCCTCGGCAGCCTGAATCCCCATCATGCACGCCGGATTATGCAGCGGCGCCAGGTCGAACAAGCGGCGGATTTCGGATTTCACTTCGCCGGTAATCAAAGCCGAACCTTTAAATGCTTCGCCCCCGTGAACGACCCGGTGGCCTACGGCATCGATCTCATCGATCGTTTCCAGTACCCCGTGCTCCTTGTCAACCAGTTTCTCAAGCACTTTACGAATCGCAGTAGTATGTTCCAGAATGTCGCTGACTTCCGTAACTTCCTCTTTGCCTGTCGGCTTATGCGTCAAAATGGAGGAGTCCAGGCCGATCCGCTCCACCAGGCCTTTGGCCAATACGGATTCGTCGGTCATATCGTACAGCTGATATTTAAGGGAAGAGCTTCCCGCATTAATAACTAAAATTTTCATATCCGGTCACCATCCTTGTCGTATTTGAAAAATCCTTCGCCCGTCTTCACCCCAAGGGAACCCGCGCGAACCATTTTCTTCAATACATAAGAAGGCCGGTATTTCAATTCGCCGAATTCACGGAACATGCGCTCCAGCGCTGCCAGAACGGAGTCCAAACCGAAGCGGTCAGCCATTTCGAGCGGGCCGTATTGGAACTGATAGCCGATGCGCATCGCATCGTCGATGTCTTCGGCGGTAGCCACGCCCTCGCCAAGTACGTGCAGCGCTTCGTTGATCATGAGGCAGATGATCCGGGATGTCACGAATCCTGGGGATTCGTAAACCATGATCCCGCGTTTGTCGACAACTTCTTCCACAAAATGCTTTGTTTCTTCAAAGGTGTCGTTCGAGGTTTTCAACCCGCGGATAATTTCCACCAGATTGATTTTGGCAACCGGATAAATAAAATGCATGCCGATTACGCGTTCCGGATACATCGTCGATCCGGCGATTTCCGTCAAGCTGAGCGTTGAAGTGTTGCTCGCCAGAATAATGTTGCTCGGACAAACCTGATCCAGCTGTTTGAATACTTCTTTTTTCGCATTCAAATCCTCCGAAATGGTCTCAATCACCATGTCGCAGGTTCCGAGTTCGGCAAAATGAATCACTTTATGAATTTTGGATAAGATCAGTTTCTTTTCCGCCTTGGTAATCGCCCATTTTTCAAGCTGCTTGTCCAGGCTTGTTTCTATCATGCTGTAAGCATGGTTCAATTTTTCGGTTGTTTCTTCTACGAGTAGCACATCGAGTCCTTTTGCCGCCAGCATCTCGCTGATGCCTTGCCCCATCGTGCCGCCACCAATGACGCCTATTCTTTTGAAGTTCATGGTTCTCTCGCTCCATCCTTTCATGGTCTCTCCATAATATTGTACCCCTGATGTCGAATAATACATCAATTTATACCCAACATATAATAATATCTTAGCACGAGCAAAAAGTAAAAAAAAATAACCGGCATAAAGATTTATGCCGGTAAAGTTAAGCTGTCACGAAATTGACAACGGAATTGGTCTCCGGAGAGCCGTTCTTCTCTGAGCAGGATCTCCAGGGACTGATCGAATGCGGCCGCATTGTCGACAAGCAGTTGCTTGGTCCGGGCTGCAAGATCATCCAAAATTTTGGAATTTTCGTTCATCAGCACCTCTTTGGTAACCATGTCCATATTGATAATGCCAAGCGAGGTAAGACCCGATGTCATCATCGTCTGAACAAGATTCAGCGCCTGTTCGAAGTCGTTGCTCGATCCCGTGCTGCGGCCTCCGTAGTAGATTTCTTCCGCCGCCGCACCCGCCAGAGCGATCATGATCTGTCCTTCAAGATACTGCTTGGTATACAGGTATTTCTCTTCCTGCGGATTATGCCGCACATAACCTAACGCTCGTCCGCGCGGACTGAGCGCCACCTGGTTGACGCTGCCCGGAGCGACCACTTCCGCCGCTACCGCATGTCCTAACTCGTGGACGGCTACGCGGCGTTTCTCTTCTTCGGTCGATTGCCGGTCCGTCTTTTCGCCCATCATCACTTTATCGATCGCCATCGACAGATGGCGTTGACTAATCTCGCTGAGCTGATCCCGCATGGCGTAGATCGCCGCTTCGTTCATGACACTCTCAAGCTGGGCGCCCGAGAAGCCGTAAGATTCTTCGGCCACTTTTTCCAAGTTGACTTCCCCCGCAAGCGGCTTATTCTTCGCATGAATCTCTAAAATATGTCCGCGCCCTTTCTTATCGGGAAGATCGACTTGAATATGGCGGTCGAATCTGCCCGGGCGAAGCAGCGCACTGTCGAGCATCTCTTTGCGGTTGGTAGCCGCAATCAGCAGAATGCGAGGCGTGTCGGACGTATAAATCCCGTCCATTTCGGTTAGAAGCTGATTGAGCGTCTGATCATACTCCCGCTGCTGTCCGCCTTCCCGTTTGCCGCCGATCACGTCAATCTCATCGATGAAAATAACGGCGTTTTCTTTCTTTTCCTTCGCTGCACGAGTGCGCGCATCCTTGAACAAATCACGGATCCGGCTGGCGCCGACGCCGACATACATTTCAACAAATTCACTGCCGGATGCCGCGATGAACACTGCGTTCGTATACTGGGCTGCCGCCTTCGCCATCAGTGTTTTCCCGGTTCCCGGAGGGCCGGTCAGCAAGATCCCTTTGATCGGTCGGATCCCGAATTTTTTGATCTCTTCATGACGGACCATAAAATCGAGCGCTTCGCGCAGTTCCTGCTTGGCACTGTCCTGGCCGCCGATTTCGTCAAAGGTCAGATTGGCCGAGCCGATCTTCTTGTTTTTCCGTTCTTGAGATGCTGTCGCAACGATGCCTCCCCGCATCTTAACTGCGGCAAACAAGGCTCCAAGCATGATGAATCCGACGAGTAAAGGAATAATATTATATCCGATAAAGGCCAAGAAAATTAACAGAACTGGTACAAAGCCGGCTGCAATTTCAATCATCCACTTACGCATTTGGCCACACCCCCATACTTTGCGGTACTCGAGGCAAAATAATAAACTTGCTCGCTTGTCCATCCGTCAGTGTAATATATACGTTGCGGTCGTCCATTTCCGCTTTCGCGGACAGCCCGCTGTCATTTTGCTGCAACTTGTCCAACGCATCGGTTATGCCGGTATATTCTTTATTTTCCATCGCCTGAGCAATCGGGAATAAAGCTTCCTCCCACAATTCGTTCAGCTCTTGCGATGCCCGATCCTCCACGACCAGCTTCAATTCCCGGCCGCCGATCCATTTACTGCCGTCCGCTTCAATTTGCCGTACTAGACTGCCAAAATCCGTCCCTGGCTCCAAATCGAGTTTCACCAAGGCCTGTTTCTGGTTAATATCTGTTTGTACGCTTTTTACGCCTTCCATTTGATTCACTTTATGTTCAAACGGGCTCTCGACGGCCCACTGCTTATAGGCAAACCATCCTCCGAACAACAACAGTGCGGAAACGGCCACACTGGCAACGATCGGTCCAACTCGCAATTTCACGTAAAAGTCCCCCTTGGTGTAGAGTATTTAGCTTCTGACTCCTAATTCTTAGCACATATATCAATATATCATTTTGTATAATCCAAATATATTAAACGTGTAATAATCATATATAATTTACTTACAAAAAAGAGTATATCACATCGTATATACTATAACGAATGAAGTTGTGAAAATTATTTTAAATTTTTATAAAAAACAGCCTTGGCAGAAGTGCGAACTGATGGTCAGTTCTATCGCTTCTGCCTAAGGCTGTTACTTTTTTTATGCAATATTTACCGGTTTGGCAATGTGAAGACATCGTCAAGCGGTTTCCCGTCGCTAAACCGGAAAAACCGGTAGTAGTGATGTGCCTTCTCCTTGTAAAAGAGCTGCCAAACCAATTCGTCATCGTAAATGCCCGGAACAAGTCTGACAATGGAAATTCCGGGAAGATCATCCTGGATGATTTTCCGGACCTGGGTTTCCGATACGCCTTCGGACAACGGCTTACTCTGCGCCTGCCCTTCGGCCGGCAGCCAGACCATGACCTCTTGGTCGTCGGCATCTTTTCCTTCTACGACCCAGACAACTTCATCCCAAACCGACTTCCATACCTTCCCGGCATTCACCAGTCCGGTTTCCTGCTCCGCCCTTTGAATAGCTTCTCTTTCTCCCTCCCATATATCCTGATGGATATACAGATAAAAGCGGTGAAGGCCAAGGAGCACGAGCACCAAAATCACAATGGAGAGCAGAATCCATTTGGTTCTGTTTCTCAAGCCTCTCTTCCTTTCCCCCATACCGGCGTATTCAAGCCTGTCATGTCAACGTTCGACGTACTATCGGCCAAGCAAGCCTTCAAAAGCGGCCTGTGCTTCATACCGAACTTTCTCTTCGTCCAATGTCAGGCAGGCCCCATGCTTGACGACCTGCTTGCCGTTTACCCATACGTGTTCCACGTCCTTTGGACCCGCTGAGTAAACGGCATGGGAAATATAATCGGTCCGTGGCAGGAAATGGGCCTGCTCCGTATTGACCGCGATAAAATCCGCCTTCATGCCTGCGGCAAGCTTCCCCGTATCTTGAAGGAAGAGCGATTTAGCGCCATACTCCGTACCCATACGAAGGGCTTCCTTTGCAGGGATTGCTGTAGGGTCACCCGATACGCCTTTATGGATCAACGCCGCCAGACGAATTTCCTCAAACATATCCAGGTTGTTATTGCTTGCCGCGCCATCCGTGCCGAGCGAAACGGTTACTCCGGCTTTAAGCAGCTCCGGCACGCGGGCTACGCCGCTCGCCAACTTGAGGTTGCTGCCCGGGTTGTGGGATACGGCCACTTGATGGGTCGCCAGAATTTCGATTTCCTCGTCGGTCAGATGAACGGCATGCGCCAGCAAAGCCGGGCGGCTGAACAATCCGAGATTCAGCAGATGTTGGGCAGGGCGCACGCCGTAATCGGCGACGTTCTGTTCCACTTCGGCCCGCGTCTCGGACATGTGCGTATGCAGCGGAAGATCCAGATCATGGGCGGCTTGAACGATTCGTTCGATGTAATCCGGCGGACAGGTATAAGGGGAATGCGGCGACATCATCGTCGTAATCCGCCCATCCGCCTTGCCATGCCAAGCGCGGGCAAAAGCCACCGCTTCGTCCAGCTTGTGCTGTTGAACTTCCGGCGGGCACAAGCCGATGACGCCGCGTGTCAGCACGGCGCGAATGCCCGATTGCTCGACGACGGCAGCCACCTGGTCCATATGATCATACATGTCCAGGAACGTGGTCGTACCGCCTTTGAGCATCTCCAGAACCGATAACGCCGTGCCCCAGTAGACGTCTTCCCCGGTAAACTTCGCTTCCATCGGCCACATTTTTTCCTGAAGCCAAGTCTGGAGCACCATATCGTCGCCGTAACCGCGAAGCAGAGACATTGCCGCATGACCATGCGTATTTACAAGGCCCGGCATAAACAGCAGGCCTTTCCCGTCAAAGGTTTCGGCTCCCTCCACCCCTTCGGGACGGGCTTCGCCGATGTAGGTTATCGTGCTGCCTTCAACCAGCATATAGCCGCGAATTACCGGGTTTTCCCGGTCCGGAACGGCAAATGTGCCGTCTTTAATCAACCATTTTCGAGTCATGCTCACTATGTTCCTTTCCTCCATCCAAATAATAAGCCAAACTGATCAGATCGGTTGTGAAATCCGCCGCATGAACGCGCACCCCGGCAGGAACCTTAAGGATCGTGGGAGCAAAGTTCAAAATCGCCTCGATTCCGGCGGCGACGAGCTGATCGGCCACGCGCTGCGCTTCCACGTCCGGCACCGTAATAATTCCGATGCGGATATGATTGCCCTTCACGGTTTCGACCAGATCTTCGATCGGCTGGACCGTGATATTGTTGATCTGGGTTCCGATTTTCCCCGGAGACGCATCAAACACGGCGACGATTTTCATATTGTCCTTCAGATACGCGTTGTAATTGGACAACGCTTGCCCGAGATTACCGGCACCGATCAGGGCCACATTAATCTGCTGGTCCAAATTTAAAATTTGCCGGATTTTTTCGATCAGATAGGAAACGTCATACCCGATCCCCTTGCGGCCGAAGTCGCCAAAATAAGCAAGATCCTTACGGATTTGAGCGGGGTTGAGATCCAGCTTTTGCCCCAGCTCCTGGGAAGAAACCGTCGGGACTTCCCGGCGGCTGAGTTCATTAAGAAATCGTAGATACACCGGCAATCTGCGTACTACGGCATCTGAGATTTTTTCCGATTTCATTGGTTATCCCCCTAATAGGCGCGATTTGAAGAACAATTATTGTTCATCTGCGTTCAGCCATTCCGAAATTCGAGGAACCATCTGCCCTAGCGGCATATGCTCCATTTTCGGTCCGGGCAAAGAATATAAAAAGTATTTTCCGTAGTAAGATTCCAAGATGCGTGTATCGTAAACAACCACGATGCCGCGGTCCTGAGAAGACCGCACCAGCCGTCCGAAGCCTTGCTTGAAACGGATGACGGCCTGCGGAACGGACAGCTTCATGAACGGATTTTTCTTCTCCTGCTGAAGCCGTTCGCTCTTCGCTTCCACGAGCGGATGGTTGGGTGGCTGGAAAGGCAGACGGACGATAGCGAGGCTTGTAAGAGCCTCTCCGGGTATATCCACCCCTTCCCAAAAACTGCTGGTTCCGAGCAGCACGGAGGCATTTTGGCCCTGGAAACGGCGGGTCAGCTTGGTCCGGCTTCCGCTGTCCATCCCCTGCCCGATCACGGTGATCCCTTCGGTGGCCAACAGCTCCTTCAAAGGGTCGTAAACCTGTCTTAACATCCGGTAAGAGGTGAACAGAACCAGCATGCGACCCTTGGTGACGATCGCCGTATCGGCGAGGGATTTCACCAGGGTACTTACAAAATGATCGTCACCGACACTGCCCTTGACGCTTGGAAAATCCCTGGGAATAACCAGTAGCGCCTGATCACGGTAATTAAACGGCGAAGGCAGCATCGAAGTAATCAGCTTGTCCTCCTCCGCAGCTTCCCCGAGTCCAAGCTGCTCGATCATATACTGGAACGATTTATCGACGGACAAAGTTGCCGAAGTCATAACTACGCTCTTCTTCTTGTCGAAGAAATATCCCTTCAACTGGGCGCTTACATCGATCGGAACGGCAAAAATTTGCAGCGAGCGGCTGCGGTAATTGCCGTTGCCTTCGATCCAGTACACCGTACCGGGATCCTCCAGCTTTATAAAGAAACGCAGAGCATCGCGTTCACTTCCCAAATCTTTTAGTAAGCCGCTGATATCGGTCATGAGGCTCTCGGATCCATAATCGTTATCGTCTTCCCTCAATTCGTTCAGCAGACGCTCCCCTTTGCGGAGGACGTCCCCGAGCGTAACGTAGATCTGATTCTCGAGTGCGGTGAGCGCGTCCCATGCCTTCGGCTTCTTCTGCGGCAGCAATCGCAACACGAACTGTCCCGGATCGCCCGAAGCCGCGTCGCTCCGTTCGGGCATCAGGGTGAACAATTGTTCGGCCAGCCGGTCCCAATCGTCCTTCACTTCGATCAGCGAAGGATATAAGCCATCGATGACCGAACACCACTCCGCGGACTTCTCGCTCCCGGACTGTTGCAGAATCATGCGCAAGTTCGGGAATTGTCCGGTTTTGCTGTCCTTAAACAACCGGGTCAGCGTATGAACGACCGTAAAATATTTCATCTGAAGCCCAAGATGTTTGCCTGCCACTTCTTCCAAATGATGCGCCTCGTCGATTACGAGACGTTCATAGCCCGGCAGTAACTGATGACCGGCCTGTATATCGGTAAACAGTTTGGAATGGTTCGTAATGACCACATCGGCCACGCCGGCTTCATGCTTGGCTTTATGATAATAACATTTACGGAACCACGGGCAAGAGCGGCCAAGACAGGAATCGGACTCGCTGGCCACCGTTTCCCAAAAGTCTCCGCCGCGGTTTCCGAGATTTAGCTCCTCGTCATCCCCCGTCTCCGTTTGAGCCAGCCACACGATCATCTGAGCGGCCGTCATCACCTCTTCTTTAGGTGTCGCAAAGTCTCTTCTATTAATTTTATGTTCAAATTTGCGTAAACACAAATAGTGTTGCCTTCCCTTGAATACGGCAGCGCGGAACGGAAAAGGAACGACTTCCGTTAACAGGGGCACATCCCTTTCCCGTAGCTGCTCCTGAAGGTTGATCGTATGCGTGCTGACCATCACTTTTTCATCCTGTTTCACGCTGTGATAAATGGCCGGCAGCAAATAACCAAGCGATTTGCCGGTTCCTGTTCCAGCTTCGATCAACAAATGCTTATCCTCATCGAAGGCGCGCGCCACTTCGCCCAACATCAGATTCTGCGCTTCGCGTTCCTCGTATTCCGGCAATTTGGCCCTCAGCCGCTCCCTCACCTGTTCCATAAACTGTTCGAAGGATAAATCGCGCAAAGGGTTGCCGAGCATGGAGTTTCTTGGCGGCTCAATATCCATCCAGTCCTCCACCTGCAGGGCAAACTGACGGTAGTACGTAAAGCCATCCGGATTCTGTTCGGCTTCGCGTTCCCGTTCCTGCAGCATGGCATCAAAGAACCAGCCCAGGTCGCTGTCTTCTCCGACAAACAAATCCGACAACCGCTGCAGCACAAGCAGCGGCAAATCGGCCAGTTCTTCAAGGCATTTCAGAAAAATAAGCGCGGTCGCCAAAGCATCGCTATCCGCCTGATGGGGACGGTCATGCTCCACGCCGAATTCGGAAGCGACAAGTCCTAACTGGTAGGTGGTCAGCGAAGGAAAAAATATTTTCAAAAAATCCATCGTATCGAGAATACGCCCGGTAAAAGGCAGATAGCCGGTCTTATCAAGCGCACTCTGCAAATAATTGAAATCGAACGCCACATTATGGCCGACGAGAACGGCATCGTCAAGCAGCGGAACCATCTCCATCATGACTTCATCCAGCTCCGGCGCATCCTTGACGTCGTCTTCCGTTATTCCCGTAAGCCCCGTAATAAACGGGGGGATGGGCACTCCGGGCTTCACATAGGAGCTGTAAACCCGGGATACCTTCATATCTTCATCTATAATCGCAAGCCCTGCTTGAATAATTTCATCAGAGGACTGGTTACCCGTCGTTTCAAAATCGAGTACGGCATATTTCATGAATTCCAAATCCCTTTCGTTCCAGTCTCTTTTACAGCATAACAGAAGAACGCCGATTTGAAAATTGCGCGGGGGATTCCCTTCATCCTCCAAAAATTAGCGGCTTGGCAAAATAAAAAGCGATGCGCCCCGGCTTTAGCGGGATAAGCATCGCTCTCTTGAGTTCTTGCCGTTCATCCAACAGTTTACCTTTGATTAGGCCAATTCACATTTTACAAAAGCGACGTCAATTCATTCCCATATTGAAGCTTTCCGGAGCTTCGCATGCATGCTTCCAGATTCGCCAGAGGCTCAGCCAGCGAAGGATCGTGATAATGGGCCAGCGTAAAATACTCTTTCGCCTTGGCGCGAATACCCTTGTGCGCCTCGATGCAACCTAACGCATTATAAATGATCGAACGCAGGCGTTTACTTCCGGTCCCCTCCAGAACCCGCCAAAAATGAGGCACGGCTTCTCCGTATTGCTCCAGATGCATATGGCACATCGCCAAATAAGTGCGGGCCACGAGACTTTCCGGAAATTGTTCCAGTGCGAGCTTAAACTGGGCCATACCCTGGGAAAACATCAAAAGCTTATAATAGCCCTGACCTTTGACGAAGGCATCACAGTCCAGCTCCGGGAGATCTAAACTTTTTCCGTTTTCCGGATTTGAACTACTCTGGCGGAAATCGCCCATTTTTTCTTCGAAATTAAGCCATTCCTCAATAATGCCGTCGCTCATGTGCTTGAGCAAATGCCATTTTTTTGCGAGGTCCTGCTTTTGAGCGCCTTGGGCAACGGGGTATAAAGTAATGATTTCATCCAACATATCATTCATTTCCGCAAACACATGCTGAAACATCATCCGCATCCCACCCTTAACGAAAATGAAATCAGTGCGAGCCTTACGTTCATTTTTTGTTAGCGGGGGGCTTTTCATTCCCGAAGGCATTAATTGCATAAGCAGGCGGGATTAACGCACCGTTGCGTGGAGTTCCTGATTTGCCGTCTCAACCGGGCGATTGTTCTCGTCCACGAAAACAACGGTTGGCTTATGGCTTCTCAATTCTTCGGGAGACATCTGCGCGTAAGAAATAATGATCACATTATCTCCCGGCTGCACAAGTCTGGCCGCTGCGCCATTGAGACAAATTACGCCGCTTCCCCGTGGTCCCGGAATCACATATGTTTCCAAACGGGCACCGTTATTGTTGTTTACGATCTGCACCTTTTCGTTCTCAAGCAAATCGGCCGATTCCATCAAGCTTTCATCGATCGTAATGCTGCCGACATAGTTCAAATTCGCCTCCGTCACGGTCGCGCGGTGAATTTTCGATTTCATCATCGTTCTATACATGGAGCGCCTCCCCCTTCTTCATCAAAATAACGTTATCGATCAATCGCGTAGTTCCGAATTTTACCGCCAGCGCGATCAAAACCGGTCCTTTCGCGTCCCTGATATTTTCAAATTCATCCACCGGTTTCAATCCTGGAAAATGAACAATTTCTACGTAATCAATGACAGCCAGCGGTTCGGCCTGTATCGACTGAACCAGCGCCCGGCGGGCATCGCCGGCTGTAACGTCCTCTCCGCCCTCCACTTTCGCCTCAAGCTCCAGCAGGCTTCTTGAGAGTACTAATGCAGCCTGCCGCTCATCAGGGGCCAAATACACGTTGCGCGAACTGAGCGCCAGCCCGTCGCTTTCGCGAATGATCGGGCAAGGCACGATAACGGCATCGAAATTCAAATCCTGAACCATTTGTGCAATCACCGCCGCTTGCTGGGCATCCTTTTGTCCAAAATAGGCGTTGGTCGGTTGCACAATATGGAGCAATTTCCCCACCACCGTTGTCACTCCGTCAAAATGGCCCGGTCGTGAAGCACCGCACAACCGATCCGTCAAACCCTCCACTCTGATTTTGGTCGCAGTGGGCTGAGGATACATTTCTTCCACGCTTGGCAGGAATACGGCGTCGACGCCTTCGCGTTCCGCGAGTGCCAAATCCTTTTCCTCATCGCGTGGGTAACGCTCGAAATCCTCGTTCGGTCCAAACTGGATCGGATTCACGAAAATGCTGAGCACTACGATATCGTTCTCCTGCCGTGCCCGCCGCAGCAGACTGGCATGCCCTTCATGGAGATAACCCATGGTCGGAACAAGCCCTGTCTTCGGAAATTTTCTTTCTTTAGCGGCTCTCACCCGCTCGGATTTCAAATATTCCTTTAGCTCCCTGATCTCCCTAAAAACGTTCATGACCGGGATTCCACCTTCCCTTTGCCGTATAAATTATCGAGTACGCCGTCTTCCGCGGCAAATACATGTTTTTCTTCAGGAAACGCCTTGTTCTTCACTTCGCTCACATAATCCGAAATTCCCGTGCGGATTTGCGAACCGATGTCGGCGTAGGTTTTGACGAAGCGCTTCTCGCGGTAATCCGAAGCGTATTTCAGCACATCATGGAACACGAGAACTTGACCGTCCACCTTGCGGCCCGCACCGATACCGATCGTCGGAACGGAGATCTCAGCCGTAATGGCCCCGGCAACTTCCTCCGTTACCAGTTCCAGTACGATTCCGAACACGCCGGCGCGTTCCAGCGCCTTGGCATCTTCCATCAGCCTCCGGGCATCGGCTTCGTCCTTGCCTTGAATCCGATAGCCGCCGATCTGATTGACCGACTGCGGTGTCAAACCGATATGTCCAAGCACAGGAACGCCAGCCCGGACGATGGCTTGAACGGCTGGAGCGATTTCGGCCCCGCCTTCCATTTTCACCGCATGGGCGTGACCCTCCTGCATAATCCGCCGGACCGTTCGCAGCGTTTCGTCAATACTTCCGTGATATGTCATAAAGGGCAGGTCCGCCACGATAAACGTATGTTGCGCCGCCCGGGCAACCGCCCGGGTATGGTAAACGATATCCTCGGTCGTCACCGGAATCGTGGTGTCATAGCCGAGCATCACGTTTCCGAGCGAATCGCCGACCAGCAGCACGTCGATCCCCGCTTCCTCAGCCAGCTTGGCCGAAGGATAATCGTAGGCGGTAATCATCGTTAGCGGTTCGCCTTCCCGTTTCATTTTTTTCATTTTTACAATGTTTAAAGCATGTTTAGCAGCCATTCTTTTCTCCATCTCCTCCGGCTCCCCGTCGATTGTCACTACAAATGACACGACAAAAAAACCTTTTAGTTTAGGCACTAAAAAGGTCCGAAATCAAAGAAGAGTCACTGTCGCTCGTTCTTTCTGTCTCGGTCCTCTTCGGCTCAGAGCAGAATCCAACGTCACCCGTGGAAACCCTATTGCAAAACCAAACTAAGCTATATTGTGCCCTCATGAGTGCAATTCGAATATACGATATCGCCTCATGAGGACAGTATAACAAATTACGTCACAGATTTCATCATACAAGTTGTACATCGCCAGAAAATATCATAATGTTTTTCCCGCCGTCGTCCAATACGACCAACGCGCCGGATTCATCTAACGCTTCAGCCGTACCGTTCACATCACCTTGAGCCGTTTTGACGGTAACTCGTCTGCCCAACGTTACGGATAACGCCTCCCATAAATGCCGGATCGGCGCAAATCCCTCCTCCTCATACAAGGTGTACAGGAGTTCCAACTCATACATCACCGCAGCGATCAGTTCCGCCCGGTTCTGGACTTGCCCGCTCTCCATTTTCAAAGAGGTCGCAATGTCATGAAGTTCGGCGGGCATTTCGTCACGGTCCACATTAACGTCGATGCCGATACCGGTAATGCAGTATTTGATCCTTTCGTCCTCACCGGCCGATTCGATCAGGATGCCGCAGATCTTTTTGCCTTGAACCAGCAAATCATTAGGCCATTTGATGCCTGCATCGATTCCGCTCACCTTTCTAACGGCACGGCATACCGCTACGGCAGTCAGCAGAGTTAGTTGCGGAGCGAACGACAACGGGCGCTGCGGCCGCAAAAGCAGGCTCATCCAGATTCCCTTATGGGGTGGGGAGAACCATTTCTTTCCCTGGCGTCCGCGGCCGCCGGTTTGCTCCTCCGCGATAACCAGCGTGCCTGAAGGTGCCCCTTCCTCCGCAAGGCGGCGTACTTCTTCCTGCGTCGAGGACGTTACATTGAGGATCTTAAGTTGTCTGCCGAAGGTACGGGTTTGCAACCGTTCAAGCAAGTCAAGATCCACCAGCTTGTCCGGCGAACTCGTAAGGCGGTAACCTTTGCGGGAAACAGCCTCGAATTCATAACCTTCCTCGCGCAGTTTGTTGATCTGTTTCCAAACTGCCGTCCGGCTGATCGATAGCGCTTTGCTGATCTCCTCACCCGAAATATACGTTCCGGGCTGACGCTGCAATATTTCCAGCAATTTATGATGCTCCATGTTCATTCACCACAACTTTCGCTTGTTCCAACAGCGCATCCCGATCATTTGGCCAATCTCCGGCGGCGACTTTGAGCAGCATCGTGTTCATCAGTTCACCTAACCACGGGCCGCCTTTTTTGCTTGAAACCCGCATTACGTCCCCGCCGGTGATCGCTAATTCCTGCAGCGTATTTACTACCGGCTCGCCATGCCATTTGGCTTCCTCCTGCTCGAAGAGATGCGCTGCTAAGTTATCAAGAGACGGAGAATTTTTGACGTCTGCATGCAGCAGAATATTTTGGCGCTCAATCCATCCCGCGGCAACCGCCTTGCCGAAGGCAAGCTGCACCTCTATCCATTTTCGGCGGAGCATCTCCGGACCCTCATGATTCAATTCCGATCTGGCCTGATTCCAGGCCTCGTCAAACCGAATCAGATCGGCGGTTCCTTTTCCAACTGCGTTAGAAAAGGTCCAAGCCTTCATGAGCCCCGTAGCTTCTTCCCCTGACACATCTAACGCCTGTAAAAGCAAAGACCATTTGATTTCCGGTGCGTCAGGCTTAACCTGTTCAATCGCATTTAATAGGGACAGTTGCTCTCCGGATGGCAAAGAAGTCAGAGCCGCTTCAGGCACGGGCGCCTTTACATACTCCAGCAACCCGCTTCGCTGAAGCAAAGCAAGGCCACGAACGGGATCCGGACCCAATACCATTTTTTCCAGTTCCACCCGAATGCGTTCTATGGCAATAAAAGAGATTTTGGATCTGCCGGACCGCAGCGCCGACCATAAACTTTTTACGGGCCGAAAGGCGAACACGGACGCAAAACGGATCCCCCGCATCATACGCAGCGCATCCTCGTCGAAACGGTCCGGAGCACTGCCGACACAGCGAATCACTTTTGCCTTAATATCCGCTTGGCCGCCGAACGGATCGATAAGTTCTCCTCCCACGTCTCCGGCAATGGCATTCATGGTGAAGTCCCTCCGGCGCAGGTCTTCGACGATCCCTTCAACAAACTCAACGCTGGTGGGCCGGCGGTGGTCTTCATACTCAGCTTCTTTTCGAAAGGTTGTCACTTCAAAAGCATGGTCCTCCAACAATACCGTAATCGTCCCGTGTTGAATTCCGGTCGGAACCGTCCGTTCGAACAAGCCGATTACTTCCTCCGGCTTAGCCGAAGTCGCTATGTCCATGTCGTGCACCGGTCTGCCCATCAATTCATCGCGTACGCAGCCGCCTACAAAGTAAGCCTGGTACCCGTTTTCCAGCAGGTGCCGGAGCACCTTTTCCCCCTGACGACGCATCAGGGGGTCTACCATTTTCCAAGGACTCATGTTCCAATCCTCCAACTATAACTCTCGCAATAACATAATGTTTTAACCACAGGCCGGATTAAGATGCGGCAGCTTACGGTTTAAAACACGATAATAAATGGCTTCGTAAGCGGAAGTAATGATTTCGCTGCTGAATTCGCTTTTCGCACGCTTCAGGCAAGCTTCGCGAACGCGGCTCGCCAGCTCCGGCTGACTCAGTAAGCTAATACAGTATTCCGCCATTTGTTCAATATCCCCGATCGGAGCCAAAAATCCGGTCTCTCCATGGGCTACGAGCTCGGGAATCCCTCCTGCCACTGATCCTACGGTCGGCACGCCGCAAGCCATTGCCTCCAGCGCCACGAGACCGAAGCTTTCCTTCTCGGAAGGAAGCAGCAGAATATCGGCCATCGATATCACCTGGGCGATATCATCCTGCTTGCCGAGGAAATGAACGCGGTCGCCAAGTCCCATTTCTTTGATTTTCCACTGGATCTTCGGCAAATCCGGTCCTTCACCAACAAATAACAGCCGTGAAGGTATCTTTTCATTCACTTTATTAAAAACGTCAACAACGTCGCTGACGCGTTTCACCGGCCGGAAATTGGAAATATGCATCAATACTTTCTCCCCGGGATCGGCAAAGTCATTTCGGCAGTTGCAGGCGTTCCGGGGATAATATTCCCGTCCATCCACAAAATTGTAGGTCAAATCAATATCCCGCGAAATATCGAGCACCTCGCGCGTTTCCCTCATCAAGTCCAGGGATACCGAGGTAACGGCATCGCTTTCGTTTATGGCCAGTCGAATCAGGTCCTTGAGCGACTCATCCTGGGCCAAAACTGTAATATCCGTTCCATGCAGCGTTGTGACGATCTTTAAATTGTCCCCGACCATCTGTTTGGCCAGGAATGCGCAAACCGCATGAGGCACAGCATAATGAACATGTAAAATATCCAGTTCCTGCGCCTTGGCCACCTGGGCCATTTTGGTCGCCAGGGACAGATCGTAGGGAGGATACCGGAACACGTAGTAATCGCTGACCTCGACTTCGTGATACTTAATGTTTTTATGGAAGCTGCCTAGCCGGAAAGGAACGCTGTGCGAAATAAAATGCACTTCATGTCCTTTCTCCGCCAGCTGCTTGCCGAGTTCGGTAGCAACTACCCCCGAGCCGCCCAGTGACGGGTAACATGTGATTCCTATTTTAAGAAATGGGTCCATTTGGTGGGGGCCTCCTTTTATTCTGTTCCTGTATAGTTTATATGCGACTGGACCCGAATAGATTTACGAGATAAGGAGTCTTGACCGCGAAACCTTCCGCATACGGGATCAGTTTACGTTGTCCGAGCAAAGCATCCCTGGCTTTGACGCGCTCGACATACCCTTGATTAAGCGGGGTAAGAGCCACGTCTTCTCCCGCCGAAGCTTGGCCGAACTGCGAGCGATAGCAACCCAGGGCCGCTTCCTTGCTGTAATAATAATCCGTTACGTCCACGAGCAGATCCGGCGTCTTCCAATCGTTAATAAAATAAAAATATAAATCCGGCGCCTGCACCGCCGGCTTGTCCGGCATATATCTGCGAAGCTTGGCGTTGAATGCCGCCTCTTCCACGAGCTTGCTGCAAGCAACATGATCGGGATGCCGGTCTTCCCAATAAGGAGCAAAAATCACCGACGGCTCATAATCACGAATGACCTCGGTCACCGCCGCGACTTGCTCCGGCGTTCCGTACAAACCCCGGTCAGGCAATCCCAAATTCAACCGGAGACTGATTCCCAGGGCGTCCCCCGCGGCTGCCGCTTCCTGCTTACGCAATTCTACGTTACCGTTGGAAGATAGCTCGGCCTCCGTGAGATCGCAAAGACCCACCCGGCTTCCGGCAGCCACCTGCTTGGCAATCGTACCGGCCATGCCGATTTCGGCATCATCGGCGTGGGCTCCGAAAATCAGAATATCGAGTTTTCCGCTCATTGGCCCAGCCCCGGTTTGTTCTGTTCCACCAGCTCCCGCCATGCGAAGTCGCCGCGGTCCAGCGCACGGACCAGTATCTCCGCCGTCGCCAGGTTAGTGGCCACCGGTATCCCATGAACATCGCAAAGACGAAGCAGCGCCGTAATGTCCGGCTCATGCGGTTGCGCCATCAGCGGATCGCGGAAAAACAGCACGAGGTCCATTTCGTTTTGTGCGATCAAAGAACCGATCTGCTGGTCGCCGCCAAGCGGACCCGAAAGAAAACGGTGGATTTTCAACTCCGTAGCTTCCATGATCCGCAGCCCCGTCGTTCCCGTGGAGTACAGTATTTTATCTTTGAAAACATGCTCATAGGCAATGACGAAATTAACGATGTCTTCCTTCTTACGGTCATGGGCAATAAAAGCGATATTCAACATATGATTACTCTCCCTCTATCAATCCACAAAATGGTCGAACCCGTAGATCATTCCTTTATATTCAAGCACCTTTTTAATCGCCAGATTGACTCCGGGCATATAGCCAGCACGTTCATAAGAATCGTGACGGATTTTCAGCGTCTGTCCGAAGCCGCCGAAAACAACCTCCTGCTGGGCAAAAACGCCGGGCAGCCGGACGCTGTGAATCCGGAAGCCGTTGTAATATCCGCCTCTGGATCCTTCGATCGTTTCTTCTTCCTGCGGATTCCCCTGACGCAATTCCTCACGGTTCATCGCAATCAGTTCCGCGGTTTTGATCGCCGTACCCGAAGGCGCATCCAGCTTTTGGTCGCCGTGATATTCAATAATTTCAAGGTGCGGAAAATATTTGGCCGCCTGAGCCGCAAATTTCATCATCAAGATAGCGCCGATCGAGAAATTCGGTGCGATCAGTCCGCCGATGCCTTTATCGTTGCAATGCTTGTCCAGAAGCTCGATTTGCTCCGTCGTAAACCCGGTTGTTCCGACCACCGGAGCCACTCCGTGTTTAATCGCCAATGCGGTATTGTCATAGGCGGACGCAGGCGTTGTAAAATCAACCATGACCTGCGGTTTGCTCTCGACGAGCGCAAGTTCGAGGTCACTGCTTAACCGGACTCCGCAATTGTGCAGCCCTACCAGCGCACCGGCATCGATTCCCTCATCATCGGGTTGACCGATCGCGGCTACCAAAGAAAGATCCGGGTCCTCCAGAACCATTTTCACTACTTCTTTACCCATTCTGCCTGCAGCTCCTGCAACAGCGACTCTAATCTGTTCACCCATCCGGATCCCCCCGTATTCTCTAGAAATTAATTGCTGAAAATAAATTACTTCATATATTTCCTGATTCTTTGCTCCAACTCCAACAGCTGTTTGGCGATTCCCTCATCCTGCGGCAACACAGCCGCTTCGCGTACGGCTCGTAGCGCCGATTCGAACTGTTCCAATTCGGCATAAGCGATGGCAAGCCAAACCTGCGCTTCCACCGACATCGGGTCTAATTGAACCGCCCGCGCCAGCAGCCTGGATGCTGGTTCCGCTATCTTCGATTTATTCACCGAACTTTCGGCCGAATCGCCCTCCAGCAGCCGCTTAGCCATATTTGTCAGCTCTTTGGACTGCAGCCGGTCAAAATGAAGCTTATATTCATCCTGCAAAGGAGCAATTGCCGCTGCCAGACGGGCATGGGCCATCGCTTTCTCCAGCCTGTTGCTTCTGGCGCAGGTGATGGAACAACGGTAGTGGATATCCCCATTGTCCGGCTCGAGGGTTAGCGCCTGCTCAAACCATTGGATGGCCTGTTCAAAATCATTTTCATAAATGCTCCGGTACGCCTTTTTTAAATAATCCTCCGCCTTCATCTGCTGTCCCCCTGTCGATGGGCCGTTATTACTACAGCATATGAAGCTGGGACTTATTCGGTGTCCTTTTTGGTCCAGCGGTTGGCGTCACGGGTATTGAATTTATGCATCACTTTATCGTGCGCGGCCGTCAGGTCAATACCAAGCGAGTTGGCGAAGCAAAGGGTAATGAATAAGATATCGCCCAATTCCAGTTCGATCGAATTATCGTCTTCCCCGGCTTTTTTCGGTTTCTCTCCATAAGAATGGTTCACTTCCCGGGCCAATTCGCCGACTTCCTCGCTCATCCGGGCCAACATTGCAAGCGGACTGAAATAACCTTCTTTAAACTGGGATATGTACTGGTCCACTTCACGCTGCAACTCGGCAAGAGACTTCTCCTTCAAGGCCATCCCTCCGTCTGTGGTCAAGTATCATCCCTATGTTATCGTAAAGAAGAATTGAAAACAAATGGTTTTTTAATCGCCCCAGAAAAAGGTATACTAAGGTGTAATGCTCAAAAACCAATCACAATTAACGGGTGAGGGATTATTGAATGAACACGGGTAAACTTGCGGGCTATATGAAAACGGTGCTGCCTATTCTTTTGGGGACGGCCATTTATGCTTTTGGGCTTCTTTATTTTATTATACCCAATCAATTGATGGAGGGCGGCGTTACCGGGGTCACGATTTTGCTTAAATACGCCTTCGGCATATCCCCTTCGCTTTCGAACTTGGTTCTGAACATCCCGCTATTTCTGCTGGGGTGGAAAATTCTCGGCGGACGTCAAATCATCTATACGGGAATCGGAATCGGTTCGCTGTCCTTCTTTCTCTGGATTTTTGAAAAAATGATCGATTCCGGCTGGATCAACACGTTTGAAACGGACCATATACTTGCGTCTTTGTATGCCGGCGTGACGCTTGGAGCCGGACTCGGCATCGTTTTCCGCTTCGGCGGGACGACGGGCGGGTCCGACATCGTCGCACGGATTCTTGGCCGTAAATTCGGCTTTAGCATGGGTCAGGTCATTCTGACCATCGATATTATCATCATCGGGCTCTCCCTGTTTTATGTGGCCGTAGAGAACATTCTGTATACGCTCGTAGCCGTATTTATCGCATCCAAAATGATTGACTTCATTCAAGAGGGAGCTTATGCGGCCAAAGCCTTTATGATCATCAGCGACCATGCGCCGCAAATCGCGGATATTATAACGCGGGACATGGATCGGGGAGTAACACTCATTCCGGCGATCGGGGCCTACTCCAAGCAAGCGAAGCATATGGCCTATTGCGTTGTTTCCCGGCACGAAATCAGACGGCTCAATGAAATCGCCAAATCCGTCGACCCGCGAGCGTTTATCATCATCAGCGACGTCCATGACGTACATGGCGAAGGCTTTAGGGAGGATTAATCCCCCGGTTAATAGCGAGTGGTCGGCCCCTAACAAAAACGCCTGGAGCGTCCTTTACGAGACTGCCCAGGCGTTTATCAATTAGGGAAGGCGAGTTCAAAACCTGTAACTATCGGCCCTGTCTTTACTGGCATGAACCGGTGTAACGTTTTGATCGCCGCGGTATTTGCGCAGACCGGTATAAGCCAGCGCCAGCACGATCCAGCCGCCGATCAGCAGACCCCAGTACCACGGTTGGCCATATCCCGTAATCGGCAAAAAAACGGGCTCTTCGACTTTTCGGCCAAACAGCTCTTTAAGCAATCTGTCGCCTTGGCGAACCGCCTTATTCACGGACGGTTCATCCCACACTTTATCCCGGCTAAGCCTGTCGGCATACGACATCCAGGAATCAAACCGGTTGATTTCCGAAGGGTCCCTGCGAATCACCGCCGCCGGCCGGATCATTGCGTAATGATTTTTCAGAGATAAAAAAGCCTCTCGGACCACGACAGGACTCCCTTCACTCCGCCCCCTCCCCATCTTCTCCAGATCATCGGCCATCACTTTGTAATATTGCAGCCATAGCGGATGGTCCTGATGGGCTAGACTGTTCACCGCCAGTCGAAGCCGGGCGGACGACGAGGCCCAATCATCCCGGGAAATTTCCACGCTGGAGAGAGTTTCCCGGACATCCATGATACTCTCGGCCAAGGCATGAATCCCTTCCACAGAGGTTAGTCCTTTGAAAGAGAGCCCTTCCAGGGCCTCCGTCAGCCTCGCCATATTCTGAAGAGCTCCCTGCGTATCTCCGTCCTGCATATCGCGATACAAGTCTTCCGCAGCCTTCTCAAACAAGGCCAGCTTCTCCGCAGGCTCCTGTTCCGGCTCTTGCGCGCCTTGGTCCGTAAGCCCGGAAGCTGCGGCTACAGCCAGACCGCCACCCGGCAGCAGCCATCCGCCGAGCAGAACCGCCATACCCAAGAACGCGGACAACAACCATTTTCCTTTCCATATATCCACGGACAATCCCCTCCCTACCACCATGGTATGGCAGGCTGTCCGTGCTTAGAACTTCGCTCTTGTTCTTTTCGCGCCTTTCAGGGCCAGCCAGACCAGTACCATGCTGGCAACGGTCAGGCAGATCGTAAACACCATCACTTCAGGGACATTGTCCCATAGCGTTTGCGGAAGCCACGGATATACATCAAACATGTAATCGACAGCATCGTTCAGCAGAGTCCATGCTCCAGCGCATAGCAGCATGCCCGTCCCGAATTTGAACAGGCGAACGAACAGGAGCGCTTCCACGGCCATCGCCAAATGCGAAGCCACCAGCATCCAGTCCTGCCATACCAGATCTCCCCCTTGCGCCGCCCCGGCAAAGATCATAGAAACCGCCCAGACACCGTATTTTACGCTGGTGACTACAGCAAGGCCCTCAATCAGCGTACGTAAAAATTTCAATTTCCCAAGGACCGCCGGAAACATTAAGAACAATAAGGCTAGAGTAAAAAACAGGCTTGCCGTTGGGCTGTCAGGCACAAATACCAGCTGCCATTTCGGATGATGCACCCAGGTATCCCGCAATTGGCTTTCGTACCAGATGTATCCGTATATCGTGCCAAACAGATTGCAAATAAATAATGACCAAAGCAGCAGTCGGGACGACAAAAACGACCGGCTCCAGAAGAAAGACAATTTCAAACCCCTACCCCTTTTCCTTATGTAAGATCAGACACTCCGAATACGATACCAAATTAGCAAAAACCTGACCGCCGCAACGATCAGGTTTTCATTTAATCCTATTTTACTGTTCCGATTTTTGTTTCGCAAGCCATTCGGCCAAGTGGTCGATGTCTTGATCGGTCAAACCGGCGCTAATCGCTGTATCGTACACTGGCGGCATCTTGCCGTTGTAGCCTTCCTTTATAATGGAAAGGATAGCTTCTTTATCATGCTTGTCGCCCACGCCCCGCAACGACGGACCGCCCGCACCCTTCAAATCGGCCGCATGACAGGAAATACAGGTCGCAGTCTTGTAAGTTTCCATAGCCGGATCATCCTTGTCCACGATGGCCACTTCTTCCTGCTTGGTCCCGCTAGAAGTCGGCAACCCTTTTTCCCGATTCTCCCTCGCTTTTTCCTCGCGCTGGATATGTTCCGGCTCCGTTCCGGTCGCCTCCAGTTCGTGCTTGTAGTGCGTCCAGGCAAAATTCGTCAGATACACCAGGGAAATCAGCGAAAGAAACATCAGGGCCGAAGCGATCGGCCGCTTATAGAAGCGCCGCTCTTTGCCGCGGTCCAGGAACGGTGCCAACAGCAAACCTCCGAATGCTACCGTCGGAATACCTAGCGTACCCAAAACAACAAAATCGCCGGAAGCATAAGGGTATTTCAGATATTGGTACAAGAACAGGAAGTACCAGTCCGGCATCGGAATAACCGAGGCGCTGGGATTGGCCGGAAAGCCGAGCGGTGCCGGTTCCGAAATCGTCAATACCAGAAATCCGACGAGGACGACAACCCCTACCATCCATTCCTTCAGCAGAAAGTTTGGGATGAAAGCCTCCGATTTGCCCGGATAAGCCGTATAGTCGGGAGGTGTAATGAACCCGTTGCCTTTACGGACACGGGAATCGCCGACAAATACGACTTTTTCCTGTTTCGATTTGTCTCCATGAGCCATAGTAATGCCTCCCTTCTCAATTTGTCGATATCATCCCCGACATTCGTTCAGTCGTTGCTAACCTGCAATGAATCTTACAACGGACCTGAAATCCCTTGTCTGCGGATCATAATGAAGTGCCCCACCAAAAGGATCAACAGCACGGCAGGAAGGAAGAACACATGGATGGCGAAGAAACGGGTAAGCGTTTCGGCGCCGACAATCGTACCGCCCTGCAGCAGTTCTTTGATCACCGGTCCCAATACGGGAATCGAATTGGCGATTTCCAAAGTTACCTTCGTCGCGAAGTAAGCCTTGTTATCCCAAGGAAGCAGATACCCCGTCAACCCCAGTCCGATCATTACGAAAAAGATGAGCATGCCCACTACCCAGTTCATTTCACGCGGTGCCTTGTAAGAACCGGTGAAGAACACGCGCAGCGTATGCAGGAACATCATTACGATAACGAGACTCGCTCCCCAGTGATGCATACCGCGTACGATTTGCCCGAAAGCAACCTGGGTTTGCAAATACTCAACGCTATTGTAAGCGTTAATGATATCGGGAACGTAATACATCGTCAGGAACATACCCGACAATATCTGGATGACCGTGATAAAGAACGTCAAGCCGCCGAAGCAGTACACAAATGCCGAGAAATGATGCGCCGGGTTGACGTGTTCCGGTACTTCATGATCGGCGACATCTCTCCAGATCGGCGTGATATCAAGACGTTCGTCAATCCAGTCGTATACATTTTTAAACATCTGAATCTACGCCTCCTTATTTCACGATGGTATTCGGAATAATTTCGCCCAAATAAACCCAATCGTCCTTCAGCATCACCTTGTATTCGTCGAGCGGTTTGGACGCAACGGCAAGCTGCTTGCCTTCTTTCGTATAATGCGCCCCATGGCACGGACAGTGATATTCATCCGGATAGTTTTTGTCGTTGTTCCATCCGATCGTACAGCCAAGGTGTTTACAGATTGGTGAAAGCGCATAAATTTTCCCGCTCTCGTCTTTGCGGATCCAGGCGGTGAGGTTCGCCGTGCTTAAGTACCAACCGTCCTGCTGCTTCAGTTCGAATGTAAATTCCTGCGGTTCGCTTGTAATCTTACTGATCTCGACCACTTTTACAAAAGCGCCTTCACCTTTTTTTTGCAGAATTGGATCCACGGCAAAACGAACCATCGGAAGCGTCACTCCGGCTGCCATAAAAGCGGTAGCGCCTCCCAATGTATATGTAAGAAACTGCCGACGGGACATTTCCTTACGTACGGGCGGTTTATGCGATGCTTCATGCTCTTCGTGCTGATTGCTCATACTGTCTTCAACCCCCTTTGCCAGCCAATTCTTTCTCCGTTTTCAATGACATTAATCACAGTAATGTATAAGACATATTAATAATATATTAGCCTTTTGAGAGCGTCAAGAATTTGACACATCTTTTCCACGTTCCGGGAGGTTGACCATTTGAAAATGTCGATAAATTGTCACAATCACCTCTTGCTTCCGTCTTTCCACATCCGTTGGATTTCTTCTCTGACCCTCTGGTTTGCCGTTACTTCGTCGGTTGCGGTAAATCGGCCAGGGGTAACGATTAAATCGGCTTCCGGCAGCAAGTCGGACTCCAGTTCCACACCCGCAGAGATCACGATGGCAAAAGCAAATCCCGATTGCTTAACATTATGACAAACTTCATTGATTTGATGCGCTATTTCTTCTTTGCCGTATTGAAATGAAGGATAGGTGACAACTCTCCCCTGGAAAGGAAGTTCCACCCAATCCATGACATCCCTTAGCTTTTCCAAAGCAGCGGTTACTTCATACGGCTGCTCCGTCCCGTTTAATCCCGTGACCGGAATAAGGCAAGTATCCAAATAAGGGCGCAATTCTTCCCAGGCCCCCGGTTCCACTTCACTGAATTTCATAAAAAACATCTCCCTCCAGTCCTCTTTACCTATATAATATATAGAAAAACCTGCTGATGGAGGAACCCCCTTTTATGGAAATTGAAACACCGACACAAACCTCGGCAACATCCCGATTTAAATTTTTCAATCAGTTCGCCGCTCCTTTCCGGCAATCGCGTCCGTTTCCTTATTTGTGGCTCGGACAGCTGATTTCCGTTCTGGGCAGCTCGGTTACGATGATTATTTTGCCGGTCGTCGTATATACGATAACCGGATCAACGACGATCATGGGCTTTATAATGGCTACATACACGCTTCCGAATATTTTGATGCTGCCGGTGTCCGGATGGATCGTGGACCGCTACAACCGGACCAATATCATGCTGTTTACGGATGCGGCCCGCTTCCTGCTGATGACGGCCATGGCGGCTCTTTTATTTGCCGACAGCCTGTCCATCGGGATCCTGTTTGCGTTAGTCGCCGTGTACGGCATGATGGACGGACTGTTTCAGCCGGCTTACGCTGCGACTCGCGCCGTTGTGTTCACTCCGGAAATCCGGAATTCCGCCAACGCCTTGACACAGATCAGCAACCAGGCAGTTCGGCTTATCGGTCCTTCTCTAGGCGGTTTGCTGGTGACCTTTCTGTCTGCCGGTTGGGGAATCAGCCTCGACGCATTGACCTATGTTGCCTCTTTCGGCTGCCTCTTTTTTCTGCGCAAACTGATTCCATTCCGCAAGAAGGAGATCAAGCAAGGCACCGATGTCAAAGGCGATTTCATGGAAGGCTTGAGCATATTGAAAAGCAATCCCTGGCTCTGGATTACCATCCTCGCCTTTTCGTTCATCAATATTTGTTACAGCGGACTTGTGATCGTTCTGATTCCCTGGCTGTTTAAAGTCCATTTGGCGATGAGCCCCTATGTGTATGGCGTGGCCGTTACATGTTCCGGAGCGGGCGCGATCCTGGCCGGACTGACGTTTGGTGCCCGCAGCCGTTGGCGGCGCCGCGGCCTGCTTGCCTACGGAGGAGCTTTTCTAAGCGGATTGGCGTTGCTGCTTATGGCAATTACTCCATCTGCTATCGGCTTATGCGTGCTATTTGCCCTTGAAGGCTTCGGTATCATGATTTTCGGATTGATCTGGGAAACAAGCCTTCAGGAGCTTGTACCCCAAGAGGCCTTCGGGCGGGTTTCCAGCCTTGATATGCTGGGATCTTTTGCTCTGCTGCCCATCGGTTATATCTTGGTCGGCTGGCTGGCGGATCTTATCGGAGGAACGCAGACGATTGCGCTCTTTGCCGGATTAGGGATGTTGACGATCCTCTCCATCCTTCTGATCCCCTCGATCCGTAAATTCGATTAATCCTGTCCTTATTACATAAAAGGGAGACTGTAAACAGAAAAAGAAATGCCGTTAAGGCATTTCTTTTTATTTTTCCAATGTCTTCAGTTCATCCGTTAGAAGCCGGAAGGCCAGCTCATCGCCTTGTGCCAGAGCGTTGTCGATCTCGCTGTAAATCTGCTCCGACCGATGTCTGCGTAACGCCTCGTCCCATACCATCTCCGCCGCCAAACTGAGCATTGCTTCATAAGTAACCTTCATCTGATCCATAGGATGCACCTCCAACCCTTTGTTAAGAGATCCTATATTCTTTTCCCTTCACTACATAGCTTTCCGCCGTCACTTTCATCCGCAGCAGATCCTCTTCGGTCAGCTCGCGAACGACTCTGGCCGGTGAACCCAGGGAAAGAGTATAGGGTGGAATTTTCTTGTTTTCCGTTATGAGAGAACCTGCCCCTACTAAAGCATATTCACCAATCTCGGCGCCGTTTAAGACGATCGCCCCCATGCCGATTAATGTGCCTTGGCCTATCGTGCACCCGTGAATGATGGCGCCATGGCCTACCGAAACATCATTCCCCACGATTAGCGGTTGACCGGTATTGACATGCCCGATCACGCCATCCTGAATGTTGCTGCGCTCCCCAATCACAATCCCCGCAAGGTCTCCGCGCAATACGGCATTGTACCAGATACTCGAATCGGCTCCAATATTGACATCGCCGATCAGCTTGGCTCCGTCCGCAACGAACACTGATTTATCGAGCACAGGCAACTTCCCTTGATATCCAAGCAACATGTTAACCACTCTCCCATGGTTTTTGAACCGCTATCTTAATTGGGAGTGATTTTAACAATCCTGGCGGCGGTTGTCAACGTCCTCCGGCCAGTTTACCTAAACTTTAAGCAGCTTATGTACTGCGGACTTTCCAAACGGAGTCGTCTGCACGTACCTTTCCCCCTGACCGTCATCTCCGAGCCGCACCATCCCCAAATGAAGCATCATAACTAAAATACGTTCTTCAAATATGGATTCGGGCGAATCGTAGAAAAAGGGCTTGATCAGTGCCGACATCCTCGCATACAGGGAAGTTGTCGTTACCCACTCTCTGGAGCAGCGTTCTATCCAATACATCAAAGAGAGTAAGTTAGGGATTGGCCCTTTATAAAGTCTTAACCAAAAGCTGACGAAATGCAACATCGGTTCGCGTCTTTCTTCTTCCAGAAAAAGTTCACCCGCCGCCGTCAAGCATAACCGATCCACATCTTCACGGATCCACTTGTTATGGCTGGCATAGTCGTAAAGTAAGGCTAACCGGTTGGGATAGTCCTTAAAACGACGGCCATAACCAAAGCGCCAGCCTTTTCCCACAAGCGGTTCGGAAATGTGCAGCTTCTCCAAAATCTGCAATTGATTCCGGCGATACATCACTCCTTCATTATTCAGAGGAATCTCATGTTCCTGCACATAACGCAGAAACAAGATCAAGTCCTGGGACAGCAGATCCGGCTCTTCCCGGTACACTGCAGGCTCTCCGCCGGCGGTCACAACCGCTGCTTTGAAACGATGCTCTAACGCTTCCCGGAAACGCCGCTTCAAATCTTCGGGCACTTCAAATAAATAACGTGTGTTATGGGTCATTCCCTGAAATAACCATCCCCGTTGCCTGAACCTGGAGATGACATCCCTCGGGCTTTCCCGTTCTCTGGCGTCTTCCGTAAAACGCGACTGCTGGGCACAGGCAATCAATTCTTCCAGACTGAACTGGCGGCGTCCGTCGAAGATCAGTCCGTTTAGAAACCGCAGATCTTCCAAACTCATTCCTTCGACATGGTGCTCAATAAATTCCCTTCGCCCAATCGTCTGCAGGATGGATTGAATCAACTCATGTTTGGAATTCCCGTTGCATTCGCATTGGTAATGGTTTGCTATTCTGCTGAGCTGTCCGATGTCGGCAAATGTAAGCATATCCGCCAGATTCATATCATACCGCCTCGCCGTTTTACTACCATTATGGGATTTTTTTCAACATTTATTCTGGCACGCAAAAAAAAGCAACCCGGCTGCATGCCGGATTGCTTCGGGAAAATCACTTCATTTCTTCGATCATCTCTTCCAGGTGACGGGTGCAATTGTAAAGCCGCAGCGCCCATTCCATCTCGGATTTTTCAAGAATGGTCAGCGATAAATTGCCGATTCGTTGAGTGCATTGATCCTGGTACAGGGCAGTAAACAATTGGGCCAACAATCCGCCGTGAGTCACAACCAGCACGTTGCTGTTTCCATGCTTTTCACCCAGTTCCTCAAGAAAAGCAAGCGCGCGCTTGCGAATATCCTCGTCCTTTTCCTGACCGAGCTCCAGCAGGTTCCAGTCCTTGCCCCATTTACTTTCTCTCTCAAGCGCCGTCATGCCTTCCACTTGTCCGAAAGCTCTTTCCTTTATTCGGTGATCCGGTTCCAGGAGAGGAATGTCCAGTTCATCCGCGATGATCTTCCCTGTTTCCTCTGCGCGCATCAAGCCGCTAGTAATGACAAAATCCCATTTATGTTCCCGGTCTCCTTGCAGCCGTGAAGCCAGCAGGCGGGCTTGTTTACGGCCTTCGTCATTTAGCGGAATATCGCTTTGCCCTTGAATTCTCCCCACCGCGTTCCAGTCGGTCAACCCATGGCGTATTAATCCTACCAGCATGCTTCCCCTCCTAAACTTGATGTCGATTTCTTGGAATTCCATTATAACATGTTTGAAATAAATAAACGCCCCCTCCGCGGGAAAGCGGAGGAAGCGAGTGAATTCGTCGGAAACAAAAGCGGTTTATCTTCGATAACGCCTGATTCCTTTCCAGGAGATCAACGCGAGAGCCATCCCGGCCATCGATAAAAGCATCCAGTATTGGGGATAAGCAGGTCCTAACTGAACAACGAACGGCTCCACGATTCCGCGCGAAACGCCCGGTAGCGCGAAGGCAAAATCTTGGGACATCTCGGTAGTATCCGCAGCGGCCACCGCAGCAGGGACAATCCCGGTACTTGGCTTACTAGCCTGGTTCTCTTTTACTGAACCTCCTAAAGCAAACAACAGCGTGCTGAACAGAAAAACGGCCAAAAAACAAGCGGCCCAGATCGATACGCGACGGCGAATCCGTCTGGAGTACCCTTTGTCCCGAATATCCGGCGCCAACCATGGAGATTCCGCATAAATGCGGTCCATGACTTTGCGGTTAACGGCTTCAGCCTGCTCCTCGCTTACCTCGATCGGCAAGGCTTGAACCGCGTCCAGACTTTCGCTCCAGATCTGATATTCAGCCGCGCAGGACTCGCAGCCCAAAATATGCCATTCCAGCATTTTGCGCTGTGGATGATGCTCCGGAAGATCCGGGAGCAATCCGAACAATTCTTGGGCCTCTCTACAATTCATCTGCTTTTCATCCCCTCGTAGTGCTCGTAAATCGGTTCATAAAAGTAGGGTTCAAGCTGACTTTTAACGCTACTCCGCGCCCGGAACAACAGCGACTTCACTGCGCTGACGCTCTGTCCGAGTATACTGGCGATTTCCTGATAATCCAGTTGGTCATATTCCCGCAAAATAAGAGCGGATCTCTGCTTTTCCGGCAAATTGTTAATCGCTTCTCGCACTTTGCCGACTTTCTCGCTACGCAAGACAGCCTGCTCAGGGGCTGCATCGCCGGGGGCGACCGGAACAAATCCGCTTTCTTCCAACGGAACGTTGGCGCTGCGTTGCTTGCGGAGTTCACTAAGCACGGTGTTCCTTGCGATGGTGTACAACCAGGTGGAGAAAGACGCGTCCACTTCGCGGAATGAATCCAAACTGCGGAATGCTTTATAGAACGTTTCCGAGCATATATCTTCTGCGAGCAACTCCAGATGAGCGCTCTTCAGCATGTGGTATACAAAGGCCAATATTTTGCGCTGGTATCGTCGCATCAGCTCCGAGTACAGCTCCGTATTGCCTTCTTTAATCTCACGAATCATTTGGGAATCCGTCATCTGAGTGCGATCCTCCTCGCCCATCCAAGCGCTTCCCCGTTCGATTCTTTTATCATTATTACCGAACAGGATTCAAAAAGTTGCGGTGCCTATGTAACAAAATTAAAAAATTAAGATAAAAACGGCTTAAAACCTATCCAAAAAGCCCTAGTTACAACAACCATTCCATATTATAGCATGAAAGTAGGAATTAAAAAATAACAGCGTTCTCTTTTTCAAATTATTGACTACTTTGGAGGTCCATGCTTTACACTACCCATCGATAAGGATCGGTGAATCTAAAATTTTAGAAAAATATTCCTGCCTCGCATTTTCCATCGCCAACGCTCTGATATATGATTAGGAGGACAACCTGCCGAAAAGGAAGATGAGACATGGAAATCAGAAGAGTCAAAAAAAGTGAGCTAAATCAAGCCGTTGCTTTGGCTAATGCGGTATTTTGCGGCGATAGTCAAAGAGATATGGGAACCTTTTTCCCCACCTTGTTTCAGGCTGGAATAAGCCATTCCTACGGGGCCTTTGACGGAGAAGGCCGCCTCGTTTCGTTCATGGGTCTGGTTCCGCTTGTAATCGTGTCCGGTTCTGCCAGGCTAATATCTTTTTCCGTAGGAGCCGTTTGCACCGAGCCCCAATTTCGCGGATTAGGCCTCGCCGGGGAATTGCTCAAGCAGTGTCGTGAGCACGCCCGGCGAGTGGGTGCCTCCCTGTTGTTCATTTCGGGCGACCGTTCGCTATATACCCGAGCGGGCAGCTTGGCATTCGGACAGGCGGATAAATATCAGATTGAGCTGCAGGCAGCGCAATCGCTTGCCGGATCAAGTATAAAATTAAATAACCGCGATATGAGCGCGGAAGATATTTTTGCGCTGCATGAACTGCTGTCGCAAAAAAACGGCTCGATTGAATGGAGCATTCAGGAACTGCAGCAGTTCGTGGGATCCGCACCGTTCGCCGGTGTTTCGGGACTACAGCAGCATATCAAAATCGCCGAATCTCCGGAAGGAGACATCGCCGCTGCCGCTGTGTTTGCGATACCGGCATCCTTGTCCGACGGCCATCAACGCAGCGGCCAGATGCTGGAATGGGCCGGAGAACCGGAAGCCGTAATGAATTTGATCGCCGATGCGTTTTCCGGCTATTCCCTGGATGTGCTAACAGCCATTTTACCTTGGCAGGATACCGCGGTTTCCGGGCTATTGCAAGCGGCCGGGATTCAACCGGAAGCCCGGAGCAATGCCGGAACCGTACTGATCGCCGATGCCGCGGCCCTGGTTCGTCAAGCCGGTCTGGATGGCGGAAAACCGGACAAGCCGGTCATTTCATTCTTTACGGATGAACGGTTTGAACTGCGTACTGCCGAGGGGAGAATCTTCCCTATTGACGGTACCGCCGAACTTTGTTCGCTATTATTTGATCCGCAAAGCCCTGTACGCCAGAAAGAAGTGAATGGGCTGACGGCATTTCCGCTCCCGTATATGTACGGCCTGTATTTTATCTAACCTGCGCATCCTTTAAAGCATTCAGCCCCAGGACAAGCGCCCCTTTCAGTCCGGCGTCGTCACCAAGACCCGGCGGGACAATGTAATTCGCTATGTCGTCGCCCAATTCCGGTGCGCTGACATAGCCCTGGAGGTTCCGCCGTACCTCGGCATGTATCAACGGAAACAACTGTTTTTGTCCCATGACTCCGCCGCCCAAAATCACTTTTTTCGGGGAAAGCGTCAACACCGTGGTGGTAACGGCCTGGCCGATATAATATGCTTCCATCGCCCAGGCCGGATGACCGTCCGTCAGCTCTTTGCCCGGTACTCCCCACCGCCGCTCCAGCGCCGGTCCCGCAGCCATTCCCTCCAGACAGTCCTGATGATAAGGACAGTTTCCTTGATAAGAATCCTCCGGATGACGCCGCACCGGGATATGTCCCCCTTCGGGATGGACCAGTCCGTGGATCGCTTTTCCTTCCGCCACAATGCCTACGCCGATCCCGGTTCCGATCGTGTAATAAACACAACTGTCCAGACCTTTTGCCGCTCCCCAGGCCGCTTCTCCCAATGCAGCCGCGTTCACATCCGTATCCCAACCGTAAGGCAGATCAAATTCGCGCTTCATGATCCCTAAAAAATCGCAGTTCGCCCAGCCTGGCTTTGGCGTCGTTGTAATGTGCCCGTAAGAGGGGCTCAAGGGATCCAGATTGATCGGGCCAAAACTGCCGATACCGATGGAACTTACGGTTTTATCCTGAAAATATTCTAGGATACGAGCCATCGTCTCCTCAGGCCGGGTAGTTGGAAAACTGACCCGGTCCAAAATTTCCCCGCGTTCGGTTCCTATGCCGCATACCATCTTGGTACCGCCGGCTTCAATTGCGCCAATGTTCATTAACGTTCCTCCTGCGTTTGTCAGCCTTTATGCCGCATGCCGGATCGAATCCTCCGGAAGCGCATGACGTTTTATTTTATAATACGGCGGATTTCCCGCCATCGATATTTATGGAAGTTCCGGTAATATAGGATGCTGCTTCCGAAACCAGAAAAACGATGGCATTCGCGGCCTCCTGCGCTTCTCCGATCCTGCCCAGCGGAATCCCGTGCCGCGGATCGCGCGCGAACTCTTCCCAGCTCAGCTCGGGAGCCGCGGATTTCCATTTCCGCTCGATCTGGTCGCTATGGATAAGTCCGATGCATACCGCGTTAACCCGAATGCCGTCACCGGCCAAATCCTTGCTCATCGCTTTGGTCAGGGCGAGGCCGGCTGCACGGCTTACGGAAGTCGGCAGTGACGACGCTCCCGGCGCTTTGCCGCCGATCGCCGTCACATTCACGATCGCCCCTCCTCCATCAGCTTCGCGCAAATAGGGCAACGCCGCGCGGGAGAAATGAACCGCGCCGAACAGCTTTAAATCAAGATCCGCCGTCCAGGCGTCAGGGCCCACTTCCGGAAATGGATGGGCCGCCGAAGTTCCGGCATTATTAATGAGAATATCCAGGCCGCCAAGCTGCTCCGCCGCGAGCCCGACTGCCCGCTCCGCTTCTTCCCGGACCGACACGTCCGCGGAAATCCAAATCGGAGAGCTGCCCGTTTTTTCCTGAATCAACTTCGCCGCCTGCTTCAAATTCTCCTCACCCCGAGCCACAATGGCCACTTGCACTCCTTCGGAAGCCAGCGTTAACGCCGCAGCCAATCCGATTCCCTTGCTTCCGCCCGTAACAACCGCCTTTTTATGCTGCAAGCCCAAATCCATATGTTCAACCTCCCGCCGAAAATATTATCTTCTGTCTATTGTAAACCATTCCGTACGGACATTCTAATTTGCAGGTAGAGAAGGATGACTATGGTGCGTCGGTATCGCTTATTGGATTTTTCCAATGATCAGGCGAAAATAACGCCAGGAGGCCGCCTGGCGAACAAGGCTCCTTGGATTAAAATCCAAGGAGCCTTCCGGAATTCTAAATCGGCGCCTCAAAACCCAGTTTCCAGCGGCAGGTCATCGTCAGTTTCCCGTCGTTCATCTCGGCTGTAAGCGTACCGCCCATTTTGTTCATCAGACTTTTGGCGATGGAAAGGCCAAGCCCGGATGCTTGAGCGGATCGGTTACGGTCTGCGGTGTAGAACCGGTCAAACAAGAGACTAACGTCGCTTCCGGCTAATTCCTTCGCCTCGTTTACAATCGTCAAGGCCACCGTTTCCCGCTGCCGCTCAAAAATGATTACCACCTGCCCGGTCGCATGCTTGACCGTATTGACCAGCAAATTTTCAACAACTCTCCGAACTGCCGATTCGTCGGCGTATACGGATATATTTTCGTCAGGCAACCGTATGTCCGGTATGATATCTCGTTCGTTGAACGAATCGTAAAACCCGACCAGAATGTCCGTGAGTAGAGCAGTCATCCCGAGTTTTTCGGTTTTGAGTGGATAATCCAGCGATTCAATCACGGAAAGCTCGAAAAAATCGTTCAACAGCGCCTGCAAGCGCTTCGTCCGATTTTTGACGATAGAGATGTGTTGGAGCTTCTCCTCAGGCGTAGTGGACGCCGCTTCCAACAGTTGAATATACCCGAAGATAGAGGTTAACGGAGTTCGAATATCATGGGAAATGTTCGCAACCGCCTGCCGAAATTCATTTTCGATACGTTTTCGATGGGCTTCCGCTTCGATTAATAAATTGGACTGACGATTGATTTGCCCGGCAAGCCCCTCAAGCTTCGAGTCGAACAGAGCCACGTCGATTTTTTTACCGGTTGTCAGATCATTGTGGCGGCGCAATTGCTCCGTCATCCGCCCTAACTCCCGCCTTAACATCCATTGACGGACAAGCAGGAGAACCGCCGTCGCAACCGATATGATCGTCAGAATAAACAGCATTCTCCCGCCCTCCCATCTGTTATTTAATTTCCTTTCTGCGGAACACAAGAATACCAAGCATTCCGGATACAACAATCGTCAATAACGGCACTAGCAGGAGCGCCGGTAAATCTCCACTGTCGATGCTAGGTTTGACGATATCGCCCATCAGTTTGAAAATAGAATAATCGTATAAAGTAGCAACGAACGATATCTTTGAACCTATGCCAGCTAACACCATATCGATCATAAGAAAGAAAATCATCGAGAAACCGATCGTTTTGCCGCTATCGGTAAGAATTACGGTGAACAGTGCCCCGATAGCCGCGTAAGCTGCCGTGTACAATAACGTCAACCCGAGCGCTCGGGGTATGAATAACGCGGTGATCCCGTCCGGCAGGTGACCAAAGCCCGAAAGCAGCGTGACTTCGACCGTACTGACGATAGGAAAAACTAGAGAAATCGCCATCGCTCCGACTGCGAATACGATCAGCTTTGCCGCAAACAGTCGCCCTCTGGTGTTGCCCGAAGAGGCGATCGTCTTCATGACACCTGTAGAATATTCGTTAGAGATGAAGAATCCGGCCAGAACCGCTACACCGAATTTAATGACATAGGCATTGCTCGAAATAAAAGTAAATAAAAATTCGACACCCATGAACTGAGGCTCTCCACTGGAACGATGATCAAAATAATACAACAGAGGATACGCGAGCGAAAGAACGGAAAGTGCGATCAGCAGCGTCCAAAACGATCTATTTTTGCGGAGCTTGAAAAACTCGACTCTGATCAGATTATACATGAAGGTTACCCCCGATCCGCTTCGTGAAGTAACTCTCCAAATCTTCGCCCATGGGCATAAACTTCTCAATTTCCAAGCCTGCGGAGAAAAGCAACGACGATAATTTGCCCGGCTGCTCAATGCGGCTGTATAACTTGATGGCCCCATCCTGCATCACTTCGAAATCGGCCGTGCCCAGTTCGTTCTGAATAACGGCTGTTGCCCTGTCGGGATTATCCACCTTGATTAACACGTACTGCTGGCACTTGTTGTCCAATTCTTCGGCAGTGAGCTGTTCCAGCAACACACCGCGATGAATAATGCCGTAATGGCTTGCCATCAAATGCAGCTCGGTAAGAATATGACTTGAGATCATGATGGTAATCCCCAACTCGCGGTTCAGCCGTTTGAGCAGTTCGCGCATTTCGATGACGCCCATCGGATCCAACCCATTGGTCGGCTCGTCCAGGATCAGGAACTCCGGATCCCCGAGTAAAGCGATCGCAAGACCTAGCCGCTGCTTCATTCCGAGCGAGAAATTTTTCGCTTTCTTCGTGCCAACCTCCTGCAGTCCGACCTGCTTCAGCATCCTTGGAACGCAATCTTTGCCGGGGATGCCGCGCAGAATCCGGTTCGCTTCCAGATTCTCACTGGCGGTCATATGGGGAAACAAGGCAGGGCTCTCAATCATCGAGCCGATCCGCTTACGTGCCTGATTCAAAGCCCGTTCATCGCTCGCGCCGAACAGCTCGATCGTCCCTTCAGTCGGAAAAGCAAGTCCGGTCACCATGCGGATCAAAGTTGATTTTCCGGCCCCATTTTGCCCGATAAAGCCATAAATGGATCCTTTGCGAATAGACAAATTGACTTTGTCCAAAGCCGTATGGCCTTTAAATTTTTTGGATATCTGATTGGTTTTCAAAACATACTCTTGCATCGTCGTCTTGGCCTCCTTTTCTTGATAGACCAAGTATAGAAGCTAATACATAAGAAGAGCTTAAGCCAAATCTTAAGAAAGTCTTAAGGCTTGAGCCGATAGCCCATGCCCCATACCGTCTCGATAAATTCACTTCCTGGAGCGGCCTTAGCCAGCTTGCTGCGCAAATTGCTCATATGGACGTTAACCGTGTTGTCGTCTCCGTAGAAGGGTTCATTCCAAACCCTTTCGTACAAATTGGATTTCGTAAACACCTTCTTCGGTGCCGACAAAAATAACGAAAGGATTTCAAACTCTCGAGACGTAAGCGACAGTTCTGCCCCGTCTGCAGTAACCGACAGTGCATCTTGATCAAGTACAAGTCCTTTATGCCGAAGCACGTTAGGTAAAGCCGGTTGCGCGATCCGCGCGTACAATCGTAAATGCGAATCGATTCGTGCAGATACTTCCTCGACGTCGAACGGCTTCGTAATAAAATCATTCGCTCCACCGCGCAAGGCGGACACCTTGGTTTGGGGTTCGCCTTTGGCCGAAATGATAATCACCGGCATGTCGTCCCGTCCGTCAATCCGCTGGAGCAATTCCTCGCCCGTCATGCCGGGCAGCATCAAGTCCAGCAACAGCATGCTCCATTTACGCTGCTCCAGATAGAGAAGCGCTTCCGTTCCGGAATAGGCGGGCTGGGGATTATAACCGCTTTTCTTAATAATGCTGCACAGCAATCGGTTGATGTCGCCGTCATCTTCAGCAACTAAAATATGTATCGGGTCGTTCATTGAATCTCCTTTTGATACCTGAATTTATCCATGATTTGGATGTTCGCTATTATGTATGATAGCAGGTTTTACCTACTATATCGAGACGAGTCCTGTGAAGAAACGAAATGTCCATAAAAACGCAAAAAAAAACCGCTTCGTAAGAAGCGGTCTTTGCTCACTACCGAGCAAAAGATATTGGATAGGAGTGGAGAGAAACCATACTGTACTTTTATTATATGTATACGTTTTCATTCTGTCAACACTTTTTTATAAGCGTTTTCATTTCGCGAAATACGGGGCCTTTCGGCCCCGCGAAATTAAACGTAAACGGAATATCCAAGCGAGTGCAAATGGTCTTTGGCCCGCTCCATATCGGCTTCCTGCCGAAACGATAGCCTGAGTACGCCGGGGACATCCTCCCGGCTTTCGATAATTTGCATATTGCTCAAGTTGATATGGCGAACGCCGAGCTCCGTGGCGATCTGTCCGATAATTCCCGGCGTATCCGGTACATCGATATACAGATCGAACAAGGAAGTGATCGCTCCCTTTCTCCGTTCCGGCAACTCGCCGCGGAACAGGTTGGCTTTTTCGAAGGCCTGTTTGATGCCTTCGCCATCTTGACCTTCAAGCAAACCGATAAAGCTGCCGATCTCGGCATTCCAGTCCCGGAGCAAGGACAATAGTACTTCCCGGTTGCTAAGAAGAATATCTCTCCAAATCAGCGGGTCGCTGGAAGCGATGCGGGTGATGTCGCGGAACCCGCCGGCGGCCAGCGTCCGGTATAGCTCATTATTGCCATTGTAATCGCACACTTGATTCACAAGCGCCACCGCGATAATATGCGGCAGATGACTGATTGCCCCGACGATTTGATCGTGCATGACCGGATCGATCCGGACGATTTGGGCCCGCGTATAGGCTAGCAGCTTTTCCAATCGGGAATAAGCTTCCTCGGGCACATCCGGGGATGGCGTTAGCACGTAATAGGCATTTTCGAACAGCAACGTGGAAGCGGCGTCCACGCCCGAACGTTCGGAGCCGGCCATCGGATGGCCGCCGATAAAATGCACGCCCGGAAGCGAAAAGCTTCTGGCCCGTGCCGCGACCGAAGCTTTGGTGCTTCCGACATCGGTGATAATGCAGCCCGGCTTCAAAGGCATGGCATAAAGTTTTTCCAGATACTCTTCCAGGTTCCCGACCGGCACGCATAAAAAAATGAAGTCTGCATCTTGCGCCGCCTCCTCCATGGAAAGCGTCGCGGCGTCCACGACCCCGCGTTCAATCATCCGGCTCAGGGAACCGGGGCGAGGGCTATGGCCGATCACCGTAATGTCCGGCTTTCCCTTAAGGCATAAAGCGAGCGATCCGCCGATCAGCCCCACCCCGAAAATCGCAACTTTAATCGTCATAATTTTTCACTCGATTTCTGATTTATAAGTAATGAATTTATACACGTGCGCCTTGCTCGGATAACACATTCTCCAGTGCAGCGATAAACTTGGCGTTCTGGTCGGACGAACCGATGGTAACCCGGATATGATTCGGGTATTTCGAAAACCCGGCTCTGACGATGACGCCCAGCTTGAGCAGCGATTGGAACATCTCCACAGCCGAAGTCTTAACATCAACCATAATGAAATTTCCGTGTGCCGGAAAATATGGCAACTGCAGACGGTCGAACTGTTCATTCAAATAAAGAATGCCATCCCGGTTTTTGGTCCGGCAGTCGGCTACAAACCCGTGATCGGTTACCGAAGCCTTGGCGGCAGCCTGACCAATCCGGGAAGTATTAAACGGCTCGCGTACCTGGTTGATCAGCTTGATCACGTCCGGCTGCCCGATACCGTAGCCGATCCGAAGAGACGCAAGACCGTAGATCTTCGAGAACGTCCGCAATACAATCAGGTTGGGATAATTGGACAACAGCTTGATCCCGTCCGAATATTCCGGATCGGTGACATATTCCGCATAAGCTTCATCGAGAACGACCAAAACATGGTCCGGCACCCGGTCCAAAAAGGACTTCAATTCACGGTCGGAAACGATAGTTCCCGTCGGGTTGTTCGGATTGCATACCCAAACGACCTTCGTTTTTACGCCGATCTTGCCCAGCATGGCATTCAAATCATGTGTGCCTTCCAGGAGCGGAACCTCGATGCTCACCGCACCTTCGATATCGGCATTGCTCTTGTAAACGGAAAACGTGGCATCCGCCATTACGGTTTCGTCTCCAGGCAAAAAGAACGCACGGGCGATCAAAGCGATAATTTCGTCGGAACCGCAGCCGAAAATAACCTGATCCCGGTTGACCCCATGGTGACCCGCAAGCACTTCGGTCAACTCCGCGGCGCTGCCGTCCGGATATAGGCTGATGTTAGCCAATTCCGATTCGATGGCCGCGCGTACGCGAGGAGAACAACCATACGGGTTTTCATTGGAAGCGAGCTTGATGACTTCCTGTAGTCCAAGTTCGCGCTTCACTTCTTCTATCGGTTTTCCCGGCTGGTACACCGGAAGATTTACGATATGGGGTTTAGGTAACATGCTTATTTCCTCCCTCGGTCCATGCCGATCGGGTTCACGCCCGACCGGTTATTTTTTTATCTTTAATTGTGCCACAAAGTCACGGATTTGCAACAATCCCTGTTCCTTCGTTTCTATCTTTTCCAGCAGCGGCAAGCTCTCTTCGATTTTCCGCACGATTGCGCTGCCGACGACGACGCCGTCGCAAATCTTCGAGAACCGTTCGGCCTGTTCCCTGCTGGAGATGCCGAAGCCTACGGCGACGGGCAGATCGGTCTGTGACTTTACCGATTGAATGAACTCATTCACATGCTGGTGAAAAGCGCTCCGCTCTCCGGTTACTCCCAAAGATGAAACGCAGTAGACAAATCCTCTCGCCCGGGACAGGATCATCGAGATGCGGCTGCTGGACGTGGGAGCTACTAGCGGGACAAGCATAATGTTGGCTCTGTCGGCCTGCTTCAATACCTCTTCCGACTCTTCATAAGGCAAGTCCGGAATTATGACCCCGCTGACACCAGCGTCCTGCAAAAGTCCGAAGAACCGCTCAAGACCGGTTTGCAGCACCGGATTATAATAGGTGAACAACACGAACGGCATCTTTACGCCTCGTTCTCTAGCTTTCCGTGCCGTATCAATACAGGTTTCTACGGAGATTTGGGTAACCAGGGCCCGCTCCGAAGCCCGTTGAATAACCGGACCGTCGGCCAACGGATCGGAATAAGGCACGCCCAGCTCGAGTATATCGGCTCCGGCCCGCTCCAGTTCCACGATAATATCGAGCGTGGTCTCCAGATCAGGGTCGCCGACGGTTATAAAAGGAATCAGTGCTGTTTGTCCCTCCAATCGAAGTTTCGCAAACGTCTGCTCCATCAAATTCACGGATGTTCCGTTCATAGTTCGGCACCCCCTTCCGTATAGGCCATAATCGACTCCACGTCTTTATCGCCGCGCCCGGAAAGACAGATCACGATCAAATCGTCTTTGCTCATCTCCGGCGCTAGCTTGAGGGCCTGGGCGACGGCATGCGCGGATTCCAGGGCTGGGATAATCCCTTCCCGGCGGCTAAGCAATTGCAAGGCATCCAGAGCTTCCCTGTCGGTAATCGGATAGTACTTGGCCCGTTGAATGTCTTTCAAATAGGAGTGCTCCGGCCCGATTCCCGGATAATCCAGACCTGCCGAAATCGAATGGGCCGGCAGTACCTGGCCGAAAGCGTCCTGGAGCAAATAACTCATCGAACCTTGGAACACGCCCTTCGTTCCCTTGGTCATGGTTGCCGCGTGGAACTCCGTTTCCACGCCTCTGCCGGCGGCTTCCACGCCGACCAGCTGCACGGAAGTATCCTCCACGAACGGATAGAACATGCCGATCGCGTTGCTGCCCCCGCCGACGGCGGCGATCAGCATATCCGGCAACCGCCCTTCCGCCTCCAGGATTTGCCGGCGCGTTTCGTCGCCGATAATCCGCTGGAAATTGCGAACCATCATCGGATACGGATGCGGCCCTGTCGCGGAGCCGAGAATGTAGAAGGTGTCATGCACATTGCTGACCCAATAGCGAAGCGCCTCGTTACAGGCATCCTTCAGGGTGCGTGTGCCCGACAGTACAGGCACTACCTCCGCGCCGAGCAGCTTCATCCGGAATACGTTGAGCTGCTGCCGCTTCGTATCCTCTTCGCCCATGAATACCTTGCATTCCAAACCGAGCAAGGCGGCAACCGTGGCCGTGGCCACGCCATGCTGACCCGCTCCGGTCTCGGCGATAACCTTCTGTTTACCCATCCGTTTGGCCAAGATCCCCTGACCGATGGCGTTGTTGATTTTATGAGCTCCGGTATGATTCAGGTCCTCGCGCTTCAGATAAATCTTGGCGCCTCCCAGATATTCGGTTAACCGCTCCGCATAGTAAAGCGGCGTTTCCCGTCCGGAATACTGCTTCAGCAAATAATCGATTTCCGCCTGAAATTCGGGATCATCCTGAAACCGGCGGTACGATGCCTCCAGTTCCAACAAAGCGTTCATCAATGTTTCCGGGACATAGCGGCCTCCGAAAGGACCAAAGCGGCCATGTTCGTCCGGTACTTGTTTTTTCTGTGTCATGCTCCCCTTCACCCTCTCCACAAATGCTGCGATCTTGGTCAGATCCTTGATTCCGTCACTCTCTATGCCGCTGGAAACGTCGACACCGTCGGGGGACATCACCGAAATCAGTTGTTCCACATTGCCCGGATGGAGTCCGCCGGCAGCGAAAAAGAGAATTCCGCGTTGCTTGGCCCAGCGCTGATATGGCACCGCCTGATTCCAGGCGAACGCTACGCCGGAGCCTCCGCCATAATGCGGATCATAAGTATCGAGCAGCAGCCCGTCGATCACACCGTCATATGTCTCAAAAGCCAGGTCCCCATGCAGGTTTCCATCTTGTTGCACAGAAAAGGCTTTGAAAATTTTCACTCCATACCGTTCCTTGACTTGCCGGCAAAATTCCGGGGCTTCAACGCCATGCAGCTGGACAACATCCAGCGGTGTGACGGATAGAATATCACCAAGCTCTTCCAGGGAAGGGTTCACGAACACGCCGACGCTTTCCGGGATCACTCCGCTTTGCCATGTTTTCAGGACAGCGGCCAATTCTGCCGCACGGGATCCGCTGATCTGTCGCTTACTTCTGGCAAAAACAAATCCGATATAATCAATCGGCAAGTTTATCATAGATTTTAGCACTTCAACGCTTTGAAGTCCACAAATTTTTAACGCCGTTTCACCCATGGTTAGACAGGCTCCCTTCGGGATCTGACTTCAGGAAACCGCGGTTTACCGGTCCCATCAGCTCATGAATCCCCTCATCCACATGCTCATTCCGCATAAACGTCTCGCCGATCAGCACGCCTTTGGCTTTTGACGCCAGTAAATAATCAATATCTTCCCTATTCCGAATTCCGCTTTCGCTGATCAGAGTGATATCAGGAGGCACAAGCTCAGCCAGTGCGGCGGTCGTCTCTAGCGAAGTCTCGAACGTGCGCAAATTCCGGTTGTTGATGCCGATCAATTTGGCATCTCCGAGAGCCAGCGCCCGCTCCAGTTCCTCCCGGTCGTGCACCTCCAGGAGCACATCCAGGCCAATCGCGGCGGCCGCGTCCAAATAGTTCCTCAGTTGGACATCGCTCAAAATCGCGGCGATGAGCAACACGGCATCCGCCCCGATTAACCGTGCCTCATAAATTTGCCGCTCGTCTATAATGAAGTCCTTGCGAAGCAACGGGACATGGACCGCCGCGGAAATCTCCGTCAAATAAGTCGCGCTGCCCTGAAAGTATTGTTCGTCCGTCAATACGGATATGCAGTCCGTTCCTGCCGCCGCATAACTTTCGGCAATCTTGACCGGATGAAAATCCGGGCGGATCAGACCTTTGGACGGCGACGCCTTCTTCACTTCGGCGATCAAACCCAGTTCGCGTTTGCGCCGCACCGTCAATGCCTGATGGAATCCACGGGTCGGTGCCATCGCCGAAATTTTCCGCTCCGCATCGGCCAGCGAGAAACCTGCAGCCAGCCGTGCAACTTCCTGTTTTTTCGTCTCTACGATTTTATCAAGATACATAACTTAGTTCCCCCGTTGTTTGGATAAGCTGTTCCAGTTTAGCATACGCCTTACCGGAATCGATGGATTCCGCGGCGATGATCACTCCTTCACGGATGCTGTCCGCAAGGCCCGAGACATAAATGCAAGCTCCCGCATTGGCCAGTACCACCTCGCGGTAGGCCCCTTGTTCCCCTTGAAGCACACGGCGGATAATGTGAGCATTCATGACCGGATCCCCGCCCATCATCTCCGTGAGCGAATAGCTTCGGAGTCCCAATTGTTCCGGTGTCAGTTCATAGGTTAACACTTCGCCGTTTTTCAGTTCGGACACGCGGGTGGGCGATGAGATACTGATCTCATCCAGTCCTTCCGCGCTATTTACGACCAGTGCCCGCTTGGAACCCAGTTCACGGAGTACCCGGGCGATCGTTTCCGTTTTGCTTCCGTCGTAAATGCCCAGTACTTGGCGATCCGCACCAGCCGGATTTGTCAGCGGGCCAAGCATGTTAAATACCGTTCTGACGCCGAGCTCTTTCCGCGGTGCGGCCGCATGGCGCATCGAAGGGTGATACAACTGCGCAAACAGGAAACAGATACCGATGTCGTCAAGGCAGCGTTTGGCTTGCTCGGCACTCAGCTGGATGTTCACGCCCAGTGATTCCAACACATCGGCGCTGCCTGCCCGCCCCGAGGCCGACCGGTTTCCGTGTTTCGCCACCCGCACCGATACCGAGGCGGCTACGATTGCCGATGTCGTCGAGATGTTAAATTTATGGATGCCCGATCCGCCCGTGCCGCATGTATCCAGCAGTTGCTGCGTTTCCGTGGTCATCCGGCTGCCATGCATCCGCATCGCTTCCGCAAACCCGGTAATTTCATCCACGGTTTCCCCTTTGATCCGAAGTGCCGTCAACAGTCCGCCGATTTGGGCGGGCGTAGATTCGCCGCCCATGATCGCCTCCATAATACTGCGAGCCTCCTGCCGACTCAAATCCTGTCCTTCAATCAACCGTCCGATTCCGCTTTGTACCGTTTCCTGTCCGTTCATCGCCCTTCTCCTTTCTTTTAACCTCTCGGGGTATATTCGTAAAGATAATCCTGATTAATGAAATCTTCGGCTTTCGGTTGGGGCGGAAACATCATCTCCGCCGTCCGGATCGCGGTCAGCAGCGCTTTCGCTTTATTGACCGATTCCTGGTATTCGTTCTCAGGAAGAGAATCCCACACGATGCCTCCGCCCGCCTGGACGTAGGCTTTACCGTGTTTGAACACGATCGTCCGGATCGTGATGCAGGAATCCATATTGCCGGAAAAGCCCAAATATCCGATCGCACCGGCATATGTGCCGCGCGCTTCATTCTCGAGTTCCGCGATGATCTCCATCGCCCGCAGTTTAGGCGCTCCGGATACCGTTCCGGCTGGTAAACAGGACAGAAAAGCGTCAAAGAAATCCTTGTCGGCCGACAGCTTGCCGGATACTTTCGAAACCATATGCATCACGTGCGAGTAACGTTCGATTTCCATGTAAGAATCGCATTTTACCGTACCGAATTCCGATACCCGCCCAAGATCGTTGCGACCCAGATCCACCAGCATAAGATGCTCAGCCCGCTCCTTCTCGTCCTTTAGCAGTTCCGCTTCCAGCGCATGGTCTTCCTCCGCCGTCGCTCCCCGCGGCCGGGTACCGGCGATCGGCCGGGTCTCCACCCGGTTGCCCTCCACCTTCACCAGTGCTTCGGGGGAGGTGCCGACGATAATTTCATCATCCATTTTGAGATAGTACATATAAGGGGAAGGATTCATCGTCCGGAGTACCCGGTATACATGCAGCGGATCTACCTCGGTTTCGATATGAAAACGTTGGGATAGCACTACCTGAAAAATGTCCCCCGCGCGGATATACTCTTTTCCTTTTTCCACGTTGGCAATAAACTGTTCCTTACTCAAATTCGACTCGATCTTGCCGAGCTCCACATTCCCGGGAAGCGGTCTGCGGTTAAAGCTTTCACCCGGCCCTTCCTGTTGCAGCAGGTCCGCCGCTTCATCCAGCTTTCGCTCCGCCTGGGCGTAAGCCCTGCGGATATCTTCGTCCCGGTCCCCCTCCTTGATGTGCACGTTAGCTACCAGCAAAATCCGCTGCTTGATATGGTCGAACACAATGACCTGGTCGCAGAACATAAACTGCATATCCTGCATGCCCAAATCGTCTACGCGGTGGGATGGCAGCTTTTCGTAATATTGCAGCAAGTCATATCCGAAAAAGCCGATCGCCCCGCCGGTAAACGGCGGCATTTCCGGCAGCTCGGGACTGCGATAACTCCGCAGGACCGCCTTCAAATCATCGACGGGTCTTGCCGACTTTACCGTTTCCCTCACACCCTGGCGTTCCATGACAACCTCGCCCTTCTTGGCCGTCATCATCAGAAACGGGTCCATGCCGATGAAGGAGTATCTTGCCCATTGGATGCCTCCCTCTACGCTTTCCAGCAAAAATGCCCGTTCCCGCTGGGCAATCCGGCGGAAAATGCGGATCGGAGTTTCCAGATCGGCGAGCAGCGTCCGGACGATGGGAATCAGATTGTAGTCCTTCGCCATCGCGATCACCTGTTCAACTTGCGGGGTTGTCATAATAGCTCACTTCCTTTTTCGAGTTATCTATTGAACGATCCATTCACGTCTATAACAACAAAAAAACCTCCACCGAAGTAGAGGTTTGCTTTATTTGCAGGAAGTTATTATCGGCGATGTCCCGTTAACGGTAATCCAAAGCAAGACAACATCAGGAAATCGCGCCATACCCATACCATGCCACGACGGTTAAGAAGGCAGATCAACGCCCTACCTCTTACCCATTATCCTGCAATCGAATGCTTCCAACCGCTAATGCCGGCTCGAAAAATCCCGCCAGGCCATCTCTCGGCTCAACTCTGCTCATCTCAGCTATGCTCTGCTCGGCTCTAAATCTCACTAGGGCAACCGACTCCGACCGACACTCCTGCCGATCCCGAAAATCACTTGCCTAAAATCTTAAAAATACTATACCTTATGATATCCGCTTTGGCAACTCCCGATTTCGATCCCCTGTCTTCTAGGAACCTGAAATGCTTAAATCCGGACGCAAAGCCTGGGCTTCGTTAAGATAAACATGCTTCATTTCGCGCTGGCCTTTGTTCGTATTGACCTGAATAAGCAGGCGAATGCATTTCGGAAGACCGCCTTTCACGGGGATTTCCGTAGAACACATTAGCGGAACCATGTCCCATCCGTTCAGGACACGAATCGCGCGAGCCGGAAATGTCGCGTCCAGATCAGGCGTGACGGTAATCCATACACTGCAGATATCTTCAGGTTCGATTTCATTCCGTTCGACGACTTGCTTCAAAAGCGCGGCCGTCGCTTCCAGAATTTCCGCTTCTTCATTGCGGGCTACCGTTGTGGCACCCCGGATTCCCCGGTTATACATGCTGCTCCTCCTCTTTCAGATCTCTGATGACCCGGCGAACTTCGTCTACCGTCACATCCGAAACAATCTCGACTTTGCCGATGCTAAGCGGCAGAATAAAGACAAGTTTTTGTTCCTTGAATTTCTTATCATGCATCATCGCACTGACGATTTGCTCTTCATCCAAATGCTTCGGCATCACAATCGGAAGCCCGAAGCCCGAGAGCAATGACACCGTTTCCTCATACAGGGAGCGGTCCGCGCCGCGGTTGACGGCAATCAGGGCAGCGGCGGCCATTCCGATCGAGATCGCCTCGCCGTGCAAAAATTCGCCATAGCCGCCAATCGCCTCCAGCGCATGGCCCAGCGTATGGCCCAAATTCAATATCGCCCGCAAACCAAGCTCTCTTTCATCATCCGAAACGACCTGGGCTTTGATCGAGCACCCTTTGGTAAGCCCGTATACTAACGTATCCGCATCCAACGCCAGCAGCTCGGAGGTATGTTCGCGGCACCAATCGGCAAATTCCGCATCCCAGATCAGCCCGTGTTTGACCATTTCCGCCAAACCGGCTCGGACTTCCCGCTCGGGAAGGGTTTGCAAGGTATCCACATCATATAGAACCATTTCCGGCTGATGAAAGGCGCCGATCATGTTTTTTGCGAGACGATGGTTGACGGCTACCTTGCCTCCAACGCTGCTGTCGTGGGCCAAAATGGTTGTGGGCATCTGCACGAAGGTAACGCCGCGCATATAAGCCGCAGCTACAAATCCCGCCAAATCGCCGACGACGCCTCCGCCGAGAGCCACGACCGCCGAACGGCGGTCCAGCCCGCCCTCGATCGCCGTCGTCATCACATCTTCAAACACGTCCAGCGACTTCGATTTTTCCCCGGCCTTGACAACTTTGCTGACCGTCCGGTAACCGCTGTTCTCCAGCGACTCCTCCACCTGCTTCAAATATAACGGAGCCACATGATCGTCGGTTACGATAAGGACAGGACTTTTCTTGCTCAATTGATGATTTTCGAAATAACTCCCGGCTTTAGCCAACAGACCGCCGCCGATATAAATCGGGTACGAACGTTCTCCCAAATCTACCTGCAGCGTCCGCATCAGTAATTCTCCAGTTGAGCCAAGTAGCTTTGCACATTGCGTTCGATCTCTTCCATCGAATCGCCTCCGAATTTCTCCAGGAACGCCTTGGCGACTTCCCAAGCCACGACATGCTCCAGCACCACGCTGGCCGCCGGCACCGCGCAAGCGTCGGAACGTTCAACCTGCGCCGTAAACGGTTCCTTGGTATCGATATCCACGCTTTGCAGCGGTTTATACAAGGTAGGGATCGGCTTCATGACCCCGCGGACCACGATCGGCATCCCGTTGGTCATCCCGCCTTCGAATCCGCCGAGACGGTTGCTGGCGCGATGGTATCCCTTTTCCTCACTGTACAAAATCTCGTCATGCACCTGGGAACCGGGCCGTTTCCCGGCTTCAAATCCGATTCCGATCTCCACGCCTTTGAACGCATTAATCGACATCACAGCCTGGGCGATGCGTCCATCGAGCTTGCGGTCATACTGCACATGGCTGCCAAGTCCGACAGGCACGCCTTCCACGATGCATTCCACGATGCCGCCGATGGAATCGCCTTCTTCCTTGATCCTGTCGATATAGGCCTCCATCTTCTTTTCCGTTTCGGGATCCACGACGCGGACGGAGGACTCTTCCGTAATCCGCGCCAATTCATCAAGCGGCAAATCATGATGCGGTGCCTCAATTTCCCCGATGCGGATGACCTGCCCGGCTATTTTGATGCCGAATTTCTCCAACAGCTGTTTGGCAATGGCGCCGACTGCAACCCGAACCGCTGTTTCCCGCGCGCTCGAACGTTCCAGCACATTGCGCAGATCCTTCAAATTGTACTTAAGTCCGCCGTTCAAATCGGCATGGCCCGGACGCGGACGGTGAACCCGGCGTTTCTCCTCATCCGTTCCTTCGATCGGTTCAATGTTCATAATGTTGCGCCAGTGCGTCCAGTCGTTGTTCGCTACCACAAGAGCTACCGGAGCACCAGTCGTATATCCATGACGAACGCCGCCGACGATATCCGCCGTGTCCTTCTCGATCTGCATCCGCCGGCCTCTCCCGTATCCTTTCTGGCGGCGGGCCAGTTCGAAATTCAATGTTTCAAAATCAAGTTTCAAATTGCTGGGCAATCCTTCAATAATGGCTGTAAGCTGGGGACCATGCGTTTCCCCGGCGGTTAAATAACGTAATGTCATGATGCGTTCCCCCTTTAAACTGTTAAACTGTAAAGAGCTAAAATCCGATAATTCTTTTGCTCATTATAGTATACGACCAACCTTTTGACAAGAAAGCCTTACCGCTTCGACATCTTAAAAAAATGCTGACCGTTAACCCCAATCCGCAAAAAAAACACGCCGCTCCTTCAGCCTTGTGACAGAAGAAACCGCGCGTCCGATTGCACTTATCATGGTAAAAGAAATATCATTTTCAATCAGCCCTATGAATTGCTGGTGGCTTGCTGGTTATCCATCAGAGGGTCCCGCTGATGATGCTCCGCTGGAGCCGGCTCCAACAAATCTACGATGTGGGTTTTCTCCACACCAAGAACCTGGGCGCATTCCTGTAACGTAAGGAACCCGCGCCGGTAAGCATCGATCACCTTTCTTTTATCCATAGCTGAGCTGACCTCCCTAACTCTATTGTCCATCATTATTGGGAAACAAAGAGAGGATTATACAACCGGCTATGCTTTTTTACGATAAAAGAATGTTTCCGCCGGCTCCAGGTCATATTGGGACGGAGAGAAGATTTGTTCCGTGCTTCCGACAAAGAGAATCCCGCCGGGGCGCAGCGCCTTGGCAAATTTATGATAGAGCGCGTTCTTCGCCTCTTCGGTAAAGTAAATCATCACATTTCGGCAAACGATCAGATCAAAGTCCTCTTCAAAGGTATCCAGCAACAGGTTTTGCTTCTTAAATGTTACCGCTTTTTTCAATTTTGCATCAAACAGGAACCGGGCGCCATCCGGGGTAAAATAGCGCTTTACTACGTCGGAAGGCACATCTTTCAACGAACGGTCCAGGTAGAGGCCCTCGGCCGCCTTGGCTAAAGCTCCTTCGTCGATATCGGTCGCAAGCAGATATGTATTTTGCAGCAAACCCTGATCCGCCAGTATCATGGATAACGTGTACGGCTCCTCCCCGGTAGAGCAGGCCGCACTCCAGACCCGTAGGCGCGATTTTCCGGCGGACAAGCCCGGCAACACGATATCTCGAAGCACTTCCCAACGGTTCGGGTTGCGCCAAAATTCGGATACGTTAATCGTCATTTTATCAAGGAATTCATAAAACAGCGTCTTGTTAAGCATCATCGCATTATAAAAAGCATCAAAAGTGGAATAACCGTTTTTGTTGCGGAGGGTGGTCAAACGGCGCTTCATTTGAGCTTCCTTGTACTGTGCCAAGTCAATCCCCGTGCTCTTTTTGATACTTTCGATGAACCCCGCATAATCGGGATCCGCAGAAGCTGTACCTCCGTTCAAGGAGGTCTCGTCACCGCCTCGGATCATATCCATGAGGAGATGCTCTTCGAGTAATCGACAAGTTCATGAAGATCAAAGAAATTGGCTATTTCCCGCTCCGCGCTCTCCGGTCCGTCAGAACCATGAATCAGATTAAACGGCGTGTGGGCCGCAAAGTCTCCGCGAATCGTACCGGGCAAGGCCTCGGTCACTTTGGTTTTTCCGATAACCATACGCGATAGCGTGATTACGTCGTCCCCTTCCCACACCATGGCAAATACAGGCCCGGATGTAATAAAGCTGACCAATTCGTCAAAAAACGGTTTTCCCTCGTGCTCCGCGTAATGTCTCTTGGCCTGTTCTTCCGAAACCTGCACTAACTTCCCTGCCGCAAGCTTGAATCCTTTGTCTTCAAACCGGCTGACGATTCTGCCAATCAATCCGCGCTGCACTCCGTCCGGTTTGACCATTAAAAAAGTACGTTCCATGGTTTTCCTCCCGATTTAGACAACTTCCATCTTTAGTGTAAAGGCTGCATTAACGGTATTCTACCAAAAAAACGTCACGCTGATAAGCTTCAAAAAGAGGTTTGACCGTAATTAATAAGAGCGCTTGTTAACAAACTGAGCTATCTCTTTAAGATGATTTCTCGTTTTGCTTTCCGGGAGGCATTCGAGCGCTTCCATCGCCTTGGCGATAAAGCGGTCGGCGAGCTGCTCCGCCCGTGCAATTCCGGAACTCGATAAGATCATCCCGATCGCACGGGATGTATCAGCTTCAGACCCTTCCGCCCGGATTGCATTTATCTCCTGCAAGAGCGGTTCCCGAAGTTCTTCCTCCTGCAGCGCGTAGATTACCGGCAACGTAATGTTTCCCTGCCGCATATCACTGCCCGGCGGCTTGCCGATACTCTTCTCCGTGCCGCACAGGTCGAGCAGGTCGTCGCGGATCTGAAAAGCCATCCCGACATTATAGCCATAGCGGTAAAGCAAGTTGTGGACCTTGGCCGGGGCGTCCGAAGCCAAAGCACCCAACTGGCAACTGATCGCGATCAACAGCGCCGTCTTGCGGCGGATTCGCAGCAAATAGTGGCGTACCGACTGATCGGTGTTGAAAAAATCGCGGATCTGCTCCATCTCACCCACCGACATCTGTACCATCGCCTTGGCCAGTATCCGGTGAGGTTCGGGATTCTCCAGCTGTGTCGCGAGCATCAGTGCTTTGGCATAGATATAATCGCCGGTATACATGGCGACTTTGTTGTCCCATTTAGCTTTCACCGTCGGCTTGCCTCGGCGTGTGCCCGCGTCGTCGATCACATCATCATGAACGAGGGAAGCCGAGTGGATGAGCTCCAGGGGAACCGCGACATGCTGCAGCTTTTCCAGATCATAATTGCCGAATTTGCCGCCCAGCAGCACAAAAATGGGACGCAGTCTCTTTCCTCCCGCTTTCAGCAGATGCAATGACGTTTCGCTCAGCAGCTCATCATCGCCTTCGATGCTCCGGTACAACTGCCGTTCAATAAAGTCCATATCCCTTTTCAGCGCGCCGAAAATATCCATTAATTTCATTCTTTCACCCGTATCAGCTTATTGTCACTCCAAATGTCCATCACAACTTCATTCGGCAGAAGTCCCATTTCATGGGCGTAAGAAAAATATAAGGCCAGTCCGTTCTGCCTTTGTTCACTAAAATCATAACATAAGTTCTTGAAATAATGATGCCAATAATCGGACGTGCCGCCGATCTCGCGAAGGGCTTTCTCCACCAGCGGATTTAAGTCTTCCAAACTGCGCCGTTTACTTGCAGCGAATGCCTCGCATGCCTTGGAAAGAAACTCCGGATTTCCCTCGGCAAACGTCTTCTGTACGGCCCACACGGCGAAGGTCATTCCATAACCCGTCCATTGTTTCCAGACTTCCCCCAAATCCGTAACGATATAACCATGATCCCTCCAGGAAGCCTGAATGGCATGATCTCCAATCAGCAGCGCCGCGTCGCTGGATTCCATCATAGCATCGAGAATCGGCTCGCTGTCCCAATACGTCGGTTTGCCGCCGTATGCTTTTTCCATAATGATTTTCAACAGGTTTACCGAAGTCGCCGACGTGTTCGTAAGTGCAATCACGCCATCGCGGATTTGTTCCGGCGGCTTGCGGGAAAAGAGCAAAATCGAGTTTACGGGACCATCCGAGCTGACGGACAACTCCGGCAGGAGCATGAAGCGCTCTGACCCGTATCCAAAAGCAAAGGAGGACACCGGCGACAAATCGAGTTCCCCCTTCAGCATTTTCCGGTTGAGCACGGACGGTACCTCGGTCACAAGTTGAGCCGGCCGCGACAGTTCCGTCGTCTTAAAATGATGAAAAACAGGCCAAACGTTGGTGTACTTTATTTTTCCGATGAGGATGTCGTCATTCTCCCGGTTGTTCACTGTGATCCCCCCATCTAGTAAAGAGAGCATGTTCGATTTTTAAGTTGTCCAGTACTTTACCCACTAAAAAAGCAACCAAATCATCGATGTCTCTCGGACCAAAATAAAACGCAGGCATGGCCGGAATCATCCGGACTCCAAGCCTCGCCAGTTTAAGCATATTTTCCAAATGAATCGCATGCAGCGGCGTCTCCCGCGGAACAAGCACAAGCGGTCGCGACTCCTTCAACATGACGTCCGCCGCCCGTGTCATCAGATTATCGGAAGACCCACTTGCTATCGATGAGAGCGTCCCCATGGAGCAAGGCATAATTACCATGCCTTCTACCAAAAAAGAACCGCTCGCGATGGAAGCTCCGATATCTCCGACCGGATGATAAATGTACGCTCCCGGATAGCCTTGAAAATGCTCTTTCAAAACCGCTTGACGGTCAGAGACTTCCCAGCCTAATTCTTCCTTGATCACCCGCCAGCCGGCATTCGAAATGACAAGATGCACCGTAATGCCTTGGCTTAACAGGGTTTCAATCAGCTTCACTCCGTAAATTGAACCGCTTGCCCCCGTAATCCCGACCACCAGCGCCTTGTTCTTGTTTTCGTTCATCAGGAATGCCGCACCACCAAATCGATCAGCGTAAACGAGAACACGACGATGCTGAGGACGCCGTTCATCGTAAAGAAAGCGGTCTGAAGTCTGCTGAGATCGCTGGGCGAAACGATATAATGTTCATAAAATAAAATGAGATATGAAATCAGCATGCCGGCAATATACCACCAGCCGAGGTCCGTCATAAGAAGTATGGCTATATAACCAAGTGCGGTAAGGATGTGGAATACCTGCGCGATCCGCAGCGATTTCGCCACGCCAAACCGGGCAGGAATCGAGTACAGGCCTTCTTTTTTGTCAAACTCCACGTCCTGGCAGGAATAAATAATATCGAAGCCAGCTACCCAAAAAATATTCGTCACAAAAAGCACCATTGCCGCCGCATCCACTTTACCCGCTACGGCAACCCAGCCGCCGAGCGGAGCCAGCGCAATCGTGATCCCGAGCACTATATGGCAAAGCCATGTAAAGCGTTTCGTATAAGAATAGAGCACAAGCATGAATACCGCGATCGGAAGCAGCTTCATCGCCAGCGGATTGAGTTCGGCGGCCGCCCAGAACAACAGGGCGAATGAAATGATAATGAAGAGTACTACCTCGCCGATCTTCAAAAGACCGGCAGGAATGGCCCGGCCAGCGGTCCGCGGGTTCTTGCCGTCGCTGACCCTGTCGATCAGCCGGTTAAGTCCCATCGCCGCACTGCGGGCTCCGATCATGGCCATTAACACCCAGCCGATTTGAGCCCAGGAAGGCAATTCGTGATGAATCGCTACGGACCCGAGCAATGCACCCATAAAAGCGAAAGGTAACGCAAATACGGAATGTTCAAATTTAATCATTTGCAGAAAGATCGTTATTTTTCTAAACATGTGGCGTCCCCTTCGTTCCGATGTGTAAAGCGGCTATTCCGCCGGTTAAAGGATACGCTTCAACTTGAATAAGTCCGGTTTCACGGAAAACTTGCGCGAGTTCTTCACGCCCCGGAAACTGGACAAGCGAATCCGGAAGCCATTTGTATTGTTCGTACCGCTTCGCGATCAATTTTCCGAGCATGGGCAACAGATGCTTGAAATAAAAATAATAAAGGCCTTTAAACGGTTGCCAGGTCGGTTTGGACAATTCCAGGCAGACAACCATGCCGCCCGGTTTGACGACCCGCTTCATTTCGTTCAGCACCTGCCGTAAATCCGGCACGTTTCTAAGCCCGAAACCGATCGTTGCATATTCGAACGTATTGTCTTCGAACGGCAATGCCATCGCGTTCCCCTGGATCAGGTTTATCGATGACTCCATGCCGCTTTCGGCGATTTTCTTGCGCCCGACTTCCAGCATGCCTTCGCTGAAATCCAGGCCGGTAATGCTGCCTCCGCTCGTTTGGGCCATGCTTATGGTCCAGTCGCAGGTTCCGCAGCATAGATCGATCGCGGTGTCACCCTGCGACATATCCATCTTTTTCATTGTAAATTTACGCCATGCCTTATGACGGCGGAAACTCAAAATATCGTTCATGATATCGTACTTGGGAGCGATGCTCTCGAATACCGAATGCACAAACTGCTCCTTCGGTTTGGAGGACGGATTACTCATGTTCAACCCTTCACCTTACCCTTCCTGTATTGCACGGCGATGTGAGGACAAGACGGCGATCATCGGTTCCAGAATACCGGCAATTTCAGAGCGGATCTTGTCACCTTTGCATTCCGGAACAAGACTTTGCACGCGGTCCACCGATTGGCGGAGCATGGACGCCAGCTGTTCCTTGATTTTGTATTTGGCGAGAAGCCGGTTCCAGTCACTTTCGCCGATTCTGCGGGCGGAAATCATCTCTTTGTCTTCGGAGGTTCCCGTCTCCCAAATATGCAGATATGCATATCCTCTTCGTTCCTCCGGTGGCTCGGCGCAATAATTCAGTTCATCCATCATTACTTCGCAGCGGCTAAGCTCCGCCAGCAGCAATCTCCAAATGTTTTGCACCGACTTGTCCAACTGATGGGAAAAAGAAAGGAATAGCGGCATCTTTAAGTGGACGCATTCCTTCAAGTACTCCTCTGCGGGCAATAGCATTCTTTTCAATCCGTTGTAAAGACGCACCTTGATCCGGTTCACTTCGCAGATCGCCGCGCTCATTCTTGAAACCGTACCGATTTCATCCTTCTGGGCCAGCAGTTCATAGAACACGCTGCTGAAATAATCGCCCGCCAGTACCTTTAATTGGCGTGAGCGCATCGCCTTCTCTTCTCTCCTGGTATCCCCAACGTCAATCCGATCATGGGTGTCCAGCCCGAGCTGTACGAGAAAAGCGGCAAGCGAGCAAGCTTCCGCTGAACGGGCGGCATCATGCTCACGATGGTTTAAAAACGTATAAAGCAAACGAACACGGGGTACCGGAAATTCCGGAAGCTCCGTGTGAGTTGAAATCATGTCGTATTCGACATACTTTTTGGCCAATTCTGTTATGCGATCAGGTATCATCCTCTGCCTCCGAGCCGCTATTCCTGACATCCACAACCGTATTAAAAATTTGAAGATGTCACAATCTTGTCTATTATAGCATATGTTTAGGGGGAGCGCACGAAACAGAACTAATTGACTCCGCTCTTCCAGAGTTGAGTTTCCGTGACCCGGAACCAGGCACGAAGTTCCCTCGGCAATTCCATATTTCCCGTAGTTCTCAATGCATAAAGTGCACTTTCCGGCCATTCTCCGCGGCGGACATCCGCAGCCAGCAGCAAATACCTTTTATCGAGCCAACGGTCTTCGGCGACTAGGCGCAACAATAATTGATCGATATTCGTCGTCCGTTCAAACGAGAATGAGATCAGCTCGGCGATACCGCGGTATAGCTCTCCTTTATCGAACCGGTCCTCCGTAACCTTCAGATCGACGGACAATACCGCCCCGTTCAAATCCACCTTCGCGATCGGAACAGGCAGATCAAGCTCGGACAAGCCATCGACGAGATTATCATCCCTTAATTCCACCGGTTTCTCCGAGAGAAACGTCGCGGCTGAAGCAAGCTTGCTTTTTTCGAATATCGGGCCTCCAGCCTTTGTAATGACGGCAAGCAGCAGCGCGCTTCCAATCGTGAATAGCAGACTTTGTATCATCCATTTTGCTTTCACGGGGATCCCCCTCAAGAGACGACATTTGACCAACCTGTTTTTGGTCCATATCCCATTGTACAAAAGAAAAAAGCAGGCTATGCCTGCAATTTCAAAATCATTCTTCCGTATCGATAACACCGTGCTTCGTAAAGACAACGGCTTTGCCTCTGACTTTGACTGCCGATGTGTGATCGGTAAACTGGGCAATCAAAACTTCGCCCTTATCCAGCTTTTCCGTATGGTGAAACCGCGTATCTTTTCCCCGGGTAAGACCGATGACCGTGACGCCCTGTTCCTTCGCTTTCACGACGAAATAGTCACCATTGTTAACGCCCCGTTCGGCTCCGCCCGCGTTACCGGCATTTGGCTGCTGTTGATCCATGAAGTGCAACCCTCCCAAGATATTATTGCCCTCACTAGCTAAAAGAAAAGGCCGTGAACAAAATTGCCCACGGACTTTTTAGCACGGAAAATATGTAGAAATCTTTATTTAATTCCGTCTTTGAGCGCTTTGCCAGGTTTGAAAGCTGGAATTTTGCTCGCAGGGATTTCGATTTCTTCTCCGGTTTGCGGGTTGCGGCCTTTACGGGCGGAACGCTCGCGGACTTCAAAGTTTCCGAAACCAACCAGTTGTACTTTGTCTCCGCTTTGAAGCGCCTCGGAAATAGCTTCGAAAACTGCATCAACCGCTTTCGTAGCGTCTTTCTTGGACAATTCAGTGCTTTCCGCAACTTGAGAGATCAAGTCGGACTTGTTCATCAGGGTTCACCTCCCTACTAATGTATTATATCATTCTGTTATTCTGTGTTTCCGTTTTGCCGTAGAATATACGTTGAACCGCGCATATTACGTGCAAAATCCCGTTAAAACCGCCGTATTAACTACGATTCGGGGGCGCGGAACAAACTTATAGTAATACAGCGCATCGATATTTTCAAGTTTTTTAGGCTGAAACTAGTCAAAATTAAGAAAATGACGGAATTTCCGCCGGCCAAAGCGGTTCATAAATGCCAAAAAACCGCGTGAGGACCGGATGGGCCTACACGCGGCAATGTCTTACAATATGATGGCGATGAGTCCGCCTGAGCCTTCGTTAATAATTCGCCCGAGCGTCTCCTGCAATTTATAGCGGGCGTTGTCGGGCATCATGGCAATCTTGCCTTGAATGCCTTCTCTGACGATGGAATGGAGCGAACGGCCGAAAATGTCGGACTCCCAAATCTTGATCGGATCGTTCTCGAAATCCTGCATCAGATATCTTACGAGTTCCTCGCTTTGCTTCTCGGTTCCGATGATCGGCGCGAATTCCGACTCGACATCGACGCGAATCATATGAATCGAAGGAGCCGTCGCTTTCAACCTCACTCCAAATCGGGAACCTTGACGGATGAGCTCCGGTTCATCGAGCGCCATCTCGGCAAGCGACGGTGCCGCAATGCCGTATCCGGTAGTCTTGACCATTTCAAGTGCTTCCGCAAACCGGTCATATTCCCGTTTGGCATGCGTGAACTCCTGCATTAATTGGAGCAGGTGATCCTTGCCTCGGATCTCTACGCCAACAACTTCCATGAGGATATGATCGTACAGATCATCCGGAGCATAAAGATCGATTTCTGCCACGCCCTGGCCCATATTCAAACCGCTAAGCCCAGCGCGGTCGATAAAGTCATATTCCATGAAATTGCTGACAACCCGGTCGACGTCGCGTAAACGGCGAATATCCTTGACGGTGTCACGCACGGAATTCTCATAATTGCTGCGGAGCCAATGGTTCTCATTCAGCACCATGACCCAGCTAGGCAGATTGACGTTGACCTCATGTACCGGGAATTCGTAAAGCACTTCCCGCAATACGCCGGTCACATCTTCTTCGGTCATTGTAGCAGCGCTTAACGTAATAACCGGAATATCGTATTTCGTAGCGAGTTCCCCGCGCAATTGTTGGGCTTCCTCACTATTCGGCCGCGTGGAATTGATGACGAGCACGAACGGCTTGCCGACTTCTTTCAGTTCGGCGACCACTCTTTCTTCCGATTCCACATAAGAATATCGAGGAATGTCGGCGATCGTGCCGTCGGTAGTTACAACGACACCCAGGGTGGAATGCTCCTGAATGACTTTCCTTGTTCCGATTTCAGCCGCTTCCTGGAAAGGAATCGGCTCCTCGAACCAAGGCGTGGAAATCATCCGCGGGCCGTTTTCATCCTCGTATCCTTTCGCTCCCTCGACCGCATAACCTACGCAATCTACCAGTCTTACGTTGACTTCTAAACCTTCTGCCACCTTGATTTGTACAGCGTTGTTCGGGACGAACTTCGGTTCGGTCGTCATGATCGTCTTGCCGGCCGCACTTTGCGGAAGCTCATCCACCGCTCTGACCCGGTCCGCCTCGCTGGAAATGTTCGGGAGCACCACCGTTTCCATAAATCGTTTGATAAACGTTGATTTGCCGGTGCGGACAGCTCCGACGACACCCAGATAAATATCCCCTCCGGTACGTTCGGCAATGTCCTTAAAAATGTCCACTTTCTCCAATACCAATGATATCCCCTCCTCAAAATTCGCCGAAGGAAAAATGCTTTGAGAGCATCCGCTTCGTTATTCACCAACATTTTGAAATCATAGCTACAGCAGGAGCGGCAGCTCCCCGTACCCGTGTCCGCCGCCGCAAATCCCGGTGGAGAGAACAAAAACGAAGCGGCGTAACTCGTACATGCATTTGGACTAGTAACATCTTATGTACCAGATGCGGATTTATGACGGAATACACCGTCCGAGCCCACTTTTTTTACACCGGCGCTTCGTCACAAGCAAGGCGGATCATTTTCCGCCATATTGAATAGTTATGAGTCTATCGATTCCAATATGACGATTATCAATAAAAAAGGAGATAGTATATTTCTGCCGGATGAAGCGAATGAGAGGAGAAGAGAGGAGAAGACGACAAAAAAAGCCGCCTGAATATTTACAGGCAGCTTACATCATTTTCCGTTTATTCAAGCTGCGCTACCGGAGCCCCGCCGATCCAGCGGTAAGGAAGCGATTTGACCGGGACAAAATAGGATTGTTCGGTTAAAACCTCCCGCAAATCTTCGTTATTCTGCGGTGAAGTGCCCGATTTGTCCAAAGCCTGCATGATATCAAAAGCATAGTCTGCGAAAACGCGGCCGGCTTCGTCCACAAGGTAGTCCAGGGTCTGCCCGGAATACACGCTTTTCAGGTCGTAAGCCTCCGCCTCTGCTTGCTTCAAATTCACCGTGTAGAGCCCGGGGTAGGTCTCCCCCTTGTCCTTGACAGGCAGCTTGCCGTCATGAGAATTACGGTATTTGTCCACCAAACGCTGCACATCATTCACCTTCTGGGCCGTCTGCAAATCCATCACCTTAACGGACGGATTCTGCTCTTCATTGATCAGAAGAAAATAAGCGCTCCCGCCCTGTTCAAACGCGGTGGATGGAATCTCATCTAGATATCCTTGCTTTTGCAGCATATCTAGATCAATCCTGAACTTTTCATAGCGCGGCGTTTCTTCTCCGGCTGTGATGATCGGCAAAATACCTTGATCACCCTGAAACCTGTCCACCGCACTCTGTATCCTGTCAACGCTTTCAACATAAGATACTCCTCGCTCTTGCCTTTGTTCGCCGGGATACAGGCAACCGGCAAGCAGCCCGGCAAACACGCCGAGGAGCACCGCCGTCAAGGCCGGACGAAGGATTGCCTTAAACCATCCTCTTCTGGCATGCCATTTCAAATACCTTCATTCCTTTACTGTAAGTTATCGTTTCACCACAGATCCTCGTCATTTTGTCGCTCCAGTTGTTTACGGATTGCCGCTTTCAAAGGATCCTCGGGCAGTTTAACAATCGCGGAGCCGATAATGTTGGCCTGGCAAGCAAGTCGAATTCCCTGATCCAGCAGCGGACCCAGCTTACGGCGTTCGGCCTCGGTGGGCGGCGTCAAGGCGGCCTTATCTGCGGGTTCCACTTCCACCTTGCACATCAAGCAGCCGGCATTGCCTCCACAACGGGTCGGGATATGAACCCGGGACTTCCGTGAAGCCAGAAGCACGCTGGTTCCGGGGCGGACCTTCAACGTCTTTTTCAGCGGTAAAAAGGTTATTTGTGTCTCCACAAGTTCCTCCTTAGGTATGACTGCCGTCAAGTTCTCCCCAGCGAGCCGAAAGAAGTGGCTGATCCAGCAATTCCGCCATCCTGATTATGTACTCGGACGTCCACAAATTTCGCTCCAGCAACCGGATTAAAGTCTCCATGTGTTGTTCCGGATGACTCCGGATAACGCTGGCGATCGCATGATAACGGTCAGGACGCGCCCTTAACACATTGAAAACAAATTCATGTGCCAATGGCATGACAGAAATATTACTTTCGCCCAGAGAGACTCTCCGGGCCGCCGGAGCAAGTACATCGGCTACTTCCGTGCGATACAATGCACCCGGAGTTTTAATCTGAAATCCTCCGACCAATTCCAGCGTCAAATCGTCCAGCTTGTAGTGGCTTAATCTGGAAGTATAAAACCCGCTCTGATCAAGGCGAGGCTCGTCCAATGCCGAAAGTTCCAGCAGCCCGTGGAGCTGATCACCATGCTGCATATCGGTGTAAACATCAATATCGCGCGGAGCCTTATCCAAAGGCACCCCCTGCAGCCATAAACCGCAGCTTCCCCCCAGCAACCAAAGGCCTTCGGCATCTTTACAGCTCTCGCTAAGCTTATGCAGGGCCACTATTACTTCCGGGTACATTTCTCTTGATCCTTCGAACTCCATCGTCATGTTCCTATCCTCTTCTCTTTTCTTGTCCGGCCTTAAGTTATCGATACGAACCCTGCCAGAAAGCCTGCCAGCATGATTACAAAAGCGATCAGGGACAGCACGCCCCGAATCACGCCTTTGGTTTTCGTCCGCGCAAACGTAATCAAGAAAACAGACAAGCCCATCACGAGAATTGCTGCCAGTGATAACCACATTTTGGTCATAGCGTCCATGAACGTTACACTCCTAATCATTAATCGCGGCATTTTTATGATGAATATTATAGCATTTCCCGTTCAAACAGGCTACGCGCTCCTCGTTTGGATTTTAATCCTCCTGAATGCATTCGTCCCAGGTACGCACAATCTCTCGTAAAAAAAGTTCAGGGACTATCCCGACAGCCTAATTTCAGCTATCTGGAAGTCCCATACATCCAAAAGGTTATTTTTTGATCATCAATTTCATCAGTGCTTCCATATTGGACGGATTCATGCCGCTTTTCTTGACGGCCCCGACAATTTCGTTGATCGTACTTTCCGTGACGGGCACTTTGGCCATGGCGGAAACCTGCTTGATCAGCTTTCTCAGTTCCGCTTCATTCTGCATTGTTGAGGGTTTCACCGTACTGGCCAGCTTTTTAACCGCGCCTTCAGAAATGTTTTTTCCGGTTTTTTTATTGATCGAATTTAAAGCGTCTTTGGAAATCTTGCCCATTATTTCGCCTCCTCCGTTGTCCTCCCCATCAGTTTATGAGGCGGCAACGAAAAAGGTCCTAGGCCCGTGCGGATTCCGGCCGGATGCCTAGGACTTACATCAAGCTAAGTATGCCACTGCTCCCAGGTTTCGAGAGACATCATTTCCATTTCGGTCTTGCGGTCGCGCCCCATTAACGCTTCAACAGCCGTTCTTGGATCCAGTCCCTCAAACAGCACATGATATAGCTGTCCGGCAATCGGCATCTGAACCTTATATTTCTCCGAGATCGTATGTGCGGCTTTGGTCGTACGGATGCCTTCGACTACCATCCCCATCGAACCAAGCACTTCATCCAGCGATTTGCCTTCTCCCAGCATGAATCCGGCCCGCCAGTTGCGGCTATGGCGACTCGTTGCCGTTACAACCAAATCGCCGATGCCGGCAAGGCCTGCAAAGGTAAGCGGGTTGGCGCCCATTTCCACGCCGATGCGGGTAATTTCCGCAAGTCCTCGCGTCAACAGCGCCGCCTTGGCATTATCGCCGTAACCGAGGCCGTCGGACATACCTGCTCCCAGAGCGATAATGTTCTTCAGAGCTCCCGCCAGTTCGGCGCCGACCATGTCCCGGTTAGTATAAACCCGAAAATAGGAGTTCATGAACAAGTCCTGCGCTGCGGCCGATTGCGTATCGTCCATCGAGGCTACCACCACGGTAGTCGGACATCGTTTGACGACTTCCTCCGCATGGCTTGGCCCGGACAACACGACAATCCGGCCTTCCTCACAACCCAGTTCTTCTCCAATTACGGTTGAAATTCTTTTCATGGTTTCGGTTTCAAAGCCTTTTGTCGCGTGTACTACCAGCATATCTTCATGCCAGAACGGCTTTAAGGCTCTTGTAACTTCCCGAACGGCCGATGACGGAGCCACGATTACCACGGCCTTGGCCCCCGAGACCGCTTCCTCCATATCGGTAGTTGCATGCAGATTCGGAGACAACTCGACTCCCGGCAAGTAACGCTCATTCCGGTGCAAGTTATTAATCTCATCTCTTTGCGCTTCATTCCGGGTCCAAACGGCTACATCCATATCCTTGTCGGCAAGTACGCTGGCTAGTGCCGTTCCCCAACTGCCTGCAACCAGCACAGCAGCTTTTTCAGACAACGCGTTTTCCTCCTTTGGAGCCCAGTTTGTTCTCTTTACCCTGAGCGATTTTCACAATATTCGTGCGGTGTCTCCAAAAAGCGAAGACGCAAATAACCAGACTCGCCCAGAAGTATGCGCCAAATTCGCCTGTTACCGCAAGAAAAACCGGTGTCAAAAACACGAAAATCAAAGAGCCGAGCGAGACATATCGCGTAAACACGATCGAAAGAATGGCAATAATTCCGGCATATAACGCCGGAAGAAAGACCAGGGTTGCCATGACGCCGATGGTCGTGGCAATGCCTTTTCCGCCCCGGAAGCGGAAATAAAGAGGCCAGTTATGGCCAATGATGGCTGCAATGCCGCAAAGTGCGGCAATCCACTCCGTGCCGTCTCCCAGCCAGCGGCCTATCCATACGGCGGCGATCCCTTTCAAGACGTCGAGCGCCAGTACCAGAATCGCCGGTCCCTTGCCAAGCACCCGCAGCGTGTTTGTCGCACCGGCATTGCCGCTGCCGTGCTGACGGATGTCAATACCTTTCAGTGCTTTCGCAAGCACGACGCTAAAGCTGACCGAGCCCAGCAAATAGCATGCAATGATAGCAATGATGGGAAAAATCACTTGATTTGTTCGCCCCTAACCTTCATCAGACTTACGCCGCGTAAACAACCGGATCGGCGTTCCTTCAAAATCAAAAGCAGCCCTGATTTTGTTCTCCAGATACCGTTCATACGAGAAATGCATCAACTCCGGATCGTTGACAAACACCACAATCGTAGGTGGCTTGACAGTAACCTGGGTGACATAGTTAATCCGTAATCTGCGGCCTTTGTCTGTCGGAGGCGGGTTGATCGCGATAGCGTCGGAAACGACATCGTTCAGCAGATGAGTCTGAACCCGCTTTGTATGCTGGTCGGCCACATGCTGCACGACGGGCAGCAGCTTGTGCAAACGCTGCTTCGTCTTGGCAGACAAAAATACGACTGGAGCATAAGTCATAAACAGGAAATGATCCCGTATTTTTTGCTCAAACTGATGCATCGTCTTGTCGTCTTTCTCCACAACGTCCCATTTATTCACTACGAAGACGGAAGCCTTACCGGCTTCATAGGCGTAACCTGCGATGTGCTTATCCTGTTCGATGATGCCTTCCTCGCCATTGATCAGGACAAGAACAACGTCCGCCCGTTCAATCGCCTTCATCGCGCGCATAACACTGTATTTTTCAGTCGTTTCATATACTTTGCCGCGCTTGCGCATCCCTGCGGTATCAATCAAGACGTATTTTTGCCCGTCTTTTTCAAAAGGCGTATCGATGGCGTCGCGGGTCGTGCCTGCGATATCGCTGACTATGACGCGTTCTTCGCCGAGAATCGCGTTAACAAGCGAGGATTTACCGACATTCGGACGGCCGATCAGCGCCACCCGAATCACATCATCCTCGTAATTGTCATCCGGAAGCTCCGGCAAACTATCGGTGATCGCATCCAGAAGGTCGCCGATACCCGTGCCATGGCTACCAGAAACACCGATCGGATCGCCGAACCCGAGGTTATAAAACTCGTAAATATTTTCCATCCGGCCGATATTGTCCACTTTGTTGACCGCTACGACAATCGGCTTCCCCGAACGGAACAGCATCCCGGCTACCTCTTCATCGGATCCGGTAACGCCTGCCTTGGCGTCACACATAAAGACGATGACGTCCGCTTCTTCAATCGCAAGTTCCGCTTGCATGCGGATGGATTTCAGGATCGGCTCTTCATCGTCCAGCTCAATACCTCCGGTATCGATAATGCTGAATGGCTTGCCGTTCCACTCTGACGCGCCATAAATTCTGTCCCGGGTTATTCCCGGCTTGTCTTCCACAATGGCCAAGCGATCGCCGATAATCCGGTTAAAGATTGTGGATTTACCGACATTTGGCCTGCCAACGATGGCTACAACAGGTCTTGCCATGCGCATACCTCCTTAATTTCTGGATTTATATTTTAATCTTTCATGTCTATTTCCGGATATACCTAGAACATCATAGCAAAAAAAAGAACAAATGGCTAACCGGACCAAGGACAATTTCTAATGAAAGCAAAATCGGCGAACCCGATCAAAGGGTCCGCCGATCCATAGCCTGCCTAGGTCAAGCTTATTTCAATTTGCTCAGCTTGTCGCCGAAACGTTCTCCCAGCGTGATGCTCAGTCCTTGGTTGCTCAGCGAAACGTTAGGGTTGTCGCCCAAATCTTCTTTTCTTACGCTGCTACCCTTGGAAGGCTTCTCGCTTCTTGGAGCCGGAGCCGGAGCTTCTTCGGTTTCCTTGATGCTGAGGCTTACCCGTTTTTCGTTAGGATTTACATCCAGAACCTTCACTTGAACGGTTTGGCCTTCTTTCAGCACTTCATGCGGTGTGCCGATATGTTTATGCGAAATTTGAGAGATATGAACGAGTCCTTCAACGCCCGGTGCGATTTCAACGAATGCACCGAAATTGACGAGGCGCTTCACTTCACCGCTCACGATGTCGCCGGTGTGGAATTGCTCAGCTGCCGTTTCCCAAGGGCCTGGAGTAGCCGCTTTGATACTGAGGCTGATTTTGCCCTTTTCAGGATCTACTTTCAATACTTTAACTTTTACTTTGTCGCCTTCGGAGAGGACATCAGCAGGTTTCTCAACATGATTCCACGCGATTTCGGAAACGTGAACCAAGCCGTCAACCCCGCCTACGTCTACGAATGCGCCGAATTGGGTAAGGCGTTGAACCGTTCCTTCAAGAACTTCGCCTTCCTTCAATTGTCCCATTACTTTAAGCTTGTTGGCTTCGAACTCTTCGTCCAGGACATCCTTTTGGGAAAGGATGACTTTGTTGTTCTCACGGTCGATTTCCTTCACTTTAACGCGAAGCGTGCGGCCTTTGTAGTCGCTGAAGTCTTCAACGAAATGACGCTCAACCATCGAAGCCGGAATAAAGCCGCGAACGCCAACGTCCGCCACGATTCCGCCTTTTACCACGTCGGCAACCGTAACTTCAAACGTTTCTTGGCTGTCGAAACGGCTTTGCAGTTCGTCCCAAGCGTTTTCGCTGTCAATCGCGCGTTTGGAGAGAACAAGGCGTTCTTTCTCGTCGTCGATGCTGACAACCTTCGTTTCCACTTCCTGGCCAACCTCAACGGCATCAGCTGCACTGTCCAGGTGAACGGAGGACAATTCGCGAATAGGAATAACGCCGTCGTATTTATATCCAATGCTTACATAAGCTTGGTTATCTTCGATTTTGACGATCGTTCCTTTGACGGTGTCCCCTTTTTTCAAGGATACGATTTGTTCCATTTCTTCCTGGCTTGCCGTCTCGACGGCTTCCAATTCATTCTTTATTTCTTCCGACATGTGAATACCCTCCTCAATTCAGAAAAACCCATTTATTTAAACCCGCCTTGAAAGCGAAGTTCAAAACATATTCCAACCCTAGCTTTCCAAATGTCCCCTGCCTTCATGCATGAACCTTGGATGTTGCCTGTTGCTTGAGTTCCGCAATCCTCGACATGATCGCTTCGGTGGCCAATTCAGCCGAATCCGAGCCTTTCTCTTCCTTGAATGTCGACAAATCCACGGGTGCTCCGTAAATAACTCTCATTTTTCTAAAAAGTTTATAATTGCCGATAATCGCGACTGGTATGACAGCCGCATCGCTGCGGAGCGCGAACGTTGCCGCCCCTCTTTTGCCGATTCCTCCGTCTTCACCCTTGCTGCGGGTACCTTCCGGAAAAATCCCCATCACATGACCTTCACGAAGAAGGGTTAACGACGTTTTGATCGACTCTTTGCTCACGCCGCCGCGTTTGACGGGAAAAGCACCGAGCTTCTTGATCAACCAGCCGAAGCCAATAATATCGAACAATTCCTTCTTCGCCATAAAATGAACCTTCCGCTTCAGCAAGATGCCGATTGTCGGCGGGTCCAACAGGCTGATGTGATTGGAGCAGAGCAGAACGCCTCCCTCAGCGGGAATATGTTCCTTACCGCTTGCCTCCAAACGGAAAAGCAATTTGTAAATGAGGCGAAGCGCGCCCCGGCAAAAAACGTAGATCATCCCAGTTCTCTCTCTCTCACAAAAGTTCTGCACATGGAAACGATGGTTTCGGAAACTTCATCCAGAGTCATTTCCGTAGTATCCAGCAAAACGGCATCCTCTGCCTGACGGAGCGGAGAAATTTCCCGTTCCTGATCCAGCCGGTCACGTTCGCTGATGTCTCTGATGAGCTGCTCCAGTGAAATTTGGTGTTGTTCCTTCATTTCCCTGTAGCGCCGCCGCGCCCGTTCTTCGACGCTGGCAGTCATAAAAACCTTTACTTCCGCATCCGGAAGAACCGTAGTGCCGATATCGCGTCCATCCATCACGACGCCTTTGCGCAAAGCCATTTGCCGCTGAAGAGAGACAAGCCTGCTGCGCAGCCCCTCGATTTGCGCATATCGGGACACTTTGGCGTTGACCGCCAGGGAACGAATTTCTTCCGTTGCCTCTTGACCGTTGACGCGTACCCGTTGTCCATCTTCCCCGGGTATTAATTCAATAACCAGATTGGGTAACGTTTGAAGCACCTTTTCCTCTTCTTCCGGTTCAATCCCCAACTGGTCAAAATACCAGGTCGCCGCCCGGTACATGGCACCGGTGTCGACGTAAACATAGGACAGCATACCTGCAACCCTGCGGGCAATGGTACTTTTGCCTGCCCCGGCAGGCCCGTCGATCGCGATGTTAATCTTGCCATAAGATGATGACGCTCCACTTGCCAAAAGGGCATCCTCCTTAAAACACGGTCTCAAGAAAAAAGCAGGCATTGCCTGCGACGTGAAAATTATACCACACATAGCCAGGGGATGCAAAAGCCATCCGCGACCGGAAATGTTTTCTAGCGGCTTTCCGGCCGGTGCAAGGGTACTCCTTCATATTTGTCGGCCGATGCCAACAGATGCCGAAAAACCGGAATATTCAGCGCAGCCTGAAATAGGCAAAGGCTTACAACCAAAATGAAAATCGTTCTTCTGAGCCATCTCTCCGCCTGGTCCGAGAAAGTCAAAAATAAAGCCGTATAGGCTTCTCTCTCTTCCTTGTCGCGCATGAACGCTCCCCCTTCGGTGTATGGGTATCATCATCCATAGCATAACCAAATAAAGGAGTATTCTTAACTTCAATAACCGTAATATATAAGTTATTTTAACGATTGCGGAAATCGAACTGGCGCTCGAAACAGTAACGGATTATTTTTTGCCGCTCCATATCGGAAATACTGGCGAACTTGAGCATGATCAGCGTCTTTCCGGTTTCCAGCTTCTTGGTGCGGACGACTTCCGCTTCAAATGGCGCATGCTCGATGGAGCCGTTTTTATAAGGAATCAACAGCCAGCAGTACAGCTGGTCTCCCTGGGTCAATTTGTATTTTCCATCACACAAAAAAGAAACCCCGCCGCCGCCTACATCATCGGTATGTGCCACAAAACGGGTGTTGTCCTTCAGGCGGACCGCGATTTCCAGTTCAGCAACTACGCGCAGAAAATTGCGCCGCTGGATCTTTGTAATCGATTCCGGCACAGGCTTGCGGATCCGGATCAGTTGTACGACATCATCGACAAATCCCAGCACGTATGTATTGAAATAGTTTTTTATTCCGGCATCGGTTAAAAAATAGACGGACAGCTCGTCCCCGACAAATAGCCGCTTAATCCTTCCGCTCCCGATTTCGATCGGCATCTCGATCAGAAAAAAGTCTTCTTCAACGTCCGCGATACGGGATTTGCATTCTTTATCCGCTTCTTTATTATCCGCAGAGGCGACTTGGATATAGACCAGATCGTTTACTTTAGGCAACAACTTTCCCACCCACCCCTTAATGAAATCAAGCTGCTTTACTGTACAAGTATATCATGAGGCCGGACTTTCGAGCGAGGTTTTTAACGGTAAACAAAAATGAAAAAGGAGACCGCCTTAGATGGGTGGTCTCCTTTTAAATGCTTCACGAACGGGAAGGTGCGGCGGGACGGGTGTTGCGAATTTCTTCGATCGTCTCCTCAATACCGCTCTCTGCGTTAATGAAAATTTTGTAATCCGATCCGTTGATCGAACCGCCGAATTCGTAGGTCGTAACCTTCTCGGACATCTCGTTCTCGATTTGCGAGAGGCGGTGATACTTCTCTTTATAATCCGAATTCAAATATTTTCGGGCCTGCTGGACGGTTAGCTTCGGTTTCGCCGGCGGCTCCCGGTTTTCACGCTCGTATACGTAGTCGCTAGCCTGCATCCCCGTGACTTGCCCATTGTCCAATCCTACGCGAACCGTCACTTTTTCGGGATAAATCAGCACATCCCCTTCTTTGCTTACAAAAGTAAACGTGCCCGAGTTATCGTACTCGTCATAAGAAACCGGAGTCAAATCCGGGAATCCTTTATCCTTCAGGAACTTCTCCGCCTGTGCTCTCGCTTCCTTGACGCTTACCGTCTTCGGTCCGAGGGTCCGGCTATCGGCATACGCAATCAGATGCCCGCCGTTGCGCGTGAAGTCCAACGTCTTGGAGTCCCCTTGATTTCCTTGAATCTGAGCCGTAAAAGAAGCCCATTCCGTGCCGCGGCCGTTTTCGATGACTTTAATGTTTCCCGGATTCTCGTTGCCGGTAAATCGTGCGGCTTCCGTCTTGATTTTATCGACAGTCACCGGCGTACCGCCCAGTTTTTTGACCGAACGCTTATTGTACATACTGGATACGGAAGGCCCCCAGTCAAGCTCGGGATACTCGCCGACCTTCTTATCCACGGTTTTAAATCCGTCGATGATCGTATTGTCCCGCGGCTCCTTTTCGCTTGCGAGCGCTGTCTCTACATCCATCCAACGAAGCCGGTTATTGATGACCTTATTTTGAACAGCTTGTAAATCCTGCGATATCTGAGCCGAGCTTTTGTAAAGCTCTTTCAGATTTTTGATTTCGCCGTCCGACAACGGCTGCTTGGTCAAATCACGAACAGCCGTCTGGTAAGAAAACTTGGAGATCCGCGACAAAAACTCTTCCGTCTTGTTAAAAGGAAGAAGGGTCAGCGGAAGCTGGTTAATTTCATTTTGGGCTTCGCTCGTAATCCGCCATACATTGACCAGTCCCTTGCGGTGTGAGCCTGTCGAGGCGCTATGAACGGCAAGCGTGTTACCAAGTTCGCTATGAAGCTTGTCTACATGGTAGGACAGATCATGGAAAGCCCTTTGATATTGGTTCTCCGCTTTAATCAATATCGCGTTTTTCTCCTGATTCTCCTGATAGCCCCAGACCAATGATCCGATGAGTAGAATCGTGGCGATCGGAAATAAAATGGCACTCAATCGTTTATACATCAGTGAACGCACTCCCTTCTTCAACTGTCTGAGGATAGTTTGACTAGAAGCTGGGAGGTTTATGCGCGAAAATTACAATCTTTCCTCTTCGATTTCAAACAGATTGCGATTGTCGCAAATACACTGTTTAAAGCCGGTATCGATATGTCCCTTCTCTTTTTTGCCGCGAAGAATGAAACGCTCTCCACAATTTTTACATATGATTTTCACTTTTACCCGCACCAAAAAGGCACCCCTTCCAGATTAGCGGCACGTAGCCTTTCTTCTAGAATCAGGATGCCCTCTTTGAGTCAAAGTTAATCTTGCCCTCTCGCCTCCGTAATGCGGAACGGCGAACGGTTGTTGGCACGGATCATTTTACCGATTCCGCCGTACCATAAAAACGCCATCAGCGGAACGATATACCAGATCCAATATTGCGAAACGTTATCAAGGATCCAGTCGTACACCCCGTGCCAGAACAGCGGGAGCAGCAACGAGTAGATCAGGAACTTGCGGCTCTTCCAGCCGGTGGAGAATTTGGACCGGCCCAAGTAATAGCCCATCATGACGCCGAACATCGCATGACCCGAAACCGGAAGCAATGCCCGAACGAGCATCGTACCGATCGAAGCATGACTCGCCAAAGCGAAGATCACATTTTCGACGGTGGCAAAGCCGAGTGAGATTGCCGCAGCGTAAAGGATACCGTCATAAGGCTCGTCGAATTCCGTATGGTTGTAGATCATATGAAACAAAACAAACCATTTCAAAAATTCCTCGACGCCAGCGGATATCCAGAAAGCCGAAACCAAAGGGCCCTCGCCGAGCCAAATGGATAACCCCCGCTGCACGATCATCACCGGAAAAACAATCAAAAAGCCAAGCAGAAACACTTTGATAACCATAGAAAGCGGCTCGGCATCATACTTGTCCTTCAGATAAAAGTAGGTCAAGAGAGCGATACCGGGAGCAACCGCTGCCGAGGCAATCGAGAAAAAGAGCAACGGTTATCCCCCCTTACAGTCATTCGACCGTCCCTTATCTCCCATGTTGCAAATGTTCCATATCTGCATGATACGGAATTAATCCTGACGTTTAAAATGGCTGCAGATGACGTCGATCGCACGATCGGCCATGATTACATCGCCGTATTCATCCAGCATAGCCGGAGTTACGGAAGTCGCCTCGCCGAATTCGGCCAAGACAGCAATCAAAGCCGGGATTCTTCCTTCGTCAAGCTCGTCAGGTTCCAGCCTAAGAACCCATTTCCCGTTATATTTATACAGTCTGCCGGCTTCATCAAGCATATGCCGCAGAACGTGAGCCGCTTCGATCAGCACTTCAAAATCATCGAAAGAGTAGAGTATCGTATCGCTCTGCTCCAGCGTCACTTCCATTTCATATACTTCTTCGGGCAGTTCATCCTCATATGGCGATCCGACCCCAAAATGATGGTGATCGTATTTGCCTCTTGTTACGATGACGACCATTCCCTGTGCAGGAAGAGCAAACACTTCAACAGCCAGAGGCCCTGTGGCATCAAAGCCCACTTCGTTGTAAGCCTGATCCATCATCTCGGTGAACAGGTCGTGGACTTTAGGAATTTCCTGCCACATATCCTCTTTCTGAATACCGCGTTCGCTTAGATCGTCAAACGTGAGGAAAATCCGTATTTTATCCTGGCCAAGTCTCTCAATCCTCATACAGGATCCTCCTCTCCATACCGTGTTATAACAGATTATGAAACCTGCTCTAATATGTGCTGGAAATGGTTCTTTGTAAGTATGTTATCATTTATTTTCGGTAAATGCACGTAATAAAATAGTCAAAAAAGAATCATTTCCGGTTCCCGGAAAAGAGAAACCGAAAATGATTCCATGGGTGGTTATAAATTATAAACCGGGAATTGCGGTATGAGTCTCCTTCAAAATCGCATCGACTTCACGACGGACATCCGGATTGCCTTTAATAAAATCCGTGATCTGCTTCAAATTGTATTCCTTCGAATGACTCGAAGTTGACGAAGAAACCGGACTGGGATGCACCTGGGCCGTTGCTGCGGCTCCGCTTTTGTCTTGGCCGGAAGCGGCCTGCGACGGTTTGTTTTTTGTCTGATCCGAGTTAACACCGGGTATCTTCAGAAGCGAACCGGCACCGCCCATCATCGACATCATGCTTGATTTCCTGCGGGAGGCCCAGACGGCAGCTGCGGCCCCAAAAAGCACACCGCATAAAAATGAGGAAGATTTCACCTAAACAACCTCCTTAGATATGTTAAAATCAGTTGTAGTGTTCGCGCTTTAAAACAAACTCATGCGGCATAAATACAGGAAAGCGAGTTGATACACTTGATCAGCAAAAAAATACTGCTGTTTGCGGCTGTTTGTCTGCTTCTGAGCTCATGCGGCCAAAAACAGGCTGCTCCGGAACCTGCTCCTGCAAACGTAGAAAGCACAGCTCCTTCAACGAATGCCAACTCCAACTCCCCGGGCGGAGAGCAGGAACCGGGATCGGTGCAAGAAGAGGAAACGGGTACCCCGCCGTCTGATACGAAGGATCCAAGCTCGAATGAAACCAATCCGGACGGACAGGAGCAACCGGAACCGCCGGCCAGTCTTTACCATATCAACAAAGTTTACAACGTTGTTCCGAACGAGGAAGGGACCGAAAAGAAAGTCGTACTTCTTACGTTCGATGACGGACCCAAGGAGAAAGAAATGATCGATGGTCTCATCGATACGTTGGACAAGCACAAAGCAAAGGCGATTTTCTTCGTCAATGGCTACCGCGTCAAGGCAAACCCGGATCTTTTGAAATTGATTCATGACCGCGGGCAAATCATCGGCAATCATAGTTGGGATCATATCGATCTGAAAAAGGAAACGGAAGCTAACGCCCGCAAGCAGGTCGAAGACGTGCAGAGCATCATTGAGGAAACGATCGGAGAAAAGCCCCGCTTTTTCCGTCCGCCATTCGGCTCGGGGAACGACAAGCTGCATCAAATCGTCGAGGAGAACGACATGATTTACATGACCTGGTCAAACGGCTCACTCGACTGGGATTCCAAAAACAAAAACAAACCGGATGCGGTGATCCAGAACGTTTTGGACCAATTGCATGCCGGCAGCAATATTCTTATGCACGAGCTTCCCTGGACGGTTGAAGCCCTCGACGAACTCCTGACCAAACTGGAGTCCAAAGGATACAGTTTCGTTGACCCGGACACGATATCGGAAAGTCCGGAGGAATCCAAGTAGGGAGTCGAGTTCATGAAACGGTGTATTCGCGAACCGTACCGTCACCGAACTGAACGCCGCCTTACCTAGTTTGCTTCAATTAGCTGGATTTTCTACAGTTAATTCCTCGGACTTCTCAACATTTTATAAAATAGATGGAAAACCTCCAGCTAATCAACCGTATTTCCCAATTAATCAGGGATTGCGGCGGAAATAGCTGGAGGTTTTCCAGTTATTCCATGACAGATCGGTGGGCAGCCCAAAAGCAAAGTTCACTCTCAAGCGATAACATTCCTATCCCGACAGTTTATGGGTCAATACCTTTACTTTACCACTCACCACTTCATCGGCCTGCAGCTCAAGAGATCAGTCGGCCAGCGATTCAACAAGACCGGGAACCAGCGATTCCCTGCCGCCCAAATATTTGCGCAGCGCTTCGGGAATATGGATCGAGCCGTCCTCCCGCTGATGATTCTCCAGGAGCGGGATCAGGATCCGGGGTGACGCGACTGCCGTATTGTTTAAGGTATGACAGTGCACGAGCCGGCCTTCGCCATCACGACAGCGGATATTCGACCTGCGGGCCTGAAAACTGTGCAAATTGGATGACGAATGGGTTTCTCCATAGGCGTCCCGGCTTGGCATCCATGTCTCGATATCGTACTGCTTGTATGTTTTTTGCGACATGTCTCCCGCACAGACCGCCATAACCCGATAAGGAAGCTCCAGAAGCCGGAGCAATTGCTCCGCATAGCCGGTAATCTCCTGATGCAACGACTCCGACAGCACCGGGTCCGGCGCACAAATGATAACCATCTCCACTTTGGAAAACTGATGGACCCGGTATAACCCGCGGACATCCCGTCCGGCCGACCCGACCTCGTTGCGGAAACAGGTCGAGACCGCCGCCAATTTGACCGGGACCGCAGCATCGACAATTTCGTCGCCATAATATGCGATCAACGGCACCTCGGAAGTCCCCGCAAGCCAAAACTCTTCATCGTTGACCGAGTACGCCTGCTCTTTTCCCGTTGGAAAAAAACCGGTGTTCGTCATCTGCTCCCCTCTTACAAGCAGTGGAACCTCGAGCGGAGTGAATCCCGCATCAAGCAGCAGATCCAGCGCAAGCTGCTGAACCGCCCGGTGCAGCAAAAGACCTGGACCTTTCAAGTAATAACTGCGGCTACCCGCTACTTTCACCCCGCGCGGAATATCGATCATTTGATGCATCACCCCGAGCTCCACATGATCTTTCGGATCAAAATTCCATACCGGTAGCTCTCCCACTCTGCGGAGTTCCACATTGTCACTATCGTCCTTCCCAGGAGGCGTATCCGGCGAAGGTACATTGGGAACAAGCAGCATCAACCGGTTGAATTGATCCTCCGCCTCTTCCAATTCCACCGTTAAACGGTCCAACCGACCATTAATGGGCTTCAATGACATTTTCATTTGATCTGCCAGAGGGGTATTCCCTGCTTTAGCTGCCTCAGCAACCTTCCTCGAGCCTTCATTCCTCTGTCTGCGCAAATCTTCGCATTCCTGCAACAACTTTCTCCGCCGTTCATCCCACTCAAGCAATTCTGCCACAGAAACGTCCAGCTTCTTCCTGACAGCCGCTTCCTGCACCAGGGCCGCGTTTTCGCGAATCCAACGAATATCCAACATACTTACCCACCGCTCCTTTTCAGTGTAAAAAAACACAAAGAGCGCCCTCATCCTTGGGACGAGGAGCGCTCTGCTCGCGGTGCCACCCAACTTATTACAGGCAGAACACCTGTAATCACTTGGTTCCGCGATAACGGGCGGGCCGGTTAACTTAGAGAAACCTGAGGTTCCTCTTGGCGAAAACGCCTCCGAGTTGGATGCTCTTCATCGGCAATTTAACGAATTTAAAATTTTCCACATTATAGCGCATCGGATAAGCAACTTCAAGTCACTTCTTACATTCCGTGGCTCACTCCCCAAGGAGATTCACTAATCCCCCACCAAAGCAAAAAAATCATAATCGCGACAAATATGTACAATAAGGAATTGTAAAACCACCGCGTGAGTTTGATTCGTTGGGAAGGAAACATCTCCTTCCGTGTCGGAAGCTCGGCCAGATCGAGTTCTTTTTCTTCCGGGGGTATCTCGGCCCGTAAATAGTCATTGACGCTTTCCAAAGACATCTCAAGTACATCTTTCTCCAGCAAGAAGGATTCAACCGGTTCACGCGGTTCTTGAATCATTTCCGAAACTGATTCCTTCCGAGTTTCGGGCAACGCCATCCGGCGTGATCTGTTTGCGCTGCCTCGGCTTCTTCCATGCCTATCCGATCTGCTCAACCGTTCGTTCATGTTTCCCTCCGATACTTGATAGCTAATCCTGAGATGAGGTCGATGAGAAAATGGCAAATGATCGGTGCCCAAAGGGTACCTGTCTGAACGTAAATGAATCCTAAACCATAGCTGCTGGCAAACACCCAACCTGTCGGAATCCAATGCTTCAGATAACGGATATGGATCGCCGCGAAAAGCACGCTCGTCCAATAGGGGCCAAGTCCATGCTGAATAGCTCCACGAAACAACAGTTCCTCGCAAATGGACACAATCAGGGCGATCAGGACGATATGCCATACCGGCCGGTTCTGAAACAGCATGGTATTAATGCCGCCGTCATCCAAGGCTTCTTCCAGAACAAATTTGGACAGCAGCATGTCGATCAAAAGCATACATCCGGCCAAACCGATACCCCAATAAACAAATTCCGGGTTCACCGGAAACTTTAACACGGTGATCGGGTTTCTCTTTTGAAAAAAAAGAATGATCAATGCGACAAATAAAGCCAAGCCTTGCGTAAAATAAAGATTAATGAGCAGCAAGCGATCATTAAGCTGTGAAGGATCCACCTTCTGAATCTTCACGTTGCCGAATTTGAATTTTTTCATAATCTACGTCATACCCTGTCTTTTTAAAGTATAAGAATAATTCATACAGTAAGCAGTTATTAAATAAAAATTACATCCGTTCGTCTTTAACAGAGCAAATTCGACATTAATAAAATCATAACTAAAAAGAGTGCAGGATTCAAGCGCGCCCCGGCGTGCGGAAGAAGGGCGAACAAATAGTATTGACACCTCTTACCCGGCATGATACATTATGAAAAATTAGATTTCGCAAAATACTGTGAAGGAAACAAAGTCGTCCGGAAGCTCCCAGAGAGCCGGTGGTGCTGCAAACCGGCAGTGGAACGACAACTTTAGCGATCCTGAGTCACTGCGTTGAACTTATTGAACTTTTTAGTAGACGCAGTCGGAGGAAATCCGTTATCATTCCGTCATTATGACAATGAGGCTGTCACCTGCAAAGGTGCGGCGAATTAGGGTGGTACCACGAACAACTCTCGTCCCTTACTACGGCAGTAGTATGCGGATTGGGAGTTTTTTTATTGTTTTCTGCAGACTGCGGAAAAACTTCGGTTTGTCACCCCTTGCCAGGCCCATCCTTTGGTACAGTGTAACGGTAACGGAGAAAAGCGATCAAGTATGGTAATGCTCTACGGACTGTCAGGGAAACTTAACATTCCGGAAAAGCAATCCTATAAACAAAAAAATCAGGAGGCTGGAAATCATGTTTAAAGTATTAGTATCGGATCCAATCAGCGACATGGGGATTCAACAACTTATGGACGCAAGCGATGTAGTTGTGGAGAAAAAGACCGGGCTTAGCGAAGATGAGCTTGTGCAGATTATCGCCGGGTACGACGGTCTGCTCGTCCGCAGCCAAACCAAGGTAACCGAGAAAATTATGGAAGCCGGCAAAAACCTGAAAGTGATCGGCCGGGCCGGCGTTGGCGTCGACAACATTAATCTTGAAGCAGCTACCAAACGCGGGATTGTGGTCATTAATGCACCGGACGGAAACACGATCACCACCTGTGAACATGCATTTGCCATGATGATGGCTCTCGCCCGCCATATCCCGCAAGCCTACGCCAAGACGATTCAAGGAACATGGGACCGCAAATTCCTCGGCGTCGAGCTTCGTAACAAAACGTTGGGCGTACTCGGTATGGGCCGGATCGGCAGCGAAGTAGCCAAGAGAGCGAAAGCGTTCGGCATGGACATTCTCGGCTACGACCCGTTCCTGACCGAAGAGCGCGCCGATAAACTCGGCATCAAGCTTGCTTCCGTCGATGACATCGTACGTAACGCGGACTTCATCACGGTACACACTCCGCTGACTCCGGAAACGAAGCATATGATTTCCCGTCCGCAATTTGAAGTTATGAAAAAAGGGATGCGCATCGTCAACTGTGCCCGCGGCGGCGTAGTCGATGAAGCGGCGCTTGTGGAAGCGATCGATCAAGGGATCGTCGCCGGTGCAGCCTTTGACGTATTCGAGAAGGAACCGCCTGAAGCGGACCATCCGTTCCTGCACAATCCGAAAATCATCGTAACGCCGCATCTCGGGGCATCCACGATCGAGGCGCAAGAAAACGTGGCTATCGACGTTTCGGAACAGGTTCTGCATATCCTGCGCAACGAACCGTTCAAAAACGCCGTGAACATGCCTCCGGTAGCTCCTAGCGTGATGAACAAGCTGCAGCCTTACTTTGGCCTCGGCGAAAAAATCGGCGCATTTGCGGCCCAGCTTAACAATCAGGCCGTTCAGGAAATTCACGTGGATTATGCCGGAGACCTGGCTGAAGTCGATACTCAGCCGCTGACCCGCTACATCATTAAAGGCGTGCTGTCCCGTCATTTCGGAAATGACGTCAACATCGTCAACTCGGTGCATCTCGCCAAAGCCCGCGACGTGAATGTCGTCGTATCCCAGGCTTCGGCAACCAAGGGCTTCACCAATCTGATCAGCGTGTCGCTCAAAACCGAGGATGGCGCAGAACGCCGCATCGCCGGCACCTTGTTGAACGGCTACGGCGCCCGGGTGGTGCAAATCGATAAATTTCCAGTGGACATCGCTCCCGAAGGACATCTCATCTTCATTTCGCATAACGATAAACCGGGGATTATCGGCAGCGTAGGAACCCTGCTCGGCAAGAACGATGTCAATATCGCAGCGATGCAGGTCGGTCGTAAAATCGTCGGCGGCGAAGCGATCATGGTTCTGACCGTGGATAAAGAAACGCCTAAAGAAGTGCTGGATGAGTTAACTAAACTCCCGGAAATCAACAAGGCGCAACAAATTGTTTTCGAATAAATCCTGTTCAAATCAAAATATGTTTCACGTTGAACAAGATTAATCTTTCTGGTTCAACAAAAAAACACCCTTTTCTTAAAGGGTGTTTTTACATTTTTACCTTTATTGCCGCTTTTCGACAGGGAGCAGCATATGAAATACGGTGCCTTTGTTTACTTCACTCTCTGCATATATCGATCCGCCATGGGAATCCACAATATTTTTCACGATCGACAGCCCCAGACCCGTGCCTCCGCTCTCTCCGCGAACTCGAGCTTTATCGGCTTTATAGAACCGGTCGAAGACGAACCGCAAATCATCCGCAGGGATGCCGACACCGCTATCCTTTACGGACACGTGCAGCATGGTCCCTTTAAGGCCGTTCTCGGTCTCTGCTCCAATCGCAATCGTGCCGCCTTCGGGTGTATGGCGGAAAGCGTTATCCAGCAGATTCGTCAGAACCTGCTCCAGCCGATCCTCATTAGCCTCCTGCAAATCCAGGGGACCTTCCCCCAGCTCCAGTTGTAAAATAATCTCGTTCTCCTTGGCTCGCACGAGAAATTTGCGGTAAACCCGTTCGGCCAGCTCCCGGAAATCCATTTCCCGCATCGTCATGTCGGTGTGCCCGGCTTCCATGCGGGCCAAATCCAGTAAATCGCGGACCAGGCGGCCCATCCGCAGCGATTCGTCATGAATGACCTGCACCAGCTCCGCGCTTTCTTCCGGCGAGGCGGCCATGCCGTCGAGCAACGCCTCGCTATACCCTTGCATCATGGATAGCGGGGTGCGGATTTCGTGCGAGACGTTGGCTACGAAATCCCGGCGCATTTTTTCGAGCTGTACTTCTTCGGTGACATCACGAAGCACCGCCACCGCTCCGCGGATTCCACCGTCCGAAGCCAGCGGCGCCATATGCACGGACCAAACGCCTTTTTTCACATGAATGTTCATGCTTTGGTCGCCTTCCTGATCCTGTACGCGGCGAAACATCTGCAGAAGCGGCGTCGGAATTTTTTGCAACGACCCATGGGCCATTTCTGCCGTTTCGGTCTCTTCCTCCGGCAAATCGCTCCACATCTGCAAAATGCGATCCCCCGGCGGGTTGGTCAAAATGACATAACCGCTGCCGTCCAGCGTAATCACGGCGTCATTCATGCTGCGGAGCACGCTCGCCAGGTGTTCTTTTTCATGATTGAGGCTACGGATCGTTCCCTCCAATTCCTCGGCCATGTGATTGAACGTGTTGGACAGAACGCCGATTTCATCGCTTGTCCGCAAGGAAAGCCGGATGTCGTACTTCCCTTTCCGGACTGAATCGGCCGCTTGAATAAGCTGCTGCATCGGTTGGGTGATTTTAGTGATCAAGAACAAGGCAAAGAACGTCGTCAGCGAGAAGCCGATCATCGAAACGATGAGAAACAGTTTTTTGACGGCTCCCGGATTCGTAAAATTCGTATCGATATAGGGGAGAAAAAACAACCCGACAGACAGGAGAACAAATGCTACCAGACAGATGATCGTGATCCACAGCTTTCCGACAAGTGTTCTCAGGAAATTCACTTATTTCGCTACCTCCAGCTTGTAGCCCACGCCCCAGACGGTCGTGATCATGGCTGCGGATTCCGGAGATACCTTATTCAATTTCTCGCGAAGACGTTTCACGTGCGTATCAACGGTACGCAAGTCGCCGAAAAATTCATAATTCCAAACATCCTTCAGCAATTCTTCCCGGGAAAAAACTTTATCCGGCGAAACTGCCAAATAATGCAGCAGTTCATATTCCTTCGGCGTCAGACTGACCTCTTGGCCGCTGGCCGTTACCCGATGGGCATCATGCTCGATAACGAGATGAGGGAACACGATATTGTTGCTCGTTCCGCTTTCTTTGGTCAAATAAGCTGTCGCCGAAGCGCGACGCATAATTGCTTTGACCCGGTAAATCACCTCGCGGGGGCTGAACGGCTTGACGACGTAATCGTCCGCGCCGACTTCAAATCCCTGAACCCGGTTGATCTCTTCCCCTTTGGCCGTCAACATCAGGACCGGAGTCGCCTTCACCTGTCTAAGGCGGTTGCACACTTCCACTCCGTCGATTCCCGGCAGCATCACATCGAGCAAAATCAAACCGTAATCGTTAACGGTCGCTTTTTTCAGCGCAGTTTCTCCATCCTCGGCTTCATCGATTTCATATCCTTCTTTTTCCAGATACATTTTGAGTAGACGGCGAATGCGTTCTTCATCGTCAACTACCAAAATACGGTTTTCTTGATCTGACATGGACAACAACCCCTTCATCATCTTACACTTGAGCTCTGAACGTGGTTCATTATTAGTTAGATTATTATATCATTAGTCTGTGCCCGCATAGGAATGCAAACCTGCAATAATCAGATTGACCCCTACGAGAGTAAACATGACGACTAAGAAACCAAGCACGGCGAGCCAGGAAGCTTTGCGTCCCTGAAACCCCCGGGATAAACGAAGATGCAAATACGCACTGTAGAATAACCAGGTGATAAGGGCCCAAACTTCTTTCGGATCCCAACCCCAAAACCGCCCCCACGCCTGTTGCGCCCAAATCATGGCGAAAACTAACGCTCCAAGCGTAAAGATCGGAAAACCGATCGCGATCGCCCTGTAGCTGATTTCGTCCAAATCATCCGGATCGATGCCTTTCACCGTCGGTGCCAGTAATTTGCTGAGCGGACGGCGGACGGCCAGACGAAGCAGCGCATAGAGAATTACACCGGAAACCACTGCCCATAATACCGTATTGAACTTGCGTCCCGCGCTAGCCCCCTTCATCCAAGACGGAGCTTCGAACAAAGGCTTATCCATGCCCAGAAAAGGCTGAATACTCTCGGCATGGCTGCCATGCGGAGCTACAATCGGCGGCAATTTGTATACTTCTTGTTCTATTTTACTATCTTGCTCTACTTGGCTGTCAATCTTTGTCGCATTTTGGGTGAATACCGCTTCATATCCGGCGGTCCGGAATGCAAAAACAGATACAATAAAGCCCACTACTATAATAATAGAAAAAAGCGTAAATTCAACCCACCTTTTTTGCCGTCGGGAGGATTTGTCGGTTGCGTTAAAGTCGATCGTCCGCAGTAAATACATCAATCCGGCGGCAAAACCGACCGCAAAAAAAGATTCCCCCGTGGCTGCCAAGGTAACGTGAATGTACAACCAGATCGAGCGAAGCGACGGAATCAGCGGTTGCACATCCTGCGGAAACACCGCTGCGTAAGCCATAATAATGATAGCGATCGGAAGCGCGAACATCCCCAGCAGGATTTTGCGGTAAATCAAAAAAACGACCGTAAAAGCTATCATTACCATCATGGACAAAAACGTCATGAACTCGTACATATTGCTCACCGGGATATGTCCGCTATAGGCCCAGCGTGTAATGCAATATACAAGATGCGACAGCAGTCCAAGCGAAGAGGTCGCAAAGGAAATGACGCCCCATTTACGCTCGTGTCGTTTGGGATCGCGGTTTCTCCAGGTTTTCCCGGTTACCGCTACGACATAAAATATAAAAGAAAGACAGTATAAATAAAATGCGACTACAAAAGCCTGCCTGCTGATCTCCAAAAAATTCATGACCGGTTCCCCCCGTTTTCCAATTGCTTCTCATCCACTTCCACATCCATCGTTTTCAGGAACGAAGCTACCTCGCGGCGCAAGCCGAACCAGTTCTTCGCCGTGTGAGCACCGAGGGTCAAAACCCCGTCGTCGTCGACACGCAGCCAGATTCGCCGATGATGCCAGTAGAATCCCATAACCAATCCGAGCATAACGATGCCTAAGCCCAGCCATACGAAAGGCATGACCCGGTCAACACGGATGTTCAGATAGCTGGAAGACTGGATGAAATCCACATCCTCCATCCCGACGACATCCAGTGCAAGCTTATTTTGCAGGCCGCCCAATTTCTCGTTAATGGCATCCTGCTGGAAGCGTTCTTTGTCGATCTGTTTGGGAAAGTAAATATATTGGCTGCCTTCTTCAGGCAAATCCGGTCCCTTGACCACAAACAGAAATGCCGGAGCATTCGGATCCTTGGATTTGGAGATCGGCTGGCCCTGCTCGTTTAAGGAAAAGTCCATGTACTTATTTTTCAGTTCCAGCGTATAGGGTCCGAGTTGATATTCCTGTTGCGGATTCGTCATGTCCAGTTGGAACTTTCCGTATTGTTCCCCCGTCTCCACGTTAACGAGAACCGGTTTTACGGAGCGAAGCTTCGGCGTAAGATCGAAATCAAACTGATACGCTTTAAAGCCTTTATAATTCAAGGGGTCGTTTACCTGAATATCGTGCCGCTCGACCTCTTTCAATTGCGGTTCCTTGGAAGGATCGCCGCAATCCGCCGTACATTCGTAAAGGACCGCTTTGGTCTCAAACAGCTTGGGAACAATTTTACCCGTTCCGCGGAAATCTTCGGACATTTCTTCCTCGGAGTAATATTCAACCGTGAATTTTTCATTTTTCAAATAAAGATTCGTATCGGGGATTTTGGTGACTTCCCCTTCCGGGAACCAGTAGTGCTTATCCACATTCAGACCCGGCAATCCCCGGAACAGCACGGCAAGTAAAAAAATGATCAGACCGATATGAATGACGTAGGGTCCCCAGCGGCTGAACCGTTGCTTCTCCGCCAGGAGGGCAGAACCGTCCGTATGAACGCGGTATCCTTTTTTCTTAAGAGGCTTAACGGCCTGCTGCACCCATGTTGCACCATCTTCCCCTACCGTTCCTTGATAAACCACTTTCTGACGGGTCAAAAACTGCATATGCTTGCGGATTTTTTGTTTTGAAAGCGCTTTGTAAAGTGGAAGCACCCGGTCGAGGCTGCAAATGACCAGCGAGGCGCCGATCATGACGAGCAGCAGGACGAACCACCAGGACTCATACGTATGGGACAACCCCAGTTTGTAATAGATGTCGCCGATCGTTCCGTACTTATCCTTATAAAAGGTAGACGGGTCAAAGTTCACGAAATTGCTTTCCTGTTCGAAAACCGTTCCGAACATCGCCCCAATCAGCGTAAAGATAATCAGATAAATAGCGACCTTTACGGACGAAAAGAAATTCCAGATCTTATCGATGAAATTCGGATTGGCGCGTTGTGACCGCCTGGCCGCGCCGTCATACCGCATCTCCAGCAGTTCGTTGGCATCGCCGTGTTCATCGAGCGGTTTGCCGCAAGCCTCGCATAGAACCGTGCCGACCCGGTTCTGGTGCCCGCACTCGCACTTCGTATTTTTAATCAAAGCAAAGCCCCCTTACCTTCATCAAGGATTCACCAATTGCTTAATTTGGTCATCCAGTGTCGCCAAATTCAGCTCACCTTCATGGATAGAGGCAATTTTACCTTTCTTATCGACAAAGAAAGTCGTCGGCATCGGCACCACGCCGTAATCTTGAACAACTTCGTTATCCGAATCGTACAGGATCGGAAAATCAACGCCAAGCTGCTGTGCGAAGTTCCGCACCGTCATTTCGTCTTCCCCGGTATTGATCCCCAGCACGACCACACCTTGATCCTGCCACTTTTTCCACTGGGCTTGTAGCGCGGGCATTTCATTGACGCAGTAAGTACACCAAGTAGCCCAAAAGTTAATGACCACAGCCTTGCCCTTATAGTCTTCAAGGGTATGTACGTCACCGTCCAGCCCGAGCAGTTTGATCGCGGGAGGCTTATCACCAGTTTGCGGCTTTCCGCTTCCACCGCCGGAAACAGCCGTGCTGATGGCGTAGCCGCCAAGGATGACTATCAACACCAAAATGACGATCTGTACAGGACGTCTCGCCTTCCCCATAACCAACTCTCCTTCTATGACAATTATCATAATCAATGGACAAATAGTGAATATCCTATGAACATTATATCGAAAATTGCCACAGTTTCAGCCAGGGAAAATTTGAATATTATGTGTCCTTATCATTATATAATAATTTCATTATTCTGCAATTTACGGGACAGCGCAGTATAAAAAAACCGCCTTTTGCAAGGCGGCTAGCGTTGTTCCGGTATTCAAAATGCCGGTAAAAATCCTCTCCAGCCATAAAAAGAGGCACAGAATCCGACCGATTCCATGCCTCGTCCTTCTTATTACGATCTGTCCGCCGGCGCAATTCCGGATTTGTTGCCCGCGCTTTTGGCTTGTTTGATCAGCCCCTCAACCTCTTCCTTGGTCAGATGGCGATAAAGGCCTCTTTTCAGGTTACCAAGATAAAGATCTCCGAAAGAAATACGCTTCAATTTGATTACAGGATGCTGAATCGCCTCAAACATTCTCCGCACCTGCCGGTTTCTTCCTTCATAAATCGTGATCGAAATGGTCGATTGCTTCTGTTCAGGATCGATGTCATTGTATTCCACTTCTGCAGGCGCCGTCATGCCATCCTCCAGCATGATCCCTTTCTTCAGCTTGTCCAGTTCGGTTCCATGCGGTACACCCTTCACGGTAGCATGGTACGTTTTGGAAACGTGATGCTTCGGGTGCGTAAGTAAATGGGCGAAATCTCCATCATTGGTCAGCAGCAGCAAACCTTCGGTATCATAATCCAGCCGCCCTACCGGGTAGAGCCGCTCGGTAATGCCCTTCAGATAATCGGTGACGATTTTACGGCCTTGAGGATCAGATGCGCTTGTAATAACACCTTTAGGTTTGTTAAATACAATGTACATCTTTTTTTCAACGCCAATAGTCTTTCCGTTGACGGTTATGACGTCTACAGCCGGATCCGCCTTGGTTCCCAGGGTAGTCACGGTCTCTCCGTTAACCTGCACCTTTCCGCCGAGAATCAATTCCTCACATTTGCGGCGCGATGCTACCCCGGCCCCTGCCAATATCTTTTGCAATCTTTCCATGTTTATAAGTCACCTCATACACATGATACCCATAGGGGATGAAAATCACAATAGCGAGTGTATCGGATAGGACTATCCAAACAAGAACAGACACACGGCAATCGCGGCAATAAATCCGACAACGTCGGAGAAAAGCCCTACTTTTAAAGCATATCTGCCATTTCTGATCCCGACAGCACCGAAATATACGGTCAGGACATACAGCGTTGTGTCCGTACTGCCTTGAATCGTGGAAGCGATTCGCCCGATCATCGAATCGGGGCCGTACGTTTTTATCAAGTCGGTCGTAAAAGCCAGCGATCCGGTACCCGTCAACGGCCTTAAAAACCCTAAAGGCAGAATCTCTGACGGAACCTGCAGTTTCGCCAATAAGGGAGTCATCCAACCGACAAAGAACTCCAGCGCCCCCGAGGCGCGAAATACGCTGATCGCCACCATCATGCCGACTAAATTCGGGATAATGCCGATCGCCGTATTAAACCCGTCCTTCGCCCCGTCAACGAAAGATTCGTAGACGGGGACTTTTTTCAGATGCGCATATAAAGGAATGAAAGCAATCATTACAGGCACGGCCCAGGCGGACAAAATATTGATCCAGTTCAGCAAGAAGGTCTCACCTCTTCAACGATAGTGTAGACGAAGACGGAGGAACGAGCGGAGGCTGTTTCCAGGCATAGCGTTTTCTATACCAACGATCCGCCAATATCGCAGCCAGCGTAGCGATGGCGGTTGCGAGCAGAGTCGAACCGACGATTTCGGCAGGATTCGCGGAATGAAAATTTAGACGTATAGCAATCAGTGTCGTTGGAATCAGAGTGATGCTTGCGGTATTCAATGCCAGAAGCGTACACATTGCCGGCGACGCTGTCTCCTTGTCGGGATTCAGTTCCTGCAGCTGCTGCATCGCCCGGATGCCCATCGGTGTGGCAGCATTTCCTAACCCAAGCAAATTGGCGCTCATGTTCGACAAAATAAAACCCATTGCCGGATGATCTTTGGGAACATCGGGAAACAGGTAAGATACTACGGGACCGAGAATTTTTGAAATGGCTTTGACCAGTCCGGCATCCTCCGCCAGCTTCATGATTCCCAACCAAAAAACAAGAACGCTGATCAAACCCAGACAAACCGTGACGCCTGTCGCCGCCCCTTCAAATGCAGCCTGTGTTACGATGTTGATGTCCCCTTTGATCGCAGCGAAAAGAAATCCTATCAGGATCAGTGCCAGCCAAATTTTATTGACCATCCCATTCCCCCCTATCCTTCAATAGCTGCTCTAGTCTGCAAACATGAGCGCTCTCAGCACCGCTCCCAATGAGCCTGACCACTGAAGCCGCTTATTCATGGATCCGGTTCCGGCAGATGCCGAGATCTGCGTTCCGAAGCTCGGTTTTGACGGCGAACTTTGCCGTTCCTGCCCTTTATCATACACGGGTACGGAACCGATTCTGCTGTTCCCGATTGAAATCTCGATTTCTCCCCGGTATCCGAATGAATCGGTTCCCCCTTTTTTTAGCGCCAGCCTGATCTCCACATCCTCTTTTTCCTGTTCCGTGAGAGGATAACTGAAACTAATGCCTGTCTTTAGATCGTTTTGAACCGGCTGCCCCTCCTCGATTAATGTTTTGAGCGGATATTGGGTAAATCCGAAGTCGAGCAGCTTGCGGTGATCGTTCCAGTCATCCCCGTCATTGATCGTTACGACAACCAATTGCTGACCGTTTCTCGTCGCCGAGCTGACAAGGCATCGTCTGGCTGTTTTGGTGTACCCGGTTTTAACTCCATCCGCCCCTTCGTAAAAACGGAGCATTTTGTTCTTGTTATCCCAGCGGTAATCCCACGGATCATTCGGATTCGGGGCTTTTCTGGACGGCGTGCGCACGATTTCTTTGAATAACGGATTGTGAAGGGCGTAGGCGGTAAGCTTGGCCAAATCATTGGCGGAGGAATAATGCCCTTTGGCGTCCAACCCGTGCGGGTTTTGAAATGCGGTATGCTCAAGCCCGAGCAGCTTCACTTTTTCATTCATCAGATGGACGAAGCCCTGTTCCGATCCGCCGACATGTTCCGCAATGGCTGTCGCGGCATCATTCCCTGAGCGAAGCATCAAACCATACAACATATTTTCAAGGCTCATCTCCTCGCCGAGATGCAGATAAATCGATGATCCCTCTTTTCCGAACGCATTACGGCTAACTTTTACTTTCTCATCGGTCTTCCCGTGTTCTATGGCAACGATCGCAGTCATAATTTTCGTTAAGCTTGCTATCGGCAGCTCCTCGTCCCCGTGGGAACTATATAGAATCCGGCCCGAAGTAACATCTATCAGCGCTGCCGCTTGCGCATGTGTCGACGGCGGTTCCGGCGCCTCTTCCTTCGCCCCCGCCGCCATTGGGAGCGCCAATACCAGGCTTAGCGCCAACAATCCTACTGTTCTTATCTTGGCTGTAATTCTCATCATCTTCTTCCTCCGACTCTCGCTTGTGCGAACTAGTAAATACTATATGCTCCCGGACACGGGAGTATGTCCAAGCCTCCGCTTAATCCTACGTGTAATTATGTCAAAAAAAGACCCCTCCGGGGTTCCGGAAGGGAACGGCTTTTAAACATACGTCTGCGTAGTGGCTCCCGGCGGAATAACCGCTTCCGGATGGATCGGTACTCCTGCGCTTCCGGTCGGTTGCGATTCACTGTTAGCGGGGATCATCGACTGGATTTTATCGACCAGAATCGGTACGGAATCGATAATTTTTTCCATCAGATGGGTTTGATTATCCAATGGCACGATATGCACTCCTTGTTTACCTACCACCAGGAATGCGATCGGATTGATCGAAACGCCGCCGCCGCTACCGCCGCCAAACGGTCGGGACTTGCCCCCCTCGGACGAGGTTCCGCTTTTCTCCTGTTTATCGTCAATGTTGAAGTCGCTGCCCCCGGCCGCAAATCCGAAGCCGACGCGGCTGATCGGAAGGATCACGCTGCCGTCCGGCGTTTCGACCGCTTCGCCCACGATTGTATTCACGTCGACCATGTCCTTGATGTTTTCCATTGCCGTTTTCATTAGCCCTTGAATAGGATGCTCAACCACTTCTTCACTCCTCCTTTCACTTTTAACACGCGAACTATGAGTACCAGTCCAGCATATATAGCATATCCGCAGCGGATTTCAGCTATGCAGTTCAGTTCCGTGGAAAATAACGGTGGGCTTCCGAATACAGGTACGACAAATAACTTGGGTCGCTGCCGTAAGGAGATATGATAAGAAAGCCATCCGATCAGCGTAGTCTTCAATCCCCATAATGCCCCGGTCAGCGTAGCCGTATGCGCCGCGTCCGTAAGCGCAACATTCGTGGACCACTCCAAACTGAGAAAAGACACGCGGCGAAGCGTCGCGTTTGCCCATTTTTTCAGCCCTGCAGTTGCCCGCAAAATGTTGCGAAACTGGTCCGACCAATAGTTCACTTTATCCTTATCAATTTCCTGTTCCTCGGCTGAAGTGTGAGTTTTGAGAAAATTATCGACACGATCATTCTCGACCCACAAGCCCTCTTGGAGATTGTTCAGCCCGAGCGCGGGAATTTGATAATGAAACGTAAACAGCCCAAATAATAACGATACATCGATCAAAATCAATTCGTCCTTATTTTCCTTTTTGGCTTTCAATTCAATCCTAATTTTGGAAATCAAGATCAAAAACAGGATCAGCAGCAACAGGACCAGGATGACTCCGAGCCAAATCCACACGGGAGTGCCCTCCATGCTATTATCAGATAACAAGCTCTGAATAGTATGGCATGGTCTACTTTAAATAATTCCAAGTTTGGCATTTTGTAAATCTCCGGATCGGGAAAAGGAGCTTGATCAGGAGCTTACCTCATTCGTCATGAATGCAAAAAAGCCACCCTAAAAAGGGTGGCTGCTACGATGATCTTGTACAATCATGTACTTCAATCTTGTGACCGACTAGCTCAGTCCGCAGGTTCTTCTTCCCGTTCCGGCTTGTCCACATCATCAAACGTGAGCTGCTGCTCCTCCAGCTTCTGAAACAACAACTGCGTCTCTTCCTCCAGATGCTCCGCACTTTCGAAATCGGCTAAATCCGGCAAGTCCTTCAAGCTGGCCAACCCGAAATAGTCCAAAAATGCTTTGGTCGTTCCGTATAGGATTGGACGGCCAATCGCCTCCGCCCGGCCAACTTCTTCAATGAGATCCTTGTTAACCAGCGTATGAATCGCCCGTTCCGATTTTACCCCGCGAATCTCTTCCACTTCAATGCGGGTGATCGGCTGCCGGTAAGCAATAATGGAAAGTGTCTCAAGTGCCGCTTGGGACAAGGTAGAACGGGAAGGCGAATAGGCCAGTTTCTCGAAATAAGGGGCATGCTGCGGTAACGTTGCGAGCTGGTAATTCCCTGCAATCTGGACAATTTGCAGCCCACGTCCCTCCCGTTCGAAAGAGTTCTTCATGTCGAGCAGCGCATCGGTAATTAAATCCTGTCTCTGCTCGGTTACTTCCGCCAGCTGCTTCGGACTGATTCCCTCCTCGCCCGCGAGGAACAGCAATCCCTCAATAATCGACTTCAATTCCTGATATTTCATCTGCCTTTCCTTCCCCTCTCCACTCCATGACGATATCATCGAACAACTTGTTCTGATAACATACGATTTGTTTCATTTTCATTAATTCCAGAACCGCGAGGAACGTGACGACAATTTCATGCCGATACATTTCCTGATGCAACAGTTTGGAAAATAGCAGTCTGCCTCCCTTACCCACGCGTTCCAGCGCGGAGACGACTTCCTTGATCCGGTCCTTGACCGAAATTTCATCCCGGTGGATGCGGGCCACCGCGTTTCGCTTGACCGCTTTCCGGATCGCTTTCTGGAATACCGCAATCAAGTCCGCGGCATGCAAGCCCTTGACCGGATTTTCTTCAATCTCGGGTAAATAAGGCGTCAAATCCTCAGGCTCCTTGGAAAAAATCAGGCTGCGCTCCCATTCGCGCTCATGAAGATGCTCGGCAATCCCTTTATATTTGCGGTATTCGATCAGCTGGCGGATGAGTTCATCTCTCGGATCTACATCCTCCTCCATCAAATAATCGAAATCATCGTCAAACTCGATCACTGGCGGTTTGGGCAGCAATTGCTTGCTCTTCATCGACAGCAAGGTAGCCGCCATGACGAGAAACTCGCTGGTTACTTCCAGCTCAAGCTCCTGCATATTGTGCAAATATTCGAGGTACTGGTCCGTAATTTCACTGATCGATATTTGGTGAATGTCGATCTCCGCCTTATCGATCAAATGCAGAAGGAGATCCAGCGGTCCTTCGAACGTTTCCAGCTTGTATAATACGGTCGTCAATGAACATCCTCCACCCATAGCAAAACATAGCTTATAAAGAAAAATGCAGTACCCTGAAAAGAAGGGTACTACATTAAATAAGCACTATTTTAGCTGATTCGTCAAGTTCGCCATTTCAATCGCCGCCATAGCTGCATCCCAGCCTTTATTTCCGGCTTTGGTTCCGGCACGTTCGATCGCCTGTTCGATATTTTCGGTCGTCACTACGCCGAAGATCGTCGGAACCCCGGTTTTCAGGCCGATCGCGGCAACCCCCTTAGCGACCTCGTTGCAGACATAATCATAATGCGATGTGGAGCCGCGGATGACGGTCCCCAGCGTAATGACCGCGTCGTATTTGCCGCTTTCCGCCAGCTTTTGGGCGGCGAAGGGAATTTCGAAAGCGCCCGGCACCCAAGCCACGCTGACCTCTTCATCCTGGACTCCATGACGCTTCAGCGCATCCAGTGCGCCGCCAAGCAGCTTGCTTGTAATAAATTCATTGAACCGTCCCACAACAATCGCATATTTTAACCCGCTTGATACTAAATTACCCTCAAATACATTCATCATATGAATTCCGTCCTTTCACGAATAGAAATTATTTATTTAAACTTCGGAAGACTCGTTTTGTTCCAGATCGTCAAACTTTAACAAATGACCCAGTTTGGCCTGCTTTGTGTGTAAGTAGTTGGTATTATCCGCATTCTCCTTCATTTGAAGCGGTACGCGCTCCACAACCTCCAGACCATAGCCTTCAAGGCCTTTAATCTTGCGCGGATTGTTGGTCAGAAGCCGAATCTTTCGGACGCCAAGGTCCTTCAAAATTTGCGCCCCGATGCCGTAATCGCGCAGGTCGGCCGGAAAGCCGAGCTTCAGGTTGGCGTCCACGGTGTCCAGCCCCTGCTCTTGAAGTTTATAGGCCTTCAGCTTGTTGACCAGGCCTATACCGCGGCCTTCCTGACGCATATAAAGGAGAACCCCGCGGCCTTCCTGTTCAATTTGCCGCAAAGCCGCTTCAAACTGAGGGCCGCAATCGCAGCGGTGCGAATGGAATACGTCTCCAGTGAGACATTCCGAATGAACGCGCACCAGCACCGGCTCATCTCCGCCGATCTCGCCTTTGACAAGGGCGACATGCTCTTTGGCATCGACGTCATTGGTGTATGCAACGGTCCGGAATTCGCCGTAATCCGTCGGCATGCGGACTTCGACTTCCCGGTTGACCAGCTTTTCTTTCTCATTGCGGTAATGAATCAGGTCTTTGATGCTGATCAGCTTCAGATCAAACGTCTTGGCGATTCCCACCAGATCGGGCAGTCTGGCCATCGTTCCGTCTTCTTTAATGACTTCGCAGATGACGCCGGCCGGATAGGCCCCGCACATTCGGGCAAGATCCACCGCGGCTTCCGTATGGCCTGCCCGCCGCAACACCCCGCCTTTTTTGGCGATCAGCGGAAACATATGGCCCGGCCGGCGGAAATGAGTCGGCTTTGCCTCCGGATCCATGATCCCCCGTACGGTCAAAGACCGTTCATAGGCGGAAATGCCCGTCGTAGTGTCCTTATGATCGATGGAAACGGTAAAAGCCGTCCCGTGAAAATCGGTATTTTGCGCAACCATCGGCTGCAACTCCAACTCATCCGCCCGCTCCTGAGTAATCGGCAGGCAGACCAGGCCGCGTCCCTGGGTGATCATAAAATTGATGACCTCCGGTGTCGCTTTCTCTGCCAAGGCCACAAAATCGCCTTCATTTTCCCGATCCTCGTCATCGACAACAATGATCACTTTGCCGCGCATTAATTCATAAATCGCTTCTTCAACGCGGTCCAGTTGGATGTCGTTCATGATAATCCCCTCCAAATCGTTAACATTAAGCAAATCCGTGCTTCGAAAGAAATTCAAGGTCCAGGCTGCTTTCGTTCCCGACCCGATCACTCTGCATGCCGCTTTGAGCCGATCCGTAATTCAACAAATGCTCCACATACTTGCCAAGCACATCGCATTCGATATTCACCGTATCCCCCGGCCGTTTAAAGGCCAGGACGGTTTCCGCGAGCGTATGAGGAATGATGGAGACGGAAAATCGTCCTTCCACAGCTTTAACGACCGTTAAGCTGATGCCATCCAAAGTAACCGACCCCTGGGGGATAATATATTTAAGCATCGATGACTTTGCCGGTTCGATCTCATAAACGACCGCATTTTGATCGTGACTCGTATGCAGAATCGTCCCGATCCCGTCTACATGGCCTTGCACGATATGACCGCCAAACCGTCCACCGGCAGCCATGGCCCGCTCCAAATTAACCCTGCTGCCCTGTTTTAGGTTCATCAGGTTCGTATGGCGGTAGGTTTGCGGCATGACATCCACGGTAAATGAGGATTTATCAAAAGAAATCACCGTAAGACAAACTCCGTTGACGGCGATACTGTCCCCTAGCTTTATCCCGTCCGTAACAACCCGGGCCGAAATGCCGAGCAACATTGCCTCTCCTTGGCGACCGACCGACTTCATCGTGCCGATTTCCTCCACTAGCCCTGTGAACATAAACTTCCCTCCTTTACTCGGCGTTATTTGAATCTTGAATTTCAGCGCCGCTGTTAAGCCAAACCGGAGTGCCTTTAATACATACATTGTCGCCAATTTGCTCCACTTCGAGACCGGATAAAGTCACAGCGTCCGCCATCCGATCATAACCTTCAAACATAAAGCTGCCCGGCGCATGAAGGCCGCCGATCAACTTCGGCGCAAGAAACATCACGACCTCATCGGCCATTTGCTGCTCAAGCAACGAGCCGTTCAATCTCCCGCCGCCCTCCACCAAAATGGAAGAAATTTCGCGCTCCCCCAGTTGAGTCAGAGCCAGCTTCAAATCTACGCTTGGACCATCGCCGCAAATCAGCACTTCGATACCGCGTTCTCTTAAAGCGTCCGCTTTGTCACCATCCGCCTCAGACGTAGTCAGCAATAGTGTCGGGGCCAAACCATCGTTAAGCACTTTGCTGTTTAGGGGGATCCGCAGCGTCGAATCGGCAATGATACGCACCGGCGACAATCCCGGGACCGAAAGCCGGGTCGTCAATTGCGGATCGTCCGCCAGAATCGTACCGACACCGACCATAATCCCCTGATGCCGGTGACGCATCGTATGTACGATGTCGCGCGCGGCAGCATTCGAAATCCACTTGCTGTCCCCGGTTCTCGAAGCGATCTTGCCGTCCAGTGTGCTTGCCGTTTTGATCGTGATGTAAGGCAATCCGGTCGTAATGTACTTGATGAACATCTTGTTTAGGCGAATCGCCCGATCCCGGAGAATGCCGGTAACCACTTCGATGCCTTTTTCCCGCAGCATGCGAATCCCCCGGCCTGCCACCAGCGGATTAGGATCATCGCAGGCGATGACGACCCTGCTTACCTTTTCACGGATCAACCGTTCGGAGCAAGGCGGCGTCATTCCATAATGGCTGCATGGTTCCAAGGTGACGTAAACGGTACTCCCTTCCGCTTGCGATCCGGCCATATTAAGCGCATGAACTTCGGCATGCGGCGTTCCGCGTTTCAAGTGGCTTCCCAAACCAACGACAGCACCATCCTTAACCACTACCGCTCCAACCACCGGATTGATTCCGGTTTGTCCTTGGGCGCGTTCCGCCATTTGAAGCGCAAGATCCATATAGTATTCATCATCGATATTTTGCAAATCTCTCCCCCCTCTGCCGTGGAATAACACAAAAACCCTGCCGGAGCATTCCGGCAGGGTATATGAGAGTAATTTTAAGACAATAAGACAAGCAAGCATACGAAAAAAGAATGTGTCAAAACAAGACTATGACAAATCAAGCCGTCTGCTATCCCCAAAAAAGCATCCATTTCACTCATCATACCGAAGTTGTGAAAATAAACACTAAGTCGGATTGCTTACTTATGTTGAACACAAGTGTAAGAATCTGCTGAATTCTTCCACTTTATGTTCTTCGTCTCCTTCTCCCATCCAGACTATACTGTCGGTCCCGGAATCACACCGGCTCAGCCATATACGGCACTAATAGCGTATACGGGTCACGGACTCATGCTCGCCCCGTTTCAATCCATCTGGCATTAGCCAAATGAAATGTCTTAATCGGAACTCGCCATCACCGTCGGTAAGGAATTTCACCTAACCCCGAAGGAATGCTATTCAATTAGTTAGACCTTGCAAAACGAATGTTATCATTAACCCCCCTAAAAATCAAGGACATTACCTCACACTCGTCACAGAATAAAAAAGGGGATCGTGAGCGAAAATAATCTCGAAACACTTCAAACAGATCAAAAATATCACCAACCGGGAGGAATTTATTCGTGGCAAAACCAGACGACCGTTCCGATAACGTTGAAAAATTGCAGGGAAGCATTCAAAATACGATTCGTAATTTCCGGGAAGGCCAAGATTACTTAAGCGAACATGCCGATGAAATTTCCGGAGAAGAGAAACACCAGATTGAAGAAAAGAACGCCAGACGTTTGAACAGCATCCGCGGCTTCCGCGAGGAAGTCAAAGACGAGGCGTCAGAGCAACAGCAATAGTGTCTTTCGAATGGAAAAAGGTCGAGCAGGGGAAGAAATTTCTTCCCCTGCTCGACCTTTTTATTAGACAGCGGGCCCGCTAAGCTTAGTTTAGCTAAGCTGCAATGAAATTAACTGCAATTCCTACAGCTAATTTGATGCTGCAACCTTCTTCTTGCAGATTTACTGTAGAACCTCCAGTTATTTTCAACCTTTTAGCGGATATGGTGCAATATGCTGCAAATTAGCTGGAGATATTCCAGTTGTTTTGGCTGAAAGAGCTGAAAATAAAAAAATAACTGGATAAAATCCAGTTATTTTCCTAAACTCAACACAGAAACGATGCGATGCTTAAGCTTCGTCCCAAACGCTGACTTCTTTCATTTTGTCGCCAGGGCGAACCTGATCGACAAGGTCCATGCCGGAAGTCACTTTGCCGAATACCGTGTGAACCCCGTCCAGATGCGGCTGAGCTTCATACACGATGAAGAACTGGCTGCCGCCGGTGTCTTTGCCCGCATGGGCCATGGACAGTACGCCGCGCTCGTGTTTCGACGTGTTCGTGGCGGTTTCGCATTCGATGGTGTAGCCAGGACCGCCCGTTCCATTTCCGATTGGGCATCCACCTTGGGCAACAAAGCCCGGAATAACGCGGTGGAATGTAAGGCCGTTATAGAAACCGGAATTTGCCAGTTTCTCGAAATTTGCTACAGTTCCAGGTGCTTCTTCAGGCAGAAACTCGATTTCCACTTCTCCGCCTTTTTCCAAAACGATTTTCCCTTTTTTCATATCGGTCACTTCCTTCTTCGTTATACGATCAAACTTAAGACAAACCTATTCCAGTTTACTATGAAATGCCGCCCGTAGCAAAATTAACGGCATAAAAAACAGCATCTTCCGATCCAAACTTACGCCCGGACCGGAAGATGCTATCCAAATCAAGCTGCAATACGGCTATTACTTAAACGACGGTTGCTTTGCAATCCGCTCAGGAATGACATCGCATGCCGTAATATCTTGCAGCGATTCCCGTTTGACGACCAGGTCGCTCTGCCCGTTTTGGACGAATACGACCGCCGGCCGGCGAATCCGGTTATAGTTGCTGGCCATCGCATAGTTGTATGCCCCTGTGCAGGCAACGGCGAGCAAATCGCCGGATTTGACTTGCGGCAGTTCCAAATCCCAGATCAGCATATCGCCGCTTTCGCAGCATTTGCCCGCGATGGAAACCGTCTCTTCCGCGGCGTCACGGCCGCGGTTAGCCAGCATAGCTTCATACTTGGATTCGTACAACGCCGGACGAGGATTATCCGTCATTCCGCCGTCGACGGAAACATACTTGCGCACGCCGGGGATATCTTTGCTTGTGCCTACTGTATAAAGCGTAGTGCCGGCATCGCCGACGATGCTGCGGCCCGGCTCCACCCAGATTTCCGGCAGTTGCGGATAAGACTTTGCGAAGGACGATTTTACCGCATCCGTAATCGCCTTAACATAATCGGAAACTTTCAGCGGCGTGTCTTCAGCCGTATAACGAATTCCGAAGCCGCCGCCCAAATTGATGACTTTGAAGACGACATTCAGCTTTTCTTTCACATGAAGCGCAAATTGCGCCACCCGCTCCACAGCCAACTGGAAGCCTTCCACTTCAAAAATTTGCGAACCGATATGGGAATGCAGACCAAGCAAACGTAGGTTCAGACTGCGGGAAGCAAGCTTCACCGCTTCATACGCAGAACCGTTACCGATATCGAAGCCGAACTTCGAATCCGTTTGGCCCGTTGAAATATACTCATGCGTATGAGCTTCAACGCCAGGGGTTACGCGGAGCAAAATATTAACCGTGAGGCCTTTGTCTGCGGCCAGTGCTTGCAGCATGTGCATTTCAACGAAATTATCAACGACAAAGCAGCCGATATTGGCCTGGATCGCCATTTCAAGTTCTTCAGGCGTCTTGTTATTCCCGTGAAAATGGATTCGATGCGCAGGGAACCCTGCTTCAAGGGCCGTAAACAATTCCCCTTCGGACACGACATCAAGGGACAGTCCTTCTTCTTCGGCCAGCCGGCACATCGCCATCACGCAGAACGCCTTGCTTGCGTAAGCGACCTGAAATTGCAACCCCGATGCCCGGAACGCTTCCATGTATTCACGGCATCTTTGCCGGATAAGCGCTTCATCCATAATATACAGCGGAGTGCCGTACGTTTCTTTCAATTCAACTGTATCGCATCCGCCGATTTCAAGGTGGCCTTTAGGATTGATTTTGCTGGTACCGTGTAAATACATCTATGCAGTCCTCCACTTTCAATTTTCCACCAGTATAGCAAACAACGAGAGAACTGAAAAATGGATTTTTGTGAATATCATTTGTGTTTTTTACAGGACATGCTTAAAACCTACTTGTTGCGGGGCATCCGGGTATTGTCTCTCGTCTTGTTGAACGACGGTCTTTGTTTGGATGTCAGCACCGGAACCCGGAATAGAATTCCTGCCATTGCCTTTGCATTAAACGGTATTAACGGCCACAAATAAGATGAGTTGTACGAGCGTTGCAGACTGAGGAAAATGATAAACGCCGTGATTCCCCCCACCAGGCCTGGAGCACCGAAAATAGCGACCACAATGAGCAGGATTAGCCGGACCACCCGGTTGGCAAGTCCAAGCTCATAGCTGGGTGTCGCAAACATTCCGATCGCAGCGACAGCCATATATAGTACGACTTCATTGACGAATAAACCGGTTTGAACCGCGATATCCCCAATCAGGATTGCCGCGATCAGACCCATGGCCGAAGCTAACGGGGTAGGCGTATGCACCGCGGCCATCCGCATTAAATCAACCCCGAATTCCACCAGCAGAAATTGGACGATAATCGGGATCTTCGCCATTTTTTGCGGCCCTATGAATCCCAACGCAGCGGGCTTCAATTCGGGATGAATGACCATCAGCATCCACAGGGGAAGCAGGAATAAGGAAGCGAAAATCCCGAAAAACCGCACCCACCTGAGATAAGTGCCCATGAACGGTGTCTGTCTGTTTTCCTCAGCATGCTGACACAAATCGAAGAACGTCGTGGGCAAAATCATCACGCTGGGTGAGGTATCGACGAAAATAACGACTCGCCCCTCCATCAAATGAGAGGCGACCACATCGGGGCGTTCCGAATAGCGGACCAACGGGTAAGGATTCCAGCCCTTCTTCACGATCGCTTCCTCAAGCTGCTTGTCGGCCAATGGAATACCGTCGAGTTCCACGTTGGCGATCTTTTCTTTTACCGCATCGACCAGAACTTTATCCACAATATCATCGATATATGCAACACAAACATCCGTCTGGGAACGTCGCCCGACTTTCATTGACTCGAATTTGACGCCGGGATCTCGCAGACGCCTGCGGACGAGAATTACGTTCGTCACCAGCGTTTCGGTAAACCCGTCTCTGGCCCCGCGGACTACCCGCTCCAGGGACGGTTCCTCCGGGCTGCGGACCGGGTAAGATCGGACGTCCAGCAGAAGTGCCGTTTGTTCCCCCTCGATAAATAAAGCGGCCTGTCCAACGAGTACATTGTTGATGGCCGCGCTTAAATTGTCTGCTTTTTCAACCTGGATATGGGGAATGTATAAATCGAAAAACGAACGCAGCGCCCCCGAGCTGATATCATCGGGAGTCAGATAAGTGAGCCTTTTGATAATTTCCTGCAGGATACTGTCCTTCACAAAGCCGTTGATGAAAAAGAGGCCCGTCCGTTTTCCCCCAAAGGTCATCTCACGAAAAATGACGTCAAACCCCTGCCCGAGCCCAACTACTTCCTCCAGCGTTCGTTTGGTCGTATTCAGGCTGCGGCTGATCTTATCGCTCTTCTGCCAATACTCTACCGATTCCTTTACGGAGTCGGATCTTTCGGTTTCAACTTTGCGGCGACTCGTTTTCTTCTCTCCATCCTGATCTTCCTGCCAGGAAAACTCGCCGGTACCCGGCATAAATTCCGGTATGTCGTGCGAATGACCTTCCTGTCCCGTTCCTCCCCGTTCTTGATTCATCATCGCTGGCATGCCTCCTTGACTGTTTAACGCCTGTATATGAACCATTCAAACAACGAACCCGCTACCTTGCCGAAAACCATGGCGAGAAGAAGACCGAACAAATACTTTTGCATATGTAGTCTTTTCGCCAAAATAGGCAGCACATTCAAAACTTCCGTAAGCGCCGCCGCCAGCATGCCTACAAATACCCCGTTAAATAAGCCGACCACGCCGGTGCCAATCCAGGGACCGCGAATGTCCCAGTTCCAAAAATCCGCAACCGTTCCAAGAAATGAACCGCTCACCATCGCTCCCTCGTACCAATGAACCTTGTCATAGGATCTTGTGATCTGAGCGAGACGCGGTATCATATCCAGTACGATATATAAGGCGATCACCCCGCCTCCGACGGCGATGCCTCCCGACAACCCAAGGAAAAGAGAGAGGACCGCGGAAACAAAAGGGTTCAAGGATCTTTCTCCTTTCCGAGCGCTTCGGCTTTACGCATTTTCTCGTATTCCTCGGCGACGACATATTGATTCAAGTTTTCCTGGTACAGGTACATTTCCACTTCCAGCGGGGTAGGCTCTTCATTCCACTTTTTCTTGAACAAATGATTGAAAAAAATGATCATCCCGAAACCAATGCCTACGGAATAAGCGCCTTGAAACAAATAAGGATGATCATCTCTTTTTCCGGTCAGCATTTCGACGATCCTAACCTGTACAGCAGGCATGCTGACATCGGCGTGAAAATTCATGATTGTCAGGCCGGCACCGAAAAACAGCAGCAGCCAAACGATAGCAAACAGAATGAAAGATGGTTTCTTTTCGCGGGACACCATTTCTACCAGTACATGCGGCTCCCCCAGCACCTCAACCTTGATCGAAGGAAACTTCCGCCTTATGCAAGCAATAACCAGGAGCATGTCGATCACAATCAAATTGCCGTCACTGTATTCCGGCCTGTCCAGCACGAGTCCCAAAAGCTCGGTTTCGAGCTCGGGCTCGGCCAGGATACGCGCAATATCCCCCAGCCGGACCGGCGACCCGATCGGGAGCTTTACCTGCTTGCGCAGGCGCAGATAAACGGGAGAGACCGTCCCTTTCTCCATCATGGACACCCCTTTACTGCCGTATTGCCCATAGTATGCCAAGCCCGCCTCTGATTTACTCCCGGCTTCCGCGTTATGCAACAAAAGGAAGAGGCCGGGCAAGGAGCCTAATCTCTCCTTACTCGACCTCTTCGTCATTTATCATGATTTTCGGAAATCCAACAAAGCGATAGCTTTGAATTCCTGCTGCCTTTATAGCGCCGCAGCCGTGTCAAGCGCCACTTCCATCATCTGGTTGAACGTAGTTTGACGTTCTTCCGACGTGGTTTCTTCCCCGGTCAGCAGATGATCGCTCACGGTCAGAATCGTCAGCGCATTCACCCCATATTTGGCGGCCAGCGTATAAAGCGCCGTAGTTTCCATTTCCACCCCGAGCACGCCGTATTTCATCAGAAGTTGGGTAACGGACGTATCGTCCCGGTAGAACATGTCCGAACTGAAAATGTTGCCAACATGCAGCTTCAGTCCTTTTTCTACACCGCGTTCATAAGCTGCTTTCAATAAGTGGAAGCTGGCGATCGGAGCAAAATCGTATCCGCCGAACACATGGCGGTTCATGCTGGAGTCGGTGCAGGAAGCCTGGGCCAGAATCACGTCGCGTACATGGACATGCTCCTGCATGCCGCCGCAGGTACCGACGCGTATCAGGTTTTTCACGCCATACTCCTTAATCAATTCATTAGCGTAAATCGAAATGGACGGGATACCCATGCCTGAGCCTTGAACGGAAATCCTTTTCCCTTGATAGGTACCCGTAAACCCGAGCATTCCGCGTACTTCGTTATAGCAAATTACGTCGCTCAAATACGTCTCGGCAATATATTTGGCCCGAAGCGGGTCTCCCGGCAAAAGGATCGTTTCCGCGATGTCGCCGGCTTTGGCTGCAATATGTACACTCATGATAAGAATCCCCTTCATAATCAGTTTTGATGGTCGAACATGCTTTTATTATATAAGATGTACCCTTGCTCGTACATGAATACCTAAAAATGTTACCTGGACGAAGCACTTTCCTTCTACGCATGCATGAAAAATCCCCTCCGGTAAACCGCGTTGTTCACACGGTCTACATAAGGGGATCCTCTCATCAACCTATTGCGCGATCTGGTCGCGGATGTTCTGCAATATTTTCTTCTCCAGCCGCGATACCTGCACTTGGGATATCCCGAGCCGGTTGGCCACTTCGGACTGCGTCTGGTCGCGGTAATACCGCAAATATACGATTAACCTCTCCCGCTCGGATAGCCCGTCGATCGCCTCATGCAAAGCGAGTTTGTCAAACCAGCGCTCCTGGGACTCGTCGGCGATTTGATCCATCAGCGTGATCGGATCCCCGTCATTTTCAAATACGGTCTCATGAATGGAAGCCGGCGGCTTGTTCGCCTCCTGGGCAAATACGACGTCTTCCGGCGTAACCCCCAGCTCTTCGGCCACTTCCTTCACGGTCGGAAGCCGATTCAGCAGCTTGGACAGTTCATCCTTCTTTTTGCGTACTTTGTTGGCCATCTCCTTAAGCGAGCGGCTAACTTTAAGGGTTCCGTCGTCACGCAAAAACCGCTGAATTTCCCCGATAATCATCGGAACGGCGTAGGTTGAAAATTTCACGTCATAACTGAGATCGAACTTATCAACCGATTTCAGGAGGCCGATACAGCCGATCTGGAACAGGTCTTCAGGCTCGTAGCCCCGGTTCATAAACCGCTGTACGACCGACCAGACCAGCCTTATATTACAATTCACAAGGCGGTCCCTGGCAGCGGAGTCTCCGCTTTGACTCAGCGCGATCAACCGTTTAACTTCCGTGTCGTCCAAATACTCTCTCGAGGCTTGCTTCACTTCGGCATCCATAGCTCCAACCCCTAATTGTATAAAGCTTTCTTTGATACAATCCTCTTCTTCATCCGGATGGAAGTGCCTCCGTCCAGCTCGCTGGTCACGTCAAATTCGTCCATAAAGTTCTCCATGATCGTAAAGCCCATCCCGGAACGTTCCAGTTCCGGCTTGGAGGTAAACAGCGGCTGTTTGGCCAGCTCCACATCTTCTATCCCTCGTCCCTTGTCTTCTACGACCAAGGTCACGGTGTCCCCTTCGATCGCTGCGGAAATCGTTACGATTCCTTCCGGATCTCCGTCATATCCATGAATAATGGAATTGGTGACCGCCTCGGAAACCACCGTCTTCAAGTCCGTAATCTCATCCATGGTCGGATCGAGTTGGGACACGAAAGCTGCGACGGTAACGCGGGCGAACGATTCGTTCTCCGATTTGGCGGCAAATTGCAGGGTCATGAAATTGCGTTCGGTCTGGTTCATAGCGCGACCTCCAGTTCCGACAGCGCGGTGCTCTCGTTTTCGTAGACGGACATGATTTTGAAGAGCCCCGACATTTCGAGTAACCGGTATACCGGCGGATTGACGCCGCAAACGACCATGCGCCCGCCTTTCTGTTTGATCAGTTTGTATCTTCCCAAAATAACCCCTATGCCCGAGCTGTCCATAAACTGCAGAGACTCGAGACTAAGAACAAGATGGCGGCAGGCGCCGCGGCCGATTTCACCATCCAGGGACATCCGGACCTCGTCCGCCGTATGATGATCCAGCTCTCCTACCAAACGTACTACCAATGTTTCCCGGTGTCTTTCCATTTCCATTTGCAAATTCACGTCTGTTCACTCTCCTCCCTGACATGAACACAACAATTCTACAACCTAGTAATGGATTCCTTCCCGATGACAAAACTAGAAGAAAACTGCTAGGAATCTACAAAAAACAAATGTGAAGTCGTGCGCTTAAATATCGTCCACCAACCGGCCTTCTTGATTGACGAAGCTGCCTTCAGTTCGAACTCGGTCAGTGCCTGCCCGTTCTGATACACTACCAGCTTGCCGATAATCTGCCCCTGTTCCACGGGTGCGGCCAGCTTTTCCGGTACTTCCAGCTTCTGCGTGATCGCTCCCGGCTCGATTCCTTTTTTAACAAGCACACTCATCGTTCTCGAAGCTGCCAGTTCCAGCTGGGAAGCCTCTCCCTTGCGTACTTTGATCTTGCCGATCACTTCGCCTGCTTTGTAAATGGGATGCAAGGCGTATTGGGAGAAGGCATAGTCAAACATGGCTGATACTTCATTGTTGCGTGTTTTCGTATTCGGCTCGCCCAGAACGACCGCGATGAGCCGAAGTCCATCCCGCTTGGCCGTGGCCGCAAGACAAAATTTCGCTTCCGACGTATATCCTGTTTTCAGCCCGTCCGCACCGCTGTAAAACCGAACCAGCTTGTTCGTATTGACGAGCCAGAAGGGTTTCTCCGTCTCTTTGCGCAAATAGTCCTGATAGGACCCGGTATACTTCGTTATACCTTTGTACTTCAGCAACTCCCGGCTCATCATGGCGATATCGTGGGCGGATGAGTAATGATTCTCCACCGGCAATCCGTTGCAGTTGGAGAAATGGGTGTCCTTCAGCCCAAGCTCCCTGGCCCGGTCATTCATCATCTGCACAAATGCTTGCTCCGTCCCGGCGATTTTCTCGGCCAAGGCGACGGAAGCATCGTTGCCGGATGCCATCGCTACTCCCTTCAGCAACTCATCAACCGTCATTTCTTCCCCGGGCTCCAAAAAGATCTGCGATCCCCCCATGGAGGATGCGTACTCACTGGCCGTTACTTTGTCGCTCAACTTGAGCTTGCCCTTGTCGATCGCTTCCATCGTGAGCAGCATCGTCATGACCTTTGTAATGCTGGCGGGCGGCAGCTTCTCATGACTCTTTTTCTCGTAAATCACCGTTCCCGTATCCGCGTCAATCAACACGGCGGAAAGGGCGTTTTCGGCCAATGCCAGCTCGTTTGCCGCTACTTCCTCATGCGGTCCGCCGTGATTGGCAAAACCCGTAGCCGGCCATAGCGGCAGTGCCATGATCAGTGCGGTAAACCCGATTAACAACACCTTTTTCAACATTAGTCCCCCTTTTGTACAAAAATCAGGATTCTGCTAACCTAGTATGGACGAATTCATGTAATAATATTCCTTTACTAGTGCAAATGGGGGGCAAGCCGAATTAAGGTCAGCATATCGGAACTCCCATCGTTATGGAAAGCGACTTGGCTCATTCATTGGAGAAATTCCAATCTTGCAGCAAAAGCGTTAGCATAATGATCTCATTGGTTGGAAATTCCCCAAGGAAAAATGTGGTTTTCGGGAGAAAACCGGCCATCTTGGACGGCATCATTGGAATTCATCCAATCAAGACTCGGCTTGCCGAGGTTTGATCAAAATATATTGGAAATATTGCAATGAAAGCTGTCAAAAGAGTGGTGGAAATAAGAAAAGAGCGGTGCAAGAATGAAATCTTGCACCGCTCTTTTTTATCTTACGGGTTAATCGTAACCGTCTTGCTAGAATCTCCGGACTCCTTCGGGAGTCACTAGCGCAAACACCAGCGGTCTTCGCGGTACCTTGTCATTCGAGATCCCATAGGCTTCCCTCACTTTTCGGCTGGCTTCTTCAAGCCGGCCCTCGTAAGCGGAATTCAGATGCAGCACGGCCAACACTTCGCCGACCTCCACCGGATCCCCGATTTTTTTGCGAAGGGTGAGGCCGGCCGCCAGGTCGATTACCGAATCCTTCGTTTCCCGGCCGGCGCCAAGCAGCATCGCAGCGACGCCGATCTCTTCGGCTTGGATCGACTCGACAAAACCCCCGGCTTCCGCCTTCACTTCGATGTGAAGCTCCGCTTGAGGCAGCAATTCGGGGTTTTCGATTTGCGAAATATCGCCGCCCTGGGCTTCGACCATCATTTTCAGCCGCTCCAGCGCCTCGCCGCTCTCCAGCTTTTGCTGTAGAATCGCCCGTGCCTCTTCTTCACTTTCCGCCTTGCCGCCTAGAACGAGCATATGGGATGCGAGAATCAGACAAACCTCCTCCAGGTCTTTCGGTCCTTCACCGCGCAAGGTCGCAATCGCCTCCTGGATTTCAAGCGCATTGCCGATCCCGTAGCCAAGCGGCTGGTCCATATCGCTGATGACGGCGATCGTACTGCGCCCGACCTGGGTTCCGATATCGACCATAGCTTTGGCGAGCCGGATGGAATCGTCCAGCGTTTTCATGAACGCGCCGCTTCCGGTTTTTACATCCAGCACGATGGCATCCGCTCCGGCGGCAATCTTCTTGCTCATGACCGAACTCGCAATCAGCGGAATGGAATCCACCGTCGCGGTAACATCGCGCAAGCCGTACAATTTTTTGTCCGCAGGGGTCATATTTCCGCTTTGTCCAACGACGGCTAATCCGATCTCGTTCACTTGGCGGAAAAACTGCTCCTGACCAAGCTCCACGGAAAAACCGCGAATCGCTTCCAGCTTATCGATCGTTCCCCCGGTATGGCCGAGTCCCCGGCCGGACATTTTCGCTACGGGTACGCCGGCTGCTGCCACGAGCGGGCCGATGACGATGGTCGTCTTGTCCCCTACGCCGCCCGTAGAATGCTTATCCACCTTTACCCCGCGAATGGAAGCAAGGTCGATCATATCGCCGGACGAAGCCATGTGCAGTGTCAGGTCAGCCGTTTCCCGGGCGCTCATCCCCTGATAATAAACAGCCATCGCCCAGGCTGCCATTTGATAGTCGGGGATTTCTCCTTCACTGTACCCTTTGATCAGATAACCTATTTCTTCGCCGGTCAGCTCCAGGCCGTCTCTTTTTTTGCGGATTAGATCTACAGCTCTCATCTTATTCTCACCTCCCAGTTTACATCTCGGGAATAATCGACAACACCAGGCTCAAGAATTTCTCGCGGACCCGGTCCGTTGTCTCCATCACTTCATCGTGGGACAACGGTTGATCCAGAATTCCGGACGCCATGTTGCTAATGCAGGATATGCCCAATACCTCAAGCCCCGCATGTCTGGCCACAATGACCTCAGACACCGTCGACATGCCTACGGCATCTCCGCCCAGCGTGCGGAGCATGCGGATTTCGGCCGGAGTTTCGTAAGAAGGACCAAGCAGTCCAACGTATACGCCTTCCTGAATCGGAACGCCGCTGCCTTCCGCCGTTTTCCGCGCCAATTCCCGCAGTCTGCGGCTGTAGGCCTGAGACATGTCCGGGAATCGCGGACCCAGTTCATTATCGTTTTGACCAATAAGCGGGCTTGTGCCGGTCAAATTAATATGATCCGAAATCAGCATCAGGTCACCCGGTTGGAATGAGGTATTGATTCCCCCTGCAGCATTCGTAACGAGAAGCGTTTTTACGCCTAGCTCCTTCATGACTCTTACCGGAAACGCGGTCAATTGCGGACCGTATCCTTCATACATATGAAAACGGCCTTTCATCAGAACTACCGGCGTTCCGTTTAAAGTACCGATCATCAATTCGCCGGCATGGCCTTCCACGGTGGATTGCGGAAAATACGGAATATCCTTGTAGGGAATGCTCGTAGCTCCTTCAATATGATCCGCCAGCACGCCAAGGCCCGAGCCGAGAATCAGCCCCACCTTGGGTGTAATTTCCGTCTTGGATCGGATATAGTCGGCCGCTTCCCTTATCATGCCTATCGTAAGTATCGTAGTCATATTCATCTCTCCCGTTTGGTTATTTCAGCAGTTTCAAAAAGCTCTTTCCGTGCTCGGTGCCATGAACGCCGAAATTGTCGGCGATCGTCGCCGCCAAGTCCGAATACGTGGCCCTCACGCCAAGATTCCCTGGCGAAGACAATCCTTTGCCATAGACGAGCAGGGGCACATACTCACGGGTATGGTCCGTTCCCGCATGGATCGGGTCATTGCCGTGATCCGCCGTGATAACAAGCAGGTCGCGCTCGCCTACTTGGGCGAGCAAATCGGGCAGCGAGGCATCGAATTCTTCCAGTGCACGCGCATAGCCCTCCGGATCCCGACGGTGCCCGTACAACGAGTCGAAATCCACGAGATTCGTAAACAGCAATCCATGGAATTGCGTGCCCATCAATCGAATCGTTTCGTCAATACCATGACGGTTGCTCTTGGTCGGATAGGAAGCGGTGATGCCTTCCCCGGAAAAAATATCGTTGATTTTCCCGACGGAGATCACATCCTTGTCCGCATGCTTCAGCGCGTTCAAAACGGTCGGTTCCGGCGGTGTCACCGCGTAATCGTGACGGTTCGGCGTACGTTTGAAATCTCCGGGCTGTCCGACGAAAGGCCGGGCGATAACGCGTCCCACGGAATGCTCCGGTTCAAGGGTCAGGCGGCGGGCAATCTCGCATGCCCGGTATAATTCATCCAACGGAATGATCTCTTCATGAGCGGCGATCTGAAACACGCTATCGGCTGAGGTGTATACGATCCAGGCCCCCGTCTTCATGTGCTCTTCGCCCAACTCATCGAGAATTTCCGTTCCCGAGGCCGGTTTGTTCCCGATCATTTTGCGTCCGGTCTCCTGTTCGAAACGGGCGACCAAATCGCGTGGGAAACCATTCGGGTACGTTTGAAACGGAGTCTCGATCTTCAACCCCATGAGTTCCCAATGCCCGGTCATCGTATCTTTGCCTGTTGAAACTTCGGCCATTTTCCCATAGTAAGCCGCCGGTGCTTCTGCCAGGTTCAAATGGGGAAGTTCCGCGATATTCCCCAGTCCGAGCTTTTGCATATTCGGCAGGCTCGTGTTCGGTACCTTTTCCAGAATATGTCCCAGCGTATGAGACCCTTTATCCCCGAATTTATCCGCATCGGGCAATTCGCCGATACCCACGCTATCCAGTACAATTACTGTAATCTTATTGAAGCTGTTCTCATTAGTCATGTGTGTCACTCCTTCGACCTTTGCTGTTTAGTTATCCCTGCTTGAACCTAATCCATTCCCATACTTTACCCGCCGATAGACCGGATTATAGTTCGACCTTGCCCTTACTTCGCGGATGAAAATGATCATATACCGTTTTTAGATTCGGCCGGGAATAGTTTAAATACATTTGAATTGTCGCCAAATCGGCATGTCCGAGCATCTCCTGCACCGACCTTACATCCGCCCCGCCTTCAAGCAAATGAATGGCAAAGGAATGTCTCAGGGTATGCGGCGTAATCTCTTTCGTAATCCCTGCCGCTTTGCCATACTTCTTAATCACCTTCCAGAAGCCCTGACGACTCATTCTGTCGCCTGAACGATTGGGAAACAAGGGATCTTGCTGCCCATCAGGACTCCAGCCGGGCCGGACTTCGCGCAAATACCGGTTAAGCCATTCCGCTGTCACGGTCCCGAACGGCAGGATCCGTTCTTTCTCACTGTTCCCGGAACAGCGCAAAAAACGGACTCCCGTATCGACATCTTCGATGTTCAATGAGATGAGTTCGCTGACACGAACGCCTGTAGCATACAGGAGTTCCAGCATTGCTTTATCCCTCTGTCCGAGAGGCTGATTTAAGTCCGGCATGTCCAGCAATCTCTCCGTCTCTTCCACGGTAAGCACGGACGGGGGAGTTTTGTCGATTTTAGGCATCTTTACGGCTACAAAAGGATCCTGAAAAATGATCTTCTCCTGGAGAAGATACTGAAAAAATGCCTTCAGGGACACGGATATGCGCATAACCGTCGCCGGAGCTTTCCCCTGTTCCCGGAGCGCGGCAAAATACAGCAAGACTCCCGCACGGGTTACTTCGTTCAGATCTCCGATCCCCTTGCCATGCAAATATTCAAGAAACTGGGATACATCCCGCTTATAACTTTCCAGTGTCGAGCCGCTTAAGTCCTTCTGTCCGGTCAAATATGAAATAAAAGAGGCAGCATACGGCTCCATGTTTAGCGCCTCCTTTCGTCTCCTGAGCAAGGATGTCAGATAATAATAACACGCCTATTCATCAATTCCACACACGTTCTTCTTTTCCCTGCTGACGTCTCATTATTCCCCGTACCAAAAAAACAGGATCAACCGTTCACTTAACGTTTCCGTTTCATGACCCCCTAAGCTTCCGGGGAAAAACACTTTTACAGCCGAGCCTTCCGGGATCCGGTATTTGTCCAAAGGAAATACATAGGCATCCAATAACCCGAGTCCTTTATATAAAGTATAGGCTAACGCGACAAACACGAGCAAATACTTCAACGACCTTAGCATACTCCGCAGCGAAATAACCATAACTCTCCCTCTTTCATTACCCATTTTCCTGCATATCTTATAGGAGCCTGGACACTATTTCTATCAGTATATAGAGGGAGTTCTGACAGTATGCTGGGTTTGAAAGGGATAAACCTGCTCTATGGGATCAACTATGTAAGTGGATGTAGATTTGGATGCTACTTCATCCACAAATCAAAAAGCCCCTAACGGCCCGGCCGTTCGGAGCTTTGCGTCATTGTTATGATTTCTTGCCGCCGTTACCACTCTGGTCATTATTCTTGTCTTTGCACCGGTAGCAAATGCCTTGAAAATCCAAGCGGTGATCCAGCACCGTAAAGTTGAATTCCTTCTCCAGCCGTTCCTCCAGCGGTCCCAACCAATCTTCGCGAATCTCATCCATGGCTCCGCACTGTACGCAGATCAAGTGATGGTGATGATGCTTGGTCGTGTCCGTACGCAGATCGTAACGGGCCACCCCATCCCCGAAGTTGATCTTCTCGACAACATGAAGCTCACTCAGCAACTCCAGCGTCCGGTATACGGTTGCCAGGCCAATCTCTGGTGCTTTATCTTTTACCAGCATGAATACATCTTCCGCGCTGAGATGATCTTCTTCATTTTCTAGCAGTACTCGAACCGTGGCTTCCCGTTGGGGCGTCAATTTATAACCGTGGGATTGCAGCTGCTGTTTAATTTTATCGATCTTTTCTTCCATGTTCTCCCCCCCAGGAATTGCCGCAACTTGCATTTAAATCACTTCTTTCATTATAGGGGGTTGGAATCAACAAAGTCAAACATTTACTAGAGGTTATGCGGGACGGAAGACTTGTACGGATGGGCACACCACAATTTTCCTTTTGTCATTTTTCGATTAATAGTAATATTATGCTAGCAACTCCCTCAGCCGATGGGGAACTTATAGGGACGATATGGACTTAAAAAAAATATTTCTTGCTTTAATCTTCACGATATTGCTACCGGATGCGGCGACATGACCAATATATTCTTTTCAGCAATGGATTCCGAGGAGGAGACGACAGTCGATTCAAGCGATTCCCGAGATTCATTCCAAACGGAAGACATTCGATATACGCCTTATTCGGACGAAACGTTTTCAAATGACTATCCGGATTACTGGGAAGAGGTCGACTTGCAGGAGTTGAATAGTCCTTTAGTTAAGTCTGCCGTAAGAAATAATAATTCCCGGTATCGTTTAGTCGAAAAGTCACACATCTAATAGCGGTCACTAACAACTTGAATAATTAATCAAATCCCTGACTTAGAAAGGAAAAGATAAATGAGAATATCTTTTGCAACCGAAAAAGACTATGAGTGGATAAAAAATCGAGATCGTCATGTCGTAGAAAAATTGATATTGCCCAAAATCACTGGGCAGGAAATATACATATTGCAGGATGAAAACGAGGCCCGGTTCGGATGGATGCGTTACGGGTATTTCTGGGACAATACGCCTTTTATGAATATGCTTTGGATCGAAGAAGCTTTCCGTAATAAGGGCCTGGGAAAAGATGTGGTCCAATTTTGGGAGAACGAAATGAAACAACAGGGTCATAACTTGGTAATGACTTCTGCTCAAGCTGATGAAGGATCCCAACACTTTTACAGAAAACTTGGGTTTAAAGATGCAGGATGCCTGTTGCTTGATACCCAACCCTTAGAAATTATTCTTATAAAAAAGCTGAATTAACGGAGCAAGCAAACCCAAAATGGTAGTATGCGAAAAAGAAAAATCCCCGCCGATCGGTTAGATTGACGGGGATTTTGTTTACAAAACGTAATTAAAAATCAGAAACAGCAATCTGAATGGTTCCCGTTACTGCTCCGGCTGCCGTAGCTTGAAGGGCCGCTACCAAAAGCAGAGCCACTTCCAACGTGAGACTGTTGAATCCGGGTATAACATACGTTATGACAGGTGCGTTGACACGGGTAACCACAAGATTTACCGGATTGGCGCCGGTATTATTAACTGTAATTGTAGCATTTGTTCCCCCGTTTAAGTTCTCATAATAGGATTTACCTACTCCGGCAGCAAGATTATAAATTTGCGACGGTAAGAGAATCGCCATCTGAATCACCTCCTATCGATCTGGATACTGTATTCTATGATTTAAGTGAAAAATTGATAGGGTCACTAGAATCAGCAACAAGGCACAATTTTAACGAATAGAATGTTAGGCTCATAATATATAAAACAAACCCGCCAACCGTCTCTAGGTCAGCGAGCTTGTTGACAGAAAATCATGAACTGCTTGATTGAATTCGATCGACGCCTCGATAAACGGGAGGTGACCGCAGTCTTGCATGATTATTCTCGATGATAATTTTATTCTTTTATGTAAAAATTCCGCAGTCTCCCTGTTAAATCGATGATCTTGATCAGAGATTATGATCAGAGTAGGTATGTTTATTTCGTGTAATCGATTAAAAGCAAAAGGTTTAACAGTATTTGAAAGGCTCGGAGAGAATCTGCAAAAGTTGTTTGGATTCCTTACATTATCGAGTAATTTCGTTCTTGCTTCTTCTTTTTTTAAGGAAGGGAAAAAGTATTGCCAGAAAGGATCGGCTATGAATGATTCAATCGCTTTGTTGCGTCCTCTCAGGCGAAGAAGAATAAAATTTTTTATCCCTTGCCACATCATCTTCATAGGATAAGGATTACCGTTTATGGAGGGTGCAACCAATATAAGGTTTTTGACCAAATGAGGATAAGTAAGCGTGAAGTCTGTAGCAATGCTTCCACCCATAGAAGATCCAACTAAAGTAACGTTACCGAGCTCCAAAAAATCAGTCAGTGCTTTTAAATCATCAAGATTGGAGAATGTGGTGTTTGGCGTACTGGAAAGGCCGTATCCCCGCAAATCATATCGAACTAATTTATAATGTGCGGAAAAAGAGTCCACCTGTTCATTCCAGATTTGATGATCATTGAAATTCCCATGGATCAGAACAACGGGATCGCCTTCTCCGGAAACCGTGTAATAAAGCTGTCCGCCATCTATATTTAACAGGCCTTCTTTCATAACAAGAACCTCCCCACCTACTAAATCATAATTGAGCGGCATTATGAAGGTTATCTTCAATAATGGATCGCAAGACTTCGGAAACAGAATAATCCCCTCTGTGACAGTAGCGGTCTATTTCTTCCCAACATTCCTGCGGTAATGTTAATGAAATTTTTCTAGTTACGCCTATCGGCTTGCGGCCTGCCCCTTTTCGGTTGCCTCCCCTCTTTCCGGCTGAAAAATCTGCAACTTCAGTTTTAACTAAACTCGTCATATCATCACCCTATTTCATGATTCCACAATAATATTTCATAGTCAATTTGTGCTACCTTAATCAAACCCCCGAAATTTCATTCGCTACTTTATTCTTCATGATCGTTCGCTCTTACTGGCTCCATGCTGTTAGCCGCAATTCCGTCAATAGGCAAAGCAACAGTGAATATAAATAAGTTGTTTATATGGTTGAGGGTTAATGTCCCCCCATGCAATTCAATAATATTTCTGGCTATAGATAGACCAAGGCCAGCTCCCGTTTGAATGCCTTCGCTACTACGTGAATGATCAACTTTAAAAAATCGTTCGAAGATTTTGTTCTCTTGTTCTTGAGTAAGGGGTTTCCCTTTATTTTCGACATCAATCTTAATTTGCTTACTATCCGTTTTCATTAAAACGCGAATACTTCCTGGTTTTACGGAATACTTGAGGGCGTTCATTAATAGATTATCCATTGCTCTTGCTATTTTTTCACTGTCAATGAACGTTTCAACCGTAGAGGTCCCGATCTCTTTCACGATAAAGACGCCCTTTTCTTGGGCGATCGGCTCAAATTCAAATAACAACTGATCCAGCAGCTGAAATAAATCAATTTTCTTTATATCCAGGTTAAAATCCACCGAAGTTAGTCTCGTATATTCAAATAAATCATCAAGCAATCGTTTTAAGTGAATCGCTTTATTGTAGGTGTTTTGAACAAATCGCGTGTATTCTTCTTTATCTTGAAATGATTCTGTCCTTAAAAGCTCGATATAGCCAATAATGCTTGTAAGAGGAGTGCGTAAGTCATGTGATATGCCTGCGATCATCTCCATCTTTGACTTCTCGGTTTCGCGCTCCTTCGCAATCTGCCGTTGCAAACGTTCCGTCATTTGATTAATGTTAACCGCCACCCGCCCTAGTTCATCTTGTCGTTCAACACCTACCCGGTAATCTAAATCCCCCTCGGAAATAATTTGAAGCCCACGTTCCAGGTGTATTAGGTCTTTAACGATTTTTCGCGTTAAAACTAAAAAAATCATAATAAAGTTAACCATATAAAGAGGTGTAAGAAAATAAGGCAAGGAATTGAGGAGCCATCCCCATTTCAGTTCATTACCTACCTTGGTGAAAAGTAAAATGATTAAATTATTTATAGCAATAGCAATAATAAGACTTAGCACCATTCTGAACAATATATTAACCTGGATTTTTTTTTGTCTTTTTGGCTTTTTTACTTGTTCAGTCAATTTTATAACCCACTCCCCAAACCGTTTTAATATAATGGGGTTCTCTTGGTGATTCTTCTATTTTTTCTCGTAAATTACGAATATGAACCATTACGGTATTATCCGAATTCCCGAACGGCTCTTTCCATACGCTTTCATAAATCCTATTGGAGCTAAATACTTGTCCCGGGCGGCTTGCAAGCAACTCCAGAATCGAAAACTCCAAAGGGGTCAACGATATGTCGTTTCCTTTTAACGTAACCGAATGTTTATCCTTATCAATGACAAGATCTTTAATGAGGATTAGCGAATTAGATTCTTCTTTTCCTATTAAGGATTGTCGCCGCAGTTGAGCTTTTACCCAAGCAAGCAATTCTAGAGGATTGAAAGGTTTTATCATGTAATCGTCAGCTCCGGTAGTAAGACCCGTAATTTTATCAATATCTTCTTCTTTAGCCGATAACATGATAATCGGAGCGTTCGAGATTTCCCTAATTTTAATGCAGGCGCTAATTCCATCCATTCGAGGCATCATCACATCCAGAATGATCAACTGGATAGGGATTGTTTTTATTACATCAAGCGCGTCAAGGCCATCAACAGCATCGATTACGCGGTATCCTTCATTTCGCAAATAGATGTGAATCACATCCCGAATCTCCGAATCGTCGTCTACGACAAGGACTGTATTCATTGCTTGGTGCTCCTTTTTAATAGGTATTATAAGTTAAAATATAGCTATTAAATGTTAACCAGGAAATATATCAAGTCATTAATTTCATTTAAAGCGTCTCCCTTTTGCGACAGACATATACGAAAGCCGGAGGGAAATTGAATGGCACGAACTCAATTTTTTCGATAATTAATTCTTCAGCAAATGTTTTCTTCATCTGAAGGGAGTACTGAAAAGCGATAAAAATCCCTCCTGGTTTAAGTGCCTCAACAATCTGATTCAATAAATTTTCTCGCATTTCCTTCGTGAAATTAAAAAATGGCAGTCCGCTTATAATACAGTCAAGCTGACTGATTCCATCTTGGGTCATATTTTTAACTAATTGGCATGCATTGGAATGGCAAAAGTACTCGGGGTATCCTATCTTTAAATTATTTCTCATTTTCTTATCTCTTTCAAACAATAATACTTTTGTTGATTCGTTTAGCTGTGTTTTCATAAAACGCGTGATGGCACCTGTGCCGGACCCGAGCTCCGCGACTGCCTTTACCTCATTCCAAGATACTGGCTGAATCATTTTATCGGCTAAAAATCTGGAACTGGGGATGACACTCCCCACTCGTTGTGGATTATTGAAAAATCCTTGCAAAAATAATAAAGATTCATTGATTTTCAACTGCTATTCCCCCATTATTCAATTTTTTCTATTAATTACAGGCATAATTAAAGATCCATATAAAAAATGCCGGATAGCCGTAATTGTAGCGAAAAAGTCTAAGGATTTTATGAGGGTATATCTAAAGAAAATCTGAAGTTTCCGCTGGACGCGAATTTTTTCGATAATAAAAAGCGGCAAACTAAGATGAAAATAACTTCTTAGTTTACCGCTTTTATTTTTTTCTTATTCAAAACGAAATATTCAGCAGCCTTCCACTATCATAAAGCTTATTACCGATTTAGCAAAAGCTTTAAACGGCGAGCATCATGCTATTCTCTGCTAAAAGCGCCTACAAGCCGCTCTGGCCGATCATCGGCGTAACCCAACTCATCATCGTTGGCGTGACCCAGGTTTCAAAGGAAGAAACCGCAAGCAGCACCGCCGCCATCGCCAGTGTGAGGCCCGTATAGGACAAGAAGGGCTTTGCCGCGTTTCCGGTTCGATGGAGAAGGACCCGGTTGCGGATAATCCCCAAGGAGAAGCCGATGGCAGCCACGCTGCTGATAACAAGCGCCGGAATTACGATCAGATTGTGGGGAGCGACGGAGACGAGCGCGAACAGCAATCCTTTCCAAGTATATTGCCCCACAAGACAACCTACGGTAAATCCGATCAGCACGCCTTTAAGAAAATCCAGGACAAGAATCCCGGGAAGTCCGATCACGGAAAGTCCAAGCAGCCAGATTAACCCCAGCCATTTTAAATGTACACCGGCAACTTCCCAATAGGCCATAGGCTGAAAGCTCTCTCCGCCTTCGTTTACCGAGACGAAAAAGTTGCCCAAATACCTCGATAAATCCTGCTGTTGTTCCAACGTCAGCGCATTTACCATCAACGCTCCAAATACAACGCCCATCAAAAACAATGCGGCGACAAATACATAGAGCGGCGTCTGATCCTTAAGGGTATGGCGAAAAGGTTGAAGCATAGTGGGGCCCCCTATCTTGTTCATCGATTTCATACGGGCTGCAGGTAGCTGCCTGTGAGATGCAGATCTTGATGACCCGCTTATAGTAATCTATGAACAAGCTGTTCCCCATATGCTAGCTGGAACCCTTACGTTTGCGATTTCGCGACTTTTCCGTAGATTCCGCCGCCGCCCGATTCGAGCAGTAACGTTCCGCTGCGTGCAGCGGCTATTTTGCCTGCCAGTTCTTCACCGACGACAACGGCAAGTTCGCCTTCCGGCACCCTGTGCAAAATGTTCATTTCCGTGCCGAAGGTCCGTAGCAACAGTTCCAGCTTGGCCTTGCCAAGTCCGGGAATAAACTCCAACGGCACCTGATAATGATACGGCGGCCGATGCTCCGGTATCAGGGGGACCGACCGGTCGGCGATCGAAATAATCCGGTCGAGCACACCGCGGACCAATTTCGGACTACCGCAATAAGGACAGCGGTCAACGGCCGTGCCCGACTCATCGATAATGTAACTGCAACCGCCGCAATAAGTTCTGTGATATTTGCCAAGCCGGGGGTTAAGACCGTAATTGGCTTCCACACTTCTGCCTTCGGCTCCTTTAAGAGCCTTTTCAAATTCACGGTAGCTTGGTTCCCGTAGTATAAGTTGATTGTACTCCCTGCCGATTTTGCCCAGCGAGTGGGCGTCGGAATTCGTCAAGATGGTATACTTGTCCAACTCGCTGATCCACCCCGCCATTTCGCTGTCCGCACTTAAGCCCAGTTCTACCGCGCTGATCAGCTCGGGATCAAGCACGTCCGCCAGACGGGGGGCGCAGCTGCCATAGACGCTCCGGTGCGGCGTGAAAATATGCGCCGGAATGACGATACCGCCGCGGGCGTAAACCTCCTCCTGCAAAACCTTGGCGGGCGCGTACACCCGCTGGGAACTCAAGGTTACGTTTTTCATTCTTTTTTCCAGCCAACCGGTAAAGGAAGAGATCGTTCCAAGATCGGGAAAGAACGCCAGCAAATGAGCCGGTCCCATCCCGGGCTCGCGGATTTCCAGCTCGCTGCCGAGCAGAATGGTTGTATTCTTATAAGAAATCCCGCCATCATTTAATTCCTTCATCTCGCCACGTTCCAGGCTGGCTCTGATGTCCTCCTGGACTCCAGGAGAATGGCAATCGATAATTCCTACCAAATTGATCCCCTTGCGCTCCGCAGCTTCCTTAGCAATGTTGGCAAATGTTAGATCCCGGCTTCCGCTGATTTTCACCGGTTCTCCCTTTCCGGTTCTTCCGATATGAATGTGCAAGTCGGCAAAAAAGGATGACAGCCCGGTATTGGAATCAGTCATTTCTGTCCCTGCTCCGTTTTGAGGGTAAGCTGATGCTGCCAAATATACGCCGCTAAAATCGTCTTTGCATCGGCAATCCGACCTTCGGCAATATATTGCTGTACCTCTTCGAATGAAGCCTCGATGACTTCAAGAAATTCGTCCTCATCCGGTGCCATTTCTCCAGCCGTTAGTTCTTCCGCCAAATACAAATGAATGATCTCATCCGCGAACCCGGGGGATGTATAGAAAGAGTGCAGAAGCGAGATTTTCCCGCAGCGGTAACCCGTCTCTTCCTGCAATTCTCTTTGCGCAGCTTCGAGCGGATCTTCACCTTTCTCCAGCTTGCCCGCAGGGATTTCCAATTCGCAGCGTCCCATTGCCTGACGGAACTGATCCACCAGCAACAGGCGCCCGTCCTTTACGGCCAGAACGGCCACCGCACCCGGGTGACGGATAATCTCGCGGGTAGCCCGAGAGCCGTCAGGCAGTTCGACGGTGTCGATTTGCAAGGATATCACTTTCCCGGAAAATACCGGCTCGGTGGAGATGGTTTTTTCGTTCAATTGATCATTTATCATTCATAAATCCTCCTGTCATAACTTGTCCGTTTAAAACATACGTTGTTATTATACCAAACCTGCGAAAAAAAGGAGCAGCGCCATGAAGAGCTACTTTTCCAACAATGTGATTACCGCCCAGGGTAAAGGCTGGCAGATCCGCATTCTTTTGAACCAATGGAAAAAAACAGCCGGAAGCAATGCGAAAATCAAAGATTTCATCGAAATGCGTCTCTCCAAATAAAACGTACAAGTTCAACAATGCTACTTATTCAGTTAGCAAAAATATGGTTAATGGGTAAGGGAGGTGTATGGGAGAATGATGTTTCATTGCGAAAGAGCCCATAGTTCGGAATCCGGATCAACCTATCCGCTAAAAATACATAACGAACCAAATACGGAAAACCAGCGAGTCCGGCAGCAAAACGCCAAAGCACGATACCCGTCTGTGCTCGAAGAAGCATTAATGATGCATGGAACAGACCTGCTGCGTAGCGGAGCATCTGATGACGCCATTTGCGTTGCATTAAGGCAGGATTTGACGGAATGTCATCTTTCCGATCGTGATGAAACGATACTGCTAATCCGGTCTCTAAACCGGCTGGGCGCTTACCCAACCGCATTGACACTCTTCCCTGCTTCTCCGATGGTTGATGAGGAAATCCGAAGTATTTATGTGGAGTGTTTAATCCGTTGCGGAGATTTTAAAAAAGCTCAGGACGTCTTGGTGGACTGGAAGACCGGGCACTCGCAATATTGGGAGGACAACGCGGAATCATTAAGACAGTTAGCGACAATAGCAAAATTAGATTCAGATAGGAATGCCGCTTATTCTCATCTGCAAATAGACTCCAGCAGTGAAATTCCCGATCTGATCCGGCGTGCCGTTAAATTGGGCGTTTTGGACGCAGCGGAGAAATTAGCCGGGGACGTCGATTCCTTTTACCTTTGCCAATACATTCAGTCATTGTATGCTGAAGGATATGTGATTAAAGCTAAGGCCAAGCTCGCCGAACTGGATCCCTCATTCTTGTTGCAAACCGTGCCTACGTACAAGGAATCACTTTATATCTATGCGGAGATTTTACATGACGAGGGTCAATTCGCCGAAGCGGCGGACATTTTCGAACGGCTTGCGGAACAATTTCCCGACATGGCTATCGCCCGCTTTGCCGCTAGTTCCTGTTACTTGCATAACACCATGAACAATTTAGCGGGGCGGATTGAATTGTATCATCCTGGCGAAGAAGAACAGACGAAGATTGAAAAATATATGAACGATATCTCGGAAGCCCTGCAAGTGATCCATTCCACCAATTGGCATACGGTCTGGTCCCCGGCGCAAAGCAGAAACCTGCCCGCCTCTCATTCCAAAGTGCTTCAATAAAATCAAAATGTGTAAAAAACAGCCGCCCGGGCAGCTCACTGCGCCCGGGCGGCTGTAGCCGCTTATTCTTTAATATGGACTATTTCAAGGATTGGGAGACGATTTCAAGCGCATATTCCGCGACTTTTACGATATCGTCAGCTTTGATCCGTTCTTCGGTGGTGTGGATATTCTCGTAACCGACCGCCAGATTTACGGTTGGAATTCCGAAACCGTTAAATACGTTGGCATCGCTGCCTCCGCCGGAAATAAAGGTGCTGCCGGACAATCCCAACTGAGCCGCCGCTTTTTTGGCAAGCACGACCACGTCGTCATTATCCGAGAAATGAAACGCCGGGTAGGCGAGATCGCTGTTGAAGTTAAACCGGGTTCCGTAATCCCGGCACACGGATTCCACCGCTTCTTTCATGCTTTCGATTTGTTTGGTGATCTTGTCAAGTGACGTGCTGCGCGCTTCCGCATACAGTTTCACGTAATCCGGCACGACATTCGTTTCGCCGCCGCCCTCAAACTTGCCGATGTTGGCAGTCGTGGTCTCATCAATCCGTCCGAGGTTCATCCGGGCAATCGCTTTGCCCGCTACCTGAATGGCGCTGATGCCATCCTCGGGATTGACTCCGGCGTGTGCCGATTTCCCGTATATTTCAATATCGATCTGGGCCCGTGTCGGAGCTCCGACACAGATCGAACCCACCTCTCCGTTCGAGTCGATCGCGAATCCGTATTCGGCATCCAACAGGCTGGCGTCCATCGCCCGGGAACCGGCCAGGGCCATTTCTTCTCCGGCGGTGATGACAAATTGAATCTGCCCATGCGGCAAATTCTTCTCTCGAAGCACTTTGATCACTTCAAGCAGCGCGGCTACCCCCGCTTTATCATCGGAGCCGAGAATCGTAGTGCCATCACTGCGAATCCATCCGTCTTCCCCGACGATCGGTTTGATCCCGTTGCCTGGCGCAACCGTGTCCATATGACAGGTGAACAAAAACGGAGCAACGCCCGCCGTGTCCGCCCCGCTTGCCTTCAACGTTGCTACGAGATTACCCGCCCCATGTCCGGTTCTGGAGGCGGAATCATCCTCGACAACATCCAGCCCCAGTTCCGTAAACTTGGCTTTCAAAGTATCGGCGATCCGGCGTTCGTGTTTTGTTTCGCTATCGATCTGCACCAGTTCCAGAAACTGGTCAATCACTCTCTCCTTGTTGATCACTGGACTTTCCTCGCTTTCATTTTTACGATAATATAAGAGTAACTGTTCAAAATTATTGTCCGAGAAGGGGTTATATGAATTATGCAAAAAAAATGGTTTAAAATCGTCGTTTATTTGATGCTCTTCGCTATGGTAGCTTCTACGCTGATCGCTTTGCTTGAACCATTTTTCATTCGTTAATAATCAGCTTCGTCCGCAACTATAGCCCCCGTATATCCAAACAAATTGTTGAAATACGGGATGATGCCTTGAGCCGCTTCCTCTACCGTGAAAGAACGGCCGGTCACATCCTCCAGCGAGGTAACTCCATACTCCTGAATGCCGCACGGAACGATCCCGCGGAATCCTTCCTCTTGAATGCCTGACTTGACGTTAAAGGCAAAGCCGTGACTTGTGATAAAGCCTTTACGATGTCGGCACTTGTTGAATTTCACGCCGATCGCGCAAATTTTCTCGTCCCCGACCCAAACGCCGGTATATTCCGGCTTTCTTGATCCTTCAATCCCGTAGTACGCCAAATAGTCAATGATGACCTGCTCCAGAAGTCTTAAATAGCCGTGCAAATCAAGGCCTTTCCCGCCATCCAGCCACAATAGTGGATACCCGACGAGCTGGCCGGGACCATGATATGTAATATCCCCGCCGCGGTCGATTTCAAACAGGGCGATTCCTTGCTCGCGGAGCTGCTTCGGACTGAGCAGCAGATGTTCGGGATGCCGCTGCGAACCGATCGTAAAGGTCGGCGGATGCTGAAGCAGCAGCAGATGTTCCTTCTGCTGCTGCTCATCAATCGCTTTGACGATTTGCTTCTGTTTATCCCAAGCTTCACCGTATTCGATCTCCGGAATATATGAGATGTTAATGGATTTCGCCATGCTGTATTACCTCCAAATCATCACAATCAATAGACTTGAGTATCCAGGGAATAGCTTTCCATATTATCTTTAACCCGCTGCATGAACCGTCCGCAAATGACTCCGTCCAAAATCCGATGATCGAGCGACAAGCAAAGATTAGCCATCGACCGGACCGCAATCATATCGTTGATGACGACCGGCTTTTTCACGATCGACTCGAAGGTGAGGATGGCCGCTTGCGGATAATTAATGATCGGCTGAGTCAGAATGGAACCGAACGAACCGGTATTGTTCACCGTGAAAGTTCCGCCTTGCATATCGTCCAGCTTCAGCTTCCCGGCGCGCACCTTGGTCGCCAGTTCTTCGATTTCGCGGGCCAGGCCGGCGATATTTTTCTGATCGGCTTTTTTGATGACCGGCGTCAACACGGAATCTTCCGTACCGACGGCTAACGAGATGTTGATATCCCGTTTTACGATAATTTTATCCACGGCCCAAACCGAGTTCATAATCGGATAATCCTTAATCGCGCTAACTACCGCTTTAAGCAGAAAAGCGAGATAAGTCAGATTGACGCCTTCTTTTTTCTTGAATTCGTCCTTGATTTTGTTCCGCAGTTGCACGAGGTTGGTGACATCGACTTCGATCATCATCCAGCCATGCGGAATTTCCGACACGCTCTGGCGCATCCGGGTAGCGATCGTATTGCGGATCGGGGTTACGTCGATAAAATACTCCGAACGGTCGCCGCCTTCCACTTCGATGGTCGGAATTCGCGGCGTTTCCGTTAAATGCAAACCGGAATGGCGCACCGTCTCGAATGCAGCCCGGCTCAGGTCCGCCGAAATGCCGCCCGGAGCTTCTTGCGCTTGAGGCTGTTGTACCGGTGGCTGCTGCGCCGGAGCCGATTGCGGTGCGGATGGCTGCACGGCTGGAGTCGTAGGCTGCGCAACGGCAACTGCCCCTGCGCCACCGTTATCGATGAAGGCCAGTACATCCTTACGGGTGATGCGTCCGCCAAGTCCCGTACCGGGAACGGACCGGAGATCGATTCCATGCTCTGCGGCCAGTGTCTGAACGGCCGGAGAGTACCGGTGGCGCTGGGACGCATCTGCCGGTTCCGCAGTCGTGAAGCCTGCGGATTGACCTGCCGTCACCTGCGGTTGTTCACCGGAAGCAGCCTCTGCGGAAGGAGCCGCTTCCGTCTCAATCCGGCAGATCACCGTGCCGACCGAAATCTCCTGGCCTTCCTCGGCCAACAGTTCGCCCATGATTCCGTCCAGCGTGGAAGGAATCTCGGCATTGACTTTATCCGTAATGACTTCACAGATGGGCTCATATTGTTCTACCTTGTCGCCCGGCTTCTTCAGCCACTTTCCGATCGTGGCCGATACCAACGATTCCGCAAGCTGAGGCATAACGACATCGGTTAATTGTTTATTGGATGGCATATCTCACTCACTCCCATATAGAGGTCATTAAAAAAGCGCCAATTGCTTCATCGCTTCTTTAACTTTGTCTTTGCTGAGCATAAAGAACTTTTCCATCGGCGGACTGATCGGCATGGCCGGCACATCCGGCCCGCAAAGTCTTTGGATCGGCGCATCCAGCTCGAACAAGCACTCTTCGGAGATGATCGCCGCCACTTCGGCGCCAACGCCGCCCGTCTTATTGTCCTCATGAACAATCAGCACCTTGCCTGTTTTACGCGCGGCTTCAATAATCGCTTCGCGGTCAAGCGGCTGAATCGTCCGAAGATCCAGAATGTGAGCGCTGATGCCTTGCTCGGCTTCCAGTTCAGCCGCTGCCTGCATCGCAAAGTGCAATGGCAAGCTGTAGCCGATAACCGTAATATCGGTTCCTTCACGCAGTACATTCGCCTTGCCGATCGGTACGATGTAATCGTCCTCCGGCACGTCTTCCTTGATCAGCTTGTAGCATTTCTTGTTCTCGAAGAACAGGACCGGATCGGGGTCTCTAACCGCCGCCTTCAACAAGCCCTTTGCGTCATACGCGGAATATGGAGCAACGATCTTCAAGCCGGGCGTTCCGAAAAAGATCGATTCCGGGCACTGGGAATGATACAATCCACCGAAAATCCCTCCACCGATGGGCGCGCGAACGACTACCGGACAGCTCCAGTCATTGTTGGAACGGTAACGGATCTTAGCCGCTTCGCTGATAATCTGGTTCGTTGCAGGAAGCATGAAATCGGAGTACTGCATTTCCGCGATCGGCTTCATACCGTACATCGCGGCTCCGATAGCCACCCCTGCTATCGCCGACTCGGCGAGCGGAGTATCCATGACGCGCAATTCACCGAACTGTTCCTGCAATCCTTTGGTAGTTGTAAATACGCCGCCTTTTACTCCGACGTCTTCCCCAAGTACAAAGACGTTCTCGTCCCGCTCCATTTCTTCCTTCATAGCAAGACGGATTGCATCGATATATTCCATTACCGGCATGATTAAACCTCCCCTTCGCTGGCATACACATGCAGGAGCGTATCTTCCGGTTTCGGGAACGGAGCCAACTCGGCCGATTCGATCGCTTCTTTAAGCTGCTGGGAAATTTCCCTGCTCAGCGCCTCTTCCTGTTCTTCACTCCACAAGCCATGGTCAATCAAATACTGTCTCATCTTCGGAATCCCGTCTTTTTTCCAATTCTCGTCGACTTCTTCCTTGGTCCGGTACGCCAGATCATTATCCGATGTGGAATGCGGGGATAACCGGTACATCATCGCTTCGATCAAGGTTGGCCCTTCGCCGCGAACGGCCCGTTCGCGCGCTTCTTTGACAACCCGGTAAACCTCCAGCGCATCATTGCCGTCCACGCGGATACCCGGGAACCCATAACCTTGGGCCCGGTCGGCCACTTTGCCGCCGAGCTGTTTGGTGGTCGGAACGGAGATCGCATATTGGTTGTTCTCGCACATGAAGATCACCGGAAGCTTCTGTACCCCGGCAAAGTTCAAGCCTTCGTGAAAATCCCCCTGGTTGCTGGAGCCCTCGCCGAAGGTTACAAACGAAACGATGTCTTTCTTCTGCATTTTAGCCGCCAATGCGATTCCGACCGCATGAGGCACTTGCGTCGTCACCGGGCTGGAGCCGGTTACGATGCGGAGCCGTTTGGACCCAAAATGGCCCGGCATCTGGCGGCCGCCGCTGTTCGGATCATCCGCTTTGGCAAAAGCCGAGAGCATCAATTCCGTCAGACTCATGCCGGCGGACAAAACGAAGCCGTAATCGCGATAATACGGCAAAAAGTAATCCCGTTCACGGTCAAGGGCAAACGCCGCAGCTACCTGCGCCGTTTCCTGTCCGATTCCGGAGACGTGAAAATTGATCTTGCCTGCCCGCTGCAGCAACATATTGCGTTCGTCGAATTTCCGCGCGAGCAGCATATATTTGTACATGTCTACGACTTCGGCATCCGACATTCCGAGCTGCTCATGTTTTGGCTGAGTAGTTGTTGAACTTTTTGCATTCATGGGAGTTACCTCCTTAAATTGGTACCCGAGTCCAATCTAATGCTCATCTTATAACCTGGTACTAAGACTTGGGATAACCCTATTATAATCCCTTTCGGCATAAAAAGAAAATAATAGTTGGGGATCAGAGCGCCAGAGCATGTCCATCGATAGCAAGTGCCGCTTCCCCAAGGATTTCCGACAGTGAAGGATGCGCAAATACCAGTTGTCCGATTTCCCATGGTGTGGCGTCCAAAAGCTGGGCCAGCGCCGCCTGGGCAATCAATTCGGTAGCGTGGGCTCCGATGATTTGGACGCCCAGCAGGTCGTTTGTCTTGGCATCGGCGACCATTTTCAGAAACCCTTCGCGTTCTCCCTGTACCAACGCTTTGCCGATTGCCGAGAAAGGAACTTTAGCCGTCTTGACTTCCAAGCCTTTTTGCTTTGCTTCCTTCTCGGTCCATCCAACCGATGCTACCTCAGGACGGGAGTATACGCACCGCGGAACTTGTGTCGCATGGTAGCCGTGAGCCGGTTCGCCCGCCAAATGGTGAACGGCGACCAAGCCTTCATGACTGGCCGCATGCGCCAACTGAAGACCGCCGATGCAATCTCCGATGGCATAAATATGAGGCTCCGTCGTTTGCATCTGTTCATTTACCCGAATAAAGCCCTGATGCAGGCCGATATCGGTGTTTTCGAGTCCGATATTTTCCACGTTGGCTTGCCGTCCGACCGAAACCAGCAGCTTGTCTCCTTGGAGGACAGTCACATCTTCCCCACGCTGCGCGGAAATATGTACGCGGCCGTCCTTCACTTCATAAGATTCCGTCAGCACCTTGACTCCGGTCATTACCGTAATGCCCCGCCGCTGCAGTTGTTTTTGCAGTTCGCGAGCTACTTCTTCATCTTCGGACGGAAGCAGTTGCTCCGCCGCTTCCAGCAAAGTAACTTGAACGCCGAAATCGTTTAACAGAGAGGCCCATTCTACGCCAATGACTCCCCCTCCGATAATCAGCATCGAAGCGGGAAGCTCCTCCATAACCATGGCCTCATCGCTGCTCAACACATGGGTTCCGTCCGGTGTCAAACCCGGAAGCGTACGAGGACGAGACCCGGTGGCAATAATCAGATTGCTTGGCACGACGGTTTCCATTTCGCCGTCGCTGAGTTCCACCGCGACCGCCCCGCTTTTGGGCGAGAAGATGGAAGGCCCGATAATCCGGCCTTTTCCCTGAATGACCTGGATTTTATTTTTACGCATCAAATATTGAACGCCTTTATGGAGCTGATCAACGATTGCCTGCTTTCTCTCCTGCACTTTCGGAAACACGAGCGTAACGCCGCTTGTTTCGATCCCGAAGCTAGCACTGTCCTTCATCTGGGCATACAACTCGGCGCTCCGCAGCAACGCTTTGCTTGGAATGCAACCGCGGTGCAGACAGGTGCCGCCGATTTTGTCCTGCTCGATGATTACGACCTCTTTACCGAGTTGGGCCGCGCGGATCGCGGCAATATATCCCCCGGTGCCGCCGCCGAGTACTGCAACATCGCATGAAATAGCCATCTTCTACTCTCCACCATTCCTTTTGAATTAACCTTTTATCATTGTACCTTGTTTTCGGACTAATACAAATCGGCTCTGAAATAGACAGAATTTAAAGAAAACGGTATGATAATTAAAATAACTGCAGATGAAAGGAAGACGCTTGTACCGATGAAACTGATGATATCCAGGTTTATTGCCGTCATCATTTTGGTCATCCCCGGAATCGCTGCCATGACCGGCTTCCTTAAAATGAAGGATGCGCTGTTCCTATATATGTCGCAGCACGGAGACGAAACCCTGGCTGCCGTATCGTTTGACTGGCTGAACTTTCTGGTCGGCCTGCTGCTTTTCGCTGTCGGAATCGGATTTCTGGGCGGCTGGATTTTTTTCCGGGACCGCAAGCGGAATTACGTCGGACCGAGAAGAAAAGCCCGCAAAGCGGCATCCGAAACCCGGCCTTAAATTTTTCGTCATCGGACCAGCCGTAAGGAGTGTAACATGTTATCATTTGTACTGACCTTAAAACGCCTGCTTAGCGGCTTGCGTCATTCGTTTAAAAGACACCATTTTCAGGTTCTGTTGTTTCTGATTGCCGCCACCTTGTTATCCGGAACGATATTTTATGTAAAAGTGGAACATTTGAACTGGCTGGACGCTTTATATTTCTGCGTGGTGACGCTGACAACGGTCGGCCACCCCGAATTCGTTCCGCAAACGTCGCTCGGCAAAGTTTTTACGATGGTGTACGCGTTCGCCGGTATCGGCCTGACTTTTGGCACGATCTTTGAAATCGCAGCCGGCATCATCCTGCCGCGGACAAGCAAAAATAAACGGAATGATCCGAAAAATGAGGATACCGATCCGATCCAACCGAACAAAGTCAATTAAAAAATCTTTCCCGTTAGTCCAACGGGAAAGATTTTTTTATTCGTATAATGCGTCTCTCAATTTGCTGGACATCCGCGGACTATTCCCGGAAGTTTGCCGCAGAATCGTTTTACGGAGCCTGACGTTTTCCGCGCTTAAGCTCTCCACTTTCACTATCAATTCGCGGACCAAATTCTGTTCTTCCTGGTTAAGTCCGGGATGCTGCAGCAACTTCCGCTGGGGATCCAAGTTCAATTCACTGTGATCCGGCATCTTATCCCCTCCAATTGCAGGTCTACACCCTATCGGAATTATAACATGGCAAGACCATTAAATGAACCAGAGGTACCTGGGGGTAGCTTCGGCGTATTTCCGGTATTCAACGCCGAAGGTTTGGTCCAGATGTTTTTCTTCCTGGCGGATTAGCAGATGGAACAGAAGCAGATTACATAACCCAACGCCAATGTTTGTCGTACTTGGATACATCAGCATGAAACCGATGAACATCAGATCGAAGCCGACGAAAGCGGGATTTCTGCTGAAGCGATACAAGCCATCCGTGACTAAAGCCGTTTCGGTCGTTTTGTCGATCCCCACTCTCCAGGAAGATTTCATATAAAGCATCGCTATGATAAATATCAGCACTCCAAAGGCCGTAATCACGCTCCCCGTCCAACCAACCCATCCGGCTGTCGAAAAGGACGTCAACCCAACCAAGCTCCCCAAACTGCATGCGAACCAGAGAATCCCCCATAACGCTGAAAAAATCTTCACTCCGGTTTCCACGATCCTTGTGGAGCCGGCTTTACCTTTCTTGCCCAGAACATGGGCTTGAATACCTTGCTTTTTTGACAAAAGCCATAACTTGAGACTATAACTGACCAGAAAAATAACGAACAGTGACAAGCTAACCGCATCCCTCATGTCCGGGTTTCACCATCCTAAACCAACAAGGCAGAATGCCGGATAAGCGGGGTTTCGATCTGAATTGTGGCGTGAGTGATTGAAAATTGTTGTTCCAGCAGCGAAATCGCTTCTTGCAATACTCTCTGTTGGTCCTCCTGCTCATCAATCAGCAAGTGACAACTGAGCGAGTCCATACCCGAGGTAATCGACCAAATGTGCAAATCATGCACTTCCCGTACGCCTTGAATATGTTCCAAGTTCCGTTTGACCTCGTCCTGATCGATACTGCCTGGCACTCCCTCCATCAAAACGTGAATGGATTGGGCGATGACTCCCCAGGCGCCTTTCAAAATCAGCAAAGCGACCAGCACGCTTACGATCGGGTCAAAAATGTACCAGTCGAACGCCCACATCACGATCCCGCCTATAATGGCGCCTACCGAACCGAGCGCATCGCCCAGGACGTGCAGGTAAGCGCTACGGAAATTAATGTTACCTTTGACATCCCCTTTTTTTAGCAGAGCCCAAGCACTGGCCAAGTTGGCCAGCAAACCGATAATGGCAATTAGCATCATAGGTCCGCTTGATACCGTCGGCGGATCGAAGAACCGTCCATAAGCTTCCCAAATGATGAATCCGGCAATAACGAACAAGGTAATCCCGTTCAGCAGCGCGGCCAGAATTTCGGTTCGGTAAAAACCGTAGCTCTTACGAGGTGATGCCGGGCGGGCGGCAAACCAGATCGCAAGAAGACTAAGCACCAATGAACTGGCGTCGCTTAACATATGTCCCGAATCGGACAATAAAGCCAAACTGTTCGTAAACAAGCCGCCGAAAAATTCCAGAACCGCAATCGAAGCCGTAATCAGCAGGGCGATCAGAAGCCCCTTTTTGTTTCCCGATCGGGCGCCATGATGATCGTGAGCATGTCCATGTGCGTGAGCATGAGAGTGAGAGTGATTTCTATTGGATCGATGATGATCATGGGTATGTTGATGTTTTCCGTGGCTGTGGTCGCTGTGGTCATGGTCGTGATCATGGGAATGATTGTGCGCTCCCTCTTCATGTTCGCGTTTACGCATGTCCTTCCCCTCCCTCGCAACTCGCATGCTCAATCGCTTGTCTCAACAGCGAAATGACATGGTCGTCGTCACAGCTATAGTACATCGTGTTGGCAGATCTTCTGAACTTCACCAGCCGTAAATTTCGTAAAAAGCTCAGTTGGTGGGAAACTGCGGATTGAGATAAGCCCAATACCTCAGACATATGCGTTACGGAGCATTCTTCTTCCGCGAGCAGATATAAAATCCGAATGCGTGTCGGATCCGCCAATGCTTTAAAAATCGTCGATACCTGATCGATGGTCATTTCAGTTAAAAATGAATGAGTATCCTTTTCCATGTCATATCACCCCTATAACGGTATATGAGCATATGCTCATATACAGATTAACACTGAAGGATTTTTATGTCAATCCAATAAAACAAAAGCGGTTTCTCCTCCGGAATAATCCCGGAAAGAAACCGCCGCCTTTTAGGTTCAAAAATAATAAAATTACGTTTTCCCATGTTGTCATCCCTCAAGCTGTTATTTATCTTTCGGATCCTTTCACGACACCTTATGCTCAATCCGCAGCTTATCGGCCACCATCGCGATAAATTCGCTGTTCGTCGGTTTGGATTTACTGATATTGATCGTGTATCCGAACAGATGGCTGATGGAGTCGATGTTACCGCGTGTCCAGGCTACCTCGATCGCATGCCGGATGGCACGCTCTACGCGGGACGGAGTGGTTTTGAATTTTTCGGCGATAGCCGGATATAGCGTTTTGGTGATGGCACCCAAAATTTCGATGTTATTGTACACCATAGTAATGGCTTCGCGTAAGTACTGATATCCTTTAATATGAGCCGGAACGCCGATTTCATGTATGATTGACGTAATGTTTGCGTCTAAATTTTTTCCTTTTCCCAATGGGACTACGTTGGATTTTGCGAAAGGAACGGAGGTTGTGCCACCGTTAGTTGTTACGCCTACAAGCTGCCGAATCCGATTTGCAAGCACCTCCATGTCAAACGGTTTGAGGATGTAGTAAGATGCCCCTAATTGGACGGCCCGCTGCGTGATGTTCTCCTGACCGAAAGCCGTCAGCATGATAATTTTGGGTTGCGGATTTAGATTGAGATCGCGCAGACGCTCCAATACGCCGAGTCCATCCAGATGCGGCATAATAATGTCCAGTATCAACACATCCGGAACCTTGGAAGCATTGTCGATCATCTCCAGCACTTCTTCTCCGTTATAAGCAATCCCTGAGACGACCATATCGTCCTGCCCCGAAATATACTCCGCGAGCAAATTTGTAAATTCCCGGTTATCATCCGCTAACAAAACTTCAATTTTCTGCACTGACTTTAGTCCTCCTTAAGTAAATGTTTAAGTATTTTTCTTTTCTCTTCTTCCAGAATAAGGATTCGACACGTAAAAGTAAATTCCTTCTGTCGAAAATTATTTTTCTTTATTTTTTTATTTTGTTGATATATAATAAATCATTTATTTACATATTATTATTTTATTCAACTTCATTCGACAACATCATTGTTTTTTTCCAAAAAAATATAAAAATCTTAAGGCGATTAACCCGCCTTAAGATGTTGGGAAGAACTGTTGCCTTGCAGTATGCCGGCATCCTGAAGCATCCATTCGATGAAACAACCATATCCCGAACGCGGATCGTTCACAAATACATGGGTTACCGCTCCGATCAGCTTACCATTTTGAATAATCGGGCTGCCGCTCATCCCCTGGACGATCCCTCCCGTCTTCTCGATGAGTCTTGGATCGGTAATCCTAAGCACGATTCCTTTCGTTTCGGGAGCGCTCTGCTTGGATACATGAACGATTTCGATTTTATATCTTTCCACCTTCTGCCCCTCAACGACTGTCAGTATTTCCGCCGGTCCTTCCTTTACCTCTTCGGAAAATGCTACAGGAATCGGCGTTTCATACACACTGTGATCGGGATTTTGTTTCATTTTTCCGAATATCCCGAAGTGCGTATTGCGTTCGATATTCCCCAGCGTTTTTCCTTCTTTGATGAAATGGGCCCTTTTTTCCCCTGGTTCGCCGCTCTCGCTCTTGGAAATTGACGTTACGCTCGATTGAAGAATTTCGCCGCTTCCCACAACGATCGGAGTCTGCGTATTCATATCGGTAATTACATGTCCCAGCGCGCCGTAGACACCCTGATCCGGTGCGTAAAAAGTAAGCGTACCGACACCGGCCGCCGAATCGCGGATGTACAAACCAAGTCTCCAGGCGCGATCCTGATCGTCATAAGCTGGGGATAACGAGGTGTTAAAAGATTTTCCGCCACGAGTATAGGTTAACTTCAGCGGCTTGTTACTTTTCCCCGCCTTCCCGGCCATCTCGGCAACATCCTTGACGTCCTTGAGACGAACGCCGTCAATGTGCGTAATTAAATCGCCGACCTTTAAGCCGGCGTCTTCTCCGGGCGATAGCTTCCTGCTGTTGTCGCTAACCTGATGATGTCCGACAACCAATATACCGGCGGACTTCACCTTGACGCCGATGGTTTGACCACCTGGAATCACCTTCAAATCGGGAATGACATTCAACTTTACCGTTTTTAGAGGGATTTGACCGAATAATTTCATGCGAAGCTTGGCTTCTCCACTATGCACCGGGGACAAGTTAAGCGGATTTTCAAGCGACACGGTCATCGACGGAACCGCCTGTCCATTTAACATAATGACGTCGGGCTGATCTACACTGACGCTTGCCTGCACAGGCAAAGCAAGATGGATTTGCCTGCCCTGGCCCTGAAACAAACGAAGTTCGTCCGGTAGTTGCGGCAGGCGACCTTCAGCAGCGGAGGTACACAGGAAACAAAAGAAGAAGGCAAAAAAAAGGCCGAGCAGTCTTTTCCTGAGGTTAGGGTTCAATGGCTGTCACGCTCCCTTAGCTTCTTTCGCTTGACGAAAAGGTGGTCGCCAATTGCGTACCTATAAGATACCCCCGGTCAGGCCTTTTATTACTGTCAATCATTGTCCCGGCACATAAAGTGATTGTTAAAAAAACAATTTTTGATTTCCGAGGGAGCTCTTGCAGCCATGACATTTCATCAAAAGTCCATAATTAATTACAGTCCTTTTTGCGCTTTAGCCAAATTCAGCATTTCTTGAGCATGGTGTTTTGTCTTCTCCGTAATTTCCACACCGCCCAACATGCGGGCAAGCTCCATTACGCGTTCGCCTTCACTGAGCTCTTCCACCCGGGTCATCGTCCGGCCGTCTGAAACCACCTTTTCGATCAGATACTGCTGGTCGGCCATGCAAGCCACTTGAGGCAAATGCGTAATGGAAAAGACCTGACAGGTCTGTGACAATCGGAACAGCTTCTCGGCGATCGACTGGGCGGCACGTCCGCTGACGCCGGTATCCACTTCGTCAAAAATAAGCACCGGTACCTCGTCATGTCTTGCAAAAATACTCTTGAGCGCAAGCATGATCCGCGACAGTTCTCCGCCTGAAGCGATTTTACTGAGCGGGCGGAGCGGTTCTCCCGGATTTGGTGATATCAGAAATTCGGCATTATCGATGCCTTGTTTACCCGGCCGAATTTTAGTTCCTTCCCAATCCACGCCGTGAGGATCTTCATTCCAAGAAAGTTTCACCTGAAGCGAAGTCCTGCCCATTTGTAAATCCTTCAGTTCATTTTCGATTAGCCCGGCTAATTCCTCCGCTTTTCTGCGGCGAACCTGACTTAAATTGACGGCCTTGTCCATCAGAATCGACAGCAATTGTTCCCGGCGGGCATGCAACTGCTCCAAAAGCTCGTCTTTATTTTCAAGTGTATCCGTTTCTTTGGAGATTTTATCGTAATACTCCAAAATTCCTTCAACACTGTCTCCGTACTTCCGCCTTAACGTGGTGATCAGGTCCAGCCGGTCCTCCACTTCATCGAGGCGTTCCGGGTTGAATTCAATGTTCTCGCGGTACGATCTTAAACCGAATGATGCATCCTCCAACTGGTAATAAGCCGACTGAAGCTGTTCAAGTAGCGGGGTTACGTGCTTGCTGTCAAAGGCAGCCACCTCATTCAAGCGAGATATAGCCTTGGCCACCGCCTCAAGACCTTGAGATCCATACAGCAACTCATATGCCTTTGAAATGGAATCCATCATTTTCTCGCTATGGGATAGTCTGACCTTTTCTTCGGCAAGCAATTCATCTTCTCCCGGTTTTAAACCGGCGGCAGAAATTTCCTCCAGTTGAAACCGGTACAAATCCAGCATTTGCAAGGCTTGCTGGCTTGTGCTGCGCAGGTCGTTCCATTCTTTGTTCACTTTAATAAAATTAGCATACGTCTCTTGATAATCTCCCTTAACGGTTGCGATTTCCTGACCGCCATAAGCATCAAGCAATTCCAGATGGCGCTCTGGACGAAGCAGCGTCTGGTGCTCATGTTGTCCGTGCAAATTAATCAGGCTTTCCCCGATCTCGCGCAGCATCGTTAAATTAACAAGCTGTCCATTGATTCTTGCCGTGCTCTTGCCCTGTGCGCTGATTTCGCGCCGAATGATCAGCGCCTCGGAGGGATCACCGCCGATGCCGAATCCGGCCAGACCCCCCCATACCGAATGAGTCTCCGGCAGATCAAAGGAGGCTTCCATTTCCGCCCGGTCACAGCCATAACGGATTAAATCCGCAGAGCCGCGCCCCCCGGCGATCAGACCCAGCGCATCGATGATGATTGACTTACCGGCCCCCGTTTCGCCGGTCAGCACATGAAAACCCCGGTGGAAAGTAAGGTCCACCGCCTCAACCACAGCCAAATTACGAATCGATAAATGGACAAGCAACGTATCTGCACTCCCTTCGAGAGCAAAAATAAGGAATATTTACTTTATAAGAGATATCGACCTCATTAAGAGATGAAACCCATAATTTGATCAATGATAAACCGGCTGTATTCTTCGTTCCGGCAAATCATCAGAATCGTATCATCGCCGCAGATCGTTCCAAGCAAGTCGGGCCACTCCATATTGTCAATCAATACGGCTACGGAATTGGCTGTACCCGGCAGGCATTTCACCACGACCAGATTGCCGGTGTAATCGATATGGACAAAGCTGTCCACCAGCGCCCGCTGGAGCTTCTGAACCGGATTATAGCGCTGGGCGGTCGGCATGGAATATTTGTATCTGCCGTCGTCCGTCGGCACCTTAATCAGCATGAGCTCCTTAATATCCCGCGATACCGTGGCCTGCGTCACTTGAAAACCGGCCCTTCTCAAAGCTTCGACCAGATCGTCCTGTGTTTCGATTTCCTGATTTGTAATAATTTCGCGTATCTTAATATGTCTTTGACCCTTCATAACGTCCTCCATGTCCCTTCACGGGCTGATTCGTCTTCATCTTCATCTGTCGTTAAGGCAATTTCTTTAAGGGTACCCTGCTCTATGTCCAAATACAGTAATCCTGCACACTCGGGATACAGAAGCAAATACGGCAAAAGATCTCTTCTCAGACCGCTGCCCGTCCACTCGATGGGCAATCGTTCACGCGCTGTTCTGACCAGATAGAATTCCCCGCCCTTGACCGCGATATAGTCGATAAACAACCGGCTGTGCAAAATCTGATGATCCACTTTAAAAGCAAGCGGCACCTTCAGCTTGTCGCTAACCACTTCATAGCCGGCCGATTCCAGCATATCTACGGCGGGATGCTCCACTATCTCCTCGTTCATCTCAAATCCGATGCCGGATCTCAACGTAAACGGCTTACGCACCCAGGAGCGGAAACCGCGGTATCCGAGAAAAATCGCCACTCCGGCAATAACCACCATCAGCAGACTGTCGGAATATTCCCCCATAATGAAAATCACCTCAAAAGACTTATTCGACGCAGAACTCCTCAGCTCCTGTCACACGGAGTCATTAAGTTGAGGTACCGAGTCATGATTTTGAGTTATTTTCATTATAGGGAACGTTTGTTCTGTTGGCAAGATAACATATTTAAAAACCCGTCATTTTGACGGGTTCACATGAAAAGTCTGGGTAGCTTCCTCAATGACCCGGCGGGCCATTTGGCTGATTTGTACCTGCTCCGTACCGGTTGGTCCTTCATCTCCGTACAGGCCGAAGTGCGCCAAAAACTCAATATTCCCTTCACCGCCGGTAATGGGGGAAAAAGTAAGCCCCTTAATGCAAAATCCCAGCTCACTTGCATAATTAAGCACGGTCTCAAGCACTTCAAGATGCACCTTGGAATCCCGGACAACTCCGGATTTCCCCACCTTCTCGCGTCCTGCTTCAAACTGAGGCTTAATAAGAGCCGCAATATCGGCCGGACGGTTCAGCAATTCCAGTAATGGAGGCAAAATGATCTTCAACGAAATGAACGAAACGTCGATGCTGGCGAAATCCGGAACCGGTCCATCCAAATCGGCCGGCGTCATATAACGGAAATTGGTCCGCTCTTTAACATTTACCCGTTCATCGTTTCTAAGCGACCAATCCAGTTGATTATAACCCACGTCGATTGCATAGACATAGCTCGCTCCATTTTGGAGGGCGCAATCCGTAAAGCCGCCTGTCGATGAGCCGATATCCAGCATGGTTCGTCCGTGTAAATCGATACCGAATGTTTTGAGCGCCTTTTCCAGCTTTAACCCGCCGCGGCTGACATAGGGATGAACGGCTCCCTTCACGGTAAGCGGCAGATCCCTGGACACTTTTGTACCGGCTTTCTCGATCCTCTCCGTCCCGCTCAAGACAAGACCGGCCATGATAGCCGCCTTCGCTTTTTCCCTGCTTTCAAAAAAACCCTGCTCCACAAGCAGGACGTCAATACGTTCTTTGGATACTGACATGAGATTCTCCTGACTTTCCCGGTGAAAGGAGAAACTCGCGGACGGAGAGTCCGTCAGCGAGCTTGCACCAATCCCTATTTATAAAACTTCAATACGTTTAATGCCGGCGTTATGAAGGCTTGACCTTCTTACCGAACGTAAACTTCTGGCCGGAGCGAAATTGCTGCACTTCCCGGACCACCGCTTCAGCCGTTAATCCGACCTCCTGCAGTTGTTCCTTGATGCTTCCATGCTCAATGAAACGGTCCGGTACGCCCATAAGATGAATATCGAGACCGGACAGCCCATGTTCCGCATAAAATTCCAGCACGGCGCTACCAAGGCTTCCCGCTTGCGAAGCTTCCTCCAAAACGATCATATTACTGCCGCGGTGCGCCAGGCTTAGCAACATCCCTTCATCTAGCGGCTTCAGGAACCGTGCGTTCACGACCGTCGCCTGAATGCCTTCCCGTTTCAGCGTCTCGGCCGCTTCCTCGGCGACCTGAACCATTGGCCCGACAGCCAAGATGACAGGGCCTTCACCATCGCGCAGCATTTCCCAGCTTCCGATCGGAATCGGAGCCAGTTTCTCATCCATCGGAACACCAGGTACGTTGATCCGCGGATAGCGGTACGCAATCGGACCGTCATTATAATCCAGCGCCGTCTTCATCATATGGCGGAGTTCATTTTCGTCCTTCGGCATCATAAGCACAATATTCGGAATATGGCGCAGAAAAGCGATATCGAACACGCCCTGATGCGTTTCCCCGTCGGCTCCGACAAACCCGGCCCGGTCAATAGCGAACATAACGTTGGCGTTATGCCGGCATATATCGTGCACGATCTGGTCGTATGCGCGCTGCATAAAGGTCGAATACACGGCAAACACCGGCTTCATCCCTTCCATCGCGAGCGCGGCGCACATCGTGGCCGCATGCTGCTCGGCGATGCCGACATCGATCATTCGCTCCGGAAAGCGCTGTGCGAATTTAATCAGTCCGGAGCCCCCCGGCATGGCCGGAGTAACGGCGACAATCCGTTCATCCTGTTCGGCCAGCTCGATCAGCGTCTGCCCGAACACATCGGTGTACATCGGGTTTCCAACCGCTTTTAACACTTGGCCCGATTCGATTTTATATGGAGTAATGCCGTGCCATTTGTAAGAATCCTCTTCCGCCGGCGTATAGCCTTTCCCCTTCGTAGTCAGCACGTGAACAAGAACCGGGCCGGAAACGTTGTTGGCTTGATTGAACGAGTCGATGAGTCCGGGGAGATCATGACCGTCCACCGGGCCCAAATACTTGAATCCGAGTTCTTCGAACAATACGCCGGAAACCATCAGGTACTTAAGACTGTCCTTCACTCTTTCCGCCGTCTTGGCCAGCTTGCCCCCGATTGCCGGAATTTTCTTCAGCAGTTGCTCCACTTCGTCTTTCGCCCGCAAATAATTGCGGTCGGAGCGGATTTTGGTTAAATAATTGTGCATCGCACCGACATTGGGAGCAATGGACATTTCGTTATCGTTCAAAATCACCATTAGGTCTTTCTTTTCATGACCGATATGGTTTAGCGCTTCAAAGGCCATTCCGCCCGTCAAAGCACCATCCCCGATAATTGCCACGACCTTATGATGCTCGCCCTTAAGATCACGGGCCAAAGCCATCCCCATAGCCGCGGACAGCGAGGTACTGCTATGACCCGCTTCCCAAACGTCGTGCTCGCTTTCGCAACGTTTCACAAAACCGCAAAGACCGTTCTGCTTGCGCAGCGAATCGAACCGGTCCATCCGGCCGGTCAGTATTTTGTGGACATAAGCCTGATGGCCTACATCAAAAATAAATTTATCCTGCGGGCTGTTATAGCAATAATGCAGGGCCATGGTCAACTCCACCACACCCAGATTCGATGCTAAATGTCCGCCCGTAACGGATAGCTTTTCAATTAAAAACTGGCGAATTTCGGCAGCAAGCGGAGTCAATTCCTCAATGGAACATGACTTTAAATCGCCGGGCCCTTTAATTTGTGAAAGCAGCACCCAAATTCCCCGCTTTCCTTCATGGATTTCTCTAGGATGATCATTCGAACATGATCTTATTGATAATAGTTTTTATTATAGCACATGAACCCGTGATGTCGAAATTGTCCATGCCTTAATGATCTCTTTGCAGCAAATAATCTGCGATGGCCAGCAAGTTGCCCGGATTCGGAATACTGCCGTCCGTGATCGCTTTCTTTGCGGTCAAGGTCAGCCGGTCAACCTCGGCGCGGGATTCATCCAAACCGATGAAATAGGGATAGGTAACCTTCCCCTGCTTGACGTCGCTCTGAGTCTTCTTGCCCAGCTTGGCCTCGTCCCCCACCAGATCGAGAATGTCGTCCTGGATCTGAAAAGCGAGCCCGATGCAGCGGCCGTACGTTTCCAGCGCAGCCAACTGCACATCCGAAGCTGCGGCGATTCGCCCCCCGGCCTTGAGTGAGAACACGATCAGGTCCCCGGTCTTATGCTGGTGGATGTACCGGAGTTGTTCCAAATCGGTCAACCCCTGTTCCCCCTCCATATCTGCAACCTGGCCGCCGACCATTCCTGACGGTCCGGCGTAGACAGCGAGTTCCTCGATGATCGAAAGCACGTTTTCGGCGCTAACCCCCTGTTGCCGTGACGCTTGCACGATGCTGTAAAACGCATGGGTCAGCAGTCCGTCACCCGCCAAAATCGCCATCGCTTCCCCGAACACCTTATGATTAGTCAGTTTTCCCCGACGATAGTCATCATCGTCCATCGCGGGCAAATCGTCATGGATCAGCGAATAGGTATGGACCATTTCCACGGCGCAGGCGACGGGCAGCGCAGCCTCCTTGCTCGCGCCCAGCGACTCCGCCGCGGCAATGACGAGGAGCGGCCGCAGCCGCTTGCCTCCGGCCATCAGCGAGTATTTCATCGATTCCGCCAGCCGAACCGGAACCTCCCAGGACCCTGGAAGGAAGACCTCAAGCCGGGAACCGACGAGCCCGGAAATTTCCTCGATGTATTGCTTTATCGAAGGCTTATCCAAGGGTATCGCTCTCCTCTGCCAATGAATTGAACGGTTTCTTTCCGATTTCCCCGTCCGCTTCGACGATCATCTCGATCTTCCTCTCCACCTGCGACAGCTTCTGGCTGCAAAGCTGGGACAGCTGCATCCCTTTTTGAAACAGATCGATCGCCTGCTCCAGCGGCACATCTCCCCGCTCCAGCTGGGATACGATCTCCTCGAGTTGATTCATCGCCTCTTCAAAATTAATCTCCTGTTGTTCCTGCGCCATGATCGTCATCTACTCCTTTCCGCATGCCCCAAACTTGGCAATCCAGTTCCCCGTCGGTCACTTTTACTTTCACCATATCTCCCGGTTCCACATCATTCATCGATTTGATCAGCTTTCTGCCCTGTTCGTCGTACACAAGGCTGTACCCCCGGCCCATGACCTTCAGGGGACTAAGCGCATCGAGCTGCCGGATTCCGTACATCAGCTGCTGCGACTTCTCCTTGAGCAGGGCGGTCATCGCCTGGCGGAGCAGCCGCTCCCCATCGCTCCGGCGCCGCTTGGCAAAGAGCAGCCCTTCCTGCGGATGGTACCGCAATAACCGCTGATGCAGCCGGTCGTGCCGGGCATCCGTCAGCTCCTTGCGGGACATCATCACCGTCTGCAGCCGCGACTTTAGCGTATCCAGCCGTTCCGCGTGCTGGAGCAGCGCCCGCTGCGGCTGCCGCAACGCCGGCGACTGCCGGAGCCGGCGCAGCCGTTCGCGCGCCTGCGCCAGGCGGTGCTGCAAGCCCTGCTGCAGCACCTGCTCGCGCTGGCGCAGCTGCGCCTTCAGCTCGGCCGTGTGCGGCACGGCGAGCTCCGCGGCGGCGGTGGGCGTGGCGGCGCGCAAATCGGCGACGAAATCGGCGATCGTAAAGTCCGTTTCATGGCCGACGGCCGAAATGACCGGGATTGCCGATTCGTAAATCGCGCGCGCGACCGGTTCCTCGTTGAACGCCCACAGCTCTTCGAGCGAGCCGCCGCCCCGGCCGACGATCAGCACGTCGGCCTCGCCCATGCCGTTCAGCGTCCTTATCGCTTTAACGATGGATGCCGCTGCTCCCTTGCCCTGCACCAACACCGGATACAGAACCACGGAAGCTTGCGGATAACGGCGCTGCAGCGTCGTCAAAATATCGCGTACCGCCGCGCCGGTCGGCGACGTCACGACGCCGATGACGCGCGGGAAACGCGGCAGCCCGCGTTTTCGTTCCGGTGCGAACAAGCCTTCCGTTTCCAGCTTGCCTTTCAACTGTTCGTAGGCCAGATATAAGCTGCCAATCCCGTCAGGCTGCATATGCGTGGCATAAAACTGGTATTGTCCATCCCGTTCATAGACCGACACATTCCCGCGCGCAATGACCCGGGCGCCTTCCTTCGGAATGAACGGAAGACGCTGGTTGTGGGAAGCGAACATGATGCTCTTGATCCGGCTGCTCTCATCCTTCAACGTAAAATACATATGTCCGCTCGAATGATGCGTGAAATTCGATATTTCGCCACGGATCCATACTTCGGACAATAAGGTATCCGATTCCATTTTCATCCGGATATACCGGTTCAATTCTTTAATCGATAAGATGCGCTGTTCCATGGGGCTTCCCCCTTTCCGTTCCAGCCTGCCAAACTTAAACCAGGCCGCTCAGTCGTTTCGCCGCAATCAGCGTGTTCTGCATTAACATCGTGATCGTCATCGGACCGACGCCGCCAGGTACCGGAGTAATCGGGCCGGAAACTTCCTTCACGCTTTCGAAATCAACGTCGCCGGCCAGCTTGCCGTTATCCAGCCGGTTCATACCGACATCAATGACGACCGCGCCCGGCTTCACGAAAGAAGCATCCACGAAGTTGGCGCGTCCAATGGCCACCACCAGGATGTCCGCCTGTTTGGTCAATTCCTTCATGTTGGCGGTACGTGAATGACACATCGTAACGGTGGCGTGTTCGCGTTGCAGGAGCAAGGATACCGGTTTGCCGACGATATTGCTGCGTCCGATCACTACAGCATGCTTGCCGGCAATTTCAATGCCTGTCCGCTTGATCAATTCGATAACGCCAGCCGGCGTGCACGGCAGCAGACTGTCGTCACCGATGACGAGGTTGCCCACGTTGACCGGATGGAAGCCGTCGACGTCTTTCTCTACGGCAATCGCATCGATCACGGCTTTCTCCTCAATATGTTTCGGCAAAGGCAATTGCACAAGAATTCCGTGAATATTGTCCTGGTGGTTCAGCTTGTCCACCAGGGACAAAAGATCGTCCTGGGAAGTGGAAGCCGGAAGGCGATGTACTTCCGAATAATAACCCAGATCATGGCATGCCTTCTCTTTGTTCCGGACATATACCTGGGAGGCTGGATCTTCTCCAACGAGAACGACGGCGAGCCCGGGTGTTAAGCCCTGCTTTACCAAAAGTTCAACCTCGCCCCGCAGGGCTCCTCTAATCTCCTCCGAAACTTGCTTGCCGTTAATGAGTGGTGCTGACACAGATATCCTCTCCTTATGATCAAGTTTATTATTTTATCAAAAATTATTTATTCGCCTTCAACCGGTCCAAATCTTGGATCATTTTCCCCAATACGCCGTTGACAAACTTTCCCGAATCGGCCGTACCGAAATGTTTAGCCAATTCGATAGCTTCATTAACGGCCACCTTCCCGGGTACATCATCACGGAAAATCATTTCATACACCGCTTGACGCAGCACTTGCCGGTCGACTTTGGACAAACGGCTGATCTGCCAGCCTTTCAAATAATCGGACAACAGTCCGTCAATCGCTTCTTTCCGGCTCCAGGTCCCGTTTACCAGTTCCAGAATAAATTCCTTGGCTTTAGCTCCGCTCAAATCGGAGACCTCCACCTCTCCTTCATTCTCGCCGGCAGCTTCGGCAAGCAGCATCGTTACCGCTTCCTCCGCCTCAACCTCGTTCATTTCCATATGATACAAACTTTGCACTGCAATTTCTCTCGCCAATCTTCGTTTCATGGGTTGCCTCCTTAACATGATCTGAGCTTATCTTAATCATGAGCCAAAATTGCTCCGATCATCACGAATTCCAATTTCCTTGTTTAAACTGCATCTTTACGCAAAAAAACCTGTAACATGCTCTCTCCACAAAACGGGCAAGATGAAAACGGTGCTCTTTTTCCGGAGAAAGCATATCACAGGAATCATTTAAAAGGTCGCCAGCGCGAGACCAGCCAGTTCTTTAACTCGCCCCATGGCAGGAAGGAACCTTGGTCCAAATCCTTGTACTTGCCGATCGTGTACCCGACAAATAGTAAGAGGGCGCAGAACAGCATATTCCAAAATCCGAAAAACAGATAGATCGGGCATAAAAACACGGCCGCCCCCAACCCAAGCAGGCGTCCCCTGTGACTCTCCCACAGTTGCTTCCAAAACACTGCGCTTCCCCCTATTCAACCCGGCTTTTCATGACAGGCGACTGGACAAGGTTAGCAATATAGACCGACACATAAGACACCGGTATCCCTGTAACTTCCTCTACGTGATCATGAACCTGCTTTTGTACTTCCTCGGTCAGGGCAGGGATGGAGGAGTCTCCGTCAACCATAGCCCGAACCATAATTTCCAGACCCGATTCCGTAATCCGGATTCTCGTCTTGACTTCGCGAACACCTCGAACGCGGGATGCCGCTTTATAAGACAGGTTCTCGATCGTTTCGGTCGAAATCTGGATATCGCCGTATTCGGTCCGTTGATCGATCGAGGTGAGCGAACGGCGGTCCCGGCGGATGGAGATGTAGAAAAAACGGATGCTTAGTATGAAAAGGATCGCAGAAACTACAATCGCCGCGATAAACAAGCCCCGATCTTCCTCAACTATGTCAAGCGAGAAAGGAACCGCATCGCTCAGCAGGAGGATGGCTAATACGGATAATATTCCGATACTCAAGCTGTATACGAACAGCAAAAGTCTGTCCAAAATTTTGGCCACGACGGGAACAGCCCCCTTAATCAATTGTCTGAAACTATAGTAAACCCCTGACGCGATCGGTCGGGGGTTCGGTGCCAGGCATTATTTCACCCGATGGCTCAATTCAGTTTCTTCGTTTCGTTCTGCTGCTTTGAAAATAACGTCGTGAATATGTACGTTGACTTCCACCACAGTCAGCCCGGTCATCGTTTCAATAGAACGCTTGACGTTGCGTTGGATTTCCGTAGCCACTTCCGGCAGACGGTTGCCGTATTCCACGATCACGGACACATCCACAGCCGCTTCGCGTTGGCCTACCTCCACTTTAACGCCTTTGGACAAATTTTTTCTTCCAAGCAGTTCGGCAATGCCGCCGGCAAAACCGCCGCTCATACCGGCAACGCCTTTGACCTCCACGGTAGCCAGGCCCGCGATCACTTCAATGACTTCCGGTGCAATTTGGATCTCGCCGATCTCTGTCCGTTCGAATTCCGTAGGTAAAGAACTCATTCTATCATCCACCTCTCAATAAGTATGACGCGCTCTTTAAAGCATATAATTCAGTCTCGATTTATAGCTAAAGACCGCGCACTTATTATAAATACTATATCATTTCGGGTTCATTATGACAAACCGGAGACTTGTTTTTAAATCTCGTGTTCTTCCAAAAATTTAATGTCAAAATCACCCTTAAGGAATACCGGATGCTCCAGTAGTTTCTGATGGAACGGAATCGTGGTGTGAATGCCTTCGATCGCGAATTCGGACAAAGCGCGCTTCATCTTGGCGACCGCTTCTTCCCGGGTTGCCCCCCACACGATCAGCTTCGCAATCATCGAGTCATAGTACGGCGAGATCGTATAGCCCGGATATGCCGCGCTGTCCACGCGGACTCCAGGGCCGCCGGGAGCGAGATAAAACCCGATTTTGCCAGGTGAAGGCATGAAATTCCGGGAAGGGTCTTCCGCATTGATCCGGCATTCGATAGCCCAACCGTTCAATTTCACGTCATCTTGCGTAAAGGAAAGCGGATTTCCTTCCGCTACAGAAATCATCTCCTGAATCAGATCGTACCCGGTGACCATTTCCGTGACAGGATGCTCTACTTGAATCCGCGTATTCATTTCCATGAAATAAAATTGACCGTCCGGACCAAGCAAAAATTCAAGCGTACCCGCACCGGAATAGTTTACCGCCAAAGACGCGCGAACGGCCGCTTCGCCCATTTCCTTCCGCTTTTCGGGCGAAAGCACTGGGCACGGCGCTTCCTCGACCAGCTTTTGACGGCGGCGCTGCACCGAACAGTCACGCTCGCCTAAATAAACGGCGTTTCCATGCTTGTCGGCAATGATTTGGATCTCGACGTGCTTCATACCGGTCAAGTACTTCTCCAAATAGACCCCGGCATTACCGAATGCTTTTTGGGCTTCCTGCTGGGCTGTCGTGATCTGCTTGACCAGGGATTCCTCATCCTCGGCAATCCGGATTCCTTTACCCCCGCCTCCGGCGGTCGCTTTAATGATGACAGGGTATCCGATATCGCGTGCAACCATCATCGCCTGCTCCAGGTCTTCGATTAAGCCGTCGGAGCCTGGAATGACCGGAACATTCGCTTCTTTCATCGTCTGCTTGGCCACGGCTTTATCCCCCATCTTGGTGATCGCTTCGGGCGAAGGACCGATAAAGGTGATATTGCAAGAACCGCAAATCTCCGCAAAGTCCGCATTTTCAGCCAAGAAACCGTAACCCGGATGAATAGCGTCGCAGTCCGTTAAAGTAGCCACGCTCATCAGATTCGTGAAGTTTAAATAGCTGTCTTTCGACAATGTCGGACCGATGCAATAAGCTTCATCCGCAAGCCGGACATGGAGCGAATCTTTGTCGGCTTCCGAATATACCGCAACGGTTGAAATTCCGAGCTCGCGGCAGGCGCGAATAATACGAACCGCAATTTCACCGCGGTTCGCAATCAATATTTTATGAAATTTCACTTGTTCCCATCCTCCTTGGAAAGCTTACCGCACCTCTTGAATAAGGCATCGGTATGCGTATTACTCCGGCTTCACCAGAAAGAGAGGCTGTCCGTATTCCACGAGTTGTCCATTCTCTACGAGAATATCGGTAATTTCGCCTTTGATTTCGGCTTCCAGTTCGTTCATCAACTTCATGGCCTCGATAATACAAACCGTCGTTTTCTCTCCAACCTTGTCTCCGATATTCACAAACGAATTAGCGTCCGGAGAAGCTGCACGATAAAATGTTCCTACCATCGGTGACACGATCGTATGTAGGTTAGCTGCCGTTTCCGCCGGAGTTGTTGCCGCTTCCGCTGCAACGTTCGCGGCGGCGGTTGGTGCCGGTATGGCCGGAGCGGCTGCGCTTGCGATTCCGGATACTACCGTCGGCTGCAGTTGCACAACTTCGCTCTTGCCGGGCTTGCGAATGCACAGGCGTGCACCTTCGTTCTCAATCTCCAGTTCATGTACGGACGTTTTGTCCAACAATTCAATCAATTCCTTGATTTCATCCAATTTAAACATGTACGTTTTCACTCCTTCAGCTTTTTCAAACAAAGCCTTGGCCTTCTTAAAATCTGATCCTTATTTGAATCCTTTACCGTAACTTTATGTATTATATCACAATCGATTAAAATGGAAAGAGTCCAAGCTTTACTTGGACTCTTCCTACTTCGGCGCGTTTTTGCAATGTTCGCCAAATTTCGAGCGGGATCATTTCCTGCAGGAGTTATCTTCCTTATTGCGTTACATATTGCACGCTGACTTTATCTTGAGAAATGCCAAGTTCCTTGATGACCAGGTCCATAATACCTACAGCTTCATTGGCAGCAAGCTTTTCGCTCACGACGAGCACTTTATATTTGTTGTCGCTTTCGGTAACGACAGCATTCGCATACTTTTGTTGTAATTTTTCTTCGATATCATAGATTTTCTCTTCTTTTTCTTCTAGTGCATTCAGCTCTTGTTGGGCCATGGCCGCTTCATCCAAAGTCTTGCTGCTGTCATTGATCGTTTGCATCAGTTCGTCCAGCTTCTTGGCGTTTGCATCGGAACGCTGGAATTGATAAGCCGTCAGCGAATCGGTTCCCGAAACGCCTTGGGTTTCCAATTGTTTCAGCACGTCTTCGTCCTTGGTTGCCGCACTGTTCTCGGAAGAGGAAGATTCGGCGCCATTTTGATTTTCCGTCTTGCCATCCGATTGCTCCGACTCCGTACCGCTGTCTTGGGCGGCCCCGTCACTCTCAGAAGCATCAGGTGTTTTCGTATCGGAGGCAGCCTCCGGGTTTTGTGCAGGATCTACGATTTCTCCCTCCGTAATAACCGGATTCTCCTCTCCCTCCGCAACCACTTCGGACAAGATCACTTCATCACCTTCGGCTAATTCACTGCCTGTAACCGTCTCCTGGTTCTGTCCGTTATCCATTGTAGTTACCTGCTGGCCATCAGCAACCTGATTTTTTGAAGGTGTATCTTCGGTAAAAAGATAGTATGCGGATAAAACCACCATCAAACTAAGCATCGATACCAGCCATACGGTCTGTCTTTTAGATTTCATTGAATAATTCCTCCCATAAATAAATTGGTTTTATTGCGATTGCTTTCTCGGAACTACGGAAATCCGGTAAGCCGGAACGTTCAGTCCTTTCTCAACGGCATCCACGATCAGCGCTTTGACGGTTTTGTTTTCGGCACCCCTGGCAACGATCAGCACGCCCCGTACTTTCGGTTTGATCTTTTTCGTAACGATCGGCTGTTCATTCCCGGAGGCGTCGTAAGTAACGATCTGGCCGTCTCGGGAATATTGGTTGATGTTCCGCTTCCCCCCGTCGGCGTCGGTCTCCTCGGTCATTTCCTGGGTATCCTTCATATTACGCTGGACGATGATTTCTTCCGTCGAATCGATCGTTACCATTACGTCGACTGCCCCGACCCCGACGATTTTTTCCAGAATTTCCTTTGTTTTGTTTTCAAACGATAGCTCGATTTGCGAGAAGGGACTCTCTTCCTGACCGCTCTCCGAAAACGATGAAGACGTCATTTGCTGCATCGCCGGAGGTTCTCTTCCCTCCCCGCCGGGCTCTACACGTTTCACATTGACAAAGGAATTGAACAGCATGATCGCCAGCCCCACAAGGCCTACGATCAGCAACAGGCGAAATGTCTGGCTCCTTTTTTTGCCGTCAGCGCCTTTTCCGAGCCATTGCTCCAGTTTCTTCAGCCATCCCGGCATCCGCCTCACCTCCTTAACGTTATTCCCGGCTTGTATCCGTTACGGTAACGGATTCCCGGGATATCCCCCATTCCCGATACAGCAAGTCTTCAATCTGCCCCTCCACCAGAGCGTGGATCTGCTTTTTCTCCATGCTATCCGCACTCTGTTCCGATTTTCCGCTTTCCGGTTTCGCCATGGCTTCTATGGTCTGCGCTCCGCTTCCTTCCGGAGGGTTAGACAAGTCTACTTTTACTTTTTGCACCGGCTTTATCCCTGAAGACTCGCCGCTTTTCTGTTCGTTCACGGTATCTTGATCTTGCTTCATGACCACTTCCACGGTTTTGATGGAAGGCGCGATCTCTTCGGTTTTTTCCTTAGAGCGGGTCTCTTCGGCGGGCTTTCCTCCGGTCAAAGTGACCGTTACTCGTTCCACCGCCAGGCCGGTTTCGCGTTCAATTTGTCCCTTCATTTGCCTGGCTGCTTCTTCCCCCGCCCACTGAAGGGCTTCCTGTTCATTTTGCTTTCTCAGCTGTTCGCCTTGCCGGAGGATAACCTCCGTACTTTCTTTCGTACCGGAATACTCCGGATCGTCCCAGCTGCCCGCAAAAGCCGACTCGATTTGCTGCTCGGCATCGGAGGAGAACAGTCTCATGACCGGAGACAGCAGCGTCAACAAGATCAGCAGACTGACCACAAATTTCACGTAACGTTCCATAGACCGGTTGGGGAGCAGCAGATCGATGAATACCGCAATCAAGACTACCAATATAATTTCTTTCAGCCATTCTCCAAGAAAATCCATTCGCTTTCACCGCCTAGCCCCTTCTTTTCCCGGTCATCTCATCATCATTGTGACATTGCCTGCCGTCAGCATGATCGTAATCGCCAGAAAGAACATCATTCCCACTGCTGCCAGCGCCGCAAACACGTACAACATACTTTTTCCTATCGTTTCCAGACAGGTTACGATCGGCGATCCGCCAAGCGGCTGCATGACCGCGGCCGACAAATTAAAGATGAGTGCCAGCGTCAGTATTTTGATCGCCGGGAAAGCGCAGAGGAAGAGAAGGATGATGACGCCAACCAGACCGATGGAGTTTTTCACGAGCAATGAGGCCGAGATCACCGTATCGGTTGCATCCGCAAACACTTTGCCGACGACCGGCACGAAATTTCCGGTAAGGTACTTCGCTGTCCGCAGCGTCACCCCGTCTGCCACGGATCCAGTGATGCCTTTGACGGAAATCACGCCCAGAAAAACCGTCAGCAGGACGCCGAGTAGCGCCATCCCAACCGTCCTCAGCAGGTTCGCCAGTTGAGTTAATTTGTATTTGTCGGACAAAGAGCTGACAATATGAAGCACCGCAGAGAAGAATAACAAAGGAAAGACGATGGTATGAACGACCGTACCGACCGTATGGACCATAAAGACGACCAGCGGATGCGTCACCGAAACGGTTACCACATTTCCCATGGAAGCTAACAGCGTGAACAATAACGGCACCATCGCCATCATAAAATCGATCATCCCGGTGATTGCCCCGGTCGCGTAAGTAATCGCCACATGGAAGCTGTTGATAGCCAGAACCAGAACGACCATGTAGCAGATCGAGTAAGCTACCTTGCTGACCTGATTCCGTTCGAAAGCGGACTGCAGCGTCTCCAGAATCATACTGAACACGGACAACAGGACGATGGTCACGAGAATATGTCCGTTGTATAGGACCTCATGCCACATGTATCTCATTAAGCCCGTCAAACCTGATTTTAGAGAGAACCCTTGATCTTTGGAAAAAAGCATATCCATAAAGGAAGGCATGTTCCCGTCAGGAAAAAACCCGCCGTAATCTTTCATCAAACTCTGCCAGTAGGACTCCACCTGATCCGTGGGAAGTTCCTCCGCCTGACGATGCATCCAATCATCCGCGGGACCTTCGGCCATCACCCGCAGCGGCAGCCAGAAGAGCAGGAGGCCGAACATGATCATAAGCCCCGTTTTCAGCACCCATCCGGAATCCCTAACTCTCATTCTTGTCCCACCTTCGTTTAAGCCGGCAGCAGCTTGATGACCGTTTCGATAATGATGCTGATAATCGGAATAGCCAGAACCATAATCAACACTTTTCCTGCCAGCTCGATTTTGGATGCGATGCTTTCCTGGCCCGCATCCCGGACGATTTGCGCTCCAAACTCGGCGATATAAGCAATACCGATGATTTTTAAGATGGTTTTCAAATAAATCATCTGCACGCCGGAAGACTCCGCGAGCTTTTCCAGAACCTCGATAATTCCGCCGATCTTGCCGACCAGGTAAAGAAAAATATAAATACCGGTGCTTGCAGCGATTAAAAATGCGAACAGCGGCTTTTGTTCTTTGATGACCAGGATCAACACCGTCGCCACGAGCCCAAGTCCTACAATCTGGATCATTTCCACGGCGTTATCACCTACTGGAAGAGAAAAATCGACTTGATTTCCTGAAACAGGCTGTCCAGCAACCGGATGACCATGAACAGCACGACGACGAAGCCGATCAGAGTCACCCAATGAGCCATGTCTTCTTTGCCCATTTGCTTCAGCACGGTGTGAATCATGGCGATGATGATTCCGATGCCCGCGATTTGAAAAATGGCGTTCACTTCTATGTTCATTGATTTGGCACCTCGCTATCATATTCACAGGCGATAACAGGAGTAGGGAGGGTAAAGGATTTAGTAGAACAAAATGACGATGAACGCTCCGCACAGCAGCCCCAGGCTTTTGAACATTTTTTCATAGCGGTTTTGCTCGTCCCGTGCCGCAGCTTCCTCGCTTTCCAGTTGGCGGACCGCTGTTGCAATATGTCCCAGCTGGTCCTTCCGGTCGCTTGTCCCAAGTGTAAAGCTCAGTTGGTTCAGCACATCCTTTTCTGCCGCCTTCATTGCCGTAAACCGCCAGGAAGCCTCTATCGAGCTCTGCAAGCTGTCTTGCGCCGTCCGGTTTTTCGGCGGGTTCATTTCGGCGGCGGCGCCGGAGAAAATCGCTTTGATCGGCTCGCCGCTCTGCTCGCCGATTCGCTGAAGCGCATCCGGCAAAGGTGTGAAGCCGTACATAATTTCCGTCTGAAGCCTTCTCAGCGCCAGAATCAGCTTGCGAATCTGGTTTGGCCTGTTTGCATACTGCCTGGCTTGAAGCCAGCCGGAGACTGTTGCGGCAGCTATGACCAGAACGGCTCCGATTATTTTAAGCATGCTCTTCCCTGCCCTTCCAGCCCTGATCCTGGACCCTCCTTCGTTTTCCGTCCCATAGACGAAATGCCATCCCACGCTCCGTTCGCCTAACTACCGCGAACATTTGGAAGAATGAAGACTCAAACAGCTTGGACAGCGCCGGGCGGGAGGGCATGTCTTCCACGCTGGAACCGTGCGCCGTAGCGATCACCCGTACGCCGGCATGAAGCGCTTCTGCCAAAGCCTCTGCATCTTCCGGCCTCCCGATCTCGTCCACGATCAAAACATCCGGAGACATGGAGCGGATCATCATCATAATTCCCTCCGCCTTAGGGCAGCCGTCCATCACATCCGTGCGCGGCCCGACGTCAAAGCTGGGCACACCCCGTTTGCTTCCCGCGATTTCGGAACGCTCATCGATCACTGCAACCTTTAGCCCGGGCCATCTTGCTTCAGGATGTCCCCAAGAGCCGCTGCTGATCTGGCGTGCCAAATCCCGGACCAGAGTCGTTTTTCCTTGCTGCGGAGGGGAGAGGATCAGCGTATGAAACACGCTTTGATGCTTAAAATCGAGAAGATGCGGTAAAATCGGATCGGCGATACCGCGGATTTCCCGTGCGATCCGGATGTTAAACCCGCTAATATCGCGCAAATGCTCTACTCTGCCGCCGCTAAGCACGGTTCTGCCGGCCAGCCCGATCCGATGGCCTCCCGCGATGGTAATAAAGCCTTTACGAAGCTCTTCTTCCATCGTATAAAGCGAGTGGTTCGTGATCAGATCCAGCAACCGATTACTATCCTGCTTCCCCGGAATGAAGGCGGCTCCGGGCTCACGGGTCATTCCGCCATCAGGAGTCAAAAAATAGTAGCGGCCTCCGGCGTTTACTTCAAGCGGACGTCCCTCACGGATCCGGACCTCTTCCAGCCCTGCGAAAATAGTAGGCGGAAGCTTGGCCAGCAGAGCACGGAGGTTGTCGGGAAATACGGTCAGCCAGCTTTGGTCCATAGACGTTCCCCCAAAACTCTTTCTCGTAAATGATCAATTCATAAGTCGTATACATCATGTTTATGCCTGTACTTCGTCTTTATGACGGTAAATCTATCATTTCTTTAAAATGCCGATTAAGAGACACGCGACCCCGCTAGCGATCCAAAGCATCTTCCCCCAGGAAAGCTTATCCGCCATCCCCGCGAGTCCGATCCCCGTCGTAATGATCAGTACGGTGGGACCTACCAGCGCCAGCGCGGAATTGACCGCAAGCGCCTTGTCTACCCGCCCGAGCCTTAACATGAGCAGCGCTGCCGCGATTTCGATGGAACCTGAGATAATCCGGAGTGAGGCCATCCCGGTCACGAATTTATCAAGCATAATGCCCTCCTTCTTGTCCAAAGTTGCTTATTTTATCGATATGCCGCAAAAAGGGGTTTTATTAAAAAAAGAACATTCCGGAAAATCTTGAAAAGCTCTTCTGCTTGGTCTCCTCTCTCTCAAATTCAAGGGATTTCGAAATAGAACAAAAAAGCTGCCCTAAAGTAGTTCACACTACGATAGGACAGCTTTGATTTATGGTTTCGAAATAATCTCTTTGATAATGAGGTTCAATTATGGTTTTTCGTTATGATGAATCCTAACGGCGATCCTGTGGCCCGCCGACAAAAACCTGGCTTTCCGTGTCCAAGCCATAAGCGGTGTGCAGCGCCTTAACGACTTCGTTCAGCTTGCTGCCGTCGATGACGCATGACACTTTGATTTCCGAGGTGCTGACCATTTTAATGTTTACGCCCTCTTTGGAAATAACGTCAAACATTTGAGCAGCTACGCCGGGATGACTAACCATGCCAGCGCCGACAATCGACACCTTCACGAGGTTGTCTTCGGAAGTGACCTCCTCGAACGGCAGCTCCCCGCGAATTCCGCCCAGCACGTTCAGCGCCTTCTCCCGGTCGGACAAAGCTACGGTGAAGCTGAAATCGGCCTTGCCGTCCGTAACGCCGCTTTGCACAATAATATCCACGTCGATTTTGGCCTCAGCCAGCGATCCAAACACTTTCGCCAGCACGCCAGGTACGTGGGATACGCCCAAAATGCTGATCCGGGCTACATTTTTATCGTAAGCAATTCCGCTAACAACTACACCTTGTTCCATATTGACTTCCTCCTTGACTACTGTACCTTCATTATGGTTAAAGCTGGAACGGACGACGAGACGAACCTGATGATGCTTGGCGTATTCCACCGCGCGGGGATGGAGTACAGCCGCCCCCAGATTGGCCAATTCCAGCATCTCGTCATAAGAAATCTCTTCCAGCTTGCGGGCATTCTTTACGATTCTCGGATCCGTGGAATAAATACCATCGACATCCGTATAAATTTCACAGAAATCAGCGGATGTTGCTGCGGCCAAGGCGACAGCCGTCGTATCCGATCCGCCGCGTCCGAAGGTGGTGATCTCCCCCTCTTCGGTCAATCCCTGGAATCCTGCCACGATTACGATGTTGCCTTCCTCAAGCGCCCGTTTTACGCGTTCAGGCCGTATATCTGTAATCCTTGCCTTTCCATGCACGGGTTCCGTGCGGAATCCCGCCTGCCAGCCCGTAAATGACATCGCTTTGCGGCCAAGCTGATGAATCGCGATCGACAAGAGTGCGATCGAAATTTGCTCGCCGGTCGTCATCAGCATATCCATTTCACGCAGCGGCGGATCATTGTTCAGAAGTTTTGCCTGATCGATCAGATCGTCCGTGGTGTCACCCATCGCTGAGACGACAACCATCACCTGATGCCCTTCATCTTGTTTTTCAACGACGCGCCGGGCAACGCGCTGCATGCGCTCCGTATCCCCTACGGAGCTCCCCCCGAATTTCATCACATATAAAGCCAAGTCGGACCCTCCCTAATGTGTCTCAATCCTATCCAGCAAGTTTATCTGCGGGCATAATACCTTTTTTCAATCAGTAACGCTTTAAACCAGTATAATACGAAAGACTAGAAGGAAGTCAATGCTTTTGGCGACATTACAAAAAATTCCCCCATCCGGGAAGGATGGAGGACGGCGGTTAAGATCGAAATCTTGTAAGATCCGGCAGAACCGGCCGAAAAAAACTATGCGCGGGAAATGTACTTGCCTTCGCGAGTATCGATAAGCAGCACGTCGTCTTCATTAATGAAGAGCGGCACTTGAACGTTGAGGCCGGTTTCGACCTTCGCATTCTTCGTAGCGCCGGTTGCCGTGTTGCCTTTGATGCCAGGCTCGGTTTCAACTACGCGCAGTTCAACGCTGTTCGGCAGGTTAATCCCGAGAATTTCGCCTTGGTAGCTAACGATTTTAACGTTCATGTTTTCTTTAAGGAAGTTCAATTCCCATTTCAGTTGCTCCGCAGTCAACGTAAATTGATCGTAGGTTTCATTGTCCATAAAAGCATGCTCTTGGCCGCTTGCATACAAATATTGCACGTCACGGTTTTCGATCAAAGCGCGGCCGATCGTTTCACCGGCACGGAACGTTTTCTCCACCGTATTGCCGTTGCGTAGATTTTTCAATTTGGAGCGTACAAAGGCAGCGCCCTTGCCCGGTTTAACATGCTGAAAATCAAGTACCGTAAAAATATCGCCGTCAACCTCGACGGTTAAGCCTGTTTTAAAGTCGTTTACTGAAATCACAAAAGAACCTCCTCAAGTGGGTTAAACTATTTATTATTTATTATTAATTAAAAATTACCCATTTCACAGTCCTGCATTCGGACATTAGCCTAAAATAATAAAATCCTTGGTGGATTCGGTCAACCGCCGGACACCGGTTTCGGTGACCACGACATCGTCTTCAATCCGCACTCCGCCAAAGCCCGGTATGTAAATGCCCGGTTCCACGGTCACGACCATCCCCGGCTGAAGCACGTCATCGCTCTGTTTGGAAAGGCGCGGTGCTTCATGCACCTCCATGCCCAGTCCATGGCCCGTACTATGGCCGAACTGATCGCCGTATCCGTAACGAGCAATGATATCGCGGGCTAAAGCGTCTCCTTCGCGACCGGTCATGCCGGGACGGATGAATTCCAGTGTATGCATTTGGGCTTCAAGCACGATGTCGTAGATTTCACGGTGCTTAGGTGACGGTTCTCCGATAAATACCGTACGCGTAATGTCCGAGCAATACCCGTTCATATATGCGCCGAAATCCATCGTAACGAATTCATTCTTTTGAATGACTTTGCTGCTCGCCACCCCATGCGGCATAGCCGAACGCTCACCGGAAGCCATGATCGTCTCAAAAGAAGTTCCGGACGCACCGTTTTTTCTCATGAATGTCTCAAGTTCCAGCGCCATATCCCATTCCGTTACTCCCGGTTTCAGTACTTCCAACATATGCAGGAAGGTCCGGTCCGCCAGATCGGCCGCTTCTTTCATCAAGGACAGCTCATCGTTGTCCTTAAACTGGCGTAAACCTTCGACCAGTCCGGTTACCGGGACAAGCTGACAAGGATGAAGATCGCGCTCATAAGACCGATACGTGGAGAATACCACATTCTGTTCCTCGAATCCAAGCCGGGTAATTCCTTCTGCCGCAAGTAATTGCTTCAAAGTCTCGGTCACGGAAGGACCGTGCTCCACGATTTGAAATGCAGCCGCCTGTTCAGCCGCTTGCGTCGTATAACGAAAGTCTGTCAACAGATAGGCTTTTTCCTTTGTGACTAAAACATACCCTGATGATCCGGTAAAACCCGTCAAATAGCGGCGGTTCACATCACCGGTAATCCAGACGGCTTCGATCTGCTGAAGCTCCATGGCTTTACGAAGCCCGATAACACGTGTGCTCCCCATAATTAGCTCTCCTTAATATTCAACTTAACCACCATAACTAAGCTTACATCCAAAGTGTTCATTTCTGCTGCAAATGCCGCTTGATCGCCATCAAGCCCATGTCATACCCGTAAGATCCGAATCCGGCGATCTGGCCCACCGCTACCGGGGCAATCACCGAATGGTGCCTGAATTCTTCGCGGGAATGAATGTTGGACAAATGAATTTCCACCGTCGGAATGCTGACCGAAGTAAGCGCGTCCCGAAGCGCATAACTGTAGTGGGTCAACGCTCCCGGGTTAATCAGAATGCCGTTGCAAGATCCGTGCGCTTCATGAATTTTGTCGATCAGGGCCCCTTCGTGGTTGGACTGATAGAACGCAAGCTCGATTCCTTCTTGCTCCGCGAGCTTGTTCAGCCGTTTTTCAATGTCGCTTAAACTTTCGGAACCATATACCCCAGGTTCGCGAATCCCCAGCATATTGAGATTCGGTCCATTCAGCACAAGGATGCGAAACATTCTGCTCACCCTTCCTAATTTAAGAGGTCGTTCAAAATTGTTGAAACCCCGCTTTTTTTGAACACGCACTGTAAAAATAACCAAAAGTTATTTTAACATACGCAGGATGATGTTGAGAAGCTTTTTTGTCCTTATTGGAGAGCACCTTCAGGTTCGCGCACTCTTTCGTTCGTATACTCCTCAGCCGCCGTGTAGCCGATAAACAATCCCCACAACAGAAACAAGCAAAATTCACTGAAACCCGTATTGAAGGAAAGCTTCTGAATCGGCTGGGTCATTCCGAACAACGGCCCGAGTGCCATAAATATGACGAACCACCAAACCACGCCATAGACCAAGCCCGGGAAAGGTCCTTTCATCTTCCGGAATAAAAGCGTATAAATCAAAGCCGCTATCATCGAAAACAGAATAAAGAACAGCCAGCCGACATAATAACCCGATTGGGTTTGCAAAAATTGATGTTTGAAAAAAGGTTCCACTAAATATCCCGGCAATACGGATGTAAAGCGCATATAATAAAACAAGCCTTTAACGCCCCCCCAGATCAGCCCGGCAAAAAATCCGATCTGCAAGGAGAAAAACCATATATTTGTACTCTGTTTCCGGCTGTCTTTTTGTTGATTCATCAGAATCTTCCTTTCCTGAAAAAGTCCGAACTATTTGCCGGTTAGTATGCGCAAATTGAAAAAGACTAATCAAACTAGAATTTGCCCCCAAAGTTCGATACAATGGAAACAGAAATACTCCAATTACTACTCTAGGAAGGTGAATTAGTTGCCTGAGCAATCCACACCAACGATATATGGCGGCCAAGCCGTTATGGAAGGCGTCATGTTCGGCGGGAAACACGTCAATGTCACTGCAGTTCGCCGTAAAAACGGAGAGATCACCTTCTTGGAAGTTCCCAAGCAGGATAAGGACTGGGTGAAGAAGCTTCGTAAAATACCGCTTCTCCGTGGTCTGGTCAGCATTATAGACTCCAGCGCCAAAGGTTCGAAGCATTTAAACTATTCTGCCGAGGCCTTGGCCGATGACGAGACCGAGCCGGAAGAACGCGCCAAGCAAAAAGAAAAAGAGGAATCCGGATTCTCCCTCTCCATGATTATAGGCGTGGCTGTCGTAGGCGTTCTATCCTTCATAGTCGGCAAGCTCATTTTTACGCTTGTCCCGGCATTGGTTGAGCAATTTCTCTTCCAGCATGCATTCGACAATCAGACATTGCATACGCTGATTGAAGGGGTCATCAAAATTGTGCTGTTGCTGGCCTATTTATGGATCTTGTCGCAAACGCCGATGATCAAGCGGCTGTTCCAATATCACGGTGCCGAGCATAAAGTGATCAGCGCCTATGAAGCCGGCGAAGAACTGACACCGGCCAACGTGCAAAAATACAGCCGGTTGCATTACCGCTGCGGCAGTAGCTTTATTATTTTGACGGTAATTGTCGGCGTAATCATTTATTCCCTGCCTATTTTCAGCTGGGACAATGTGTGGGAACGGATGTATATCCGTGTGTTGCTGCTTCCTGTCGTTATCGGCGTGTCCTTTGAACTCCTCCGCTTTACAAATGCGGTTCGGGACATCCCGGTGCTTCGTTTCCTCGGTTACCCTGGACTGTGGCTTCAATTGTTGACTACGAAAGAGCCGCACGACGACCAGGTTGAAGTATCCATCGCTTCCTTTAACCGGATGCGTGAACTTGATGCCGAACTGGAGCAGACTTCAGTGACGGAAACCACGGTTGGCCGTTCTTCCTTGGATCCCGTGAAAGGATGATAACGACATGAGCAAAAAACAGGCCATTCTATTCTGGGTTGTCATCGCACTTGCCATATTCAGCATCATAAATGGACTGTTTGCGGGAGGCAGTTTCTCTTTCGGAGGTCTCCTGATTCCTCTCATTATAGCGGGAGTAATATTCTTGCTTTACAAATATCCCCCGCGAAAATACAAGAAACAAACGCCGAAGATCAAGCCTTCGGCCCGTACCATGGCCAAAATTGCGGCGGAACGCCGTCCGTCCTCCGGTACAAAACGTAAATCCTACCCTTTTCAGGTCATCGAAGGCCAAAAGGGAAAAAACGACGACGATCTGCCGAAATATCACTGATTTAAATGAGCCTGCTGATACTTTATGAACTGCTCTTCATAATACTGGGCATTCCAGTCTCCGAAGAAGCGGTTGCCGGACCGGAGTCCGGATTCATAGAGCAGCAGGCTCTCTTCTTTTTCAATATGAAACTGGGTCGTCGATATGCCCAGCGTCGGAATCTTTATGGTCCGGTACCGGTTCGATTGTTCGATATAACGTTCATCATGAGCGGACAACATGGTCTCCACCAGTGCTTGAAGCATCGAAAAAGGGCCGCGAATCTCATGCGGCTGATTGCTGTTCTTCCCCACCATTTGAAACCCTACCGTCGGAATCCTCTTCTCGTCATTTGCCGTTTGATCGCGGTCAAACAACCATAAGGGAAAATTGCTAAGCAGCCCGCCATCCACGACATGCAGGAATTGATCGCGAAACTTCTTGCCTTTCGCCATCCTGGTAGGTAAACGCAGCAGCACGGGATCGAAAAAATAAGGGATGCTGCAACTCATCCGTACGGCTTTGGCAACCTCGAACTTCGCCGATGACAATCCGATCTTCGGCAAATCATCGGGCAGCACCAGAATTTTGCCACCGGTGATGTCCGAAGCGATTATCTTCAGTTTGCCTTCCTCCAGATCGCCGAACGTCCGCACTCCCTTTTCCATTAAAACCCGGCGGATCCAATCCTCCAAGGCTTCTCCGGAATATAATCCTTTTTTCACAAGCACTCGCAGTGCTGGTCCGATGAATGCCGTATTGAATAGGGGAGCCCGTTTTAAAAAGCTGGAGAACGATGTTTCCAGAATGATGACCTTCATCTCTTCAGCGGTATAGCCGGCAGCGATGAGTGAAGCCACAATAGAGCCCGAAGAGGTACCCGCTACCTGGTTAAATCGGGCCCCATGGCATTCAGCAGCCCGGACTGCCCCCGCCAAGGAGATTCCCCTCACCCCTCCGCCCTCGAACACCCCGTTCATGAGCATAGAAAAACCCCCATCCCATACACAAGTCTTATGCTTATGTATGATGACGGAGGTTGTCAGTATGCTTAGTTATTGCTGTAATACGATTGCAGAAGCGGAATAAGTCCAAGTGGATTTCTTCTCAAATCTTTGGCGCTAAAAAAGATGCTGCCCGAGATCTCCGGAATTTGGCGGTTGTACTCCAACTGATTAATAATCTCTTGGGCGCTGCCCCATCCGATTTCCGGACTACCCAGTTTGTAAGGCGCATGCCCGATATAGAGCTTCACGTTTGTGCCTCTGACTTTCCCGGCCCACCAGTCCGCGATAATGTCATACTGCACTTCTTTGCGGGTCATGCTCCAATAGATTTGCGGCGTCACATAATCGATCCAACCGCTCCTGATCCAGGTGAGGACATCGGCATAGGTACTGTCATAAGCCGTTACGCTGGCTTTTGTATCCGAGCCGGTCACATCGCTTGCCTTGTTCCGCCAAACACCGTAGGGGCTTATCCCGTACGATACGGCAGGCTTTTCCTGATGAACGCTTATGCCAAGGTCGCGGACAAACTCGTTGATGTTATCGCGGCGCCAGTCGCCTTTATTGGCTATTTTGTTGGCATTGTAGCTTTTGTATGTGCTGTCGTCGTTAAACTTGGCGGATGCGGTCTCTCCCGTAGGATAGAAATAATCGTCGAGATGAACCCCGTCGATATCATAACCTTCCACCACTTCCATAATCGCACTTATTACATGCTCACGGGCAGCCGGAATACCCGGATTGATGTACAGCTTACCGCCGAATTTCACGATCCATTCGGGATGCTGTTTCGCCACATGATTAGCCGGCAGCTTGCTCGTGTCGCTGCCCGTGCTGGCCCGGAACGGATTAAACCAGGCATGGAACTCCATTCCCCGCCGATGCGTTTCCTCGATCAGGAACTGCAGTGGATCATATCCCGGATCCTTCCCGGCCGTGCCGGTCAAATAAGTAGTCCAAGGGACTAGTTTGGATGGGTAAATAGCATCCGCAGAAGGCCGGACCTGGACGAATACCGCATTCATGCCCATGGCTTGCAGATCGTCCAACAGCTTGATATATTCTTCTTTTTGAGCCTCGACTTTGCCATATGAAGTTTTACTCGGCCAATCCAGATTGGAGACGGTAGATACCCACGCTCCGCGTAGTTCGTCGCTTTGAGCAGGCTGCTCCGGCCCTGAAGGTTCGGGAACTTCCGTTGGAGGCACCGTCACAGGCGGCTCCTCAATCACGGCATCCAAAGACGTGAGCGTGATGGTTCTTGAATTCTGATTCCAGTCGACGGTGAGCCCTAACTGTTCGCTGACGAAACGAAGCGGCGCCATGCTCCGGCCGTCTTTGTTTTCCACGGATACCTCAAGCGGAACCGAATTTCCATTCACTTGCGCCGTTTTTTTGCCGATCCCTAAAACCAGAACGCTGCCGTCCTTCGAAATGGTTGCGGATCGTGAAGCTGCCGACCATTCGACCTGGGCGCCCAGCCCTTCGCTGATCACTCGAAGCGGCACCATCGTCACGTTCTCCGCATTCTTGATATAAGGAGCCGTATCGCTAGGCAGCAACGCCCCGTCCAGGAAGATTTGAATGTCGCGGCTTACAGGAGCCGCAGCGCTCTTTTGTGTACCGGTCATCGGCCACACGATCATCAGAATTAACAGAGGAATCATCCAAGTACGTACAAATTTCATCAGCAACCTCCAAATGATGTGATAGGACATAATAACACTACTTATTTGTAAACGCCCCATTCACCTCAAGAGTTGCGGAAAAATGATTATTTCTTTTGAAAATGATTAATTCTGCCGTATAAGATATGTAGGAAATACAAAAGCATCTGTCCGGTCGAGACAGATGCTTTGCTTAAGATTCGCCCAGCAGTTCCCGGCGAATTTGCTCCAAATCCAGGGTTCGGGAGTCCTCCCGTTTGAAATATTCGACCAGCGCTGCAATGCAAGTGATCGAGTCCCAGCTCAAATGATGCTCGATCCCTTCCACATCCTTGTATATGTTATCCTGATCGACGCCGATCATCTCCAAAAATTCTTCAAGCAGCTCATGACGGTCAACGAGCCGTTTCCCGACTTTCTTACCCTTATTGGTCAGAACCAATCCCCGGTACTTCTCATAAATCAAATATTCATCTTTATCCAGTTTCTGAATCATCTTGGTGACGGATGAAGGATGAACCTCCAACCCTTCCGCAATATCGGAAACCCGGGCATATCCCTTTTCGTCGATCAGTTTGTAGATACGCTCCAAATAATCCTCCATACTGGGCGTTGGCATCTGGTATAACCTCTTTTCCATGAGTTCACGCGGACCTGCATCATCGGTATCCCGCTACTTGTTTAATGATACATGTTATTCTCGCCTGTTGGCAAGTCCAGAAAACACGTGAACAACCTCTTGGAACGATCTCAAAATTTTAGCCACTCCGGGGTCAACTGCTGAAGCCATATCGTAATTTGAGCCATCTTGTTGGTAAACAGCAGCACGCCCATCAACAGCATGAGCACCCCGCCGATCTTCATCATGATCCCCGAATATTTCACGATCCAACGGGTAGATCCGATAAAAAAAGCCAGTACGAAAAACGGCAACGCGAATCCGACCGTGTAAGCCGTAATGAGTCCCAGCCAGGCTCCCGGTTCACTGACGGCTAACGCGATAATCGCCGCAAGAATCGGACCGACGCAAGGAGACCAGCCGGCGGAAAACCCGATCCCGAAAATAAAAGAACCTATGTATCCCGTCGGTTTGAATTTCAGATTCATTTTCCGCTCGCGCATCAAAAACTGCGGCTGGAAAACCCCAAGCAAGAACAGGCCCATCAGCATGATCAGAATCGCGGAAAGCTGGCGGATCAACGCCCGATTCTCATTGAAAAACTCGCCGAATAAGCCCGCACCGAAACCTAAAGTATAAAAAACGGCGGAAAACCCGAGAATGAACGCCAACGTATGGGTCATCGTCCGGAAGCGGACCTCTCGTTTGTTTTGCTCCGTTTTCAAAGTCTGCACCGACATGCCGGTGATATAAGATAAATAGGACGGATATAATGGCAGGCAGCAAGGCGAAATAAAAGAGGCTACTCCTGCCCCGAAAGCGACCCATAAATTGATGTCGGCCATAACAACCCCCGTATGCACATGTATATTTTATCAATCAGGCGGGAAGCCCTTTCTTGCCGATCAGCGTTAAAATAAGCATCGCGATCAACAATAGCACGATCGTTGCCCCCGGGGCCAAATTCCAGACTCCGGCAATCACGAGACCGGCAACCACGGCGATTTCCGCAATGACTACGGAGAAGATAACCGAGGTTTTGAAGCTTCTGGCGATCAGCAGACTGCAAGCCGCCGGTATGGTCAAAAGGGCGGAGACCAGCAATGCTCCGACGATCTTGATAGCCGTGCTGATGACAAGCGCGGTCATTACGGTGATGAGCAGATTAAGCAGCTTTACCGGCAAACCGCTGACCGAGGCTGCGTCCTCTTCAAACGTGAGCAGAAACATTTCTTTGAAGAATACGGATATAACTACCACAACCACGACGGTTACCGCTCCTACCACATATAGATCGGTGGTATCCAACGTATAAATACTGCCGAACAGATAGCTGACTACATCGTTATTGTAACCCATTCCCAACGTAAAGAACAGCGAGGCGAGCGCAACGCCCCCGGCCATAATGACGGCAATGGACAGTTCCGCAAAGCTTTTGTAGGCTTTCCGGAGCTTTTCGATCGCAAAGGAGGCGGCCACTGCAAATACCAAACCCACCCCGATCGGATACACTTCAATCAAGAATCCCAGCGCGACCCCGGCGATCGTCACATGGGCCAGCGTATCCCCAATCATGGACAGCCGCCGTAAAACAAGAAAAATGCCGATCAGGGGAGCCGTAAGCCCGATGAGCAGCCCGCCTGTCAGCGCTCTTTGAAAAAAATCCGCAGTTAATATTTCCAAGTGTCACATCTCCAATCATTTCTATAAAAGAGAATGCTGCAGGCCGGGTATGGCGCAGTCCTGTTCGTGCGAATGACGCACATAAAACTTGATGCCGCCGCAGCGGTCACGGGGTTCTTTCCCAAGCTGATCTTCAATCATTTCAATATCATGAGAAACCATCAAAAACGTCATGTGGTGATGGGCGTGCATATGAAAAATAAGCTCAAAAAAATCAGCCTGCGTTTGCGCGTCTATCCCCACCGTGGGCTCATCCAGGATCAGCAAGTCAGGCTGGTTGATCAGGGCACGGGCCAGAAACACCCGCTGTTGCTGCCCTCCGGATAGCTCCCCGATCTTTTTTCCGGCAATATCTCCAATCCGCATCACTTCCAGCGCATCTTCGCACTTCCGCTGGTCCGCTTTGCCGACCCGCTTGAACAGCTTCTTGTTGCTGTACAAGCCGGACATTACTACTTCCCTGACCGTAGCCGGGAACAGGGGATTGAAGGCATTTTTCTGCGGCACGTATCCGATTCGTTCCCAATCGCGGAAACGGCGGATCGGCTGACCGAACAGCCGTATTTCCCCATCCGTGGGCCGGAGCAGTCCGACCATCATCCGCAGCAGCGTCGTTTTTCCGGCGCCGTTGGAGCCGATTACGCCAACGAAGTCGCGTTCATTAATAACGAGATCCAGGTCGGTGATGACCTTCTGATCCTTGTAGGCGAACGAGACTCCGTCCAATTCGATGATACTATCATGACAATATGCCGCCGGAGCGGCAGTCTCTGATTTCATTAGTCCTCGTCCTTCCGGTTCCGATAATTTCTCTCTTTATTGTAGAGCGAGAATCAAATTTTGCAAATTTTTCTCCATCAATGTAAAGTAATTGTCTCCCGCTTTTTGTTGATCCTTCGTCAATCCTTCCACCGGATTCAGCACCAGCGTTTCCACGCCTGCTTCGCTTGCCAGAGTTTTGGCCAGCTTGTCGGAGACCAATTCTTCGAAAAAGATGTAACGGATGCCTTCCTCTTTTACCATTTTGGACAGGTTCACCAAATCTTGTGCCCTTGGCTCCGCTTCCGGCGACAGGCCCATGATCGCATGCTGCGTGAGCCCGTAATCACGGCATAAATATCCGAACGCCTGGTGAGATACCACAATTTCATGTTTCGCTGTTTTGGACAACTCTTCGGTAAATTTCGTATCCAGCGCATCCAGCTTTTGAACAAGTTCCGCATACCGTTTTTCGTAATTTTCCTGATGATCCGGGTCTACTTCCACATAGCTGTTTTTGATGTTCTCGGCGATAATTTTCGCGGACTTCGGACTTACCCAGGTATGGGGGTCGATATGATGATCCGGCGTAGCTTCGTTGCCTTCATGATCATGTCCTTCTTCTTCGTGTTCATGAGCTTCTTCTTCATGACCGTCTCCACCATGGTTATGCCCGTCATCACCCTCGGTATAAATGAGGTCGATGCCATTACTGACTTCTATAGTTTTTACCTTGGCATCCTTGCCCATCCCTTTCAGGAAGTTCGGCGCCCAGCCTTCTAAACCGGCACCGTTGTACAGGAACAGTTCCGCTTTGGAAGTATTAAGAATGTCCTGGCTGCGCGGCGTCCAGTCATGCGGCTCCACCCCTACAGGAAGTAGGTTAATCACATTGGCGTCCTCTCCGCCGATGGCTTTGGCAAACTCATAGATAGGATAAAAGCTGGTCACCACGTTCACCTTACCCGGGACGATCTCTCCGCCCGCGCTCTTTCCGCATCCCGCCAACAAAATAAGCGAAGCGATTACCGGCAAAAACAGTTTCCATCCGTTCTTTATGTAGAAATTCATAATTTCTCTCCTTCTTAATCGTAATAATTACAAATATGATTATAGGGGTAGTTTGAACGAAGTGTCAACCACCTTCTCTATTATTCTTATTATTGGAACTCCATGAACAAAAAAAACGCCAAGGGCAGCCCCTTGGCGTTAACTTCTTTATTTTATTTCACGATGGCTCCGTTTGGCATGGAAGCGGGTACCGTAGCCAGGGTCAATTGGTCTCCCTGGGACGCCGCGAGAATCATCCCTTGGGACAACTCCCCGCGCAGCTTCACCGGCTTCAGGTTCGTTACGCAAATCACTTTGCGGCCGACAAGCTCCTCCGGCTTGTAAAACTTCGCAATGCCGGATACCACCTGCCGCTGTTCATACCCGAGATCGAGCTGCAGCTTCAGCAGCTTGTCGGCTTTCGGCACCTGCTCGCAAGCCAGTACCTCAGCGACGCGCAGCTCCACCTTGGCGAAATCGTCGATGCCGATTTCGTCCTTCGTCTCCGGCTTGGCGGCTGGCTCGGCGCCCGCCTTTACAGCCCCGACTGCCGCTGCAGAATCTCCCGTGGCTGGCGTATCCGCCACGACCGAAGCAGCGGCACCCCCGGCCATCGAGTTGGCAATGTACTCGATTTCGGCTTCGGCGTCGAGCCGCGGGAAGATCGGCTCGCCTTTGCCTACCTTCGTTCCGGCCGGAATGAGGCCGAACGTCTTGGCGCTCTCCCAGCTCGTCAGCTCGCTGGGCACAAGCCCCAGCTGGGCCCAGATTTTGGCCGGCGCCTGAGTAAGGAACGGCTGCAACAGAATTGCGGCGATCCGCAGCGATTCCACCAGGTGCGCCATTACGGATGCCAATTCGCCTTGTCTGGCCTCGTCTTTGGCGAGCACCCACGGCTGAGTCTCATCGATGTACTTGTTGGTCCGGCCGATAAAAGCGCCTATCGCGGCAAGCGCCACGGAGAACTCCAGGTTCTCCATCACTTCCTCGACCTTGGCGACCGTTTCCAGCGCCAGGTTCGACAAATCCGCGTCATATGGCGTAACTCCAGGCGCGTAAGCAGGCACGACGCCGTCGAAATATTTTCCGACCATCGCTACCGTTCGATTGAGCAAGTTTCCGAGATCGTTCGCCAGATCGGAGTTCACCCGCTGTACGAAGCTCTCCGGCGTAAAGGAACCGTCCGCGCCGAACGGAACTTCGCGCAACAGGTAATAGCGGGTGGCGTCCAGCCCGTATCTGTCGATCAACACGGACGGATCCATCACATTGCCTTTGGACTTGGACATTTTGCCGCCCTTCATCAAAAGCCAGCCATGGCCGAACACCTTTTTCGGCAATGGCAGATCCAGCGCCATGAGCATAATCGGCCAGTAAATCGTATGGAAACGGACGATCTCTTTGCCGACCAGATGGACGTCCGCAGGCCAATATCGGTTGAAAAGCTCGTTATTTTCCGTGCCGTACCCGAGTGCCGTAATATAATTGGACAAGGCGTCGATCCACACGTAAACGACGTGCTTCGGATCGCCTTTGACCTTAACGCCCCAATCGAACGTGGCCCGGGAAACGGCAAGATCTTCAAGACCCGGCTTGATGAAATTGTTGATCATTTCATTTTTGCGGGATTCCGGCTGGATAAAGTCGGGGTTATCCTCATAATACTTCAGCAATCGATCCACATAGTTGCTCATCCGGAAGAAGTAGCTTTCTTCCTTAACCAGCTCCACCGGACGTCCGCAGTCAGGACAGTTTCCGTCCACTAACTGGCGTTCCGTAAAAAACGATTCGCAAGGCGTACAGTACCAGCCTTCATATTCTCCCTTGTAAATATCGCCTTTTTGCAGCAAACGGTCGAAGATTTCCTCGACAACGGCCTTGTGCCGCGGTTCTGTAGTACGGATAAAATCATCGTTGGAAATATCGAGTTTTTTCCAAAGTTCTTTAATTCCCACCACGATATCATCGACAAACTGCTGCGGCGTTTTGCCGGCTTCGGCAGCTTTCCGTTCAATCTTCTGGCCATGCTCATCGGTACCCGTTAAATACCGGACATCATACCCGCGCAGGCGCTTGTAGCGCGCAATGGCATCCCCGGCGACCGTGGTGTAAGCATGCCCGATATGCAGCTTATCGCTGGGATAATAAATTGGTGTCGTGATGTAGAACGTCTTTTTGTCTGACATCATCTTCATCTCCTTTTTCTTATAGAGCTCATCAACTTCAAACGATAATCTTGGAAAAACAAAAAACTCCCGTCCCATCATGGGACGAGAGATAGCTCACGTGATACCACCCAAATTCCCCGCCGCTTTACAGCGAACGGGCTCAGCCGGTCAATGATGACCCTCCGCTAACGCCGGATGCCGCGCCGCTCCCTTATCGAACCAACAATCAAATCCGACTCGAAAGCAGTTTCTCCCGGACCATATTCCAAGGCCGATCCAGACCGGTTTGCAGCTACCCCGGCTCTCTGTTGCTGGACCCAAAACCTTGTACTCATCCGTTCATCGAAAATTACATTATTACTTTATATTAAGAAAAGACATTATCTCTGTCAAGGAGATGCCGTACTACCTTAAAAACAGCACTATTTCGCCGAAACCGGATCCCGGTTGCCGTTGTCTTGTTCCGGCGGCTCCTCCTTAAGTTCGCCCCTTTGACGCTTCGGGGGCACCGGATCAAGCCCGCCCGGATGAAAAGGATGGCATTTGGCAATCCTCTTCGCCGCCAGCAGGGAACCTTTGATCGGCCCGTGAACCTCAATCGCCTCAAGCGCATACGCGGAGCAAGTCGGATAAAAACGGCAAGTGGGCGGCTTCAGCGGGGAAATGAATTTCCGGTAAAAATGAATCGGGCCCTGAAACGTTTTTCGCACTATGCCCATCCTAGCTTCCCCTGCTCTGCTGGGCAGCCTTTTCTTTCTCCCCGGTACCATCCCGCCGGCAATCCTTGCAATAACCGAAAACTTCGAATTTATGCTTTACCACTTGAAATTCTTCCGGCGCGTCCGTCAGCGGCATCGGACAGAAGTGAATCGGGTAAGTTTTTTGGCATTGCAGGCAGATCAGATGGTGATGGTGATGCCCTTCGCTGTTGCAACTGGCCCTGAATTTCAACCCGTCCTCGAACACGATTTGTTCGATGGCCCCAAGCTCTTCCATGACTCTCAGGTTCCGGTACACCGTATCAAAACTGAGGCCGCTATACTGTTTACACATATAGTCGTATACGTCCTTAGGCGTCAAATAACCGTCGCGCTCGGCAAACAGCTTGGCCAAGGTTCTACGCTGGTCGGTTATCCGCAACCCTTGGGCGGACATGACCGCGATAATTTGCTCTGTTGACAGCATGCGACATTCCTCCCGTCATAAAAACCTCCATGCGTCACTATTAATAATGACGCAAAACGGAGTCTCCGTCAATGAAGTCGCTCGCTACGGGACAGAAGACAGCCGCTAGCCAATCCCACTGTTCATTCGGGCAATAAAAGAGCCCCGGACCGGAGTCCAGAGCTCTTGGATTTAAACTTACTTCATGATTTCGCAGCTTATGCTTATGGTTGCTTCACTTCCGGCATCGGCTGGAACAGCAGATTGACCGACAAGTTGCTGCCCGGTGCGGCAGTAAACAGGAATTCCACAGTCTGTTCGCGGTCACCCGAACGGAACAATACGCTGTTCTCGTTTGGCGCGCTCAAACCGCTACTGTTCGCGATCGGCACGATATTGCCGTTAACCATGATATTACCGGTATAGAACCCGCCGCGCGGATTGAACGTAATCAAGGTGTTCGGAGCGACACGGTGAAGCTTGATCGTGTAAACGACGCCGAAGTTGCCGGCATTCAATTTGTACTCTCCGGTCGGGCCGTCTTCTCCTACAAGGAACGGATCGCTGGAATTGTCCCCAATCAGAAGCCGGGTCGGTGTCGTACCGATTAATTCACCATATTCGATATGTCTTGTTGCCTCAGTGTACGTCCCCCGATTATGAATATCCGAAGGCAGGACGCTGAGATAAGGTAGCGATTTGAACGGATCCTTGCTTGCGTCGAGCATGATCACGTCATATTGCAACGTATGATCGCTGTACAAATCCGCGAAGAGGGAAATGACTTCTCCCGGCTTCATGGAAGTAGCGCTAAGTTCGGTCAGGATGATTTTGCTTTCGCCGGGAGCGATCCACATGTCTTTGTACTTATTTCCGGTCTGCATCGATTCATAGTAACGCTGAACCGAAGCCTTGCCTACGCCCGTTGCGTATTGGTTAGGTCCCGCAAAACCCAGGTTGGTTTGCGTCAGGCGGGCGGTTTCCGTCGTATTCTTGTTGGTTGCGATGACATACATTTTCACGCTTTTGCCGGTTGCGTTCGCGTGATGGATCATGAAACGCGTATCTCCGATAGCGGATTCACGGTACACAACCCCTTCGGAATACACGGTTTCGGGGCTGTTACTGCGGATCAGCGTAGTCGAATCCGAAGTGAACGTATAGTTGGCTTTGGCCCAGGACGGAACCTGTGTTCCGTCAAACATATATTTGTCTCCGACCGGCGTGAAGATTTTGTTGAAATCATCACGCGTATACAACGTTTCGTTCGTAATTGTAATCGTCTTTTCAATGCTTGAAGTCAACCCGAATTGGTTGGTCACAGTCAATCTAATGGATACCGGCCCCGGAGTAAAGAAAGCAAGCTCCTTGTTCTCCCAATCGCGGTCCTTGATTCCGACTTCATCGGTACTGAGATCGTTATAAGTAATGAGTTCGCCCATTTTATAGGTTTCTTTATCCGTAGTGAAGTTGGCTACAGGAGGCGTATGCGGCTTCACCACGTTTACTGTCAGCGAGAACGGGTCGCTCCATTGCCCGCTGGAATCTTGAACCCGGTACGTGACGACATACTGGCCCGGCGTCATAAACATCTCTTCGCGTCCCAGCCATTCCTCATTCACGATCGGCAATCCCGACGGCGAGTAGGAGTTGGCCAGATACTGAACCTGGGTTTCGCCGGAAATTACTTCTTTGTTTCCGATGGAAAACGAAGCAACCGGCTTCGTGGAAACGCTCACGATGACGCGTTTGCCTTTTTGATCCCATTCATAAGGCATGTTCAAAGCTTTCGTAATGGCCGTCAACGGAACCATGAAATTGTTTTTGACGGAATAAGAGGTGCCGCTCATTTTGGTCGTGACGCCGTTGACTTTATAACTCGAAGTATTCATTTTAAAACGGAGTTCGTCGCTTCCCCGCTGTATAATCGTTTCTTTGGTTTTGCTGTCATAAGCAATCTGCAGTCCGGCGCGTTCCACGATGGCGCGGATCGAGACGTAAGAAACCCCTTTTTTGACTTCCATCGGATATCCGGCCAGATATTCTTGCCCGTTTTGATACATTTTTTTGCTGTTCATCATCAGGATGAGTTGACCGTCCGTGCTGCCGGCAGAAGTGCTTTCTGCAACCGGTGGAGTCGTCGTAGTAGGGTTTCCGCCTGTTTCCGAGCCTTCCGCCCCGGTTACGTCTTCCGTACTGCCCGGAACCGTAGTTCCGCCTGTTCCATCAGTCACCTGGCCCTCGATTTGGCCATCAACTTGCCCTTGATCCGGGTTCGTAGTTCCGTCTACCGTCCCATTCTGGTTCAGGTTTCCGGTATTCCCGTTATTAACCGCTTGCCCTGAAACATTGGCTTCGCTTGGAGGATTTGTCTGGATCATCTCTTCCGCACTGGCGGGGAGGACCATCGCAACTTGCGAAGCCGCTAAAACTGTTGTAATGACCAATCTTTTGAAATTCATGCTAGACTCCTTCTCTACTCCCATTTTGTAACTCTCTCGTCAATCACACATACTATTAAACGCTTAAATTCGGGAAAAGTTGCTGTTAATATCATAGCAATGTAAAAATAACTTCCCCTATTAGTAAAATAAAAACCCTGTGCCAGGGCAATAAAATAAAACGGCAGACCTTTCCTTAACGAAAGGTCTGCCGTTAGTGGCTTTACTAGGTCTGAATCAGAAAAATTATTGCAGCCGGAACCCTGACGGATACCGGGTATTTAGGCTCACCGGGAGTTTTCCCGAGGGAACCAGCTTACCCGTTAAAACCTTGGCCAGCGCATCCAGGGAAAATGAGCGGTTCTCATACAGGCAGAGGTAGGTACCTGTATCCGGGAATGAGTTGATATCATACGGGTTTCGTGTCGAAACAACGATGATTTTGGAGCCATGAGCCCGGTTCAAAGCCTCTACAAGCCGGCTCTGACCATCCGGTAATTGTCCTTCAGCCGTATAAGTTACAACTACGATTTGCTCGTAATCCGCACTTTTCCTTAGAACCTCGTGGATTTCAGCGTCCGTAGGAACCGTTCCGATGACGAACAGCTCAACTTTGCAGGCCAATGCTTCAAGCGCATCCGCCAGCGTATATCTATGCACAGCCGGCTCATCGACTTCCGTCCGATGACGGAGTTCCGGCCAAATAACCAGAACCGGATCGGTACTTTTCAGAGGCAGGTTGCCGTCATCCTTGACGAGCGTAACACTCCCTTCGGCGATCCGGGCCAGAAGCTCTCCGCTTTCTTCAGGCGGCGTCAGCGGTACGGGAACCGGCGCAGAATCTCCTCCTGCTTGCTCGGCACCTGCAGCGAGACGCTTCGCCTTCAAGACCAGCACCCGCTCCACGGACTGGTCAATCCGCTTCTCACTGATCCGGCCGCTCAGAACGGCCTCCGTGACCGCTTTGATCGCCGCGATCTGGTCTTGAAGCGTGTGGCTCACGAGCACGATGTCCGCGCCAGCCTCGATCGCCGCCACCGCCCCCTCAGGAATCCCGCAGGACTTGGATATGGCGTGCATTTCAAGGCAATCCGTCACGATGACTCCTTCATACCCCAGTTCTCCGCGCAAGAGATCCGTAAGGACCCGACGGGACAACGTTGCCGGTATTTCTTCCGGCTCGAATGCCGGGAAGATGACATGCGCCGTCATGATCGCATCGACTCCCGCTGCAATCGCTTCGCGGAACGGCAGCAGTTCGACCTTGCCGAGCCGCTCCTTGTCGTGCGGAACAACGGCCAGTCCGCGATGGGAGTCGACCGCCGTATCTCCGTGACCGGGAAAATGCTTGGCGGTCGCGATCACGCCGGTTTGCTGATATCCGCGGATCGCCGCATTGCCATGCTCCGCCACCTTCACCGGATCTTCGCCGAACGATCTTACGCCGATAACAGGGTTAGACGGGTTATTGTTGACGTCGATGCAAGGCGCGAAATTAAAATTGATTCCGAGGGCGAGCATTTCTTTAGCCGCAAGTACGGCCGCAGCCTCCGTTAATTGAGGATCCCCGGCGGCCCCCAGCGTCATGTTACCCGGAATCCGGCTCATTCCCTCATGATCCAAGCGCGCTACCATCCCGCCTTCCTGGTCAATCGAAATAAACAGCGGGATTTCCGGATTCTTACGCGGCAGTTGTTGCAAACCGGAGGATAGCGCCGCAAGCTGCGACACCGATTCCACGTTCCTGCGGAAGTAAACCGTTCCGCCGATATGATAATCTTTCGTCAACGTCTTGATCTGCTCGTCGGCTTCCAGCCCGTGAAAACCGCAAATGAACAACTGGCCGATTTTTTCTTCCAAAGTTAATTTGGATAATTCCACATTGGCACCTTCCTTGCTCAGGATATGGACGTTTCCTTCAACCTGAATTCCGAAGGAGTCATCCCGGTATATTTCTGGAATACTTTCGTGAAGTACCTACGCTCCTGATAACCTACGACGGAGCCGATTTGGGTTACTGACTTCTCGCTTCCGCTCAGCAGGCATTTGGCCATCTCTACGCGTTGCTTCGTTAAATACTCGACAAAGGTCTCGCCGAAATGGTTTTTGAAGAGCAGGCAGAAGTAACTGCAGCTGATGCCTAAATATTCCGCTATATCCTCTATGCCGAAATCATCGCCCAAATGATGCTGTATATAATTTTGTGCAGACATCATTAGCGTTTCGGATGACTTCTTGGCCGCAAGCGATTCTCTCGCACGGTCCACCAGGGAAATAACGAGCGACGTCAGATCCTTCAAACTAAGCGATTCCTGAAGCCTGAGCCAAACGGCTTGCTCCTGCTCCCCTGACAACATTTGTAGCTCGCGCATTTCCCGGAGCAGGTGAATCAGCAGGTAATGCAGGAGCTTTTCCGCCGCCCGATTCTCCGCCATATGGCCCACGTAGTATTTCAGCTCCGAAACGACCTGGACAAGCAGTTCATGGCTACCATTCCGAAGTCCGTTCCCGATTTGCTCTATAAACCGCCATTGGGATCCTTCCGTATCCGTATAGGACGCAGATGATTTTGCAAAGAGATCGGCATCCAAAAACCATTCCTGCGGCGGGCATAAGATTAGCATTTGCTGCATGCGCTGATAGACAGAGGACATTTCCGTCCATCCAACCGGATTCTGTTCCAAACACATGCGGATCATCATGCCTTCCTTTTCGCCGACAATCTCTTGCAGTTGTTCAAAAGCCGGTCGTAGCCGGTCCTTCGCGATGATCTCTTCTTGCTGGGAATGAAAAATTATGCACCATTCCCCTTCCCTTACTTGCAAAACCGTATATTGCTTGATTATCGATGCAAACATTTCCTTGAGCAGATTTTTGATGTGCAGATTCCAGGCCTTCCGTTCATGCAATGTCCAGGATATGGACCTGTGGGCATAACCCTCCAGGTCCAGCAGCAGGACGCCGCGGGTTACCCGCTCTTCGCTTCCGTCCTCTTCATCCCACAATACGCCTTCTTCTTCTCTCTCCTGCCCCAATAACGTGTGAAGCATATAGTTTTCATTAGCTAAAGAAGCCACCCGGTCTAAACGTTGCTCTTTGCTTTGTTTCTTTCTTTTTTCCAAAATTTGATCCGCAATCTTTCGTACAACTTCCTCAAGCTCATAATAATTGATCGGCTTGCAAATATAGTCCTTGACCCCATATCTGATTCCGGTACGGGCATATTCAAATTCCTGATATCCTGTCAGAAGCAAGATCTCACTGCTCAGTCCTTGCTCGCGCAAATGTTGAATCAACGTCATTCCATCCATGATCGGCATGCGGATGTCGCACAAAATCAGATCAGGCTGATGCTGAATTGCCGTTTCCAGCGCTTCCACGCCATTTTTGGCCAACCCGACAATTTCGAAACCCATGGCCTCCCAAGGGAGCACTTTGGATAAATTGTTTAAAATATGAATCTCGTCGTCCACCAGCAAAGTCTTCAGTTTCATATTTTATCACCCAATTCATTTTTTGGAATCACGCACTGGATCACCGTACCGCGGCCAGGCTGTGAACAGATGAACAGTCCGTATTTGGCGCCGTACTGGAACCGGAGACGGTCAAACACGCTTCTCAGTCCAAGTCCCCGCCGTTCATGGCTAGGATACGATTTCACGGCTTGTTCGTCCAAATCGGGGTCCGCATATTGAATAATTGACAGCTGTTCACTGGACATTCCGATGCCGTTATCCTCGATCCGGAGCAAAATACGGTCTTCCTCCATAAATCCCGTTACCTTGATGACGCCTTTATAGTCTATGCCCTCAAACCCGTGCTGAATGCTGTTTTCCACGAGCGGTTGCAGGGTAAGCTTGAGCAGCATACAATTCATCATCTCTGCCGGAATCTCGATCTCGTAATCGAACAACTCCTCGAATCTGAATTTCTGGATCTCCAGATAGTTTCTCAAGTGCTCGATCTCCAGACCCAGCGAAATTTCTTCCTTGTCCTGGATGCTGATTCTCAAAATGCTGGCGAGCCTTATTACCATCTCGCTCACTTTCCGCCCTTCGTTTTGGACGGCCAGCACATTGATCGATTCCAGCGTATTGAACAGGAAATGCGGCTTGATCTGCGCCTGCAAGACCCGAAGTTCGGCATTCGCTTTTTGCAGCTGCTCTCTTTTTACCTGATTAAACAGTTCATTGATTTTATCCATTTGACTATTGAAGCCTTGCTGCAACAAAAGCAATTCGTCGTCGCCTTTCTCGTCGACCCGCGCGTTCAGATCGCCATCTTCCACCTTTCTCATGAATCGGACGATGACGCCGATCGTCCCGGTGATCCGGTTCATGAACAAGAAGTTAAACAGCAAGGCCGTAAGTACGCAGATCAGAATGATGGCGACGAACCATTTGGCAAAAGTCGTTACTTCTTGGGATAAATAATGCCAGGAGGTGACGGACACCAGCTTCCACGGATATTCCTTCAAACTGTAAATCGATATGACGCTCTCTTCCCCGTTGAACTTCCCTTTAAAACTGAGTGCGTCCTTAGTCACGGCAAGTTTCTTTTGGATATTAGGCTGCAAGGTTTGCCCGTTCAATTCCGATTGGTAATCGTAGAGCACCTGTCCCTTGTCGTTTACGAGAAAAAAGCGGGTGTCCTTCATTTTGCTGCCCAAGGTAAGGTTTTGAAATATTTTATCGAATTCCCAGTTTTTAATTTGGACAACCAGAACGCCTACCCGTTTAAAGCTGCTCAAATCCTTGATCAGCCGAATTTGCGTAAACACGTTTTCCGAGCCGGTCAGCTCCGGATATTCGTGCGGCGCAATCCACTTCGGAATGCCGTTAAGCGCCATGACCTCATTGTACAGCTCATGTTCCTTGAACTGCTCATATGGAAGCGTCTCAAAATTTTCCTTATTGAATATCGTAATCACGTTTGAATCCTTATAGCCGTGAACATTGTACAGAAAGGCATAATCAATAGCGGGATGGTTATACAGCAAGGAACGAAAGTTCCGCTGGTTGGCATTCAGCTCAAGCTGATTCGCTGCGGTCAAATCCTGAGCATCCGGATCCTGGGCGATCAACGCTGCCTGAAACACGCCTTTGGCAATCCCGTTGTCGGTCACGTTATCCATCTCATGAAAAATATTTTTGATGCTATAGCCGATCGCTTTCAACGAATATTCGGCCTGCTGACTGTATTTGGTTTCTATCGACCGGAACGTGATCAGAAAAGTAATGATCCCCAGAATAAATAAGGGAATAATTACAAGCCCCAGAAACGCCGTAAATAGCTTGATTCGCAAATTCATGAGATGTTGGCTCCCGCTTCGGATTAGTACGAGGAATCTAAGAAATCATTCGCATATGACCTTAATCCCGCCCCTATTATCCTTTGACACTGCCTGCCGTAACTCCTTCAATAATTTTTTCCTGCAGGATGGCGTAAATGATCATAACCGGCAGTACGCTGAAAATAATCCCTGCGGACATCTGCGCATAGTTGGTATTGTAAGCGTCTCTGAAACCGACCATCCCGACGGGCAGTGTTCTTAATTCTTCGCTGGAAAGGAAGTAGTTGGCGAGCAGGAACTCGTTCCAGTTACCCAGGAAGTTAATGATGAACACCGTAACGATAGCCGGCACGGTCAATGGAATTATGATTCTGGCAAAAAGGCCCGCGGAGCTAAGTCCGTCAATAACGGCAGCCTCTTCAATTTCCCCGGGAAGCGAGCGCATAAAGGCCGCCAGAATAATGACCGAGAACGGAATCGCATTGGCTACATAAGGCAAAATTAACGCCATATGCGTATCCAGAATATTCAGCTTTCTCATAATTCCGTAAATCGGAAGGAGCAGCGAGTTGTTCGGAATCAGCATGCCGAGCAGAATCAATTGAAAAATAATGGCGCTGATTCGGTTATAGCGCATCCGGGTAACGGCAAATGCCAGCATTGCCGCGAACAGAATGGATAAACACGCCGAAAGGACGCCTATATATAAGCTGTTAAAAAAGTATGTGCTTATTTTCGCATTGACCCAGGCATTGACGTAGTTATCGAACGTAATCGAACCGGGAAGTCCGAACGGATTCGAAGCGATATCCTGGTTGTTCGTTTTAACCGATGAAAAGAGAACGAACAGGAACGGATATAGGATGACGAGCAGATAAGCCATCAGGAAAATGTGCGGAATCGATTTTTTGAGCGCTCTCATCAGTATTCAATCCTTTCTGTCCGTTTGGAGATCAACACCTGATACAGGACGGTGATGATGATGGTAAATACAAAGATCAGAACGGCAATGGAGTTACCAAAACCGTGTCTAAAGCTCGTTATTGCATATCGAATCATATAGGTAGCCATGACGTCGGTCGAGCCTGCCGGTCCGCCCTTGGTCATTACGAGCACAATATCCGCAGCTTTCATCGCTCCAGCAATGGACAGCATGATAACAACGGAAATAATCGGCATGACAAGCGGAATCGTGATTTTTGTAGCACGTTGAAACCCGGTCGCTCCATCAATCGCCGCCGCCTCTTCGAGTTCCTTCGGTATCGCGATAATCGCGGCGAGCACCATAACAATGTAGAACCCGGTCCACTGCCAGGCATTAGTAATCAGAATTGAGATCATCGCCCAGTTTTTGTCAGACAGCCAGTACACCGGGGAAACGCCGAACACGCCCAATATTTCGTTGGCGAGACCAAAGTCCGGATTGTAAATAAAACCCCACAAAATCCCGATGACAGCCGTCGACATGATCGATGGCATAAAGACCGCGGTTTTATACAACCCTTTGAGTTTTTTGACATTCGCGATCAAGAGTGAAAATATGACGATGAGCGGTACTTGGATAAGACATGAGAACAATATGAAATACACGTTATTTTTTACCGATTTCCAAAAAGCGACGTCATTGAAGGCGGTAACATAGTTGTCAAATCCGATATAATTGATGTTTTTGGATATCCCGTTCCAGCTCGTAAAACTGTTATTGACCGCCGTAAAGACCGGATAGATGAAAAAGGCAAGAAACAGAACGAACGCCGGGATCACAAATATCAGATAGATCAGAGGATTTCTAAGCGCTTTATTCATGATAAACCTCCGTTGCTAATGCGAAATTAAACTCCCTGCAAAACATGTGTGTAAACATATTCATTCTTATTTAGTGGAAAAGGACGCCCCCCACATACTTGAGACGGGTGGCGCCCTTTTCGTCATTCGCTAAACCTTATTGCTCTGCTGCATTGGCTGCGTCTTGGGCGGCCTGTACGTTTTCCAGCATCTTCGCCGGTTCGATTTCACCACCGATGATTTGTTGAATTCCCATGCTAAGCGCCGTATTTACTTCTGCCTGAACAAGTGCGTCAAAAGCCGGGAACGAAGTTCCGATTTCACTTACGGCCTTGAAAATATCTTGCATAAGTGCGTCATCAGACGTAGTTTTCATTTGTTCCAGGTCCATCTTCATTGCTGGAAGCACGCCGTCTTCTTTCAGACCGCGAAGCTGCATTTCGTCCGTCCACATATTTTTGATGAACTCTTTGACAGCTTGCAGTTTGCGAGGGTCCTCACCAACCGCAGCGGAGAAGCCGTAACCATTATTGGCGTCCTGCATGACGATTACCGGATCGCCTGCATTGACAGGAGGCATATTGAAGAATCCGATTTTGCCAACCATATCGCCGGCTTGCTCAGCATCTCTGAATACCGAGTTAGCCCAAGAACCGTCCATCATCATGATTGCTTCGCCAGTCACTACTTGGTTTCTCATATCGGCATACTCAAAGCCGAGTTCGCCTTTTTTGTAGTAGCCTTTGTCAACCCATTCTTTATGCTTGGCAATGGCTTTAACCATGTTTTCGTCCGTCCACTTGGTTTCCCCTGTTTTGAAACCGTAAGTAATTTCAGGTCCGGCATAGTAGGACCACAGGTTATTCGTAGTCATGAGCGGAATCCAAGCATCTTTGGAAGATTGAGCGAACGGAATTTTTCCGTCGGCTTTAATCGTTTCGGCTAACTTATCCAACTCGTCGAGCGTTGTCGGAACTTTCAGCCCTTTTTGTTCAAAGTACTCTTTATTATAGAAAAATCCTTCGATTGAGCCCCCGATAGGAAGACCATAGATCTTTCCGTCAACTGTAAATGGCGCCAGTGTAGTAAATTTGTCCTTGAGGCCAAGTTCGTCCAAAATCGGAGTAAGATCGAGCATCAAACCTTCTTTGGCATAAAGAGCTGCATCCGGGCTGCCGAATACGTCAAAGACTTCCGGCGGCTTGCCTGCTGCCATTTCGCCTCTCAGCTTTTCCTTCCGATTAACTTCGGAATCTACGGCGTCCAGTTTGACCGTCAATCCCGGTACGGCATCTTGAGTCTTTTTGACGACATCTTCCAACAATGCGAGACGGAATTTCTTGGATTCACCTACTTGGGTATGGCGAATAGTAATTTCGAACGGTTCATCGTTCACCTTCGCCTCATTTCCACCATTGTTGGTCGTAGTTTGTCCTTCGTTAGCCGGAGCGTTTCCTCCGTTGTTGTTAGATTTTCCGCACCCTGCCAGCATTGCTGACGCTACGAAAATCAGCGTCATGAGCAGCATCAAACTTTTCTTCATGTTTCTATGACCCTCCTCAAGATCGGTTTGTGTTACATCTTTATTATAGAAAGCGTCTCCATTTCTGATAAGGAGGACATTTTTCTATTCTGGGGATAATATCATCTAATCGACAAAAAGAAAGCGGTTAAACTTGACATGTATCGTCGAGTTTAACCGCTTTTTTGTGAAAAGTAAATATTAATGTCATATTATCTTACATACTAAACCTATTTATGAGATGATTCCAGTTGTTGTCTTCCCTCTTCAATGAGGCGATTAGCACGGTCAATTTCTTCCGGCGTAGGTGAAGGTACCCCCTCCAACGGATAGTCCCAACCAAGCTCTTGCCACTTGAAGACACCCATTTGGTGATAAGGGAGAATTTCAAATTTCTCGACACCTTGCAGCTTGCCGATAAAACGGCCGAGGTTCAGCAAGTCTTCCTCATCATCGTGAATGCCCGGAACGAATACGTGCCGTATCCACATGTTGCGTCCGTGATCCGACAGCCATTCGGCCATCTTGAGCATCCGGTCGTTCGGTTTGCCCGTCAGCTTGATGTGCTTCTCATTATCGATATGTTTCAGATCAAGCAGAACGAGATCCGTTACATCGAGAAGATCTTTGATTTTGTCCCCATCATTATAACCGTTCGTATCCAGCGTAGTATGCAAATTCCAGCGTCTCTTGGCTTCGCGGAACAATTCGGTTACAAATGGAGCCTGCAGCGTCGCTTCCCCGCCTGATACCGTCAACCCGCCGCCTGAAGAACGGTAGTAGTTGAGGTAGGGTTCAATTTCGGCCAATACCTCTTCCACGGTCATTTCTTTCCCGTCCGTCAGGCTCCAGGTATCCGGATTATGGCAATACTGGCATTTAAGCAGGCAGCCCTGCATAAAGAGTACGAAACGAATACCCGGGCCATCGACCGTTCCGAAAGTTTCCAATGAATGTATGCGACCTTTAAGCATTTTTCGTCACCCTTCCTGATTCAGCTGCCTTAGATGAAAGCTCAAACTAATATTACTCTACTACCCGGGCGTTATTACATCGAACCGTGGAAGGTCCGGTTAATAACGTCAAGCTGTTGCTCACGGGTCAATTTGATGAAGTTAACCGCATATCCCGAAACGCGGATCGTCAACTGCGGATAGTTTTCCGGATGTTCCATCGCATCCATCAACTGTTCACGGTCGAAGACGTTGACGTTAAGGTGATGTGCTTTGCTACCGAAGTATCCGTCCATCATCGATACCAGGTTCGATTTGCGGATTTCAGCTTCTTTACCAAGTGCCTTAGGCACGATCGAGAAGGTGTTCGAAATTCCGTCCAAGCTGTGTTCATACGGCAGTTTGGCTACGGAGCTGAGCGATGCCAGCGCACCTTTCTTGTCGCGGCCGTGCATCGGATTGGCGCCTGGAGCAAAAGGTTCGCCCGCTTTACGTCCATCCGGTGTAGTTCCTGTTTTCTTACCATATACAACGTTCGATGTAATCGTCAATACCGATTGTGTCGGCATAGCATTACGGTAAGTTTTGTGTTTACGAATCATGCTCATGAACGATTCAACGAGATTTACGGCGATTTGGTCGACTTTGTCGTCGTTGTTGCCGTAGCAAGGGAATTCGCCTTCGATTTCAAAATCAACAGCGATGCCTTGTTCGTTGCGGATCGGTTTAACTTTAGCGTATTTGATCGCGCTCAGCGAGTCGGCCGCTACGGACAAGCCGGCGATACCGCAAGCCATCGTGCGGAGAATGTCGCGGTCATGCAGCGCCATTTCGATCCGTTCGTAGCAATATTTATCATGCATATAGTGAATGACGTTCAGCGTGTTCACATACAGTTTAGCGAGCCATTCCATCATTGGTTTGAAGCGTTTCATGACTTCGTCGTAATTCAGGTATTCGGAAGTGATAGCCGGGAATTCAGGGCCTACTTGAGCGCCGGACTTCTCGTCTTTACCGCCATTGATCGCGTACAACAGAGCTTTCGCCAGGTTGGCGCGTGCTCCGAAGAACTGCATTTGCTTGCCGATTTCCATGGCGGATACGCAGCAGGCGATACCATAATCGTCGCCGTAGATCGGACGCATCAAATCATCATTTTCATATTGGATCGAACTGGTTTCGATAGATACTTTAGCGCAATATTTTTTGAAGGCTTCAGGCAATTTTTCAGACCAGAGAACCGTCAAGTTTGGCTCCGGAGCAGGACCCAGGTTATAAAGAGTATGCAGAAAACGGAAGCTGTTCTTCGTTACTCTAGTCACGCCGTTAACCGACATGCCGCCGATCGATTCAGTAACCCATGTAGGGTCGCCGCTGAACAGATCATTGTAATCCGGAGTACGCAGGAATTTGACGATCCGCAGTTTCATAACGAAATGGTCAACCAATTCTTGAGCCGCTTCTTCAGTCAAAGTTCCTTCAGCCAGATCGCGTTCGATGTACGCGTCAAGGAAAGAAGATACACGGCCAAGCGACATTGCCGCTCCGTCCTGCTCTTTGACTGCTGCCAGGTAACCGAAGTATACCCATTGGAACGCTTCTTTTGCATTTTCTGCCGGTCTCGAAATATCGAAGCCGTACATTTCGCCCAGTTGTTTCAATTCGCCCAAAGCGCGGATTTGTTCGGAAAGTTCTTCGCGGAGGCGAATCACGTCTTCGTCAATCACATCGACTTCAAGGCTCTTCAGTTCGCTTACTTTTTGTTTAATCAGGAAATCCACGCCATAAAGCGCTACACGGCGGTAGTCACCGATAATGCGGCCACGGCCATATGCATCGGGAAGACCTGTAATAATACCAGCTTTACGGGCAGCTCTCATATCGGAAGTATAAGCGTCAAATACGCCTTGATTATGCGTTTTGCGAATCGTAGTAAACATATCAACAATCTCGCCCGGCAGGTCGAATCCGTAAGCTTTGCAAGCGTTGATAACCATGTTGATCCCACCGAAAGGATGGATCGTGCGTTGGAAAGGAGCTTCCCCTTGCACGCCTACGACTTGTTCTTTGTCTTTATCCAGGTAACCAGGAGCATGGGATACGATTGTGGAAGGCTTGTTGAGTTCAACGTCAAGTACGCCGCCGGCTTCTCTTTCTTTCTTGGTCAAATCGGAAATGATATCCCAAAGCGCTTTAGTGTTATCCGTTGCGCCTTTCAAGAAAGATTCGTTGCCTTCATAAGCCAGAATGTTGGTCTCGATGAAATCGCGGGTATTTACTTCCCGCATCCAGGTTCCTTTTTTAAAACCTCTCCAAGCTGTTTGAACTTCTTGCGTTTTTTGTACTTCTCTCTCAATCACCGACATCTTAATCCCTCCATATATATTTTGTAGTACGCGGTTTGAAGGTTTATACCGCGCCTCATGATCCCTAAAATTTGTGATAATTTTCACAACTTCGACACTGATAAGCCCTTAGATTTAGTTTCGAATCCACTGTACTCACCATTGTACGGGGGATCATTTATATTATTATCATATAATAACCCCTATAGAAAGAGTGTGACAAATATCACTTTTGAAGTGATATTTGTCACTTTTTTCAACCTAAATGTTCACTTATTCTTCAAATCTTCCGTAGAAAGCATCACGGTAAACATCAGCCAATTCGGTTACGAGCGGAAGCTTCGGATTTGCTGTTGTGCATTGGTCTTCAAAAGCACGGTCTGCCAGGTAATCTACGCGCGATTCGAAATCTTTCGCATCGAAACCGAGCTCTTGGAAAGTTTCAGGAATGCCGAGTTTCTTATTCAGATCGCGGATGGCGTTGATCAAGCTCTTCACGCCTTCTTCCGTTGTCCGTGCTGGCAGTCCCAGAATGCGGGCGATTTCTGCATAACGCTCGTCAGCCACGAAGTGGGTGTATTTTGGCCATGCTGCGAATTTCGTAGGCTTCTTAGCATTGTAACGGATAACGTGCGGCATCAGGATCGCATTAGTACGGCCATGCGCGGTGTGATATTGTCCGCCCCATTTATGCGCCAAGCTGTGATTAATGCCCAGGAATGCGTTCGCGAAGGCCATACCGGCTAAAGTCGAAGCGTTGTGCATTTTTTCGCGGGCCAGCTTGTCGCCGGTCAAAGCCGATTTCTCGAGGTATTGGAATACCAATTGGATGGCTTTGATCGCAAGACCGTCCGTGTAGTCGCTCGCCATAACCGATACATAAGCTTCGATAGCATGAGTCAGAACGTCCATACCCGTGTCGGCTACAGCCACTTTAGGCAAGCTGTATACGAACTCAGGGTCGATGATGGCTACGTCCGGTGTCAACTCGTAATCAGCCAAAGGATATTTCGTGTTGCCATTGATTTTATCTGTAATTACCGCGAACGAAGTTACTTCCGAACCTGTACCCGAAGTGGTTGGAATCGCAACGAATTTCGCTTTGCGTCCGAGGCGCGGGTATTTGTAGATCCGTTTGCGGATATCCATGAATTTTTGTTTCAGGTTGTTAAAGTCGGTATCAGGATATTCGTAGAACAGCCACATGCCTTTTGCAGCATCCATCGGCGATCCGCCACCGAGTGCTATGATGCAATCCGGTTGGAATTTCGACATCAATTCCGTACCGCGTTCTACCGTTGTAGTCGATGGATCCGGCTCAACATCCGAGAATACTTCAATCGCTACCGGAGTTTGACGTTGACGGAGATAGTGCTCCACTCTTTCCACATATCCCAGTTTAACCATCATTGGGTCGGTTACAATCAGTACGCGAGTAATATCCGGCATTTTGGCAAGGTATTGCGTCGAGTTTTTCTCGAAATAGATTTTATCAGGTACTTTGAACCATTGCATATTCACGGTACGACGATTCACCCTTTTCACGTTGATCAGATTGACAGCCGTTACGTTCGACGAAGTCGAGTTACGTCCATAAGATCCGCAGCCCAGCGTCAGCGAAGGCAGGTTCGTATTGTAAATGTCGCCGATACCGCCTTGCGAAGATGGTTGGTTGACGAGAATCCGGCAAGTAGGCATCCGATCCGAATATTTTTGAATGATTTCTTCATTATTACTATGAATTACCGAAGAGTGCCCCATGCCTCCGAATTGAACGACTTCAAGCGCGCGTTCGATGCCTTGTTCTGCTGTTTTAACTTTGTAGCAAGCCAGAACCGGGCTCAATTTCTCTGCGGACAACGGGAATTTAGGACCTACGCCTTCGATTTCGGCTACCAGAATTTTCGTTCCGGCAGGAACATCAATACCGCACATTTGAGCGATCTTCACGGCAGGTTGACCGACGATATTCGGATTCACCGCGCATTTATCTGCAATGATAGCTCCAGCTGTAAGTTTAGCTGCTTCGTCTTTGTTGACAAAGTAACAACCGTTAGCAATCATTTTCTTCTTCACTTGATCAAAAACGGGCTCTTCGATAATAACCGCCTGCTCGGAAGCACAGATCATGCCGTTGTCGAACGTTTTCGAGAGAATCAGGTCATTAACCGCTTGATCCAGATCCGCGGTCTTCTCGATAAAGCAAGGTACGTTACCAGGACCTACGCCGAGTGCCGGTTTGCCGCAGCTGTATGCCGCCTTAACCATGGCCGATCCGCCGGTTGCCAGGATGCAAGCTACGTCAGGATGGTTCATCAGGCCGTTCGTGCGATCCATGGAAGGATTTTCGATCCATTGAATGCAATCTGCAGGCGCGCCGTGCTTAACGGCAGCTTCGAGCAAGATTTTCGCGGCTTCCGCGCTACATTTTTGAGCCGATGGGTGGAAACCGAAAATGATAGGATTACGAGTTTTGATAGCAATAAGAGATTTGAAGATGGTTGTCGAAGTCGGGTTGGTTACAGGAGTGATCCCCATGATGATGCCAACCGGTTCAGCGATCTTTTGGAAACTGTCATAAGGGTTATCTTCAATTACGCCAACTGTTTTGTTGTTCTTGATGCTGTGGTAAATGTACTCGGTCGCAAACATGTTCTTAATGATCTTGTCTTCGTACACACCACGTCCGGTTTCTTCAACAGCCATCTTGGCCAGATACATATGTCTGTCAAGTCCGGCCAGCGCCATGGCTTGCACAATATTATCGATTTGTTCTTGATCCATGCTCATGAAAGCTTCGGATGCTTTCTTCGCCTTGTCGATCAAGGTTTGGATGTAATCTTGTGCAGCGGGCTCGGCTTTTGTCGTAACTTCGTTCTTAACGGCCATTTCTCTCATCCTCCTAAGTTGGGTAATGGATAACCCTTTCTTTCTAGTGAATTTTTTCACGTTCGGGTTTATCCTTATGAAGCGGTGCGCTTCTCTTATGGTCTTAGCATAGCATAGCTGGTTCAATTTGTATAGTGAATTTTTTCACGTACTTTAAAATAGTGAAACTTTTCATTTTATTTTGATTGTTTTTTCAGTTCAAATTTCCATTCGGGCCGCTCTGGGCTTAGATTCTCCTTGTTTTTTGTGATGAATATCTCTTTTTTCAAAAAGTGAAATTAGTCACAATGTTGAAATTTCGACACTTTTTCGGGCTTTACAGTTCCCCCAAAACCGTAAAAACGTTATATAATTAATTTAAAATTTTCAGAAAAATTTGGAACACAAAGGGGAAATCAATAATGAGTGAAATAGTTAGCGCCACCCTGCCCCGCGGCAATACGAGCTGTTTTACAGAACAAAACTTCAACCGTCTTCTCGTCACAATGAAAGAAAAAGCGTATCCCGAAGGAACACATCTGTTCTGGGAAGGCGACTTTTCCGATAAACTGTTCTATATTAAACGCGGACGCGTGAAACTGACCAAATCCACGGACGAAGGCAAAGAGCTGATTCTGTATATGTACGGACGCGGCGATATGGTCGGTCAGGCAGATCCTTTCTTCAGCACGAAGCACAGCTTTACCGCGGAGGTCATTGAAGACAGCGAGATCGGAGTCATTGAGCAAAAGGATCTGGAAATCATGATCTGCCAGCACTGCGATTTTGCCATCGACTTTATGAAATGGATGGGTATCCACCATCGTCTGACGCAAACCAAGTTCCGCGACCTGATGATGTACGGCAAGCCTGGTGCCCTCTGCTCGACCCTGATCCGTTTAAGCAATACTTACGGCGAACAGCATGGCGACAATATCCTCATCAATAAGAAGATTACTCATACCGACCTGTCGAACATGATCGGTGCTACACGCGAAAGCGTCAACCGGATGCTGAGTGATCTGCGCAAGAAAGACGCACTGGAATATGAAAACGGCATGATCGTAATCAAAGACCTCGTTATGCTGCAGGACATTTGTCATTGCGAGCTTTGCCCCAATGAGATTTGCCGGATCTGACCTCGTGTACGACATGGCGGCTCCTCTTTCTTCGTCAATCCGAAATTTCAGCCAAATAAGGACGGCGCAGTAGGTAATCCACTGCCCTGTCCTTTTTGTTTTTCCGGCTCGTGCAATTCGTATTACCGTCCATTAGAAGCATGGCATAACTTCACATCACAGTACCCCGGCAAAAAAAGGCTGCTTTAACGGTCCATTCAGACCTGTTAAAGCAGCCCTTTCCTGTAAGAGGAGGTTATTTCTTGCGCACCGGGGAGATAAACCAGTAGGCCATCCCGACAAAGACAGCACCGCCGATAATATTGCCCAGCGTGACCGGGATCATGTTATGGAACCAGCCGGCCAGAGATACCGTATCCGGATGATTCGGCAGCAGCACGGACAGGCTGAGCAAGGTCATATTAGCTACACTATGCTCATATCCGCTAGCAATAAAGGCATAGAGGCACCACCAGATCAAGACGAGCTTGGAAATATCGTCCTTTGCCCGGTTGGCCATCCAGATTGCGAGACAAACAAGCCAGTTACACAGAATGCCCCGGAAAAAGAGTTCCATTACCGGTGCGCCCATCTTTTTCGCTGAAGCCGCAAATATCAGATGTTCTGGCGCTGCAGTCTTGAACAGTCCTGTACCTACAATAAGTAAACTTAAAATAATGGCTCCCAGCAAATTGCCGAGAAAAACGATGACCCAGTTTTTAAGGGTATCTTTTACCGTAGTCCTTTTTGCTAGAGTACTAGCCGTAAAAAACATATTGTTCCCCGTAAACAGCTCGGAACCGGCGAAGATGACGAGCGTGAGCGCAAGCCCGAACGACATCCCCATAACCATGGTCTGAAACGGCGACTTCGCCGCAGCCAGCGGCGCACCGACGCTAAAGATCAAAATGATGCCCAGACCAACATAAGCCCCGGCCATTAGGGTCGAAACAAAATACCTGGGCAGGCTTTCATTCATTTTCTCTTTCTTTTTTACTGCTGCTTCTACAATGGACTCCACGCTCTGCGTAAACATTGTTATCCCCACTCTCTCCCAAGTGCGTTTCTGTAACTTTATCGCGCGCTATACGGCCTGCAGTTCTCCCGCTGCAATCCATACTTGCCCGTCCTCTACCTTCACCGTCAGCATTTGCGCCTGACCGTTATCCGGAGCCTGGACGAGACCGGTGGTCAAATCGATTTTCCAATCGTACAAAGGATCGTACAAATAATGGCCCGACACGATTCCCTCCGCTAGCGGTCCGCCTTTAGGATGCGGGCTTTCATTTACGGCAGCGAAGATCCGGCCATCGGAGAGGCGGAAGACGGCAATCTGCCGTCCACCGATCTCCACTACGCGTCCGATCTGCACCAGAAATTGATCCAAAGCTCCTACAGGGAAAAACTCGTTTTTATTTATACTCATGTTAGGGCTCTCCTTTCTCTCTCCACCGATAATTACAGTTGATTGCTCATTTCCAAACGGTTAAACAGTTTGCCGCTGTTGTCTCCGTCACGAAGCATTTTCTTCCATGGATCCTCAACTTGTTTCAGGGCGAACTCGATGCGTTCCATCAATGCTTTCCGGTTTTCGAGATCGTCGACTACCACGGCCTTGATCTGTTCCAGCCCGATCCGTTCCACCCACTCCGAAGTTCTTTCCAGATAATTGCCGGTTTCACGGTAGTACTGCATCACCGCACCTACGATTTCAATCAATTCTTCATCGGTCTTCACTTTGCAGAGCGTATCCGCGAGCCGGGCTTTGATCCCGCCGTTACCGCCGACGAAAATTTCCCATCCGCCGTCATTCCCAACGATCCCGATATCTTTCGTGCACGACTCCGCACAGTTCCGCGGGCAGCCATTCACAGCCAACTTAAATTTGGCAGGGAAATCAAGCCGTTCGAATTTGCGTTCCAACGTAGCGCCCATACCCATCGAATCCTGCGTACCGAACCGGCAGAACTGCGAGCCTACGCATGTTTTCACCGTACGCAGCGATTTGGCGTAAGCGTAGCCCGACGGCATGTCGAGTTCTTCCCAGACCTTCGGCAAATCTTCTTTCTTCACGCCGATCAAATCAAGCCGTTGACCGCCGGTTACTTTGACGACCTTCACGTCATATTTCAGCGAGATGTCGGCGATCTTCTTCAGTTCTTCCGGCGTAGTTACGCCGCCGTACATCCGCGGAACGACCGTATAAGTCCCGTCTTTCTGGATGTTCGCGCTCATGCGTTCATTAACGAAACGCGATTCTTTCTCATCTTCATGCGTGTCCGGATTCAGCATACCGAGGTAGTAGTTGATCGCCGGGCGGCATTTCGAGCAGCCCTCCGGCTGGCTCCATCCAAGCACGTTCATAACTTCCTTCGTCGTTTGCAATCCTTTTTCTTTAATCTCTGCTACGATTCCATCACGGCTCATGGTAGTACAGCCACAAATCCCTTGTTTGGCCGATGTCTTGAAGCCGTCACCGAGTACATACTGCAAGATTTGCTCCACTACCGGCTTGCAGCCGCCGCACGAACGGGTTGCCCCGGTACATGCTTTGATCTCATCGACCGTCGTCATTCCCTGATTCGTAATTACGTCAACGATGGTGCCTTTGGTTACGCCGTTGCAACCGCAGACGATTTCTTCGTCCGACATCGTCTCTACCGAAGTTGACTTCTTGCCCCCGTCGCCGCAGCAGCCGGTTCCCATGAGCGAGCCGTACAATTCGTCCGTCATGACCGTTCTCAATTTAATGAGCTTTTGCAGTTCCGCCGAATCCGTAATATCGCCGAACAATACCGCACCGACCATGACGCCGTCTTTCAGCAAGATCTTCTTGTAAGTACGTTTCCAGTCATCTTTGTTTGCGATCACCGTATGCTCAGGACCATCGATGAATTCTCCGGTCGAGAACACATCGACTCCCGAGATTTTCAGTTTGGTCGATACGACCGACCCTTCGTATGGAGGAGCTTCCACGCCGCTGATATGCTTGGCCAGTACCATCCCCTGCTCGAACAACGGAGCGACCAGGCCGTAGCAAACGCCGCGGTGTTCCGTACATTCGCCGACCGAATATACGCCTTCCATCGAAGTTTGCATATAATCGTTTACGACGATCCCGCGGTTGACGGTAATTCCGCTTTCCTTAGCAACCGTTACATTCGGCTTGATCCCTACCGCCATGACGACAAACTCGGCATCGAGCACCGTATCGTCGGCGAACCGGAGGCCTGTGACTCGCGTATCGCCCAGCAATTCGGCCGTTTGCGCACCCATTTTGAATTTGATTCCCTGACGCTCAAGTTCAGCCTTCAACATGCTGGCGGCCTGATGATCGAGCTGGCGCTCCATCAAATCTTCCATCAAGTGAACGACCGTGACATCCATTCCGAGCTGAACGAGCCCTTTCGCGGCTTCAAGACCGAGCAGGCCCCCGCCGATTACGGCTGCCGTGCGGCACGTTTTCGCCGCTTCCAGCATTTGATTACAGTCGGCGATATCACGGAAACCCACCACGCCTTCTTTATCGCTGCCCGGAATCGGTAAAATAAACGAATTGGAACCCGTTGCGATCAAAACTTTATCATAAGGTACCCGCATTCCATCAGCAGTCACCACTTCTTTTGCCTGTTCGTCGATTTTCTGGACAGTAGTTCCCGTATGCAGCGTAATGCCGTTGTCACGGTACCAGTTCAAATCATTCAGTACGATGTCATCGATCGTTTTGCTACCTTCCAATACATACGAAAGCATGATCCGGTTATAGTTGGGATGCGGCTCGCTCCCAAACACCGTAATTTCAAATCTCTTCGTTAATTTTAAAATTTGTTCAACTGCACTAATTCCCGCCATCCCATTGCCGATCACCACGAGTTTTTCTCTATCTGTTCCCATTTTCAGTGTGCCTCCTTCAATTTACAGCTGCTTGTTAGGCTTACTAGACGTTTCAATCTTTATAATGAAATTATAAATTTAAAATTCAAAGTACATTGTGATCCATTTCACACTAAATGTGAATTTTATCACAATATTGTTCAAAAATTTCCGTGTTTTTCTATTGAAAAACACGTTTGTAGCCACTCTCGAGGAGAGAGGGAATCATTGTGTATTCATTTCTAACCTGTTTATTGAACCGTGTACCGGGGAAACAAGATATTATTTTCAAGATGAATATGACTGAATGTCATTCCTTCGAGTTCTTCCAAACGGGCATATGTCGTCCGGTAAGTCGTGCATGCATGCGCCGGCGGCTGAAAATCGCCGGTAATTTCCCGCAAACGTTTCAAAATATGGCCCGCACCCTCGTGCTCCGCCTCAAGTTCATCGATTGCCGTACGAAGCTTTAACAAAACTTGCTGCTCATGCCCAAGTTCCCAATTGATCATTTTCGGAAAAACTTCGGCTTCCTCTTTGGCTGTGTGTTCGAGCAATTCATCGCGAAGCTGGCCATACAACTGTGCTACCTCGAGCAAATGAGGATCATGCTCCCCATGCACGCGGGACACTTTCGTCACGCTTTTTTGAAGCTCCGGTAATTCTTCCCGCAAAAACGCATGATGTTTGTTCACGATATGCCCGATCAGGTCCTCGGAATCGGCATCTATCCACGATTCCCTTTCTTCAGCACTCGGATGCTCCGCCGCGAGCCGGGCCAAATCTGCCAGCAATTCTTCTACTTCGATATTTCTTTCCACTGCCGCTTCTTCAAGAGGACGGTTGCCTCCGCAGCAAAAATCGATTTTGCGACGGCGAAAATAGTCAGCCGACTTTGGAAACTCCAGCACTATGTCCCGGATCAATTTGTCCTTAGCGAAACCCTGCTTGTTCTCGGTCATAACCATTCCCCTCTCTGTTGGTTATTCTTTCTTGTTCAAAGTATACTGAACCTAGCCTATCGTATCTTCAAACCGGGCTTTGTGATTGCGGTCACAAACATTATGTCTAATCTGCGCAAAAAAAGCTTCCCCTGAGTTTTCAACTCAAAGGAAGCGGTAAAACACGTTTGATGCCATTTATTTCACTTTAATACATCATGATCAACGTAGCGTTCGCCGTTCAGTTCACTGATCAGCTCAATGGCTACTCTGGCTCCGTCTCCCGCCGTAATAATCGTGTGAACGCTTACGCCGGCGACCGTGCCTGCAGCCCAAATACGCGGATTGCTGGTGCGCCCGTTTCCGTCCGTTTCAATAACCGTCTTGATTCTCGGCTCTCTGCCCTCTTTGAGTTCAAGCCCGATGCTGCCGGCCAATTCCGTTAATGCCCCTGTTGCCAAAATCACGTGGGAAGCCTCATAGCTGCGGCCGGATTCCGTTTTTACGGTGACTTTCGAACCACCGTTCGTATCCACTACCGTGACTTTCTCTTCGATAAACTTGGCTCCGAACTTTTGGGCTTGCTCCCGACCGGTTTTTAGCAAATCCGGCCCGGAAATGTCCTTGGCTCCATAGTGATTTTCAATCCAAGCCCGTTTCGTCATACTGGCATTGCTGTCCAAAACCAGGGTTTCCTTCCCCGCCTTGGCCAGAAACAACGCCGCGCTTGATCCCGCTGGTCCCGCTCCGATTACTATTACCTCAGCCACAAGTACACCCACTTTCTATATATTTCGCGCCGCTCCGCTACGGGAAAACGGCACGTTCTTACTCAATCCACTGCTCCGCCCAGCACTGCACCTGCTCCATCACAGGATTGAGAGCTCTTCCCTTTTCCGTCAGTTCATATTCGATCCGTACCGGGGTTTCGGGATAGACATGACGGACAACGATGCCTTCCGTCTCCAGGTCCTTCATCCGTTCGGACAGCATCTTGTCGCTCATGGCCGGGATCCCGTTCGAAATATCCTTAAAGCGCTTGGGTCCACTCATTAGCGTACGAATAATCAGACCGTTCCAGCGTTTTCCCAAAATCACAAACGCCGACTCAAAACGCGGACACATTGCGAAATTGTTTTCTTCCATCTAAATTCACCTCTTAAAGTAAGAAACCAATTGGTGGATGTTAAACTTACAATTAGTTAGTATGTTCCATGATAGCATATTTTTTTGGTTATGAACACTTCTGTTCCAATGGCAGATTACTTTAGATTATACAACAACTCCCTGATGAGAAAAACGGCTGCCTCGGCGGCAGCCGCTAATGCTAAGTATATTTCGCTTCAGATCAACTTATACCCACCACATATCCGTAGCGGAATCTTCGATCAGAACCTGTTGGAGATTCCGGACCGCTTTGGTAAAACCTTCTTCCGTGGACATCAACCCGTCTTCATGCTCGATACTGACGACGTAATCATAGCCGTACAGACGCAATGCGCTGATAATGTCCGCCCAGGTTTTGAGATCATGGCCGTAGCCCACCGTCCGGAACTGCCAAGCCCGGTCAAGCATCGCTGTATAAGGCTGCATATCCGTGATCCCGTAACGGTGAACGTTCACCGGATCGATCGTCGTATCCTTGGCGTGGAAATGATGAATCGCACCCGCCCGGCCGAGAATGGAGATCGCTTGAACCGGATCGATTCCCTGCCACCACATATGGCTTGGATCCAGGTTGGCACCGATTACTTCACCGGCTGCTTCGCGCAAGCGAAGCAGTGTCGCCGGCGTGTGCACGGAAAATCCGCCATGCAGCTCCAGCCCGATTTTCACATGATGATCCGCGGCATATTTGCCCCATTCCGTCCAATACGGAATGATCTTATTTTCCCATTGCCAGTCCAAAACTTCCTTAAAATCATTCGGCCACGGAGCCACCGGCCAGTTCGGATACTTCGCGTCCTCATGATCCCCCGGGCAGCCTGAAAAAGTATTTACAACAGGCACTTCCAAAAGCTCGGCCAATTGGACTGTCTTCACATAAACATCATGGAATTCCTTGGCGATCGCTTTTTGCGGATGCAGCGGGTTGCCGTGGCAGCTGAGCGCACTAATGGTCAACCCTCTCGATTCAACCGCTTTTTTGAAATGATCGCGAGCCGCTTTATTTTCCAGCAGTTCATCGGGATTGCAGTGCGAATTGCCGGGATGGCCGCCAGTGCCGATCTCTACCGCCTTTAAGCCTTGGGATGCTACCAGATCCAGCGCTTCCTCCAGAGGACGTCCTCCGAACAATACAAGAAAAACACCCAGTTTCATGTTCATACCTCCTGAAAATGACTTTTATATTCCTAATCTATTATAAAGTACAAATTGCCGGTATTAATCAAAATAAACGGTTTTGCCGGTTTTGGCCGACTCATAAATCGCTTCAAGGATTTCGGTCACGACGAGAGCCTGCTCCGGTTTCACTAGCGGTTCCTTATCTTCAAGGACGGCTTCGACCCAGGCTCTGGCTTCACGGACGGCGTCGGTTTCCTGCTCGCCCTCGAAGAAGGCCACGCCGCCGGAGCCGAAGTCGACCTTCGTTTCGTACAACCGGCTCAGTTTTTCGCCGTTCAGACGCAGCCCGTCGTTCATATCCGCTCCGCCTTCCGTGCCGCACAGCAACGTTCTGGCTTCGCCGAAGTCCAGGACGTTAAGCGCCCAGCTGGATTCCAGGGCGATCGTCGCACCGTTCTTCATAGTAATGAAGCCGAAAGCGGAATCTTCCACCTTAAATTGCTCAGGATCCCACGGTCCGAATGCGTTAGCCGCGTTGGCACGGCCGCCCAGCTTATGGAATACCGATCCGGTAACGCTTTTCGGCTCGTAATTATCCATGAGCCATAACGTCAAATCGAGCGCATGGGTTCCGATATCGATCAACGGCCCGCCGCCTTGCTTCTCTTCATCGAGAAACACGCCCCAGGTCGGCACCGCCCGGCGTCTCAGTGCCAGCGCCTTGCCGAAGTAAATGTCGCCAAGCTCGCCGTTTTCGCACAGCTGCTTCAAGTACAAGCTATCGCTGCGGAACCGGTTCTGATAGGCGATGCTAAGCTTTTTGCCGGTGCGCTTGGCGGCATCCAACATTTGACGCGCCTGCTCAGCCGTTTTGGCCATCGGCTTCTCGCACATGACGTGTCTTCCGGATTCCAGCGACGCTACGGTAATTTCGGCATGGGAGTCGTTCGGCGTGCAGACATGTACCACTTCAACGTCACTTTCCGCCAGCAGTTTGCGGAAATCGCTGTACACCTTTGCGCCTTCGGCTCCGTATTCCGCGGCTGCTTTGACCGCACGCTCTTCAACAATATCGCAAAATGCGACCATTTCCACCTCAGGCTGTTTGGCAAGACTCGGCAAATGTTTTCCGTTAGCGATACCCCCGCAACCGATAATTGCGACTTTTAATGTTTTAGACATTGATTTTTCCTCCGTTTTTTGCGTAATTACGAACCCAGTCCATGCTAGTTGCGATGCTATCCAATGGTTCGTTGGCACAATAATCCTGTTCCACTACGAGCCATTCCGCTCCGTTGGCGATCGCGGCATCCGCTATCGCTTTTACGTCAACTTCCCCTTTACCGAGTTCCACCGTTTCAGGCGAACCGTCGTTTTTGGTGACCATATCTTTCAGATGCAGCAGCGGAAGGCGGTTGCGGTATTTGGAAATGTACTCCAGCGGATCCAATCCGGCAAAGTTGACCCAGCAGGAATCCAGCTCCACTTGAAGATGCTCGGCAGGGACCCGTGAAAAAATAGCATCAAGCACGGTTTCTTCTCCCAGCTTTTGGAGCAGTTCGAACTCATGGTTATGATAGCAAAGTACCAGGCCTTCCTCGGCAATGCGCTTACCGATCGCTTTTATATCCTCGATAACTTCGTCCCAGCGGCTCCGGTCCGCTTCCTCCAAGAACGGAAATACGAGATAGCGGTTGCCGATCGCCTTGTTGAACGCGATTTCTTCTTCCAGCGCATCGCGCAATCGGACATACGGAGTATGTGCCCCCAATACGGCCAATCCGGTTTCACTCAAAATCTCCTTAACTTGCTCAGGAGTTCGTCCGAAAAAGCCGGCAAACTCCACGCCTTGATACCCGAGTTCGGCCACTTTGCGAAGCGTGCCTTCAAAATCGCGTTCCATCGCATCACGAACCGTATAAAGTTGCAAACCAACTTGTACCATTTGGAATCACCTCAATATTTTATTTGTACAAATTATATAGTTGCTGTATTTGCCTATCCATTTAAACAAGTGCGTTAGCCTGAACCAAATGTCCGTCTTCATTGAACTGAAGCCGGGTTGCGCTGACAAGTTCGATACGACTGCCTTCCCGGGAGGAACGCTCGAAGGCATGCATTGCTTCCAGCACATGATAGGCCACCATTCCGTTCGCACGGTGCTCATGACCCGCTGAGATTGCTCTCGCCATATCTTCAAGCCCTCTTCCGCGTTCATTCGGTCCGGACATGAACACCGGCGGAAGTGTCTCCCACTGTTCCGAACCGGAACGGCGGATCTTGACATCACCGTCGAAATAGTTCGGATCCGGAAGCGACAGACTTCCTTCGGTTCCGTAGATCTCGATCCAGGGCAGGCTGCTGCCGCCCACAATGTCAAAGCTTGTCACCATCGTGCCGACGGCACCTCCGGCAAAGCTAAGCGTGCCGCTGTAATGCGTTGCCGTCCGTACCGGTATGGTTTCGAAGGCCCGTGGTCCCGATCCGATGGTCCGCTCCGGAAGCGGACTTGCGACCGTTGCGCTGATGTGCGTGACCGGACCCAGCAGATTCACGAGCGCCGTCAGATAATACGGACCCATATCAAACATCGGTCCTCCACCTTCGGCATAGAAAAACTCGGGATTCGGATGCCAGCCTTCCGGGCCCGCTCCCATCATAAAAGCGGTTGCAGCCACCGGCTTGCCTATGAATCCTTCTCTGATAGCCCGGCGGGCTGTCTCGATCCCGGCACCCAGGAACGTATCCGGAGCACAGCCGACGCGAAGTTGATTGGCCGATGCCATATCCAGCGTTGCTTTCGCATCCGCGAGCGAAATCGACAACGGTTTTTCTACATAGACATGCTTTCCGCTGCCGAGCGCGCTCATATTAATGGAGGCATGGGACGCGGGGATCGTCAGGTTCAGAATGATCCCGATTTCGGGATGCATCAGCATCTCCTCCACCGTGCATACGTTTGCAATCCCGAATTCCCGAGCCCGCTCCTTCGCCTTCTCCGGCAATAAATCCGCAAGGGCATGGATTTTAATTACGTCGCTATTCTCTAGGTTCCTTAAATAGGCAGGGCTGATATTGCCGCAACCGATAATTCCTACTTTCATTTTTGTCATTCTCATCACTCCTCCCGAAGCGATATTGGTGTATGTCGACTCTCCTACATGGTATTTCAAATTGCGTTAATGTAAAATGAATAATATGATTGGAACATGAACAATCTGGTCATTATTTTTAGAGAAGCACAGGAGTACGCCCTTTATGGATCATCTAAACCTGCAAATATTGCTAGCCGGTTATTCGGTGCACCGAAAGCCGTTCCACAGTTACCAGCCCGACGGACTTGAAAGCCATCTGATTCGGCTCCAGACTGCAGGCCGCTGCCGCGCTCGTCTGTCCGGACGGCTGGAGCTCCTGGAACCCGGCGATCTGCTGCTTGTTGAACCGGGTGAGTCTTACGAACTCAAAATCGAAGCCGAGCCCACCCCGCTTGGCGAGACTGCGGTCAACAGCGGAGATTATCATATTTTTTTGGCCGGAGAATGGGTAGATGCCTGGTGGAAGAAACATGTCCGTCCCAAAAAAATCAAAGTTCCACTCTCCGAGGGCATTGTCGGCGCTTTTCGGCAAATTATGCTCGAACAACAGCGGATTTCCAATCCGACGCCTGAAATTGCGGAATACTACCTTAAGATCCTTTGCATGGATATCGACCGGAATCTGCTGCAGCAACCGCTGCCTGCCTTCCCAACCTATCTTGCCCATCGCATCAAAACTTATATCGAGGAAAACGCCGCCTCCCCTTTCAAGCTGGAAGACGCCGCCTCCCACGTCGGAATTAGCGTTTCGCGCGCAGTTCATCTGTTTAAAGAAGCTTTTGATACCAGCATTATTCAATACACGCTCGAGGTCAGGTTAAATATGGCCCGCGAACGGATCATTTTTAGCCCGCTGACGTTAGAGCATGTAGCCGAAAGTTCCGGATTTCCCAGCTACAATTACTTTCACAGGGTGTTTCGCAAGCGATACGGCATGTCGCCGAAGCAATTTCGCCAAACAGCCCGAAACACAGACGGTACCTGAGAATACGTTTTTCACGCCATAATCGACATCAACGCAAAACGCCGCCATATCCATCCTTTACGGGGGATACGGCGGCGTTAACTTTTTGCTCTTATGTCGGCTGATTGCCATGCTTCAGCGTCTGTTCGATTTTGCGCTTATGCTCTTTTTTCTTTTTCATTTGTGTGCCGATGGCAACCACTGCAATAATAGCTATGATTTCAAATCCGTACTTAATGAATCCATTTGCGAACCAGTCATGGATCAACGGCTCCTCGACCAGCATTTTCGCGGCGGTCCAAGCGAGTACGGCCGCTCCGATCGTAATGACGATTGGAAACCGTTCCGTAAGCTTCAGAATCATCGTGCTGCCCCAAACCATAATCGGTACGGATACGGCAAGTCCGACAACAACGAGCAGGAAATCCCCATGCGCAGCGCCGGCTACGGCCAGGACATTGTCCAGCCCCATCATCGTGTCAGCGATAATAATCGTGCGAATGGCCGCCCACATCTGGTTCCCTGCATTAATGTCATGATTTTTCTCTTCGGTAAGCAGTTTGTAAGCGATCCAGAGTAGTGCGAGCCCCCCCACGAGACGAAGACCCGGAATTGTGAGCAGTTGCAGTACAAGCAGCGTCATAATGACACGAACGATGATGGCTCCGAGGGTTCCCCACAAAATAACTTTTTTCTGATCCGCCTTCTGCACATTTCTCGCTGCAAGCCCGATTACGATTGCATTGTCTCCGGCAAGCACGAGATCGATCAGAATAATGGATAGCAAGGCACCCCAAAATTCGACGCTAAAAAAATCCATGTTCTCTCCCCTTTCTGTCCTATACATACTTTGGTTTTTGGCGCAAAAAAAAATACGCCACTGCTCATATTGGGCTTTGGCGTATTTACGCATCAAAGAGACCTTCACCCAATAATCGCCGGGCAAAGGTCTCGCTAACAACTTAAGGTTGCCGATAAAACCGGGGTATGATCCCGTAATGACGACTTTATCGTAACTAGCTACTCCCCTTTGGGAACCATGCATGTTTAATTTGAGGTTATTATAGCATGAACCAACTGATAACGCTAGATTTTTCATAGGACCGTTAGTGAAGGCGAAAGCTTATGAGAGACTCATTTCTTACATTTTATTTGGTATGATAAAGAGAACGGAAAGGAGTCATCATGAAAAAATGGACAGCCCTTGCGGTTTATGCCGCAGCTTTTATCATAGCTTACATGTACAGGGACGCGCTGATGGGATGGATTACCGGCGATCCCCCCGTTTGGAGCCTGCTTGCACTTTCTACCCTGCTGGCTGTCTTCCCTCTAATGCCCTATCGGATCGTCATTGCTGCGGCAGGGTACGTAATGGGCGCTTTAGGCGGCGGCATCGTTACCTTGATCGGCTCCACTCTTGCCGGAGCCTTATTTTACTGGGGTTCCGCGTACGGGTTCCGCGACTCCGCACGAAACTGGGCCGCCCGGTTCAAGCCCCTGGAGCGGGTGACCCAAGCGATACACCAACGCCCTTTTGAAGCGATCGTCGTCTGCAAACTGATCCCCGTACTGCCGCAGACACCGGTCAATATTTATGCGGGGGCTTACGGCATTCCCTTTTATGTCTACCTTTCGGCTTCCGTCATCGGCAAGTTGCCCGGCGTTTTTTTGTATGCTTTTTTGGGTGCCTCCCTGCTGAGCAGTCCATGGACGGCTTTAGGAATAACTGTGCTTTACGGGTTGTTTCTATTGCTCGTTTTGCGGGTTTACAGAAAGAGAAGGCGCGAAAATCAGACCGCCGGTTTTGGCTTTCGCGAGAAAAGCGATATAATGGAAGCCGGAATAACACCTGCAATACTATCCGCAAATCGAAACGGAGGGATCAGCATGAATTCATCGCAAGCTACGGACCTGGAACTTGCCACCTTTGCCGGAGGATGTTTCTGGTGCATGGTGTCACCTTTTGAAGAGCTCCCCGGAATCCATGGGATACTCTCGGGCTACACCGGCGGAATAACGGATAATCCGACTTACGAGCAAGTATGCGCCGGAGGGACCGGTCACTATGAAGCCGTACAAATTACCTTTGACCCAGCGCTCTTTCCTTACAGAAAGCTGCTGGAGCTATTCTGGCAGCAAATCGATCCGACTGATGAAGGCGGACAATTTTATGACCGGGGTGAATCCTATCGGACGGCCATCTTTTATCATAATGAGCAGCAGCGGTTAGAAGCGGAACAGTCAAAGAAAGAGCTTGCGGAGAGCGGCCGGTTCGATAAGCCGATTGCTACGCAGATTTTACCTGCGGCCCGGTTTTATGAAGCTGAAGAATACCATCAGGGATATCATAAAAAGAACCCCGCCCATTACAAGCGCTACCGCAAAGGCTCGGGCCGGGAAGACTTTATCGAGCGCCACTGGTCCGGTCCGGCGAATCCGGAGGAACTCAAAATAAAGCTGACACCGATTCAGTATGAAGTCACGCAAAACAATGCCACAGAGCGACCGTTTACCGGTGAATACTGGGATCATACGGGGGACGGCATCTATGTTGACATCGTATCGGGGGAGCCGCTGTTCAGCTCGCGCGACAAATACGATGCCGGATGCGGCTGGCCCAGCTTTACCCGCCCCCTGCGCGATTACAGCATCAAAGAGAAAACCGATACCAGCCATTTCATGATCCGCACGGAAGTCCGCAGCCGGGAGGGCAATTCCCATCTGGGCCATGTGTTCGACGATGGACCCGAACCTACCGGACTCCGCTACTGCATTAACTCTGCCGCTCTTCGCTTCGTACCGAAAGAAGACCTCGAAAAGGAAGGCTACGGAGAGTATAAATATTTGTTCCAGTAAGGTTTATAGCATTCAAGCTATTGTTAGATAGAAAAATGCGCCGCTGCCGGCATAATTTGTGGCAGGGGCGCATTTTCTATTCTTATGGGGATCTTCAGGCCTACTTGTCCTGTTCGGAGTCTGGCGTCAGGTTCTGTTCCTGCTTCTTTTTTGCCCGAAAACGGCGCACCTTCATCAGATTACCGCACATTTTGTCATCGCAATATTTTTTGGTCCGGTTACGGGTATCATCATAGAAAACCCATCGGCAATCAGGATTATCGCAGATGCGAATCCGGCCGCCTTCCCCTTCGACAATACTCCGTAAAAAACCGGCAGCCACTTCCGCCATCACCTGCTGCCAGTCCTCCCGTACCGGAACCAGACTGATGCCGAGTTCTCCGGCTTCCACCTTCACCTTCCGCTTCACGGGTCCCAAATCCAGAATACAGTTAAGATCCTCCACATCCTCTGCGGTTACTGCGCCGCCAGCGGCACAACGCACCGACATATCATGCAAGCGGCTCCGAAACTCCCGCATGATGCCGACCGTTTCATCATCAGCCGGCACCTGCGCTTTCAATTGCCATTGATTTAAATAGTAGGTTTGCCATTTTTCTTGGCCGAGCCGATCTTCGGAATACCCGCTCCCCTTCCAGTCGTGCCACTCACTATTCAGAAAATCGCTCCACAGCGTCTCCACGTCCATGACCTCCAAAAAAACATGTAACTATCTATACGTAAAATAAGTGGTTACATCCTAACCTTTAATGTGCTACAATTTCATTGTAACCTCTAAAAGCAGATTTAACCAGTTACCATCTACCAAAGGAGATGAAAAAAATGGACATCACTTCCGTGGATTTGCTGTCAATTCAAAAAGACAATACCTGGGATCGTGAAGAATGGATTGTCCCCCTTTCCGTAGCCCTTCAAAGCGTTACCGCCGAACAAGCCGAATGGACTCCTCCCGGAGGGGGCAATTCGATCCGTGAAACCGTGAACCATATCAATTACTATAACAAGCGGATTCTCAACCGGCTTAAAAATCTTCCTTCCGTTCCTGGAGTTCAGAGCAACGAAGAGACGTTTTCCAATCTGGAGCATCCTGCGGGCGTCGAGGGCTGGATCGCGACCTTGGCCGAAACCGAACGGACCGCGTATGAGCTTCACCAGGCCATTTCCGGACTGAAGGAAAGCGATTTGCAGGCTCCTTATTCCAGCAAATCCAGCGACGTGAAGCTAGGTGAGGAATTGTCCCGCTGGCTACTGCATGACGCCTATCATGCCGGACAAATTGTGCTGATTCGCAAACAGCAGGGTTCATGGCGATCCTAGACAAAAGTTTCTTAGCTCTAAATCGGGGTAATGACAAGATATAATTACCGGCAAGGAGGATACCGTCATGCCCTGGAATAAAAATGATTACCCGCCGTCCATGAAGAACTTGGAACCCCGGGTCCGGAATAAGGCGGTTGAAATCGCCAATGCCCTGCTTGACGATGGCTACGAGGAAGGGCGCGCCATTGCCATCGGCACGGCCAAGGCCGAGGAATGGGACAAGAACCACCCGAAAGACAAAGATTAGCCTAAATCCATCCAAGCGCTTAAGTTTACAACAAAAAAAACAGCTCAAGCCTCAGGCTCGAGCTGTTTTCTTTTTCATTCCGTAAGCAATCTTGCGTGGTGCCACTTCTCTCCGGCCGTAAGTAACGGTCCAGGTAATCATTTTCCCGGCGATCAACACCGCCATAATGGTAAACAACGTTTCTTTTAGAGGCAAATAGAGCAATGAGACCATCAGTACGACCGCATCCATCATGATGAACACCGTTCCGATTTTAATGCCGGACCACTGACTTATCATCATCGACAAAATATCATCTCCGCCTGTCGCTCCGCCCGTTCGGATGACGAGACCCGCCCCGAATCCGGTAAGCAGTCCCGACAACAGTGCCGCAAGCGGCAGATTGGCGCCCAGATTCATCGACAACGGCGAGAACTGCTCGCACAATTCGTAAAATACCGAGAACGCCATCGAAGCAACCAGCGTATTCACAATAAACTTCCGGCCTTTCAAAAATAGGGCCACAATAAAAATCGGAACATCCAACACGATCATCGAAAGCGCCGGAGGCAAATCAAACAAATATTTGCCCAGGAGTGCTAGCCCCACAAAACCGCCTTCCGACAATCCATTCTGAAAATTGATGTGATAATACGTAAATGCCAATAAAAATGAACCGAACAACATCGTCAATAATTGCCTGCCGTCAACTTTCCAATCTGTCTTCTTCCTCATTAGGAATCCCTCTTATCGTAGTTTTGTTGACCTTACGGCCATCATTCCCTACGTAAAAGAAGAAAGTCCTTGAGGGCTTCATCCTTCGCATGCTAGCACGCTTCTTTCGTAGGGTTGTTGGCCATAAACCGACGCTCCACGAAATAAGCTAAGTGTAAGAGAGATCACAACGTTTCCAAATCGTCCTTTGGGGATTCGTCCTTCGGGGACACATGGTATCCTGATCCTTTCTGTTTTTGTCTATTCTTATTATAACACAGAAAGAATAATGACTAAACAGCTTGGAACTGCAAATAATAAATTGTCGGCAAAATTGTGATATTTTTCATTGCAATAAATTAAGAATTCACAATTCGGAGGATTTCAGTGTGACGTTGGTCACAATTGCGACGAATTGCAGCCGCCTATACTAGTTAAGTAATCGATTATTTCGAAGAAAGAAGGTATCGATCGTGTTAGATGCAAAGACGATTGAAGTGATCAAATCAACAGTTCCGGTACTTGAAGTACATGGACAAACCATTACAAAACAATTCTATCAAATGATGTTTAGAAACCACCCTGAATTGCTTAATATTTTTAACCACGCCAACCAGCGGCAAGGCAAACAGCCGGCGGCATTGGCCAATGCGGTTTACGCGGCGGCCGCCCATATCGACCGTTTGGAAGAGATCCTGCCGGTCGTCAAAGGCATTGCCCAAAAGCACCGCGCGCTCGGGATTTTGCCGGAGCATTATCCGATCGTCGGCGAAAATCTGTTGGCGGCGATCAAAACTGTGCTCGGAGAAGCAGCAACCGATGAAATTATCGATGCATGGGCCCAGGCTTACGGCGTTATAGCCGATGTGTTTATTAGCGTGGAAGCGGAGATGTATCAGGAAGCCGAGCGGCAAAAGGGCGGATGGCGCGGTTTCCGCCGTTTCGCGGTCGAACGCAAGGTCAAAGAGAGCAAGGTCATTACGTCTTTCTATTTGAAACCGGAAGATGGCGGCGAAATCGCCTCCTACAAGCCTGGACAATATATTACCGTCCGCGTCAAACCGGCAGGCCAGGAATTCACCCATCTCCGCCATTACAGTTTATCGGCTGCCCCGGGTCATCCCTATTACCGGATTACCGTGAAGCGGGAAGACGCCATAAATGACAACCCGGCAGGAGTAGTATCCTCTTATTTGCACCAAGAAATCAATGAAGGGGATATCCTTGAAATCAGTGCACCGGCGGGCGACTTTACTCTGGATCAAAGCAAACAAAATCCGGTAGTCCTGCTTAGCGGGGGCGTAGGTCTTACTCCGATGGTCAGCATGCTGGAAACGCTGCTGGAGGAACATGCCAACCGCGATGTCGTGTATATTCATGCTGCACGCTGCGGAAGCCATCACGCCATGAAGGCACATATCGATCAGCTTACGCGCGATCATGGCGACAGACTCCGCTCCTACCATGTCTACGAATCACCGGCTGCCGGAGAAAGCTGCGACAAGTCCGGCTTCATCGACCTTCCTTGGCTTAAATCGGTCGCTCTTCCGGAAGCCGAATTCTATTTCTGCGGTCCTTTGCCGTTCATGCGGGCTATCAACGGGGCACTTAAAGAATGGGGCGTACCGGAAGACCGCATTCATTTTGAATTTTTCGGTCCTGCGGACAGCCTGTAGGGAACCTCATTTCGCAGCCTGATTAAAAATAAGAACCCCCAAACCATCCGCAACATGAAATGCGGAACCGCTTTGGGGGTTTCTTTCCCTTAGTGATGGCGCAGCAAGCGATTGACCGTTTCTCGCCGGACACCGATCAACTGACCGATTTCTTCCTGGGTCAAATATTCCGTCAACGGCAATCCATGCGCATGCTGGCCCAGCCATTTTGTCAGCAGTTCCAACCGCTCCGCCGGCGTGCCGACCGTCAAATGATCCAGCCGTTCCTGCATGAACCGTACTTTCTCCTGCAGCAGTCTCGCTACTTCCAGCGGCTTCTTCGGGTCTTCCTGCAACTCCCGGTACCACTCTTGCGCAGGAATACTCTCTACTTCGCTGCGCACCAGCGCGATCGCCGTACCGTGCGTCTCCTTTGGTGATATCAAGGAATGGTGAGGAACCGTCTCGCCGGGGTACAAAATATTAAATAATACCATATTTCCGTTCTCATGCAGTCGGGTTACTTTAAACAGGCCGCTCTTAATATGATATAAGAACTTGCCGTCGTCTCCCTGACGGAACAGAATTTCTCCTTTGTGCAATATCATTTTATCGCTCCATTCCCCATATACACTACATTGTTACCTATCATTATAGCAAAAAAAGAAGCTAACTTCTAAATCAGCTCCAAATATCGGTTCTGGCCGTACATTACCAGCAATACCCCCGGGCTTTCCTGCCGGGGGTATTGGATCTGTGCTTATTTTTTTAGCGATTGTTCCCACTGACTCAATTTGTCACGCCATGGCTCATAGCTGTGAATCGCAATCCCCGCAAAGGAAGAGTGCCCCTTGACCAGCCTTACAAGCTTATTCATTTCCCCGGTCAAAACATGAAATGATTTACCGTGAAATGACACGCCGGGGCCTTCCTTGCTCTTGCCCAATTCTACGCCGACCCAAACGTCCTTGTTCTGACGATCCCCTTCCTCCAGGGTCGCCTTGGCCGCGGTATAAATTCTGCCCGCTTCATCGCGGTATGCCATGATGGCGACATAATCGAATTTATCGACCATCCACCGGTTCAGCGGAATTTTCTTGTCCGCGCCGGGATAGTCGATGCCGTCCAGCCAAAAAGGAACCGCAGCGCCAACCTCGATGCCGCCGTCTTTTCCCGCCTCGATCCAACGATGGATGTTCTCTACCCACTCTTTGACGATAGAAGCCTGGCGCTTCTCCCAATCATCAAGCAGATAGGGCTCCACATCGAATTGGACCCCGCCGAATCTTTCTTCCGGCTGAGATTCGGCATTGTATTTTTCTACCCAATCGAGAAAATCGTCGGCTTCCTGCCGGTGTTCGCGCAGCGCCCATTCCGGCTTTCCGTTTAACGCATGCACCTCAATGCCCGAGGAGGAAGCGGTCCGGACAAAATTCCGGTAGCTCTCCTCCTTTACGTCTCCGCCGATTTGCAAAAAGATGATCTTTACTCTCTGCTTTTTGGCAAAAGCAACGATATCTTCACTATGCTGCTGGATCAACTTCGTGTTCCAAAGCCAGGTTGCCTTGGCTTCGGAGGAGGAAGGACGGATGACGAGAAGCAGAAGAAACAGAGCTATTCCTCCGCACAGGATGAAAAGCTGCTTCTTGCGCCCTACCCGAATATTCCAGATCTTCATTCGTCGCCTCCCATTCTTTCGGATTCTTAGCCTACGATCAGCGCCTCGTCTTGCTGTTCCACATGCTGTACCGAATGGCCGATCTTGTAAATATGCGGCTGCCGGAAATCCCGGAACGCATTGCGCGTATCGACGATCGGCACGCCTAAATGAGCGATGGCTCCGTAGTCGAGATTGCTGTGATTCGTCACGAGCACGATGCAATCATACGATTTGAATTTGTCCAGATCGTACTCCACGCTTTGCACGGTAACTCCATTTTTGTCACGGAAGCTCGTTGCGAAAGGATCGTAATATTCCACGGCTGCACCGCTGTCTTTGTAAAGTTCGTACACTTCCAAAGCCGGCGATTCGCGCAGATCGCTGATATCCGGTTTATAGGCCATGCCCAAAATAAGAATGTTCGATTTCTTGATCGACTTGGCATATTCATTCAAAATCTTGGAGGTTTTGTTGACTACATAGTAAGGCATGTTATCGTTCGTCGATTGCGCCAACTCGATAAACTGGCTGTAAAAGCGGAAACCTTTCGCTTTCCAGGACAAGTACATCGGATCCAGCGGAATGCAGTGTCCACCGATTCCCGGTCCCGGATAAAACGGCATGAAACCGAACGGTTTCGTCTTCGCCGCATCGATGACTTCCCAGATGTCGATGCCCATCCGGTCGCACATCATTGCCATTTCATTGATAAAGGCGATATTGACGCTGCGGAACGTATTTTCCAGCAATTTGGACATTTCCGCCACCTTCGGCGTGCTGACCGGAACGACGGTCTCGACATATTTGCTGTAAAGCGCATTGCCGAGAGCCAAGCAGGATTCCGTCGTTCCCCCGATTACTTTCGGCGTATTAAACGTATTGAATTTGGTGTTTGACGGATCCACCCGTTCCGGGGAGAAGCAAAGGAAGAAGTCTTCCCCGACGGTATGGCCGAGTCTCTCCAGTTCCCGCTGGATCAACTCTTCCGTCGTTCCCGGGTAAGTCGTACTCTCCAGGGTAATCAGGATTCCTTTTTTCATATAACGTTTAATCTGCTCCACAACCGTCACGATATAGGAAGTATCCGGATCCTGATTCTCGCTGAGCGGGGTCGGAACACAGATGCTGATCGCGTCAATCTCACGCAAGGAAGCATAATCCGTCGTTGGCTTGAACCGTCCGGAACTCATTACTTCGGCCAAGGTTTCGTTGGAAATATCGTGAATATAGGAATCGCCGCGTTGAATTCTGTCAATTTTGGAGACATCGAGATCGATACCCACGACCTTAAATCCCTGTTTCACCATTTCCACGGCCAGCGGCAGACCTACATATCCAAGGCCTACCACTCCCAACACTGCGTTTTTCGATTCGATGGCTTCTAGTAAAGTCCGATATTGTTTATTCACTGCTCCAACCTCCGTTTTATCTGTATAGGTGTATTTTTTATCGTGAATTAGTGAATGCAACGGCGAATCCGGGCATCCAGTTCGACCGGCGAGAACGGCTTGGTAATGTAATCGTCAACTCCGTTTTGGAAGCACAGGCTGATCGTCTGCTCCACCCGCTGCTCCGTTAAAACTACGATTTTCGGGACCGTATCCACATCAAGCCGTTGAATATGGTGAATATAAGGAAGGCCGTCAATGCCGTACAGATTAAGTTCCGTAAGCACCAGATCGGGTTTCCAGGACTCGATCAATTCCAGGGCGGAGAGTCCGTTGTCGGCCACCGTAGTTTCATAGCCTTGCATTTGCAGGCGAATTTCCAAAAACTCGCGTACCGTAGAGTCCCCTTCGACGATCAGGATGCGGCTCCGCGTAGTCTGGATATCGTCTTTTGTAAAAATATGAATTTCGCCCGAGGCCTGGTGCATGACGGAGTCTTCCATCTGTATGAGCACCTGCTGCGTAAGCTCCTGCCCTTGAAAACTGGCAAGGGTCATCCGCGGATCAAAATCGGCGATGATTTCCTGCAGCCGCTGCTTTAGCAGCAACCCTTGAAAATGCACGGCGTCCAGGCTTTGGCCCGGCAGAAGAACGAACAGGCTTCCCGGTTCTTCTCCGCTCCAAATCTTATAAGTCAAACCCGGTTGGGATTCCAAGATGCCACGCACTTGCGTTTCCAAATAGGATGGTCCGCCTGCACAAGAAATGAACAGAACCCCGCTGGTTTCAAATGTCGTTTCCCTCACGCTTTGCTCAATATCCAGATATACGCTGGACTGTTCCCGCTGACTTTGCAATGTCGTATTCGGCATCATTTATCCCGCCTTCCTCAATTATGGTTAAAATATATTCGGCCATAGGTTTGGCCGTATTCCTGCCTATCAACTCCCTTCCCGTCAGCAAATCGAGAACCAGTTTAAGCCGATTTGGCGTCACTGCTTTTCTCTTGCCAACTTTGCCGGGTCATCGTTCCCCAGGAGTTGTTGTTACGCAAATATTGAATATGCCCCTGAATGCGCCATAGCCCGCCAAGTTGGGCATATCCGAAAAATTTAAACGCAGAATAGAACATCATGCGGGCCAGATCGGATATTTTGCTGAACCGTTTGAATGCGATCTCTTCCAGAAGCAGCGCCCCGATGCTGAGCAAATAACCGCTGAGGAAATTGATCAGCCAGAATACCGCCAGCACCCGCCAATGTGTCATATCGAGCATTGTATATCCAATCAGGGCGAGCAGCCCTGTAATTTTAAAGTAAGGGTTCAGCGCCTCAAAAATAATGTTATAAGGCATCGTGAGCATCCCCATCACTTTGTACTTCGGATTAAAAGCCATATCGTAGTTCTCGATCATATTTTTCAGATTTCCGCGGCCCCAGCGTTTACGCTGATTGGACAGAATGCGGTACGAATCCGGCGCTTGCGTCCAGCATACCGCTTCCGGACAAAATGCGATCCGGTATTTCAGCTTGTTCTCCAGCATATAACGGTGCAGCTTGATGATGATGTTCATATCTTCGCCGGGGTAACCTCCCCGATAGCCGCCGACCGCGATCACGTAGTCTTTGCGGAACAAGCCGAAGGCACCCGAAACGATGATCAACCCGTTGATCGAACTCCAGCCGATCCGTCCGCCGAGGAATGCCTTAAGATACTCGACAGCCTGAAACATCGGCCACATTTTGCGCGGCAGCGATATTTCCTTGACCGCACCGTTTTCGATGACGCAGCCGTTGGCAATCCGCACGTCTCCGCCGATCGCGACGGTTTCTTCCGGATTTTCCATATACATGCGGGCCATTCGAATCAATGCGTCTTTCTCGAGCAACGAATCCGCATCGATCGAAGAAATGAGCGGATAATGCGACAGGTTGATTCCCGCATTCAGCGAATCCGCCTTACCGCCGTTTGGTTTATCTATTACATACAGATGCGGATACTGAGGATTGTAGTAAACCGAATTAATCGGTTGGCAGTCGATCGAGTTTCTCATTTCCGGATTCGGCAACGGTTCCAGTCCGAATTCCTTTCTTAGCACGCCAAGCGTATCGTCGCTCGAGCCATCATTGATTACGATGACCTCATAGGTCGGATAATTCAGCGTCAGCAAACATTTTACGTTCTCGATGACCGTCACTTCCTCGTTGTAAGCCGGAACCAATAGCGAGATTGACGGGACTAGCTCCGAACCGGACAGCGTGTTGAACTTGGAGTAAGCGGCCCGGCGGAAAATCGTCAAAATATTTCGGAATGAAAATGTCATAATCGAAAAATAAATTACATTTACGCTCATTACATAGTAAGTCGCAAACAGGCCGTAAATGAGCAAAATATCCCTAAGCAGTGTAATCCCCTCCGACCGCTGCGACCTGTCGAACCGGCTTGCTTTCGGAAACTCCGAAATACCGTTCGTACAGGAGCTTCTTTTTGTTGTACGCCACCATCTGATCGAGCTTTTGGTGTTCGCTCTCCTCGAGCATCGTCTTCTCGATATGGTGCAGGGCGGTTTCCCGCTCGATCCCGGAGCCGTGCTTGGCCACCTGGCACAGCACTTCAAATCCCGTGTCGCCCAGCTTCGCCAGACTTTCGGCACTATTGTTGCGCACCCGCCAGTTCTGGTCTTTCAAAGCTGTGCGCAGCAGCGGGATACTTCCGGCCGCATGCATATTCCCCAGCGTCTTGGCCACCTCCGCCCGGATTTCGGAGTCCGGGTTGGCCATCAATTCCGTGATCGTTTCGTCCTTCAGCACGGGATTGGAACTTAAATACAGCTTCACGGCTTCCGCCCGTACATCTTCCTCTTCCGCGCCGACCAGCCGGTCGAGCGCAGGAACGACCTCGGGCACAGCCTGTCCCCACATGGCGACGAGCGCCACCTTCACGAAGTCCGGATTCTCGTCTTCCAGCAATTTCAGCAGCAAGCGGCTTGCATCCAGCCCTGTCTCCATAACGATATCGGCGGCCATGTTGTGAATCGGCTTGCCGTGCCGGAGCAGATGGTGCAACATTTCCTTGAGCTGATCGCCGCGTTCTGCGCTCTTGGCGATGGCGCGGGCGATGACGATCGTGAGCGGACTGTACTTCTGCTTCTCCATCATCAGCAGCATTCTCGGCACGGCTTCCGCCGCCCGCATACCGCCGAGGCGGTACGCCGCCGAAATCCGCCGGCCGTAGAACAAGCTTTCCAATAATTTGATGTCGTCGCGCACAAAGCCTGCGTCATGACACAGCTTGACCAGCTTGTCGCGAAGATCGCCCTTAAATTGTTCGATCCATTCAATCAGCTTCTGCTGAATCACCCGCCGTTCCAGTTTCGTCAGTTTACCCGGCGGCAGCTGCAATTCGGCAGCTCCGTTCAAATGCGTCTGAACAAATACGAAATAGTCCTGATGTTTTTGCAGATATATCTGTGTTTTCTTTGCGATGCCGAGTGCCCTGATTCTAAACCAGAACAGCAGCACCACTCCTGCCCCAATCAACCCGAGGCAAATATAAATAAAATAAATTGCCACGGTAAGATGCGAGTCCATAAAGAAAATTTCCTCCTCCCTGATACTTGCACAAAAGCGTCCCATTATCGGACAAGATTACCGCGAACGGATCTATCTATGATCCGGCAAGCTTGCATAGTAATCCTTCAAAGCATAATAGCCCGCCTTCAGGTGCTCGGTATACTTGACGGTCTCCCATGGAGACCAGGTGTATTTCGGCTGGGTTGTCAGATCCAGCGTACCGGTATCGCCGGGCCAGGATACATCGCCGCTGCCGCGGTCGACCATCCACGGAATAAACGTGATTCCCGACGTTTTTTCGGTAGTGAAGCTGCGGTCTTTTTTCAGCGGTCCGTAATCGATCACCTGCAGCGAACTTGGATCGGCAAATCCCAGCAGCATCCATGGAATGCGCAGCTCTACCTCATTGCCGCTGTATTGCCATGAAGTCAGCGAGTTGAAATTCTCGCTTTCCCGGTCCGATGTCCCCCGTACCAATTTTCCGACCGTCATATCCTTAAACGGTTGGGCGAACCGGGTATCCGGCGGCGTCATCGTCAAGCTGACAGCCAGCTTCCACGGTTGAAACTGAACCTTCTGCTCCTCGGTTTGCTCGTCAAGCATCCAGTAACCGTACTGACCGTACAGACGGCGGTGAAAATCATACGTAGGCGCCACTTTAACCTGCGTTTCCTCGTCGCTGCCGATCACGATCAGATTTTCCAGCCCGTCGCTCAGCGTCTTGCCGGGAAGCTCGGTCTTGGGCTGATCTCCGCCGGACAGAATATCGCTGCCAAGATAGATTTCCCGCTTGGCCGGATCGAACGGCTCGTCCAGCGTGAGCCCCACATAAACATAAGCTTCATCATGCGTGACGCGCAGCTGCTTCATGCCGGGCGAAGGATTGTCCCACGACTTTACTTCTCCTTCGGCTAAAGCACCCCAATCCTCCAGCTTGCCGTCGATCGTAATTTGATCTTCCTTGCCCGGCCCCATGGAGAGAATGCCGAACAGCTTCTCGTTCGTCAGCACGTTCAGCCAGTAGGAACGGCGATCCTCCGGAATCTCGAAACGCATCGTATTCCACGTCTTCTTGAACCATTCATCCTGCCACATGAACAGGATCGCTCCCGCGTAGCCTTCGTCGTAGATGTCCCGGGTGAGCGATACGTCGATCTCCCCTTGTTCCTGCTCGCTGTGTCCGCCCTGGTTGCGGCCGCCTCGGCCGAGGTGGGATACGCCGAGCGAAGAAGGAACCCCGTATTCCGTCACCATGACCGGAATATCTTTGTAATAGGCCTTCAGCTTTTTCAAGTAAGCTTTGTACGTGTTGTAATCGTTATTCCCATCCGGGATACTTTCCAGCGTTTTGTCCAGATGAAAGAAATCCGGGTAATAAGGATACACATGATACGCGGCAAAATACCCTGCTTCCCAGTCCACCGGCTGGATATGGGTGGCATCGACGCTCGCCATATCTTCTTCGAAGAGCGGTTCGCCGGGATGCTCCAGCACGTCGGTAGTCACCCAGTTCGTGAACGTGATCGGATGCTCCCAACCGTAGGCCCGTTCCTGCGTGGCCGTCTGGTCAACCAGCTCCGCCAGCCAGCTTTCGAACGGGCTCGCTTCTGCGGTGGCCGCAAAGTGCTTGCCTTGATACGGCTCCGTTCCTGCATGCACTTTGTTCGTGTTGTCGACCATTTCGGGATCCCATTCGGTGCCGATGTGCCAGCCCATCAGATAAGGTCCCGCGTTGGCGGTATATTTCCCTCCCGATTCTCCTTGAACGGCTCCGGCCTTCAAATCGCCGTACACCGCTTTGACCGCCTTTTCAATTTCCTTGTGGAATTTTTGTTTAATTCCCGGATTGTAGGCGTCCTTCAGTTCGATCAGCTGTTCTTCGGGAGACCAAATCCCTTGCATGAAGTACAGCGGATTTTCTCCCTTGTCCCGATTGTATTTAACCAGCGACTTATAAAATACCGGATTGTGCACCGTGTAAATACGAATCACGTTGGCTCCCATCTCGTCGATCTGTTTAAACCAGCGTAGATAATCGTCTTCCGTAAGCGGGAACTCCCCCGGAAAATGTCCGGGAACCGTCGCGCCTAAATTCACTCCTTTTACGAACATCTCATTCCAGACCCCGTCACCCTCATATTCCATGAATCGGTCACCCGAGGTTTGGAATTTGATCTCTGCGCCATCGGAGGTCGCGAAGCTAATGTGAGACGGAGGCAGAATCAGTGTTACCAGAAAAACTCCTCCGGCGATCAGGGCTGCTCCGAGTCCAATCCAAATAGCCAGTTTTTTTCGCGCTAATGTTGTCATCGGTCTTTAATTTTTTCACCTCGCTAATCTTTTTGTATGCAGGCGATCATCAGTACGGCCCCTCACACCTCCACTCCTCAAATTACTTCTATCATTAACCAAGTGAACCTATAATGTAACTAGGCTAATGGAAGTGTTTTGTTTCTGGGCCCTTTCCAGGACCTGTCATCCTTATCAGTACATTTTTCCATAAAAAGGGAATGAGAAGCCTACCTCGCCATATACACCGACTTCATGAAAAAACCTGTGAAAACCCATGCATTCCATGCGAGGTTTCCAACAGATTATTTTCAAGGAATGCGGTGTTTGCGCCTATTGCCCTTATTAGACGCACGAAGGAATTCGAAGTTTCGCTCTTTTTTTACACCCTTTTCCATAAAGGTTACAGAATTGATACCAAAGTCATGTTAGAAAATCGCTTAACCGCGCAGTTTTTCGCCGATTTGGATATTACATCCAATGTGACAAAAAACATACTGTGGTCCCAGACTAGGCCCATTGGTTACTTGCTGGAGTGTTCCTTCCTCTTTGGATGATGGCTTTTCGGCCCAAATCGGTGACTAATTCCCCAAATCGGGAGGGTAAATTTCCAAAAAAAAGAACAGCCATTAAGCTGTTCTTGGTCAGGACTTGCCTTTCATTTCGGTTTCTTTGGCGTGTTCCTTGAGCAACGTTCCCAATTCGGACATATACTTCGTCAGCCGCAGACTGATCTCCGATCGCATCACATCCCGGGTCATGCCGAACCGTTCCTCGTATCCCCGGCAAAAATAACGATAATAGACTACGAGATCCGCTTGCTCCTCGCTGAGGATTTTAATGTTTCGCTGTTTTAGTTCGCGTCGCAGCTTGTAGGAATCCCTGATGATCCGATTCAGAACGTACTGGTTCACCATGAGATGCAGGCGTTTGAGAATATTGTTGGAATACTCGATGTCGGAAATGCTCTTTTGAACCATTTTCTCCATATGCGGCAACAAAATATAGTCGCGGAGAATACTGCGTTCTTCCGAAGTAATGATCCTGCTCTCATTGAAGCGGTGCTGCTCCTCGTATTTCTCGGCATGCTCCGTCAGCAGCATTTTGGATTTCCAACGGTCGTTTCCGTCAAGCTTGCTCATTTGTAGTGCCCCCCGATTTGCCCGGCTCTTTCCCGCGCAACGCCGGTTTCCATCAACGAAGAAGCGTGGATGATGGCGTCGCTCCCGTACCGGTCTTTAATGCTGTCGATGGCCCGCTCTTTATCGTAAGCACGGGATCGATTGTCAAACAAAGTAAGCTGAATCATGCTGTCGTCGGTTAACTGGGACAAGGCGACGCTTAAACGGCTGACAGGCAGTCCACTCCAATATTTCTTGAACAGCTTCTGTACGGCAGTGGCCACTTCATGGGTCAGAGCCGTAGGTTCCGGCAGCGTGATCTGCCGGCTGAAGGAAGAAGAACGCGTCCCGTCCGTCTCAGCCACCGAAACGGAAACGACCGAACCGAGGAAATGGTGGCGCCTTGTGCGCCGGCATACCTCCACCACCAGCTCGAGGAGGACGATTTCGATGTCCTGGAGCCTTTGATACAGCTTCCAACGAAGCGCCTTGCCATGGCTGACCGACTTCAATTGATGACGGATGCCCGACACGACGGGGCTTGGATCGATCCCGCGCGCGGTTTGCCAGTAATACTCGGCCTGGATATCGCTCTGTTTGCCCATTTCTCGCCGCATCCGCTGCTTGAACTCAGGGAGCTCCATGCGCGCGATATCTCCGATGCAGGATAGGCCCATCCGGGTAAAATGACGGGTCATCGCGGAGGCGACCATAAACATTTGGTGCACGGGAAGCTTCCACAGCGTGGATTCCAGATTCTCAAAAGAAAGCTCAAATATGCCTTCGGGCATTTTTTTGGCATAATTATCGGTCGCCATTTTGGCCAGCACCTTTGTAGGGCCGATTCCCACTCTCGTCCAGACGCCCGTCGATAATAGAACATGGTTCTGAATCCTTTTGGCCATTTCATACGGGGAACCAAAATAAGCCTGAGAACCCGTAACATCCAAAAATTGCTCGTCGATGCTAAAAGGCTCTACAAGGTCGGTGTAAGATTCAAAAATTTCCGTGATCAAGAGCGAAATCTGGATATAAGTGCGCATTCTGGGCCGGATGACAATCAGCTCCGGGCATTTGGCCAACGCTTCCCCGACCCGCGAGGCGGTCGTTACGCCTCGGGATTTGGCGATTGGACATGCCGCCAGAACAATGCCGTTCAGCCTGACAGGGTCTCCTACAGCCACTGGCTTATCGCGGTACTCAGGGTGGGCAGCCTTCTCCACCGAGGCATAAAAAGACTGTCCATCGATTAAAAAAATCCGTTTCGACATAGGTGACCCCTCCATAAACCTTATCCTGAAAAAGAAGCATAATCAGATTTCTTTATGCTCCTGTCGTTACCCCTAGCCCCTTGTTTTGCGGGAGCCGAAAAGGTTCCTAGAATGCCGGGCATTCCAGTATTATGTTGTTTCTTTGCGAAACCGCAATTTTGCATAAGGAGCAACCGGTTGGAGATTAAACACAGAACGTTTGTTCTTATTATATTCATAATACGAACAAATATTCGCTTTGACAACAGGTTATTGCTGGATAATGAAAAATCACTGTGCGAAAAAGGGGCCCATGCAAAAAAAACGGTCAAGACTTTCGTCTCGACCGTTTGCAAAATTCAGTTTGGCAGCCCTGCAGTTTGCTGTATCCCCGCAGTTGCGTTTTCTTGCCCGGCTCTTACTGGGCCGTCAGGATGAGCGGTCCATCCGTCGTCAATGCAATCGTATGTTCGAACTGGGCCGACAGCTTGCCGTCCGCCGTTCTGGCCGTCCAACCGTCCTCGTCGATGGAAATGCGGAAGGTGCCCTCGTTGATCATCGGCTCAATCGTAAACACCATGCCTTCCTTCAGCCGAATCCCTTTCCCCGCCACGCCAATGTGCTCATAGCTCGGTTCTTCATGCAGCGTTCTGCCGATCCCGTGCGCGAGAAGATCACGAACGACGGAGTAACCGTTGGATTCCGCATGCTTCTGAATTGCCGAGGTGATATCTCCGAGCCGATTACCCGGAACCGCTTGGGCGATGCCGAGCTCCAGGCATTCCTTCGTGACTTTAAGCAATTTTTCCACGTCAGGACTAGGGGTCCCTATCGTATAACACCAGCATGAATCACCGAACCATCCGCCGTATTCCGCAACGATATCCAGCTTTAGCAAATCACCGTCCTGCAGCGGTTTGGAAGAAGGAAATCCATGGGCTACCACATCATTGACCGAAGCACAGGTTTCGGCAGGAAATCCGTTATATCCTTTGGTAAACTGTTTCCCGCCCAATTTGATGATATGCTTGGCGACAAAATTGTTAATTTCCAGCGTGCTGATGCCTGGCTGAATCAGCTTGGCAACCTCACGGTGACAGTCGGCGACGACCTGATTGGCCGTCTTCATTTCTTCGATTTCCCTTGGTGATTTCAAAATAATCATCTATGCTTCGCTCCACTCTATAATCAAATTATGCCGGCAAACCGGTCTTGTTAAAATAAAAACTGTACGATCTGTCCGGCCTCACTACGCAGCATTCCGCGCCGGATCGACGCCAACGCGCATCCCGTCAATGCCGCGAGCAGCCATTCCGCCCGGCGTTCGGACCCGGGGACCGGAGACCCGGAATGCCCGGAGGCGTCGGCGGGCCTAGCATGGCCGGGTTGATCGGATGGCCCGGGCGGGCCGAGTTGGCCGGACATCCCGCTTCCTCCGTTGCCGTCCGGATTTATCAGGCGGGACAGCGGGAGGAGTACCTGCTCGCGATAAGCGGATGTAAGCCGAGCCGCCTGCTCCTCGGGCAGCGCCCGAAATTGATCGCCGCCGAGTTGGCAAGCCAAATAGAAAGCATGGTCGCCACTCCAGGACTCCAGCAGCCTTCCGGCCAGCTCTCGCAGATCATCCTGATCCTGCGCTGGCCCCGACCCGGATTTTTCCGCAGCAACAACCCGCGCTTCAGTCGCCACGGCGGAAATCGCCGCGATGCCCCCGCCGTTTCCGGAAGTTCCTGCCGGGAACGCTGAAGCAACACTTACTCCACCCGCATCTGCCGGGATGTCCGCTGTATTTGCCGCCGGTACCCCCACTGTCGCGGATGGTAATCGCAATACCTCCTCGGCCCGGTTCATCGCTTGCGCCAGCAAATCGTGCAGTACATCGGCTTTATTTTTATAGTAGTGGTATACGGTTCCGTAACCCAGACCCGCTTCGGCGGCTACATCCCTAATCTCCATCAGCATACCTTTATCCAGGTACACATCCGCCGCAGCCTTTAAAATTTGGGCCATTCGCCGGATACGAATTTGTTCGTTCTGTTCTTTGGTCCGCGGAGTCATCATCTGCCTCCTAATTTGCATTTTTATATTGACCTACTATCATGTCAATTTAAAAATACAACAGTATTCCCATAAATGCAAGCCCAATTGTCCCGGGATTATTAATTCAGCGTAAAATAGGCGTATCACCTAGGGGAAGATCCCTTTATAACCCTCAGGTTTTACACAAATTATTACTGCCCTTAATCTCAATTTTACATCCGCTGTACCTTTACATTTCTTTAACAATATTCCCTGTAGCTCACTCTAAAGTCCGCAAAAATTTAACTGGAAAACATGCCGTTAATTTCAACAATTTAGTCAATTTGAGACCAACTTACTGGAAAACATGCCGTTAATTTGGCGGAAACCCGTCTCCCAGCAATAACCAAGCGAAATAAATGTATTTTTTCCAGTTATACTTTCCCCTGTCTCCGTTGGAGCTAAATTAGATGCGTAAAATCCATCTAAAATCCGCGTACACGAAAAGTCAGCCGGAAAATTTCCGGCTGACCGATTTTGCCCGAATTAGACCGGCAATAAACAACAAGTTCGTTCCGTTTAGCGGAACATTCCCCACAGCTTGATTAAGTGAAGCGTGCTCTTCGGATCGATTTTTTGCGCAATGACAAACTGGACGATCTGCTCTTCCTGCACCCCGGTCAACCGTTCATTCAGCAAGGCAGTCGCCGATTTGACCAGCCGCCGTACCTTCACGCGATCTTGAAGATCGGTTTTGGTCAACCCCTCCACCAGCTTTTTGACGCGTTCCTTGGTAGCCGGATTTTTCATTTTTAATTTAACCCGCTCCACCAGCTGCGGACTGATTCCATATTGATGATAACTCAAAGATGTCCACACCTCCCGTTCTTTAGGCCTTCTCTCTAATATATGACCCGGGGCACGTCCATAGTGCAAAAAACACCATCCTTTCTTCAAAATCCGCCTGCCAGCCAATGGAACAATAACGGGAATTGATCCGTCAAAGAGGTAAGGACAAATAGGAAGGGGAAAACGCATGAGAAAAAAGAGGCTCATTTCATGGATAGCATTAACAGTATTAACATGTACATTCACATTCTGCGTTGGTTATATCATCGGTGGCCGAAACCACGATTTAGAAGACCAGTCCGCCCTTCATCAGGCCCTGCGTTCAAAGTGGGTGAAGGAAGAAACGCCGCCTTTGCCGGCAATTACCATTGAAGGTAATCCCATTGAGGTAGTTAGAGGGGGCTATAGCTGGTGCTCGCCTCCATTGGGAAGTGAGAGCCGTTGTGTGAGCGTAGACGCCTCTATCCCTGAGTTGACAGCAACCGCCGTTCCCGCCGGCTCGGAGATCAAAACAGAGGCGCCTCAAGGAATCAAGGAATTCACGCTAACAAACACAAGCAAAGATGGAAATGATGACCCGTATTTCGTCCCTAAAACTAAAGGAAAGTACTTGTACAACATTCACTGCGAGTGGTTTATGGACCAAGGCCAAGCCGATTATTATTTTCTCGTTGAGGTCCTATAGTATAACGCAAAAAATGGCGGCCGTTCCGGCCGCCATTTCCTTCTATATTATAGTGAAAAGTTTCTTCCTATTATAATAGAAAGAAAACAATTTCAAGCCAATCATCTAATCGATCAGCTCGCCCTGCAAAATCTGCTCCCGCTGCAAATAGTACCGCAGCGGCGCGTACTGCGGCGACGTCCAGAAGGACGGGTCGCCCACCAGCCGGGCGGCGTCGTCCCGCGCCGCCTCCAACACCTTGAAATCGCTGACCATGTCCGCGATTCGAAATTCCGGCACCCCGCTCTGCTTGGTGCCGAAGAAATCCCCGGGACCGCGCAGCTCCAGGTCCCGGCGGGCCACTTCGAAGCCGTCGTCCGTGTCGGTCATGACCTTCATCCGCTCCTGACCGACCTCCGACTTCGGATCGGCGATCAGCACGCAGTAAGATGCGTGCTCCCCCCGGCCTACCCGGCCGCGCAGCTGATGCAGCTGCGACAGACCAAAGCGGTCGGCGTCCATGACGATCATCAGCGTCGCGTTCGGCACGTCGACGCCGACCTCGACGACCGTCGTTGAAACGAGCAACTGTACCTCGTTGTCGTAAAACGCACGCATCACCTCGTCCTTCTCCGCCGACGTCATGCGCCCATGCAGCAGGCCGACCTTGAAATCCGGGAAAGCCTGCTGCATCCCGACATACAGGTCGATCGCATTTTGCACATCGAGCTTGTCCGACTCTTCGATCAGCGGACAGATCAGGTAAGCCTGCCGTCCCAGTGAAATTTCGCGGGAAATGAAGCCGAGTACCCGGTCCATCATCCCGTGTTTGACCCAATAGGTCGAGATCGGCTTACGCCCCTTCGGCCGTTCCGACAACGTCGACACATCCATGTCGCCGAATGCCGTAATCGCGAGCGTGCGCGGAATCGGCGTCGCCGTCATCGTCAGCACGTCGGGATTAAAGCCTTTGCGCCGCAAAATGCTGCGCTGGTTCACCCCGAACCGGTGCTGCTCGTCCGTAACGACCAGGCTGAGCGACCGGAAGAAGACATCTTCCTGAATCAGCGCATGGGTGCCGACGATGATATCCGTCATCCCCATCTGCAGCGAAGCAAGCAAATCCTTGCGCCGCCGCCCTGTTACGCTGCCCGTAAGCAGGCCGACGGTAATACCGAAGGGCTCGAACAGCTTCGTCAAAGAACGGACATGCTGCTCGGCCAAAATCTCGGTCGGCACCATGAACGCACCCTGATGTCCGGATTTTACGGCCGCGAACAAGGCGATGGCGGCGATGACCGTTTTGCCGGAGCCGACATCCCCCTGCAGCAGCCGGTTCATGCAATAAGGAGAGCGCATATCCTGCAAAATCTCCAGCTCGACCTTCTTCTGCGCATCGGTCAGCTCGAACGGAAGGCTGCGCACAAACTCGCGAATGATTGCGTTCTCCACCTCATGCTGCACGCCATCCATCCGCTCGTGATTCATCGCCCGGTACGCCTGCAGCTTGAGTTGGAACAGAAAAAGCTCCTCGTACACCATCCGGCGGCGCGCAAGCTGCCCTTCCTCACTGTCCTGAGGCTGATGAATCCGCTGGATCGCGCGGCGGCGCGGCATCAGATCATACTCGCGCAACAGTTCCGGAGGCAAATTCTCCGGGATCATTTCGCCGTACTGCAACAAAGCCTGCCCAATCGTCTTGCGGATCCAGGCCTGCGTGATCTTGCCGCCCACCGAGTAGACGGGCTGGAGGCTGCCGCTGCGTAGTGTCCCTTTGTCGGGAAACTCCGATTCCGACACCGTCAGCTGACTCCGTCGCATGTCCCATTTTCCCGTTAGAATAATTTCGCGGCCGGCGGTTAACTCCTCCCGCAAAAAGTGGCGGTTAAACCACGTTGCCGTAAACATCCAGTCCTCGGCTACCATTTTGCAGGTTAACCTGGACTTCTTGCCGTACCGCTGGAGCACGGGAACGCCCATGATTTTGGCCTGTACGGTGATCTTGTCCCCGTCCTTGGCTTCAGTCAAAGAGCGAAGCCGGTAATCCTCGTAACGAAACGGATAATATTCAATTAAATCGTTCACCGTAAAGACGCCAAAGGCGTGAAGCTCTCCTGCTTTAAGAGCGCTCACGCCGCTGACTTGCCTTACCGGTATATCATTCAAATCCATAATGATAATCCCTCACTTTTAAGCCGGCCACACAAAAACAGCAACCGTACCTGGCCCGACATGAGTGCCGACGACGGCACCGATACTGGTGCGGACCACCTCATGCAAAGTGAAATGTTCCGCCATCAGGCGAATCATTTCCTCGGCGCCCTCCGGATTGACGGCGTCGCAAACCGCAATGTTTATATCCTTCCGGTCTCCCAAATCGTTTAAGAACAACTCGATGACTTTGGAGACGGCCTTCTTCTGGCCTCTTACTTTGTCGACCGGGTAGATAACGCCCTCCTGATCCACCGACAGAATCGGCTTGATATTCAGAAGGGAGCCGACAATCGCAGCCGATTTTCTGATCCGGCCGCCTTTTTGCAAATAATCCAAGACATCCACCAAAAAGTAGAGCTTACGCTCTTTGCCGACACGCTCCACTTCGGCTTTGATTTCTGCGGGAGAAATGCCCTGCTTAGCCATTCTGGCGGCTAAAACGACCTGAAGGCCAAATCCGTAAGTAGCACATAGTGAGTCGATGACCGTAATATCGACATCCACTCCTTCATCTTCCTCCAACATACTTTTCGCAAGCAGAGCCGATTGATACGTACCGCTCATGCCTGAGGAAATATGAATGGACACGATCGGAGTGCCAGGGTGCTCCTGCATCAAATTCCGGTACACCTCAACATACTGGGATGGAGAGGTTTGTGAAGTCGTCGGCAACTCCTTGGATTTGGTCAGTTTGTCATAAAACTCCTCGACGGTAATGTCGATGCCTTCCACAAATGAATCCTCACCAAATGCAAGCCGCATAGGAACGATATGAATCCCGTATTCCGCAACCATATCCTTCGGGACATCTGCCGTACTGTCGGCAACGATAATTGCCTGCTTCAAAGAGATCCCCATCCTTTCATCTTTCACTAGGATTCAACCGAGAACAAATAATAGTAGATCGGCTGACCGCCTTCGTGAACTTCCACCTCGGCGTCAGGATAAACCTCATGAATCCAGGCTGTAAGCGATTCGGTAATGTCCGGGGACGCTTCTTCGCCTACCAGGATCGTTACGATCTCGTCTCCGCCGGCAAGCATTTTGGACAGCAGTCCTTGGCTCGTTTCCAGCAGTCCTTCTTCCGTGCTTACGATTTTGGAGTCCGCAATGCCGATATAGTGTCCGGCCGTGATTTCCAGATCGTCGAATACCGTATCCCGGACGGCATAGGTAACTTGTCCGGTCTTTACGTGCTGCACGGCATTCATCATGCTATCCGTATTGCTGTCCGCGCTCTCTTCTTCCTGGAACGCGAATGCCGCCGCAATCCCTTGCGGGATGCTCTTGCTCGGAATCACCGTCACGCTGCGTTCCCCTTCAAGAAGATCGCGCGCCTGTTGGGCCGCAAGTACAATATTGGAATTGTTCGGGAGCACGAAAATATGCTCGGCCGAAATCGAATGGATCGCCTTCACGAAATCCTCCGTGCTCGGGTTCATCGTCTGTCCGCCGGACAAAACGACGTCGACGCCGAGGCTTTTGAAGATATCGGAAATCCCTTGGCCCGAAGCCACGGCGATAAATCCGTAAGGAGCCATTTCATCGGCCGGAAGCTTGGCCGGATCACTCGGGCGAACCGGTTCCGCCGGAATCTCGGCGAACAATTCCGGCATCGGAGCCGCGTCCATGCCGGCCGTGAGCAAATCGCGATGCTGCTCACGCATATTTAAAATATGAATTTGCGTAATTTCGCCAAAGCGTAGCGCAAGATTCAAAACCTCGCCCGGCGCTTTGGAATGGACATGCACTTTAATCACTTCATCGTCAGCGATTACAATAATGGAATCTCCATTAAGTGACAGCGCTTTCCGGAATTGATCCTCGTCAAAGTTCGAGTTTGGGCCTTCACCAAGCTTACGATTAATAAAAAATTCCATATCATACAAAAACTCGATGTCTTCGGTTTCAAGCTTTGCCTGTGCCGAAACAGGATGTACGGTATCGAATGCCGCAGGGGTAACTCTAGGCGGAGTGACGGTAGCTGCCGGTGCTGCGGATTGACCTTGAACCGGTACGTTAGCCTGTACTTTGCCTGTCAATTGCTCGTAAAAACCCTCGTAAATATAAACCAGTCCCTGACCGCCGGAATCCACGACGCCGACTTGTTTCAGGACAGGCAGAAGCTCCGGGGTACTGGCAAGGGCTTCTTTGGCTTTAGCCAGTACTTCGGTCATAAGTTCCGTAATATCATTGGTTCTTCTGGCGTAAAAGACCGCATGTTTGGCGGCTTCTTTCGCCACCGTAAGGATCGTTCCTTCCACCGGTTTGACGACCGCTTTATATGCGGTATCAACACCGCTTTGCAGGGCTGCCGCAAACTGAACCGTATTTAATTCCTCATAGGATGACGCATAACGGCCAAATCCACGGAACAACTGGGACAAAATAACCCCCGAGTTCCCCCGTGCGCCCATCAGCAGCCCTTTGGACAGAACGCCTGCCCGGCTGCCTACGCCGCCTGATCCGTTGTTTTTCAGCTCGGTTACACCGGCCGTCATCGTCAAATTCATATTTGTGCCGGTATCTCCGTCGGGAACCGGAAACACATTCAAAGAATTGACATGCTCGGCATGTTGTCCCAGCCGTTCCGCCCCGGCAAGTACCATGGCGGTAAAATCTGTTCCATTTATAGAACGCTTACTCAAGAGAATTCCCCTTCCTAGCTTGATACACGTACGCCTTGAACCACGACGCCAACCTCGGCGACATCGAGTCCAACGACTTCACTTAACACGTATTTTACTTTTTGCTGTATGTTGTGTGCGACCTCGGAAATTTTCGTGCCATAACTGACTATAATATAAAGATAAATTGCCAATCGGTTATTATCAAGGTTCACTTCAACACCCCGGGCCAGATTTTCGCGCCCAAGCAATTCGGCGATGCCGTCTTTAAACTGCTTTCGGCTTGCCATTCCCACCAGTCCATAACATTCCATGGCGGCCGATCCGGCGATAACCGCTATCGCTTCTTCCGAGATATCGATGTGTCCATATTCGGTATCCAATTGTATAGCCACGCCTGCACTCACTCCTCCCTTGAAATTATTATGGACTAAACAATATTGTACTATAAGAATAAAGAGAAATAAATAAAAGATGGGCATGCTGACAGAAATAATGTTTGACGATCGGTTGACGGGGCTTTTTTTACTATGATATTATATTTAAGTATTGTTTTATGCGGTTTTCCCTGTCCTTAAGTATCAGGCCGGGAAATCGACCGGCATTTATGGCCGGCTTGAACAATAACTGTGAACTTGCTAATAAGCTGTTATTTTCAAGACAGGTGTATTGGAACAGGAGGTGTAATGAATGTCTCGCAAATGTTATGTAACAGGTAAAAAGCCTAGCAGCGGTAACCATGTTTCCCATGCTAACAATCGCAACCGCCGTTCTTGGGGCGTAAACGTGCAAAAAGTTCGGATCTTGGTTGACGGTAAACCAAAACGCGTATACGTCAGCACTCGGGCTTTGAAATCCGGTAAACTGACCCGTGTATAAGACTCAAATAAGCATATAGACAAAAAGCACCTTTTCTAATAGAGGTGCTTTTTTGGTGCTTCCATTTCGTTCCGGGTCTTACTTGGCCTGGCGTCCGTCCGATCTAGTTTTTGTGGAACGTGTTCAATACGGCCTTAACGAATCCTCCCAGAAATTTAGGCAGCTTGAATGTGTAAAATTTCATCGTTCACCCTCCCCATCATTCTCATGCCTTCACCCATATTCTATGTTCCGAGCCCTTTACCCGTGTATTTCCACTACAAAAAAAAGGCTACATGAGAACCCTGCTCATGTAACCCATTCTATGCGAAGCGATGATTCCCTATGCCAACGGACAAGAGCAGAAATAAGCTCATTGCCGTGAAAGTGCTATAGGCTGGCCCTGATTTCGGCAATGGCGGCGCTCCGGTCGGGGCGGCCGAATACGGCGTTCCCCGCCACCAGCACATCGGCGCCGGCTTCAACCACGAGCGGCGCGGTGGCAGCGGCAATCCCGCCGTCAACCTCGATGCGTAAATGATCCAGGCCAAGTTCGGTCTTCCATTTACTCAACTCGCGAATTTTACGCAGCGTCCCGGGAATAAAAGCTTGTCCGCCGAAGCCGGGATTCACGGTCATGACGAGCACCAGATCCAAATCCTCGACGACTTCACGGATCGCCGATACCGGGGTAGCCGGATTAATGGCAACGCCGGCTTTGACACCATGCTCCTTGATCAAATGGATAACGCGGTGCAAATGCACGCAGGCTTCGGCGTGCACGGTTATGACATGCGCTCCAGCCTGGGCGAAGGCAGGCACATACTCCTCCGGCTTCTCGATCATCAGGTGCACGTCAAGCGGCAGCTTGGTCAGCGGGGCGATCGCCCCCATCACCAGCGGTCCGAAGGTCAAGTTCGGAACGAAATGTCCGTCCATGACGTCCACGTGAAGCCAATCGGCTCCACCGCGTTCCACATCTGCCACTTCCTCACCGAGCTTGGCAAAATCCGCAGATAAAATAGAAGGTGCGATATAGATATTCGACATGATGCTAATACCTCCGTTTTTTCTCTTTCATCTCTTCGTGGAACTGCACGTAATGCTCATAACGACCCGATGCAATGGCACCGTCTTCCACCGCCTGTCTTACTTTACAACCCGGCTCATGGAGATGGCTGCAGCCGCGGAATTTGCATTCCTCGGCAAACTGGCGGAATTCTATAAAACAAGCGGACAGTTCCTCTACGCCCAGCTCCAGAAAATCAAGCTGACTAAACCCCGGCGTATCAGCTACATATCCGCCGTTTTCCAATTCAATCAGTTCGACATGACGGGTCGTATGGCGGCCCCGGCCAAGTTTCATGCTGATTTCGCTCGTTTCAAGAGTCAAGCCGGGAAGCATGGCGTTAAGCAGGGAGGATTTACCTACGCCGGATTGACCGGAGAAGACGCTAATCTCCCCGGCCAGACGGGATTTGACTTCCTCGGTTCCGGTCCCGGTCCGGGAACTGGTTACGACCACTTCATATCCGATTTTTTCATACAATTCCTTAATCTGACCGGTCAGATCCCCGTCCCGGTCACTTTCATCCTCATCCAGCAAATCTTCCTTGGTCAGACAGATTAGAGTGCGTAGCCCAGCTTGCTCGATATGAACCAGAAATTTATCCAGCAGTTGGAGGTTCAAATCCGGTTCCTTTAATGAAAAAAGCAAAACGGCAAGCTTCGCATTTGCTACCGGCGGACGAATAAGCTCGGTATCCCGCGGCAAAATTTCCTCGACCGTTCCCTCTCCGTTTTCGGTGGGCGTAAATATAACACGATCGCCCACCAACGGAGTCAGGCCCTTTTTCTTGAAAATGCCGCGCCCGCGGCACTGGACCGTTTCCCCAGATGCCGCTGCGTCGGGTTTCACATAGTAATATCCGCTTAATGCTTTAACAATCAAGCCTTCAGGCATACTTACTTGGCCTCGCTTTCGTGTATGTCTGCCTTAATGGTTATTGTTTCCTTTGCCTTTGTTTCCTTTACCGTTCCCTTTTCCGCTAGCTTTTTCCGCATTAGCCAGAGAACCGGTATTAATCATGCCCGTATCGGGAATATTCTCTTCCTCATTCGAATTCATTACGTCCTCGTCCTGCTGTTCTTCTTCAGGAAGCGACAGTTCGGGAACGGTTCCCTGTTTGGCATCGATGTACGATACCGGATACGTCTCTATAAGCACGCCGTCGCGCAATACGGAAACATAACCGTTCTTGTTGGGAGCCAGAATCAGATCGACCGATAAATACTGCGGTTTGCCGATCGTTTTGGTGCCCCAATCCAGGTTTTCGCCGCGCGCATCCCCGTACGTAAGCTGAATCTTGCTCTTTTCGCCTTCGACGGCAGGAGTGACGGGGATTTCATACGTGAACTGAAGCGCCTCCGGCGGATAGCCGGAACTTACGGTCAATCTAACCCCTTCGGAATCGGCCGGTACTTTATCGTTCGGTGCGAACGGCCATTGTTCCATAACTTCGCCGGCTTTCTTTTCGAAGCTTGATTTTTCCTGAATCCCATCCTTGGCGATTGGAATACCTGCTGCCTCAAGCATCGCTTTGGCTTCATCCAGCGTCTTTCCGACCAGATCCGGCATCTCCACGCTGTCCGGGCCCTTGCTGACTTTCAAGACTACATCCACCATAGCAGGATCATATTCCGCATTGGCATCGGGGCTTTGCCCGATGACTTTACCGATTTCTTCATCGCTGAAGTCCTCGGTCTTCCTGATCCGGTCCTCGTCAATCCCATGCTGAACGAGCTGTTCTACCGCATCCTCGTAAGTCATACCGGACAATGAAATCATCTGAGGGAGCTCCTTGGCGGTACTGACAGTAAAGTCGATCGTTGCTCCCTCTTTGACCGTCGTCCCTTCCGGCTTGCTTTGTTCGTAAACGATACCCTCGTTGACGCCTTCCTTATACACCCGCGCGACGTTCCCGACTACCAAGCCGAGCTCGGTGAGCTTCGTGGTCGCCTCTTGCTCCGAGAGATTGAGCACGCTCGGAACCTTCGTTTCGGGTACGGTAACCATCTTGTTAACGTACCAGGCAACGCCCAGCATAGCCAGCAGCACGACCACCGTAAGGCTGATCCAAAGAGCGGCTTTGCCTTTTCCCGACGACTTTTGGGCCGTCTTTCCATCATCGGGAACCTGGGCATCCCGCGATAGCTTTGATCCGCCTGCCGCAGCCTTGCCTTGAGGCTTGATCGCCGGAACGATCCGGGTACTGTCTTCATCATCTTCATCGACAAAAGACAATTTCGATTCCAGCCGTCTTTCCGGCAGAAGGCAGGTTTCCAGATCCCGCAGCATTTCCTTGGCCGATTGATAGCGTTCGGCGGGATTTTTCCGCATGGACTTCAAAATAATATTTTCTACGCTTTGAGGAATCATCGGATTCACCATCCGCGGCTCCTCAAAATGTTCTTGCAAATGTTTAAGCGCCACGCTGATCGGGCTTTCGCCAAGGAAAGGCAGTTGTCCCGTCAGCATTTGGTAAAGCACGATCCCCAGGGAGTACAAATCCGACTTCTCCCCGGTCGTTACGCCCTTGGCGTGCTCCGGCGAGAAATAGTGGACCGAGCCTACAACCGAACCCGTCTGGGTAATCGTGGCCGAGGTTACCGCCCGGGCGATACCGAAATCCGTTACTTTTACCCGTCCGTTGCGTCCTATTAAAATATTATGAGGTTTAATATCACGGTGAATGATCTGATTTTGATGGGCATGATCCAGCGCGTCGGCGATTTGCGAGGCGATCCGGATCGACTCCTCCACCTGCAATGGTGCGCGCTCCTTAATGATTTCGTTCAAATTCTGGCCTTCGATATATTCCATGACAATATAATGAATGTCTTCTTCCTGGCCGACATCATACACGCTTACGATATTAGGATGAGACAATGAGGCTGCCGACTGCGCTTCCCGGCGAAAACGGCGGATAAACTCCTCGTCATTCACAAATTGCTGTCGTAGCACTTTAATAGCTACGAATCGGTTTAAAAGGATGTCTTGTGCTCTGTATACAAGCGCCATTCCGCCTCCGCCGATTCGCTCGATAACCTGGTAACGACCGCCTAATTCGTGTCCGATCATGAATTCCACTCCTTTACGCTAGACCCGTCTTCTCCGCAATGCTCCAGTAATGCGACGGTAATATTGTCGTCGCCCCCGGCTAACAAGGCAAGCCGAAGCAAACGGTCGGCCCGGTCATTCAACTCGAGAGCCTCCGAGCTTAGCGTTTGGGTCATCTGTTCCAACGTTACATAATTGCTAAGCCCGTCGCTGCACAGCAGCAATATTTCCCCCGGCTCCAAAGAAACGGGATACAAGTCGACAACGACTTGCGGATCCGTACCCAGAGCCCGGGTAACTACGTTGCGGTGCGGATGCACGATGGCTTCCTGTTCGCTGATCTGCTTGCTTTTGAGCAGCTCATTGACCAAAGAATGGTCCTCTGTCAATTGGACCATCTCGCCACGGCCGAATTTGTAGACCCGGCTATCGCCGATGTGGCCGATCATGCCTTCCTGATCACCAAGCAGTACAGCTACCACTGTCGTTCCCATGTTGTGATACTCTTCATGTTCCGAAGCTTCGCGGTAAACGACATCATTGGCATGCAGAATAGCCTGTTTCAGCTTTTCGCCGCAAGCCTCGGCGGTAAGGCCCGGAGGGAGATCATGCAGATCCCGCACGATCGTCTCCACAGCCAACCGGCTCGCGGTGTCTCCGGCCTGGTGGCCGCCCATGCCGTCAGCGACAATGGCCAGCGTATAGCCTTGCTCCAATCGGGCAACCCAGGAACTGTCCTCATTTACCGAGCGGACACGCCCAACATCACTTACATAAACCGTCTTTATCAAATTCGATCACCTCGTACCAGACTCCATGTGCTTCGCCCGCAATTGTCCACAGGCCGCAGCAATATCATGGCCTTGCTCCCGGCGGATAGTAACGTTGACCCCTTTTTCCGCCAAAATCCGTTGAAATTGAAAGATGTCATTTCTGGATGTTCTGACATACTTGCGCTCCGGTACATGATTGACCGGAATCAGGTTGACGTGGCAGAGCATACTTTTCAGTACATCGGCCAGTTCTTCGGCGTGCTCGGGACGGTCGTTCACCCCGCCGATCAGCGCATATTCGAAAGTGATTCTCCGGCCTGTTTTGGCGATGTAATACCGTAAAGACTCCATCACATCGTCAAAAGGAAACCGCCGGTTTACCGGCATGAGCTTGGATCTTAACGCATCGTTCGGCGCATGAATCGAAATGGCCAAATTGATCTGCGTGTCCTCATCGGCGAATTTGTAAATGTTCGGGACGATCCCGCTCGTTGATACAGTAATATGCCGTTGTCCGATGTTCAAGCCCTTTTCATGGATCATAATCCGCAAAAATTTCATCGTGGCTTCATAATTCTCAAACGGTTCGCCGGTCCCCATAATAACGATGCTGCTTACCCGTTCGCCGCGGGTATCGAGAATCTTCTGGGCCTGGACGACCTGGGCGACGATTTCACCCGCCGTCAAATTCCGTTTGAGACCTCCCAAAGTGGAGGCGCAAAACGTGCAACCGACCTTGCAGCCGACCTGAGTCGTCACGCAAATGCTGTTGCCGTAGTTATGCTTCATAATCACCGTCTCGATCGCATGCTCATCATGCAGCCCGAACAGGAACTTCACGGTGCCGTCTTTGGATTCATACTTCGTAATTTCGTTCAGGGTTACAAACGCAAACTGCTCGTCCAGCTTTTGCCGCATACTTTTGGACAGGTTCGTCATTTCCTCAAAGAAATTAACCCGTTTAACGTACAGCCAGTCAAAAATCTGGCCCCCCCGAAATGCCGGTTCACCTTGTTCAACGGCCCATTGTTGCAGTTCTTCCAAACTAAAATCATATATAAAGGGTTTCATTTTCACACACCTATTCGTTTAAATTTATCTGTATTTCTCCATTCATTCTTCCTATTTTAGCATAAAACGCGATTACACTAAAGACTGGGGCAGGTCGGCGGCTCCAAATACGCATTTCCGTACGAAAAAAGACCGGCTCACGCTCTTGTTTCAGCGCATTCCGGCCTCTTCCGCGAGGCTTCTAACTCAAAATCAACTCACTGATAAGATCGTTAATGCGTAACCATGGAACGAAAGTCATCCCGGCTTGAACCGGCGGCTTCATAAAACACTACGTCTCCGTCCATAAGCACAAAAGTACGGCCATAGGGATCACTCACCCGGCGGACAAATCCTTCGAGCTGATTCCACTGATTCATCAATGGTCCATGAATATACTGCAAATAGGGATGTGCGACATCTCCGTTGCGGACAGTCTCAATATTGAAATTAACTACAATATACCCATCTTTTAAAAAAATCGGCGATTGATTGCTCAGTCCATTGTGAGTTCGGCCATATTCAGCCACATTCGTCCCAACGCTCACCGCATAAAGGTCGGCGGGCAGACTGTACTCCCCGTACCATTTCTGCACGGCGGCATTGACTCTTGCGGGATCTACTCCGGTCGGTATCCCGCTTTTCGGCCCGATCAAGGTGCGGATACGCTGATTCAGCTCTAGCAGGCTTAACCTGCCAATCGGTGTTTTTTGCAGGGTTATTTTTGAAATGTAGTTCTGTACATATTGCGCACGTCCGATCCCGGCGACTTGATCAAATGTGAAATCATGGTCGTACTTATACAAGGCCGTATCGGTCAACTCCTCCGTAGGCACATTGCGCAGCCGCTCGTTCAGAATCACATAACGCTGAACTTTATCTCCCTGCGATCCGATTTTCACGTAGCTGCGGTCACCGGCGTGATAATAAAGATCCACCGCCCTCCGTGTACCGTCTTTGGCGCTGACAAAATAAAACGAAGGCGTAATCGTGATGCGGTCTTCCAGCCCGAACATATTCCCCTTCGTCTTTAAGTCAAACTTGAAATGGTACCCGGTCTTGATAACCGCGTTGTTATATACCGGATGACTGCCGGGAGTGATCGGCAGCGTGAATCTCGAGATATTTCCACGAGGTGCGCCATCTATCCCGTCTAATCCAACCCAATAAAACGCTCCCGTAGGGACCGAAGAGCCGACCGAAGTACGAAACACCGTCTCCCAGTTATAGTCGGCGATATCCGTAATCCGGAAATCATACACCCGCCCGATAACATCGACCGGAACCTTATCGTAGGCAATATGATGCGCAAGATCCAAATTTGCCTGGTTCTGCTGGCTCGCTCCGTCCGGCGCATTATGCGCTATCGTGCGAAACTCCACCTCATAGAACCCCTCATCCACCCATACCGGAAGAAAGTACGAGAAAGACTCTATGGCTTTATCGACTTCAATCCAGGTGTTCTTCGGATGAAACGTCACCTTGTTCCCATCGTACACATCAAAAGGAAAACGAACCTGCTTGCTGCCTATGTATTTTTCATAACTGTTATAACCGTATCCCTTGTAATCGGCATGCTGGCCGCTATTCGGGATGTAAACCGTAAACGGCCGATCCAGAATAACGGCGGACCGTCCGGCGGCCGGCACCGTTTTCTGATTGTGCTGCGCATCGTCCGACACATCCGGATACATGACCACCGGTGTATGAACCGTCACCGGATTAATTCCATAGATCGGATAATTCACATCCGCCCCGCCATGAATATTTCCGTTCATTAGACCGTAATAAATCGTCCCGCTGCTGCTTTGGCTCCCCTTATTCGTCTTACTGACAGGAATCATATTTCCGGGGCTATAAAGAACATTTTGATGAATTAGCGACGGCATTGGTATAGAACCCGGTGCGGGTCCGGTCTCACTGGTTTGAGCTCCGCTCATGATCGTCGAACCGTTAAAAGTGAGCGTATCGTTTTTAACTTTGACTTTTTCAACGGCCTGCTGTGCATAAGACTCCAGATTTTCGTTCGAAATATCCGGCTTCTCCTTTCCTCCCGTCTTGCTTCCTTTAGGAGCATCCACAGAGTCTGGAACATCAGGCGGTATGTACTCATTTGACTCTGAAGAAGAAAAACTCGGCGGCGAATATCCGCTTGGCATGATCGTAATGCCGCCGCCATTAAACGCATAATTCCACAATTTCGCCTGATCGATCTTATAGACCTCAAGATTTTCAATCACCCAGAAGGAATAAGGCCGTTCAATCGTATATGATTTTGTCAGCGTCTCCGTTGCAGTTTGCGGATCAGGCGCATCCATTTCACCGGTACCATCCGGTTTGGGCACCTTTTTTCCAGGATCCCATTTCAACTCGTACTCTCGGTTTACAGTGACTTCATATGTACATTTCCCGCTCATTTGCACGAATTTATTTTTGGACAGATAGCTATTCGCCAAAACATTTCCGTACAAGCTTTCCGTTGTGGGTATTCCGTCGAGGACGTCAAAGCGTTCATTGCCCCGAGAATCGGCTCGGATTACGGCGCTTACGTCGGGAGAAGTCAACGGAGCTTCCCTGACTTGTCCACTCGGGCTCGGTTCTGTACATCCCCCCGTCGGCGGATCGGTGTTTCCGCCTCCATTGCTGTAATAGAGATTAAGATAATAAATCGGAAAACTTCCGTCATAAGTAAACGACATAGGCTCGCCATAAAGCGGATTTGTTCCCGACGGGTCCCTTTGAGTACTCTTTCGGTAATATTCATACTTGTACTTGGCCGTCCCCGGAGTTGCTTTAAAATTATATGGCTCATCCACTTCTAGTTTTTCCTGGTAATCTTTAAACCCGTCAACACCATCCAGCGATTGTCCACTGGTCGTAAAATGTTTGATGATGGCTTTGCCTTCTTGAGTTGTTTCGGGCTCTAGTTCGATAATTAGTAAGTTTGGAAAGAAATAGCGCCGTCCTTCTACGCCGTCGGATAAACCACCGCCGCCTTCTTCGGTTATGTCTTTATGACTTATATGTGCGGTCAATAATCCATTAGTATAAACTGTAAAGCTTACCTTACTAGTACTTTTACCACTGATTGGCCCAACTATTGACGTATAATCCTTACTAACAAACAGAAAATTATCCGACCAAGTTTCTCCATATCTCGAATTTTCATAAACCTGTGTTGCTCCCGTTAATCCTAGTCCTATATTAGCAATTGCTAAGTTTTCATTTTCGTCGAACGCTCTAACATCAACATTTTTGATTTTTCTCCCGGGGAATTCAAATGAATAATTCCAATCCATCGACTTTCTTGTGTCAGGAGATCCATCCGAAGTCCACTCACCGTTAGATTTCCTCCAAATATCATGGCTAAAATTCCCAACAAAGTAATAAATATTCGGATTGTTTTTATCCTGAGTTGTTTGTAAACTCCCCGCGGCATATACCGAATTAGACATAAAAATAAAAGATATACTAGAAAATAATAATGTGCACGAAATTATTAAGCTTATCGGAGTTTTTAACTTCCGCATTATTAAGTACTCCTTTTTATTTCAATGGATCTTTCAAGAAGAATAACGATTCAAAAGATATAACAAACCCCAAATAAATGGCTTCATCAATTGTAAAATTTTCATAATTTTTATCTTTAATTAAATCACCATCTCTTCTTGAATCCACATGGTATGTTAAAGTAATTGATCCGTCTGCATTTTTTATCCGCATACCTTCAACATCATACCGAACACGCGCGCCTGTAATATTCTCCGATAGATAGTAGATTGCAGTCTTTCCCGATGAATATCTAATTCGAATCCCATCGTTTCCTGCTTGTTTAACTTCCCATATGTCATACAGAATCCGATCACAGATTTTTAACGGCAGTTGATCATATGAAAATACATACGCATCTTTTCTTCCTTCATAAAGCCCAGCTACTGGATCGATCAGGTCTTTGAAACTTTCAATTTCTTGTGGTTTTATTCCCGCCTCCTCTAAAGTCGGCACCTCCTTCGACCCGATCCAAACCCAATTGCCAACTTGATCCCAGCTCACCGGTTCTCCAAGGTTTTCGCTCACAAACCGAAGTGGAACGTAGGTACGTCCTTTTACCGCTTTAGCAGCGGCATCCATCGTTACGCTGTTGCCATCGACCACGGCTACTTTGCTTCCAAGCGTCAGGACAATCGACTTAGCCTCCTTCGTATAAGTCACCGTATTTCCACTGAAATCCACTTCTGCCCCGAGCGCTTCGCCAATTCCCCGGAGCGGCACTTGTACGCGCCCATTTTCCGATACGGGGTCGCCCCCCTGAAATTTTACTTTTCGACCATCTACCAAGACTGCAAGCTTAGGACTGCCGATAACCCTATCTGGGGACGCCGCTCGTGCAACTGGTCCTGATTGGAATGAAGCAACGCAAACTATAAGGCAAAGTAATAATCCCAGCATTTTTTTCATGAAAAAATCTTCCTCTCCTTAAAATGTCCTAAATACCTACTCATTCGTGAATCACATCACTTTTACCTCCTTTTCTATTACTATTTTGATAATATAAGGAAATTTAAACAATAAAAAACACACCTTTATCGTCGCTTAACGAAAATAAAGGTGTGCTTCACCGATTCCAGTATATACCATTAAATACAATTCGTAAATGGCTGTATCTCAAACCGTTATTTAAAAGCTATTCTTAGGCTTGCTTCACAAGCCGTGCGATGTAAAAACCGTCCGAATGAGCGTCCTGCGGCAAAATTTGCAGCCCGATCGATTCCCGGCCTTTAGCCTCATCAAGATTCCTCCAGCTTTCCGGCTCATCTTCGGCCAGTTTGAATTCCGGATGGCGGTCCAAAAACCAGCGAACCATCTCACTGTTCTCCGCCTTCTCAATCGTGCAAGTGCTGTAAACAAGCACCCCGCCCGGCTTGAGCAATCCGCTTACGGTATCCAGCAATTCACGTTGTACCGCAGAGATTTCCGCGATATCTTCCGGTGTCTTGGCCCATTTTAAATCCGGTTTACGGCGGATAACGCCGAGTCCCGAGCAAGGTGCGTCAAGCAGCACCCTGTCAAAAGTTGCCGGAGCAAACACCTCCGTTAGCTTTGTCGCATCCCCTGACAAGGTGCGGATATTGCCCAGACCCAGCCGCTTCGCGTGATCTTCGATCAGCTTCGCTTTGTGGGGATGAATATCATTGGCCACAACCTCGCCGCGGCCGCCCATCAACTCTGCGACATGGCAGGTTTTCCCGCCGGGAGCCGCGCAGCAATCGAGCACGGTCATGCCGGGTTCCGGATTCACCGCTTCACCAACCAGCATGGAGCTCTCATCCTGAACGGAAATCAAACCTTCCCGGTACCACGGAGTCAACGCCATATTTCCGCCGCTTAATACAAGAATGCCGTCCTGCGACATTGGCGAAGGAACCGCTTCAAGATCCTGCCCTTTCATCGCCTGCAGCATTTCATCGCGGCTGTTCCGGGACCGGTTGACCCGAACGCTGACGGAAGGCGGTTCATTGTTCGCCCGGCAAATCGCCTCCGCGGTTTCTTCTCCATACTGTTTCACCCAGCGGGCAACGAGCCAATCCGGATGGGAATGTTCCAGCGCAATCCGTTTTACCGGCGGCATATTTTCCGGTAACGTCAATTCCTCTTTGCGGCGCAGCACATTTCTCAGCACGCCGTTTACCATCCCCGAAATTCCTTGATGTCCCCGGCGTTTCGCAATATTAACCGCTTCATTGACCGCCGCGTGCGGCGGAATCCGGTCCAAATAATACAACTGATAAAAACTAAGCCGCAGCAAGTTGCGGACCCAAGGCTGCAGCTTGGCCATCCCTTTGGCCACGAAAGCCTCCAAAAAATAATCGATCGTATTCAGGCGCGAGATCGTCCCGTATACGAGCTCCGTCGCAAGACCGGCATCCGCACCGGACAAACCGGACTTTTGGAGCGCACCGTTCAAAAGCAGGTTGCTGTATGCACCTTCCTGCTCTACCGCCGTCAGCACCTGTAGCGCCGTATCCCGTGCCGTTGGCTTAGCCTGCTTTGACTTTCCACTCCCGGAGCCTGTTCCTTTGCCGGCGCTAGAACTACTGGAGCCTGTCACGGAACCGGAGTTCCCTCCCGTATTGCGGCCTTTTCCTTGAAAACGTTCCGTGTGATCTTTTTTTTCACTCATAACAGGACCGTTCCTTTTTTCATCACGCCGCCGCGGATAAATTCGGAGGCATCCATGGCCTTTTTGCCCGCTGGCTGAACGCGGGTCAACAGCACCGTGCCATCGCCCGTTTTGACCTCGATACCCGCAGGAGACAGATCCAGCACCGTGCCGGGAGCTTGTCCGGATGAGGCTCCCTTCCCGCTTTGCGAAGGATTTGCGACGGACCAGACCTTAAACACCTCTCCGTCCCAAGTCGTAAATCCGCCCGAAAAAGGGACGAGTCCCCGTACCCGGTTGAAAATATCCCGTGACGATGCGCTCCAATCGATCCGTTCGTCATCACGGGACAAATTGGGAGCGTAGGAGGACTCGGCATCATTCTGCGGAATCCGCTCCGCTTTTCCGTCCAAAATGAACGGAAGTTCCTGAATAAGAAGCTCGGCTCCGGCGACGCTTAATTTTTCAAAAATGGTGCCTGCCGTGTCTTCATCTTCAATTGGAATGACCGATTTGGCGATCATATCGCCCGTATCCAGACCTTCCGCCATATACATCAGCGTAATGCCGGTTTCTTGTTCCCCGTTAATGATCGAACGCTGAATCGGCGCCCCGCCGCGGTATTTCGGCAGCAGGGAACCGTGCACGTTCAAGCATCCGTATTTCGGCAGATCAAGAACCGCTTTCGGCAAAATTTGGCCATAGGCTGCCGTCACGATTAAGTCTGGCTTCAGCGCGGCCAGCTCTTCCACCGCTTCCGGAGCGCGCAAGCGCTGCGGCTGCAGCACCGGCAAATCATGTTTCAAAGCAGCTTCCTTGACCGGCGTTGGGGTGAGCACTTTTTTCCGGCCTTGTGGACGGTCCGGCTGGGTTACGACTCCCACGACATGGTAGCCTTCCTTCAGTAAAGCCTCCAGGGAAGGCACCGCAAATGCCGGAGTTCCCATAAAAACTATATTCACGGAGAAATCACTCCTTCTCTTCTTCCTCAGGGGGAATTTCATATACGCGTTCCGCAATCTCGGTATACAGCACGCCGTTCAAGTGGTCAATTTCATGCTGAAATGCCCTGGCGAGCAAATCGGATCCGGTATATGTAACCTCATTTCCGTTGCGATCCAACCCTTTGACGGTCACCGTTTGCGCACGGCGCACATCTCCGCGGTATCCCGGAATACTCAGGCAGCCCTCCGGCCCGAATTGCTCACCGTCTTTGGAGACGATTTCCGGATTGATCAGCTCGATCAGCCCGTTTTCGTCACCGACGTCAACGACGATTACCCGTTTGAGAATCCCGATCTGCGGGGCAGCCAGGCCGACGCCCTCTGCCTCGTACATCGTTTCGGCCATATCGGTCAAAAGTTTTTGCACATTCGGCGTAATTTTTTTGACTTCCTTCGCCACCTGGTGCAGCACTTCGTCGGGTTCCAATACTATAATTCTCAATGCCACAATATCCACCATCTTTCCAGAAGTTATTCGTATATATTATTTAGAAAAACGCCAAAGGGGTTCCTCAACTAGCTCGATTTTATTTCATTCCAGTAAAATAGCTTACCCGCTTACCGCACATGCCACTTGTAAATTGAAATTTCCAATCCGAGTACACTCATTTACTCTTCATGAGATCGTTCATTGGAAATAACCCGTCTCGGCCTTCCTTAGAGCGATTCGTTGAGACTCCCGTTGGATATTTCCAATAAGCTAAGCGGCAATGACCATTCACAAGAGTGCAACCTCATCGCCCCGCTGCCCCGCATGAACCTACATCAACATCTGAGGATCCACATCGATGCTAATTTGCAGCGATGCATCGCGCAAGTTGTCGAGCGTCGCTGCCGCCGTTTCCCGGACCAGCCGAACGGCATCGAGCGGTCCGCGATACTTCACCATGCACTGGAACCGGTAGCGGTTCTTGATGCGCGGAATCGGTGAAGCGACTGGCCCAAGAATATCAAGCGCCTCCGCCGCAAAGCGGTCCAGGTCGCCATACCATCCCAGCTTTTGGGACTTCGCGCGCAGATCGCCGGCAAAATTCTCCGCCATCCGCAGCAGCAGCGGCAGTTGTTCATGCGACAACGTCACCAGGATCAATCTGCTGTACGGCGGATAATGCAGTGTCCTCCGGTGGTTCAGTTCCTCCCGGACGAACGAGCCGTAATCATGCCCGCTGGCATGAATAATGGAGTAGTGTTCCGGCATATAGGTCTGGATGAACACTTCCCCGGGCAGCTGATGGCGTCCGGCTCGACCGGCCACTTGGGTGAGCAATTGGAACGTTTTTTCCGCGGAACGGAAATCCGGGAAATTCAAAGCCGTGTCCGCCGCAATGACGCCGACCAGCGTTACATCGGGAAAATCCAGTCCCTTGGCGACCATTTGCGTGCCGAGAAGCACATCGCCTTTTTTCTCCCGGAACGCTTGCAACAGCTTCTCATGCGAACCTTTCTCGGTCGTCGTGTCCACATCCATCCGGATGACCCGGATTCCCGGGAACAGCTTCGCCAATTCTCCCTCGACCCGCTGCGTACCGGTTCCGAAATAGCGGATATGCTCGCTGTTGCACTCCGGACAAACCGAAGGGGCAGGGACCGCATAACCGCAGTAGTGACAGCGCAGGTTGTTTGATTTTTGATGATAGGTCAGCGAAATATCGCATTCCGGGCAACCTGCCACATACCCGCAAGTCCGGCACATCACAAAGGTCGAATATCCCCGGCGATTGAGAAATAGCACGGTCTGTTCGCCCTTCTCCAGCCGGGAAGAAATCCCTTCGTGCAGCGCCCGGCTGAACATCGAGCGGTTGCCGTCCCGCAATTCTTCCCGCATATCGACGATATGCACGCCGGGCAAACGGCTCCCGGAAGGACGCTGCTTCATCTCCAGCAGCAGCGGGGCAAAATCGTCATCCGCCCGGGATCGGGCGGCATGGTAACTTTCCAGCGACGGGGTCGCCGAACCCAAAATAACGGCAGCTCCATGCTGCCGAGCCCGCATAACGGCTACATCCCGTGCATGGTATTTCGGTGTTTCCTCCTGTTTATACGAGGTTTCATGTTCTTCGTCCATGACGATAAGGCCTAAATCCGCAAATGGAGCAAACACCGCAGACCTGGCGCCTATGGCGACTTGAACCCGCCCTTCGCGGATTTTACGCCATTCATCGTATCGCTCTCCGGTAGACAGCCGGCTGTGCATGACCGCCACCTTGCCGCCGAAACGTCCTTTGAAACGCTCCACCATCTGTGGCGTCAGCGAAATTTCCGGCACCAAGACGATTGCCTGCCGCCCCAACGCGATGCAGCGCTCGATCGTCTGCAGATAGACCTCCGTTTTACCGCTCCCGGTCACACCGTGCAGCAAAAACACGCCATATCCGCGGTCATCCAACACCTCGGTTACTTTGCCGAATACAAGCTCCTGCTCCGGAGTCCGTTCCAGCGGTTCGGAACCCTTGAACCGGCGACCCTGGTAAGGGTCGCGGAAGACCTCGACATCCTCGATCACCGCAAACCCTTTTTCGGCCAGCTTGCTCACCGTTCCCGCGGTAACCCGCAGCGTTGACAGCACTTCCTGAAGGGTTAACGGAGTACCTACCTCGAGCAGAAATTGCAATACCTCTTTCTGACGCCGGGCTTGGCCGCTAAAAGATTTCAGCGCTTTCTCAGCTTCTTCTCCACTCACTGCTGCCGCGACAGTTTTTATCGTTTTTTTGCGTACCTTATCCTTGATCATTTGGCTTTCCGTGAGAATACCGCGCTGGATAAGGCCTTTAATCTCACCGGCCCGGCCCGGATAGCGCCCGCTCAAGTGATCCATCGTCACCTGTCCCAATGCTTTGACGTAGGCGACGATCTCCTCTTCTTCCCCGGTCAGCAGAACCGGGACGGCAAACAGTCCTTCCGCACGGCCTCCTTCAACCTCAGCCTCAGCTTCAACCTCATTCTCGCCCTCAAGCCCGGATACGGATATATATCTTTCCGCCTTGCCTTTCAGCGCGGCGGGAATCATGGACTGCAGCGCCGAGATCATGCTGCAGGCATATTTCCGGCTCATCCATTCCGCCAGTCGAACGAGATCCGGCGGCAGCGGCGGCATCAGATCCAGCAACTCCTGAACCGGCTTCATCCGTCTCGGGTCCATCTCGCTTTCCTGATGCAGAGACAGCACAAACCCCTGAACCGTCCGCCGTCCAAAAGGCACGCCGACCCGGCTCCCGATCTCGATCCATCCCTGCATCTCGTCCGGGATCAAATAATCAAAAGGCCGGTCGGTCTCTCTGCTGGGCACATCTACTATGACCTTGGCCACCCGGTATGTCATTGCCGAGCTCCCGGTAACCGCGCCGCCGCCAGTTCCATTATCCGCATGCCCAGTTCTTCCTTAGACAAGAGCGGAAGAGACTCAATCAAACCGGTTGTGGCGTAAATATTCACCAGGTTCGTATCGGTGCCAAACCCGGCGCCTTCCCGGGTCACATCATTGGCGATAAGCAAATCGCAATTTTTCCGGTAGAGCTTGTCCATGGCATACTTCTCCAGGTCATTCGTTTCAGCCGCAAAACCGATCAGCAGCTGCTTTGTTTTTTGTTTGCCCAGCGACTCCAAAATATCGATATTTTTCACCAACTCCAGAGTTATCGTATCCCCGGACTTTTTGATTTTACGGTCCGACACTTCCTTGGGCCGATAATCCGCCACGGCAGCGGCTTTTACCAAAATATCGGTATCGCTCCATTCCGCCAATGCCGCTTCATACATCTCCCGGGCGGATTCCAAATGGACTACCCGGACTCCAGCCGGTAAAGGCAAGTGCGTGTTTGCCGCAAGCAAAGTGACGTCCGCCCCGAGCTCATGAGCCGCTTTTGCCAGAGCGAAGCCCATTTTACCCGAAGAATCGTTGGAAATGTATCGGACCGGATCGATCCGCTCCACGGTTCCTCCTGCCGTGACCACCACTTTTTTTCCCGATAACGGCAGTTGACTCCGCTCATGAAGACGGTTGAAAAAAGAGTTTACTACAGCCACGATGCTCTCGGGCTCTTCCATCCGCCCTTTGCCGGTATAGCCGCAAGCCAGCAGCCCTTCTCCAGGCTCGACCAACATGACGCCACGAGCCGCCAGCTCCGCCAAATTGCGGCTAACCGCCGGGTGAACGTACATATGGACATTCATGGCAGGCGCAAGCATAATCGGCGCTTGTGTGGCAAGCAAAGTTGTGGAGAGCATGTCATCGGCGATGCCCGCTGCCATTTTTCCGATGATGTTGGCCGTCGCCGGGGCGATCAGCACCAGGTCGGCCCAGTCGGCCAGATTAATGTGCGCTATTGTCGCCGGATTCTTTTCATCAAAAGTATCGGTATACACCGGATTTTTAGACAAGGACTGCAGCGTCAGTTCCGTAATGAACTTCGTGGCCGAGTCCGTCATAATTACACGGACCTCCGCCCCTTGCTGAACAAGCTTGCTGCATAATGAAGCCGCCTTGAACGCGGCAATTCCTCCAGTGACGCCAAGCAGAATTTTTTTTCCGTTTAACATCGCATTCCCCTCGCTTTCTCCCAAAGAACTCGATAAGAGTTTTTTAAAAGTCATCTACCTATCACGAAACAACCCATGACATGAAGTCCGGCAGAGAAAAAAATAACAACCTCGCGGTTGTCATAAAGAGGTTGCTATTTATATCTTTCGACCCACGAGGTCACATGGAAACTATTTGTTTTCATCCGGTTCTACCTGGCTACCTTGCTTAAGCTTCACATAGTCACCGTATATTTCCTCAAGTGCCACCCCAACCTGCTTATGGGATCTTGGCTGCTTCAACTCGCTTTTCTCGCCTTCTCTCAGTAGTCTTGCTCTGCGGGAAGCCGCTACAACCAGGGAGTACTTGCTGCCGACTTTGCCCAGCATTTTATCGATAGATGGATACAGCATTAATAATACACCTCTTCTATTAGACTCATTTACCAATCTGTAATTCTTTGGCTTTGCTTCTGACCTTACAATGTTCGGCAACGATAATCGATTCTATTCTTTTGCAAGCCAGATCAATTTTGTCATTCACGACCGCATAGTCGTAATTTTCAAGCAGCCCGATTTCATGAGCCGCTACGGACATCCGGTGGTCGATCGTTGCCTGATTCTCCGTACCCCGGCCTTGAATCCGGCCCTTCAATTCATCGAGTGACGGCGGCAGAAGGAAAACAAAAATACCTTCCGGAAATTTTTCTTTCACCTTAAGCGCACCTTGAACCTCGATTTCAAGAATGATGTCCTTGCCGTTCTCGATCGTCTGTTCCACGAAATCCCTCGGCGTACCGTAGTAATTTCCTACGTATTCCGCATGTTCCAGCAGCTGATCGTGCTCAATCATGTCCAGAAACTGTTCACGAGTCTTGAAAAAATAATTCACGCCATGCTCTTCGCCGAGCCGGGGCCCTCGAGTAGTGGCCGAAACAGAATAGACGAGCTCGGGCAAACGCCGCCGCAGCTCGTTACATACTGTACCTTTCCCTACTCCCGAAGGTCCTGATAAAACAATGAGTAACCCTTTAGCCATATTTCTCTCCATTTTATTCGTCGTTGTCGTCATCTTTAGCAGAAAGGCGGTGGGCGACCGTTTCCGGTTGCACTGCCGACAGGATGACATGATCGCTGTCCGTAATGATCACCGCACGGGTGCGGCGGCCGTATGTAGCGTCGATCAGCATATGCCGGTCCCTTGCCTCCTGAATAATCCGTTTGATGGGAGCGGATTCCGGGCTCACGATAGAAATGATCCGATTGGCCGATACGATATTCCCAAAGCCGATGTTAATAAGTTTAATAGCCATGTTAAGGTAGTTCCCCCTATTTTACTTGACTCACCTGTGTCAAATGTGACGTTATTCGAGATTCGCTACCTGCTCGCGAATTTTCTCCAGTTCCGCTTTCATTTCAACGACACGGTTGACCAGAGCCAAATGATTGGCTTTCGATCCAATCGTATTCGTTTCCCGGTTCATTTCCTGTATTAAAAAGTCAAGCTTTCGTCCGACCGGCTCGGAAGTCTGCAGCAGCGCCCGGCATTGTACGAAGTGGCTCCCCAGCCGGGTCAGTTCCTCATCGATGTTGGAACGGTCCGCAAAAACGGCCACCTCCATCGCGAACCGATGCTCGTCGAAAGCTCCTTCCAGCAATTCGGAGAGCCGCCCCCTAAGCCGGTTGCGGTATTCGCTCACCACCTGCGGGGCAAGTTCGACAAGCTCGGCGTGGAGTTCCTCCAGCCTGGACAGGCGTTGCTCCAGATCGGCGGCGAGATGAAGGCCTTCCTTCCTGCGCATTTGCAGCAGTCCGGCTACCGCCTCATCCAGCCCGTCCATAAGTACGCTCTCCCAAGCTTCACCCGTGACGGCTTCTCCATCTAATGAAGGATCCTGCGGGATTAAAACATCGGGAAGAGACAGCAGATCTCTTGCAGTGAGGGAAGACTCCATACCATACTTCGCTTTCAGATCCTCGGCCGCCCGCAAGTAGGATTCCACTACGCCTGAATTCAGAACAAAAGGCAGGGTACTTTCGTCATCCTGCTCTTTGCTGATATATACATCAACCCGTCCCCGTTTCAAGTCACGCTGAACCAATCGCCGCAATCCGTCCTCATAACATGTCCATTCCCGCGGCAGGCGCAGGACGACCTCGGAATAGCGGTGATTGACGGATTTTATTTCAAACTGAATGATATACCCGCCGAAGACTCTGGCGGAACTACCGTATCCTGTCATACTGTGAGACAAAGGCATCACATCCGTTACCCTATTGTAATTGATAATTATGAACGAGACAAGTGGGCCGATTTCTGTTTTGACTTCTCGTGAACATAATTTGTCAAAGCGACATTCATTTCATAAAACATAAACGGCGTCATCAAATAGATCCCGTTAAAATGCTCCATCGCCGTATCGAGAAGTTCTTTGGCGATTTCAACGCCCATGGCCCGTCCCTCGGCTCCCTGCAGCCCCTCCATCCGTTTCCGGACTTCGTCCGAAAGCTGGATGCCTGGAACTTCATTATGAAGATATTCCGCATTTTTGCCGCTGGCCAGCGGCATGATGCCGATAAAGATCGGAATATCCAAATGGGCGGTCGCCTGTTTGATCGCGACAATGAGCTCGGGATCATACACCGGTTGGGTCATAATGTAATCCGCACCGGAGGCGATCTTCTTCTCAAGCCGCTCCACCGCTTTGTGCAGATGCTTTACATTTGGATTAAAGGCCGCGCCGACTACGAATTTCGCTTTTTGCTTCAGTGGTTTGCCGGAAAAAGCCACGCCCTCGTTCAATTGTTTGATCATGCGTATGATTTCGAAGGAGGTCGTGTCATATACGGAACTGGCTCCCGGTAAATCCCCGAAACGGGCCGGATCCCCCGTAACCGCGAGGACATGGTCGATGCCGAGGGCGTCGAAGCCCATCATATGCGACTGGGTTCCGATCAAATTGCGGTCGCGGCAGGCGATATGAATCAACGGCCGCAGCCCCAGCTTGAGCTGAACCAGATGGCCTAACGCCATATTGCTCATACGCGTAACCGCAAGGGAATTGTCGGCCAGCGTCAGCGCATCCACGCCCGCTTCCTTAAGCGCGGCCGCACCTTCCATAAATTTGCCGATATCCAGGTCCCGCGGCGGATCCAGCTCCACGATCACGGTATGGCGCTCTTTCACGAGCTCCGTAATACCGCGGAGCCCGCCGTGATCCGAAGAATCGCTGCTTTGCTCTCGCAGATTGCCGAGGACAACCGACTCCCGCGGTTTCGGCAAAGGCGCGCCCTGCTGAAGCGACTTTGCTTGATACCCCTGCAAAGCTTGCGCGGTAGCCGCGATATGCTCCGGCGTCGTTCCGCAGCACCCCCCGATCAGGCGGGCTCCGAGATCAGCGAAAGAACGGGCGCATTCTCCGAAATATTCCGGAGTGGCTCCATATACATATTCTCCATCCACATAATCCGCCAAACCCGCATTTGGGAATACGGAAAGCGGAACATTCAGCGGTCCGTCCAGCCCGGACATCACACTCATGATCCCCTTTGGTCCCGAGTGACAGTTAAAGCCGAGAACATCGGCCCCTTCGTCCCGCAAAAGACTGAACGCATCGGAAATCGTATACCCGTCCAGCGTCCGTCCGACCTGGTCGACGGCGAATTGGCAGATGGCCGGAATCTCCGTCAACCGGCGGGCACGGCTAAGCACAAGCCGCATTTCTCCCAAATCGTAGAACGTTTCGAACAAGAGCGCATCCACACCCTCGGACAACAGGGCGGCAATCTGTTGCTCGTAGTACTCGTTCAATTCCTGATCGGTCACGTTCACGCGTCTACCGCCACGGATCGAACCGACCGCTCCGGCAACGTACGCCTCGCTCCCGGCCGCTTGTCTCGCAATGCGGACAGCGGCCCGGTTGATCTCCTCCACCTGCGATTCCAGTCCGAATTTGGACAGCTTATAATAATTGGCGGAGAAGCTGTTCGTCTCCAACAGCTCCGCACCAGCATTTATATAATGGCGATGAACGTCGCCAATCACCTCGGGTTGCAGCAAATTCAGCTCTTCATATGAAATGCCGACGGGAAATCCGAACTTGTAGAGATACGTCCCCATCGCTCCGTCGCCGACCAATACCCCATTTTCCCATCTTTTGCGCAAATCAGGTCTCATTTCAGTACCTCCTGAGGCTTTTAATGAATATAAAAAGAGCCTTCCAAGCTCGTTTCCTTCATAATTTCATTCTAATGTACCATAAATCCACCTGAATGATAAGAATTGATCGAAAAATCGGTATAGTTCACGTTCGTTTGCGGTAGTGATTGGGGTGAGGGCGTGTATTGGTGTTTATGCTGGTGCTTATGTTGGTGCTTATATTGGTGTGGTGTGCTGTTGTCGGTACTGTTGCTGTCACTTTGTTGCTGGTGCTGGTACTGTTGCTGGTGTGATTGCGCCTTATTCTACTTATACCGTTGCTAGTCTGCTACCTGTGTGTTCTGCTACTTGTGTGTTGATGTATTTATTTTAGTGTTTATACTGTTGTTCTTTTTTTGCTTCAGTTGTTACCTCCAAAGCCCCGCTTACTCCTCCGCTTTTGCCACCCTCGAGTTATAACGGACATGAAGGACGTTAAATCACCTAAATCGTCCATTTTTCCGAGCTAACGGACACAGCGGACCTTAAACATTAAGAACTGGCTGTTATTCGAGTGTTCCGGTATGTTTAACGGCCCTCATGTCCGTTAGATTTGAAAAACAGCGGTTGTAGTCCGTTTAACGGCCCCCATGTCCGTTAGAATCCATCAGCAAAGCAAAACGGGCAACCCTCGGCTGCCCGTTTCTTCATTACTTAAATGTCAATGTTGCCTTTGAATACGGCCTTCGCCGGGCCGGTCATATAAACATGGTTGTCCCGCTCATCCCATTCGATGAAAAGGTCCCCGCCCTTCAGCCCGATCCAAGCCGCGCGATCCGTAAGTCCGTTCAACACGGACGAGACCAGGGTTGCGCAGGCTCCTGTGCCGCACGCAAGCGTCGGCCCCGCTCCGCGTTCCCATACGCGCATCTCCACCCGGTCGCGCCGGGTGACCGTAGCGAATTCCACGTTGATTTTCCGCGGAAAAAAAGGATGCACCTCCAGCTTCGGCCCCCAAGTGCCGAGATCGAAATTCGGCGCGTCATCCACATAGATAACGCAATGCGGATTTCCCATCGATACCGCCGTGAACTGAAATTCCCGCCCGTCAGTTTCGATGGGCTGCGCCAGTATCGGGTTTCCTTCCAGCGTGGTCGGAACCGACAATCCGTCCAGAACCGGTTCCCCCATATCGACCCGGACCGTTTGAACGATTCCTTGCTCAATCTGCAAGGTTACCTGCTGTACGCCGGCTCCCAGCGTCTCGATCGTGATCCGCTCTTGATCCGTAAGCCCGTTGTCGTAGACGTATTTGGACACGCAGCGAATGGCATTTCCGCACTGCTCGGCTTCCGTTCCGTCCGAATTGATGATCCGCATCTTAAAGTCGGCTTTCTCCGAAGGCAGAATGAAGACCAGTCCATCCCCGCCGACCCCGAAATATCGGTTGCACCATTGAATCGCCAGCTCGGAAACGCATTCCGGCAGCTCCTGTTCTCCATAAAAGACCAGAAAATCATTTCCGAGTCCATGCATTTTCGTGAATTCCATCTTACCATCCACCCCTTAGAGTCTTTGCGCACCTGACCTGCTTCGTGTGCAAAGCTTGCTTCATGGGGTAAGTCTACCCTCTCAAAGAGTGGATGGGTATTGATTCTATGCACGAATATTTGTACTTTTCGCGGTGACCATCGGACGCGGGCCGCTGTATTTGCGGCGGCGTCTGCCGGACCATACGCTGCCCGCACCCATCAAGAATGTCGGTATTCCGGCTGCGACCAGAGAAATCGCCCACTCGCGGGTACCGAGCGGCACCGTCTTAAAAATCGGCTGCAGCGCTTCAATATACATGACCCCGAGCAACAACAGCACGGACGACAAGACGGCCACGACCAAATAGCGGTTCTGGAAAATGTTACGATGAAATATCGAGCGTGAACTGCGGCAGTCAAACACATGGATGAGCTGAGCCATAACCAGCGTAACGAAAGCGACCGACTGCGCGGTTGCCAATTGTCCCGCATCGTCCGGGGCGATGCTCAAGGTAATCCAGAACGCGCCAAGCGTACACAACCCGATCAAAAGTCCGCGGCTGAGAATTTTCCACCCAAGCCGTCTGGCAAAAATATTTTCGTTCTTGCCCCGCGGCTTGTGCTCCATCAGATCCTTCTCCGGCTGATCCACCCCAAGCGCCATGGCAGGCAAACCATCGGTGACAAGGTTGACCCACAAAATCTGGATCGGGAGCAGCGGCAGCGGCAGTCCTGCCAGCATCGCGAACAACATCGTCAATATCTCGCCGACATTGGACGCCAGCAGATAACGGATAAATTTGCGGATGTTTTCGTAAATGTTTCTGCCCTCTTCAATCGCCGATACAATTGAAGAGAAGTTGTCATCGCTAAGGATGAGCGAAGAAGCTTCCTTGGAAACGTCGGTGCCCGTGATCCCCATAGCGATACCGATATCCGCCGCCTTGATCGCCGGCGCATCGTTAACGCCGTCGCCCGTCATCGCGACGACATGGCCTTTGCGCTGGAGCGCCTTGACGATCCGCAGCTTGTGTTCCGGGGCGACCCGGGAATACACGTAGATTTGATCGACCTTCTGATCCAGCTCCTCGTCGCTGAGTCCGGCCAATTCACGGCCCGACATCGACGCTCCGCCCCGCGGCAGGATGCCGAGTTCGCCCGCAATCGCTTCCGCCGTAAGACCATGGTCGCCGGTAATCATCACCGTCTTGATGCCTGCCCGGCGACACACCGCAATCGCGTCCCGCGCTTCGCGGCGCGGCGGATCGATCATCCCCGCAAGTCCGATAAAGATGAGCTGCGATTCTACGCACTCCTCGCTGTCCGTATTCTCATGCGCCTTCACATCCCGGTATGCAAACCCCAGAACGCGCAGTGCGCTGCGGGCCATCTTTTCATTTTCAGCCTGCACCCGGCCCCGAAGCGTACCGGTAAACGGTACGATCTTGCCTTCCCATAAGATGTACGTGCATTTATCCAGCAACATATCCGGCGCACCTTTAACGAGCGCCATCTTCCCGCCCTGGTGTCCAACGACTACGGACATCATTTTGCGCTTCGAATCAAATGGAAACTCCTGCTCCCGCTGGTACGAAGCGCTAAGCGCTCCCGGAGAGAGTCCCATTTTCGAGGAAAGTACGACCAGCGCCCCTTCCGTCGGGTCGCCTTTGAGCTTCCACTGGGTTCCCGGGCCCTCTTCCTTTGCTTTTTTACGCCCGCGCATATCGGCGTCCGCTTCATAAATGACTGCATTCGAGCACAGGGAGCTAACCTGGAGAAGGCGGCGCAGACTCTGATCCTTCTTCAGATCGACCGGCTGGGTATTTTCCAGAACATGGCCCACCGGTTCGTATCCTTCGCCCGTGACTTCAAGCGAACGCCCTTCCACCCATAATCTTGTCACAGTCATTTTGTTCTGCGTCAGGGTTCCCGTTTTGTCCGAGCAAATGACGGAGGCGCAGCCGAGCGTTTCCACGGAAGGTAGCTTGCGGACGATGGCCTTGCGTTTAATCATCCGCTGTACACCGAGCGCGAGCGCGATGGTCACAATGGCAGGCAGCCCTTCCGGAATCGCGGCTACTGCGAGGCTTACCCCGGCAAAGAACATCGCTCCGGCAGGCTGTCCGCGTAAAATCCCGACGAGCACGACGAGCACCGTCAACGCTAGGGCCAGATAGATCAATATTTTGCCGAGTTGCTCAAGCCGTCTTTGCAGCGGCGTCTCCTGACTGTCCGTGTTCTGAATCAGGTCGGCGATTTTTCCCATTTCGGTATCCATTCCCGAACGGATGACGATCCCCCGACCGCTACCGCGCGTAATCATCGTGCCCATGAACCCGATGTTTTTCTGGTCGCCCAGCGGGACCTCCGCTTCATGAATGGCCCCGGCGTGCTTGCCGACCGGATGCGATTCCCCCGTCAGGGCTGACTCTTCGACGTCGAGACTGTGCGTTACCAGCCAGCGGATATCCGCCGGAATCCGGTCTCCGCTTTCCAGTGCCACGATATCTCCCGGAACCAGCTCCTTGGCGGGAATATGCCGGACAACTCCATCCCGCAGCACATTGGCATGGGGAGCCGACAATTCCTTCAAAGCGCGGAGGGAGCGTTCGGCCCGGAACTCCTGGACAAATCCGAGCACACCGTTCAAGACGATGATGGCTATAATAGTAACGGCGTCCAGGTATTCGCCGAGAATGCCGGAAATTAATGTGGCGCCCATCAGAACGAGCATCATAAAATCTTTGAACTGGTTTAAAAACAGCAGCAACGGTGAAACCCGCTGCCCCTCCGACAGCTCGTTCCATCCGTACTGCTCGCGCCTCCGAGCCGCTTCCTCCTGGGTCAGGCCCTGCTCACGCGTGACGCCAAACCGTTCCAGAAGCTCATCCCCACTCCACTGGTGCCAGTTTTTTTGTTCCATGCTCCCTAATCTCCTCCCGTATTTTGTGCAGTTTACAGCGTGAAGGCTTTTCCACCTAGGGTAAATGTATTCCGGCCAGTCCCAAATTATCACAGAGGGGCACTTAAGTTTTTGCCCGAAGTTATGTATCATAAAGGAAGGCTTACATCTTCTATACAATCAGAGACAGGAGAAAACATTGATATGGCATTGGACGGAATTGTAACACACGCGATTGTTCACGAATTGCAAGCGGTCGTAGGCGCCCGCATCAATAAAATACATCAGCCATCTTCAAACGATATCATCATCCAGCTGCGCTCTTCGGGCGGAAACCGGCGCCTGTTGCTGTCGGCTAATCCCACGTACCCCCGCGTACAGTTCACGGAGCAATCATTTCCGAATCCGCTGGAAGCACCCATGTTCTGTATGCTGCTGCGCAAGCATTGCGAAAGCGGGATTATCGAATCCGTCACCCAGGTCGGAATGGAGCGGATTATTCATTTCGACGTGCGCCAGCGCGATGAACTCGGCGATGTTTCGCTCAAAAGACTGGTAGTCGAACTGATGGGCCGCCACAGCAATATTATCCTGCTCGATCCCGCCACGGGAACCCAGTTGGACGGAATCCATCATGTGACCCCGGCGATCAGCGGATTTCGCGTCGTCATGCCCGGCTTTACTTATACCGAACCTCCGCAGCAACACAAGCTTGATCCTCTCAACACAAACAAAGAAGACTTTCTAAAAGCTTTAGATTCGGCCCGGGAGGAAAATCAGGGCACAGGCTGGCTGGTGGCCGTATTCAGCGGTCTCAGTCCATTGATGGCGGAGGAAATCTATTTCCGGGCTTATGGGCAGCGGGAATCAGGGGATTCAGGGGATGAGGAAAGAGAACCCGAAAAACTCTGGATCGCTTTCGACCGGTTGATGACAGAGGTAAGAGAGCATCGCTATAATCCGGTTACGGGAGAGAACGCCAAAGGCAAAAGCATCTTTTCAGCCGTAACGCTGACGTTAATTCAAGGGGAAACGCAAACTTACGACTCCATCAGCGAATGCATGGAGGACTACTTCGGCGAAAAGGCGCTGCGGGACACCGTTAAGCAAAAAACGAGCGACCTGCTGCGGTTTCTGCAAAACGAACGCAATAAAAATATCAAGAAGATGTCGAATCTTGAAAATGACCTGGCGGAAGCGGAGGACGCGGAGCGTTACCGGATCTGGGGCGAACTGCTGCTACCCGCCCTGCATACGATCTCCAAGGGAGACCGCAGCGCGGAACTGGTCAATTATTATCATGAGGATCAGAAGACGAAAACCATTCCGCTTGATCCGCTGCTCACCCCTTCGGAGAACGCCCAGCGCTATTTTAAAAAATACAACAAATTCAAAAACAGCCTGGCCGTGATCGATGAGCAGATGAAAAAAACGAAAGAGGAAATATCGTATCTCGAGGGTTTGCTCCAACAGTTATCTTATGCCACGTTAAGCGATGTGGATGAAATCCGCGAGGAACTGATCCAGCAAGGCTACTTGCGGGACCGGGCGAAAAAGGGCAAGAAGAAGAAAAAGAACGACCGTCCGACGCTGCACGTTTACACTTCTTCGGAAGGAGTCGAAATCTGCGTCGGCAAAAACAATCTGCAAAACGAATATGTAACCAACCGGCTGGCTGGCCCGAACGATACGTGGCTGCATACCAAGGACATTCCCGGCTCGCATGTGGTTATCCGCAGTTCCAATTTCGGCGATAGTACCTTGAACGAAGCGGCCCAACTCGCCGCGTATTTCAGCCAGGCCAAAGAATCTAGCAGCGTCCCGGTCGACTGCACCCTGATCCGCTATGTCCGCAAACCTAGCGGTGCCAAACCGGGCTTCGTTATCTACGACCATCAGCGCACCCTGTTTGTGACGCCTGATGAACAGTTAATCAAACGGCTGCCGAATACGGTGAAGAACGGCTGATTGGGTTTGATTCTGGCACCATCCAGCTACCCAATCCGCTTTAAAAAACTAAAATAGACCGTCCCTAACGGGCGGTCTATTTCTTTTATAAATTAAGAGCTTGATGCTATTTCAACGAGTTCGCTGCAGCTTCCCGCAAAAGCCCTACGCATTCGCCGGAGACATAGCGGCTGCCGAGATCGCCATGAAACACGACTCCCTGGCGGAAGCCGTGGTAATCCGAGCCGCCTGTCGGGATCAACCCGTAGCGTTTAGCCAAAGCGGCATACCGCCCTTCATCCTCCGGTCCATGATCGGAATGATACACTTCCACGCCTGCGGGACGACCCCGCTCCAGTATATCGACGACCAGATCGTCGTCCCCGTAAAGTCCCGGATGTGCTAGCACGGCAGCCCCTCCGGCTTCACGGATCCAGTCCATTGCTTCTTCTGGCGCTATGCGCGGCAGCGAAGCATAACCGGGCTTCCCTTCGCCAAGATAGCGGTCAAAGGCGTCCCGCAGATCCTTGGCATACCCTTTACGTACAAGCGTATCAGCAATATGAGGACGGCCCAGGCTTTCATCATTCCGCAACGGGCGGCCAAGCCCTTCGATAACTTCATCCAGCGTAATGGATATCCCGAGCTCCTGAAGCTTCCGGATGATTTGCCCGTTCCTTGCATCCCGGGTTTCCCGTAAACTTGCCAGCCTTTCCAGCAGCTTAGAATCCCTCGTATCCAAAAAGTAACCGAGCACATGAATGTCCTTACCGGCGGCGCGGGTGCTGATTTCAACTCCGGGAATGACGAGGACCCCCAGCTTTTCCCCTTTTTCAATAGCCTCCCGGACTCCCGCCACCGTATCATGATCGGTGATGGCGAGACCTGTTAAACCTTTTTCCTTTGCCAGCCTTACGTTTTCAGCCGGGGGATTCATCCCGTCGGATGCCCGGGTGTGGGTATGCAAATCAAACCGCTGCGCCGGGCCGTTCTCTATATTCATACCATTCGCTCCTCAAATTTGTATCTGATCAGGTGTTGTTAGTTTACAAAGGCTGCTTTGCATCTTTTAAAAACGCCAGGAAAGTCACCGCAGATACCGGTAACAACGTGGATTTTAAATGAATCGAGTAAAATTTTCGTTTGAATTCCGCATCCTCAATATCAACGACTTTTAGTATACCTAGCGCTTGCTCATGCTTTACTGAAGAAGGCGAGATGATCGTCACCCCAAGCCCGGCCTCTACCGCCGACTTCACCGCCCCCGTACTGCCAAGCTCCATCACCGTTTCCAGCCGCTCCGGTCGAAATCCCCGGCGTTCCAATTCCGCTTCCATCACTTGCCGTGTTCCCGATCCTTTCTCCCTGAGCACGAACGGATAAGTTAATGCCTCGCCAAGCTTTATCCGGCCCTTTGCTGCGAGAGGGTGCTCCGCAGGAACGATCAATTTCAGTTCATCTTCCATGACCGGCTCGGAGACCATATCCGGATGATGCACCGGGGCTTCAACCAGTCCGAAATTGAGCTGATGGCTAACGATATCTTCAATAATCTGCGTCGTGTTCATGACTTTTAATGCGATCGAAATATGAGGATGTTGCTTGCCGAATGGTCCAAGAAGCCGGGGTAGCACATATTCCCCGATCGTCAGGCTGGCACCGAGCTGGAGCCTGCCCTCCAGCATGGATGTAAAGCGGGACATCGCCTTTTCGGTCTCCCGCATCAGCTCCATGCTTCGAAGCGCAAAAGGAAACAGCGTGTGCCCGGCTTCCGTAAGCTCAATCTTTTTAGTGGATCGGATCAGCAACTTGCTGCCGAAATAATCCTCCAGCGCCTGAATCTGCATCGTTACGGCAGGCTGCGTCATATGCAGCGCCTGGGCGGCGGCCGAGAAACTGCCCCGTTCCGCAACGGTATAAAAAATATGAAGCTGGTGGTAATTTAACGCCATGCTTCTCCACTCCTTCTCCCTTTACAATAGCATGACCGAAAGCGCAAAAAAAGCATGCTCCCAGGGAACATGCTTGGTCTTGAAGTTATCTCCGTTTACGGCTGTTCTTCATCAGCGTCATCCGCCTTGAATGGCGAAGCCAGGAATAATAAGACTTCAGATCGCGAAGTTCGATCGTCTCCGACATCTTGCCCAGGAAAGTAACGATAATCATCCTGTGCATCGGATTCCCCTGCAGATCGAATTCTCCGGGAATCTCGGCAAATTCGGCCACCATGACGAGATCATCATCCACTAAATAAACATCTTCTTCATTCCGGTAATAAGGCTCGATTCTGTCCTGCTTCAAGCAATCCCACGCCCAGCGGGCGATATTGTCCACCCCGTTATTGGTCCGGTCAATCCGATCCTGATACCGGAGCTTGGCATGATGAGTAATGACGACATCGGCAACTCTTTTATCACCTAATAGAACATGGTATGCTTCACAGGTCCCCGTACCCCATCGCTCCGTAACCTTATCTCTCATGCCCCACCTCACAATATAGGTCTTTGTAACTAAGTATAATTACCTATTATATTACATCATTACCTATGTTTCGACAATGGATTTTCCCCACAAAGTGGCATTTTGCCATGCAGTTTATTCCAAAACCTTTCGAGGCCCCCGATAACTTATACAAAAAAAATTTGCGCAAATAAAAAAGCGGCCCGAAGGCCGCTGAATAATTCTGGGTAATGCAAATCCGCTAAAGTCCGTAGTACCGGGTTTTGTCCGGAATGTCCTTACTGTATTCCGTCTTGATTTCATTACGGTAAGAACGTTCAATTTTACGAACATAGGGAAGTTTGCGGACATTTTTCATCGTCTCTTCCGCCCGCTCTGCGTTCACATACATCACAACATAATGCATTCGGCGGGATAAATAATGCACGCTCCCGTATTTGTCCAAATTCCTTGCAGCTTTCAAATCGCTTACCCAGATGATATAGCCTGTACGCTCCGGAAACATGATTTGTCCCTCCTTTGCTAATAATTCATTTCCGATCCTTTAACCGCAGCCGCAACTTCCTCCGCTGCCGCAGCCTCCGCCTTTCGGATTCGGATCGTTGCTCGGCACCTTAATGCTTTCCGAAACGGCCAATGCAATCGTCTCCGACATCTGGTGCAGGATATCGTCCAGTTCTTTCTCCGCGGCCTTGAAGCGGCGGACGGCTTCAAACTGTTCAAGCTCGACCTCGACCTCGGTCACCTTATCCTTGGCCTCGTGATAATTGGGGTGAAAATGGCCGAAACGCTGTGTCTCTTCGAAGAGTTCCTTCTTTGCGGCCAGTTTCTTGACGAGGACCTGAATATCGGCATCCTCTTCCACACGGCGCTTCCAATATAAATAGTCGGAAACGGCGGCGGACTGATTTATCATATCGCCTAATTCATAGGCGTTTGTCAGCAGCTCGGCCATATCGACCGTGTTGGTCTCCGTTACGCTCATGAATGTTCAACTCGATTCTATTCAAAGTATTCCACCCGAAAGTAGACGAATTAATCATACCACAATCTCTTTGCCAGCAGAAGAAGTAATCTGCATTCGGAGAATAAAGAGATTATGAAAATTCCGGCAGGATCAGGCGCATGGCTTCCCATTCGCCAAGGGCCAGTTCTGTTTCCGTTCCGTCTTTCCCATCCGGTCCGTTATCGTTTAAATAGATATGTCCCTTTACCGTCCACTTCTCTTCTTCCGTTAATGAAACCGGCTTGAATTCCGCTATATCCCCGTCCTTCATCCGCAGCACTACTTTAGTTTTCCATGCGATAGCCTGGAACATGATTTGGCGGGCGGTGGAACCGTGGTAATCCCGCATTTCGTTCAGCCACATGTTAGGGATTTCATTCCAGCCGGGAAATAACTCCTCCGGCTCCGGAATCTCATCGGAGCGGTCATAAAAATGAAGCTGCGAACCTTTAAAAATCCAGGCCCGCTCCTCTGCTCTCCCGCCGCCGAATATGGCCGGTGCCACCGGCGAACCGGGTTCTTCGAGCCTCGGATATTCCAACTCGGCCAAACCCGTATTCCGTTGCTTGGGGGGAGCCAAGGACACTTCCTCCAGAACCTTGCGGACTTTGGCGGACTGCCCTGCATCGACGATGAAATCGCGCGGGCCGATTCGTTCAACCATCCCGGCCAGAGCGGGTAAAGCGGCTACCGTATCGGCCGCTTTCTCATCGCCGCAGCGCAGCAGAAGCTTTTCCTCCAGCGAGGTCCGGCCCATTTCACCGGCCCACTGCTCCAGGGCCAGCTTTACATTTTCAGGCACGCCCGCCGAAGACGCTTCAAGAAAACCAAGCACGGCGCCGGGTGAGCGACCGAGTTCGGAAGCCCGGGCCACGCTGGCACGGCTAATCCGGTAAACGGACATTGTATCCGTCGTCTGATTGTCGCAACAGGCCTCCAGCTCCCAGCGGACCCGGTAAGACACGTCGGGCGGAACCAGGATTTCATAGTCCGGCTGAACGTAAAATACGCCGGAAAGCGCTCCTGTTTCCCTATTTCCCGCCGGGTGAATCCCGGTTGAATTCGCTGCATTCGCAGCTCCCTCCAACCCTTGCAACAACTCCAAACGGGGTCTCTTCCGCCAGCGGACCAGTTCTTCCCGACCGGGACCGGCATCCTTTCCGAGATCCAGCCACCCAAACCCGCTCAAAGCGTTCAGCCAACTCCCCATCCATACGGTCACCTCTTCCGGCAACCGTTCGGGCAGCATTCCTAAAGCTTGCAAAGAGTCGTACAGATCCTTCAGCGAATACCAGCTCCCCTCCTGCAGATCGTTACGCGCCAGTCTGTACACCGCATGCCGAATGCCGACATGATCCGGGAGATAGCGTTGAAGCAATTCGCGAAACAGAACGGCTTCTTGCATCTCCGGCCCCAGGTCCAGCCAGGCGGTCAATTCCTTGGGGTCCAGTCCCCATAAGGCGCGCTCTTTTGACAGGAGCCCAAGCGCCTGAAGCAAATCCAGCACGATGGCGAACTGCGGAGAATACACGTCCTGATGAGGATAACGCAAGTCCAGCCCGGCCACCTCTTCTTCCTGCAAATACAAGTAACCGGTCAGCTTACTGACCGATTTCTGATGAATCGTACCTTTGGAAGTCATCGGCAGTCCATTTCGGGCGATCCAGGTCAAAGCCCGGAACAAATTGATCGCCAGTCCTGGTCCGGCCTCTTTGTCCAGTTGTATCGAGCCGCCTGCATGGGGACTTGGAGAAGAAACGTTCAGGTGCGCCCAAAGCTCCGGCAAATGATCCGCAGGGATGTAGTAGAGCTTCTCGCCCCAGGCCTTCTTGACCGCAGCCAGCTCTCCCCGCCGCAGCATCCCGGGGAGAGCCGCGCGTAAGTCCGCACCGGACACGCGGCCGGACGCAGCCTCATCCACCTTTTCAAGCTTGAACGGAAGACCGGCGAATCTTCGAAAAATGTGCTGTATCATGCCCCTTCCTCCCGCTCGAAGCTAACTGCGTATTCATAGCCCTGCTCGATCAGAAACAACTGTCTGCGCATGGCGAAATCCTGCTCGCGCGTCTCTTCCGATACGAGCGTATAGAAAAATGCGCCGCTCCCGTCTTGCTTGGGCCTCAGGATTCGCCCCAGCCGCTGGGCTTCTTCCTGACGCGAGCCGAAGCTTCCGGAAATTTGGATGGCCACGGAAGCGTCCGGCAGATCGACTGCGAAATTGGCCACCTTGGATACGACCAGCACCGGAATTTCGCCTTTGCGGAAGAGAGCGAACCACTTTTCCCGTTCTCCCTGCGGCATGCTCCCGGTAATGAGCGGAACGTCCAAAGACCGTGCCATTTTGCGCAGTTGGTCCAGATACTGGCCGATAATCAAAATCTGGCGACCGGCATGGCGCTCCACCAGCCGTTCCACAATTTCGCTTTTTCGCGGGTTCTCCGCCGCGATCCGGTATTTCTCCCGGCCTTCAGCCTGGATGTACCGCTGCTTCAATCCACTCGGCATGCTTACCCGGACCTCCTTGCATTCCACCTGGGCGATAAATCCCTCATCTTCCAACGCTCTCCAAGGCACCTCAAAACGCTTGGGTCCGATCAGGGAAAACACGTCCCGCTCGCAGCCGTCTTCACGAACCAGCGTCGCGGTAAGCCCCAGCCGGCGGGTAGCCTGAATATCCGCAGTAGCCCGGAACACGGGCGCCGGCAGGAGATGAACTTCGTCATAAATAATGAGCCCCCAATCCCGCTCGTTAAACAGGCTCATATGCTTGAATTCCTCGTCTTTTTTCCCCCGATGGGTCAGGATCTGATAGGTCGACACCGTTACCGGACGGACAAGCTTCCTTTCTCCCGTATATTCTCCCACTGCTTCCGAAGGCAGCGTAGTCTTGTCCCGGATTTCGGAAATCCATTGCCGGACCGAGGTTACGTTGGAAGTCAGAATCAGGGTTTCACATTGAAGCCGAGCCATCGCCGCCAGACCGATCACCGTTTTTCCCGCACCGCAGGGCAGGACGAGAACTCCGCTTCCTCCGCGGCTGTCATGTTCTCCCGCGAAAGCTTCGACCCCCGCTACTTGATAGGGTCGAAGCTCAAATCGTTTACCGCCCGCAGTAATGGGTTGCAATTGAAAAGAAAGACCTTGTCCATGATGATAACCCGCCTCATCCAGAACCGGATACCCGAGACGGGCCAATGCCTGCTTCAATGCTCCCCGCCACAAGGAAGGGAATAGCGCTCGGCAGGGATCAATCAGTTTCAAATTAAAATTGGCCACCCCTTTCTCCTTAATCAACGACTCGAGCAGTCCGGTTTCGCCGTTGAGACATTCCAGACACAGCTGTTCTGGATCATTTTCGAGCCCCCGAATCTCCAAGCTTCCGTATCTGGACATCCACTTGCCGATGTCTTCCAGAACTCCGCCGGGAATATCCCAACGGGATAACCGCTTTAGTTCCGACGTAACCTGTTCCGCCGACATGCCTACCGCGGCCGCATTCCATAAAGATAAAGGCGTAATTCGATATGTATGATAATAAGCAGGGCTCTTTACCAGTTCGGCAAATTGCGCCAAACGCTCCCTGGCATCTTCAAAACCGGGATGGTTTTTCTCCAGCAGGACCGTAAGATCCCGTTGTACGATGCAAGCTCCGTCCGTGTTCATCGTTGTCGCCCTCCAAATTTCCATACTTATAAAAAGAAGCCCGCCAGCCAGCGGCCGCGAACTTCCTTTCCCGCGCCAATCCATCGGGTTAAGCAGTACTAATGCACATGCTCCGAAATTTCAGACAGAGCCTCGCCGGCGTTATCCGCAAAGATGTTCCGCACGGCCAGGTCGCCGATCGAAACGATTCCGACCAGCCTGTCTCCTTCGGTGACGGGAAGCCGGCGGATTTGCTGCTGCGCCATCAATTCGGCCGCATCGTCCACCGACATCTCCGGCGACGCCGTTTTAATGCCTTTGGTCATCACGGTTTCCACCGCAGCCGATCCCGGATGCTTTTCCGCAATGCCCCGAACGACCAGATCACGGTCAGTGATAACGCCGATCAGTTTGTCGCCGCCCTTGTCCACCACCGGGATAAAACCGGTGCCGTGCTGTTTCATTTTAACCGCAACTTCGTAGACGTTGTCTTCCGGAGTTACCGTAACGACTTCCCGGGTCATAATCTCGTCAATTTTTTTCAACTTCATCCCTCCTTCGGACATAGAATTCCTAGGGAGAAACCTTTTTATGCGAGTGAGCGACTCACTTGTCTTCGCTGCAGTAGGACTCTCTCATCGCGATCAGGAGCGACGCCGCATGCAGCATGGACTCTTCATCTATATCAAATTTGGGATGATGATGCGGATAAATGATGCCTTTCTCCGGGTTTCCGGCCCCAACTAGCATAAAGCAGCCCGGAACCTTTCTTAAATAATAAGCAAAATCTTCGGCCGGCATAATTTTCGGTGATACTTCCGGGATAAGGCCTGCTGCAGAGGCAGCTTTTCCGTAAAACCGTTCGAATTCCCTCGGCTCGTTAACCAGGCTCGGGTAACCCATCATATAATCTACCGAAGCGCTGGCACCGTAAGCTGCAGCTGTTCCTTCAGCCAACTCATGAACCCGGGTGCGGATCAGATCCCTGGTTTCCTCATCAAAGCAACGAACCGTTCCCGCCAAACGGCAACGATCGGCGATAATGTTCTGCGCCGTGCCTCCCTGAATACTTCCGATCGTGACCACGGCGGGATTGAGCGGGTCCACCGATCGGCTGACGACGCTTTGCAATTGCAGCACAAGCGCCGACGCCGCCACTACGCTGTCGATACTTTTGTGCGGCATACCGCCATGTCCGCCCCGGCCCTGGATATCGATGAAAAATTCATCGGTCGAGGCCATAAGCGCATCCGGTGCGCTTCCTCCCTTGCCTACCGGAATCGGCGTCCAAAGATGAACACCATAGATGACATCCACCCCGTCCAAAGCTCCCGCCTGTATCATGGACACCGCTCCGCCGGGACAAACCTCCTCGGCCGGCTGAAATATCAGCCGGATTTCTCCTTGTAATTCATCCCTACGACGGCTGTAATATTCTGCGACGGCAAGGAGGACAGCCGTGTGGCCGTCATGCCCGCAAGCATGCATCACACCGGGAGACTCGGAAGCGTATTCGCATTGTTTCTCGTCCTGGATCGGCAATGCGTCCATATCCGCCCGCAGCGCTACCGTTTTTCCCGGCATATCCCCGCGCAAAGTACCGATCAATCCAAAGCCTCCGACACCGGAGGTTACTTCTACACCAAGTTTTACGAGCCGATCCGCGACAAAAGCCGAGGTCTCCTTCTCCTTAAAAGACAATTCCGGATGGCGGTGCAGATGACGCCTATCTTTCACCATACCCGGAAACAAAGCCTGAAGCGCTTCCTTTTCCATTTTAGCCACTTCCTTTTCAGTAAATCCCTACTTTCATTGTAGCAGAAAACGGACGGCCTTGTAGCTGACATAAATGCGACGGACCAGCGAAAACGTCACTTTTTTCTAGGGTTCCCCATGCTTGCACAAGTGATGGAAACATAATATCATGGGGAGAGAACTTCTATGACTTTTTTACGAACTTTTGAAGGAGGCCTTCTGAAAAGATGATTGTTGAAAATACGGGTTTGGACGGATTAAAGAGCGATTTGGCCTATTTAGATGAATCTGCAGAAAAGGTAGGCTTCGTCCGTTGGCAGTGGGAATATTATCGGGCTACATACGATTATAAAATTGAATTCAATAACGACGAATACTTCCTTCGTATTAATACTCGTGCCGTTGAAGGCAAATTGGAGCGTCCAGACACCGTTCTGGCGATCGAAGCGGTCTACATGGGGCGGGCCACTTTCCCTCACGGTCTGGAATACGAATCTGAAATTCCGGCTTTGGTCATGAAGACCGCAAGCCACAAGCTCGCCGAGTTGAAGGAACTCCTGGAGGCCTAGGACACAACTTCCATGAGAGACAACAAGGAAGAGCCCCGGCGCGGAACTCCCGATTTCCAGCTTCTAATTCTCACCCTGCTGATGGTGGGCTTCGGGATTGTCATGGTGTTCAGCTCCAGCTCCAGCATCGCTCAAGTCAACAAATCTTTCGGATATGATCCTATGTATTTTACCAAACGCCAGATTGCCTTCGGGGCGGTTGGCTTTATCGGAATGTTCATTTCGATGAACATTCCTTATGAGAAATACAAAAAGCTGTTTGCTCCTGTATTTATTCTCGCGATCATCCTGCTGTTGATCGTTCCGTTCTCGGGAAGCATCAACGGCGCCAGCAGCTGGTTCAAAATCGGCACCCTCGGAATTCAGCCGACGGAGCTAGCCAAGATTACAACCATTATGTACTTGTCCGCCCTGATATCCAAAAAGGGCGAACGATTTCGCGATCTGAGGACCGGCTATATCCCGGTTATGGTCATCGTCGGATTTGTCGCCGGATTGATCATGCTCCAGCCGGACCTCGGTTCCTGCCTCATTCTCGTTGCAACGGCGGGATTGATTATTTTTGCGGGGGGCGCGAATCTGAAGCACATTATGGGTTCGATCGCGTTGCTCGTCCTTGGCGCCAGTATCGTCATGGGAGTCGGAGCGCTGTGGGACAAGATCAACCCGAGCGAATCGGCTGCAGCGGAGAGCAACTACAAGCTGGGACGGATCCAAGCGTATATCAACCCTTGGGAAGACCCTCAGCATACCGGCTATAACCTGATCCAATCCATGACCGCCATCGGTCACGGAGGGCTCACCGGTACGGGATTCGGACAAGGCATTCAGAAGCTTCATTATTTGCCCAACGCTTATAACGACTTTATTTTCTCCGTCATCGGTGAAGAATTCGGATTTATCGGCAGTATTATTTTTCTAATATTTTACATTTATTTTATATGGCGAGGACTGCTGGTATCCCTTCGTTCGCACAGTACCTTCGGCACTTTAATGGGCGTAGGTATTATGGGCCTGATCGCCATTCAGGCTTTCATCAACATCGGCGGCGTGACCCGAACGATTCCGGTGACCGGAGTTACGCTCCCCTTTATCAGTTACGGCGGCTCCTCCCTGCTGGTCATGATGGTAGCGATGGGAATTGTCCTGAGCATTTCACGGGAATCCTCGCTCCCTACCAAGCAGGAAAGAACGAAATCGGTCGTAGTTAAAGATTCAGCCTCCTACGACTGGAGCAACCGCAGACGGCATCAAGGCTAAATAGCTACTACGGATCATGGTCGGAGCATTTCCCGACATAACAAAAAAGACTTCAGGACAAGCCCTGGAGTCTTTTTGATTTGCCATAGATTATTGATCACCTTTGGATCAAATCTCATCGTCCTTGAATGCGACGCCCTCTACCTTGACGTTCACTTCAACGACCTTCAGCCCGGACATGTTCTCCACAGCTTCCCGTACATTCTGCTGCAGCATCCGGCATACTTCATGAATCGGAGTCTCGTACAGAACGATGATCCTGAGATCGATCGCCGCTTCCAATTGACCGACTTCTACGGTGACGCCCTTTTGTACATTTTTACCGCTCAACCGTTTGGCCCATCCTTCGGACAGCCCTCCGGACATTGCGGCTATACCAGGGGTTTCCAAGGCGGCCATTCCGGCGATTTTGGAAACGACGTCATCTGAAATCCGGATAAGCCCCATATCGAGTTGCAACTGTTCGGTCATGGTCATTCCTCCTTCAACCTCATTATTCTTCATTGTAATTGCTAATTTCCTTTTAAGCAAATATAGACCATTTTTCGATCATCGTTTATAATCACTACGTTATTGGTTATATTGAACTTGGAGGTGTTGAAATGAAAAAATATTTGTCTCCAGGACTACTCGTCCTCTTTTTTGTACTAAGTGCCATCGGTCATTACGCCCATTGGTCCGCAACTTTGGAATTCATCATCTCCGCGGTCGCGGTCATCTTTGTCGCCGGATTCCTTGGCAAAGCCACCGAAAGTGTGGCCCACTATGCAGGGCAGCGTCTGGGCGGTTTTTTGAATGCCACATTCGGGAATGCGGCCGAATTGATCATCGCCATCATGCTCTTAAGGGAAGCCAAATTCGACATGGTCAAAGCCAGCATCACTGGCTCCATTATCGGCAACCTGCTGCTTGTGCTCGGGCTTAGTTTATTCGCGGGCGGATTGAAGCACAAGGTGCAGAAGTATAATGTTTCCCTTGCCGGAATGAACGGTTCCCTGATGATCGTAGCGATCATCGCTCTGTTCGTGCCCGCCATCTTCCTGAATACGCATGTGCTTCACGAAGATGACCGGAATATCCTCAGCCTCGTCGTAGCCGGTGTACTGATTGTCGCTTATATTCTCTGGCTGATCTTCTCCATGGTTACCCATAAGAATTATCTGGCCGATGTTACCGAAAGCGTCGATCAAGAACTGCCGCATGAACATGAACCGACTTGGTCCAAGAAACGTTCTATTTTGTATCTGGTTCTCGCTACAGTCATGGTGGCGTTTGTCAGTGAATGGCTCGTACATAGTCTCGATACCTTTACCACCAAGTTCGGCCTGAGCGAAATTTTCGTCGGCGCCTTTGTCGTCGCGATTGTCGGTAATGCAGCCGAACACAGCGCAGCCATCCTGCTCGCCATGAAGAACAAAATCGGTGCCGCGGTCGAAATCGCGGTAGGAAGCAGTCTGCAAATCGCCTTGTTCGTTGCTCCGGTCCTGATATTCGTCAGTCACCTGCTCGGTAATCCGATGGATATCGTCTTTACGGTCATCGAACTAGCGGCCATCGGCGTCGCTGTCTTCATTGCCAAATCGATAACCCAAGACGGTCAGACCAACTGGTACGAAGGCCTGCTGCTGATCGCCGTATATTGTATTCTCGGTTTCTCTTTCTATCTGGTATAATAACTGCTAAAAAAAAGCGCATGCCCTGTTAGAAGGGTCATGCGCTTTTGGCTTTAACGAGCATTACTCTTTATTGTTCATGGCTTCGTAAAGCGTAGCCAGATTACGTTCCAGTCTGCTCAAGATCTGTTTGCCTACCGGCTCCTGAACCAATCCGATGCGCACCGCATAATCGACCTGCCTGGAGAAACCGTACATCTGGGTATCCAGTACTTCCTCATAGAGAGGACAGTAACGCGTAGCCAGGTTCTCCATCTGCACTTCGATCAGCTTTTCTATTTTATCTGCATCCTCTTTCAGAAGATTGAGCGCTCTGAGATTCAGTTGCTCTTGCAAATCAGATGAAGTCATGTTCATCCCCCCCTAGGTCCTCCAAAATCTCCACAAAGCTATTCTATTCATAATTTTAGACGAAATCGGAAGCCAATACAAGAACCCCGCTAAATAAACGATATTTCAAAACTATTCTCTTATTATACCGCAATCCAAAATAAGATTATCCATACAAAAAATACCCCCGCCATAATGGGGCAGGAGTATTTCTTGATCCAGCTTATTCGGCCACTATTTTTACATCCAAGCCGTATTTTGCAAATACTTCCGATACAGCTGCTTTGGCTTCATCTGCATCCGGTCCGTGAACATGCAGTTCATAGCTCTTCGTGTTCACCAAGGTAGTGAAAAGACCGAGGATACTTTTAACGTCAATGTACTTATTGTCCGCTTGCAGCACAATAGATGAAGTAAACTTTCCTGCTGTTTGAGCAATTTCCACTACTGCTTCGTTATTAGTGGCCATAGCGATCCCTCCGTGTCTAACTTTGAAATAACATATCTTTATGATACATTGAATCCGCTTTCCAAGCAAGGGATTTTCACTTTATTTCAGGTTCTCCGGATTCAAGCCCTCCAGTTCCGGAAGCACGAAAATCCCGTCTTTACGAATGAGGACGTCATCGAAATAAATTTCTCCGCCGCCGTATTCCGGCCGCTGGATCAAGACGAGGTCCCAGTGAACCGAAGAACGGTTGCCGTTGTCCGTTTCATCATAGGCCTGGCCCGGCGTGAAATGAAGGCTGCCCGCGATCTTCTCATCGAACAGAATATCCTTCATCGGATGAAGAATGTAAGGGTTAAAGCCGATCGCGAATTCCCCGATATATCTGGCACCCTCATCCGAATCAAGAATCTCGTTCAAGCGTTCGGTATCATTGCTTGTCGCTTCAACGATTTTGCCGTTCTCAAAGCGGAATTTAATATTTTCAAAAGTGACCCCATTGTACAAAGTCGCCGCATTGTAGCTGATCGTGCCATTTACGGAGTCCCGTACAGGTGCGCTGTACACTTCGCCATCCGGAATATTTTTTTGCCCGGAGCATTTTTCCGAACCGATGCCTTTGATCGAGAAAGTAAGCTCCGTTCCCGGACTGGTAATGCGCACTTTGTCGGTACGGTTCATCAATGCTTGCAATGCGTCTTGAGCCCGGTCCATTTTTGCGTAATCCAGATTGCAAACATCAAAATAGAAGTTTTCGAAAGCTTCGGTGCTGACATTGGCCAGTTGAGCCATGCTTGCATTCGGATAGCGAAGTACGACCCATTTCGTGTGTTTGACCCGCTGCTCGCTATGTACCGGATGGTTATATAACGTATTGTAAAGCTTCATGCCCTTTTCAGGAACGTCGGACATATCGTTGACATTGGAGCCTGCGCGAATCCCGATGTAGCAGTCCATCATCTTCATCCGGGCCAGGTCATATTCCGCCCACGCTTTGATTCCTTCTTCCGTGGCATATTTCAATTGGGCGCTTTGCACGGTTTTATCCGTCAGCTCAACAAAGGCATTCCCGCCCTTTTTACCGATCTCTTCGACCACGGCTTTGATCAGGTCACGTTCATTGCCGATCATCTCTACCAGGACATTTTCCCCCGGTTGAACATTCACCGAATAACCTACCAGGTTCTCTGCCAGTTTTTGTATTCTTGGATCTCGCATACCATTACGCCTCCTCAAAATAATGGGCTCCCAAAAGCCCGGAGCGGCTTCATTAAGTGAACCCGCAAATATGTTGAACATTGGTTAATTCTCATCTTCTATTGTAGCACGCTGTTTCCTTGAAGTCAGCCCAACCCGTTTTCAATGAAATTGATCAAACCGGCTGTCCGTAATCAGCACTTCGCGTTCCTGTATACCCAGTGCGTTCGTATAGTTCAGTTCCGTCTCCGAAGAAAGTCTCACCGGCAGGCCGGAATTACGCTTAATCGTTAAATGATAAACCACTTTGGCCTCCGCCCGATTCAGCATGGATACCATTTGTTCCCGTCCCTCCGACCATTCCTTCCGAAGTTCGCTTTCCACCTTCGCGCGCCGCTCGCGTGACACCTGAGCAAGCTGCTCTTTCCATCCGTCTTTAATGGCCTCCATTTCCCCTTCAAGCTTTACGCCCAGGCGTTGTCTCGCCTCCTCCGGGTCGAGCTCGATCCGCAGCACCCTTGTCCCTCTCCCGGCTCCTTTTTCCGTAGTTATCGACTTCTTCATTGCGCGTATTTCCTCCAACTGATCCAGCGGATTCAGCCGGGCAATCCCCCGAAGGAGAACATCGTTTTCATTCGATTCCAGGCTCCAGCTCCCGCCTTTCCACTGAAGATCCGCTTTAAATGCCGCCGGATGGATTCCTTTCGCCTGAACTCCCGTGTTCTTTTCGGTTGATCCGGATTTTGGCAGCACCGTACGGATGGCTAATTGATGATGGTCTTTCAGCTGTCCCGTAAAATTTACGGAGTCCTCCATCTTGGAATTTTGTCCGCGAAAAACAGCCGCGCTGCCGCGAAAAGTCAATGAATCGCAGCCGGCAAGACCGGACCAGGTATAATGGAACCAATCCTCAGCCGTCTTAGTTTCGCTAAGGCCGCAAGCCGATAATAGAAGGATAACGCACCCGATCCAGCCCGCCTTAATATACGCCTTGTACATAATGATCCAGCGCCTCTCTATTTCCGGAAAGCCGTATGCCGCAACCTTGACCGGAAAAGGTATATTAGCTGTAGCCTATCCTGCCTCGAGGAATCTATACGCAAAGAAAATGGACACCTCCGATGAGGCATCCATTTTCTTAAAAGGCTTAAGCTTTATGCACGAAATACAACAAAGCGAATCCTAGTTTTCGTGGCTCAGGCCGATTTGCGTCTGGTTCCGGCCGTTATTCTTGGCTTTGTACAGGGCCATATCCGCCAGGTAGAACAAGGACTCTACGCTGATTTTCTCACTTTCGCGGTTCCACTCAGCAATTCCGCAAGAAACGGTTACCCGCGGCTCCGTTTCCATCGCGACCCGAAGGCGGATCGTTTCCGCGATCTGGTATCCGCTTTGCACATCGGCAGCCGGTAAATAAATCGCCAGCTCCTCGCCCCCCCATCGGGCCGCAATATCGGTCTTACGGACCGTGCTTTTAATGATGGAGCATACCTGCCGCAAAATTTTATCCCCCGCTTGATGACCGAATGTATCATTTACCTGCTTGAACAAATCAATGTCGACGATGATCAGGGAGCCCCCTTCATCCCGCTTTTGGAGCTCCTGGATCCGGTCGTCCAGATAACGGCGCGCATACAGATCGGTCAGCATGTCGTGATTGGCCATCCGCCGCACTTCTGCATGCAGCGAGGCATTGGCGATCGCAAGGCCGATATGCGAGGACAAGACCTGAAGCAATCTATAATTTTCATAGGAGAAAAAGCGTTCCGCGCGATGTGCCAGCATAATTGCCCCGATAACTTCTCCCCGGACGACCAGAGGCGCCACGATGAGCGAGCGGGCGCCCGTTTCATCCATTAGCCTGGACTGAATTTTATCGTAAGCCTTGTAATCGGATAAAATAATCGGTTCTTTGGAAGAAAACACCATGCCGCTGAATCCGTAATCTTTAGGAAAATACTCCTTGGAGAGCGATGGAACGTTGCAGGCCATCACCTCAAAGAAATCACTGTCTTTTTCAATTTGGGAAATACAGCAGTACTCCGCTTTGAAGATGGATAACAGCTCCTCGGTCGCGAACTTGAACACTTCCTTCAGCCTCAGACTCTGGTTGAGCCGTTTGGTCAACTCGTTAATCAACCGCAGCTCGCTCACCAAAAGATTGGATTGTTCGTACAATTTCGCGTTCTCAAAAGCCGATCCCGCCGTATCTGCGAGCATACCGATCAGTTGCAGATCCACCTCTTCGATTTCGTCGCGGGGCATAATCAAATGAAATACGCCATAAACCCCTTGCTTGCCCACCAGCGGCACCGCAATTTCCAGGCAAGGTTCTTCATCCTTGCCCCAAATCTCAGCCCGTAGCATCCGTCCCTCCATAAACGCACGGACGCACATATGATCCTTCTCACCCTGCAGTTGGAGCGACTTGACCCGGGGATCCCGGCTGAGATGGTCCTGAGACATGAGGAGCTCTACCTTCGCATTGGGATACATGCCGGCAATCCGCTCGAACACCTCCGTCAGCACCGCATCGACATCGATTTGATCATGCAGCTTCTGAACAACCTGAAACAGGATGGATCGCCGGTATTCTTCCCGTTTGGCCTGCTTCTGCACATGCAGTAAATCCGATACGAACAATGCCTCGAATCTTCTATAGAAGCATGTCCGGAAATAGCGGGCAGCCATGCTCACCCAGGCTTGTACTATGGAAGCTCCATCCTTCTCCAGACCTGTTACCTGGCATCCCAGCACTGCGAATACTTCGTTAGTGTGCCGCGTAAAAACCGGAACCGCGATGCAATAACCATCTTCGAAACCCGACATCGTAATGTCCCGGCGCAGCAAACAAGCCTGGGCTACCTCAAGCTGAAATCCGTGGCGCTCCTCGACGTCAAGGTTACGCTGCCCTGTCTCTACCAGCTCTCCCGTATGGTTAGCGGCAAACCAAACCATCCGGCAAGAAGCTGGAGGTTCTTGCATCTCATTAATCCAATCGGTGTACGCCGACTGAAGCAAAGAAGATATATATGGATAGTCATAGAATGTGATATCAAGCAGTTTCAACCAGTTCATCTGGTCGTCTTGCTCTTTCCCTTCATTCATTTGCGGCAGAGTAATGCTTGTATCCGGGTTAAACGACTGCGTGCAGTTATCTCTTGATTGTTTTGTCATGAAAAAAGCTCCTTTTTCACCGCGTCCAGCCCGCAGCGAGATAATGTAAACGAAGCCGTTTGACTCTGCCCATAGTTATGCGTTAATCTCAATAAGCTTTGATTTCTCTCTAGCTAGTTATTATGTTCATTTTACTATCTTCCTGATTGTTTTGCATTAAAATTCCTTCATTTTACCCTAATATTTTAGGACAAAAGCCCTATCGACAAATTTCCACCTAAAAAAACAAAATCCTCCGCTTGACTTTACTGTCCCGATTCATATAATATTTATTGTTGATAAAGATCTGGATAGGATCTTGATTAGGGCGTAACGCATGCGAGCACCCTCTCGGTTTTTGTTGCTGACAGGACAGCGGCTGAACTTTCCTGTTAGAGAGCGGATTCTACTATCCTCCGCCCGTCCAAACAAAACCCGCGCAAGTAGAACCCTACACGAAAATTTCATGATAAAAGGAGTCTACCTATACAATGGCACGTTACACTGGTCCTAAATTTAAACTCAGCCGTCGCCTCGGCATTTCCCTGAGCGGCACTGGCAAAGATTTGAAACGCCCTTTCCCTCCTGGACAACATGGTCCTAACCAACGGAGAAAAGTATCGAACTACGGCATGCAGCTTTTGGAAAAACAAAAATTGCGCCACATGTACGGTTTGGGCGAAAAACAATTCCGCACTTTGTTTACCAAAGCGCAAAAAATGCCTGGTATCGCCGGCGAAAACTTCATGGCATTGCTTGAAAGCCGCCTGGACAACCTGGTATACCGTCTTGGTTTTGCAAACTCCCGCGCTGGTGCGCGTCAATTGGTTTCCCACGGTCACATCACCGTAAACGGCAAGAAAGTGGATATCGCTTCCTACCGTGTTAACCTTGGCGACGTTATCGGTCTTCGCGAAAGAAGCCGCGGCCTTTCTTCTGTTAAAGAAGCTTTGGAAAACCGCACGCATCTTCCAGCTTACCTGGAATTCAACGACAGCGCTGTTGAAGGCAAGTACATCCGTCTGCCTGAACGTTCCGAGCTGTCCCAAGACATCGACGAAAAACAAATCGTCGAATTCTACAACCGTTAAGAATAGCAAAAACCGGTCAACCCCTTTCGGGATTGGCCGGTTTTTTTGGTTTAAAAATTAAATTCTCCTGCCCAGTCGAAATACGCCGACTTTTCCAGACTCCCCGGCCAGTGCCGACACCATTCCGGGACATGAGGTGATTCTACCCGATCAAGACTAGGCGTATAAGGCTTTAAGTCAATAACCGGCGAACCTTCATTGGCATCGATAAAGGGAATCTGAATAATGCCCTGGTTTTCATCGATATGAATCGCCTGAACTACGCTCAAGGCTACCGGATTGGGCCTGAGCGGCGAGCGGGTAGCAAATGTCCCCAGACTTGGAGGAGAAGATTTATAAGGTGACTGCACCTGCATCATATTTCTGGCCTCTTCATTGTCAAATTCATGAAACCACCAAACAACAACCACATGGCTGAAGCCTTTCAATCCTTTTAATGCCGGAACGTATTTCTCATCCACAACGATACATGCCCCATCCTGACCCGTTTTTATAGTTCCGATGGGATTGACTAATAATTTTTCCACTTCGCATCCTCCTTGTTTTTTATAAACCAATTCCAAATTCAATTTCACTTTAAAGCCTCCCACCATGTGAGAGTCAAGAAACGAAAAAAAACAGCCCGCAAACACATCGGCAGGCTGTATTAATAAATTCATATTTGTTTTTTTACCACCGGAATTTGAATCTCCGTGAGATAACATTCCGGATTCTCCTCGTTCCACGGGCCCTTATGGCAAATTTGCCTGTTCAAGCCTTCCATACTGTATTGATCATGGGAATGGAGCCAGCGTGCTAACGCCAAAAAAGCGGATCCGATATTTTCATAAGGGCCATCTACCAGAGCGCAGGCCATCGTATCGATTTGTTCCGTTTCACGAAACGTAAATCCGTTGCCGATTTTACGAAGATTTTCACCCACCACTACACATACCTCAACATCTACATTGCATTCTTTAAAATCCTTGTCATGATAAACCGCGAAAGTTTTGCTGCTTTGAGGAACGGCCAATCCTTCGGCTTCAATATAACGGGTGATCTCCGACCAAAGCGCCCCTTCGCCGAAATAGTCCGGTATTATTCTTCTCAACGATAAAACACCGTAGCTTGGCACGCTTTTAAGCGTAACGTTGCAATGAACGGCCATTTTTTCGTCATGAATGTCGCGGAGGGCGATTTCTATTTTTTTCAGTTTCTCCTGCTCTTTTCTGATTTCGGAGGCTATCTCTTCCTGTTTGTCTCTGAGCTGCCTGGTTACGAAGGAGGCCTCCCAGTTGCCGATAGCGAGAGCGATCTCAGCAACCGTGAACCCGGTATCCCGCAAAAAAACAATTTTATGCAAAAGGGAGATTTGTTCAACCGAATAATAACGGTATCCCGAATCGTTGTCGATCCGCGCCGGCTTTAACAGACCTGTCTCGTCATAATAACGCAGCATTCTTATCGAAACCTGGGTAAGCTTTGAAAATTCACCGATTTTAAACATAGCAAACCCTCCTTTCCAGGACCAAACTTAGGTTATGCTACTGTATTTTATTCGAACTATCCTACTGTTACAGTAATAAAATTCTCCATCTATTTTATTGTTCTCTTACCGATAAGGCCGATTATCAATAAATTAAATGGAAGTTTTCCAGTTATTTTTATAAACGCCATCCTTTTTGGAAGTAAATTTAAATGTAAAAAGGGGCCTTACGGCCCCTTTCCTATTATTTTACCGATAGCTTCGCAAACTTTCGTTTGCCCACTTGGATAACATCGCCATCCGAAATGACAATTTCAGCATTCGGATCCGTAAGCTTCTCTTCGTTCACCTTGACTGCACCTTGCTGGATACTGCGCCGAGCTTCGCTATTGGAAGCAGCAAAGCCGAGCAGCGACAACAGCTTGATCAGGCCGATTTTGCCGTCTTTCAGTTCGCCGGCAGGTACCGTGATCTCTTCAATATCTTCCGGCAGCGCCCGTTGCTGGAAGACGGTAATAAAATGCTCTTGCGCCGCTTCAGCCGCGTCTAAGCCATGGTACATACGGACAAACGTATAGGCAAGCTGCATTTTAGCGTCCCGCGGATGTACCGCACCTGTCTTGACGCCTTCGCTGAGTACAGCCAATTCCTCGTTCGTCAGGTCGGTCGCCAGCTCATAGTATTTCAGCATAAGCTCATCCGGCACGGACATCGATTTACCATAAATTTCGTTCGGCTCTTCATCGATGCCGATGTAGTTTCCAAGACTTTTGCTCATCTTCTGCACGCCGTCAAGACCTGCGATCAGCGGCGTCATAATCGCCACCTGCGGCTCCAGGCCGTATTCCTTTTGCAGCGTTCTGCCCATCAGCAGATTGAACTTTTGGTCCGTGCCTCCAAGCTCGATATCGGTATGCAGCGCGACCGAGTCCATTCCCTGCATCAACGGGTAGAAGAACTCGTGAATGCTGATCGGCTGACCGCTCTGGTAACGCTTGGTGAAGTCGTCTCTCTCAAGCATCCGGGCTACCGTTACCTTCGCAGCCAGCTTGACCACTTCTTCGAACGTCATCGGAGCGAGCCATTCGGAGTTAAAGAATACCTTCGTTTTTTCCGGATCCAGAATTTTAAAAATTTGCTGACGGTACGTCTCGGCATTCCGCTGCACATCCTCCTCGGACAACTGCTTGCGGGTTTCCGATTTACCCGTCGGATCGCCGATCTTCCCGGTAAAATCGCCGATAATGAGCTGGATCTGATGTCCAAACTGCTGGAACTGGCGCAGCTTTTGCAAAACCACCGTGTGACCTACATGAATGTCCGGAGCTGAAGGGTCAAGTCCCAGCTTTACATTTAACGGGGTTCCGGTCACAACCGATTTCATGATTTTTTGCTTTAATTCATCCTCCGGCACAATCTCCACCACACCGCGGGAGATCACCTTCAATTGGCGCTCGACTTCCTCCTGCTGGATTGACGTTAATTCTTCCCACTTCATTTCAGCATTCCTCCTAAAATTGATTCAACCTATCCGAAAACGACAAAAAGCTCCTTATCATCCCAAGGGACGAGAAGGAGCTGCTCGCGTTACCACCCTAATTAAAACCGTTATCCAGCCTTGTCCGCCGTAGGGCGGGCCAATTTGAACAGAACGGTTTTCACCTCATTTCAATAACGGGTCTTCCCGGTACCGGACTACTGACTATTTCTGCGTTCCCCCGGACGGCTCCAGACGGTAATTCAAAAGGGATCCGCCCATTCGGTTCGCAGCGACCACCGATTCTCTGAGCGGCGGGATTCCGCCTTCTACTAAGTCTTTCCAAGCCTTTAACGATATGCAATTGACTATTTTATATCACAGAAACTTTCGTCAAGTCAAACGCAAAGCGGCTCGAATCCGGGTCGGATCCTGTCCGAATGAGCTGAAAAAGACACCAAACCACCATTTTTATGCTATAATGTTGCTGTTAAAAAGGAGGATCATCCATGGTTCATGAGAACGATAACAACTCCGGGAAGGAGCAACGCAAATCGCGAAGCGAATCACGGAGCACATCGCGAAACAAAAAGCCTGCGCCCAAGCGTAAACGGGGACGTTGGGTTTGGACAACGCTTGGCTGGCTCGTTTTGCTCGGGTTTGCCGGAGCTTTGTTTGCGGGAGGAGCCGTATTCGGATATGTCTCCTCGATCGTCGTAGACGAACCCGTGAGAACGCGTGCCGATATCGAGCAAAAAATCAATTATAACGAAATTACAGGATTCGCCTACTTCCGCGACGGCCAGCCCATCGGCCAATTGCGTTCGGAAGAAGACCGGCGGCCCATCAGTTATGAAGAAATTCCTTCTTCCGTTATTGATGCCGTCATAGCCATCGAAGACAATAATTTTCAAGAACATATGGGTGTCGACTTCAAAGGTACGATGCGTGCAGTAAAGCAAAAACTGCTCAAAGAAGATATCCAGACCGGCGGAAGCACGCTGACCCAACAGTTGGCACGCCGGGTATTTCTGAATCTCGACCGGACGGACAACCGGAAAGTGAAAGAAATTTTGCTGGCGATGCGGCTGGAGCGCTTCCTGACCAAGGACCAAATCCTTACGGCTTACCTGAACAAAGTACCGTTCGGAAACGGGTCTAACGGGTATCAGGTTTACGGGATCAAGGCAGCGGCCAAAGGCATCTTCAATATCGTCAACCTGGAAGATTTGAATATCGCCCAATCGGCCTATTTGGCCGGGTTGCCTCAGCTCCCTTCCTCTTATTCTGCCTATAACGGAAAAGGGGAGTTCAACCAGGAAGCTTTCGATCGCGCGCTCAAGCGGCAGCGTCTGGTTCTTCAGCGTATGCTGGAAGAGAACAAAATAAATAGCGCCCAGTATGAAGAAGCGCTTGCGTTCGATATTAAAGCGTCGCTCGCGCCGAAAACGAAGAAAGCGTATGAAACGTTCCCTTATCTGATGCTGGAGACGGAACGGCAGAGCGCTATAGTGATCGCTATGCTGAACAATCCGGAAATGACCAAAGAAGAGATCTCCAAAAACTCGCAGATCCTTGAAGAAGCCCGTCAGGAGCTGCTTACCGGAGGATATCGGGTCTTTACGACGATTGACAAAAAAGTATACAATTCCATGCACAAGGTTTCGGAAAACAAGGAGAACTTCTCCAAATACAGCGAAACCAAAGGGCTGGAACAAGTGGCCGGCATGATGATCGACAACCATACCGGGGCGATCCTCGGGATGATCGAAGGCCGGGATTTCTATACGGAGCAAATGAACTATGCTACACAAATGATCCGCCAGCCCGGTTCGACCATGAAGCCGATCGCCGCCTATTTGCCGGCGATGGAGGCGGGATTGATTCAACCGGCGAGCATCATTGACGATTCGCCGATTATTTTGCGGGATTACCAGAAGGGGTACCATATCCCTGTCAACTCCAGTGGAGGCTACAAAGGTCTGGTAACCGCGCGCACGGCGCTGAATGAGTCGCGTAACGTTCCCGCCCTGAAGGTGTTCAATCAAACCGTGGGTATCGACAAGGCTTGGGATTTTGCCAAGAAGCTGGGCATTACGACCTTGGATGAACAGGACTACGGAGCCCAAACCGGAGTACTCGGCGGATTGAAGTACGGCGTTACTGTAGAAGAGCTTACCAACGCCTATACGGCGATTGCCAACGGCGGAGAATTCAACGACTCGTACATGATTGCCAAAATTACGGATTCCAAAGGAAACATCGTTTATAAACATGAAGCCGACCCGCAGCGCGTATTTTCCAAGCAGACGGCCTACCTCATGACCGATATGCTGCGCACCGTCATCAAGGACGGAACCGGGAAATCCATCAAGAGCGATTTTAAAAAGTACGGTGAAATTCCGGTCGTCGGGAAGACCGGCACGACGCAAAATTACGCCGACGTCTGGTTTATGGGCTATTCCCCAGACGTAACACTGGGTGTATGGATCGGCTACAAAGAACCCGTCAATACGCTGTCGGAACCCGGGAAGTCCCGGGCACGATCCATTTGGTCGAAAGTGATGAACGAAGTGACCGAAAACGAACCGGATTTATTCGTCACGCCGGAGTTCACCAAACCGGACGGCATCGTCTCCGCGACGGTGTCGGGATTCAGCGGCAAGCTGCCGACCGAGCTTACCAAGCAGGCCGGTAAAATGGTTACGGACATTTTCAATGTCAAATACGTCCCGAAAGAACCGGACGATGTGCTGGTTCGTATGAAATACATTACTTATGAGGGTGTGAACTACATTCCTCAAGAAGCTACACCGTCCGATATGGTGCTTGAAAAAGTGGTGATGAAACGCGAAAAGCCGATCAAGGAATTGATCGATGAGCTGGAAAAGGCCTTCTCCTCCATGAAAGGCGGCCATAAACCGCTGAGCTTCTATCTGCCGAAAGATGCGGGAGAAGATGCTCCAACGAAGCCGGACCCTCGCGTGGATGACGGAGCGCCTCCGGCAGCGCCTGCCAATGTGAGGCTAACTTCCGAGAACGGAACCTCCAAGGTTACGTTCAGCAAGAACGGCGAGAACGATGTCGTGGGTTACCGTCTCTACCGGTCCGCTGACGGCGGCACATTCCAGTATACGGGCAAGGCGGTCCTTACCGGACAGACGACCGCGATATCCGATTCAGACACCGGCGGATTCATCCATTCGTATTATGTGACGGCCGTCGATGTTGCCGGAAAGGAATCGGAACCAAGCGCGATTGTAAGCTCGGACGGCTGGATTCCGGATTTTCCGGAGGGTGAAGGAGAGGTAACGGAGCCTGGCGGCGATCCGGGACAGGAAGAAATCTTCCTTCCGCCTGCAGTTCCCGGCCAGGTAGCGATTCAGACCTCGGATAATGAGATTACGGTTACCTGGGGAAGCGCCCCGCTGTCTGACTTCGTGTCAAGTTATAACATCTACTTCTCTGATGCGGCGAACGGTCAGTTCAGCTTGCTCGGCTCTACGGCCGGAAATCAGTTTTCCTTCAAGAGCGACGCGGCCGGTGGCTGGATTCAAGTAACGGCGGTCAACGCTTTCGGCGAATCCGCCCCGTCCGCTCCCGTGCAATATAGCAAGTAGACTCAACCAAAAGGGTTCCGGGATGAATTTCATCCCGGAACCCTTTTTTTAACTACTAATCCTCGATCGTCGACAAATCGCCTGCTGGGAGGTTTAGTTCCCATGCCTTCAACACGCGCCGCATGATTTTACCGGAACGGGTTTTCGGCAGTTTATCTTTAAATTCAATCTCTCTTGGAGCGGCATGCGCCGACAAACCTTCCTTCACAAACCTGGAGATTTCCGCTTTCAGCTCTTCGGAAGGGAGAAACCCTTCACGAAGCGAAATGAACGCCTTAATGATCTCGCCGCGCGTCGGGTCGGGTTTGCCGATCACGCCGGCCTCCGCCACCGCAGGATGCTCCACGAGCTTGCTTTCCACCTCAAACGGCCCGATCCGCTCCCCGGAGGAATTGATGACGTCATCGATCCGTCCCTGGAACCAGAAATACCCGTCTTCGTCCATATAAGCGGTATCGCCGGAGATATACCATCCGGGGATTCTGAAGTATTCCTCGTATTTGGGGGCATTGTTCCAAATTAACCGCATCATCGATGGCCATGGTGTACGAATGGCCAGGTTGCCCATCCGGTGAGGCGGCAGCACTTTGCCGTTGTCATCGATAATCGCCGCTTGAATGCCAGGCACGGGTTTCCCCATCGAACCCGGTTTAATCGGCATGGAAGGATAGTTGCAGATTAGCTGTCCCCCCGTTTCGGTCATCCACCACGTATCATGAATCCGGTGACCGTATACCTTGTATCCCCAGCGAACGACTTCCGGATTCAGCGGCTCGCCGACCGAAAGAATATGTCTCAGCGTGGAGAGATCATATTGTTTCACGATATCCTCTCCTGCGCCCATAAACATCCGGAAAGCGGTTGGAGCACTGTACCATACGCTTACCTTATTTTTTTGAATCGTCTCGTACCAGTCTCCGGGACTGAAACGCCCTCCGCGGACTACATTAGTGACGCCATGCAGCCAGGGAGCGAAAATCCCGTAAGAAGTGCCCGTAACCCAGCCGGGGTCGGCCGTACACCAGTAGACATCTCCCTCCTTGAGATCCAGTACGACTTTGCCCGTATAATAATGCTGCAGCATTGCATTGTGAACATGGTAGACGCCTTTCGGCTTTCCGGTGGACCCGGAAGTGTAGTGAAGAATCAGTCCATCCTCCCGGTTCACCCATTCGATTTCGGCCTCCGGCGAAGCAAGCTCCATCTCTTTATAGTAATCTACGACGCCTTCCTCAGGCTCAATGTCTTTTCCTACGAGAAAAAGATGTTGAAGCAGCGGCAGCTCCTCCCGCTTTACTCTTGGCAGCAAAGCCGTCGTGGTCACAAGCGCGACCGCTCCGCTGTCTTCCAGACGGTCTTTAACCGCAGTCTCCATAAACGCTTCAAAGAGCGGTCCCACTACGGCTCCGACTTTGATAATGCCTAAAATGCTGACGTATAATTCCGGACTTCGCGGCATAAACACAAATACGCGATCTCCTTTTGAAATCCCCTTGCTACGCAAAACGTTGGCAAATTGGTTCGATTTGGCCTGAAGCTCTTCAAAAGTATAAGTTTCATCACGGGTGAGTTCATTAAACCGCAATGCAATCAGATTCCCTTTTCCCGCGTCAACATGACGGTCGATCGCTTCATAGGCTAGATTGACCTTTCCGGTCTCATACCAGGAAAACTGCTTCTCAACGTCCTCCCAGCTAAAATTGTCATAGGCTTCCTCGTAGTTCCCCAAGTTGGAAGAAGGGGTACCCACCGAAATAATTTCTCCTTGCAATTGACTCATCGTTCCATCCTCCCTTGATCTGTACAACAGTTTGGTATAAATAGATCAAAATCATGAAAACGGATACAAAGATATTGGGGTTGAAAGGATCATTAGGACGTCATTTAGTGGGACAGCATCCGTTTAATGAACGTAATAACTCAAAAGAAAAAGTATGCAACAATAATCACGATGTCAAGTGAAAAATGTGAAAATTTTATGTCGGAAACATTATAACATACGTCTTACATAGCGGCTATACTTTTCAATTTTTCATTTTTCTGTTATAAGAGAGTGGAACGAGCAAAGGAGGCGGCAATTATGAAACACCGTAAAACGTATATCCGCCATACCCTGCCCCATGACGAGAGCGAAATTGTTTTGGAAGGTCCCGTGACGCCATCTCATCTTCGCAGCCTTCGGATGCATCCGGAACTGGACGCTTTCCGCCGTCCGGAAGATCAGCTTGCGGCTTTAATCGAGATCGCCGGCCTTCCGGAGGGGCGGATTATTTTGGCCCGGGTAAATGAAGTAATTATCGGTTACGTGACGTTTCACTATCCCGATGAAATGGAACGCTGGTCTCAGGGAAACATGCAAGATCTGATTGAATTGGGGGCTATTGAAGTAGCCAACGATTACCGCTCGCTCAAAATCGGATCCCGCTTGATTCGTACGGCCTTTGAAGACGGCCAAATGGAAAAATATATCGTCTTCACTACCGAATACTATTGGCATTGGGATCTCAAAAGCAGCGGCCTGACGGTTTGGGATTACCGGAAAATGATGGAGCGGCTGATGCAAACCGTCGATATGGTCTGGTATGCTACGGATGATCCCGAAATTTGTTCCCATCCCGCCAACTGTCTGATGGTCCGGATCGGCAAAGAGGTCCCGCTGGAATCCGAGGAACAGTTCGACAGAATCCGATTCCAGCAACGCTTCATGTATTAATCAATGACCCTAGAGGAAGGACGCGTGACGCCATGTCTGGAAGCGCTTTATTTGTCCATCACGACAAAACGATGAATTACCGGTTCCATGATCATCATCCATTCCATCCGATCCGGCTGCAGCTCACGCTGGACCTTTTGGCAGATATCGGAGCCCTTGCCCCCTCCCAAATGATTCTATCCCGGCCGGCGAGTGAAGAAGAACTGCTGAGGATCCACCAGCCCGGTTACGTCGAGGCCGTAAAAGCTTTAAGCCAGGCCCTGCCGGACCCCGAATGGATCGGCCGCGCGGATCAGTATGGCCTGATGGATGAGGATACGCCCTATTTTGCCGGGATGCATGAGGCGGCATCCTATGTGGCCGGCGGTACCCTCACGGCCGTCGAAACCGTCATGTCCGGACGGGCGACCCATGCCCTTCACCTGGGCGGAGGCCTGCATCATGCCCTGTCCGCCAAAGCGGCCGGCTTCTGCGTCTACAATGACGCTGCGGTCGCGATCGCTTACGCCAGGAGGAACTACGGTGCCCGGGTGCTCTATGTGGATACCGACGTGCATCACGGCGACGGGGTGCAGTGGAGCTTTTACTCCGATCCGGAGGTATGCACCTACTCCATTCACGAGACAGGCAAATATTTGTTTCCGGGTACCGGTAACGTCAATGAGAGAGGCGAGCATCAAGGTTACGGGGCTTGTATGAACATCCCCCTCCAGCCGTATACCGAAGATGACTCCTGGATGGAATGTTTCGAGGAGTCCATTCATCGCGTGACCGATTACTTTAAGCCCGATTTAATCGTCAGCCTGCACGGCTGCGATGCCCATGCCCTGGATCCGCTTAGCCATATGCACTGCAGCATGGACATATACAACAAAATGCCGACCATTTTACACAAGCTTGCCCATACCTATTGCGAAGGACGATGGGTAGCCGTTGGGGGCGGAGGCTACGACATGTGGCGGGTTGTCCCCCGCGCCTGGAGCCTGCTCTGGCTGGAGATGAGCCACCACCCTTTGAAACAGGCGCTCGACCGGAGGGATGCTTCGCTGATGCGCCTTCCCGAGTCCTGGATCGATAAATGGCAGGGACAGACCGAACTGCCGCTGCCGACGGAATGGCTCGACGATTTATCCCGCTGGGAGGCGATTCCGCGCCGGAATGAGATCACGGCAAAAAACCGCGAGAATCTCGCGGTTGCGCTGCAGGATTATCCTGAAGTGTAACATCTAGGTTGAACAGTTGATGTTATAAGTTGATTTAAAGGTCTACATGTTGAATCATATCTTCCACGATATCGAAAGAGCGTTTGGAGGCGGCAACGGTAAATTCGGCGAAATTCACATTCGCCGTTCCGTCCGCCTTGTCGGACATCGAGCGCAAAATGACATAAGGCACCGAATTGCTATGGCACACCTGCCCGATTGCGGCACCTTCCATCTCTACGCAAGCCCCGTTCATAACTTCGTACAAGAACCGCACAACATCGGAATTCGCAACGAACTGATCGCCGGACAGCACTCTTCCGATCTTATAACCATGTTCCTTGCATATGCGGGAACAAGCTTCCTCCGCCAGCTTGATGTACCGCGGATCCGCAGGAAAATCCGATACCTCCTGAAACGGCGTTATCCCGCGTTGAAATCCAAGCGGGGAGCAGTCCATATCGTGCTGCTGGCAGGACGACGAAATGACGATATCCCCGATATTAAGCGCAGGATCCAACGCTCCCGCCACGCCCGTAAACCAGATCACTTGCGCCCCAAAACGGTCGATTAAAACTTGCGTTGTTATCGCTGCATTAACTTTCCCCACCCCGGATTTGCACACGACGACGTTTTTACCATGAAACCGGCCTTTTACAAAGGAAACCCCTGCATGCATTTCCGGCTCCTGTTCCTCTATCCCTTGCAGCAGTAATGATATTTCTTCATCCATCGCTCCAATGATTCCAATCGTTGTTGTAATGGGCATATTCATTACCTTACCTCCTTTGCCTCTGGCAATTAGCAGCTGAACCCTAAAAAAAGCCCCTAAATTTAGGAGCTTTTTCCGTTATAACCTTTTTCATATATTTGTCTTTTTTATCTCTTTATAAACTTAACCAGCCTTAAATATGGCTGACGGACAACCGCAAAATCGTTTCATGCGGCAGGATCACCCGAGGATTCTCCACCGTTTCTTTCTTCATCAGCTTGGTCAAAAGCCGCATCGCCACGGCGCCGAGATCGTACATCGGCTGAGCTACCGTAGTCAGTTGCGGACGCACCATGGAGGCCATGCGGATATTATCGACACTGATGATCGAGAAGTCGTCAGGCACTTTCAAGCCTTCGTCCTGAATGCTGTGGATTGCGCCGATCGCCATCTCATCCGTAGCCGCAAAAATGGCACTAGGGCGTTTCTTCAATCCCAGGAAATACTTCATCGCTTCAACACCGGATTCGTAACGGTAATTCCCGATGCGAACAAGATCTTCATCGTACGGGATGCCTGCGGTTTCTAACGCGCGTTTATATCCTTGGAAACGGGCGTAGCCGTTAGCCGGATCCTGCAGCGTACCGCTGATCATGGCGATATGCCGATGCCCATGGCGAACCAGCGTACTAACTGCATCAAACGCTGCAGCCTCATGATCGATATCCACCGATGGAATCATGCCGTTCTCATCGCTCGTAGCACACAAAACGATCGGCACCGCCGACGTCTGAAATGCCTGAATATGCTCTTCCGTCACTGTTCCGCCCATGAACAACAGCCCGTCCACCTGCTTTTCAAGCAGTGTGTTGATAACGCGGATTTCCTTTTCTTTCTTCTTGTCGGCATTACATAAAATAATATTGTAGTGGTACATGTTAGCGATGTCTTCGATACCTCTTGCGATCTCCGCAAAAATCGAGTTCGAAATATCCGGGATTACCACTCCGACCGTGGTTGTCTTCTTGCTGGCAAGTCCTCTTGCCACTGCATTCGGACGATATCCCAAACGTTCAATCGCTTCATACACTTTCTTCCGGGTTTGCGGCTTCACGTTTGGATTGTTGTTCACAACCCGGGAAACCGTTGCCATAGAGACGCCCGCTTCACGTGCCACATCGTAAATGGTAACCGTCACATTCTTCTCTCCATTGCCAATAGATTTTCATTCATTCATCACGAAAGTCCTGTGCTTCAATTAGATTTATCTTACGACAAATTACTACTTTGTGCAATGATAACGCTTCATTTATGCAAGAATTCCTCTTAATGCATCGGCAGTTATCTTGGAATGGGAGGTATGCCATACCGCCTGCCCGTCCTTGACCAGCAAAGCCTGCGGGGATTCGTGTTTGACGCCCAGCACATCGGCAGCCTCATTCGATACGTCACGGTCTTCAATCACATAGATCAGTCCATATGTAATCTTCTCATTCGGAGTATTATTCAGATACTTCTCCAATTCCCGGTGAGCTCCGGCACTAATCGGGCAGCTTGTGCTGTGCTTGAACAACAATAACGGCTGTTCCGCCGTGTGTTCCAAAGCGCTGTGAAGATCCTCTTTAGAGACTATTCTCTTCAAACCGGACATCCTGCATCCATCCCCTTTCAGAAAATGATTTTCATTTTTCTATTCTTATCTTACCAAAAAGGGAAAGCTAAAAACAACTTATAACGACAAATTCATGTAAAATTGTATCTATTTCGCGCTAAGAGATTGGCGATTCCTTACATACTTCGACAAAACCGAAAGCCTTACGGCAATCTCGTTCATCCATGAGGAATCATTCATTTTTTGAGCGCATCCGTACAAATCAAGCAGCATATTGATCCGCTCATTGCATTTCTGTTCGAGAGCCGCTTCGAATGACGAAGAGTTACTCTTCTCTTTTTGCCGGGTCATGCTGTATAAAACATCCGCTAATTCGTTCATATCCGTAAAAAATACCCGCACGCTTTCTCCCTGCTGCTTCAATTGACTCAACAAGTCGATCACGTCCGCTTTAACGAAAGGCAGCACCTCATAATAATCGCAATCTTCACATTCAAGAATCGGAACCCGGTCAACCTGGAACTTATTTTCGAAAATAACCAGCCTAAAACCGAGGTTCATTTTTTGTCCGCAACAGCAGTGCTTGCGCACAGGATCACCTCATTAATCCTCATCTTTTTATAACCTGAATGAAAGTACTATTTTTGATACAATTAAAATATCGAAAACGATTTTCGTCAATAGCAAGAAAAGACAGGAGGAGACGATTTTGAGACTAACTGGAAAAAAAGTAATCGCACTGGTGGACGAGGAATTCGAAGATTTGGAGCTCTGGTACCCGATCTATCGGGTTCGTGAGGAGGGCGCCCTGGTACATTTGGCCGGTGCGGAGAAAGGCAAAAAATACATCGGCAAATACGGCGTCCCGGCCGAGGCCGAGTTAGCGTTCGAGGAAATCCGTGCCAGCGACTATGACGGGATTCTCGTTCCCGGCGGCTGGGCTCCCGATAAGCTGCGCCGGTACAGTAAAGTGCTGGAAATCGTTCGCGAGCTTCATCAGGCGAAAAAACCGGTCGGCCAAATTTGCCATGCCGGCTGGGTATTGATATCGGCGGGGATCCTGAACGGAGTCACGGTTACTTCAACGCCGGGAATCCGCGACGATATGGAGAATGCGGGAGCAATCTGGAAAGACGAGCCCGTTGTGGTTGACGGACATATTATTTCGGCGAGACGTCCACCGGATTTGCCGGAATACGGCAAAGCGTTCGTCGATGCATTGATAGCTGCGTCAGAAAAATAGACGTTTACCAGATGAAAAGCCGAGGAGAGTTCTCTCCTCGGCTTCTTCTATGTGCAGTATGATTCCGGCAGAATTCGTAAAACATTACTCCCTTTTTACCGCCCCAGCACCGGATCTTTCCCCAGAAAACCCGCCAGTTTTGCTTCGATCTCTTCGCTCGTGGACAACTGGTAGCATTCTTTGCCTTCCGCCTGCCCCTCTTTGAGCGTGCTGTTCAAGATGCGGTGTTTCACGCGAAGCAGCGCCTGTGGCGACATGCTAAGGCTGTCGACCCCCAGATGAAGCCAGATCGGCAGCGCTTTCTCATCACCCGCCAATTCCCCGCACACGCTGACCGGGATTCCGGCTTCCTTGGCGGCCGAAACGGTCTGGCGAAGCAAGCGAAGCACCGCAGGATGATAAGGATGATACATATGCGCAATTTTTTCGTTCATCCGGTCTACCGCGAGAATGTACTGGACAAGATCGTTGGTACCGATGCTGAAGAAATCGGCCTCCTTTGCCAGCAGGTCGGCAATCGCCGCAGCCGCCGGCACTTCGATCATGATCCCCGCCTCGATATCGGAACGAAATTGGAGACCGCGGGCGGTCAAATCCTGCTTCGCTTCTTCCAGCATCGCTTTGGCTTCCCGGAATTCCACCAGGGATGAAATCATCGGAAACAGGATTTTCACGTGACCATGCGCGCTGGCCCGCAATAAAGCGGTAAGTTGTGTTTTGAACAACTCCTTACTGTCCAGGCTGATACGGATACCGCGATAACCGAGTACCGGATTCTCTTCCTCAGGCAGCGTGAAATATTCCAGTTGCTTATCCCCGCCGATATCCAGCGTTCGGATCACGACCGGGTGTCCTCCCGCTTTTTCCGCCACCTGACGGTAAACCTCATATTGCTCCTCTTCGGTCGGAAAAGTAGGCCGGTCCATGTACAGGAACTCTGTACGGAACAAGCCTACCCCTTCCGCACCGAATTTTATCGTCTGTTCCAAATCCTTGACCGAGCTGATATTGCCGGCCAGCCGCAGCTTGTAACCGTCTTTGGTCACAGCTTCAACGGAAGCGAGCAGCTGCAACTGTTCCTTTCTGCGTCGCTGTTGCTTCGCTATCTCGGTATACCTGTCGACAACGTCCTGAGTCGGATCCAGGTAAATTTGGCCCTCGTCCCCGTCGATAACGAGTAAATCTCCGGTCTGCAACTGCTCGTCAAGCTTGTTCTCCAAGCCGGATACGAGCGGAATGCCGATGGCCCGGGCCATAATGGCGGAGTGAGAAGTTTTCCCTCCAGCCATGGTAACCATACCGAGTACATTCTCCGGGTTCAAATGAACCAGTTGGGAAGGCGACAGCTCCTTCGCCACCAGAATGTACGGCTGCGTATCCGCAGGCAGCGTAATTTCCGGAGTCCCCAGCAAATGCTTCAGAAGCCGATTGCCGACATCTTTGATATCGAGCGCGCGCTCTTTCATATATTCATCATCCAGCAGATCAAACATCGTCACGAAGTGGTCGATCGCTTCTTTAACGGCTACCTCGGCCGCCTTATATTGACGTTCGATGATTCCCTGGATTTCACTCATAAACACAGGGTCTTCCAAAATGGCGAGATGCGCGTCAAAAATACTTGACTCGGCCACGCCAACCGTCTCCTTGATTTCATTCTTCATGAATTCGATCTCGGTTTTGGACGTGCGGATCCCCTCGTATAATCTCTCGAATTCCTTCGCGAGGTCCACTTTCTCCATTCGCCGATCCTGGACATCCCATTCCCAGGCGGGCAGCACAAACGCTTTGCCGATCGCTACGCCGGAAGCTGCGCCGATACCCTGTATCATGTTTCGACCCCCTAATGTCCTACTTTTGTAAATATAGGATACCCTCTCTCTAATACTTTATGGTAAGCCCAGCTTTGCAAATTTGTCAAAGGAATTCGGAATAACCTCATGATAAATTCATGTCTATGTCCGCATTGGACCGTAGTTGCGCCAAAAATAAAAAACCCGGCGCCAATACATCCGGGGCCGGGTCTGTTACTTGAAAAGATATTATCGCTTGCCGATCAAGATACTGTCTTCCACTTTGATGCAGCGGTCCATGATGACCGTCAGTCCGCCTTGGGAGGCGATCTCGTAAGCTTCGTCGCTTACGATGCCAAGCTGCAGCCAGAGCACCCGAGCGCCGATTTCCACCGCCTCGCGGGCCACCTCCGGCGTATATTCGCTGCGGCGAAACACATTGACGATATCCACCGGCTCGGGGATGTCCTTCAGGGAACCGTACACCTTCTCGCCCAGAATTTCACCGCTGACGGACGGGTTCACCGGGATAATCCGGTAGCCGTTATTTTGAAGCGCCTGAGACACCATATATGAGGTGCGGTCGGTTTTATCGGACAAACCTACGACAGCAATATTGCCGGCTTTCAGCAAAATTTGTTTGATTTCTTCGCGGCTTGGATTTTCAAAAGCCATATAAGATCACACCTTTCCTTATTTTTATTTTACCCACTCGACCGAAGCGCCAAGCGCGGACAAGTGATCGAAATATTGCGGGTACGATTTGGCCACATGATGCGCGTCCTTGATCAGCAGCGGTTCCCTGCACCGTAACCCGACGACCGTAAGCGCCATGATCACCCGGTGATCGAAATGCGCGTTGATGGTTGCCCCGCCCTCAAGGCCTGAAGGACGACCGTGGACAATAATCTCCGACTGCCGTTCTTCTACCTGGGCGCCCGCCTTTTTCAACTCGTTCAGGTAGTCCGTAATACGGTCGCATTCCTTATATCGCAGATTTTCCACGTTGTAAAATCTCGAAGTCCCGTCGGCAAACACGGCCGCCGCCACCATAGCCAGCACCGCGTCGGTCGCGGCATCGCCGTCGAATTCCACCGGGCGCAGCCGTCCGTTGCCGAGCACATGAACCGTGCCGTCTTTATGGGTCAACGGAACGTCCATCATCTGCAGCACATCGACAATAGCTCGTTCCCCCTGCTTGCTCCGTTCCATCAAACGGTGAACCTTGACGTCGGATTTCGTCACGGCCGCCGCGGCCAAAATGGCTGCGGAACCCGGATAATCCCCCTGAACCGTGTAGTTCTTTGCCTGGTAGGCCTGACGGCCGGGAACCCGGAAGCTCATATAATCGCTAGCCGCATCAATCGTGATCCCCGCCTGCTCAAGCACTTCCAAAGTCTGTCCGATAACCACTTTGGATTTCAGATCGCCCAACACTTCGATTTCGCTGTCTTCTTCCAACAGCGGAGTCAGGAATAATAATGCGCTCAGATACTGGGAGCTAACCTCGCCCGATACTTTGATTTTGCCGCCTTTAGGATTACCGCCGCCGATCGTGATCGGCAACCGGCCGTCCTGATGTTTGATTTGCACGCCCATACTTTCCAGTGCCTCGATCAGGTCGCTATGCGGGCGTTTGCCGAGGGAGTCCGGATACGCATTCACGAAAGTCACTTCCGGACAAAGCGCGGCAATCGCCATCAAAAATCGCAGCACCGCGCCCGCATTGCCGACGTTGAGCTCTTTGACATCACGCGGATGCTTGCCGAAGCCGGTGATGACGATCTTCTCGTCATCCTCCTCCAGCACGGCGCCGAGATCCTGAATACAGCGGCGCATCGCGTCGCTGTCCTCGCTGTGCGCCGGATAGTATATAGTGCTGGTTCCTTCCGCTAAAGCGGCGACCAGCAGATAGCGGGTCGTATAGTTTTTGGAGGACAACGCTCCGATTTCTCCCTTTAGTTCCGCAGTGGGCCTAACGATCATATCCATATGTATACTCCCCTTTTGTATAATTGTTGATTAACCGCGGTAATGCATTAAAATCTCAACAGACACTTCTTCTGCGCTTTTGCCGGATGTATCGACGGTTACATGTGCGAAATCATAGGCGTGCTTCCGTTCTTCCAACAGCGCCGTAATTCTTTCCCTGGCCCCGCCGGCAAGCAGCGGCCTGCCCTTATCCTCACCGACCCGGGATACGATTTCATCGGCGGAAGCGGCAAGCGCAACGACCCAGCCGGAGTTCAGCATCTCCCGGCAGTTATAAGCCCGAAGCACGGCTCCGCCTCCGGTTGCCAGGATGGAACCCGGCTTCTTGAGCGATTCGCACAGAATTTCGGTCTCCAGATCGCGGAAATAGGACTCGCCTTTTTCTTCAAACAACTGCGGAATCGAACAGCCCGCCTTCTCTGCGATCAAAGCGTCCAGATCAAGCAGCCTGTACCCCGTCTCTGCGGCAAGATGACTGCCAACCGTCGATTTGCCGGTTCCCATCATCCCTATTAGTACGATAATGTCCCTTTTGCTTTGCAAATTCTCACCTACTTCGGTTTCTGACCCAGGGTTCGCAAATTAACTTTTTCATATCATAACACAGGCTGGTAACTTTGGCACTTCCGCATACAAAATAACCGACGAGGCCGATTACCACCGGATAGCCGACAAGAAAAAAGCGCCGCGACAGACGGAAATTCCGCTGCCATGGCGCCTCGTTGCAATTGTTAGTGCATGATTTCAGATGCGGCTCTTAGAACCATTGGTGATGGAATACGCCTTCTTTGTCCACGCGTTTGAAGGTGTGGGCGCCGAAGTAGTCGCGCTGCGCCTGAAGCAGGTTGGCAGGCAGACGTTCCGTACGGTAGCTGTCATAATAGGACAGCGCGCTTGAGAAGCCTGGAACCGGAATACCATTTTCCACAGCGGACGATACCACTTTGCGCCATGCATCCTGATAGCTTTCCACGACATTTTTGAAGTAGGAATCCAACAGCAGGTTTTTAAGTGCAGGATCGCGGTCATAGGCATCTTTAATGTTTTGCAGGAACTGCGAACGGATAATGCATCCGCCGCGGAAGATCATCGCGATGTTACCGTATTTCAAATCCCAGCCGTATTCATCGGAAGCGGAACGCATTTGCGCGAAGCCTTGGGCATAGGAAACGATTTTACTTGCGAACAGCGCTTTGCGCACGTTCTCGATAAATTCGGCTTTGTCGCCGCTGAAGGATTTCTTTGCAGGGCCGCTCAAAATTTGGCTTGCCGCTACGCGCTCTTCCTTCATTGCGGACAAGAAACGGGAGAATACCGATTCCGTGATCATGGACAAAGGTACGCCGAGATCGAGGGCGCTTTGGCTTGTCCATTTACCGGTGCCTTTTTGTCCGGCTGCGTCGAGAATGACGTCAACCATCGGTTTGCCGGTCTCTTCGTCATATTGCGAGAAGATGTCTGCAGTAATTTCGATCAGATAGCTGTCCAGCTCGCCTTTGTTCCATTCGGTGAAAATTTCATGCAGTTCTTTGGCGTCGACGCCAAGCACGTCTTTCAGCAAATGGTAAGCTTCGCCGATCAACTGCATGTCGCCGTATTCGATGCCGTTGTGGACCATCTTGACGTAATGTCCGGCACCGTCCGGCCCGATATATGTACAGCAAGGATCGCCGTTAACTTTAGCGGAAATCGCAGTCAGGATTGGCTCAACCAATTTGTAGGCACTTTCTTGTCCACCCGGCATGATTGCAGGGCCTTTGAGCGCGCCTTCTTCGCCGCCGGATACCCCGGTACCGATGAAACGGAAGCCTTTGGCTTCGAGTTCTTTGCTGCGGCGCTGCGTATCAGGGAAGTAGGCGTTGCCTCCGTCGATGATGATATCGCCTTGATCCAGGTAAGGGAGCAGGCCTTCAATGGTCGCGTCGGTAGCGGAACCGGCTTGTACCATGATCAAAATTTTACGGGGCGTTTCCAAGGATTGCACAAACTCCTCAACCGAGAACGTGCCGACAAGGTTCTTGCCTTTGGCTTCGTTCTCCAGCAGGTCATGCGTTTTTTGCGGGGAACGGTTGAATACCGAAACGGTAAAGCCCCTGCTTTCGATATTGAGGGCCAGGTTTTTGCCCATAACGGCCAGGCCGATAACGCCAATCTGTTGTTTTGACATGGTCTCCATCCTTTGCACACTATATTTTTATCAATAGTATCATTTTAACTCTTTTGAGCACAGAAGTGAACCCCTTTAAGCCTCCATCCACAAAACAACCCCCCATAAATCAGGGGGCATGCAATGAATTAAATCATAGTTTGCGTTATTCGAAGGGCTACCATTCAAGCCGGATCAATTTAATTCGAAGTTTACGGAGCTTCTCTTTGCAGGCTTCGGCCAGTTCCTTGTCGCCTTTCTGCAGCGCGTCGTAAAGTTTCTCCAGTTCCCGATCGAGCTCCTGCTGAAGGCTTTCAAGTTGTTGCTCCGCTGATTGGGAGGCATATAATTCGGCCATTTTTTCCGTATCCAGCACAGGACCCTTTTGATAAATTACCCGGTGTTCCATCCCGTTGATTTCCACCAGCCGGATCACTTCGCCAAAGAGGATATTTTCAATCAGGATCTGCCGGTCCTTGAAGCGTTTGACCACGGCGTGACCGCGGAGGTCTCCGATCAGCTTCTCAAGCCATTCTGCCAATTTGGCATCCTTGATCACATAATCGCCTACCAGCTTGTATCCTTTGGCCAGACGCTGAAAACGAAGCTTCGTCAGTTTGCGGCCCGTGCGTACGGAAATAATGAAAACGGATTCGTTTTCGCTCCAATATAAAGAATATCCGTCTTGGATCAAATCGCGGATCAGCTGCTGTATGTGCCGGCGGTCGAATCGGAGTTCCAGGTTGCAGTATTCCACTTCATAGCTTTTATTCATGGCACTCCCTCCCTTTTTTGGTCGAACCCGAACCGGGCTTGGTGCATCGCTTCGGCTAGGGCTTCACATCTCTCCCACTTGCGGCTTACCATATCTTATACTTCATACTATGTAACGGAACTTGGATTATTGATTATTTTTACCCGTTTCGGGCTGGTTCTGACGCAAAAGGGCGGTATTTCGGCTACTTCGCAGCCTCTCCCGGTGAATATCGGTCCATCTCGAGCCGGTAAGCTGAAATATGCTATACTTGGTTAGCAAGACAAGCTGGCAACAAGCCCGTGATGGAGGTAAGAATATGACGTTTAACGGTTTTTCCGAGCAGGATTTCGATAGTTTGACGGTCCCGGGGCTGGAACCCCGGATGGAGGCGATTATCAGCCGGGTCAGACCCAAGCTTGAAGCGCTGGGTACCTCGCTATCCCCCTATCTCTCCGCTATATGCGGCGAAGACATGTACCCTCATGTCGCCAAGCATGCCCGTCGTAAAGTGAATCCGCCAATCGACACCTGGATCGCCTGGGCTGGCAGCAAGCGCGGTTACAAAGCGCTTCCGCATTTCGAGGTCGGGATGTTTTCGACCCACTTATTTGTTATTTTTGCAGTCATTTATGAAAGTCCGAATAAAGCGGTGTTCGCCGATTACGTGCTGAAGCAAACCGCCAAAATCAAAAAAGCCGTGCCCGGCGAGTTTTACTGGTCCATGGATCACATGGATCCGGGAGGCCGGTTGCACAGCGATACCGGTGCTCAGGATTTAAAAGCCATGGCCGAGAAGCTCATAAATGTCAAAAAAGCGGAAATCATGTGCGGTCTGCGCATCGACCGGGATCAGCCGATCCTGCGGGACGGAGAGCAGCTGACGGCTAAAATCGAGGAAACCTTCGCCTCCTTGCTACCGCTGTATAAAGCTTCTTATTGAGTTCTAGGGGAAGTTGAGTGTGGTGCTGTTTTCCGATGAATTAACTGGATTTTCTCCAGCTAATTTGCAGGAATTCAGCCGAATATTAAAAATAACTGGAAAACCTCCATCTAAATTTCGGATGTTACCCCCTCAAGGGCGATAACGTTGAAATTAACTGGAGGTTTTCCAGTTAATTGGGCTAGAAAGCTCATGTGACGAAAAATAGCTGGAGGTTTTCCAGCTAATTGGTAGGCGGAGCTGTGATCGGCGCGCACTGTTCAGGGAGCTGCTAGCAAGGAGTAGCGAGCAGGGAGTAGCGAGTCAGCGTGTGGTTGCTGGTGAGCTATAGTAAGTGGAAACGCACGGTAATTACTAAATATTAGTTGGATGCGGGCGGTCAGCGGCAGACGTTGATGAGGTATAAGAGTAACAAAGGCTGTAAAAGTAAATGAGGCTGTAAAGTTACTGAGGCATGAGTTACTGAGATGTGGAGTTACTGAGATGTGGAGTTACTGAAGTATGCGTCACTGAGGTGTAAAGTTACTGGAGTGCGGAGTTGCTGGAGTGTGGAGTTACTGAAGCATGACTTACTGAGGTATGCGTCACCGAGGTGTAAAGTTACTGGAGTGCGGAGTTGCTGGAGTGTGGAGTTACTGAAATATGACTTACTGAGGTATGAGTTACTGAGGTATGGAGTTACTGAGGCGTGGAGTTACTGTGGTTGAAGTGGCTGCAGACACCGTCGGGTACCGTCGTTTTATCCTTTATGCTCTTGGGTGTTTTGTTTGTTGCAAGGAGCGACCGCTGCCAACATCCCAAATCACTGATGCTCAACCTGATGTACAGCAGGTATAAAGCCTCGTGCGGGGAGCTTTGTGTTCCGACCCGCACCGCTTTTTCGAACAACAACCCGCCCTTACCGGGAAGAAATCCCCGGGGGAGCGGGTTGTTGTTTGCGTGAGATATACAAATGGATGAAGAACAGCAGCGCCATCGAGACCGAACTGGCGAGGAACGGAGCCGGGGGGCCCAGCGCGTCCCACATTTTCCCCGAGACGATCGGTCCGACCACCATCCCGGAGCCCTGAATCGTCAAGAAGAGACCCCAGACGGTTCCCTTCTCCCCTTCTGGCAACATGTGGGAGATCATTGTATCCCAGGTAGGAAGAATGAACGCGTAGCTGACGCCGATCAGCAGGACGAGCAGCCAAACGACCGGCATCGGCCTCATAAAAGCAAACAGGCCGACGGATACGGCCGCCAGCGCAAAGCCGGTATTCAAAAACCGTCTGGTCCCGTAGCGGTCGACCAATTTGCCGATCGGAATCAGCCCGAGCACGGTAACCCCGCCGCCGGAGATGAGCATTAGGCTGAAAGCTTCCGGCGACAGACCCAGCTCGGAGCGGACGAACAGCGTGATGACCGGCGTCAGCAATCCGACGGCGAAGGATTGCAGGAACAAGGCAGGGTACAGCAGCGGGCTGACCTTCAGATGGGTGCGGATATGATGCAGCGTCCCCCTGATATTTTGCCAAATTCGAGCTGGCCCGCCCCGCCATAAGCCGCCGGTTGTTCCCTCCAGAGCAGCAGGAGTTCCCGATCCCTCCTGAGCGGCCGAGGTTGATTCATCGGCATTTCCCGGTCGATTCGTATGCCGCGGCAAGAATAGAGACACAAGAATTACCAGCCCCATGCACCCCAAGAGCACCCAGAACACGAGCGTGTAAGAGACGCTAACCAGAAAGTTGATGATGACCGGACCCAGGCCCGTTCCGCCAAGACTGGAGATCTGAATGACCCCCATCGCGGTTCCGAAATTTTTATTTTCCTCCGTTACCGCCGTAATCCCCATCAAAACGCAGGGCCACAGCGGCGCCGTGCCGATGCCGAGCAAAGCACAGCCCAGAACGATGAATCCCATCGTTTTCATAAAAGTAATAATAAAGACGGCTCCAAATGTGATGCACAGTCCGATTGTCATCGTCAATCTGAACCCGATCCGTTCGATCAGCCACCCTGCCGGACTACGGAACAGATTATCCCCTATGTACTGGCAGGAGAAGGACAGGCCGATGGCAAATGCGCTTAATTTCAAGACGTCACCCATATAGACCGGCAGTATGGCGACGATCAGCGATCCTTTTACAAACTCCACCAAAAACATAATAATCCACAGACTGACAAAGGTCGGGGTTAACAATTTCTTGTTTACAAGCTTTGCCGTCAATTCCATCCGTCATTTCTCTCCCTTCCCCTATTCCTCTCTTTACCTTGCTCTCTCCCATTATTTCCAGATTGGCCCGCAACTTAACCTCCCGCGGCATATACATGGTTCTTCCCAAACTCTTGCTTGCATTCCGGCCCCATTTTGCTATACTCAACCTTGTTGAAAATTTACATTACGAAAGGCAGGGACGGCCCTATGGATCATCAGCAGACGCCGCTTTTTACCGCACTCAAGAAGCACGCGGCCGGCAATCCCGTTCAATTTCACATTCCCGGGCACAAAAAGGGGCTCGGAACCGATAAAGAATTCCGCGATTTTATTGGCGATAACGCCTTATCCATCGACTTGATCAACATCGCTCCACTCGATGATCTTCATCAGCCAACCGGCGTGATCGAAGAAGCCCAGAAGTTGGCCGCCGATGCGTTCGGCGCCGATCACACTTTTTTCTCCGTGCAAGGAACAAGCGGAGCCATTATGACAATGGTACTCTCCATTTGTTCTCCCGGTGATAAAATTATCGTCCCGAGAAATATTCATAAATCGGTCATGTCGGCGATCATTTTTGCCGGCGCGAAGCCGGTGTTCGTTTCTCCCGCACAGGACGAAAATCTCGGGATCGACCACGGCATCACGACCTCGTCAGTCCGCCGCGCCCTTCAGCGCCACCCGGATGCCAAGGCCGTGCTCGTCATTAACCCGACCTATTTCGGCGTATGCGCCCATCTGAAAGAAATCGTGGACCTGGCCCACAGCTTCCATGTGCCCGTACTCGTGGACGAAGCTCACGGCGTGCATATCCAGTTCCACGAAGAGTTACCGATGTCGGCCATGCAGGCCGGCGCCGATATGGCGGCAACCAGCGTGCACAAGCTGGGCGGTTCGATGACACAGAGTTCGGTGTTGAACCTGAACGTCAAGAACGGCTTCGTCAACCCGCAGCGCGTACAGACGATCATCAGTATGCTGACGACGACTTCGACGTCGTATTTGCTGCTCGCCTCGCTCGACACCGCCCGCAGAAACCTGGCCCTTAACGGCCGGGAAATGGTGCAGCAGGCACTCGACCTGGCTCATTATCTGCGCAGCGAAATCAACAATATCGAGGGCTTGTACAGCTTCGGACGCGAAATTCTGGGCGGCGAAGCCACTTACGATCTGGACCCGACCAAAGTGACGGTTCATGTGCGTCATCTGGGCATTACCGGATACGAAACGGAGAACTGGCTGCGCGAGCATTACAACATCGAAGTCGAGCTCAGCGACATGTACAACATTCTTTGTATCATTACCCCCGGAGACACAAAGGAATCGGTGGATACCCTGCTGTCTGCGCTGCGTCAATTGTCGGAGACCTACTACAAAGAAAACAATGCGAACGAGCTGATTGTAAAAATTCCGGAAATTCCGCAATTGTCGCTGATTCCGAGAGACGCCTTTTATGCGGATACGGAAGTCATCCCGTTCAAGGAGTCGGCAGGCCGCATTATCGCCGAGTTCATCTATGTTTATCCGCCGGGAATTCCAATCCTGTTGCCGGGTGAGGTCATTTCCCAAAGTAATATCGACTACATCGTCGACCATGTGGAAGTCGGCCTTCCCGTGAAAGGTCCGGAAGACCGTTATATCAATCAGGTTAAGGTCATTGTGGAAGCCGATCCGATTTTCTAAAAAAGAACATGCAAAAAGGGTGATCCCAAGCTGAATGCTTAGGACCACCCTATTTTTTATTGGATCGGGTTATTAATCTTCTTCTTGCTGGGAGACGAGCTCGTTATATGCTTCCTCCACTTGACGCCATTCGTTTTCGTCTTCGATATTGTAAAGCACCATTTCTTCGTTTTCTTCTTCCATGCGAAGGATGATGCCGTCCGCTTCCGGATTGTTGCGTTCCAGCAGAAGCGCATATACTTTTTCGCCTACATCGAATGTCTCGACAAGAACCATTTCTACGTCATTGCCTTGTTCATCCGTCAGCGTCAATACGAACTCTTCATGCTCGTGGTCATGATCATGGTCGTGTCCGCAGCCGCAAGCTTCACCATGTTCGTGATTGTGGTCGCTCATTGAAATACCTCGCTTTGATTGATTTGATGTGTTAAAACCTGTCGGTTCCCTCGTATCGTATCATTTTACGAAGGACAGGTCAATTTTGGAATCATGCCGATTTGATGGCTATTTGAGCACATTGATTCCCTTCTCGGACACGAGCGTAAAGTCGGAGCCGCCTGCGGATTTCATATAGAAACCGATCGTATATTTTCCCGAAGCTTTGAAATCATAGGTATAGTCTTCCGTACGGAACCAGAAGTTATCCCGCTGCTCTTTAATCTCGCTCGTCTGAATCACTTTGGAAGCACCGTCAGGCGCAGTAATGGAGACGCGAACCGCGGAAATATCACTCTTCAAATTATCGATTTGGGAAAACACGTTGAATTTCAGTTTGCCTGTCTTCTTGATATCTCCAAATACCGCATCGTCCGTAAACAAAAACATGTGGACATTCGGTTTATAGTAATTTACCGTCTTGGTGGAATCATTGTATTCTACCATACCTTCAAGCTCGCGAACGGGGATGTAGGTTTTACCGTCGATCATATACCCCCCGTCTTCCAATTCACGGCCGTTAAGAAGCATTTTGACTTTCTGGGATGCCGAATCAGCAAACAGCAGCGAACCTCCCATCAGGGAGAAAGCAACGACTAGTAAGGCAACTCTTCTCCATTTCATTCGTAATAACCCTCCAATTGATTCATGTTGATGTAAATTTATACTCCGGGCAATGAATCAAGTTGCGGTCGTTTACGAAAACAACTAACTTTTTTTACAAACACGGACTTTCGTTTAAATTAATAATTGTGTACATTAGGTGAGACAAGGGTTATTAATAGGATTTACAAAAAAAGGAGAGAATTCATGACACTGCGACTACAAATGCTGGGTACGGGCGGCGCCTTCGCCAAAAAGTATTTCAACAATAACGGTTTTGTATATGCCGATGATTTCAGCTTGCTTATCGACTGCGGCATCACGGCCCCGCTTTCACTGCATCAATTAGATAAACCGTTGGACGAAATCGATGCGATTCTGATCACGCATATCCATGGGGACCATGTCGGCGGACTGGAGGAACTCGTCTTTCGAATGAAGTATGGATCGGGGCGTAAACCGGTTCTATACATAGCCGATACCCTGGTTACCCCGCTTTGGGAAAATACGTTGAAAGGCGGGCTTGGTCAAGACGGCATCGACTCGCTCGAGGATGCGTTCGAGGTACGGACGTTGACGGAGGGAACGGCATGCGAGTTGTCGCCCAACTTGAGCGTGGAGATTATCCGGACGCCTCACATCCCGGGAAAGACTAGCTATTCGCTTTATATCAATAATGAAATCTTCTATAGTGCGGATAAAGTATTCCAACCTGATTTGCTGCATCACCTCGTGGAAGAAAGAAACTGCCGGAAAATTCTGCACGAGGTTCAACTAACCGGACCCGGAGAAGTACACACGACTCTGGATGAACTGATGTCCCTGCCGCCGGAGATCCGCAATAAAATACTTCTGATGCATTACGGAGATGAAATGGAGAATTTTATCGGCCGTACGGCGGAAATGGAGTTTCTTCGCCAGTATGAGATTTATACTTTATAAAGAAGCAGCCTTCCGGATGGTTTTATCCGGAGGGCTGTTTTGGCTTTTTGCGTTCAAACTATTCTAATCAAAGCGGGGCAGCGAGTCCAGGTTGTTGCTCGGATCACCGTCGGCATCTCCCCGGATGTGCATCTCCCCGTCTCTACCCTTAAACAAATTCACCCCGGCGATTGCACCTGCCTGGATTTCCTGTTTTGCCTGAGCATAGTCCAATATACGGCCGCTTGATGTTTTAAAAGCAGTCAAATCGCCGTCTCCGTTTTTCTTCACCGCAATAAACCGTTCCCGCGCATCGAGTGCCATGCTTTTCATCACATCTCCTCTGCTTGATTTCCCTAAGAATGGGATGTATGTATCATGTCCCCTTATGACGGAATCTATGATCTAGGATTTAAGCGGTTTTACCATCCGTACATGCGGAATGCCTGCATCGTCGAACGGTTCCGTGGAGATCGTCTCATAGCCTAGCTTCCGATAAAATCCCTCGGCTTGGCATTGTGCATCCAGCACCGATTGAGTCAATCCAAGTTCCCGGCCGAGTTCCTCCAACGCGATCAACAGTATTTTTCCCATCCCTAGCGAACGGAAGTTTTTGCGTACGGCGATCCGCTGCATTTTAGCCGCATTATCCTTATAGTAGGTCAATCTTCCCGTAGCCGCAAAGGCACCGTCTACCTCCACGAGAACATGGTGCACCTCGGGACTAATCCGGTCAAATTCATCGATTTCCAATTCAAGAGGAACCTTTTGCTCCTCCACAAATACTTCTTTGCGAATGTCCAGGCACTGTTCCAGTTGCTGTTCCGTTTTTACATGTATGATGACTGCAGCCATCTCTCGTTCGCCTCCCCAGTATGTCCTCTATTCTATGTAAAACAAATGAACCGCATTATTATACAAAAAAAAGGGATTCATGTATAGTTGAGTCAAGATCGAGTATTATCCGACTATTGAAAGGAGCTCCCCTATGGTTATGGGCATCACCATCGCGGCGGCCGTGTTGATCGCCGTTCTTCTGATCGCCTCCATGTTCTATGTCACGAAAAAAGGCTATTCCCGGAAATGGGACGAAGACTGAAGCCAAGAATTCTCGAATTGACCGCCGTCAAGGATGCATCAAAGTTTCCTTCGAATACACATCCTCCCGTACGGCCGGCGAATACACCCCGTCCGATACGGACGGACCAAAAAACCACCAGGGCGAGGACGCCTGTCTGCGCAATGTGGCTTCATCGGCCTGAAGGCTGCACCCTACAATAAAAGATAGTGCACCGATCCCGATGATCAGACCAAGCAAACGATACGGTATTCTGCTGTGACCTTGGGATGATGCATCCTTGCTGCTGTCGATAATCACGGCATGATCTCCTCCTTCAACTTATGTCTTGCATCATGTTTTTCAGTGTTGCCCGGAATACCTTTCCTATACGCTAACGCTCGGAACGGGAAGTATTTTCGAAAGACGATATCAAAAAGACTTGTACTCCTGCTTATGCAAGAATACAAGTCTTTCTCTACTTAATAGGGAACTTCTCAGTCGAAGCGCTCCGTCTTATACCATTTTGTTTTTCTGCGAAATATTTTATCCATAATCAAAGAGTAAAACGCCCGAACGGAAATAACGAGAAACAGTTGGGAATACGTAAAATACGAAACGACGGAAACAATGAAATTGCGAACGTTGCTCTGTCCGATATCGGCCGCCAGGGCCAGATTGATCTGCAGGACATAAATATAGTACATCAATGCCCAAGCGATCATTAAATAGACGAAAATATCGCCGCCGAAAATAAAAGGAGATACAATCGACGGAACAAACAAAGCTATGATCTGATAAACGATATTCGTTATGAAAATAATGTCCGAAATAATAATGGCGACCATGAACCAAAAATAACTTGCCGCATAATACAGGACATGTAGTTTGATCCGCCAGCTTGACCTGTTGAACAGATGATGGATATTATCGATAATGACATGGTAATTCCCCTTGGACCACCGTTCCCGTTGCCTCATATAAACGCTGAGCCTCTCAGGCTCCTGCTGATAAGCCTCCGCCTGCGGCGCCAAAGCGATTAGTTGGCCGCGCGTCAAAATCTCAAAAGAAATCGCGGTATCCTCCGTAATCGCCTCCTCGTCCCAGCCTCCGATTTCATGGATCAACGCCGTCTTGACGATAAAATTCGTCCCCGGGATCGTGCCGATCTTAAACAATTCCCATAATCCCGTATGATGTACCCGTTGTACGGTCACAAGCTCCAGGTTAATGCATTGGGTCAGGAAATTCTGGCTGCGGTTTCTCGCTTTGTTCCGACCAAAGACGGCACCGTACAGGTGTGGTTTCTCCATCGCTTTCTGCACAAGGAAGGCAAGCGCGTTGCGCTCCGGTGCGGCATCCGCATCATAAACGCAAAGCCACTCTCCGGTGGCCAGCTTGCGCGCATCGTTCAGCGCCCCGGACTTGCCGCCCTTCCCTGTTCGTTCAAGAATCATAAAATCCCGGTGGCGGTAAGCATCCTTGTTCTTTAACGCCTTCAAATTCTCGGCCGTGCGGTCCGTGCAGTTGTCCGCGATGACGATGACCTGTACTTTTTCGGCCGGATAATTAAGCTGCAAGATATGCTCCACCGTTGAAGCAATAACGATCTCTTCGTTATGGGCCGGGACAAGAACGCTAACGGTCGGATAATGTTCCATATTTTTCGGAATGGTTAACGGAGAACGATTCTGCCTGAATATGAATTTAATCGCACCCGCCATAATCACGATGGCTTCCAGGACGGCAATCCAGATACTGATCACGGAGAAGATCAAGAAGAAGTCAGACATGAGGCTTCCCCCGATCATACTTCTCAATCACTCTGGCACGAAATACCAGCGTGAAAACCGTTAATATGATCACCGCCAGGGTAAATAACGACGAGATGACAATGCATAATATGATGAACCATTGATAGTCGATCATGCTGCCACTTCCTTTCTGCCGCTTCCAGTTGCCTAAATGTATTCCGCAATAAGGTCGGTCTCCGTGCCTCTTTCAAGGGCGTTAATAACTTGATCGGTCTGCAAAAAGAAATCGGCCCGGTCCGGTTGAAATCCGAGCGTAGCCGAGCGCACGACGAGCTTCAGGGGTTGTCCCTTTTTATCTTCAAAATTGAGATTCATCATCGCGTTTTTCACCCGCTCCGTCACAACTGGGAAAAAGCCGCGGTCCGTCAGCGGGCAGAGGATGATGAAGCGGCCCATGTCAATCGAAAACTTGGAGTCTTCCAGCCGGATTTGCTGTTGAATAGTAGAAGAAATTTCAAGAAGAAACCTAGAGTAACGTTCCGGACCGAGCGATTCCAAAACGAGCGGCAAAAACTCGATTTTAAATATCGCCAGGGAGAAATCATATTTGTCCGGGTATCGTTTGGCCAAATTGGTTTGCTTGGACAACATGTCCGCAAAGGCTTCCTTGTTTCCGAGGCCCGTATCCAAATCTATGGCCGGGTTCTTGTCATTTAAATCTTGTAATCGAACCATCATGTTTTTCGTCCGGATAAGTCCATTGTTCAAGAAAGAAGCCACAAGCACATTGGCGGGGATAAACAGAAGCCAGGACACTTCAAGAAAGTCGCTGCGCCCGTGTGTCGTAAGCCACACCAAATACGTAACCAGGAAAATAAATACAAGCACGACCGAGTATCCGACCGGCAGAAGCAGACCTGCGGCGACCGCCGCGAGAGCCCCCACGCTTGCGGCCATTTCCCAGGCGGAAAAATGCTGATCCATAAACAGATTTGCATACACCGCCAACTGTTCCAGCAGTAATATGGCCATCAGGCTGAGGAAGCCGATATCGATGCTGCGAAGTTTCTTTTTGTGATCCAAGGTGCGTACCTCCCCACAGTCCGACGAACCACTGTTGTAGTTTATTTGGAAGACTATTTTCTATTAAATTAAACTATTATTAAAAATCCGATGCATATTCCCGATAACGGATTTCAGCCAAAAGGGGCACCAGATTATCGAACAGATGACAATTCCGATCAAACACATAACCGCCTGCATACTTGGGATCATTGTCCCGCATGGCGATCATGTAAGGGTAGAGCTGATCCGCCCAAGTTTTATCCTTGGTCTCGTAAGCCAGCAATATGGCCAAACCGTATACGGCCGGAGATTCGTAATTCACCGACGGCTCCCTGGATTCCCGGGTATAACGACCTGGGAGCATGTCCCGTGCGGTCAGCTCCCGCTTAAGAAATCCGGTAAGCGGCTCCACGGACTCCCCCAACTCCGCCAGATGAATCGCTACGATCAATTGATCGATCAAATTGATCTCCTGATCGTAATTGTACTTGCGGGAAGCGACTTGAAACGTTTTGGGAAAGAAAACTCCGTCATTAGGCATTTCGAGTAACAAATCCGTATGCCTGTCCAGTAAATTCCTGTCTATGAGCCCGTGCCGATGCATCGCCTGCAACGCTGCCGTGTCCACGTAAGCCAAGCTTAACGCATCGGCCGACGACTCATGCTTGAAATCATGATAATCGACAAAATAACCATCTACGGTGACCGAGGTGCGCAGCGTTTCCGTTAATTTTCCGGCCGTATCCAGAACCTCTTGCTCTTGCCAAAGGTCATAAGCGTCCAGAAGCGCACCGATGATCCTGAAATCATCGCCAAGCGCATTGGTGTTTACCTCGGTTTTCCCGTCAGGCCGGAGCTTCCAAAAAACGTAATTTTGGGGCGAAATAAATAGTTTCTGCAGCAGCTCGAAACTCGCGTCAAAGCGCTGTTTATCCTTATTAAGTACCGCCGCCTGCATCCAGAGCCCCAAAGACTCCGACAAAGCTTCGTGTCCGGCGACGATATCCGGATTGTCCGATTCGAAATTGTGCAGGTATGAGGCTAGCGTTCCGTTGGGATTGGTCATATGCTTCTCGACGAAGGCGATGGTAGACGAGGGGGCGTTTTTCTCGGTTTTTCTGATATATAGAAAAGCTGCCATAGCCAGAACTAGCGCGAGAATGATGAACAAGAAAACGACGTTTTTTCTTCGCTCGCCCAAAAACGGTTTCGATTTCACGAGTTCCCCTCCTCGCTTGGTTCAAAAGCATATCCGCTACCAAAAAAAGCCCTTTTTATAACAGGACATTAACCGGACTATTTCTCGGGAGAAAAGCGCTCCAAAAAAATTTTCATTACCTTTTCGCGTGCGCCGCCGAATCTCTGCAACAGCTCCATCGCGGTTTGATTCGCTTCTTTTTCCCACTGGCTATCCTCATAAGCCGTTGAGAAATATTCCTCAAAGGTCATGCCGTCCTTCAATTGCCGAATATGAACCAGTTCATGAATCCATACAAATTTTACGAACAGCTCCGCCAGCTCATAAAATTCATCCGAATTCGTGTCTTTTGAAAACAGACTGTTTATACTTTGACTAATGCTCCCCGTAAAAAAGACGATTCTGTCGATTCGATTCGTGTCATAATTCGGAATGCCGCTGGCCTTAGTGGCCCCTTCCGGATACCCGTCCTTAATTCTTACGGGCGCAGTCTCGATTTGATATTCCATGTCCTCGATTTGGAGTGTATTTCTTATCGTGGCGTGAAACTCCCCTTTCAATTGTTCGATCCATTCTTCAATATGTTGACTTGTAGCTTCATTAACCCACAAAGCCATTGTAATCACTCCGTCTCTTCAATTCCTTGATCTTTTGCGAGCTTTTTGTCGAATTCCTTTAAGTCTTCCAGGCTTTCCGAGCCAAACCAGTCTCTCAATTTAGACTTCGCCTTATCCCTGATATCGTCATTGATATAAACGGCCACAACGCCCAAGGCAGCCAATAACGACCCCAAATCATCCGTATAACCTGCCACAGGCATGATGTCGGGGATGGCGTCAATGGGGCTGATAAAGTAAGCTAATGCGCCAATAATCACGGTCTTAGTCCACGCAGGCACCTTCTCGTCCTTTAGGCAATAGAACAGTAACAGCGCGGCATAAACGACTTTGGATCCGGCCTTCTTTCCGAACTTCTTGATCTTCTCCCAGAAGGATTCTTCCGAATAATTCTTGTTTAATTTTGTATTTGTATCCATTGTATTCACTCCTCGAAAACCGCAAATATAACGATAAATATAAGTCTTGCAAAAATAGTATCAGTAAATGCATAAGTACCGCAACAAACAAGCGAAGAATAGGAAAACGTGATGACCTCGGATGGTGGCTTCTGCTAATATTAGTACAAGAGGACTATTTGGGAGGGCATTCATTTTGAAGGTGATCAAAAAACTGGCTTCAGCACTTTTAATCATTTTAGCTTTCATCTATCTCATCATTTTTATTATCGGGATTTTTACCCCTATGACAGAAAATGTCGGGTTAGCGGGTATATTAGCGGTTGTATTTGCGATCGCAGCGATGTTGATTAATCGAAAGCCTACATACAAAGCGGAACGAGTTAAACTTAGCGAAGAATTAAAAGGATTGGGAGTTATTGTGAGTAGTCCTCTACACCATATTCAAGGACTGCCGCTGGCTGAAAAGACTCAATGTAACGTTCACGTTACGCCTCATTTGTTAATCATCGAAGGCGGCGGGACAACCTTTGAACTGAAAATGAATCAAATAAGGGCCGCTGAAGTCAAGACGGATGTAGAAATTGCGAATAGCGTGCACAGTAGCGCAGCGAAGGGAATTGCAGGAGGACTCTTATTTGGTCCTGTTGGGGCAATGGTTGGTGCGAGGGCAACAAACAAAAAACAAACGACATTTACTTATTACTTAATTATTAATTTCGAGAATTCTCAAGGGGAAACGGCAGCTCTGCTGTTCGATGGCGGCAATATGCCGCTTAAGGCGCAACGGATAAGCAATAAGTTGTATCCTTTTTTAAAGCAGAATCCTAAGGTGACGGTGCAATTGTAACAGAATCGTTTATAAGCGCCTTTTGGCGCTTTTTTATTTGGATTGGAGGAAGAGAGGATTATATAAGTCCTAATGGCGACTATCTTCTTTGCTTTTCTTTTCCTCCACATCATCTTTCCACTTCATATTACGAACCAGGTATCATGTAATAAAAAACGAGACAGAACCAAATGATGGATTTTCTACCGCAAATACAATGATTCATCTCAATTATGGTGATAATTACGGAAAGTTAAGTAGTTATTCCGATTCGGATAATTGGGAATTTTATACTAAATCCAATCGTAATCACTATGTTCGAATTGTACTTCCCGTGTATACAAATTATTATTTTACAGTTTATGAAAAGAGTGCGATTGGTTATAGTTTAATATCTTCATCAAGTGATTGGGTAATGATTCCGGGAGATAACACAACAACTGGTCTCCCAAGGGAGTATTATGTAGTTGTAAGATCAACTTCCGGCTCGTATCTTTCACCCGAGTCATATAGATTATACTTTTATGATGATCTCCCCTAAAAATCTTGTATTAATCGGCAGTATTGGGGAAATTGATATATTGATGTAAAAGAATCCGGTTATATCAGAAGACGCCAAATATTATACACTGTTTCAGCGAAGCAATTGAGTTAACACAACAAAAGCCCTCAGATCGGAATGAAGCACACCCTTTAGAACAAACATTGGAAAAACCCTTTGGTTTACCGATGATCTCTAGGGGGTGCATTTTTTATGGCGAATAAAGGCCAAATCTAAGATAAATTCATCAACTAGTAGATTTTAAAGGTTCTAATTTCAAAGAAGACATTCATTGTAATAAATGTATACCAATTCACCTACCAAGAATAATGGTAGACGGTAAACAATTTGACCATGATTCTTTTTTATCCCAACCTTGATTAACCACTAATTCGATAACTTTAAATACAATATCTTCGATGTGCTATCTCCCTTTGAAAGGTTACCTTATTTTTATTAAAGCATCCTACTGGTGATCGATTATATTTACTTAAATTAAACAACAATTCTCTTCTGTAAAGAGGATATCATGCTTTACATGTAGAAACTATCCTCTGAGAAAATAAGATAATAATTTGGAGGTTTTTTCCGACCATGTTTAAATCAACTGCCCAATTTGAAGCATGCTTAGTAAAAGTACTTGTATCCATTCTTAACGAAGAACCAGACGCCAATAAATGGTGTCCCGGTATTTCAGACATCGAACTGAATGACGTTATAGCACAGGCCCTTCTGTCTGGATTTATCACCGGAGTTCAACCTCAATTAACGGGTGATCAACTTCACCTTGTAGTAAGTTACCCTCGCTTAACTTATAATGGTCTTCAATTTCTTGAAAAACTAGGGAAATAAATACCGGATATGGATAAACATTTATTACAGAGATAAAAAGTTTCATAGCTAGGACATTGAATTGATTCTATGAAATTATACAGAAAATAATTAAGAGTATAGCGATTTGGCCCTATTAAGATCAATACCCGAAAAAAGGCTTATAATTTAAAAAAATGAGCTAACCCGGTTATACCTTACCCTTGTTTTATATAAACAATATCAGTTATTTACGTCAATTTTGCAGGATACCTTATTTTCTCATAAAAATTGCCGTAAGTGAAAAGAAAAAACCCTTGAAGCCTTACGCCTCAAGGGTTTTCCCGTATGATCTGTAGTGGGCTCGAACCACTGACCCCCACCCTGTCAAGATGGTGCTCTCCCAGCTGAGCTAACAGATCAAAATATATAGTGAAGACAAAATTTATCTTATCAGGGCGGAGAGCCGATGTCAAACGTTTTTTCCGGCAGGCTTGGATAAAATCGTCCTTAGGAAGCAAAATAAACGAATACCTGAAATCATGAATGACGCATGAGGACGCATCCGAGATTGGATGACTACATGTTCTGCAATGGAGGAATAGGTACCGATGTTAAAAAAGCAAACCGTCATGGCCCTGGTCTTATCCTTGTCCGCTGCTTTGTTTCCGATACATGCCGGAGCCAGCGCTTCCTATCCCGTCGCCCAGATGAAGGAACGCCGCTATTACGAGGAGCGGGGCGATATTGTCTGGGAAGTCCCTACCGCGGAGAAGTATATTGCCTTTACCTTCGACGACGGCCCTGACGACAAGCAAACCCGGGAAATTCTGCAAGTTCTGAAGCAGTACGAGGCAAAGGCGACATTTTTCCTGGTTGGAGACCGGGTGGAGCGCTATCCCGAAATTGTGCGCCAGGAGTTGCAGGAAGGACACGAGATCGCGAATCATTCCTTCCGTCATCCCTCTTTCCAGGGTCTGTCGGGAAGTTCCATGGAGAACGAACTCGCTAGAACACAGGACGCCATTTTTAAGGCGACGGGACAAAAGCCGGTGCTTTTCCGGCCTCCCGGAGGCTACTACAACGAGACGATCATCCATCTATCCAAGCAGCATCATTTGCAGATGGTATTGTGGTCCTGGCACCAGGATACGAAAGATTGGAGATCTCCCGGTGTCCGGCGGATTGTGAACAATGTGCTGGATAACGCGAGGAATGGCGATATTGTCCTGATGCATGATTTTGTCCATAACAGTAACCAAACCTCTGAAGCGCTGAAGACCATCCTCCCCGAGCTAAAAAAGCGCGGCTACTCGTTCGTTACGGTTTCCGAGCTGATGTCCCATAAGGTTGCCCCGAAAAACCATATCAAGGTCAGTCATTAGTCTAAGCACTCAACTTGATTGGAAAAATTTGTTCCTGGAGAAGGCGTCCCCTTCTCCTTTTCCCTTTTAAACAGGTCATGAAGAGAATCCCGGCGGAGAATCTGGTTAATGTATTAGAAGATAAAGGAGGGATCGGGATGGAAGACCAATCTTCTGCCGAAAATCGCTATGTTCAACAGCACCTGGCGAATGAGCGGACGTTCCTCGCCTGGATTCGTACCAGCATCTCCATCATCGGCATCGGGTTTCTGGCCGCAGGACTCGTGTTCAACTCCACCTACAGCGGCATCGCCCGCCTGTTCTCGATCATTACGGGCATGGGCTCCCTGCTATTCGGAACGGCCGTTATCATCGGGGCAGCATTGGAGTACCGGCTCAAGCGGGAGCAGATCAACCGGAGCATTTTCCGGTCTTCCTATATTATCGTGACCCTGATGCTGATTTTGATGCTGATTATCTTCGGGCTGCTCTTTTTCCTGATGTATTTTCTCTTATTTGCTTAAACGCGCATGGTTCAAGTCTCTCCCGGCAGGTTATCGGTTTACATAGAACGGATAATGTGGGCACACCCTAACGACAGATCTAAACAGACGGAAGGAGAATTAACTATGAGCAAAAATAAAGAAAAGTTCGAAGGCATAGATAACGGTCCCGGTGTGGACCCGATTCCCGTCCCGGACGACGATGTCGTGTCTTCCACGGAAATGTTGGAAGAGATCGTCGACAAAGTGCTGAATGATCCAAAAGATGAGGAAGATAAGAACAATTCGCGAGAGTGAACCGAAACATGGACTGAAGATAGACTTAAGATAGTGCATGAGTGTAAAAAAAGAGCCCGGCGCAATTCCTGCGCCGGGCTCTTCGCCGTTCTACCGGGTTCCAATCAGTGAGCGGTCCAGCCGCCGTCCGCTGTCAGGACAACGCCGTTCACGAAGCTTGACTCATCCGAAGCGAGAAACAGCGCCGCATAGGCGATCTCTTGCGCTTCGCCCATCGGAGCGGATCCGGCGCGCCCGATGGCTTCCATCCCTAGCTGATTCGGTGCTGTGATCGTTCCGCTAATCGCCGTGTTTACCCCGCCGGGAGCAATCGCGTTTGTACGGATTCCTTTTGAACCGTAGACGGCCGCCGTATTTTTCGTGAGTCCGATCAAAGCATGTTTCGAAGCCACATAGGCAGCTCCGCCTCTGGCCCCGAACAGCCCGCCTACGGAGGCGTTATTGACGATCACGCCTTTTCCTTTTTCCAGCATAATCTTCAGTACCGCCCGAGAAGCATACATCGGCCCATTCAAATTAACGCCTAATACCCGCTCCCAATGCTCATCGGTAACTTCGCCGACAGGAATGAAATTGTCCATAATACCGGCATTGTTGACCAGAATATCGACGGTGCCGTATGCTTGTACCGCCCGGTCGACCAGTTGCTGCACATCGGATTCCTTGGCCACGTTCGCCAGGACCCCGAGTACTTCTCCTCCAGCCTCTTTAATGGAAGCAGAAACCTCATTAATCCGCTCTTCACTGATATCCGATGCAACTACTTTCGCTCCTTCTTTGGCGAACAATTCCGCAATCGCTCTGCCCATGCCGGAACCGGCACCCGTTACGATAACCACTTTACCGGACAATCTCATATCCATGACCTCCCGCTAAATGAGTTGGTTAATTCTTCAAATTTAATATAGCTCACGGTCACCCATTATGCAAAATTAATCTATTCAAAATCACTTAACTCCAAAATAAATAATTAAAATTTTAATAACTGTGATTTAAATCACATGACATGTGAAAATAATCACTTATACTAAAGACATCAAAGATGATCATCCAGAAAAAAAGAGAACAAATCCAAAAGGAGTGGTAATTATGTTTAACAATTTCCTCAGAACTAACAAATTTGCAATGTGGTTTTTGACCGTACTTCGGATTTACCTCGGTTATCAATGGATTACCGCCGGATGGCACAAAATCACTGGCGGATTCGACGCCGCCGGATTCCTGAATGGAGCCATCGCGAACAGTACTGGCGAACACGCAGCCGTCCAAGGATGGTGGGCCACATTCCTGCAGCATGTAGCACTTCCGGGCGTAGACATCTTTAACGTCATGGTTCCATACGGTGAATTCCTGGTAGGTTTGGGCCTGTTGCTCGGAACGTTCACTACCTTCGCCGCCCTGATGGGCCTGGTCATGAACGCAGCCTTCCTCTTCTCGGGTACAGTAAGCACTAACGCACAAATGCTCCTGCTTGAAGTACTTGTAGTCGTAGCCGCCGCCAACGCCGGAAAAATTGGACTCGACCGTTATGTTCTCCCTTATCTGCGTAAATTATTCCACAAAGAGAGAGCTGCAAGCCCGGTTACACCGGCTCCAAAACAACCATTAAAAGTAAAACATACGGCTTAAGCCATCAAAAATAGAGCCATTAAAAAAACGCCGGGGATCATCCCCAGCGTTTTTTTCTTTCCGTAGTCTTGCTCCATCCTTGATAACAGAGCACCGCAATGCATACGCCCGCCAAAAGGCCACCGGCTATATCGCTGGCATAATGTACGCCGAGATACAGGCGGCTTATCCCGATCAAGACAATGATCGCGAGCATCAGAACTCCGCAAGCCCGGACCCAGCCTTTTCGGGAACCAAGCAACATCATGGCGATCAATCCGTAAAAAGCGGCCGAAACCATAGCATTTCCGCTAGGAAAACTGAAGCCGTCAGGTTCCACTAAACTATCCCAGAGCTGCGGTCTTTCCCGGTGATACAGCGCTTTTAACCCTTTGTTGAACAGCCAGCCGGCGGCTAAACCGACGGTTAACCATAAGGCAGTCATCCAACGCCGCATGAGCAGGGTAATGATCAGCACGATAGCGAAAATAACGATGTAACCCGTCGTTGTTCCCAGATCGGAGATAGCCTTAATTGCCGGGGTCAATGCCCCACTCCTTAGACTGAAGAAAAAATCGCCGATCCGACGGTCCAAGGACTGCAAAGCTCCCGTATGTATGCCGAATCCGAGCAGAACAAAACAGACTGCCAATACGACGGCTGTTATCCAGGCTTTCACTTAAACTCCTCCCCCACGGTAATAATCTAGCCTATTGTACAAAGATCTCTTTGGGGGAGCAATACTTTCTACGTATTAAATTTATTTTAGGTGATCGAAGATAGATGTCTCGACTTTTTTCGGAAAATGAACCCCGTGCTCCCATGCCAGCTCGAATGCTTCAACCTGGTGCTGTGAGGGAACGTCCGGTCCCAGCTTGCCGAAAACGCGCTCAATGCTGAGGATTTGCGATTCATGTGCCGCCAGCGCCCGGCGCTTGACGTCCCATCTGCCTCTCTCTTCTATTCGGATTACACTTGAATTTTCCGATGTAAAAGAGCCCATCTGGTTATAGTACAACTTTTGCACCGACGGAGCCTGCCCGCCGAATATGACTTCATTTACGGCGTGATGAATGACGATATGATCCGGGTGGCCGGATATGCCGTCCTCCGGAAAGGTAACGACGACATCCGCCTCATGCCTCCGCAAGAAATCGGCAATCTGCTGTTGCAGCACGGCCGGGTCAACTTCCTTCAGTTTCCCGTCGCCCATCCCCGCCTGCTCCATCACGGTGATGCCAAGAATGTCTGCGGCATTCTCCAGCTCAACATCTCTTTTTGCCGCCAGTTCCTCGCGGGTCATTTCCCCTAAACGGCCTGTTTTTCCCGCATCTCCCCGGGTAGCCGTATAGAGAATCGGCTTATTTCCTTCATCGGCGATTTGCCGGATCAAGTATGAACAACCAAACGTTTCATCGTCGGGATGAGCATAAATAAAAGCTAGCGTTCTTGATTTTGTCATGATGAATTCCTCCTCATTCTCTGCTAAACAATATTTACTATACTTACTATACTTTAATATTGACTAAGTTAATAAAATTCACTACAATTCAGTAGAATCTAATATAGACAGGTGATTAAAATGAGTCAACATGCATATCGCATTTTATTATTTTATAAATTTACGCCGATTGCCTCCCCTGAATCGTTCACGGCGGAGCATCTACAATACTGCAAAGATATGGGGCTGAAAGGCCGTATTCTTATCGCTTCCGAAGGCATCAACGGCACCGTATCCGGCACCGTGGAACAAACCGACCGTTATATGGCTGATCTTCGCGCCATGCCGGAGTTTAAGGACATCGTGTTCAAGATCGATGAAGCTGATGGCCATGCGTTCAAAAAAATGTTCGTCCGTCATAAACAAGAGCTGGTAACCTTCCGGTATGAGCATGAACTGGACCCGAACACGCTGAGCGGCAAGCGCTTGTCTCCGGCGGAGTTCCACGAACAGCTTCAGGAAGAAGACGTGATCGTCATTGACGGCCGAAACGATTATGAATACGACATCGGCCACTTCCGCGGCGCGATTCGTCCGGAGGTCGAGTCTTTTCGGGAGTTTCCGGAGTGGATCCGCGAGAACTTGGGCGAGCATAAGGACAAGAAAATTTTGACCTATTGTACCGGCGGCATCCGTTGCGAGAAGTTAACCGGTTTTTTACTCAAGGAAGGATTTGAGGATGTTGCTCAGCTTGAAGGCGGTATCGTCACCTACGGCAAAGACCCTGAAGTTCAGGGACGATTGTTTGACGGTAAATGCTATGTGTTTGACGAACGGATCTCCGTGCCGATCAACCGTACGGATGAGGACATCGTCATTGCCAGCTGCCATCATTGCGGAGTAACTCATGACCGATATATTAATTGTCCGGTCTGCAACCTGCAATATGTATGCTGTGAAGATTGCGAAGAGGAGCATCAGGGCTTTTGCTCCGACGCATGCATGGAATCCGTACAGGCGAAGGCCGTTAACCACAGCTGATCTCGCGCCCCGAAGGGAGTGTCTGACATGAATCAACCCAAGGATTTATCCACCCGTAACCGGATTTTGCAGATGATGAAGACCTCCGGTCCCCTCAGTACCAAAGAAATCACCGGGCAGCTCGGCATCACGGAAATGGCGGTCCGCCGCCATCTCGGAACGATGGAACGGGACGGTCTGATCGAATCGAAAATGGTCCGCCAGACGCTGGGCCGCCCTACTGCCGTTTACGGGCTTACCGAGTTGGCTGAAGGTATGTTCCCTAAAAAATATCATACCCTGACTTTGGATTTGCTTGGCGAACTGGAACAAGAATGTGGCGAAGACACGGTGAACCGGCTGTTTGACCGCCGTAAAGAGAAGCTGAACCGGCAGTACGAAGCCGATATGCAGGGGCTGGACCTTCCGGAGAAAGTGCGACGGCTGGCTGAAATTCAAAACGAAAACGGCTATATGACGGAATGCGAGCAGCAGGGGGATGACCACTTCGTGCTCATGGAACACAATTGCCCGATCTCCCAGATCGCGAATCAATACAACCATGCTTGCGATTGCGAGTTGAAGCTGTTTGAATCGCTGCTCGATGCCAAGGTTGAGCGTACGGAATGCCTGGCCCAGGAAGGCCGGAAATGCGTCTACGTCATCAAACGATAAAATAATAACCTCCGGATGTTCAGCTTTTCGGCTGCCGGAGGTTATTTATTTATGCTCTTTTTTTTATATATCATGAAAAGCGTTTAACTCTTCTTCAATAGTCTGCTTGATCAGCGCGATGCATTCCTCCGTCGTTTTGGCGAATACTTTTTTTCCGTTGACCATCGCATAAGGTCTGATTTTGCACAGGCCGCATAAATTAAGACAGTCCAGCCGGAGCACCGCGATTTCGGGGTACTCTTCCTCCAACTGCTCCAATTCCAGCGCACTCATCAGATTACTGTCGCACACCTCCACGACAACGATGCCCATACCCACGATTTACTCACCCCAAACCTGAAATTATCTGCTGCGTTCGATCCCTCATTATGAGGAAACATGGCTTGTTTGTCAATGTATAGCCTGGTTTAACATACTTAATATACATTTATGTTGACTAAGTGACAACGGATAATTATAATAGGGAGTGTTCAAACTAACATTACATATTCTATGGAGAGGATGATAAACAATGGCACATCAATTACCGGCACTTCCTTATGCAAACAATGCACTCGAACCGCATATCGACGAGCAAACGATGATGATTCACCATGATCGTCACCATAATACTTACGTAACGAACCTGAATGCGGCACTGGAATCCGCACCTGAGCTTCAATCGAAATCCGTAGAGGAACTGATCGCCGATCTGGACAGCGTTCCGGAAAGCATCCGCACTGCAGTCCGCAACAATGGCGGCGGCCATGCGAATCACTCCCTGTTCTGGGAAACGATCGGACCAAACGGCGGCGGCGCACCATCCGGCAAGATTGCTGAAGCAATCAACAGCGAACTCGGCGGCTTCGACAAATTCAAAGAAGATTTCTCGAAAGCAGCTACAACCCGCTTCGGCAGCGGCTGGGCATTCCTGGCGGTAGACGCTAACGGCAAATTGTCCGTTTACAGCTTGCCAAACCAAGACTCGCCGATCATGGAAGGCAAAACGCCGATCCTTGGTCTGGACGTTTGGGAACATGCCTACTACCTGAAATATCAAAACAAACGCCCTGATTACATCGCAGCCTTCTTCAACGTCATCAACTGGTCCGAAGTTGAGAAACGTTACGAAGCGGCTCTGAACAAATAATCAGCGACTACCAAAAAGACGGTTGGACCGAGGGGGAGCCCCCCCGATCCAGCCGTCTTTTTCTGTTCGACTTATGTTATGACGCGTCTCCGCTCAAAACGAAGCCTACCGTTGCATTCCTCTGTGTCCCTATTCCCAACTGTCTGTTGATTTTTCCGCTCGTATGCCTGATTAGTCTTGTTCCTCTTTTCGACCACTATATTTCCATATACCAACTCACCATGTTCCGATCTTGCGTTTTTCTACAATGCTACTTTCTTCTGGTTTCTCTACTGGTACTTCACTACTGTTACTTCTCTTCGGTTACTTATCCTTCTGTCACTTCTCCTATGCTACTTCTCCTATGTTACTTCTCCTATGCTACTTCTCCTATGCTACTTCTCCTATGCTACTTCTCCTATGCTACTTCTCCTATGCTACTTCTCCTATGCTACTTCTCCTATGCTACTTACCTAGCGCCAGCTTACGCAAACCTCTTACTACTCGCTTTATCCTCAACTACCTGTTCCCCTTTATATCCTATAACCTATATCCTAATTAACTGGAAAACCTACAGCTAATTTGAGAGAAAAGCTTATTTTTAGCAACTTAACTGTATAAACTACAGCTAATTTCGAGCTATTCAGCCTTTTGGGGCATATCAGCCAAAATTAACTGGAGGTTTTCCAGCTAATCTCCACAATGACTTTAATTCCGAAAAAAATACCTGCATAAAATACAGCTAATTTTGTACCCGTGCTATGTGGAAGCTTTTATCATGTCCACCTGTCCATGGAACCTATTATCATGTGCGTGCACCTGTCGTGGAACCCCCGCATTACCTTTGTTGCTTTCCCCCGTAAATCAGTTGCCCGTATCTCCCGTTCCCAGGGGCACTTACCCTCTGAACCTCCCCTCAGAAACCTTACCTATGTGCCCTTAAAAAGGTTCTAGCGCTCACGAACGGAATTGCCATGCCGAAGCGTTGGCGGCACATACACGCGGACCCTCTCCCGGTTCGGACCGGACAGCGACAGCAGGAGCTTCGCCGCGGCATCGCACATCTTTTCTTTTTCCACGGACATCGTGGTGATATTTAGCCCGCCTAATTCCTCATATTTGAGACCATCGAAGCCGACGATGGAGATCTCTGCAGAGCCGTCTCCGTGTCGCTTCCTGAGCTGCCTCGCGAGCAGATAAGCGATCCGGTCGTTGCCGCAAAAGAAAGCGCTTGGCAGCATGCTTAGTCCCTCCAAGAAAGAACCGATTTCCTCCTCCGTATGATCAAAACTTTGCGATGAAGTCAGAGTAAATCGGTCTTCAATTTTTAGCCCGTGTTCGTGCATGGCTTTCCAATATCCGAACCAGCGTTCTTCATGGCTCGTCGTCAAATTGGTCGGCCCGATGAACCCGATGTCCCGGTGCCCCGCCCCGATCAGCACCGAGACGGCTTCCCAGGCTCCCTCGATATTCGCAGAAGTGACTACCGGACAGGGAAGATCCCGGTAATAGGAATCGAGCATGACGAGCGGAGTATCCAGCTCCCACACGACCTTGGCATAAGCGTTGTCCACGATGCCGAACAAGATGATGCCCTGATAAACGATATCCGAACAGTGCCGGGGAAGCTCAAGCCGGGATTCCATCTCCCGGTCGATCGGCGCGATGACCGCGTTCATTCCTTTTTTTCGGATGACTTTTTCCAAGCCCCAAATCATGTCATGATAAAACTGGAAATGGTCATTGTCCTCATAACTCATGATCCGTTCGGGCACCAGAACCAGAATGTTTCCGCCACCGTTGCCCGGCGTTTTCCCGGCGAATTCGCCGTACCCCAATTCCTTCGCTGTTTGCATTACCCGGCTCCGCATCTCTTCGCTGACGCCCTTCTTATTTAAAAGAGCCAAGGATACCGCATTTTTGGATATGTTCAATTGATCGGCTATGTCCTGCATCGACACTTTCTTTTTGCGGGCCATCATCTTTTCATTCCTTCCGAAACATGCTAAACTATGCCTAATGATACTTTACAAATTTGATATTTGTCAAGTTTGTCAAGTAAACCTGCACTGTTCATCTGGAGGAATGCATTTTGAGTTACGCAGTTGGTATAGACATCGGCGGTACAAAAACCGCCATCGGACTCGTCGATTCCGACGGGCAAATACTGTCAAAGATCTCGCTGCCTACGGATCATGCGGTGTCGCCGGCCGAAATGGTGGACCGGATCGCGTCTGCTGTCAAGCAGCTTACGGCGGAGAGTGGTATCCCGGAAGCAGAACTGCAAGGCATCGGCATCGGGGCGCCCGGGCCGCTGAACACCAAATTGGGCCAAATCGTGGAGCCGCCCAACATGCCGGGATGGTGGGGCTTCCCCGTCATCGAATCCTTCAAACGGCATTTCAATTTGCCATTTTTCTTTGAGAATGACGCCACCGCTGCCGCTCTCGCGGAAAAATGGCTCGGCGCGGCCCGAGCAGCTGAAGACTTCGTCTTCATAACGATCAGCACCGGTATCGGGGCTGGCATCTACAGCCACGGCAAGCTGATTACCGGGGCAACCGGCAATGCCGGCGACGTCGGCCACTTCGTTATCGATCCCGAAGCCGGAACCTGCGTCTGCGGTCAGCAAGGCTGCTGGGAGCATATCGCCTCCGGTACCGCGATCGCTAGACAAGCGAGTCAATTACTGGGTCGCTCCGTTTCCGCCAAAGAGGCCTTTGATCTCGCTTTTTCGGGTGCGGACGTCCGGATCGAGCAACTGGTCAAGAAGGTGTTCCGCTATATCGGAATCGGCTGCGTCACCCTGATCAATACGCTGGATCCGGAACTGCTTGTCATTGGCGGCGGGGTTTCCCAGATCGGGGATCCGCTGTTTGACGCCGTCACCGATTATGTCAAGCAATATGCTTTGAATCCATCGGGACGCAACACGCCTATCGTTCCCGCCGCGTTGCAGCAAGATGCCGGTCTCATCGGCGCCGCGGCCCTGGTCCATGTTACTTATTAATTCGAGGAGGAAGCAATTATCATGAATCAACCGATTTTTTTAGCACCCGTATTTCAGGAACGCATTTGGGGCGGCACGAAACTCAAGCAACTGTTCGGGTACGAGATCCCGAATGATAGAACCGGGGAATGCTGGGCCGTATCCGCACATCCCAATGGTCAAAGCGTAGTCAAGAACGGCCCTTATCAAGGCATGCCGCTTGGCGAACTCTGGAGTTCGCATCCGGAGCTGTTCCGTTCGAATTCAACCGTTTTTCCGCTGCTCACCAAAATTTTGGACGCTTCCGACGATCTTTCGGTTCAAGTCCATCCCGATGACGAGTATGCGGGCAAGAATGAGAACGGAGAGCTGGGCAAGACCGAGTGCTGGTACATCGTCGATGCCGAACCGGGCTCCGTGATCATTTACGGTCATGAAGCCAAATCCAAAGAGCAATTGGTGCAAATGATTCAGGATGGCCAGTGGAACGATCTTCTGACCCAGGTACCCGTAAAGCCCGGCGACTTCTTCTATGTTCCGAGCGGAACGATTCATGCCCTTGGCAAAGGGATCGTTGTCCTGGAAACCCAGCAAAGTTCCGATACGACTTACCGTGTCTATGATTATGACCGCAGGGACAAAGAAGGCAATCTGCGCGACCTGCACCTGGAGAAAGCGATTGATGTTACGACGATCCCTCAGGCGTACGAACCCGTGACATACAGCAGCAAAGAAACGGACGGCCTTTCCGTGACAACCTTTGTGTCCAACTCCTTCTTTACCGTGGAAAAATGGAACCTGTCGGGAACCGCGAAATGTCCATCCAACGAAAAATATACGATCTACAGCGTGCTCGAAGGCGAAGGACTGCTGCACAGCCAGGGTCAGGCGTTTCCGCTGACCAAGGGCGACCATTTCATCCTGCCCGCTGATTTCCGCCCTTTCGAACTGGAAGGAAGCCTCATGATGATCGTTTCGCATGAATAGCGAATGAAGTAAATGCAGAATGCAAAAAGACGCTCAATCGTCCGTTTCGGACAACTGGGCGTCTTCTTTACTATACTTGCTTTTGCAAATAACGTTCTTGGATGATTGCGAAATGATGAATGGCATGTCCTGCGATGATATAAGCTAGCGCCCGGGCCGATCCCGGATTGTCGCTGAACGTACCGATGCGTTCCCAGGCTTCATCATCAAGCTGGCGGATCAGCGACAGCGTCGCAATCCGAACCGCGGCAAAATCCTGCAGCAGCTCATTTACCGATAGGCGGTCCGAGTGGGCATGACTGACAAACAGATTTTCCTCAAATCCCGGCAAAGGAGTCGTATCTCCCCGGGCTATACGAAGCAGCCGGTAACTCATGATGCGTTCCGTATCCGAAATATGGCCAAGCACTTCCTTCAGACTCCATTTTCCCTCCGCATATCTGTAAGCCCCATCTTCCTCAGAAAGGTTACCCAGCAGTCGGATTACCTCATCAACTTGTTTTTCCAGGAGGGACGGCAGATTTCCTTCCGGCACCTTCTGAATATAAGTTTCAAAATGAGTTGCATATTCCCCGGTTTGCGGTTTTTCCAACATCCTTCATCTCTCCTCTTTGTTTATGTAGTCAATCTTCCCAAACTTCATCCATCAGCTTTTTAATTTTCCGGGTACGTTCTTCCGTCAGTTCCGGATCGGGAACCCATTGCGTACCGTTCCACAGTACGACATCACCCGCTTTTGCGCTGCCATCCACTTGTTGTCTGGGCACATCCTGCCTTTGTCCTTCGATTTCAAGGAGACAAAAATCCCCCTCAAATCCTTCCACAATTGCGCTCATCCCGCTTCACCTCTCCGTCGCGATCTCGTAATGCCGACCATCCGATGCAAACTCAATCGTCCCTTGCAGATCATTGCGATAAACCTGAACCCCGTTTTTGCTCAAACGGTTGAGAATCTCCTGCTTGGGGTGACCGTACGAGTTCTCCCCGACTTGAATGACCGCAAACTTTGGAGCAACCTGCTGCAAAAATGACAGCGAAGTAGACGACTTCGAACCGTGATGTCCAACCAGAAGCACATCAGCCGATAAGTCCTTGCCCGAGGCAAGCATGGCCTTCTCGCTTTCGCGTTCGGCATCGCCGGTCAGCAGAAATGAGGTGTGCCCATAGGTCACTTTGAGCACGGCGCTCATATTGTTGTTGTCCTCGCTGCGTTCAACCGGGGCAAGCATTTCTACTTGCACCTGGTCGTCCCATTCCAGCCGCAGACCGGCCTGCGCCGTTTTGACCTTGAGTCCTTTGTTTCGGATAGACTCCAGCAAGGACTCGAACGTCTTGGTATTCGCCTGGATTTTCGGCATATAGATCGCGCCTACTTCATACTGATCGATCACGGCGTCCAATCCGCCGATATGATCCGCATCCGGGTGCGTGCCAATGATCACATCAAGGCGATCGACACCGTAATGCCGCAAGTAATCCACCATTTGCTGCTCCCGGTCATTGTTGCCCGCATCAATCAGCATCGTACTTCCTGACGGACTAATCAAGAGTTGTGATGCCCCTTGGCCAACGTCCAAAAAAATAACCCTCAGCCGGTTCTCTGAAGTTATGGATGAAGAAGATGAATCTTTGCTTTCTTGGCCGGGAATATCCCCGAATTCCAAAGAACAACCGGAAAATAGAGTGAATAGAACGACAAGGCAAATCCAAAGCAAAACTCGCTGTGTCCAAATCCAGTTACGTCTGATCATAGATGTTGAATTCCTCTTTCCAAAATCCTTTTTATTAATATATCACAGGCAAGTGCCCGCTTTACAGTAAATGTTACCAATGAAAAAAGCAGCCTGCCTTCACCAGGAAGGCAGACTGCCGCATACTTACCGTCTATTTAACCGTTACGCGAACCGTTACCGTCTTGCCGCCGTATACCCCTTTGATTGTAGCGCTGCCCTTGGCGACCGCTTCAATCTTTCCTGCCGTTACTTTCGCAACGGAAGGCTTGGAACTGGTCCAAGTAGCGCTTCCGGTGACGGAAGGTTTTTTACCGTTATCGTACTCGGCCGTCAAAACTACCGTTTTGGCGGAGCCCGGAGACAATTTCAAGCTCTTCTCGTCTACCGTTAGCTTCACAAGCTTAGGAACTACGTTAACTTTCACGCTTAAGTCATACCCTTGATAAGAGCCTTTCAGCGTTGCGGTTCCCTCGGCTACCGCCTTGACTGAGGTCGATGTGATCGTTGCAACTTCCGAGTTGGAAGATTCCCATCCGACTTTGCTGGACAGATTAACCGTCTTGCCGTCTTTATAGAATCCCGTTACCTTAATCGATTTTGACTTTTTGATATTCAGTTCTATATTGACCGGATCAACGATAACTTTAACGATCTTCGGCTCAATCGTAACCGGGATGCTGATCGTTTTGTTCGAATACGTTCCTTTGAGGGATGCCGATCCTTTGGTCAACCCTTTCAGTACTTTGCCCGTTGCAGTCGTTTTGATGACGGCATTGGAGCCGGATACGCTCCACTCGATCGAGTCGGAAACGCTCGCCTCTTCCCCGTCTTCCCAAACAGCGGTCACTACCGGAAGCTTGGTATCTTCACCGATCACGGCGCTAAGTCTTTCCTCTTCGCTAATCAGAGCAAGCACTTTCTCCTTCACGGTAAGCTTCACCGTGATCGAAGCGCTGCGAATCGGAGAAGCAGTCCCCGAAGTGACTTTGGATTCCGGCAGCTTGGCTGTCAAGGTAACTTCGCCCTTGTCTACGCCAACGATCTTACCGTCTTCCACTTTGGCAATTTTATCGTCGCCTGATGTCCACGTTACTTCTTTGCTGAAATCCACTTCTTCATCATCGAGTTTCGTGCCCGTTACTTTCGGCAGACTGAGCGATTCGCCTTTATAAAGTTCCAGTTCCGTCTTCTCCGTGGTCAGCTTGGTGACCGTCGAGTTTACGGTAACTTTGAAAGATTTGCTGATGCCCAAATGACTTACTTTGATCGTCGCGGTTCCTGCAGCCTTGGCGGAAACTTCTCCGCCGGAAACCGTAACCGCAAGCGGATTGGAAGACGTCCAGGTCGCTTTCGAAGTTACGTCTTCCGAATTGTTGGCACCGCTTCTAACCTCAGCTTCTACCTTCAATGTCTCACCGATAAACATCGACTGATCCGCCGAAGGGTCGAGCAGAATGGCTTCATAAGGAGCGCGGACGTAAACGTCGGCTTGAGCCTTCACGCCAAGATATTCTGCGGTGAGGGTCGCTTTGCCGACAGCCAATACTTTGATTTTGCCGCCTTCCACGGTGACTACATCTTTGTCGGAAGACGTCCAGGTTGCTTTGTCCGTAACTTCCAGTTCGCTGCTGTCACTGGCGAGCGTGGACCATGCCTGCAAGGCGGCTTGATCGTCGCCGACTACCAGCTCGATGTCTTCGGCCGGCAGTTCTTTATCTTTGTTGAAATATTTCATTTTCAATTTCGAGTATGGCGAGCTGACCGTAGCGGTGAATGTCGCGGTAAGCCCCGAATATTTAGCGGTAACTGTAGCCGTACCTTCCCCGACAAGGGTGATTTTCCCTTTCTCGATCGTCAGGACGCCCGAGTTCGAACTGGACCAGTCCGCATCCGCGGTTACGTCCTTCGTACCCTCGGACCCCTGAATTGCGGCCAGTGCTTTTACGGTTGGATTTTCGCTGGCACCCAGGCTGTATTTCCCTTCCTGAGCATATTCCAGATTCAATTCTTTATAGGAATCCTTTGCTTTTACTTCGATCGTTGAAGTAGCGCCTTGGGCATGATCCGCGCGAATCGTTACGGTGCCCGCTTTCAGCGCGGTTAAGAAGCCATTCGTTACTTTAATGGTTTCGCCGTCGCTGGAGGTCCAGGTAACGGAATTCGTCAAATCGCGTTTTACCGTGGAGCCTTCAACCGTGCCCCATACTTTAAGCTGTTTCGTCTTACCTACAGTAAGCTCGAGCGTCGTCCCTGATCCTTCGATGTCAATCGAAACTACGTCGTTTGTGGCTGCAATAGCTCCATTTGGAAACACTGTGGCAAGCAGCAACGTGAGCATCAGGAGCCATCCCGTCAATTTCTTCTTTGCAGTCATTCATTTCTCTCCTTTTGATCCATCTTTGGCGGAAATCCTTCCTTTCCAGGCCTATGCGTTGTATATCGGTTTTTAGGAGAATTTTAGTAACCTTTTCCTCGAAAAACGCGACCTTGGTCCTATTAAAAAATATCAAGCCTCCGCCAAATTCGCAGACCAATTAATAGGCATCTCTCCATGCTCCTCCAAGAAAAGATTAATCCGGGAAAACGGACGGCTTCCGAAAAAACCTCTTCTTGCGGACAGAGGACTGGGATGCGGCGAAGAGATCACCGCATGCTTGGACATGTCGATCATCTCTGTCTTTTTCTGGGCATGGCTTCCCCACAATACAAACACAACCGGCTGTTCCCGGCGGTTTAAGGCCTCAATTACAGCGTCCGTAAATTTCTCCCAGCCTTTCCTCTGATGGGAGCCGGCCTCCCCGTCCCTCACGGTAAGCACCGTATTTAGCAGCAGCACCCCTTGCTCCGCCCATGACGTCAAGGTTCCCGATGCGGGGATCGGACATCCCAGGTCGCTCGATAATTCCTTGTACATATTGCGCAGTGAAGGCGGAATCCGTACTCCCGGGAGCACGGAAAAGCTGAGTCCGTGCGCCTGACCCGGTCCGTGGTAAGGATCCTGTCCCAATATGACCACCTTGGTCCCGGCATAGCTTGTCAGCTTCAAGGCCTGAAATAAAAACTCCCTCGGCGGATAAACGTCATATTGCTCATACTCCCCGTCAAGCCAGCTCATAAGTTCCTTAAAATAAGGCTGCTCCACTTCCCCGCGAAGCATTTCATCCCAATCGTTGCCAATCATACCCGCCCTCTCCCTCTATCCCGGGATTCCATATTCACGCATCATCAATTTCATCATAGGTTCCGCATCCTCGCAGCGCGGCTGATCGAAGTTAAAGCTTTCAAAGCTGCATGCATTACGGTTCCTGCCGTCCAGCGTCCAGCTTAACCGGAATTTGCACCAGTCCACGGTCGCATTTTGAAAACCGCAGAAATGGCAGCCGTTCCGTTCAAAATGACAACGCAGGCTTGACGGCAAGCTCTCGACCAGGTCGATATAAGTGTCCATATTTTTCAGCTTCAAGATGACCTGAACCTCTAACGTATGAAAATCAATGATATAACGCGCAACCCGTTTATTTTTGAGATAATACTCAATCGAATCATCCTTATAGTGCGGGGCCAATTTTAATTTATCGGCAAAGTAGCTGTTTAGCGCCAACAGCAGCTCTCCGTTATTCTCATCGAGCAGCGCCGCAATATCCCGCACCTCGCAATGTTCAGGCAACTTGGCCCGTTCGGCTACCCTTTTATAATCAAAGTAGTAAAATTCGTGCGGATCGTCCCCCTGAAACGGTTCTGCCAGAGCATAGGCCTTGATCACGTACATTAGCAGCGGGTTCCCCGGGAAAGCGATAACCATCGATTCGGCATGCTTTGCTATCTTCTCTCCGTCAAACCCGCTGATCGTAAATCCGAAGTCCGTCAGCCTGCTCAAGATGAGGTGAACTTTATTCACCTTTTTCAGAGCTGCTTTGAAATCGGCAACCGCAATTTTCAGCCCGGCGGCATCTTGCTCACCGAACTTACCTATTACTGCGATTACGTCGCCTAACCGTTTCACGGAGCGCCAGGAGGCTTTTGCTAAATTGCCGTCCGCTTTATTTTCATTGACCAGATCAATATCGACTATCATTACCCCGTATCCCTCTGGTCTTAACTCCATATCGCGGTATATGCGTCCCATGATCTCTGTAAATTGCGAGAACGACGTAACGAATTCTTTCTCGCTCATCCCGCCTAGCAATAACGGATTTACTGCAAAATGCTCCGGCACATGCGGTATATGCCGATAATATGTAGTTACCTCACGCTGCACATGATATTTGTGATCCATAACTCATCCTCCTAAAATAAGCCGGATTAGCAAATCAAATACATTTGAGAAACTATTCACATTTCAATAGGACGTACAAGATTATTTTACCACTTAAATAGAACCACGGTATGCCAAAATATACAAATCGCACAGCCGCACTTACGCGCAGCCATGCGACTCTTATCCTGCAAAACAGATGGGTGAAGCATAAGCACTAATCTATCGCTTTTAATGATGTAACCATATCAATTTGCATAACTTTTCTGCTGATTAGTCTGTTTACGGCAAATGAGCACAAAAGTGTGATAGTAACTGCAATAAGATAGCTTGATATTCTCACTGTAGGAAACAACATAATGCTTTCGCTCGTACTCAACTTTTCGAGGGCGTGGATAGCCCCACTACCCAATGGAACGGCCAGCACGATGCCAATCAACGTTAGTATCATATTTTCTCGGGACAACAGGGTCCGAATTTCCCGTTGATTAAAGCCTAGAACCTTTAATGTGGCCAATTCCCGCGCCATTTCCGTAAGGTTAATCAAGCCCAAGCTATAGATCACGGCAATTCCCAAAAAAACGGCTGCAATGGTAAGTCCCGCAGCGGAGGCAAATACGCCTTCGTTTAATTTCAAATTTGCATTTTTCATCTCTTCTTTAGAAACGATTTGAGTAACAGGATATTGCTCTTTAATCATCCCTAAATCTGCCTGATCCCCAATCAAAAGGGAGGTAACAACAAACTGCGCCCCCATCTTCTCCCAAGTGTCTCCGGAAACATAAACATGATTTGCTACGGGGGCCTTAATCGTTTCCGCTACCTTTACATCTCTCCATTCATCGTCAGCTATCTTCAGCTTAACTTTATTTCCCTTTTTCACACCCAAAACATCTGCTGTTCTTTCGGATAAAATAATTCCTTCTGAGGAATTGGTCACGGAGTTGCCGTCTGCATGATTTAAGTTTATGTAATCCCCCGAACCCATCACTGTAACCGGCAAATTTCTTACCGCTCGATCCGATTTTATCTGAACCCTGGATTCCTGTATGTACTGCACCGCGTCCTCTGCCAGACCAGGAACAGGCAAAGAAGCTGCATCCGAAGACTGTATGTCCGCTTTATAGGTATAACGGTATTGCTGTTCAAATTCAACGAGGATAGACTTGTTGCTCGAATCAATATTGGCGAAACCAAACAAAATCAAAAAAGCACAACCAAAGGCACCGATGATTCCCATAAAACCACGTAATTTGTGAGCTTTTAAATTTCTGAGAATCCAGAGATTTTCAAAGGAAAGCCGAGCTTTGGAAGCCTTACCTGCCATCGATTTTTGGCGGCGGGTCTGTATGCTCCCTCTTAATACTGCCGCCGGCGATTCCTTAAGTTTCTTGCCGCAGGCCATTAACACAGCAAGGATGCAGCATCCGCACATGGCGACAATGGCAAACAAAGATTCGAAAGGGAAAGAAACGATCCACTGGGGTAAAATAAAGGACTGGGTTAATGTTCTCATGAAAATCATGGGAATTCCAAAGTATCCCGCCGCCATCCCGATAAGACTCCCTGTAAGTCCTAAAAACAGGCCAAAGCACATATAATGCCATCTAATCTGACGGGCGGAGAATCCCAGGGACATTAAGGTGCCGATCTGTATTCTTTGATTGCTGATAAGTCTGCTCATGGTACTGGCAACCACGAGTACAGCAAGAACAAAAAACAGCAATGGAGTGACATAAGCCAACGTTTTGAATTGGGCAATTTGACTTGCGGCACCAACGATGCTTGTATGGTCGTCATGAGTGATGCTGTTTAAATATTTACTTCCCAAAACCGTTTCGGTCTGAGTAATAATATTTTGTTGATCCGCTCCTGCCTTTACCTTTAATAAAATCTGATTATAACCGGTTACATGGATGGATTGGCGGGCGGCTTGTTCCCCGATAAAGGCATAACCGTAGAGATCGTGCCGGGTCGACAATGTCTCCGAAGAGATATCTATCAATTTTTCCGGGCTCATAACCAAACCTTTTACAGTCATCTTCACGGTACTGTTACCATCGGAAGTAAATTCTATGGTGTCCCCTACCTCAATCGCATTGGCTAAAGCAAACTCCCGATCCAGCCAAATGCCACTCTCGCCGGAGCGAAAAAATTCACCCGTGATGGGAAAAGGCTGAGCAAGCTTATTCTCATTGAGGATGAACAATTCAATGCTTCGATTGCCGGAATGAACCTTCAATACATTTCTTCCCTGTGCCTCTTCAACTCCAGGAAGATGTTTGATGTTGAGTATATCCTTGTCCTCAATATTTTTGGCATTGATCCAGATATCATTTATCCTGGTCTTATCGTAAAAGCTCGTAACGCTCTTCTCCAGACGGTTACCAACCGTGATAGCCCCGACAAATGTAAATACCCCACAAGCTACGATAATAATGATGGTAATAAATTGGGCTTTGGCGCTCCAAATGTCCCGAAACATTTTTTGGGGTAAAATCATCACCAGCACACCTCACTCATGGGAAGCGGCGACTCATTGATTACTACCTCGACTACTTTACCGTCCTTAAGACGAATGACTTTATCGGCTGTATCCGCAATTGCGGCATTGTGAGTCACAATGATGACCGTCTGGCCGTTCTTCTTGCTGACATCCCGGAGCGTTGTCATTACAAGCGCCCCTGTGACACTGTCAAGTGCGCCGGTTGGCTCGTCGCATAACAGAAGCTTTGGATTTTTACAGATGGCTCTGGCAATGGATACCCTCTGCTGCTCACCGCCCGAAAGTTCTGCAGGAAAGTGATGAATCCGGTGGCCAAGGCCCACGGCATTCAGTATTTCCGTACTTTCAAGTGCGTGTTGGCAAAGCTTCTTCGATACATCGACATTTTCTTTGGCTGTCAAATTGGGAATGAGATTGTAAAACTGAAACACAAAACCAATCTCATTACGGCGATAATGGCCGAGTTGATCCAGCGAATAATTGGCAATATTCACCCCATCGATGAAAATATTACCCGAGGTTGCTTGATCCATTCCTCCCAACAAGTTCAAAAGCGTGCTTTTTCCGGATCCGGACGGACCAAGAATAACGACAAATTCTCCTTTTTCAATCACAAAACCCATCTCATGAATTGCGTTTACAGTCATTTCCCCTACCGTGTACTGACGTTTTACTTTTTCTATTTCTATGAATGGTTTCATGTATCCGGTCTCCAGTCTTTGTCATCAATTCCTAAATATCAGTTCCCCTCCCCTAGAAGAAAAAGAAGGCTTCTGGCTAAAGCGTTAGTTAATGATATTTCATCAAGCGATACCCCGGTATCTTCACCCGGCAGCGAGTAACATTTGAAGATGACCAAATCTCTTACTATTCCATCCATAGATGCTACAGCGAATGAAAAAATGCCGGGTAAAGGCATAATGGGATTTAACGTACCGTCCTCAACCTTCCCCGCAAGGTACACCATGGCATGCTGCATCAATTTTTCGAAATCCGTAACCTCGGCAATTTTACCTTTCTTTTGATTGTATAATTCAGGATTTGCAAGAAACTTGGTATTCATTTCGAACGTAAATTTGCCTTCGGTCGGAATAGATTCGATCAAATACTCCCCTAAATAATGAAAGACCTTCAAAATAACTTCCCGTACGCTTTTGTTTTCCGAAAATAAAGGCTCGCAATTGGCCCATAATTGATATTGATCCTGGTTGCGATTAGTTAAGCCTATGAGAATATCATCAATATCTTCAAAATACCTGTAGACACTGCCTACACTGAGCTTGGTCTGACGGATAATATCTCTCATAGTTACTTCATAGGCAGGTTTTGTTTTGCACACCTCCTGTGCCGCATCCAGAATCATATTGCGCATCTTCTCTTCATACCCTTTCGGAACTTTGGGCATATGAACTCCTTTCCCATATATTAAAAATGACGGGGGCGTCACTTTTATAATATATGGACCTGATTTTATTTTGTCAAGACGAATTAACACAAATTGGGACGAGCGAAATGCTTGTCCGTTATTACTATAGGTGCCAAAACAGGTTTAGTAAATAACGGCTTTAAACCAAAAAGAACGTCTCCTCCGCTTCATACGGTGAGACGTTCTTTTTGGGGGTCGGTTTCGATGTTCAAAGAACGTTGAAACGACCGGTTATTTACAATGATGCCGAGGACCGGGATCGAACCGGTACGGTAGTCACCTACCGCAGGATTTTAAGTCCTGTGCGTCTGCCAATTCCGCCACCCCGGCAAGGGTACAAGGAAAAATTCCCGTAGATATGATTATAAACGGATTTCCGATTAGTTTCAACTCTTTTCTCAATCATGGATTTTCACCCTGGAGGGAAGACTAAACGATATTACAGACTGGAGGGAAAAACGATGGAAATATTAACGGATAAATACCAGGTTGCACCGCTGGATGCGGGAGCGGATGCGGTTGCCGTCATCAAAGAAGCGGAAGCGGCGCTTGAAGAGATGACTGGCGGGAAAATTACGCTGATTGCTTACGAAGAGACCAAAGGAGACCGCAGTTAAATAATGACTGGATCAAATCCCGTCATGGTTAGAAGAAACAAAAAGGCTTCCGACGGAAGCCTTTTTGTTCTTTCGCACGTATCGTCCTAGGAACGACGATCGGTTTCTCTTCTGCGCATCCCGGCAAGCCCGAGCAGGCCGATCAGACCGAGCCAGCCCCAATCCATGCCGTTATCGTTATTGTTCGCAGCATTGGCCCGGACATTATTCGTCGAATAATTGCCCCCTGTGGTGTTATTCATATCTGTGCCGTTCGTGTTGTTTCCGTAAGCCGAAGCCGGCAGAACAAGCACCGCGGAAATCAACGCCGTAACGAGCATGGCGGTCAAACTCTTTTTCAAAGAAAAGCACCTCCTGAGTTAGTGACTACATGCAGTAAGTTTCCCGGGAATGCTGTCCTTTATGCAGTGAAGGCTGGAGAGAAAAAAAGCGGAACTTATGCCCGAGAAACAGAATAAGACCTTCAGGGCTTAGGTAAACTATGGCAATCAAGCTGATAAAATTGATCTGCCAGGAGGTTTCTCATGTATTTTTACAAAGAAGATTTGATCAACGTAATTGTCCCGGATAATCCAGATCCTTCAGCAGCCAAGGTTCTCCAGGAGACGCTCGGCGGACGGTTCGGCGAAATGCGGACCATGATGCAGTTTTTCTTCCAAAGCAATAACTTCAGGGGCGGCGCTACGCAGTTTCGCGATTTGATCCGCGGTGTGTTTTTGGAGGAGATCAGCCATGTGGAGCTTGTTCAACATACCATCAACCAGCTTCTGACCGGTTCAGGAGACCCTCTTCCCGGCGATTCCGGAGTGGATGGAGCACCGCTGGACGAAGCGATTAAGCATGCGAATCCGCATCATTTCATCATGGGCGCGCAAAGCTCGCTCCCGGTGGATGCCGCGGGCAACCCTTGGAACGGCAATTATGTTTACAGTCACGGCAATCTGATCAGCGACCTTCTGGACAACCTGGTGCTGGAATCGACGGGTGTTCTTCAAAAATCAAGAATTTACGAAATGAGTTCAAATAAAACGTTCCGCGAAACGCTGGCCTTCCTGATCGTACGCGACAACGCTCATCAGAATGCATTCGCCAAGGCGCTGGAAACGCTGGGCGTGAATTGGGGTAAACTGTTCCCGGTGCCGAACTACGACATCCATAAATATCCGGAATGCCGGAAATACGTCGATATGGGCTTCCACAATGCACAGTTCAACTTTCGGCTGGATCCGACCAGAATCGGCGAGATTTTTAGCGGACAAACGCCCAGTCGTAATGGAGGAACCCTGGAAGTCACGGCACCTCCGGAAGGCTTCCCGCTTCCGTTCATGCCGGAGCTGCCCAACGAGCACAGCCCTGGCTTGCATGACTTGAATAACTAATAAAATACCGCTGCGGAAGCCTATATTCCACAGCGGTATTTTTCTATCCTAAGCTAGTTACTGATGGGTTTGCTCGTTTACGTTCCTCGGGGGCTGCCAGCTCCCTTGAGGGTAGCTGCTGCCGCAATCAAACGCTTGATCCCTTCTTCTATTTGACTCTCTTTGATAAAGGAATAGCTGAGCCTGATCCGGTCATTGAGCTGTCCGAGAGGATCGCAAACGGTGCCGGGTATGAAAGCTACGGAGTGATCCAGGGAACGTTGCAAAAGCTCCTCCGCCGAGATCGCCCCCGGCAATTGAACCCATAAATTCAATCCGCCCATGGGGCTCAGCCATTGCCATCCCGTTTCGGCAAGCTGCGCCTCCATTTTTTCTTTTCGCAACTGGAGGGCGGTTCTGAGTTTAGCGATATGCTCTTGAAGCCGGTCAGAAAAAAAATAATGCTGGAATATTTTCTGGCCCAATAACGGCGATCCATGATCCGTCAATGCTTTCATCGGAACCAAACTGCTCATAAGCGGCGGACGGGCGCTCAGAAAAGCAACCCTTAGCCCGGGCGCCACGTATTTGCTAAAGCTGCGGATATATACAACATAGCCTTCCGTATCGTAAAAAAACAACGGCGGCGGCGGCGCTTTTTCAAAATAAACATCATGGCTGACATCGTCCTCCACGAGGATACACTGATAGCTTTCCGCCAGTTCAACCAGTCTTTTGCGCTGGAAGGCAGGGACTGTGAACCCGGTTGGATTATGGAAGGTAGGGTTCATGTAGAACAAACGAGGGCGGTATTGCTTCATGATCACTTCCAATTGATCAAGATCGTATCCTTCCGGAGAAATGGGAATCGGAATCAGATTCACTTTCTGCTGCCGAAACAGATCGATAGCCGGACCGTATGTCGGCCGCTCAATTAATACCGGATCGCCGGGTTTGACCAGTGACCGCGATACCAGATCGATCGCCTGCTGGGCCCCCGTGGTTACCATCAGTTCGTCCGGACCTATCACAATTCCGTTTTTTTGCAAAAAATAGCTAGCCATGACCTCCCTCAATCCCGGGTCGCCCATAACGTCGGAATAGGAACTGAGCACCTTGGGATACAGATCGAATACTTGCCGCACATAATTGGACAAGTACCTGTTTGGGAGCAAATTCGGGTCTATCAACGCCTTGGACATTTGGTATTCCATGTTTTGGTTTTGAATTTCCGTCGCTCTGCTGCGGCCGACAGCGGACATATGCACTTGATAATCCCAAGGCCTCCGATCATCCGCTTTGCTGAACCCCGCTTCATGGGCTGCCTGTTCTCCACAAACGAAATAGCCGGATTTATATTTCACCTCGATAATGCCCTCATCCCGTAGCTTCCGATATGCCTTCAGCACCGTTAACCGGTGGACCTTCAGACGTTCGGACTGAATTCGAACCGATGGAAGCTTGTCCCCAGGTTTCCAATCCCGTTTTGCAATGCCCTCTACAACGGCATCATAAACCAGTTGCATGCGTTGACCGCTTTTTTCTTCCCTATCGTTCATGTCATTTCTCCTTAATGCGGCGCTTCATTTCGAATCTGTTCTATTTCGACAATCTGTTCTACGTTCTATTTATTATAGTATACAAAAGAGGAGGAGTGAAAAGATGCAGTATTATGTTGTGGATGCATTTACGGATGAATTTTTCAAGGGAAACCCGGCTGGCGTATGCATTGTGGATGAGTTTCCTGACTCAGCCTTAATGCAAAGCATTGCCTTTGAGAATAACTTGTCGGAAACCGCTTTTGTTGTGCCGCGAGACGGTTATTATGACTTAAAATGGTTTACGCCGGAATTGGAAATCGACCTATGCGGCCATGCGACATTGGCGAGCGCTTATGTGGTTCATCATTTTATCGATCACGGTCTAAATGAGATGAATTTTCATACGTTAAGCGGCATATTGGAAGTCGTAAAGAAAGACGATCTGTTTGAATTGAACTTTCCTGCCCGAATCGCTGAAAAAATTGAATCCTTCTCTTCCATCGAAGAAATTCTCGGAACGACTCCGGTAGAATTGGTTGTAACCCGGAATCAGGTGGGAATCCGTTATTATGCCGTACTTGAAAGCGAAGAGCAGGTTGCGCAATTCGACCCTGACTTTGAATTAATTAAGCAGTTGCCGGACTCCTTCGGATTGGTCATAACGGCTAAAGGAAAACAAAGCGATTTCGTTTCCCGATTTTTCGCTCCCCACGCCGGCGTCAACGAAGATCCCGTTACCGGATCCGTACACTGCACGCTAATTCCCTATTGGGCCGGAAAACTCGGGAAAGACAAACTGCTCGCCAAACAATTGTCCAGAAGAGGCGGAACCCTCTATTGCGAGAATCTGGGGGCCAGAGTCGCGATCGGCGGACATGCCGTTCTTTATTTGGAAGGAAGTCTGTACGTCTAGGAAAGATTGTTTGAAACGGGCAAGACCACCTGCACACTGTGCAGGTGGTCTTCTGTGTTAGGCAATCAGATCATGGGATAAAAAATTATGTACATAAGCATTGGTTGTTTTAAAGATTGTACCCTTTGGAATCCGGCTTCGTTGGATTCGAAATAATCCCAAGCGTCGCCAAAATGCCAAGCAAAACGTCAATGGCCGTTAGTATTTCTTGGGCCATGACTTCCGTTAAATCAAAAAGTCCCGTTAAGTGGCCAATTAACTGGATGAGCAACAGAATTTGAGAAGCCACGCTCACCCAAAGCGCGTAATTCCGCCATCTTTTCTTGTTCATCCCGATCCCCCCTATTCTCACCTTCTCCTCGCGCCATATAATATATGCATCCTATCTTAGTTTTAATATAAGTATTACGAGTTCGGCTCCCAATTCCAAAACCCCTGACGCCCTTTTGCCGGTACCGGGTTAGGCAACTGCCGTACATCTCTCAATTCCCATGCAAACCTTCCATCCGTGAAATCTCCGAACGCCATTTCTTGCTTCTCAATAGGATACCTATTCAGAGAGTTCTGACTGCCACATTCAATTGAAGCCTCGTCATTCGGTGTTCGGGAAACGGAACAGCACGCCTTTAATCGGCATACCGCAACGACGGCCCCAGTCGGTAAATTATCACCATGATATCCGTGCTTAGCAAGAATGGTTCGGAACGGCTCTGCCTGACAGATTTTCTTATCTATTTTTTTACCGGCATGGATCGCCAGTTCCCCCCGGTAATTCGTAGCCCAACTTCGCGTTTCAAATCTTTTTTCCCCGAGAGCGATTAATGTTGCCCAAGGTTGATGGATCGTGATGGCTTTCAATCAGGTTCCTCCTTACGTAACGTCATGAACATACCGAATCCGCAATTCGCTTTCGCCCAATCCATTTAGGCAGGATCATCATAAACTGAATAAAAAACGGGAGGCATAGATTAATCATGCCAAACTACCGGATCATTGTCGACCTTTCGGACCGGATGCTCTACTTACTGGATAACAATCAAGTCAAACGGGGATTTCCCGTGGGCATTGGTACCATGTTGAAGCAAACCCCCGTTGGCGTCTACACGATTATCAATAAAGCGCCCAATCCCGGCGGCCCTTTTGGAGCTTACTGGCTTGGGTTGTCCAGACCCCATTACGGCATTCACGGAACAAACGATCCTTCTTCCATTGGCAAACAAGTCTCACACGGCTGCATCCGAATGTATAATCAAGATGTTATTCAATTAGCCAACCTTGTGCCGATCGGAACGAGCGTTACGATTCGGAAATAAAATCAATCAGTCTGCATCAAAAGCAAGAAGCCCGGAAGTAAGCTCCAGGCTTTTTGCTTTTTTGGTGTTGTTGATATTAATCCCAAACTCTGGGGCGTGTTATTTCTGCTGTTCTTAAATAGTCCAGCAGCTGACCCGTGTGGACGGATTCATGATAAGCTATGCGCAGTAACATATCACCCAAGGAACGAATATACCCCGCATCGCTCCGGTCTATTTTTATCAGGGATAAATCCTCTTGAGAAAAAGACTTAACCGTATCGATAAATTGTCTTCTATACGGTTCAGCAAACGCCAACTCCTCCTGAACCGTCGTAAATTCCCGATCCTCGAATGGTGACTCATAAGAAGATAAACTGCCGCGATGAAGTAAAGCCAAATGGTAGTAATGTTCACTGTCCAACACATGGCGAATCATTTCTTTCATGCTCAGGGCTTCCGAATCGGGCTTCCAATCCAGCTTTTCCCCGGGAATGCCTAACCACACTTTGACGCTTCTGCGTCTAATCTCCTCAAAATTCAAAACAATAAGTTCAAGTGCGTTCATGATAGCGTTACTCGTCCCTTCTTCTACGTTGTTGAAAATAATTATAAGGTTGGAATCTTGTCGAAACAACATCGGGTTTTGCTTCTTTTGGAATCTAAGATCAATGATCTGTCCCCTTCTTCTATGGATAAAAGAGGGCTTTGCAGGAAAAAAGTGCTATTTTATCGAATTTTGTAATACCACTTTAGTCTGGTGCGGACAGTTCTTTAGTGGGATCCGCATAACGGTCGCCAGTGCACAGCGGACGTATTCACATAGATACTCGATTTTCAGGAGTGTCCGCTTTGGAATTAAAACGCAAAATTGAAGAACTTCGAGCCGAACTAAACAAATATGCTATGTATAGTCGTTTAGCGGATCAGAAGTTGGTGGAGTTAAGTCAGAAACTTGATCGGTTACTGAACGAGTTTCAAGAAGTCAAAGAAACGCTAAATCGTCAAAAAGAAAAATAAGTCTAGGGAGCCGTGAAAACGGCTCCTTAATAGAAAGGGCCCTCGTGCTAGCCAATTTTCAAATTTAAACGTTCTCCGCCACGCAATAAAGTACCCTCAATTAGTAAAGAGGTATTAATATTCTCGAATTTTATGGTTTACAATATTGATATTAAACTTTTGAGGAGCCCTGATATGTGCGGACGATATACAATCACAGTCACATTGGACGAATTGATGCTAAGGTACCTTGTTTACGAATCGACCATCACCGATTTTCGCCCAAAGTATAATGTTGCTCCTATGCAGTTTATACCTGCAATAGTTCAAAGCACAAGCGGAAACCGTTTAGGAGAACTCCGCTGGGGACTTGTCCCCTCTTGGGCTAAGGACGATAAAATCGGCAGCAAAATGATTAATGCCCGGGCCGAAACATTAACGGAAAAACCTGCATTTCAACGGCTCTTGGCGTCTCGCCGATGCATTATTCCTGCGGACGGGTTCTATGAGTGGAAACGGGACGGCAACCATAAACAACCCTACAGAATCCAGCTGCGCGATGGGGACATTTTCTCGTTCGCGGGCCTATTCGATATCTGGAGCGATCAACAGGGAAACAAGATACCTACCTGCACGATCATTACCACGGAACCCAACAGTCTTATGGCAAATATTCACAATCGCATGCCAGTCATTCTTCATCAAGAGGATGAGACGGAGTGGCTTGATCGCGCAAACACGGAAATCCCCGTGCTAACGAAATTGCTAAAACCCTACGATGCGAATAAGATGAGAGCTTACCGGGTGACGACTGCGGTAGGGAATGTGAGAAACGATACTAAAGAATTAATTGAGGAAATAGGGTAAGCAGTCGCAAAGAATTTCCCAATCCTTAAAAACATATCTCACTTTACTCGGCCTCATTACCGCAATTTTTTTGTTGCAAATACAACAAATGTTTGATTAAATTTAATACATACTATTTTTGTAGCATTTGCAACGAAAAATATGTTAAGGGGTTAGTTATGATGGAAATTCTTCGTGAAATTGGCATGATCGCAAGAGCATTAGATTCTATAAGTAATATAGAATTTAAAGATCATGACCTTACTAAAGGGCAGTATTTGTACCTTGTGCGAATATGTGAACACCCGGGAATCATTCAAGAAAAGTTAGCTGAGATGGTAAAAGTAGATCGAACAACAGCTGCTCGAGCTATAAAAAAACTAGAAATTAACGGTTTTATTGAAAAGAAAGAAGATAAGCATAACAAAAAAATCAAGAAACTCTTTCCGACAGAAAAAGGAGAAAGCGTCTATCCTTTTATAATAAGAGAAAATGATTACTCCAATATTGTCTCCTTAAAGGGATTATCCGAAAGCGAAGTAGAAACCCTTTTTAGTCTTCTTCAAAGAGTAAGAAAAAATATTGAAAAGGACTGGGACTTTGTAAAGAAGGGAAACAAGAGAAATTATTGACCACAAAGGAGCTGCAAATTTATATGATTATAAACCTAAAAAAGTGTATCCCTGAAGATTTACACGAACTTCAAGAAATGAGTTATGAAACATTTATGGAGACATTTAAGCATCAGAATTCACCCGAAAATATGAATGCTTATTTGGAAAAAGCGTTTAACTTAAACCAATTAGAAAAAGAATTATCCAATATCTCCTCGAAATTCTTTTTTGTTTATTTTGATAATGAAGCAGCCGGATATTTAAAGGTCAACACCCATGATGCTCAGTCTGAAGATATGGGCGATGAATCCCTTGAAATTGAGAGGATTTATATCAAACACAAATTTCAAAAACATGGGCTGGGCAAATACCTGCTAAATAAAGCGGTGGAAATTGCGATGGAATGTAGTAAAAAGAAGATCTGGTTAGGCGTATGGGAAAAAAACGAAAATGCTATAGCTTTCTATAAGAAAATGGGATTTGTTCAAACTGGAGCGCACTCTTTTTATATGGGTGATGAAGAACAAACGGACTTGATAATGAGTAAATCACTCCTATAGCGGCTAGGCTTGGATAAACGAACCCTCACGGGTTAGCGACTTTACGCGCTCCATTTGGCTTACACAAACAACTGCAGGCACCATGCCCGGTGTTTGGTTTCAGTTGTTATATGAAATTCATCTCTTACAGGAAGACTTTCCAGATCCTTAGAAGCTTCGTCCTTCTTCTAAAAAAACGACTTCATTCCTATACACTTGGTAAAGATAATGCTTAGCTTCACCTTCCCAAATCTGATATGATTTAGTAAATCGCATTCATTGAGAGGTGGTCATAAATGAAGTTTGGAAGACTCAAATCGGAAAGATTTGCCAACACCCTCACTTGGCTTTCTGAAGCTTTGTTTTATCTCCCTAGGTTGATCATTAAAATGTTCACCTAAATATATCATTGATCGGGAGCCGATCCCTGACTTCTTTTGACAATAATACTTTGGAGGTCCAGAAAAGTTTTCGCTTGGGAGGGATTCTTATTACTATTATTTGGCAGAATATTGTAGTGCAACTTTTAGTAATAGTTGCTCTAATAGGATTATGTATAATTATTGTCAGAAAGAAAACACAAAGTAGAAAAAAATGAAATAACTATATGGCACTAGTTGCTATATAGTTATGCTAATCGATACCAATACTCTTCATGAAGTGACCGTAAGCTAATTGCCGGGCAGTTGGATGCCACTCCAGCCGCTTACATTGCATTGGCTATATTTATTATCCCCTACAGCTACCACCGTACCGTCCGATTTAAGTCCGAGAGTATGAGCGCAACCCGCCGCTACCGCTACAATATCGCGCCAGCCGTTTACATTGCATTGGCCATGCTCATTCCAACCCACAGCCGTCACCGTGCCATCCGATTTAAGCCCGATGGTATGATGACTACCCGCCGCTATCGCAACAATATCGATCCAGCCGCTTATATCGCATTGGTCATGCTTATTCAACCCCACAGCAGTAACCGTGCCGTCCGATTTAAGACCGACGGTATGAAGGTAACCTGCCGCTGCCTCCATTATGTCGCTCCAACTGCTTACATTGCGTTGGCCATATCGATTATTACCCACAGCCGCCACCGTACCGTCCGATTTAAGTCCGACGGTATGCCAGTCACCCGCCGCTACCGCCACCATATCACTCCAGCCGCTTACATTGCATTGGCCCTCATTATTCCGGCCCACCGCCACCACCGTGCCATCCGATTTAAGCCCGACGGTACGGCGCCAACCTGCCGCTACAGCAACAATATCGCACCAGCTGCTTACATCGCATTGATCATGCTTGTTCCAACCCATAGCCGCCACCGTACTGTCCGATTTAAGCCCGACGGTATGGGTATTACCCGTATGAGCATCCCCCCCCCCCCCCCCGCAACCGCCACAATATCGTGCCAGCCGCTTACATCGCATTGGCCATATTTATTATCCCCCACAGCAACCACCGTGCCGTCCGATTTAAGACCGATGGTATGCCTATAACCCGCCGCTATGATATTTTTAGGCCACCATTTCAACTTTAGCTCTGCTTCATTGGGTGAAATGTAATCCATGTTTACCTCCTTAAAAACAATAGGTTTCAGATTTCTTCATTAGCATTCCGAATTCAATACGACCCTATCAACCCCAAACATAGCAAAAAACCCTTGCTAGGCAAGGGTTTACGCATGAATGGGCCCTGAGGGACTTGAACCCCCGACCAATCGGTTATGAGCCGACCGCTCTAACCAACTGAGCTAAGGGCCCGGATACCAGGAGACAAAAAAAGATTGCGGGGGCAGGATTTGAACCTGCGGCCTTCGGGTTATGAGCCCGACGAGCTACCGGGCTGCTCCACCCCGCGTCAGTAAATAGCGACAATTAATAATATACACGATATTGGTATGTCTCGTCAAGGGCTCAGGGGATAAATCTTACGCCATATTTTCCTCTCCGGGAACGGAAGATTTCGATGACCCTCATTTCATCGAATCCGTAAATCCAGCCGTCATGCTCCAATCTCCTGGCCAGGCAACCTGCTTGAAATTTGGTGCGGTACAATTTATTAAAATAGACCCAGCGCATCCACTATAACTCCTTTCTTCGTTATGTGTATATTCTCCACCTTACCTATAGATTACCCAATAACGCGCAAAAAAAGCCGCCGATTTTCATCGGCGGCTTGATTGTTAATATTTAACTCCCCCGTTGACACCCTCTTCAGGAACGAACGGCGTACCGTCCTCCTGGAATTGTGTTTTCGGGTTGATCTTGATTTCCTGAAGCATTTTATTCCCCTTCTCTGCCCATTCATTGAGCGCTTCCTCAGGGGTTTTCTTGTTCTCCAGGACTTGTTGGAAGAAATTCCGTCCAATATTGTTTACGCTGTACAAACCAGGCTTATCAACCATCAATTTGTCGTCCTTCGGATTGGTTGGCGGGAATGGTTTGAGCAAATAGAACGCCTGGATGTTATAAGTCAACCCTTGCTTTGGCTCGATGAAAGACTTCCGCGATACCATTTCATAGCTATTGCTGCGGGATTTCAGCTTCGCAAAATCGGGACCGTTAACGAATTTAATGAATTCCCAAGCCGTATCCGCATTCGGTGCGCTGCTGTTGATCGAGAACGTATTGTTCAGATAAACGTTACCGCCCACATCCGGTTTTTCTGGATGAACCGGAACGGTTACTACATCCCAATCCACGGGAGTGAAGTTTTTAATTTTGGAGGCATTATTATTGGCATCCGCGATTTCGTTCACATAATTGCTCTCGCCGATCGTCATGGCAACTTTTCCGGAAAGGAACAAATCGCTGCTGACAGCAGTCCAGGTATCGTTATTATTCATATTGGTGGTACTGTCCGGAATGATTTTGTCCTTAGCCAGCTTACTCATCGTCTCCCATACTTTCACCCATTGCGGCGAACTCACGGTCATATTTTCAGCTTTTTCATCAAATGTCTTGAGCTGCAGGCCGTTAATGTAAGAATATTGCATATCCCAGAAAGGATCGCTACCCATGTAACGGTTAAAGGAAAAGCCGTATACCCTGTCCTTGCCTTCACCTTTAGCTACAAGCCGGGCCTTAGCAAAAATATCATCCCAGGTCGACTTGTCGGTTGGCGGTTCCACGCCGGCGTCCGTGAAAATCTTCTTGTTGAAGTACAGCGCCGAGGAAGAGAAGGAAGGCGCCAAAGCGTACAGGTTTCCTTCGCCCAAATCTTTAAGCCCATCGATTACCGAAGGAACAAAATCGGTAGTATCGAATTTGTCCTCCTGAATCATTGGATCCAACTGCTTTAACAGATTTTCTTGAATAAGCTGCTTCAGCGTGCCCGTATCAGCAATTACGATATCGACGGGGTTGCTTCCCGTCATCAGTTTTTTCATGCTTTCCACGTAATCGGGCTGCACATACGGTTCAGTCCCGTCGTTATATCTATATTGGTTCTGATCGATGGCAGGCACGATTTCGATTTTAATATTTTGATTCGTGTATTCAAAAATATCCGTGTATTGTTGCCGGAACCAGGAATCGTCGCCGCCTCCGTACATCATCCCGATCCGGAGCACTTTCTCCTCATTTTTATCCGATGCCTTGCTTCCGTTACATCCTGCCAGCAGCCCCAATGCCAGAGTGGCTACCAGAGAAACCGTTAAAACTTTACGCAGCTTCCCAAATCCGTTCTTCCTCATGATTTATCCCCCTCCAAAGATTTCGGTGCTGTAATGACGATTTTCTCCCCGTCAAATTCCATGCTTGCGCGTCCCCCAATGCCAACGGCCTCCAGATATTCTTTGGGCACCTGAAGCCTCCCGACCCGGTCAACCACGACAAACGCCTCGTGCACTTCCTGCAATCCTCCATTCCCAAACCCGGGATCCCCGGACGCAAGATCCAAATTCGGATTTCGCTTCACGAATTCAGTACTCGTTAAACCATCACGGATGGCAACGACGCGGTCTACCTTTCCGGCAAGCGTAAGGTCATGGGTAACGATCACGATCGTTATGCCAAGTTCCTTATTGACCTTTCGAAAGATCGACATGATCTGGTCGGAAGTAGCCGTATCCACCGACCCTGTAGGTTCGTCGGCCAGCAGCATTTTCGGGCGGTTGGACAGCGAGATCGCTATCGCGACCCGCTGCTGTTCCCCACCCGAAAGCTGATGCAGCTTGTTGTGCATCCGGTCTTTCAATCCGACCCATTCGAGCAATTGTTTAGCATAGGCACGGTCGAGTTTGCCCGCCAGCAGCATGGGCATCTCGACGTTTTCCAGCGCCGACAAATAGGGCAGCAGATTGCGGGCATTGTTCTGCCACACAAAACCTACGGTATTGCGTTTGTATTCCACAAGCTGGTCATCGCGGATTTTGAGCAAATCCCAGCCTCCGACGTTGACCTGACCGGCGGATGGCCGGTCAAGGCCGCCCAGCATGTTCAGCAGCGTCGATTTGCCGCTGCCGCTGTTGCCGATGATCGCCATCATCTCGCCCTGTTGTACCGTCAAATTCAAACCCTGGAGCGCGACAACCTCGATGTCTTCCGATTTAAAAATTTTTACGAGTCCTTCGCAGTTAATCATATATCCGGTTGAGTTTTCGCCGGAACTTTCATTCATGTTGTCACTCATCTTACCGCTCCTCCCCCATCTTCACGGCCTGATGAACACGCAGACGCCTAATTTGCCAGAAGAGCAGGCCGGCTCCCATGATCAGCATGACCAGCACGACCACATACAGCTTCATCGTATCCGAAGAGTTAAAGATGATGCGGAACGGCGGTACTTGGGTCGTGACGTTGTCCGTCGTTTGCAAAAATGGAAGGTACAACTTGCCGGCCACTTTACCGATGACAATCCCGAGAATAATGGATAGCCCCGCTGTCAGGATCTGCTCCGTCAAGAGCATGAAAGTCAATTGCTTCCGGGATAATCCCATTGCGCGAAGAATCCCGAATTGCACGACTCTGCCTGAAAGATTAAAGAACCAGTACAACACATAGCCAATCAAAGAAACGATAACCGAGACGATGAATCCAAGACTAAGAATCCCGAACACGCCGCCCCGAGTCGGGTGCTTGCTTTGAGCAGCCAGCTCGCTGCGGACGTCCTTAACGGAATACAAGTCGATTCCTTGCTCGCTCAATTTGGTAACAAGCGGAGCCACCTTCGCCTCCGGTTTCATCTTCAGCCAGACTTCGTAAGGAGTTAGCGGCGATTGATCATAAATGTAATCCAGATTTGCGATAATAAACGGCTTCTCGTCAGGATACTGGCTCGGCCAGTACGGCAAGATTCCGTAAACCGCAAATTCCAGCGAAGCTTCCCCTAAAGAGACCGTGAACACATCTCCGGGCTTGAGTTTATATTTTTCCGCCATATTAGACGGCACCAGAGCCGCGCTTTCGTTCATCCCTAGCAGATTCAAATACTGATAAGGATGTGCGGGAAACAAATCGTTCCGGAACCAGGCAACCTTGGAAAAATCGACGTTGTCGATCCCCATCAGATTCCCCTGGCCCGCCGAGCGGCCGGAAATAATAATGTTGCCTTTGGTTTGCAGCACGCGTGCGGCATGTTCCACGCCTTCAAGCTTACGGAACACCTCAAACGGCGGCTCCGAGTAGATCAATTTGGTTGGCTGCTGCCCGCCGCCTTGACCGCCACCCTGCCCGCCGCCACCGCCTTGGCCGCCACCCTGCCCGCCGCCACCGCCTTGGCCGCCACCCTGGCCGCCTCCGGACCCTCCTTGGCCTCCGCCTGCGCCGCCCTGCCCCGAACCCCCTTGCTGAGGATTCTTGGACATCTCGGGAGTAGCTTCCCAGACAGTCTGCATGACTACATCGGCCCCGTATTTGTACAAGGTACGTTCCGTCGAGTTCAAATCGATCGTCCGGGCAGCGGAAGCATTGTAAACTCCGAGTCCCAATGTCAGAACCAGAAGGATCATTAACGGATAATAGGATGATGCCGAACGAGACAATTGCGTCAGACTCAAATAATACGGTACCGGCAGCCATTTCTTGCCGATCCAGCCGATCAGTTTCAGAATCCACGGGAAGACGCGCAAGAAGAACAGGCCGATCGAGAAAATGGCCAGCGCCGGCACGAAGAAGAGAAACGGCTGCACCTGCAGCTCATCCGTGGTCATCCCGGTCTGGAACGTAAGCATCTGACGTTCATAGAACAAATAATAACCGTAACCCGCTATGCCCATCAGCACGATATCGATAAACCATTTCTGCCACCCCGGGCGTTGGTCGGAACGGGCCTGCTTCTGCTTCGCGTTAACAATAGAGGCCCGCGCATAGGATATCGCCGGCAGCAAGGTAGCAAGGATCGCGATAATGACAGCTGCGGCACCCAAAAGGAAAGCATCCGTATTAAAACCAACCGGAATGGACTTCCGATTGACGAAAGCCAGGAACCCGTCGGCGGAGCCGATGCTTTTCGACATGAACCATCCAAGCAAAGGACCGGCTACCAGGGAAATAACCCCCAGAATTAATCCCTCAAGCAGATAGATGAAAATAATTTGCTTAGTGGAAGCCCCCCTGCTTCGCAGGACGGCAATATCGCTCTGTTGTTTGTCGAGCGACTGGCGGGCATTCATGACAATAAAATAGAACACCATTGCAATCATCGGTGCCGCCAGCGTAAACAACAGCGTCTGCATTTGCAGACTTTGCTTCCGGAAATCGTTCAGCAGGCTGCCGAACGAAATGTCCACTTTCGTATCCTTCAGCTTTTGATACAACTCGATATTCAGCCGATCCAGCGTGCTGGATAACGAGTTAAGCTGGCTGGTCTTGATTTCGCGCAGATCGAATGCATAATACCAGCTTGAATTGTGCAACGGGATGTTCAATTGCTTCAAAAGGCCGTCGTTAAATGCCGCTTCATTGACATAAAAAGTGTTCATCATGCCTTCCAGGCCTTGATACCAATAAGCATCGGTATCGTCCAACGGCTGGAATGCCCCGACGATTTTCACTTTAAGCGTGACGTCCACGCCGCTGTATACCGGGTATTCCATCACGTCGCCGACATGCAAGTCCTGGCGGTACATCGCTTCTTCCAGCATCATCGCTTCAATCATGGTTCCGTCGGCTTTATCCGAGAACAATTGACCGCCCGTCACGGAGACATGTTCCTTCAGACCGCTCATGGAGGAGATGCCCATCGCTCTCGTCCGGCTGGCGTCAACCTTGGTAGGATCTTCAGGATAAACTTCCGTTCCGCGAATGGAACGGGTATTTACATAGCTTTGATAAGGAAAGCCGATCTCTTTCGGTACGCCATCAACAATATATTGATTCACGGCTTCAAGTCCGGCCAGATCGGTTTTGGCACCCCCCGGCGCTTGATAGCTCATCACGAGTGAGCCTGCCGGCAAGCCTTCGCTCTCCGCTTTCAATGTACTGGAAACGACCCGTTTCAACGCGCCGTCCGAATACATCGGAATGCTGACCGTAAACGAAACCGCAACGATCAGACCGAGCAAGGTGCTGAGCGTCAGCCACTTGGTGTTCCACATTTTGCGGAACAATAACCGTAATAAAGGAACACCCATTAGCGACCCACTACTTTCTGCCCCGGCGAAAGCCCTTTAAGGATTTCAACGTCCGTCGAGGTTTGCAGACCAACCTCCACGTCGGCTTCGCGCTTCGTTCCGTCCTCTTCAATGACCTGTACATAAGTACGCGATCCAATGGAACGGAGGGCGGAGATCGGAATCAACACGGCGTTTTCTTTCCGTTGAGTCACGATGGATACACTGAGCTGGCGACCGCGTTCAACATCCTTCGGCCACTTATCCAGCGACACGATCAAATACTTGTCGATCGAGTCTTTTTCCGGAGGAGTACCCGTTCCGTTGCCTCCGCCGTTACCGTTATCGGAAGTACTACTTGCCACCGGCATTACTTTCACCTTGCCGTCAAACGTTCCCGCCGCATTGATATCCACTTTCGCCTTCATGCCGACGGAAATTTTCTCGAGATCTTCCTTGGCAAATGAAGCGGCTACGACCAGAGAAGAAGTATCAGAAATAATGCCGAGCGATTCATAAGCCTTCACGGTGCCGCCCTTTTGGGCGCTCATCGATACGATCGTTCCCGCAAACGGCGCCTTCAGCGTGCCGTCGGCGATTTTTTGCTCCAGATCGACCAGTTCCTGCCGCTGCTCCTCAAACACGATGGATGCTTTTTCAAAATCAATCTCGCTCATCTCATCCTTTGTTCGCAGCGTTTCTTTCATCGTAAGTTCCTGCTGGCGGAAATCGAGGCGCTTCTTGCGCAGATCCTTCTGCAAGTCCTTCACGTCGAGAACCACGAGAACATCGCCCTGAGCGACTTTGTCCCCGGCTTTCACCTTGACCTCTTTAATATGAAGCCCGTCTTCCGTAAAATAAAGCGGCTCCTCCCGCTGGCTCATCATCTTGCCTACGGCGCTGACTCTAAGCTCGATCGTCTCCGAGCGCACTTCGTACTCCGGTTTCTTCGAGATGGTAGGTGGCGTAATGACCGGCAGAACCTCTTCCTCATCTTCGTTCGGAAGCAATCCGCAGCCAGTCGTTGCAACGATAGCTAGGCATAAAGTTAATAGTCCCAGACTCCGTCTAATCCCCCCTTTCCTACCCGATAAATTTTCCATCCACCATTTCGTAAACATGGTCTGCTACCTCCAGGATTGTAGGATCGTGAGTAGTCATACAAATCGTCATTTGCTCCGTATGTATGATATTTTTGAATACTGCCATGACCTGCGCTCCCATTTGGGAATCCAGGTTGGCTGTCGGCTCATCCGCCAATAACAATTTGGGCCGGTGCGCAATCGCCTTGGCAATTGCCACCCGCTGCTGCTCGCCCCCCGAGAGCTCGAACGGGCGGTGGAACATCCGCTTGCCGAGGCCGACAAGCTCCATACAATGGGTCACACGCCGCTTCCATTCCTGCGGAGGAACTCCGGCCATCCGCAGAGACAGTTCGACATTTTCCCAGGCCGACAACAGCGGCAGTAAAGCGTAAGCCTGAAAAATAAAGCCGATCTCGTTCCGGCGGAGCAAGGTACGTTTGTCATCGTTCAATTGATGCAGCCCCTGACCCCGGAACAAAATTTCGCCCGACGAAGGCTGGTCCAGCCCTCCCAGCATGTTCAGCAGAGTCGTTTTCCCCGACCCGGATCTCCCCTTCAGCATGACCAGTTGGCCGGGATTGACCTCCATATTAATGCCTTTCAGTACGTGAATTTCTCCGCCGCCCACGGGAAAAGTGCGGTGCACTTCCCTCACGCTCAAAATAGGACCTTTCTCCATTTCCCGCACTTCAATCGGAACAGGTTCAGGAAGGGAGGCGCCGTCCAAAAGTTCTTCTGTTATCGGTTCTGCCTCTGCGGCCCCGGCCTCGCCCGCTGCCGCGGTTTCGGAAGGCGCTGCAGCTTCTTCAGGTTTTACTGGTTTGCGAAGCCATCGCATCATCTTGTATCGGTCTCCTAAGTATCATATTGTTGCTGCCCCAAAACGGTAAGTGCCTGACGGAACCGTCTCATCCCTGCTCCGCCACGTCTTCACGTCTTGCATTATAAACGAAAATTCATACCAAAAAGTTACAAGAAATTTTACGATATTGATATTTTTATTTCCATAATTTTAGCACTGATGGAATCTAGTATATTTGTTAGTATTACGAGGATTGCTATTATTTATGGAAAAGAGGGGAACGTTATCAAACCTGTAAAGACAGCCCTTCTCGTACTTACCTTACTAACCTCGGCGATCATTCAGCCGATAACATATGTTTCCGGTAAGGAGTTGCCTTTTAAAGATATTGAATCAAGCTATGCCAAAGAAGCTATTATCCGGCTAAATAGTAAGCAGATTATGAATGGTACTTCGGAATTTCTGTTTTCGCCGGCCAAGCCGATTACCCGTGCCGAATTTTTCATTACGATAAATCGCATGCTGGGACTGGAATCCGTTGCTTCATCGGTTCCCGCCTACAGGGATGTACGTAAAAGTCATTGGTTTTATTCCGGAGTTCAGGCACAGACCGAGCTCGGATTGACCGAAGGAAAAGGGGATGGCACTTTTGCTCCTTTTCAATCCGTAACAAGGCAGGAAGCGGCGGTATGGATCATTCGTATTTTAAATGAGCGGACCGGAGGCTCCGGACCTATAGATGAATATCAGGATGATGCCTCGATCGCCATTTGGGCCCGCCCCTATGTTTCCGCGATAACCGATCTCGGTCTTATGGAGGGAAGTTCAGAACGGTTTAACCCGAACCGTTCTTTGACAAGGCAGGAAACCGCGGTGATTCTGGACCGTCTGCTTCAGAACGACAACTGGTCGCGTAAGCTCACGGCAAAAACTGCTCCAGGCATCCAGATGGGATGGCAATTCGGTCAAACCGATGAGCAGTATAAACGGTCGGTCCTGAAGTCGAATGTGAATGTGCTTTCGCCAAGATGGTTTTTCTTAAATAAGGACGGGAGTATTTCCGATCACAGTGAACCCACTCTGGCGACATGGGCCAAACAAAACGGGAAACAGGTATGGGCGTTGTTCGGCAACCGTTTAAATCAGGAAAATACGCAGATGCTCCTCTCGTCCCCAGAGAAAACAGCTGCGGCGATCACCACAATCGTCAACCTTGCTGTGAAAAATGGAATCCTGGGGATTAATCTGGACTTTGAAAATGTAGCGCCGTCCGATCGCAAAAAATTCACTGCATTTGTCGCTGAGCTTGCGCGTCAGTTGCACGCAAACAAAATGACGTTGTCGGTTGATGTATCGCCGGATCTCAATACTGACTGGACGGATGGCTTTGATTATGCCGCATTGGGCAAAAGTGCCGACTATATCGTTTTGATGGGTTATGACGAGCATTGGTCCGGCGGAAAAGCAGGCTCCGTCTCCTCCTTGCCTTGGGTTCAATACGGACTCGACACTCTGCTGAATGAAGTTCCCGCCTCCAAAGTCATTTTAGGCCTCCCATTGTATGTGCGGGATTGGGAAATCAACAGCAAGGGAGACACCATAAAATCAGAGGACTTGTCCTTGGGAGAACAAATTCAGCGCCTGAACCGTGTGGGCGCCAAGCCGGAATGGAACAACGAGCTCGCTCAATACACGGCAACCTACTACTCTGCTGCCGCACACCGGGTATGGCTTGAAGAATCACGCTCCCTGTCGGAAAAGTACGGGATGGCGAAGAACCGGAACATCGCAGGTTTCGCCTATTGGCATATCGGAGGAGAAACGGCGGAGATTTGGCCCGCCCTGCGCAACGCCGAGAAGTACTCGGCGGTAAAATCGCAATAATCTTCATAAATAAAGAAACAAGCCCGCGGACCATAGGTCCTGCGGGCTTGTTATTTATTAACGGAGCCGGCTCACTTTCCGAACGAAGACGGGTCCTCTCTCCAGGACTTCAACAAGACCAAATCCTCCGGTTTGATCTCGCCGCGCTCGATGGCAACGTCAATTAAAGCGGTGTAGTTGGACAACGTTTGCAGCGGGATCCCGGCTTCTTCGAACCCTTGAACCGCTTTGTCCAGCTGGTAGCTGAAAATCGCCAGCACGGCCAAAGGCTCGGCGCCCGCCTCGCGGACAGCTTGGGCCGCCTTGATCGAGCTGCCCCCGGTCGAGATTAAATCCTCGATGACGATCACTTTTTGCCCCGGCTTGATCAATCCTTCGATTTGATTTTCTTTGCCGTGGCCTTTAGCCTTATCGCGAATGTAAGCCATTGGCAGTCCCAGCTTTTGGGAAACAAATGCTGCATGCGGAATACCCGCCGTCGCGGTTCCTGCAATCACCTCGGCATCCGGGTAGGCTTCGCGGATGACCGCCGCGAAAGAATCGGCAATCAAATCGCGAATGTCCGGATAGGACATCGTCAACCGGTTATCGCAATAAATCGGCGATTTGATGCCGGACGTCCAGGTAAACGGCTGATGCGGGCGAAGCGCCACTGCACCGATATCCAATAAGCGCCCTGCTACTTCATTAGCGATCTTATTTGTATTAATCATGCCTTCATCATCTCCTCAATGATTAGTTCAGCAGCCTTGCGCGGCTGGGGTGAGGCGGTAATCGGGCGGCCGACAACGATGTAGTCCGTTTCCTGACGCATTGCTTCTCCCGGTGTTAATGTACGGGATTGGTCGCCCGCACTGCTCCCCTCCGGACGAATTCCCGGCGTAACCGTGATGAACGATGTCCCGCATCGGCTCTTAATCGCCTGGACTTCCAAGGGAGACGCTACGACGCCATCAAGACCCGCTTCCTGGGTCAAGGCTGCATAGGACAGTACTGACTCTTCAACGCTGCCCGGAATTCCAATTTCCCGGTTAAGCATTTCCTGATTCGTACTCGTTAATTGGGTAACTCCGATCAGAATCGGCTTTTTTAGCGAAGCATCGCTGTCCAGAGCCGACAGTACGCCTTCTTTGGCCGCCGCCATCATCTTCAGCCCACCCGATGCATGTACATTAAACATATCGACGCCAAGGCGGGTAAGGCTGTCCGCCCCGCCTTTTACCGTATTGGGGATGTCATGCAGCTTCAGATCCAGAAATACCGAGTATCCCTTGGCTTTCAGCTCCTTCACAAAATCGGGCCCCGCGGTGTAGTAAAGCTGCATTCCCACCTTCATATAGCATGGGATTCCCTCAAGGTCTTGAATCAGATTCCGGGCTTGTTCCGCCGATGGATAATCCAGGGCGACCATCAGTCGGCCTGCGGCCTGTTCATACGAAAACGCCATTACCTCTCCTCCTATTCATACTTGCGGCTCCGAAGCCGTAAGAGCATCCGGAGCCGCTTATTAACTTTGATGATTACTCAATTACAGCGAAGGCATTGCCTGGGAGGAGAAGTTGATCGTCTCCAGCATGTTCAGCAAGGCGCGAACCGTATCCAGCGAGGTCATGCACACAATTCCGTTCTCCACCGCTTCCCGGCGGATCCGGAAGCCATCGCGCTCCGGCTCCTTGCCTTTGGTCAGCGTGTTGATCACGAAGTGCGCCTCCCCATTGCGGATCAGATCGAGAATGTTCGGCACGCCCTCGGTCAGCTTGTGTACGGTGGTGACATGGATGCCCGCTTCAATCAAAGCAGCCGCCGTTCCTTCGGTAGCAATGATCTTGTAGCCCAGGTTGTAGAACCCGCGCAGCAGTTCAACGGCTTCCTGTTTGTCTTTATCCGCAACCGTAGCGATGATGGCGCCCGTGGAAGGGATTTTCATGCCCGCTCCGATCAGGCCTTTATACAGCGCTTTGGCATATTGCGGATCCCGGCCCATCACTTCGCCGGTAGATTTCATTTCCGGTCCGAGCGTAGGCTCGACGCGGCGGAGCTTGGCGAAGGAGAATACCGGCACTTTCACCGATACCTGTTCGCTTTCCGGCCACAATCCGTCTTCGTAGCCCAACTCTTTCAGCTTCGTGCCGAGGATAGCTTTCGTGGCCACATTGGCCATCGGAATGTTCGTTACTTTGCTTAAGAAAGGAACCGTCCGCGAGGAACGCGGATTCACCTCAATCACATACACTTCGTTTTTGTAAATAACGAACTGGATGTTGACCAAACCGACCGTTTTGAGCTCTTTGGCAATTTTAATCGTAATATCGACGATCTTATCCTTCAACTCGTCTGACAGATATTGTGGAGGATATACCGCAATCGAGTCGCCGGAGTGAACCCCGGCCCGTTCGACATGCTCCATGATGCCCGGAATGAGCACCGTTTCGCCGTCGCAGATCGCATCGACTTCAACCTCTTTGCCGAGCATGTAGCGGTCGATAAGGACCGGATGCTCCGGATTAATGTTGACGGCCTCTTTCATATATTTCAGGAGTTCATTATCAGAGTAGACGATTTCCATCGCCCGTCCGCCAAGGACATAGGATGGCCGTACCAATACCGGGTAGCCGAGCGACTGCGCCGTACCTACCGCTTCGTCCACCGAAGTCACGGTGCTGCCCTTCGGCTGGGCGATATTCAGTCTGGAAAGGAGCGCCTCGAACTTCTTCCGGTCCTCCGCCTCGTCGATGCTTTCAAGCGAGGTGCCGAGGATACGTACTCCGGCGGCTTGCAATGGCGCCGCCAGGTTGATGGCCGTCTGACCGCCGAACTGGACAATGACGCCGACCGGATTCTCTTGCTCGATGACGTTCATGACGTCTTCGAAGAAAAGCGGTTCGAAGTACAATCGGTCCGAGGTATTAAAGTCCGTCGACACCGTCTCCGGATTGTTGTTGATGATAACGGCCTCATAGCCGGCCTTTTGGATCGCCCATACCGCATGTACGGTGGAGTAGTCGAATTCGATCCCTTGGCCGATCCGGATCGGACCGGATCCCAGTACAACGATCTTCTCCTTTTCCGTATGGATGACTTCATTTTCCGTCTCATACGTGGAGTAGTAGTAAGGCGTTGAAGCTTCGAACTCCGCCGCGCATGTATCTACCATTTTGTAAACCGGACGAAGCCCTCTCTCCTTGCGGAACAGTGTGACGCTTTGCTCGGTCAGGTGCGTGCTTCCCTTCTGACCGGCGCTCCGCAGCTCGGCGATCGCCCGATCCGTAAAGCCGAGGCGTTTTGCTTCATACAGCGTTTCGAAAGTCAGTTCCGCTTCGGCCGCGATTTTGGTCTCGAATTGGACCAAGCCTTCGATTTTGTCCAGGAACCACCAGTCGATCTGCGTCAGGTCCTGGATTTGCTGCAGGCTGTAGCCGCGGCGGAAAGCTTCGGCCACCAGGAACAAGCGCTCGTCGTCCGCCTTGATCAGACGCTGATCCAACGTTTCCTTGTCGAGTTGGTCCGCGCCTTTCAGATAAAGACGGTGCGTGCCGATCTCCAGCGAACGAACCGCTTTGTGGATCGATTCTTCAAATGTCCGGCCGATGGCCATTACCTCGCCGGTCGCTTTCATTTGCGTGCCCAGCTTGCGGTTGGCGCTGACGAATTTATCGAACGGCCAACGCGGGATTTTGCTTACGATATAGTCAAGAGTCGGTTCGAAGCAGGCGTAAGTCTGCCCGGTTACCGGATTTACGATCTCATCCAGCGTGTAGCCGAGCGCAATCTTGGCTGCCATTTTCGCAATCGGATAGCCGGTTGCTTTGGACGCGAGCGCCGAAGAACGGCTGACCCGCGGATTCACTTCGATGACATAGTACTGGAAGCTTTGCGGATCCAGCGCAAATTGTACGTTGCAGCCGCCTTCGATGTTCAAAGCGCGGATGATTTTGAGCGATGCCGAGCGCAGCATTTGGTACTCCCGGTCGGACAGCGTTTGGCTTGGCGCCACTACGATGCTGTCTCCGGTATGTACGCCGACCGGATCAAAGTTTTCCATGTTGCAGACAACGATGCAGTTGTCATTCGCGTCGCGCATAACTTCATATTCGACTTCCTTCATGCCGGCGATCGACTTTTCGATCAGGCACTGGCCGATCGGACTGTAACGAATCCCCGAAGCCACGGTTTCTTTCAATTCCTCTACCGTGGCGCAAATGCCGCCTCCGGTGCCGCCGAGCGTATAAGCCGGACGGACGATGACCGGGTAGCCGATCTCATCGGCAAAGCTCAGCGCTTCAGCCACCGTCGTAATGATCGTGCTCTCCGGTACCGGCTGTTCCAGCTCCCGCATCAGGTCGCGGAACAGGTCGCGGTCCTCCGCTTTCTCGATCGAAGTGAGCTGCGTTCCGAGCAGCTTCACATTCTCGCGCTCCAATACCCCTGCGCGGGCCAGTTCAACGGCCATATTCAGGCCGGTTTGGCCGCCGAGGGTCGGCAAAAGTCCGTCCGGGCGCTCCTGGCGAATGATTTGCGTAACAAACTCCAGCGTGATCGGTTCGATATATACTTTATCCGCCATATTGGTGTCTGTCATAATCGTAGCCGGGTTACTGTTAATCAGCACCACTTCAACGCCTTCTTCTTTCAGCGCCTGGCAGGCCTGGGTACCGGCGTAGTCAAACTCCGCCGCCTGGCCGATGACGATCGGACCTGACCCAATGACGAGAATTTTCTTGAGTTCTTTGTTGATCGGCATGTTACAGTACTCCTTTCGCTGCTGCCATGAGTTCGGCTTGACGCGGTTTTTGCGGATTCAGCCGCTTGTGCTCCCGGATCATTTCAATGAAGCGGTCGAAGAGATAGCTGTTATCATAAGGTCCGGGCGCCGCTTCCGGATGGTACTGCACCGAGAAAGCGGGGTGTTTGAGATGCTTGACGCCTTCGACCGTTTTATCGTTGTTGTTGATATGCGTCACTACCAGATCCGTCCCGGAAAGCGATGCTTCATTTACGGTATATCCATGGTTTTGCGACGTGATGTAGCAGCGTCCGGTTTCGAGATCTTTGACCGGATGGTTGCCGCCCCGGTGGCCGAATTTCAGCTTTTCCGTATCGGCGCCGCAGGCCAGCGACAACAGCTGGTGTCCGAGGCAGATGCCGAAGATCGGATATTCGCCGAGCAGTTCGGAAATCGTGCTCACCGCATAAGGCACATCCTTAGGGTCGCCAGGTCCGTTGGAGAGCTGGATGCCGTCAGGATGCAAGCGGCGGATTTCATCGGCCGTCGTGTCATGCGGCACGATGACGACGTCGCAATCGCGCTTGTTCAACTCGCGGAGAATCCCGCTTTTTGCCCCGAAGTCGACGAGAACGATCCGTTCTTTCAATCCAGGGCTGCTGTATACGTTTGGCGTCGATGTCCGGGCAACCTGGTTGCGCAGCTCATCGATGCTTGTAGTCGCCATCATATCCTGCAATTCCGCTACCGACTTGGAGGAAGTCGTCAAGATTCCCTTCATCGTCCCGTGCTGGCGGATAATCCGGGTCAGCATACGCGTGTCGATATCGGTAATGCCGGGAATACCGTATTCCTTCAGCAGATCGCCCAGACTGTACTGCGCCCGCCAGTTGCTTGGCGTCGGCTCATAACGGCGGACGACAAACCCGTGGATCGAAGGGGCGATCGATTCGAAATCGTCTCTCGAAATCCCGTAGTTTCCGATCAGCGGATATGTCATCGTCACAATTTGTCCGCAGTAAGAAGGATCAGACAATACTTCCTGGTACCCTGTAATTCCTGTATTAAAAACGACCTCGCCGGTTTTATCGACTTCCGCGCCGAATGATTTCCCGGTAAACAGCGTGCCGTCTTCCAACAATAATCTTGCCTGCATCCTGCAGCACTCCTTTGCGTTAATCTATTTATAATTGCTCTTTCCAGATCAGCTTTCCTTCAACGATCGTTGCCACAGGCCAGCCTTTCAGCTTCCAGCCGGTAAACGGCGTATTGCGTCCTTTGGAGGCAAATTCCTCCGGATTAACTTCCTTCTCAAGATCCAGATCCACAATCGTCAGATCGGCTGGAGCTCCCGGTTCAAGCCGTCCGGTTTCAAGGCCAAACACTCGGGCCGGATCGGCCGTCATTCTCTCTACCAGCATTCTTAAAGTCCAGCGGCCCTCCGCGACAAATTTCGTATACAGCAGCGGAAACGCAGTTTCAAATCCGACGATGCCGAATGGAGCAAGCTGCATCCCTTTGGCCTTTTCCTCCGCGCTATGTGGAGCATGGTCGGTAACGACGATGTCGATCGTCCCGTCCTCCAGTGCCTTGATACAGGCCTCAACATCCCGTTTGGAGCGCAGCGGCGGATTCATTTTCCAGTTCGCATCTAACCCCGGAATGTCTTCCTCGGACAGAATCAGGTGATGCGGGCAAATCTCGGCGGTCACGTTGATGCCGATCTCTTTCGCCTGACGGATCAGGCGGATCGATTGCTCCGTGCTGACATGGCACACATGGTAGTGAACTCCCGTCGCTTCCGCCAGCAGAATATCCCGTCCGACATGAATCGCTTCCGACTCGTTCGGAATCCCTTTCAGCCCGTGGCGCTTAGCAAATTCACCTTCAGCTACCGGCGCCCCTTCCACCAGGGAATTGTCCTCGCAGTGGGCGATGACCGGCATCCCCATCGATGCAGCCCGGTTCATCGCGTCTTTCATCATCTGCGCGTTTTGGACGCCGACGCCGTCATCGGTGAATCCGATCGCTCCCGCCGCTTTCAGCGCGGCGAAGTCCGTCAACTCGCGGCCCAGCTCGTTCTTCGTAATCGCCGCGTAGGGCAGCACGTGAACCAGCCCGGCTTCTTTAGCTTTTTCCAGTACCAGAGATACGACTTCCGGGCTATCCGTCACCGGCCTTGTGTTGGGCATGCAAGCAATGGTCGTGAAACCGCCTTTGGCCGCCGAACGTGATCCTGACTCAATCGTCTCTTTATGTTCAAATCCGGGTTCTCTCAGATGTACGTGCATATCGATAAATCCCGGCGTCACCAGCTTGCCTGCCGCATCGATTTCACGGATTTCATCTCCGGGAGCACTCATCGGCTCCTGATCGGCGTTCGTGATTTGGTCGATTACCCCGTTCGTAACCGTGATGTGCTTTCTTTCCAATTCGTCGTTTGCGTTCAGAACACTTGCGTTTCGAATAATAAGCTGCATGGATGAAACCTCCGCTTTATCTTTTAAAATCTATTAAAAAGTTCCGATTCGTTGTTTTCTATTTCATGGCTCTTTCCACAACCGCCATCCGGATGGGTACCCCATTCGACATCTGCTTGAAAATCCGTGATTGCGGATGTTCGACCACTGCATCGTCGATCTCTACATTGCGGTTGATCGGGGCAGGGTGCATGATAATGACGTGCGGGGCAAGCCCGGCTGCCCGCTCCTCGGTGAGCCCGTACTCCAGACGGTACTGCTCCGCCGATCTCAGTAATCCTTCGGCATGACGTTCCAGTTGTACGCGCAGCATCATGACTACGTCGGCGCAGAGCGCCTCATCCATCGGTACATAAGGTGCGTATCTTCCAAGTTCCGGGGCCTGCATGATTTCGGGGGCGCACAGTTTGACTTCCGCTCCGAATTTTTGCAGCGCCCAAAGGTTGGAACGTGCTACCCGGCTGTGCTTAATGTCTCCGATAATCGATACCTTCAACCCTTTCAATTCCCCGAAATGTTTCTTCATCGTGTACAAATCGAGTAAGGCTTGAGTCGGATGCTCGTTATTGCCGTCGCCGGCGTTGATGAGAGGCATCGACACTTTGGTAGCCAAATCGGCTAGCAGCCCGACCGGTTTCAAGCGGATAACGCCGGCATCGATTCCCATGGATTCGAGCGTGCGTACCGTATCGTGAATCGATTCGCCTTTTTCCACGCTCGATACGGCTGCTGAAAAGTTCAGGACTTCCGCTCCCAATCTCTTCTCGGCCATCTCGAAGGAAAAGCGGGTGCGCGTGCTGTTTTCAAAAAACATGTTGGCAACAAAACGGTCTTTCAGAACAGGGACCACTTTTTCGGTCCGGCTTTCCCAATAGGCAGCCCGATCCAGAATCGAACCGATCTCGGAGGCGCTGAGCTCTTTAAGCCCCAGCAAACTGCGTTCTTTTAGAGCAGATGCCGTCATAGTCATCTTACTGTTCCCCCCGTTGCTGCAAAATGCGGACCTGATCGCTGCCATCCTTTTCCTCAAGAAGCACTTCGATTTCTTCCGCTTTGGAAGTAGGCACATTCTTTCCGATATAATCCGGACGGATCGGCAGTTCCCGATGTCCACGATCCACAAGAACGGCTAGCTGGATGGATTCCGGCCGTCCGGCGTCCATGATGGCGTCCATCGCGGCGCGGATCGTCCGTCCCGTATATAATACATCGTCGAAGAGGATTACTTTTTTGTTTTGCACCGGTACAGCATAGTCGGCCTGCTCAGCCACACGTTCTTGGACAGTACGGTCATCTCGGTAAGATGTAACGTCCAGTTCGATCCAAGGGATCGGCTTTCCTTCGATACTTTCCAATCGTTCGGAGAGCCGTTTCGCCAGAAATACGCCTCGTGTTTTAATTCCGGCCAAAATGCAGCCTTCAATGCCGTTGTTGTGCTCAAGAATTTCGTGGGCGATTCTGGTTAAGGCACGGCGAATGGCTATTTCATCCATAATAATATGACTTTCAGTGCTCATTGGATTCTTTGCCTCCTCAGGATAAGTTTCATCCAGATTCCGTGATAGGCCATAAAAAAACTCCTTGCCTGATCGAGGCAAGGAGTCTCTAGTCATAGTTAAGCCATGACTGTCATGCGGATCCAGGGTATGCATTGCCGCAGCAATGGACATAGTCTTCCCTAAATCCTCATTCACGTTACCTTGCCAGCCTCACGGGACTGAATTAAAGGTTCTTATTGATTTACATGAATTATGACAGAATGCGGCCTACCTGTCAAGGCAACCAGCCTGGATAAATATACCTGCGTAAAATGAACGGCATAATTTCCAATAAGTCAACGAAAGCATTATTTTCTTATAAATATACACTATTATTAATATTTATTCAAACCCTTTTTATCTCTTCCCTCAATGAACGCTTGCGTCCATACGAAAAAAACACCCGGCTAGATAGCCGGGCGGTCGCATAAAATACGATTCTAGAATACAAACTTCACTTCGCCAAGTCGGCGTTTGATTTCCGCGATGACTCTTTCTTCTTCTTCAATACCGGCAGCGGCAAAGGTGACCGAGAACCGTACATAATGGCCGGCATCATCCCAAGGTACCGTCGATATCAGCTTTTCTCTGATCAGGTATTGAGCAAAATCCTCGGCCGTCGCAAACGTCGGTCCGCCCTCGACTCCCTTCGGAGCCGCCACGTACAGGAAAAACGAACCTTGCGGTTTTTTCGCCTTGAAACCGAGCTCATTCAGTGCGCCAACCAGCAGATTGTGTCTGCGCGAATACTTCTCGGCAATCTTCTCGGTAATTTCCGGGTGGGCCAAACCGTAAGCAGCCGCTTTTTGGATCGCGATGAACTGACCGGAATCGTTGTTATCTTTTACGTCGCTGAACGCTTTAACAATAAGCGGGTTACCGGCGACAAAACCGATTCTCCATCCGGTCATGTTGTACGATTTCGATAAGGAGTGCAGCTCCACACCTACGTCCTTCGCTCCCGGAACGGAAAGGAAGCTCAGCGGCTTCAATCCGTCATAGGTCAGGGCTGCATACGGCGCATCGTGAACGACAACGACATTGTATTTGCGCGCCCATTCTACGACTTCCGCAAAGAATCTCGCGGTAGCGCTGGCGCCTGTCGGGTTGTTGGGGTAGTTCAGGTAAATCAATTTTGTCTTGCGGGCGATCTCTTCAGGAATCGAAGCAAGATCCGGCAGGAAGTTATTCTCTTCCGTCAAAGGTACCGTGTACACCTCTCCGCCCAAATATTTCGTATGCGTCCCCAGAATCGGATAGCCCGGAACCGTCATAATTGTAATGTCCCCCGGGTTAATGAAGCAGGAAGGCAACATCGCAAGCGCCGGCTTGGAACCGATGGAGTGCACGATTTCCGTATCGGCATCGATTCCTTCCACGCCGAATACTTCTTGCAAATAGCGGGCAGCCGCGACCTTGAACTCGGGAATTCCGTTATCCGCATAACCCCGGTTTTCCGGTTTGGACGCTTCCTCCGCCAGTTTTGCCACAATGCCGGCATCCGCCATTTCATCGGGTTCGCCCACGCCCATATCAATCAATTCTATGCCCGGGAAATCCTTTTTCGCTGCGGCTTTTGCACGCTTAATTTTTTCGAATTTATAAATTGCCGTATCTTTTCCGTAATTCGCGCCTCCGATGCGATCCGCAAACTGGAGTTGAATGTATGTGTCCTGATAGAGTTCTACGCTCATAAAAAAGTCCATCTCCTTCTTAAAATCTCCCTTTTAAATATGCTGGAATCGAGGTTTTTAGAGAATGGATTAATCACCAGATCGTTTGTACTTTTCGACTATGCCCCAGGAATGTCACAGGTATCCATGAATCAAAAAAAGCATCTCCCATCCAACCTTGTGACCTGCGTGGCTGGAGAAAGATGCTCAATAAGTTTAAATTATTTTCCCTAACGATTGCGAAGCGAATGCAGTACGTCCTCCATGTCTCCAGGAATCGGAGCGCTGAACTCCAGATATTCGCCGGACGATGGATGAACAAATCCCAAAACGGCCGCATGCAGCGCCTGCCCAGTCATCTTGATGCCTTTGCTTCGCCCGTAAAGCGGATCTCCGACAAGCGGATGGTTAATAAATTTCATATGCACGCGGATTTGATGTGTCCGCCCGGTTTCCAGCTTAAGCTCCAACAGCGTGTAATCGCCGAAGCGTTCCGCGACCTGAAAATGGGTCACCGCTTCTTTGCTGTTTCGCTCGATGACCGTATACATTTTCCGGTCGACCGGGTCCCGGCCGATTGGCGCGTCGACCGTCCCTTGATCATGGCTCACATTCCCGTGAACAAGGGCGAAATATTTCCGGGTCACGGAATGTTCCTTCAGCTGTGCGGCCAATGAAGCATGAGCTTTATCGTTCTTGGCGGCCATCAGCAGTCCGGATGTATCCTTGTCGATCCGATGAACGATTCCGGGCCGAAGTTCGCCGTTGATACCCGAAAGATCCTTGCAGTGAAACATCAACGCATTCACCAGCGTACCTGTAGAATGGCCTGGAGCCGGATGTACAACCATTCCCCGCGGTTTATTTACCACAATGACATCGCCGTCTTCATAATAAACGTCAAGCGGGATATCCTCCGGGACAATGGCCACCGGTTCCGCATCCGGGACAGTCAACGAGATGACGTCGCCCTCGGAAATTTTGTAGTTGGCTTTGATCCGCGCCCCGTTGACCAAAATGTCTCCGTTTTCAATCCAAAGCTGGATCTGGCTGCGCGAGAATTCTTCGCCAACCTGTGCTTTTATATATTTGTCAATCCGATCCTTTGCTGCTCCGGCATCCGCCGTCCATTCCGTGTTTCCGTCTTCAGGATCAAAAAAAGGCTTGTTGTCTGATATCATACTTGCTCCTCATGCTCGCGTCCCGATTGATGTTTCTTTTCTCTCCGAATTTCAAGCAGCGAATCCAGAACGATCAAGGCAACCCCGATAACAATGCAGGAATCCGCAACATTAAAGATCGGGAAGGTGTAAGTTCCGAAATTAAACTGCAAAAAATCGACGACTTCACCGCTAACGGCCCGGTCGAGGAAATTGCCTACAGCCCCGCCCAACACGAGCGATAACGCGGTTGGCAGAAGCTTGTTGCCGGAATTCTTCACTTTTTGCAGATACCAAATGATACCTATCACAACAACCGTCGTAACCGCGACAAAAAACCAGCGCTTTCCTTCCAGAATGCCGAACGCCGCACCAGTATTCCGGTGAGATGTAATCAGGAAGAAGTTGCCGATCACCGGAATTTGTTCCCCGATGGTTAAGCTGTTCGCAATCAGATACTTCGTTCCTTGGTCAATTAGAAACATAATTAATGCAATCACAAAATAAATCACTCGGGAATTCACCTCGTTTTTTCGTTAGGCTGCCGATAAGTTACGACAGAATGTTCCACTTGAAGACCTGTATATTGTAGCACAGCCGCAATTCACCCGTCCATGCACGAAAGGATTTTCCTTAGGTAAAACGTCATGGTTTTGCACAAAATAGCTTCACGGCGAAATACTCAAGCAGCTTTCACGGAAAGGAGTTACATCCATGTCTCATTTAACGAAACAGCAACTAGCGGAGTTGAAATTGGATCTTGAAACCGAGATTAAAGCGACTTGCCGCAGGTTGGAGGAAAAAGAGCACTACGGGCTTCGCGGCTCCATGCGGGACAATACCAGCGAGCTCTCTTCCATTGACAACCATCCTGCCGATATCGGCAGCGAGATGTTTGAACGAGGTAAGGATTTGGCGCTGAACGAGCATGACGAACTGAAGCTGACCCGGATTAACGGCGCCTTGGACCGCATGGCCGAAGGCACTTACGGGTACTGTCAAACCTGCGCCCAGCCGATTGGTTTCGAACGGCTGAAGGCCGTGCCGGAAACGGCATATTGCATTCAGCACAGTCCCCAGTCCTTTGTTTCGGCGGGACGGCCGATAGAAGAATTATTCCTTGCTCCTCCGTTTGGACGGACAAGCCTTGACGAGCATGAAGACCAGAACGGCTTTGACGGTGAAGATGCCTGGCAGATCGTCGAAAGCTTTGGCACATCCGACTCGCCGGCACTCGCCGAGGATAATGAGATCGATGATTACAACGATATGGAGATTGAAGCCTCCGAAGAACTGGACGGATTTGTCGAGCCGTATGAAACGTTTATCGCTACAGACATCTACGGGGAGAACGTCGTTTTTTACCGTAACGGCGTGTACCGCAAATACATGGAAGCCACCGAGCATCTGGACAGCGAGGATTCCCTGGGAACCGGGTCTAATAAGTATTAAGTTCAAGTTGTCTTTGTACGATTCTGACGATATCGGCGATATAATCCCCGATAATCGGCAGATTGAGAGCTCCGAGTACCTGAAGCACATAAATGATGGTCGCCGCAAAAAAAGTAAACCCGATCGCAATTCCGACGCCTCGCGCAGTACCGGATAATAAATTTAGCCAGATCAAACGCCACGGCGAGTTGAGCAGCTGCGTATATTCGGCAATTCTGGATTTCTCCAGCTGCCGGCTCCAGTTCAAAGTCAGCCGGTACATGGCCCCCATCTGCTCCTCCGGCGTCCCGGGAGGCAGGTGCAGCTCGGACTCTTCCTTTATTTCTATTTTAGGTTTTCCTCTCCATATTCGGCGCTTCATCGGTATCCTCCGGCAAAAATGAAACGAGCCGGGTCGGCTTCTTCCACTGGAAGATCGCCTCGCCCAAGCTCGTTTTTTCTTGGTTAATTCTAGTATGACCGCCGGATCGGCGTGTCATACAAAGTAATCTGCCTTCTACCTATTTCGCTAGCTTATGCCCGAATGTAGACGCCGATTTTTTTACCGCCTAAATCTACCGTCTCACCTTGGCTTTCGGCCGTTCCGAAGGACACATCCGTAATGAGTACATTATCTCTGAGCACATTCTCAAACGCCGTAATCGCTGTCTTCAGCTCATCGTCCACATCCAGCGTCAGGTGCACTCTTTTTTCGATCGGAAGGTCCAGTTTTTTGCGCGTATCCTGAACGGCACGTACCACTTCACGAACCCATCCTTCCTGCTCCAGTTCCGGTGTGATGTCGGTATTCAGCGCAACGGTGATCCCGTAACCCGAAGCGGAGGCAAAGCCCGATTTCGCCTGTTTCTCGATCAGAAGTTCCTCGGCGGTAACGTTCAGTTCCTCGCCTTCAGGCGAAGTAATGTTCACCTGGCCGTTTTCCACGATTTTACGCGTTTCTTCGGCGCTCAGCCCCTTCAGGAAGCCCTGCAGGAACCCGATGTTTTTGCCGTATTTCTTTCCGGCCACTTTCAAATTCATCTTTAATGTGAAATCGACGAATCCGCTGTCGCTCGTTTTGAGTTCGATTGTTTTAATATTGATTTCTTCTTTGATGATTTCCTCATATTGAGCAAGCGCAAAGTCACGGTCCATGGATACGATCAGGCTCGACAGCGGCTGACGGGTCTTGATCCCCGTCTCGTTACGGACGTTGCGCGCCAGTTCGACGATTTGCCGGGCACTTTCCATATCCGCTTCCAGTGCCAGATCGATCAGCGATTCATCTACCGACGGATAATCGGCCAAGTGCACGCTTTCTCCGCCGCCCAGATTGGTGAAAATTTCCTCAGACAGCATCGGCGTAAACGGAGCCATCAGCTTGGACAGCGTAAGCAGCACATGAACAAGAGTTTGATAGGCGGACACTTTATCCTCGCCAAGGCCGCTGCCCCAGAAACGGTCGCGCGAACGGCGGATATACCAGTTGCTCAATTCGTCGATAAACGACTCGATCGCTTTAGACGTGTTTACGAAATCATTCACGGCCAGACCTTTATCCACCAGCAAAATCAGGCTGTTCAACCGGGACAGGATCCAGCGGTCCAGCTTGTTATCGGAGCGACGGAACTCGTGCTCTTCCGGCTTGTAGCCGTCGATGCCGGCATACAGCGTAAGAAAGGCGTGGGTATTGACGAGCGTATCCACCACTTTGGATTTGGCTTCCGCAACGATGCCTTTAGAGAAGCGCTTGCTGTTCCATGGCGCGCTGTCGGACAGAAGCGCCCAACGGAAAGCATCGGTGCCGAATTCATTGATGATATCCCAAGGATCGATGACGTTTCCTTTGGACTTGGACATCTTCTGTCCGTTTTCGTCGAGCACGTGTCCGGTCGCGATAACAGCTTTATATGGCGCTTTGCCCGTAAACAAGGTGGATACGGCCAACAGACTGTAGAACCAGCCGCGCGTTTGGTCGATCCCTTCGCAGATCATATCGGCCGGGAACTGCTCCTCGAACGTCTTCTCGTTTTCGAACGGGTAGTGATGCTGGGCAAACGGCATCGAACCGCTGTCGAACCAGACGTCGATCACTTCGCTCGTCCGCTCCATCACGCCGCCTTCGCAGTGAGGGCATTTGACCTTGACTTCATCCACGTAAGGTTTATGAAGTTCGAGATCCTCGCTGACCTCGCCGATCGCATGCGCGCGAAGCTCGGCCAGACTGTGTGGCGCGAATTGCTCCCCGCAATCCCGGCATACCCAAACATTGAGCGGGGTGCCCCAATAGCGGTTCCTGCTGATATTCCAATCAACCAGTTCCTCCAGGAACTTGCCGAAGCGCCCTTCCCTGACATGCCCCGGATACCAGTTAACGGAGTTGTTATTGGCAATGAGTTGATCCTTGACGGCAGTCGTTTCAATGAACCAGCTATCCATCGCATAGTACAAAAGCGGGGATTTGCAACGCCAACAGAACGGGTAGCTGTGCTCGTATTTCTCTTTGCTGTAGAGCAGTCCTTTTTCGGACAGCGTTTTGACGATATCGAGATCGCAATCCTTCACGAAACGGCCGGCAAAATCGCTTACCGTCTCAGTGTAGCGGCCTTGGCCGTCGACTACGCTTACGAAGCTGATGCCGTTCTCGCGGCAGGTCCGGTAGTCGTCTTCCCCGTGCGCCGGAGCCATATGCACGATCCCGGTACCGCTGGCGTCCGTTACGAACGAAGCGCCTACGATGACGTTCACTTTGTCCGCTTTAATATAGCTGAATGGCGAAGCATAGGTTTGGCCCACCAGTTCGTCGCCCTTAATGACCGATTCGATCGTGTAATCGCCCTTCATTACTTTTTCAACCAGGTTCTTGGCGACGATGTATACGCCATCTTCCTGCTTCACTTTTGCATATTCCATCTCGGGATTGACCGCCAAAGCGACGTGGGCCGGCAAAGTCCAAGGGGTTGTCGTCCAGGCAAGAACATACTCACCGGTGCTGTCCAGCTTGAATTTAGCGGTCGCGCTAAGGTCTTTTACATCCTCATACCCTTGCGCCACTTCATGCGAGCTGAGCGAGGTTTGACAGCAAGGGCAGTAAGGGCTTACCCGGTGGCCGCGGTAAAGCAATCCTTTTTCGTGAACGGTGGCCAGAATGTTCCACACGCTCTCGATGTAGTTGTTATCCAGCGTAATATACGGATTGTCCAGATCGGTCCAGTAAGCAATCGCTTCGGTAAATTCGCGCCATTGTTTTTCGTAGCCGAACACGCTGGCTTTACATTTCTTGACGAATTCTTCAATGCCGTATTTTTCGATCTCCTGTTTCCCGGAAATGCCAAGTTGCTTCTCGACGCCAAGCTCGACCGGAAGTCCGTGCGTATCCCAGCCTGCTTTACGAACGACACGGTATCCTTTCATGGTCTGATAACGGCCGATAAAGTCCTTGATCACCCGTCCAAGTACGTGGCCGATATGCGGAAGCCCGTTCGCGGTCGGCGGACCTTCATAAAATACATAGTTCGGACGGCCTTCGCGGTTCTCGATACTGCGTTTAAACGTATTTTCGCTGTTCCATTTGTTCAAAATGCGCAGGTCGCGCGTGCGAGCCTGTTCTTTGACATCGACTTTTTTCATTTTCGTTTACTTCCCTTCAAAAAATTTCGTTAAAAACAAAAAAAGCCCCGTCCCAAAAGGGACGAGACTTTGTGCTCGCGTTACCACCCTTGTTTCATGCAAAGCCGGATGCGAAAAAAAATTATCGCAGGCAGCATGACACCTTGATCCCATACGCTTCATATGGGTCCGGTATAACGGCCGGCTGCCGGCATAGCTTACGCTTTCCAAACGGAAATTCAGCTAGGCTTCTCCGGGAGGATTTTCCGTCAGCGTCTTGAACATTGGCTTTCAGCAAATGCCAACTCTCTGGGGGACAACATCGCCGCGTACTTGTTCCCATCATCAAATCGATATGGATCTTTCATACATTCAACAAGAAATATGTTATTATTTATAACTTATTTCCACGGGAAATGTCAACCTGAAGCGATTGCTTAGTAAATTTCTTTCACTTCGCGGTCGCGGTCCTGTTCGAAGGAGCGCTCGCGATTCTCGAGCGAATCCCATCCGTCGTGGCTCAGCAAATCCAACTGAGCCTCCACCAACGTGCGGAAACGCGCGCGATAGATGGAAGCCTGTTTCTTTAACTCCTCAACTTCCATCGCGATTTTGCGCGATTTGGAGAGGGACTCGTTAACGATCCGGTCCGCGTTTTTCTCGGCTTCCTTCACGATCAACTGGGCTTCTTTCTTCGCATTATTCTTAACTTCGTCGGCCGCTTCCTGCGCTACGATAATCGTCTTGCTTAACGTTTCTTCAATATTGGAAAAATGATCCAGCTTCTCTTGCAAAGAAAACAATTGATTGTGCAGTTCCTTGTTTTCCCGGATCACGATTTCGTAGTCTTTAATGACCTGGTCGAGGAATTCGTTTACTTCGTCTTCATCATAGCCGCGAATGCGTCTCGAAAACTCCTTGTTATGTATATCCAGCGGTGTTAATGGCATGATCCGCACCTCCTATTATATTCAAAACTCCCCCTGCGGGAAGCCTGTCTCACTCACTACTTAGAGGTTGTTCAAAAAGCGGGCTTCTAATCGCAGGCCCTGCTAAAAATCTCACTTTTTGAACTCTCAATTTATACGTAAGTAGTTAATTTCGACAGGAATTGCAGATCTCCTGCAACGAGATCAACTAAATTTTCCGATTTTTACTCGGAGCCTGCCTCTTTTTGTCACCCCGTCGCATTCAAGCACCTTAAACCGCCCGAACCCTTGCAAGGCGACGATATCGCCTTCTTTTAGCAGCTTGGAGGGATTTTCCTCCGTCCTCCAGTTGACCCGGCAGCGCCCCGCTTTGATCGGCACCAGTACCTTGCTCCGGCTAAGCCGGAACACATCGCCGGCAATCCCGTCCAAACGTAAAGAAGCCACCGTTAAATCCAGCGGCTCGAGTTCGGCTTCCGTCGTTCTCAGTGAATCCAGATCCAGAAGTTCGGTCATAACCTGGACCCGGTGTACCTGCTGCAGATTCATGCTGAGAAAAGGGGATATTTCTTCCGCGACGATGACATGGCAGCCGTCTTCCCGAACATGGATGTCGCCGATTTTCTCCCGTTTCAGCCCGAGGCCGAGAATCGCGCCCAAATAATCCCCATGCTGCAAAACGGCCAGCTTCTGGTCGTCCGAAGTAATGCTGAGTATCTTCATACGCATCGGTTCGCTACCGAGGTCCCGGTAATCCGGAGCGATGAGACCGCGCTGCCGCTCCGCACCCTCGTATCCGCCGTCCAGCCGCACGGCCGTATCGGGATGACGGTTCGCCAGCGATTGCAAAATAAAGCCTTGCCGCGGATCGAGAAAATCAGTCAGCTTCACTTCGTGATAATCCCCGGCTCCGACGACCCACTCCCATGCCCGGTCCACAAACTGGCGTTCTTCCGGCTTGAAATGATCATAAATATCGCTTTTCATGATCTCAACCCATCACACAAAGATATAATTCAGCACGCTGATGAGCCCCACCGCCGCCAAACGAAGAACAAGCAAAGCTATGATCGGGGAGAAGTCGATCGTTCCCATAAGCGGAGGAATAAACCGCCGGAACGGAGCCAAAAACGGCTCGACCAGCTTTCCGAGCAGTTCGCCGATAAAACTTTCACGAACGTTTGGAACCCAGGACATCAGAATATAAGCAAAAATCATATAAAAATAAATATTGTAGATCAACCACACAATGTCTCCGATTGTATTACCCAAGCTGTCATCACCTCATTCTGTTATATTCGGAATCTTCGGTCAGTATTTCCGTAATCGCTCCCTGAATTTCTACGGTATCCGGCGTGCACAGAAAAATATTGCCGCCGATTTTGGAAATGCTGCCGCTAAGCGCATAAATCGTACCGCTCAGGAAGTCGATAATCCGCATCGCCTGGTCGTTGCGTACCCGCTGGAGGTTAACTACGACGCTCCGGTGGGAACGCAAATGATCCGCGATCTCTTGGGCTTCATCATAAGAGCGCGGTTCATAAAGAATCACCTTGACGTTCTTTTGCGAATGAATGCTGACCACATTGCTTCCTCTTTGATTCTTACGGGTTTCAAAGCTCGGGGTTTCAAAATCCGGCTCATCATTTCCCGGAAACGTTTCGCGCTCCACGATTTCTTCCTCTTCCTGAAGGCCCAAGAAGTTCATGAACCGGTTCATTACTCCCATTACATCTCGTCCCCTTTCCCTACTAAAAGAGTCCCGAGGCGCACCCAAGTCGCCCCTTCTTCAATCGCCACTTCAAAATCGCCCGACATGCCCATGGACAATTCCGTAAGGGGCTCTGCCGTCACACCCTTGGCATTCAACTCGTCCCGAAGAATCCGCAGCCCGCGAAAAACGGGTCTTGCGTCTTCAGGATCCTCTACTTCCGGCGCCATCGTCATCAGCCCGATGATCTTGATATGGGCCAACTGCCCGGCCACCCGAAGGAAAGCCTCGGCTTCTTCCCGCGCAACCCCTTGTTTGGACGCCTCGCCGGAAACATTGACCTGCAAAAACGCCTTCACTACAGTTCCGGCCGCTGCTGCCCGCTTGTCCATCTCTTGGGCCAGCGAAAGCCGGTCCAGCGAATGAATATATTGAAATTTCCCAACGACGTCCTTAACCTTCCTGCTTTGGAGATGGCCGATAAAGTGCCATACCCCCTGCCCGCCAAGCGCCTCCCACTTCGGCACCGCTACGCCCGGGCGATTCTCCCCCAGGTGCTTGATTCCGCTGTTCAGAACCGAGGAGGTCATCTCTGCCGAGACATACTTGGTCACGGCGATTACCGTAACCTCATCCCGATGTCTTCCGCTTCGGTCACAGGCCGCCATGATCATTTCTTCTACATGCTGTATCCGTTCTTTAAGTGACAAGAAAGGATCACCTCTCCTTCAAACCAACCCAACTCGCCATCCGCCCGGTTAACCCGTTATGTTTACGGTAAGAGAAAAACCGGTCGCTATGGCAGCTTGTACACCAAGATGTACATTCGATATGTGTCGGCAATATTCCTGCTTTTATCATAATAATTCGATTCATTTCTTTCAAGTTCAGCATACTTCTCCCTTCCCGAAGGGAAGGAGAATAAATTTTCGGAGCCCATTCCTCCTCGGGCATCCCTTGAAAAGCATCCCGCACTTTCCTCATGACATGCTCATCCACCTCGTAGCAGCACGAGCCTATGCTGGGGCCGATGGCCGTCATGATCTGACTTCTGCGGCTGCCGTATTCCTGTTCCATCGTGGTGATCACCGCTTCGGCAATCCGGCCCACGGTTCCTTTCCATCCCGCATGGGCAAGGCCTACAGCCCGGTTCGCCGGATCAAGAAAATAAAGCGGCACGCAATCGGCATAAAAAGAGGTCAGCAGTACGCCCGGCACATTGGTTACCAGTCCATCCGTTTCTTGAAAGGCGCTGTCCCGGTCGCGGAATCCTTTCCCCCGGTCCTTCTCTCCTACGACAGCGACCGAGACCCCGTGAACCTGCTCCCCGCAGGTCCATGACTCCGGCGAAAAACCAAGCGCACCGGCCAGCCTGCGGCGGTTTTCAAGCACGTCGTCCGGTTCATCCCCGACATGAAACGCCAAATTCAGGCTGGCGTACGGTTCTTTCCCCGCCCCTCCCGAGCGTCCGGTAAACCCCACGCACAGCCCCGGGACAAGGTTTTTCCATGCGATTATTTCATATTGTTCAGGAATATCCTGTTTAGGATTCCAAATAAACGGTTCCATCATCCATCTCCCCTTGATGCTCGGTAAATTCCTTCTCCAAAACCGGCGCGTCTTCCCAATTACACTATTTTACTAACCAGTTTAACATATCTCAACTCCCGTGTTATCCGCGGCGTTCCGCTCTCCCGTCCCGGTCGATATAAACGGTGGTCTCATAGGCCGGCTGATTTCGCGATTCCCGCAGTTCCTCCATCTTGACTAGGACGACGTCGGAGCCGATTTTCACGATATTTTTCCAGGGGATGATCAGATCGTTGCCGCCGCCAAAAAGCCCGAGAAATTTCGTATTCACCGGCACGACGATCGCCTCGATCAGTCCCTGCCGCAAGTCCAGTTCCAGATCGCTGATATGCCCCAGCCGCTTGCCGTCCACGACATTGATGACGTCTTTCGTTTGGAAATCCGAGATTTTCATGCTCGCTCTCACCACATTATCCATCCACCATCGCCCCCTGACTGCGAATGCTATCCCTTTACTATATGATTGCGGACTTCAAAAAATAAGTAAACATGGATACGTACTAAACTCCTGACCAGAACCGATGAAAGGGATGGTTAATGGTTTCCGTACACAAGAAAAACGCCGGGCAAGAAAACCCCGACGTTCCAACATCAATTATTTTTCCGAATCCGTTTGCTCTTCGGGCTTCCGTTTTTGTTCCTCCGTAATACTTGTTTCTAACTTATCCGATTTACTCTCGCCTACTCTCAAACGTTCGCTTCTCTCCATCATTTCGTGCTGGTCTTTATGTATTTTCATCGACTTTCCTATAATTTGTGCCGCAATCTGATCCGCTTTCGCATAGTTATGTCTATTCTCCATCTCTACCTGCACTTTTCGCAATGTCGTCATTTGTGAAAGCTGGTGAGATGAAGATATCATATGCTGAACCTCATTCGAGAAAATAAGCTCATCGCCATCTTGGTTTCTTATCGTTTGCGCTTCCGCATGCTCCGCCATTTTCGTTTGTCGCTCTTCCAATTCTTCCTGTTTCTCCTGCATGGCGGCTTCTTGCAGCTGCACTTGAAGCTGTTTAATTTGTTCTTGAATCTGCTTGATCGCCGATCCTTTAGTTTCATTGCTGTCTTGACCTTGCCTGATTTTATCCATTTGCTTTTGCAAACTCTCGATTTGTTTACGTATTTGCTGGGAGACACTAAGCTGATCTCTACCCGCCGAAGGCACTATCGGTTTTTCCGTACGTTGGTTCGAAACCGCATGAATTGTAGACATTGATTTTCCTCTCCAATCTGGTTTTACAAAACATTCCAAATTCCTAATCGTTATATCGGCTAAAAAACAGTTCCTTTGAAGATGTTAATGTGGATATTTATGGAACAAAAAAACAGTAGGATAAGGTTGTCCCTTATACCTACCGTTTTGCCGTTCTTGCCTTACGACTTCACATGTTTCTGCATTTGTAAGATGGCGGATTTCTCGAGCCTGGATACCTGGGCCTGGGAGATGCCGATTTCGTCGGCCACTTCCATCTGGGTCTTGCCTTCGAAGAAGCGCATCGACAAAATCATTTTTTCCCGCCGTCCCAGGCGCTGCATCGCTTCCCGAAGGGCAATCTCCTCGATCCAGGAAACATCCTTGTTCCTGTCGTCGCTGATCTGGTCCATGACATAGATGGGATCACCCCCGTCATGATAGATCGGCTCAAACAACGATACCGGGTCCTGGATGGCATCCAGCGCGAATACAACGTCTTCTTTCGGAAGACCGAGCGCTTCCGAGATTTCGAAAATCGTCGGTTCCCTCGAGTTCTGGTTCGTCAGGCTATCGCGCATTTGCAGTGCCTTATATGCGATATCGCGCAGGCTGCGCGACACGCGGATCGGGTTGTTGTCCCGCAAGTACCGGCGGATTTCCCCGATGATCATCGGCACCGCATAGGTCGAGAATTTGACGTTCTGCGATAAATCAAAATTATCGATGGCTTTCATGAGTCCGATGCAGCCGACTTGAAACAGGTCGTCCACATACTCCCCCCGATTGTTGAACCGCTGGATGACACTCAGTACGAGTCTGAGGTTGCCATTCACTAACTTTTCTCTGGCTGATCTTACGTGGTCCTGCTGCAAAGAGTGGAACAATTCACGCATTTCCGCATTGGTTAGAACGGGCAATTTTGCGGTATCAACCCCGCAAATCTCGACTTTGTTTCGGGTCATCAAGTCTTACCTCCCAAGGAGAAACATTAATGATCATTATCTCCCGGGACTGTATTTTTATTCCTGAATTTACTCCTTGCCCGCCCCGCCTACACCATCTTGTTGAATTCCTTGCGGAGCCGCTTGATGATCCGTTTTTCCAGCCGGGAAATGTAGGATTGAGAAATTCCGAGCAAATCCGCCACGTCTTTTTGCGTTTTTTCGTCGCCGTCGACGAGGCCGAATCGAAGCTCCATGATCATCCGTTCCCGTTCGCTCAGTTTGTCGAGCGCCTTGTGCAGCAGCTTGCGGTCAACCTGTTCCTCGATATTGCGGTATATGGTGTCATTCTCCGTGCCAAGCACGTCGGAGAGAAGCAATTCGTTTCCGTCCCAATCGATGTTCAAGGGTTCGTCGAAGGATACTTCCGTCCGGATTTTGCTGTTCCGGCGTAGATACATAAGGATCTCGTTCTCGATGCAGCGTGATGCATAGGTCGCCAGCTTGATTTTTTTCTCGGGATCGAACGTATTCACGGCCTTGATGAGTCCAATGGTGCCGATCGAGACAAGGTCCTCGATGTTAATGCCCGTATTCTCGAATTTTCGTGCAATATAAACGACCAGCCGAAGATTCCGCTCGATCAGCATCGCCCTGATCGCGGCATCCCCGGTAGACAGCCGCTGCAACAAATATTCTTCTTCTTCGCGCGTCAATGGAGGCGGCAGCGCTTCGCTTCCGCCGATATAATAGATTTCTTCGCTTTTCAGTCCGAATAAAAACAATATCCGGTAGTACTGCAGCTGCAGCATCAGTTTCCATTTTACACGCATGGCTTCTTTTTCCTCCCATATTACTTTCCCGTATTTCCAAAAGGTCTAACAATACAGAAAATTTCTTGTTCCGAATAATTTCCTTCTGCGGATTAGCCGGCTTGTTGTTGCGCACCCATCGCTTCACCCGTTAATGAAGGATGTATGATGGCCCGGTAAGCCCCCTCCGACGATAAAATTCCCCCGTCCAATCCGATGAGGACCCGTGACGTGCTGATTTCCCGGCCTTCAAGGATAACGATCACTTCATCCGGCTTCAGGGCAAGCATAAATTGCGAGCCTTTGTTCACCCCACGGTAAGGAACCAGCCGCAAACGGTCACGCCAGGGAAAAGACTCATCCTCCGACCATTCCAGAATAAGGTTGTCCGCCTGATTTCCCGCCTCAGACCCGGATGAAGCATCCGGCAAAAACTGGCGCCATAACGAGGTCTCCATCACCATCACCGGCAGCCGGCTCAGCGGATCGGTCAATTGATTGCCGGTATCGATCAACCCGGTACAGCAAATCTCCGCCTCTCCGATCCGGACCTTCACGTCAGCAAGGTAATTGGAGATCAACTCCTGCCTTCGACGTGAAGACATAACCAGTTTGAACCAAATCAGTACGGCAAAAAATGCGGCCAATGTAAACAAGGTTCCGATTTGCAGCGAGAACCCCATACCGCCGGAAGCGGAATACCAGATTCCGTTCCAAAGCTCTCCGGAGTTTTGCAGCAAGTAATGGATTCCCAGAATACCGCCCGCCGCCGCAAAATTGATGATGTAGAACGCCCCTAAATTCCGCAAATAGTTTTGCAGGCTGCCAAAACCGAATGCGATCCATAACATGACGACGGAAAACAGAAACTTTACCATAAAAGTAAACATAAAAGAAAGTTCCGGCAGAAACATCATAACTACATAGGACGCTCCGACCGCTGCGGAAAGAACCAGCCGCCAAACGACAACTTTCCGCTTCCTCATCCACGCGGTTACGGCCAGAAGGCTTCCGTCAATTAGCAGGTTCATTAAAAAAATCAGATCGAGATAAACAACCAAGCCTTCATCACCTGCCTGAACCCGTTCTTTACTAGAATCTATCTGCCTATGACGTGGAGATGGTTCTCAGTATAAAGACTTCCATATGTAAAGTCTGTCTAAAATTGAAGGCGGGAGCCCACTAATTTTGTCGAGCGCGAGAGATAGAACGGTTCAAAAAGAAGAACCGGTCCAAGGTTCTCATTTCTCCTTGGGCCGGTTCTCTTTGATTTATTCTTCTTTAAAATTGCCCTGTTACTTGCATAAGCAGGGTCAAAACTTTCGCTACCTGTTCCCGGGTCGCAGTTTCTTGCGGAGCAAATTTGCCCTCCGGCGTTCCGCCGATCAGACCCAGTTCTCTTGCCGCTTTCACCGAGTCAAGCGCAAATTTGCTGATTTGTCCTTCGTCCGCAAAGGATGCGGAAGATGGAGTACTTTTCGCTATCGGCAGGCCTGCGGCATTCTTTTCTTTTGCATAATCGTAAGCATTCATCACCATCGTAAGCATCTCTTCCCGCGTTACCTTTTGATCCGGCCGGAAGCTGCCGTCCTCATAACCAGAGAGGATCCCGGCCTGCTTCATGGCGTTTACAAAACCGTGGTAATAAGCATCGGCGTATACATCGGTAAACGCTGTATTCCCGCCGCTAGCTTCATCAAACTGCAAGGCTCTGCCCAGGAAGACCGCTATCTGCCCCCTAGTCACTGACGCTTGCGGATCAAAGCGCTCTTCGTCGATTCCTGTGGCGATACCCCGGGCCGCTAAAATCTCAATATATTCTTTTGCCCAGCTATCAACAGAATCCTTGAACGTTTTGGCTGATTCCATGACAGTATAATTACCTGTCTCCAACACTTCAGAGTCGACCACTCCGCTACCGAACTTCCCGCCGCGAAATTGAACGAAGCCGTCAACGGTCATCTGATAAATACCCGATTTTCGCTGATCGCCAAGACTCTTCATTTCCTCCGCCGACAGCGTCAGCAATAGTTTCACAGGCTTGCTGAATGCCGTGATTGGACTGCGGTTGCCGGAAGCATCAACGGTGAAGCCTGTGAAGGAAATGATCTTTCCGACCGGCTTCAGCGCCCGATCAGCGATTCCCGCATTCGATAACAGGCTTTGCGATTCCGCCTCGCCAATCCGGGCAAATCGGAGGGTCATCTCCTTCAAGCCGGAAAGCTCCGTCCCGGCGACTGCCGCGCCGGCGGGGATAACGATGGCCGCATTCGCTGTCCGGACTTTCAGCGAGATGCCTGCATCCTTCAGCTTGATTAGATAAGACCCCGGCAGCGTGAGCTCGACGATATCCGCCGATTGCGCCCCGGTATCGATGATCACGGCTGCCGCCGATTTAATTTGATTCAACAGGGTGGTTTGGCCCGTTAAATGTTGCCCAGCCAGTTCCAGACCTTTCGTCAGTCGGTCCATAGCGGCTTGAAGTTCTCCCGCTTTCAAACCAATGACTTTCTTTCCGTCTTTATCAGTTGCCTCTATGGAAGAAACCGTGCCCAGTTTATCAAGTTCTTTCAAAATCGTTTCCGCCGCCTCCGTCTGATCCGTAGGCAAAGCATCAAACAGCTTTTTCAATGATTCCAAGGAGCCGTCCTTTGCCGGTTGGGCAGATGATGAAGATCCCGTAGACCCCGTCCCGGTTCCTCCGCCTCCGCTGCCCGGGTCCGGATTGCCGCCGGAATCCTGTTTATTAATCACGACCGCCGTAAGAGGCTCAATCGTGATGGAGCTCGAGGTAAGCCCGAAACCGGAAGGTTCCGTCACGCCGATGCTACCGGCTTCGTCATTATCGACAAGAACTTTGCCCTGCGTTAAATTTTCCTGCAAAGTCAGCGTTCTTGGCACACTGTCTGCGTTTACGAATACATAATAGTTTCCGCTGCCGTCAGTGGCTTTGTTTTTGTAGGCAATGATCTTATCGCTATCCGCTATTTCAGGAGAGTCGATCAGCATGACGTTTTGATTCACAAGCTCGGCATTTCCAAGCGTAAAAGCATTACTCGACTTTCTCAGCGCGATCAAACCGGCCGTATACTCCCTCGTAATGTGATTGACAGGGTAAGCTTGCGTATCGCCCGCTTTGGCCCAGTCGAACATATTGATCGCATCGGAAGAATCGTAGGAATCGTGCACGAAATAGCCGAAGGAATTTCCGGATTCATCTTTCAATTCATGATATTTTTGCTCCGGCACTCCTTCACCTTTCCACTGCTTGGTCCGGCCGTATTCTTGCCCTGCATGAAGGAAGGCACTTCCTTGAGAAGTCAGAACCAGCAAATTCCCAAGCCGGATACGCTTGTGGATTTCCAGGTCATTGGCCGGTATCGCCGGATCTTTTTTTATCGACTGGGCGATAACATCATAGAGCGGCAAGTTGTCATGCGCCTCGATATAAGAGACCATGTCCCCCGGATCATCCGCAGGCGTATTGGAAGGCTGCGCTTTGATATTATTGAAGATCGTCTCAATCGGCCTTGCTCCACCCGTAATGAACCTTGGCTCACCTTCCGAGCCGTAACCGGACTTCAATTCATTTCGGATTTCGTCCGAGAAGACGCCGACGTTGTCCGTCCGGTTCATCCAATCCTGGGTGGCGCCATGCCCGTCTAGTGCAGGTTCCGCAATCCCGCCGCTGAATGTTCGCCAACCTTCCCCGATAAAGAGGGCATTCGGATTGATCTTGGCCGCTTCGTCATATGCGTGCTGAACGGCTTCATAGGTGGCATCGCCCATCATATCCCAGCGCATGCCGTCTATTTTATATTCGTCGAACCAGTACTTCACGGAATCTACCATTAATTTTTCGGCCATCTTGTGATTCGTCGCCAGATTGTTGCCAAAGCCTCCGACATTGTTCCCGTTCGCATCCTTCCAGGCATAATAACCCGGCACGATATCGTTCAGGAAATCGGCTTTGGCCATATGCGTATAGACCACATCCAGAATAACGCCCATTCCGGCATCATGTACCGCATCGATCAGGCCCTTGAGTTCTTCGATCCGCAGCTGCGGGTCGGCCGGGTTTTCGGAATAAGCTCCGTCCGGAGAAAAATAATTATGCGGATCATATCCCCAGTTGTATTCGTTCCCCTGAGCCGAGTAAGCGAGTTCTCTTTCTCCCATGTTCATTTCGTCGCCGTAATACCATGCCATGACGGGCAACAGTTGAACGTGGGTGACTCCCAGCGATTTCAGATAATCCAGTTTATCGCCAAACGCCTTGTAGGAACCCCATCTCGCATTCAGATCCCCTTCTATCGATGGGTCGGAGGTGAAGTCCCGCACGTGAATTTCCCAGATGACGGCATCCTCCCGCTGCTCATAACCGTCAATTTGAGCATAACCGTATCCTTCAGGATCGGTATCGTTCAATTCCACAATTGCCGCTTTCCCTACGGTATCTCCATCGGGACCAACTTTCCCGCTCGTATCCACCCGGAACGGAGCCATGGACTTGGCATATGGATCAAGCACGGCTTTCGTTACTCCCTGATTGGTGACAAAGTACTGATAGAAGTATCCTTTCAAGTCGGAGATTTGAAAGTCGGACGGGGCCGCCTCCGCTGTCCAAACGCCCTGCTCTCCTAAAGCCAGATCGATGCTGCCTATGTAACGGGTCGCATCGTCTTTGTCATACACGCTCGCCGTAACTGAGCTAGCCGTCGGAGCCCAGAGCTTGAAGGTGACGCCGCCGTCATGATAGGTCGCCCCCAGATCGTTTCCGTCGTAGTAAAACATTTCATCCAACATTCGCCACCCTGTGGAAGCCGAGACCGTCCTGCCGGAGTAGGTCACACTAAGCGGCAGGTGCGCAAGCAGATTGCTGCCGGAAATTTCCACTTCAGCCGCGGTGGAACTGATTAAATTCACCTGTACGGCGGGAATGCCATTTCCCTGGCTGTCTTTGATTATTAGTTCATTTTTCAAAGCTTCCGGATCCAAGCCGTCCGTCATCGTAAAGCCAAGCATTAGTTTGCTTTCGGACAAAACTTCCGCGGATGCGAGCCCCACCGGAACTTCCCCGTAAGGGGAGACGTAGACATGGTTGTCGCCCTGCTTAATCCATAGGCGGTTGTAGCGGTCGACAAGACTGAAGGCTTTGTCTCCGGCATCTTTCTCGTCCCCATTATTGCGGTTGACGACCAGAAAACCGATCTTCTTGGCATCCGGTTTGAGCCGAACGTCCACATAGGCGCCGTATCGGTCGGTTTGCCCCGCAATAAATGGAGTTGCCCCGCCCGGCCAACCATCGGAGGGTGCCTCTACATCATCCCAGAACCAAAGACCATAGGTATCGTAATCATGGTCATCGCGAGTGTAGTGAATTCGTACGGTATTCTCCGGCAAATCTACCGGCTCATACGAATAAACCTGATCCGAACCGGATTTGATCCAAACCTCATTCACATTCGGAGATAGCAACGTGAGATTTTTGTCCCCGCCTTCTTTCGCTCCCGAAGTCCGATGAACCACCAAAAAACCAATCTTCTTGGCGCCTTCGCTAAGTTGGACGTCAATATAGTGTCCGTATGAATCCGCCAGCGCAGGATCGAAAGCGCTTGCACCGGAAGACCAGCCGTCCGATGGTTTCGCAACATCTCCCCAAAACCATAAACCCATGCCTTCGGTATTCCCGTTGTAATGAATCCGCAGATAACCGTCTTCAATTGCTGTCCCGCCAACAGCCGAGAAACTCTCAACTTGGTCCGGATCGGCATAGGCTTGATTCGCAGTGAAATTGAAACCGAAGGAACCAAGCACCAACGAGAAGATCATGAAAAACGGAAAAACGGTTTTCCCTTTCCCTCTAAATCTCAGCTTCATACCAACTTGCCTCCCTTGATGATGCGAATAAAATCGAATTTTGCGCAAACGGTTGCACAAACAGCCTTATTCTCCTCCTTTCTTCGCTATATTTAATAACTTCCGGGTTCGCAATTTTATGAAACCGTTTGCATTTTATATATCATATGAACTGCTTAATCGTCAATTCCTTCAATCTTGTCTCACATAAAAAGGCCTCCCTTTTGGGGAAGCCTCCGTAAATCTGCACTATTTTCCGCCTGGAGTCACCGGAATTTGCACTTCCGTTAACCACTCGCCCGGATCATTTTTGTTCCAAACTCCATCGATGTACGATTCTCTCGGCAAACCGGCCACTTCATATCCGTTCCCTTCGATCCACTTAAACAGCGCTCCGTAAGAGATTCCTATAGTTTCGTAGGACCCTTTATGCAAAATACAAGCCGCAGTTTCAACCGCATCGATCTTTTTGAACTTGATCTGGTCGGAGTCCTTACCGTATTCGGTTACGGCTTCGCAAATTTCGACATCGATGTCTTGGTCCTTGTATTCCCCGTCATGGAAAAGGGTAAAGCAGTAGGCTGGTTCGGCACACTTCACTTTTTGGGCGGTCATAAAAGCCCCCATCTCCGGATACAGTAAGTTAAACGCCTCGTAGTTCGCCACCGTCCTTCTGAGCGAAGCGACGATGACCTCCGGCAATGCTTTGATAATCACGTTATTCATACAGTTATCCTCCTTTTGCAACATAGTTAGATGGTGCTGGATCCGCCGCATCTTTTGCTGCTCGGCTATCAAAGTCTGAAGCACTTCGGAGCGTTTGTTCTCAAGCAGTGCTACCATTTGCTCGTTCGTCGCCGAAGGTTCCAACGCCTGTTTTATTTCCTGAAGCGATAACCCGATTTCCTTTAAAACCAAAATCTGATGCAGGCGCGGCAATTGATCGGCCGAGTAATACCTGTAGCCGGTAAATTCCTCGACATAGGCGGGATGTAACAGCCCCAACTCATCGTAATGACGAAGCGTTTTAATCGTAATCCGGTTCATTTTCGAGAAAACCCCGATTTTATACACTTCAAATCCTCCTGTGCGCACATTGGATTCTGAACTAAGCATAAATGCTCCCCTAACCGGAGAGTCAAGAGTATGCAAAAAAAAGACCTTGCCCCAGAACAGGGACAAGGTCTTCGGGGAAGACTTTTGATAATCAAAGAAAATTATTCGTTATTTCTACGGTTCCGAAGAAAAGTCGGGATATCCAGCTGATCTCCGCTCGGTTGGTTGCCGAAAGGGCGGAGCGTAGAAGACGACGTATTGCGGTTCTCTTGCGGCTCGGACGTTCCGGCCGCAGGTTTTCTGCCCGGAATCATTGGAGGAGCCTTATGCTCAAATCCGGTCGCAATCACCGTAACCTTGATATCTTCCTTCATATTCTCGTCAATGATGGCACCGAAAATCATGTTTACTTCCGGATCGGAAGCGGAAATTACGATTTCGGCGGCTTCATTCACTTCATACAACGACAGGTTTGCGCCGCCGGTAATGTTCATGATGACGCCGCGCGCGCCTTCGATCGAGGTTTCGAGCAGCGGGCTCATGATAGCTTTACGTGCGGCTTCAGCCGCACGGTTCTCGCCAGTGGCATGTCCGATTCCCATAAGTGCGGAACCCCGCTCCGTCATGATGGTCTTCACGTCGGCAAAGTCAAGGTTGATAAGGCCCGGTACGGCGATCAAGTCGGAAATACCTTGAACCGCCTGACGTAGTACGTTATCCGCTTCACGGAACGCTTCCAGCATCGGCGTTTTCTTGTCGACGATTTCCAACAGCCGGTCGTTTGGAATGACGATCAAGGTATCTACTTTCTCTTTCAGGGCTTCAATGCCCAGGTCTGCTTGCGAAGAACGTTTGCGTCCTTCAAAAGTGAACGGACGCGTTACGACACCGACGGTTAGCGCTCCGCATTCCCTAGCGATTTCCGCGATAACCGGAGCTGCACCGGTTCCCGTGCCGCCGCCCATCCCGGCAGTCACGAACACCATATCGGCGCCTTTCAGTGTGTTTGCAATCAGATCACGGGATTCTTCGGCGGCCTTCTTACCCACTTCCGGGTTAGCACCGGCACCGAGTCCGCGTGTCAGTTTATCGCCAATTTGCAGTTTATGTTCGGATTTGGCCAAATGCAGTGCCTGGGCATCCGTGTTCACCGTAATGAACTCTACCCCCTGAACACCGTTTTCAATCATCCGGTTTACGGCATTGCTTCCGCCACCGCCGCAGCCTATGACTTTAATTTGAGCCAAGCTCTCCATTTCAAAATCAAATTCCAACATACTATTCCATCTCCCCCTCATTATGCATGGATGGCCCGTCCATCGTAATATCCCTGATTATATAAATTCGCTGAATAATTTCTTAAGGCGTTCCATAACGCCCGTCTTCCGAGCAGCTTCCTGCGTTCCCGCCGATTTAGGACGATTCGCCGTCTTCTTCGGTCCCGCATTCCGGATTCGGATATTCTTGATCACCTTATACAGGATGCCTACGCCTCCGGTGAAGCCCGGGTCGCGGACGCCAATATAATCGGGAACGGCGACACGAACGGATGCTGCCAGTTCTTCCTGGGCTATCTTCAGCAATCCCGGCATGGAAACGGTGCCTCCCGTAAGTATATAACCCCCAGGCAGTTCATTGTAACCAAGTCGCTTCACTTCCTGCCCGATCAGTTGGAAAATTTCCTGTACCCGAGGCTCCGCAATTGCCGCGAGATCCTCTTGGGTAAATTCTTTGTCCACATTGCTGCCAATGCGGGTTACTTTAAAGGTGACGTCTGCCGCCGCATCCTCGATGGATGCGCAGCCATACTTCAACTTCACTTTCTCCGCCTGGTCAGTCAGCGTACGGAGACCGTACGCGATATCATTCGTTATAAATTCTCCCCCAATCGGAAGCGTAGATGTAGCTACAATCGTGCCGCTTTCAAATACCGCGATTGTTGTGGAACCGGCGCCAATATCGACCAGCACCGAGCCCATAGTCTTTTCGTCCTTGGATAAGGCCAATTGGCCTGCGCCTAATGAAAGAAGCACAAGGTCGCGCACCTTCAGTCCCGACTTTTCCACGCAGCGAAGCAAATTATGTATCGCCGTTTTGGTGCCGGTAACGATGGTTGCTTCCACTTCCAGGCGGACTCCGATCATCCCTCTGGGATCCTGAATCCCTTCCAATCCGTCAACCACGTATTGCTTGGCGACGACGTCTAATATTTCCCGTTCCGGAGGAAGCGCAATCACCTCGGCTGCCTTCAGTACCCGATCGATATCGTCTTCCCCGATTTCCCGGTCTTCATTTTGAACGGCTACAACTCCATGGCTCGTTTGGAGTCCGATATGATTTCCCGAAATGCCGACATACACTTCCGATATTTGAATACCCACCATACGTTCCGCGTGATCCACAGCACTTCGGATCGATTGAACGGTCTGGTCAATATCTACAATCGCGCCTTTGCGAATTCCTTCCGAGTCGGCAGATCCAACCCCAATAATATTAAAGGTTCCATTACTAATTTCCCCAATAATAGCACGAACTTTGGATGTACCGATGTCCAAACTAACAATGATGTCATTGTTGCTCAAGCCCCTGGCACCTCCTATTTCCCATTAAAAATATGATGTGGCTGTAAATTTCACTCTTTACATATTCAACGCCGTTTAACCTTTCCCTCTTTTTTCTACAAATTTTTTGGCTTCCAAGTTTTGCATTGAAATCAGAAAAAAGAGGTACAAAGGGAACTAGCCCATAAAATGTATTTTATCATTGTTTGTCAATCATGAGTAGTATCATTTTCATCGCCGTTTTCATCTACGATTGGCGTATAAGGCACGTAAGTATCGGCTTCGAGCAAAGTCAGCGTCCCCGGATCTTGTGAGTCCATGATCATATTCATATATTCGGCCTTATCGGGCAATACGGAAATCGCTGAAATGATTTCAAAATGAGATCTCGTATACATTTTGATCCGGTCCGGGTAGGAAACCGAAGGCGAAGGCGTTATCTCGGAAATCTCCGACGTTAACGATTCCGGAATTTTAGCCAGCGTGGCACACAATTTGACAAAATTGGGGTCGTCTGCGGACCAACCGGTCAATATCGGCTTCTCGATCGGCATCGAGCCGTTCTTCAAAGGAATTTTCGTTCCGTTCGCCAGCAGTCCGTTCAAATGACCTTCCTCCGTTAGCTCGTAAGCCACCACCGGAAACTCATGTACGGTAATCTCGATGCTTCCGGGAAAGGACTTGTCCACCGTAACTTCCTCTATCGACGCCACGCCGGATAATCTACTTTTAATTTTGGAGGCGCTTGTCCCAAAAAAAGGGGCTCCCGTCTTCAAACCGCTGATCTCCAGCAGTTCCTTGTCCGACTGATACGTATTGCCTTCAAAAGTAATCACCGAAATTTTGCTCAACGAGGAACGAAAAAACAACACGCAAAGCAAGATCAGCACCAGAAGAAAAAGAATTCCGGCTACTTTGCGGCTGCCTTTCTTTTTCGGCTTTGGCTCTTTAAGAAGTGGCACATTTGCTTTTGGCATAATTATTCTCCGATAAAGTGAAAGTCAGTTTTTTGAAAATTCGGTGGTTTACAATAAAGCCTGTATCCCCTCCTAGGAGGGGACTAAGCTCAGGCCAAATCCAGTTGTTTCAGGGCCGGGTTTTCCCGGTACATAACGCCGCCAAGCCGCTGAAACATCAGTTCGATCCGGTCGTAGCCGCGATCAATATGATGAATTTGCTCAACAACCGTCTTCCCCTGTGCAGCCAATCCGGCGATGACGAGCGCAGCTCCTGCCCGCAAATCCGTAGCTTCCACAGTTGCACCGTATAATCTCGGCACCCCTCGGATGAAGGCCGAATTCATATCGACCGAAATATCGGCGCCCATCCGTACCAGTTCATCCACATGTTTGAATCTGCCTTCAAACACCGTTTCTTTCATTAAGCTTAGTCCGTCGGCCAGCGACAGCAGCACCATTACCTGGGACTGCAAATCGGTAGGAAAAGAAGGATACGGAGAAGTCACGATCCGCTCGACGGCCTTCGGACGTCCGCTGCTGCTTACGGTTATTATATCATCGCACGTCCCGATTTGAACACCGGCCCGGCGCAGCACATGGAATAGCGAGGTTAAATGCGCAGGATTGCAGTGGGTCAGCGTTACCGTTCCCCGGGTTGCGGCAGCGGCTATCAATGCGGTACCCGCCACGATCCGGTCGGGTATGATCTCGTAGTCGCAAGGTGCCAGCGAATCGACTCCCCGAATCGTGATCGTATCCGTTCCCGCTCCGATAACGTTTGCCCCCATGGCGACCAGAAAGTGCTGCAGATCCTGAATTTCAGGTTCACGGGCGGCATTCGTGATCACCGTGGTTCCCTCAGCCAGTGCAGCAGCCATCATAATGTTCTCCGTGGCCCCTACGCTAGGGAAATCGAGATGAATATCGTTACCTCTCAGTTTCCTCGCCCTGCACCAGATTTGATGATCGTTCTCTTCGATCACTGCTCCCAGAGCCTGCAAACCTCTCAGATGCAGATCGATCTTCCGTTCTCCAATCGCGCAGCCGCCGGGCTGGTAAATGCAAACTTCGCCAAACCTGGCCAGAAGTGGGCCCATAAGAAAAATGGAAGAACGCATCTGTTTCATCAAATCTTCCGGAACATGGCTGGAATCCGCCCCTCCCGAATCCACAATAATCGTATCGTCTCTATGGGACGCCGTGCAGCCCAAACGGTTCAGAATGCCTAGCATGACGTCAATATCGAGCAGACGGGGGACATTTCGAAGTTGCACCTTGCCTTCAGCAAGCAGGCTCGCCGCCATAATCGGCAGTGCGGCATTTTTCGCTCCATGGATACGAATGGATCCTGATAGGGGTCTCCCGCCTTCGATCACCAATTTGTCCAATGTATCACCTCCGAGTTTACCGTTCACCCACGAAGAAGACCTCCGGCACCAGTGCGACTTCATATTTGGAAGCGATGGTGGCTTTGATTTGCTCCATGAGCCTAAGAACGTCCTCTGCTGTCGCTTGCCCGGTATTGACGATGAAGTTGGCGTGCAATGTGGATACTTCGGCGCCGCCTACGCTCAGGCCTTTTAATCCTGCGGCTTCTATCAGTCTGGCCGCATGATCGCCAGGCGGATTTCGGAATACACTCCCTGCGCATGGCTGCTGTAGCGGCTGGGTTTTGCGCCGCCGGTCCTTGTAAGCCGCCATGGCTGCCGCAATTTCCAAACGATCGCCCGCCTCAAGCGAAAAGTGAGCCTGGGCCACAATTCCGCGCCGCTCGTGCAACATGGAATGGCGGTATGCAAACTCCATATCCTCAGCGCTGCAAGTTACCAATTCACCTGTCTCCAGAACAATTTCAGCGGATTTGAATATGCGTGACACATCGGACCCATGAGCGCCGGCATTCATATACACGGCTCCCCCTACTGTTCCGGGTATTCCGCCGGCAAATTCCAGACCGGTTAACCCCTGTTTCCCGGCCATAATGCTTAATCTTACGAAGGATGCGCCTCCACCGGCCTCAATTTCCGTTCCGTTGAACTCGATCTTCTCCAATTCGTCGCCCAGCTTAATAACGGCGCCGCGGACGCCTTTATCTGAGACGAGCATGTTGGAGCCTTTGCCGATCATCATCCATGGAATCTGCTCTTCATTTAGCAGGCGGATGAGGGTTGCCAGCTGGAATTTGTTCTCGGGAACGATCAAGGCATCAGCGGGACCGCCGATTTTCCATGTTGTATATTTCGACATCGGCTCGTCTGGCATAACCGTTCCGACTTCTTGGTGTGTTAGTTTCGATATCCACTGCTGCATCGCAAAATCCCTCCCTGATAAACATGCCGGATCTATACCCAGCCTGCGAAGGCATGGATAGTCCGGTTGTGCCGCCCGGCTGAAAGCCGGCGCCCGGGTCCGCGAAAGACCAAGGAAGAAACGCGTTCCTCTTCCCGATCCCCATAAAGTTAAGAATGTCACGATTTATAGGGTATCTTATGCCTTCCATATGGAGAGTGTGACAATCGCCCAGCCCGGAGCTTGGCAGCAGATTATGAATGTATAGCCCCGGCAAGCCGCCGCATTTCCTGAACGATCAGATGAGCGGAATCCGGTTTGCCGAGCCGTTTTGAAGACTCCGACATAGAGTTATGGCGGGTCTTGTTTTGCATGATTTCTTTTACTGTCTTGAAAAGAACATTCCCGCTGAGATCCGGTTCCAAAATGACTTGAGCCGCACCCGCTTGTTCCATCGTTCTGGCATTCTTCTCCTGATGGTTGTTCGTCACATTCGGCGACGGGATCAGGATTGATGGAATTCCCAGTGAGGTCATTTCGGCCAAAAACGAAGCTCCCGCACGATTAATGATCAAGGATGTGGCGGCCAGTACCTCCGGCATATTATGCACGTAAGGCAACACCTGCAAATTCTCCGGGATCCCCCCAAGATTGGCTGTGATGGCCTCCAGGGTCGGTGTATAGTAATTGTCCCCGGTCACATAAACAAAAGAAAGCTGATCCAGCTCCTGTAAATAAGGGGCCATTCCGACCATCGCCTCATTGATCGCTTTCGCTCCGCGGCTCCCTCCCACTACAAGCACAATAGAACTGCTTTTAGGCAGTCCAAGGGATTCAAAGCCTTTATTTTTATCAGCTTCAAACACGGTGGTAGCCCGCGGATTTCCCGTATACAAAATATTTTTTGCTCCGGCAAAAGCGGCCTCCGATCCTTCAAAACTAACCGCTACTGTAGAGACGTATTTGCTTAGAAAACGGTTCGTCAATCCCGGCACCGCATTCTGTTCGTGAATGATGCTTGGAATGCCGAGCTTGGCTGCGGCATAAACCACCGGACCGCAAACATATCCGCCTGTTCCGATCACCACGTCGGGCTTGAATTCGCGAAGCATTTGCTTGGAGCTCCGCACGCCTTTCAGGAACCGCATGACGGTTTTCATATTTTCAAATGACAGCTTCCGCCGGAAGCCGGTAATATCAATCGCTTTAAAAGGAATGCCCGATTTCGGAACCAGGGAGCTTTCCAGCCCTCTCTGACCGCCGACATATAAAAATTCGGCTCCGGGAAATTCCTCGGCACATCTGCTTGCTACGGCCAGCGCGGGATAAATGTGTCCACCCGTGCCGCCGCCGCTCAGTACGACGCGCATATACTCACCTCGCATAACGGGATAAATTAAGTAGAATACCAAGTGCCGTCAGCATCAACGTCAGGGAAGAGCCCCCGTAACTGATGAGCGGCAGGGTGATGCCCGTGACAGGCATGAGGCCAATGACAACGCCGATATTGATGACGACTTGAACGCCGACCATGCCGACGATGCCGACCGCCAGCAAACTGCCGAACATGTCGTCAACCGTCATCGCTACCCTCATGCCGCGCCACACAAGAATCAAGAACAACATTAAAACCAGCAAACCTCCGATAAAGCCCAGCTCTTCCGCCAGAATCGAGAAAATAAAATCCGTTTGCGGCTCCGGCACATAACTGTATTTTTGCCGGCTCATGCCCAGTCCCAATCCGGCCAGGCCGCCCGGACCGATCGCATACAGCGATTGAATGATTTGATAGCCCGCCCCCAACGGATCGGACCAAGGGTCAAGAAACGCCGTGATCCGCTGCAGCCGGTAGGGTGCAGCCAGGATTAACCCGACAAAGCCCAGTGCGCCTACAGCAGCAAGTCCCGCCAAATGCTTGATCTTCGCTCCGGCCGTGAAAACGATCAGCAGCGCCGCTCCCAGCATGACCGTACCCGTGCCCAAATCCGGCTGCAGCATAATGAGGCCGAAAGCGGCGCCCATGACGCCAAGCGGCGGCAGCAGGCCTCTAGTAAAATGCGTGATTCTGTAATCTTCTTTACTCAGCCAATAGGAAAGAAACAGGATCATGCCCAGCTTCATAAATTCGGAAGGCTGGATGCCGAACGAACTGATGCCGAGCCAACTGCGGGCACCGCCGCGAACAACGCCAATACCGGGAATCAGCACGATGACGAGCAAGCCGAAGCAGATCAGGAGCAGAAGCTTGGCGTATTTTTTCAGGATCCGGTAATCCACATTCATCGTGAAAAACATGGCAACGAGGCCCAGCACGGCGAACAGAACCTGACGTTTTACAAAATAAAACGAATCGCCGTAATCATGGAAAGCGAGTACCGAACCCGCGCTGTAAACCATCACAATTCCGATTGCCAGCAAGCCGAAAATGCTGGCCATTAACCAAAAATCCGGTGCAGAACGGCTCTTGCCCATCGCGGAAGCCACCTCTTGTTAAGAAAGTAGGGGCTTTTCCACCCCTCTACTTAAAGGGTATGCACCGCCTCTTTAAAAATGCGTCCACGCTCTTCATAGGACGAGAACATGTCCCAACTCGCGCAGGCCGGAGAAAGCAAAACAATGTCGCCTTGCTTCGCCAGGCCGGCGGCCTTCCTGATCGCGGTGCGCAGCGTCTCGGCGGCACTGTCACCAGTATCGACCAGCACGATCTCGGTTAGACCCGCAAGCGTGGCTACCTGCCCTATTTTCTCTTTCGTTTGACCAATAGCCACTACGGCCTTTACCTTCTCTTTGAAAACGGGAAGCAGCTCCATATAATCCGAGCCGCGGTCGAGCCCGCCGGCAATGAGAACGATCGGTCGATCCAACGCGCCGAGCGCCATCACGGTAGCTTTGGAGTTCGTAGCTTTGGAGTTATTGTAGTAGGTTACGCCGTCTTTCGTCTCCACAAACTCAAGACGGTGTTCCACGCCGCGAAATTGGCGAAGGGGCTCTGCCAGCGCCTCCGGCGCAGCTCCGGCTGCCAAAGAAGCTGCCACCGCCGCCAGCGCGTTCTCCACGTTGAAGCGGCCTGGCAGGCCGATTTCAGTTGTATCGATAATCACGTGCTCCCGGCCTTCTTCATCGCGGTAAATGATGCTGCGGCTTAATCCATCCTGCACATCCGGAATATAAGCGGGCTGAACGTATACACCGGGCGTACGCAGTTCCTCCGTCATGGAGAACGGGAGAAGTTTGGCCTTGATATAAGGCACCAGTTCCCGGCAAACGGGGTCGTCCCAATTGATGACGGCCGTGTCGGATGCCGTTTGATTGGTGAAAAGCTTGGCTTTGGAGGAGATATAGTCCTCCATCGTTCCATGATAGTCCAGATGCGTCTCGGCTACATTGAGCAGAACAGCTACCGCAGGCCGGAATTCCTGGGTCCCTTTTAACTGGAAACTGCTGAGCTCGACAACCAGTCTGTCGTCCGCTTCAGCCGTTTCCGCGGCGGCACAAAGCGGTGTGCCTATGTTCCCTGCTACAATCGGCGACAGCCCTGCCGCTTCAAGCATTTTACCGATCCACGTCGTGGTAGTCGTTTTGCCGTTGGAGCCGGTAATACCAATCATCGGCGCTTTTGCCAGATGATAGGCAACTTCAACCTCGGTTACAATGTCAATGCCCAGCTCCAGTGCCTTAGCTACAGGAGGTGCGTTATAAGGGATACCGGGATTTTTGACGACCAGTTCCACACCGGGATGGATCAGGCCGTCGGGATGACCCCCGCATACAACAGAAATTCCCAAAGCCTCCAGTTCGGATGCTTCGGGACTGTCTTCCCTCGCCTTTCTATCGTTGACCGTGACGACCGCGCCGCTCCGGTAAAGGGTTTTTGCAACTTGTACGCCGCTTTTCGCTAGACCGAGAACAACCACCTGGCGTCCCCGGTATTCATCTGGATGTTTCATTTCTACAGCCCCTTGTTCAAATAAAGTCCAATTCCCGCCAGCAGCAGGCCGACAGCCCAAAACGTGACGACAACGCGCCATTCCGACCAACCCGACAATTCGAAGTGATGGTGGATCGGACTCATTTTAAAGATTCGTTTCCCGCGGGTTTTAAACGATACGACCTGCAGGACGACGGATAACATTTCAATCACGAATATTCCGCCGATGACGAGAAACAGCAGTTCACTTTTGGTGACGATCGCGATGGCTGCGATAGCCCCGCCGATCCCGAGCGAGCCCGTATCGCCCATGAACACCTTGGCCGGATGCGCGTTAAACACGAGAAAGCCCAGCACCGCGCCGATCATGGCCGCCGCGCAAACCGCGGCCGGAAGGGACGTGGCCTGCATGGCGATTACTGCATAAGCTCCCAGCGCAATTGCGCTAACACCGGAGAGCAAGCCGTCCAGCCCGTCGGTAAAATTGACCGCGTTGCTGATAGCCAGCATCATCACGATGATAAACGGATAATAGAACCAGGCTCCCCAGTCAAAAGAAATCTGCGTGCCCGGAATGCCGATGGCCGTACTGTGTCCTTCCGAAATCAGCAACGCGCAGACAATTCCGGCGAACAACAGTTGTCCGAACATTTTTTGTTTGGGCGTTAATCCCAGAGATCGCTTAAACACGATTTTGATATAGTCGTCCAGAAATCCGACTAATCCGAAACCGAGCGTCGCTACAAGCAATACATAAAAATCCGTGTTGATTACGGAAAATTTTAAGAAAGCCAGTGTAAACGCCAAAATAATGACGATTCCGCCCATTGTCGGCGTTCCCGCTTTTTTTTGATGGCTCTGCGGCCCCTCGCCGCGAATCTGCTGTCCGAATTTCATCCGCCGCAGCAAAGGAATCAGCAAAGGGGCCGAGATCACCGCTAAAATGAAAGATACGCCGATCGTTAAAAGTATAAGTCCAAAGTCCATGGGATCACCCCCCTTTCGCCGGTATTATTGCTCTAATCTGCTATTTTTGACTGCGTCGACGACTTCTTCCAGCTTCATTCCGCGCGAAGCCTTCACAAGCAGTACATCCTTGGGATGCAGCATGGAAATCAGCATTTTAATAAGCTCACTTTTATCATGATATGCAAAAATGGTGCCTGGTTCCAATCTTTCTGCTGCGCCTTCCGCGATTTTCTCGGAAAGCGGGCCGTAAGTAAACAATAGATCCACCTTCTCCGGCGCAAGAAATCTGCCGACTTCGCGGTGAAAATCCTCCTCCGCAGCCCCGAGCTCCAGCATATCCCCAAGCACGGCAATCTTTTTCCGGTAACCCCGTTTTTTCTCAAGAACGCCAATTGCGGCTTTCACCGCGATCGGACTCGAATTGTAAGCATCGTTCAGAATCGTAATCCCGCTGGCTCCGACAACCGTTTCAATCCGCATTCCCGTTAACTGGACACGGCTCAGCCCTTCCGCAAGATTCGCCTCGGATACTCCGTAATGCCGGGCAACCGCAAGGGCCGCCAACGCATTGACCACATTATGCTCGCCAAGCAGCGGCAATTCTAGAGACGTGCTTCCGCCCGCCCGGGAGGTGAACACCGTTTTGTCCTCCATGAACATGATACCGCTCGGATAATCGTCATTGTCGCCGCCAAGGCCGAAGGTCATCGTTCTCAAGCCGTCCGGCTTGGCGGTAGCGGGCTCGGCCAATACCTCCTTGATAAGAGGTTCGTCCCCATTATAGACAAACAGCCCTCCCGGCTTCATGCCCGACAAAATCTCAAGTTTGGCACGGGCGATTTCGTGCCTGGAGCCGAGTTGAAGCAGATGCGCCTCACCGATATTGGTGACGATGGCGGTTTCCGGCTCAGCCAGCTGTGACAGCAGTTCGATTTCGTGCCGCCCGCTCATCCCCATCTCCAGCACGGCGATGTCGCTATCCTCGGGCATAGCCAGAATCGTCAGCGGTAAACCGATATGGTTGTTAAAGTTCCCTTGCGTCTTGTGAACCTTATACGTCGTGGCAAGCAGCGAGAAAACAAGATCCTTGGTCGTCGTCTTTCCGTTGCTGCCCGTAATGCCTACCACTTTCGTGCCGCAAGCTGCAAGATAACTCTTCGCCATCGCCTGCATACCTTCCAGCGTATCCTCGACGATGATGCCCGGACCCGGTGGAGTCCCTTTGGACGCAGCCCATAGGACGGCTGCCGCGCCGGCATGGAGACAGTCGGCGGCAAAGTCATGACCGTCAAACCGTTCGCCGGCCAGCGGGATGAACAAACATCCCGGCGTAATTTTGCGCGAGTCGGTAACGACTCCTTCTATGATGATATCGGAATCGCCGGCGTTTGCGACGTAGCCGCCACACATGGCGGCAAGTTCCGCTAATTTTCGTTTTATCACTTGTCTAAACCCCTTATCGCTTCTTTAGCCACGATCCGGTCGTCGAAATCGTGCACTTCTTTTCCGATCAACTGGTAGGTTTCATGGCCTTTCCCCGCAATCAATACTACATCTTCGGGGCTTGCCATTTCAATAGCCTTTTGAATGGCTTCGCGACGGTCTACGATGAGCTCATAACGGTCGCCCGGCACCTGATCCTCTTTCAATCCATCTTCGATATCTTTCAAAATAAGATCCGGATTCTCCGTCCGCGGATTATCGGAAGTCACGATCACGTGATTAGATAAGCGGGCGGCGATTTTACCCATAATCGGGCGTTTCGTCCGGTCCCGGTCTCCGCCGCAACCGAAGACGCTTATGACGCGGCCCTTAGCAAACTCGTTTACCGTGTTCAATACATTTTCCAAGCCGTCAGGCGTATGCGCATAGTCGACAATCACCGCGAAGTCCTGGCCTTCATCTACGGCCTCAACGCGCCCCTCCACGCCTTTGATCGATTCGAGGCTGTCTTTGATTGCTGCTAGCGGGATTTCTTCCAACAATGCTGCGGATATCGCCGCCAGCGCATTGTAAACATTAAATTTCCCGACCATTCTCAGCATGATGTCGGCACTTCCCCGAAAGGTTTCGACATGGAAGGAGGTCCCTCTCGCGGTGATCGAAATGTTCGAGGCACGCACATCCGCCTCATGCTCCACTCCGTAAGTAATCGTCTCCGCCGCAGTCTGCTTGGCAAAATAAACCGAAGCCGGATCGTCGGCATTCAACACCGCATAGCTGCGAAGATCGGAAGCAGGATCATAGGTGTTTCCGAGCCGTGAAAAGAACAGCCCTTTGGCACCGCGGTACTCCTCCATCGAGTGATGGTAGTCCAGATGGTCTTGCGTCAGGTTCGTGAAAATCGCCGTACGGAATCTTGTTCCTTTTACACGACCCTGGTCCAGGGCATGCGAAGATACTTCCATAACGCAATACTCGGCTTTAGCTTCCTGCATTTCATGAAGATAACGCTGAAGGTCAAGGGATTCCGGCGTCGTACCCGACATCGGAAATGTCTGGCCGGCAAACTTGCGTTGAATCGTCCCGATCAGTCCTGTGCTCTTTCCTTGATCTTCAAGAATTCGCTCGATCAGATAGGTTGTTGTCGTCTTCCCGTTCGTACCCGTAACCCCGATTATTTTCATTTGCGAGCTTGGCGAACCGAAAAACACATTGCCCAGCACCGCCATCGCAAGCCGGCTGTCTTTCACTTTAAGTTGCGGCAGCTCGACATTCTCCAGCCATCGCTGTACTACGAGCGCAACAGCCCCTTGGTCGGCAGCCCTCCGGGCATAGTCATGCCCGTCTACCGTATGGCCCGGCAAGCAAAGAAACAAATCGCCTGGCTGGATTTTTCGTGAATCAATGGAAATGCCGCCGCACTCGACTTCTGCGTCCCCTCGTATTTCCGACGCTATGATATAATTTGCTAAATCTTTAAGCCGCATAAGTTACCCCTCCGTCAATATTCAAAACGCCACTATCCATATTATCACCAAAAAAGGCGAAGTTCAGGAATTTTATTCACTAGTTTCATGATTATGACTTTGTTCCGCATCCGCTTCGCTGCCCATATAAATCCGGATCGTCGATCCCTTATCCACTCGCGTACCGGCTTTAGGCGCCTGATTGATCACGATATTCCCCGCTCCCGATTTGGCAAGGTTGAAATTCATATTCAGATCCTCGTAAATCTCCTGAGCCGTATGCCCGATCAAATCAGGGACAGTAACGACCGGAGTTTCGCCGTATTTATACTTCTTGGCAACCTGATCCTTGCGGGGCTGAATTTGCATATACTCCAAGGCGTCCTTCATGATGTTGCGGACGATCGGAGCCGCCACAACGCCGCCGAACTGAATGCCCTGAGGATTATCCACCGCCGTATATACGACGATTTGAGGGTCGTCTGCAGGCGCAAAGCCGATAAACGAGACGATATGCTCATTTTGCGAGTAACGTCCATTGATTACTTTTTGCGCGGTTCCCGTTTTTCCGCCGACACGGTAGCCGTCGATAAACGCGTTGCCCCCCGTTCCGTTCGCCACTACGCTTTCCAGCGCTTCCCGGACCTGTTTGGACGTATTCTCTGAAATGACCTGCCGGACCATTTCCGGCTCGTTCGTGTAAACTACCTCACCGGTTTCCGGGTTGGTCCAGGATTTGGCTACGTAAGGCTTATACAGCTTCCCGCCGTTGATCGCGGCCGATACGGCCGTAATCTGCTGGATAGGCGTCACCGACACCCCCTGCCCGAAAGACGTCGTGGCCAGTTCCACCGGGCCGACCCGGGACAGTTTAAACAGGATGCCGTTTTCCTCTCCGGCAAGATCGATCCCGGTTTTGGTGCCGAAACCAAATTCCCGGATATATTTAAACAAGGTTTCTTTACCCAGCCGTTGGCCCAGCGCCACAAACCCGGGGTTGCAGGAATTCTCCACCACCTGCAGAAAAGTCTGGCTGCCGTGCCCGCCTCTTTTCCAGCAGCGTAGCGTTGCGCCCCCTACCTTAACGAACCCTGGATCGAAAAACCGCTCGTGCAGAAGACTTACTTTCTTCTCTTCCAACGCGGCTGCCAGCGTGATGATCTTGAACGTTGAACCCGGCTCGTAAGTCATCCAGATCGGCAGATTGCGATTATAAACCTCCGCCTTCACCTCCTGATACTCGGCCGGGTCATAGCCCGGTCTTGCCGCCATCGCGAGAATTTCTCCGGTTTTGGGGTTCATCGCGATGGACAGGGCAGAATTGGCTTGAAGCCTGGCCATCGCTTGATCCAATTCTCGTTCCATGATGCTTTGAATCGATTTATCGATCGTCAGCGTAAGGTTCAGACCGTCTTTCGGCTCCGCGTATTTTTCCGAAGAGCCCGGCATCAGCCTGCCCCCGGCATCCGACAAATAAGAGACACTGCCGTTCATGCCGCTCAGTTCGCTCTCATACTTGCTTTCGACTCCCGTGAGTCCCTGGTTATATCCCCCCGTAAAACCGAGGATATGGGCGGCAAGCCCTCCATAAGGATAATACCTTTTATTGTCCTCGGCAACGACAATACCCGGAAGAGCCAAATCACGAATTTGCTGCGCCTTTTCCATCGTAATTTTGCGTCCGCCGGGTTGCAGCCTGACTATGGATTGTTTTTTGGTGATCGCTTTTAATACGGACTCCTCGCTCATACCGAGCAAAGGCGCCAAACTCCGGGCCGTCGTCTCGGGCTTTTTAACCTGAACGGGAATCGCCATAACCGTCGGCGTCGTAATATTGTAGGCCAGCACACTACCGTTACGGTCCGTAATTTCGCCCCGCTTGGCGGAGTAAGGAATATTGCGCCGCCATGAGTCTTCCGCCTTGGCCGACAATTCGGCGCCCTTGCCGATTTGTACATACGCAAGCCGGACCGCGAGAGCTGCAAATAGCAGACAAAGCAGCGTTAGCAGCAACAACAGCCTCCGCCGGACAATAACTTTGGATATTCTCATCGATTGCCCCCCTGTTCATCCTGACACATGGTTATCTCATCACATGAATATTCAGGACAAACAGGGGTTAGAACAAGCTATGGAGAAGAGCCGGATGCCTCATCGGTATTTTCATATTCCTCCGCCTCATCGGCGGCGTCATCTTGGACGCTATCTCCGGCTTGCTTGACCGGAGGCTCCAGAACCAGATGAACCTTTCGCTGGCCGCCTTCTTCCGAGGCGGTTTGCGAAACGACATATCCTTCGCCTTCCGCCGTCACCGATACTTGGAGCGCAGATAGAAGCTCCATCGCTTCACGAAGCGACTCTCCTTTGAGATTCGGAATCGTCATCGCTTTCCCTTCCTCGGTCAGGAGATACATATGCTGGCCAGCCTTTAGAGTACTCCCCGCCTTAGGAAACTGGGACACCAGTTCTTTGCCGCTACCTAGCGTCGCGTAAGAAATCCCCTTGCTGCCGAGCAGATTTTTCGCTTCCTGCAGGGACAGATCTTTTAAATCCGGCGTTTTTTGCCCGCTATTGCTTACTTGCCCGCTTTTAGCCGCCGTATTTTCCATCTTTTTAGGCACGCCCAAATACTGAAGCGTCTGATTGGCGATCTTCTGGAACACCGGCGCAGCGGCAGCACCGCCGCCAAGCTCCGAGTCCTTCGGCTCATCGATCAATACCAGGATGGCGATTTTGGGATCATCCACCGGGGCATAGCCGATAAACGATATAACCTGTTTGGTATAATCATATACCCCGTTCACCGGTTTTACCGCTGTTCCTGTTTTCCCCGCAACCCGATAACCTTCGATATAGGCATGACGCCCAGTCCCGATTTTCCGGTCGGATACGACCTGTTCCAGATAGCCGCCGACTTCCTTCGCCTTATCCGGGGTAAGAATTTGTCGGATCTCCTTGGCTTGGGTCGTAACGGTTTCTCCGGTTTGCGGATCGGTAATCGACTTCACGATATGCGGCTCCAGCAGCTTGCCTCCGTTTGCCACGGCCGCGACCGCAGCTACCTGCTGCAGCGGAGTAACCAGCAGCTTACCGTGACCATAGGCCATCGCCGCAAAGTCCGCCTGTTGCTCCGGAGTTACGACACCCTTGGCTTCTCCGGGAAGCTCGATCCCGGTCTTTTGCCCGAAGCCGAAGCTATCGACATATTCCTTAAGACGATCCGGTCCAAGCATCTCATAGCCCAATTTGACGAAAGCTACGTTACTTGAACGCTTAACCCCTTCAATGTAACTGATTTGACCCCAACCGGAGCGCTTCAAGTCATGGATCGTTTGCCCCGGCACCCGGATGCTTCCCGATAAATATGTGGCATTCGGATTGAACAGTCCTTCCTGGACGGCTCCGGCCAAGGTGACGATCTTGAACGTCGAGCCCGGCTCATAAACCGACTTAATCGCGTGATTGTAGAAATTTTTCTGATCTACATCTATCCAGTATTCATTCGGATTATAAGTGGGCAGATTGGCCATTCCCAAAATGTCCATCGTCTTCGGATCGGCTGCGATGACCGTCATACTGATCGGCTTTAACTCATCGAAAGCTTCCTTCATCGCTTCTTCGATATAATACTGGATTGTATCGTCAATCGTCAGCTGGATGTTCTTGCCATTCTTTACGGGGTTATAGATTTCGCTCGCTTTGGGAATCTCGATCCCTCTGCCGTCGCTCTTATATTCAATGGAGCCGTTTTGTCCTTTAAGCTCCTCGTCATAATAGGCTTCAAGCCCGGAAACCGCATTCCCTTCCCGATCCGTATATCCCAGCACATGTGCAGCCAGACTATTTTTAGGATAATAGCGTTTTTGTTCTTTGACCAGGTAAATGCCCGCATCGTCCAGTTTATGCTTCTCCTTCAATTCCTTCGCGAAAGCTTCCACCTGATCCCGTAATTCCTGATCGATCTTCCAGCCTTCATTGCGGACTTCGCGCTGGGAGTAAAATTGGCCGTCCTTCTTCTTGGCAGTTACCAACTGCTCAAGTTCTCCCTTGTCTTTGCCAAGCAACCTGTTCAACCCGTCCACTACTTCATTTTTCAGATCCAGCTCATTAATTAGCTTGGGATTTATGGCCACCGTATACGCGGGTGCATCCACGGCCAGAACATCTCCGTTCCGGTCAGTGATCGTCCCCCGGGTAGCCGGGAGAATTTTCTTTTTGGACCAGAGTTCTTCGGCGTGTCCCTGCCAGAAATCGGCTTCAACGACCTGGAGCCAAAACACTCTCCCCATCAATACAGCAAAAAAGAGGGTAATACATCCCCCTATCAGCAGTGTCCGAAGTCTTATTCTCTTGATCATCGCTAAACCTCTTTAAATCCTTATTTTTTGGCGGTGGTCACTTCATCCACCGATCCGTTTGCTTGCGAATTTGACGGAACCTGAATATGGAAACCTTCTTGTTGTTCCACGTAGCCAAGCGCGGCTGCCTTTTCCGGAATTTCTTCCTCCAGCTTTTCCTTCTGCACGGACAATTCCTTCACTTCTACGGTAATCGCCTGCATTTCGGCATCCAAATTGTACATCTGCCGTTTGATGTTGTAGAGATTGGCATTTTGCCACAACAGGCCGCCCATGACACCCACGCAAAACAGTATGGTAACCAGGTAAAGCAGCTTCTCCTTAACGGGAAGAGGCGAACGCCGTGTTACTACTTTTGTCGTTTCACGGTACCGCGGAGACTGTAGTCCACGTTCCGCCGTTTTCTCTTTTACAGCAAGATTCCCCCGTGTATAAGCCATTTCACATGTCCTCCGCTTTAGATTGCAATTTCTCCGCTACGCGCAGCTTTGCCGAGCGCGCCCGCGGATTTTGCTCCAGTTCCTCATCCGAAGGAACCATAGGTTTCCGGTTAATCAGTTTCAATGATCCTTTGCCTCCGCACACGCACATCGGAAAATCAGGCGGGCAGGTGCATTTTTCTACATAACTTGCAAAAATCTGTTTGCAAATTCGGTCTTCGAGCGAATGAAAAGTAATGACCGATACTCTTCCTTCCGGCGCAAGGCAACGGACAGCCGCGTGCAGCCCTTCTTCCAAAGCGCCCAGTTCATCATTCACCGCGATCCGCAAAGCCTGAAAGCTGCGTTTGGCGGGATGCCCGCCAGTCCGGCGAGCCGCTGCCGGTATACCTTCCTTTATCAACTCGACCAATTGGCCCGTCGTCTCGATCGGAGACGCCTGCCTTTTCTCCACAATGACTTTTGCGATCCGTCTCGAGAACTTTTCCTCGCCATATTGAAACAAAATACGAGCAATTTCGCGTTCCGGCCATTCGTTAATGATCTCTTTCGCCGTCAGCGTCGCGGATTGGTCCATCCGCATATCCAACGGAGCATCGGCGTTATAACTGAATCCGCGCTCCCCTTCATCAAACTGGGGAGACGAAACCCCTAGATCGAACAAAATGCCGTCCACCTGCGGGACCCCGTCATGCCGTGGAATGCCGTCCAGCTCAAGCAGTTTCTGCTGCAAATGGCGGAAATTGCTTTTTACCAGCGTCAGCTTATCACCGTAAGAGCCAAGATGTTCGCTGGCATTGTCATGCGCCCAATCGTCCTGATCAAAGGCAATCAATCTTCCGCCTTCGCCAAGCTCGGACAAAATGACCGAACTGTGCCCGCCGCCGCCTAATGTACAATCTACGTAAATACCGTCCGGCTTAATGCGCAGCCCTTCTGTCGCTTCTTTCTTAAGCACCGTGATGTGATGAAACAAGACTGCAGCCCTCCAGACCGACCCGGGTCAAGCATTATGTATCTTGCGATTTGAGCTGCCCGGTTTTCATAAGTTTTATAAGTCGAAATTAAAGTCAACCAGCTTTTCTGCAATTTCGTTAAAAGTATCCTCGGATTGCTGAAAGTACTGTTCCCACGTATCCCGGCTCCAAATTTCTACCCGGTTCGACACGCCGAGGACAACGCAATCCTTCTCCAGCTTGGCGTACTGCCTTAAATTGGAGGGTAAATTTACCCTTCCCTGTTTATCCCACTCGCATTCCGTCGCACCGGAGAAAAAAAACCGGGTAAACGCACGCGCATCGGATTTCATCAGCGGCAGAGCTTTCAGCTTCTGTTCCAGTACTTCCCACTCCTGCAAAGGGTATACGAAAAGGCACTGGTCCAGGCCGCGGGTAACGACAAAAGAGCTTCCAAGGAGATCACGAAACTTAGCCGGGATAATAATCCGGCCTTTCTCGTCAATGCTATGTTGGAATTCCCCCATAAACATTGGTTAGCTCACTCCTTACCTCTTTCCCCCACTTTAACCCACTTTCCACCACTATGAATAGTATTTATTCTGCATGCAAAGGCAAAATCCTTCTAATGTTCAAACTTTTTTTATTGGTAAAATCGCCCTGATCTGGAGAGGGGGTGTCCTGAAGTACGTCCGAACGCCCGGAAAACTCCTGATTGCAACGCAAAAAAGCCCCTCCCACTATGACGAGGGAAGGGCCGTGCACGTATGTTTATATCTTAATGTTCTTGCCAACTGTCAAGGTAAGCGCGTTGTTCATCGGATAATGAATCAATGCCCATTCCCAGGCTTTCCAACTTGAAGCGGGCCACCTGTTCATCGAGCTCATATGGCACATTGACTACCGTTTTACCGATTTGTTCATACTGCTCGTTCACGTATTTTAGCGACAATGCTTGCAACGCAAACGTCATATCCATGATTTCGGCCGGATGTCCGTCACCGGCGGCGAGATTGACGAGACGCCCTTCCGCAAGGACATACATCTTACGGCCGTCCTTCAGCTGGTATTCCTCGATGTTGCGGCGTACCGTCCGCACGGAGCTGGAACGCTCCGCAAGTTCCGGCTTGTTTACTTCCACGTCGAAGTGTCCGGCATTGGACAGAATCGCGCCGTCCTTCATCACATCGTAATGTTCGCCGCGAATAACGTCGCGGTTACCGGTAACCGTCACGAAGAAGTCGCCGATCTTAGCCGCTTCAAGCATCGGCATAACGCGGAAGCCGTCCATATAGGCTTCAACCGCTTTAATCGCATCCACCTCGGTTACGATGACGTTGGCGCCAAGTCCTTTCGCCCGCATGGCCACGCCTTTGCCGCACCAGCCATAGCCTACAACGACAACCGTTTTGCCGGCTACAACCAGATTGGTGGTCCGGTTAATTCCGTCCCATACGGATTGTCCCGTTCCGTAGCGGTTATCGAACAAATATTTGCAATAGGCATCGTTGACGGCAACCATCGGGAATTTCAGTTTCCCTTCTTTATCCATCGCTTTGAGCCGTAAAATCCCGGTCGTTGTTTCTTCGGCACCGCCGCGGACATTTTCAAGCAGATCGGGACGCTCGGAATGTAAAATCGTGACGAGATCGCCGCCGTCGTCGATAATCAGGTCCGGTTTGGTTTCAAGCGCACGAACCATAAGTTCCTTATATTCCGCAGGGTCCGGATTATATTTTGCAAAAACGGTGACTCCGTCCTCCACAAGCGCCGCGCATACGTCGTCTTGAGTAGACAACGGGTTGCTGCCCGTAATCGTCACTTCGGCACCACCCGCTTGAACCACTTTAGCCAGATAAGCGGTTTTGGCCTCCAAGTGCAACGAAATGGCAACTTTCAAACCTTTAAAAGGCTGCTCCGCCTCGAACTGCTTCCGGATGCGTCCAAGCACCGGCATATGGGCTTCTACCCAGTCAATTTTCAAATGCCCTTCCGGGGCTAATTTCAAATCCGCAACAATGCTGTTTTGAAGCGCAGAACTCATGATTCATTCCTCCTACAAATATATAATCCGGTGCTTTCCCGTTACATCATAAGGAATTACTGCCAAGTCGTCAATCCAGTTACTTCCGTAGCGGTTCAAGTAATAAAATATGTTATAAACCCGTTCCTGCGGTTTACCGAGCGGAAAGAGGGAAAGCTCGATCCGGTCGAAATGCCGCAGCCCGGCTTCATTCCCTTTTTCAAGCGCATCCTTTGCTTTCCCGCGCAAATAATCGATCTGATCGATGATTTTATCCCGGTTGGCGTTACCGAGCTTGGTCAAACCGGCTTGAATGCCGCCCAACTGTTCGATCAATGGGTCGTACATGCCGGTAAATGCCTGCTTGATTTCATCAAATCGCTCGGAAAGATGAAGCGCATCCTGTCCGGAGAGCCAAGCCTCGCGTTTGGCTTGAAATACCTCCCGATCCTTGACATCCTCCCAGCGGAGACTGTATTTATCCATATGCTTCTGAAGCGTACCTTCCAGCAGCGTAAAGGATTCCCGGGGGAGCAGGATCGGCATTTGCATATCCAGACGCAGGAACGCCCCACGGGTCAAGCCCCAGTAGGCAATTTCACCGGCCCCCAGTACCGTACCAAGGACCGGAAGCAGCGAATCCTGCATCAGAGGCCGGGTCAATACATTGTTGCTGAAACGCTCGGGATGATCATGCAGTCGATCAAGGAGCTCCTGTTTCGTCAGAACGACCTTCCCTTTCCGGTCGCAGAACTTGCCGTCCTGCTTAAATAGCAGCAATCGCTCACCCTCATGTATGTAGAACAGATTGGCCCCGTTCTCCCGGGCATCCGCTTGAAGCGGGTGGCCGAGGCGAAGCATATCGTCCGCCGCCTCCAAATATGCTTCTTCAAGCTCGTCGTTACGTGTGATCATCGTTTCGAATACGGGAATTTCAAGTCGCCGTAATTCCTTATCAGCGGAATCCAGCAGGACGAGTCCGTATTTACCAAACCAGTGCCCCATGAGCTTGGCGAAAGATTCGCTCAGCGTGGATGAGGATGCCGCGGTGTGCCGATACAACTCCATCAGACCCGATTTGAACTCGGTCTCCGGCAGCAACTGCTCTAGCTCCCCGGCAACCTGTTCCCATGACTCAGCACCAAGCTCGCTCCAGCTAACCGGCAATCCCTTTTCGTGCTCATGCGCGATCCGGATTCGTTTTACTTGCAGATCTTGGGACAAAACATAAGTATGATTGACTTCGTCCCAATCATGATCCTCGCCGGCAATCCAAAACACGGGTACGACCGGACGGTTCAATTTCAAGGCAGCTTCTTTTGCCGCTTTAATGATCGTCACGGCTTTATAGATGACAAGCAGCGGGCCGGTGAACAGACCACTTTGCTGTCCCCCTACGATCACAGCCGTTCCCGGCTGCTCCAACTGATCCAGATGACCGGTAACCGCCTCATGCGGATTGTGCATCAAATTGAATTCGCGAAGCCGTGCCACAAGCTCTTTCCGGCCTACACGAAGCCGGTCGCTTTGATCCAGCCATTTTAACCTTTCGCTCCAGCTATGTTCGTCAGCCGGGTTATATTGATAGAGATGACTTACTTGTGAAAAATCTTGAACGAGCGCATCCGCCAGCGGTTGCCCGGTTGGCAGAGGCTCCTGAACAATATTCATCAGAGTTTCGATCCTCCTGTCTCTTCTCAAAGGTAGACTCTATAAAAATATAGCACACCCTGCAAATAATCGCTAAACAGGAATAAGCTTTCTGAAGCTACCCGATTATAAAAAGCTCCCGCACCTCAAAAACCGGTGCAGGAGCTTCCACGATTTGAATCCGGGCTTATCCGGAAACAATATTATTTATTCGGCATCGATACCCAGTGGCCTTTGGACACTTCCACGAGTTCCGAATTGTCGAGATCAAACGCGCCGCCGTTTGAAGCCCCATCTTTGGCCGAAGTAATCGGACCGTTAGCGCTGTCCTCAAGCAAAATCCGCTTCTTATTGGCTTCCACTTCCGGGTCCGGAATCGGAATCGCCGACAATAACGTTTTGGTGTAAGGATGCATCGGGTTGGCGTACAATTCTTCGCTCTCCGCCAATTCCACGATTCGTCCCAGGTACATAACGGCAACGCGGTCACTGATATGTTTGACCATGGACAAATCATGCGCAATGAACAGATAGGTCAAGCCGAGACGATCCTGCAGATCTTTAAGCAGGTTGACGACCTGGGCCTGAATGGATACGTCAAGTGCGGAGATCGGTTCGTCACAGATGATGAACTTCGGATTTACCGCAAGCGCGCGGGCAATCCCGATCCGCTGGCGTTGTCCGCCGGAAAATTCATGGGGATACCGCGTTGCATGGTCCGGGTTCAACCCTACCATATCAAGCAGCTCTTCCACCCGTTTTTTCCGTTCGGCACGCGAGCCGGCCATTCCGTGAATGTCCAAAGCTTCGCCGATAATATCGGTTACCGTAAACCGCGGATTAAGCGAAGCGTACGGATCCTGAAAGATCATCTGCATATCGCGACGCATCGCCTTCATTTTGCGTGGCGACAACTGATTGATGTCCGTACCGTTAAAACGTACGCTTCCGCCCGTCGGCTCGTACAAACGAAGAATCGTCCGGCCGGCCGTTGATTTGCCGCAGCCCGATTCGCCTACGAGGCCAAGCGTTTCGCCTTCGGCTATCGAAAAACTGATATTGTTGACGGCCTTAAGCACATTGCCTCCGCCGACATTGAAATATTTCTTCAATCCTTCTACTTCGATCAGGTTTTTGCTCATGACGACTGTCCCTCCTTGGCCATCGGGTGAAGATCCCAGCAACGGGCCATATGGGTGTCGCTGAATACAGTCGCACCCGGATCGATGCGTTCGCAAATCTTCATAGCCTGATCACAGCGTGCCGCAAACGGGCAGCCGATCGGCGGCTTGATCAGATCCGGCGGAGTACCGATGATTGGAATGAGCGGCTCCCCCTTCTTCTGGTCAAGGCGAGGCATCGATCTGAGCAAGCCTTTCGTATAAGGATGCTGTGGGTTTTTAAAGATTTCCCATTTCGTGCCGGTTTCCACTACTTCGCCGGCATACATAACGATAACCCGGTCACACATGCCTGCTACTACGCCGAGGTCATGCGTGATCAGAATGATGGATGTGCCGAGACGCTGTTGCATCTCCTTCATGACATCCATGATTTGCGCTTGAATCGTAACGTCCAGCGCGGTAGTCGGTTCATCCGCAATCAGCAGTGCGGGGCGGCAAGCCAGTGCGATCGCTATCATCACACGCTGCCGCATACCGCCGGAAAATTCGTGAGGGTATTGGTTAAAGCGGGCTTCCGCATTTTTAATGCCGACAAGCTTCAACATTTCAATGGCCTGTTTTTTCGCTTCGCCCGCTGACATTTTCTGATGTTTGATGAGTACTTCAGTAATTTGTTTGCCTACTTTAATAGTAGGATTCAAAGAGGTCATCGGATCCTGAAAAATCATGCCAATATCTTTACCGCGAATTGCTTCCATCTGTTTGATGCTTTTTTTGAGCAGGTCCTGTCCCTGGAACAGGATTTCACCTTGCTTGATGATTGACGGAGGGGACGGGATCAGGCGCATGATCGTTTGGGCCGTTACGCTCTTGCCGCTGCCGGATTCACCTACGATCGCAACCGTTTCTCCTTTACCTACTTCAAAGTTCATGCCGCGAACGGCTTTCACTTCGCCGCCTTTCACTTGGAAAGAGACGTGCAAATCTTTGACTTGTAAAATCGGCTCCATCATTCCACCTCCTATTTCTTCAGTTTAGGATCCAACGCGTCACGAAGACCGTCGCCAAAAATATTAAACGCCAACATCGTCAAACTGATGACAATGGCCGGGAACAGCATACGCCATGGATAGTACAACCAGCCTGTGAGGGCATCATTGATCATCGAACCCAGTGATGCGATTGGTGCCTGTACACCAAGACCAAGGAAGCTAAGGAAAGCTTCGGCAAAAATCGCGTTAGGTACGGACAAAGTCACCGTAACGATGATCGGGCCTACTGCATTCGGCAGCAGGTGGCGGAACAAGAGTCGTCCGGAACCGGCACCCATCGAACGGGAAGCAAGCACGAACTCGCGGTTTTTAAGCTGCATAATTTCACCGCGTACAATCCAAGACATGTTAATCCAGCCTGTAATCGTCAGAGCCAGAATAATCGTTCCCAAACTTGGTTCCATTACGACAAGCAACAGGATGGTAACCAGCAAGTAAGGAATGGAATACAGGATTTCGGAAAACTTATTCATGATTTCGTCAACACGGCCGCCGAAGTAGCCCATAATGCCACCATAAATGACACCGATAAACAAATCGATACAAGCGGCTGCAAAACCAACGAGCAGGGAAATTTGCGTCCCTTTCCAGGTACGTACCCACATATCGCGTCCGAGATCGTCTGTCCCGAACCAGTGTGTACCGGATGGACCTTTGTTCGTATTCAGCAAATCATTGGAATAGTAGTTATAACCGTGCACCCATTTTGAAATCAACGGACCCACAAAGGCAGTGATCGTAATCAACAGCAACACGACAAGCGCGGTCATCGCCATCTTGTTAGTGCGCAGGCGTTGCCACGCATCGCGCCAAGCGGAAATACTTTCGCGCTGGATTACTTCGGCTTCTTTTTCATCCGTGCCGATTTTACGGAAATCATCGGGAGTCAGATCGGCCGGAGTCGTCATCACTTTAATTGAATTCGTATCCATCCTTTATCCCTCCTTCCCTTTCGTAAGCTTGATCCGCGGATCAACGAAGACGTAAGCGATATCCGTAATGAAACGCGCCAACATCAACAAGATGCCGTAGAAAATCGTAATCCCCATAATGAGCGGATAATCACGAACGCTGATCGCTTGCACAAACTGCTTGCCGATCCCGCCGATACCGAAAATTTGTTCAATAACGACCGAACCCGTTACGATGTTGGCCGTCATTGGTCCAAGATAAGTAACGACCGGCATAATTCCGTTACGAATAACGTGACGGAACAAAATCGTCATCCAGCTTAAACCTTTTGCTTTCGCTGTTTTGATATAGTCGGCATGCAATACTTCCAGCATACTCGAACGCGTCAAACGAGCGATAAATGCAATCGGCTGTGCGGTCAAGGCCGCAACCGGCAATACGTAGTACAAAGGCCCTTTAAAGCCCATTGTAGGCAGCCAGTGCAGTTTTGAAGCAAAGACATATTGCAGTAATGACGCTACCACGAAGCTTGGTACTGCAATACCCAATACCGCCAGCACCATGGCCACGTTATCGATAAGTCGACGATGATACAACGCGGCAAGCATCCCCAAAGCTACCCCGACGATAACGGCAACGACAATCGCCACAACGCCTAGCTTCAGAGAAGCCGAGAAAGTTTGGCCGATAATTTTGGATACATCTTGATTGATCATTTTCATCGAGATGCCAAAATCACCTTGGACAATATCACCTAAATATTTTACATACTGCTGAAAGACGGGCTTGTCGAGTCCATATTGTTCATATAGACGCTCTTGAATCGCAGGCGGCACCTTTTTCTCCGATGTAAAAGGATCGCCTGGAATGGCTTTCATCAGAAAGAAGGTGGCTGAAATCAATATAAATAGCGAAACCAACATGAAAAAAAACTTATTGGCTACATAACGTACCATGCCCGTTAACACCTCCTCCTAATAAAATTTCGACATAATTCGATTTTAGGTGAAACAAACAGCTTTGTCTATTCCATATAATTGTATAAGTATGAAATCATTGGGGAACAGCCGCACACAAAAAAAACGGGATATATATGGAATGCCCACATATATATCCCGAAGTTGCTATTCGCTTCGTTCTTGCATATGCATGCTAATTAGAATTAATGTTCAAGCAGATATGCGCGGGAGTAGTCAACACCGCCGCTGAAATCAAGAACTACACCTTTAAGGTAAGGTTTCTCAGCCGAAACGTTAGTGTAATAGTAGATTGGCATCAAAACTTGATTGTCTTTAATCAGGATTTGTTCTGCCTTCGAGAAGTTCGCATCGCGAGTTTCTGCTTTATCAGTAGTTTTCGCTTCAGCAATCAATTTGTCGTATTCTTCGTTGGTAAAACCAGTGTCGTTGTTACCGCCGCCGGTTACCCACATATCCATGAACGTCATAGGATCGTTGTAATCGGCAGTCCAGCCGGCACGAGCCACTTGATAGTTCAGGTTTTGACGGTTTTCGATAAATACGCCCCATTCTTGGTTTTCCGTTTTCACGTCAATGCCAAGATTTTTCTTCCACATGTCGGCAACAGCAAGCGCAACTTTCTTATGCGCGTCACTGGAGTTATAAATCAAAGTGATTTCAGGAAGTTTTGTATAGCCTTTTTCTTGCATACCTTGCTCAAGCAATTTTTTGGCTTCTTCCAGGTTTTCAGTGAAGTAATCGTCTTTGTGCTCGTTACGATATTCGTCGCTAACCCCTTTGATGCCCGGAGGAACGAAACCGAATGCAGGAAGCTGTCCGCCGAGAGTTACATTATCAACGATCGCTTGGCGATCGATGGCCATTGCAAAGGCTCTACGGATATTTACGTTGTCGAACGGCTCAGCCGTCACGTTAAATTCGTAGTAGTAGGTACTTGCGATACCTTTAATTCCTAATTCATCTTTCAATTGATCTTTAAGGATCGGAATTTGGTCGGTTGGAATTTCGCCGTTAGGATGACCTACGCGATCCAACTCGCCGTTTTGGTAACTTGCCAATTCAGTTGCGCTGCTGTTTACCAAAGACATCGAGATTTTGTTCAGCTTAATGCTGTCTTTATCCCAGTAGTTTTCGTTCTTGGTTACTTCGATCGTTTGGCCTTTAGTCCAGTTAGTCAACGTGAACGCACCGTTAACGATCATTTTGCTAGCGTCAACAGCCCATTTGTCATCATTCTTGACGGACTGGTGAACAGGATAATAAGTGTAGAAAGAAGTCAGACCCAGGAAGTAAGGAGTAGGAGCTACGATTTCTACTTCCAGCGTGTAATCGTCGATCGCTTTTACGCCGACTTGGCTAAAGTCCGTAACTTTTCCTTCATTATATTCCTGACCGTTTTTAAGGTAATACAACTGATAAGCGTAAGGAGCAGCCGGTTGTGTGTTCGGGCTGAGTACGCGTTCCCAGGCAAATACGAAATCATTTGCGGTTACAGGGTCGCCATTGCTCCATTTAGCGTCTTGACGAAGATGGAAAGTGTACTTGGTTCCGTCGATTTCCCACTTCTCGGCAGCAGCCGGTTGCGGTTCGCCGGAATCATCCATGCGTGTCAAACCTTCGTACATGGTTTTCAAAACCGTGTTGGCTTGGCTGTCTTGCGCTTGAGCCGGGTCGAAAGTAGGTGGCTCTGCACTCAGGTTGATTCTAAGCGTTTGATCTGCGGCCAACTTCTCATCACCGCTGTTAGCAGCATTTTCGCCGCTGTTGGAAGCTGCGTTGTTACCGCCGTTTGAGGCACCATTATTCTTGTCGTTCGATCCGCATGCCGCTAGCAGCGTACCAACCGCAAGAACTAGTGTCAAAAGCAGCAATAGACTCTTACTCTTCTTCATCTTGCAGTGTCCCCCTTAAAAATTGTGGTATATGTTTTTAGATTATACAACCAGCGGTCAAAAAAATCCAACATAAATTTTCAGAAATTTAATCATTGGTTAATAAAAAGGACTATTTTTTTAACAAAATAGTCCATTATACAATATTGACTTTTTCTAAGCTTAACAATTAACCAAACATGTCATTATTTTATGTAACGCTTTCTTCTCTTTAACTTAACTTATGCGCCGCTAATATATGTAATGAAGCTAATGAGAAAAAGCAGGATATAGGCGACGCCGGTACCGGCGAAAGTCAGTCTCCAGACCGCCCTTACCAGCCTGCGCATATCTACCTTGCCTTTCAAGCGGTTTTGCGCCCCTCCGATCAATCCGGTCGCAATCAACAGTACAAGCAAGATAAGATAAAAACCGAAATTGGAACCGAAGACGTTGTTAAACAAGGCGGAAACGGACAGGATCAGAAACACCGTTGTCACATCCATAGCTAGCTTTACCGCAGCCTTTTTGTCTTTTTTCACGTAAGAAGCAATAAAATAAACAAGCACAAAGGGAATGACAGGCATGATGGCGAGAATGATGACAGACGTGAGCAAAATACTCAAAGTTCCACCTCCTCAAAGTATTTACCGGGCGTACTTTCCGGCTAATGGTCCTCATCCTTCAAGACCGTATGCAAAAGGTTACTTACTTGGTGAGTTACTATAATATTATATCTCTTCCGAAGACTATAGAGCGCTGATCAGCCGCCAGAGCGTTTCATGTCCAGGGATATGAAGATTTACCTTTCGGGCCATTTCAACGAGACGGCCATTAATGTAGTCGACTTCCGTCGGGGAACCCTCGAGGACATCTTTTAACATGGATGAAGTATTGGCGGAAGTAGATTGGCAAACCGCCGCGATCATACCGTACATATCCGGATCAACGGGAATCCCGTAGGCTTGGTATACGGCCACCCCTTCATCACAAAGCTGGTGCATCAGATCCGTACGCTCATTTCTTGCCAGTAATTCTCCATTAGGAATTCGCAGCAGGGCGGTTAAAGGATTAATAACGGCATTGATCAGCAGTTTTCTGTAAATCACCCTATCGATGTCATTCGACAAAAAGGCGGCAAATCCTGCCTTTTCAAGTCCAAGAATCAAACTTTCCGCGTTTTCTCGTCCTATTCGGTCCATCTCCGGCAGACTTTTTTGCTCCCTATTTTTCAACTCCGCTGATTCCGGGATTCCTACTTCCGTTTTCCCACGCCCTGCGCGTATCACTTTGCCGGCGCTTGTCCGTTTTGCTCCTTCGGTAGTAATAACCGCGTAGACAAATCTGCCCGGAAAGGCCGTCTTTATTTTCTCGAGGTGTCCGATGCCGTTTTGATAACAGGCGATCTTCGTCTTTTGCCCCATAATATCACCCATAGCTGTCAACAGCCGATCATCGATATGCCGCTGCTTCACGGTTAGCAAAATCCAATCCGGTTCACGGCCCTTTTGCTCTGCCGCCTCTTGTAGCGAAAACGCCGAAAAGCTGCCGGAATCAATAATATGTTTAGACTCCTCGGGGACTTCCACTTCAAAACCTTCATTATTAAGCAACTCCGCCTGTTCTGGAGTTCTTGTCCAAAAAACAACCTGTTCGCCGGCGCCCGCCAGCATTCCTCCAAACAACATGCCAAGGGCTCCCGTACCGATAACATCTATTTTCATACTTTTTTTACTTCCTTTCCTGAAGCCGCCGAGCTTTCCTACTTCTTTTATACCAAACCTCCCCCTAAAAATACAAAACAACTCGCGAAGGAACTTTCTTGGTCAAGATTGCATACAAAAAAATCCCGCCTCAGAGGCAGGATTTTATTCGATAGCTTGATTATTCGATTCGTTCCAAATTCCCATTCGCATCCATTTTAAATCTCGTTTTTGCATCCTCTTCTTCTTCATTAAGAAAAGCCAACCGGCGGGCACGATCCATAATCTGGATTAACGCTTTGTAATCGTCATTAACCACCCGGTAGTCGGTCTGCACTTCGTTGACTTGCGCGGACAAATGTTCATTTTCCTCGCGAAGTCTGGCAAGCTGATCTTCCTTTTCCCTCAGTTCTTTCTCAAGAGATTTAACATGCCGGCTCGTATCCTGAATCGTGCTTTTCCAACCGCGTAAAAACCGGATCACGGCATCGATCGAAATCGTCTCTTCCGTTACCCCTTCGCTTCTGTAGTTTCCTTCATCCAATTCGACCGGAGCCAGCGAGGAAATCGCCGGATTACCCGCTATTGAGCCTTGCTTCTTCAAATAACTCCGTTTTTGCCGCTGGGCTTTGGCAATGCCGATCGCCGCCTCATACTTTTTGCGGACACAACTGTTCCACCGGAAGCCGCATGCTGCCGCCGTTCTCCCGATACGCTCTCCCACTTCCTCAAAGGCAGTTAATTGAGTGCTGCCCTCCCGAATATGGCGCAGAGTCACTTCCGCCAAAATCAAATCATCTTCCGCACTCCACGCATCTTGTCTCACCGCTGTCATGCTATAAAAACCTCCTAACGACATCCTAATATAACCGTCTTCCGGCCGGCTGTTCCGGCAGGCGTGCTGGTAAAAAACTTCTTACTCCATTTCTATGCCTCTCATAGAGTTCATAGAATCTATTTGATACTAAAATGTATTGCCAATTTAAAGCGCCTCCATACCTCAATTCAAAAAAACAAAAAACGCGCACATCATTCACGTATGGAGGGCAATAATATATATCACATAACAGGCCGTAACTTCCTAATTATTATCGACTTTTCGTTTACACATGTTGGGGTAGCGGGTATAATGAGGTATAGATATCGGTAGACGTGTATACATAGGAAAGGGGGATTTTTCTCTTGGCACGCATGTTCCGCGTTCTTGGCTTTTTTACACTGGCCATCGGACTAATGGCTTTTGCCGGCAACCTGATTGAAATGGCTTTGCTGTTCTTCCTGCAAACCGCCTTCTTCGTACTGTTCGGTTACCTGAAGTTCACGGAAAGAACATATATCTTGCTCTTCTGGGGATATATGATTGTAGCCTTTACAGGCTTCAGCTACTGGACAATCTTTCAGATGGGAATGCCGCTATAATCCCCTCTGTTCCAAAACTAAAGGCGATCCGGCCCATCATCCGGAACGCCTTTTTTCATTTTTAGCAAATTTTTTAAAATAAATAACATACTGATATTTATTTTGCTGCTATCATATATATGGATGAAATCCAATGTGGGGAGAGTGGATCGAATTATCAGAGTAATATCGGCATTTTTCCTCTCGATATCGTTAACGGTCGCCCTCTTGCTGCCCGCGCGATCAATGGCCGCCCCGATGTCGGACGAGGAGTTGAAAGTGCTGCAGGAAAGCTTATCCATCGTGGAGATCGACCGGGAAATTGCCAGAATCGAGAGCGAGCAGCAGCAAACCGAGCAATCTATTCGAAAACTTGAGCTGCAGCTTAAGGATAAGAACATACAGATTCGCGGAAGTCAGGAACAAGCAGGCAAGCGGCTTGCTGCTTATTATATGGGCGAACGGGAAACGCTGCTCTCAGCACTGCTATCCGCCAACAGCTTGAAGGATTTTTTCACCATGCTGGATTATTATCAGCTGATCGCGGAAAGAGACCGGTATATTTTGAATAGCTACAAAAAAGAATATGCCGATTTAACAAAGACGAAACGCAAGCTTGACAATTTATCCTCAGACCTTGAGCAAATGAAAGCTGGGTTACTGCAACAGCGCGAGCGCGTCGCCCTCCTGCAACAAAGCGTTGACGGATCACTCAGTACCAGTGCGAACCCCGAGAAATTGCAAGAAATGATCCGGGAGCTAACCGTTTACTGGGAAAATGTCGGTTTGTATGAAGTCCGCCGCTATTTCCGAGCGCTATCAACCGCGATGTCCGGATTCCCTGACTTTTTGAAGGATCATGAAGATAGCCTCTCATCCGATAAGGAAGGTTATACTTTGACGGTTAAGGAAGAAGACCTGAATGATTTCCTTCATAGCAGAAACGAGCTTTTAAAGAACATGTCCTTCGTGTTCGAAGACGGACGAATTGTAGCGCAAGGCCGCAGGGAAGGGCTTGAACTGAAGGTTGAGGGCCATTATACCGTTGAGAATGAACCGCAAAACTCGATTACGTTCCATGTGGACCGGCTGCTGTTTAATGGTCTCGAATTGCCTGATACCACCCGGTTTGAGCTTGAAAATGACTTCGATCTCGGATTTTATCCCAAAAAAATAGTCCCCTTTGTCGAAGCCACCGAAGCGGAAATTCGTAAGGGAACCTTGATCATAAAGTTAAAGATCGCTCTGTAAACCGTATATTGCTCTATCGTAAATGTAATGAAAAGGACTCATAATTCATTTAACTCATTCAAATAAGATTTGGAGCTGAGCTTTCCGTAAAAAAAAGATGACGACAACGCGGCATACCTCTCCATCAGATTGGGAACTCCGGAGCCCACGGGCATCGGGGTTCCCTTTCCATTTACGAGGGAAGCCGGTATCCAAGAGGGAAGCCCGTTTCGCGACGCCTGATAATACATCGTTTTTAATACGGGAAGATGTCCGGTCAATTCATACCACTGCCGCTGCTGCAACTGCGATGTCATGGCCGAAATCCATACCCCTGCCGCCTCCTTATTGTTCGATCTAGCCGAAACGGCAAAACTTCTTCCCTCGACCCACATTCCTGCCGAGTATTCCAGATCGGGGTATTTTATTTGAATCTCGGGGCTCTGATGACGGTTTGCATCGCTCCACCTCACCAAGGCGAGAGGGATCTCCCCGCTGTAAAGCCGGCTCCAGATTTGCTCTTCTTCTCCGGACTCCCGGAAATCCATCAAGAACGGCCGTAGCGCATCAAGCTGCTGAACAGCTGCTTCAAGCTCTTCTGTTTTTTTGAACAAGGAAGCTGATTCCGGCGGTTTGGACTGGCCCGTCAACTGCCACATCAGGGACAAGGCGGCATACGGATCGTTAAAATCCAGGGCAAACAAAAATGGCGAGGTCGGCTGTTTCGTAAAAGCATTGATGAGTTCTTGCCAGCCGTTAGCGGATGCGGGAAATTCCGTCCCCATTTCTTTTAGCTTGCCAGGGTGATACACCCAAACATAGGGATCCGCATCCATCGGAACCGCCCATACATATCCGTTCCATTCATTCTGGCTCAAGGAAGCGCTTAACACTTCACCCGTCAAAGATCCCGAATAATAACTTTCCGTCGGCAACAAATAACCGCCGGCAGCAAATCTTCGAACCCAGGTATTGTCGAGCAGCAGTACATCCGGAGAATCCCCCAGTTCCAGCTCCTGCCGTACGGCGGAATAATCCTTCCCTGCCATAAGGTTCGACAATTCGACTTCAATATGATATTCATCCGCAACCTCCTCATTCAGTTGCTGCAGACGAGAAAAATCAGATTCGGGCAATTGAACCGCAACGTATATTTTCCCCGGGATTTGCTCCTTCTCCAGGTTTTGCGGCGTGATCGGTTCCGTCTCTCCCTGGTCTTCAGATCTCATCAATGTCGATGTTTCGCTCGGTGACAAATTGATCAAGGCTAGCAAAAGGATGGCAAAAAGCACCCAATGGTTTTTTCGCTTCACACCTGTTCTTCCTCTCCGCTTGGTAAACCCTATAACTCCTGCTTGTGGAGCTTCAGATCACATTCCACTCAGGTCCCCCCTATTGTAACAAATCTCCCTGAAGATTGTCCTTACAAATCATTACAAAATGACTACTTATAAATTACAAGGGGCCGGAGGCTTGCGCCTTCGGCCCTTATCACCAACTCTAATTTCCGCTAATTACAGCAGATCCGCCGCCAATTGGGCCAGCTTGGAACGTTCTCCCTTTTCCAAGGTAATATGTCCGCTAATTCCCTGTTCCTTAAACCGTTCCACCAGATAGGTCAGCCCGTTGCTCGCCGAATCCAGATAAGGATGATCGATTTGTTCCGGATCGCCCATCAGAATAATTTTACTGCCTTCACCTACGCGCGAAACGATCGTTTTCACTTCGTGTCGGCTTAAATTCTGCGCTTCATCCACGATGATAAATTGTCCTGGAATGGAGCGGCCGCGGATATAGGTCAATGCCTCGACCTGAATGCTTCCCAAGCCCATCAGAATTTTCTCGATGTCACCGGATTTTTTCGTATCGAACAAATACTCGAGATTATCATAGATCGGCTGCATCCAAGGGCGGAGCTTCTCCTCCTTTTCCCCAGGCAAATAACCGATATCTTTGCCCATTGGCACAACCGGGCGTGCAATCAGCAATTTTTTATATTTATGGTCATCCTCCACTTTCAATAACCCGGCCGCCAAAGCTAGCAGCGTTTTGCCGGTCCCTGCCTTCCCCGTAATGGTCACCAGCGGAATGTCGTCGTTCAACAGAAGTTCCAGCGCCATCCGCTGCTGAGCGTTACGTGCGCTGATTCCCCAAACCGGATCATTGCTTAAATACAATGGTTCGAGCCTTGAAGCGTCCCAATTGACCCGGAGCAAAGCGGACTTCCCTGTCCCCATTTCATCTTTCAGGATGACGAATTCATGAGGATACAAGGAATAGGAAAGCCCGAGCGGTTTCACCGGCAAATAGCGGTACGAGTAAAACTCGTCGATAACGGAAGGATGCACCTTGATTGTCGAATATCCGGTATATAAATCGGATGGACCGGCGGTACGATCGGATAAATAATCCTGTGCGTTCAATCCAAGAACATCCGCCTTGATTCGGACAAGGACATCCTTGCTGACCAGAACGACCGGGCGGGGATCATGTTCCTCTTGCTGTTCGAGGTGGTAGTTAAGCGCAACCGCCAAAATCCGGTTATCATTCGTAATTTCAACAAACATCTCTTGCACTTTGAGAAAGCTGCGATGATTCAACTCCACCTTCAGCATGCCGCCGTTCGCCAGCTGGACTCCATCGTGCAAATGCCCTTTTTCGCGAAGGCCATCCAATAACCGTGACACCCTGCGCGCATTTCGCCCGATTTCTTCGGCATTCCGTTTCTTGGAATCAATTTCCTCCAGAACTACCGCTGGAATGACCACCTCATGCTCCTCAAAAGCAAAAATTGCTCCCGGATCGTGCAACAAAACATTGGTATCGAGCACATAGATTTTCTTCACGGATTATCCCCTCCACCGAAAATCGTGCAGCCTCTAATTCGCATACATACTTTCCTCCGTCCGGGAAATGTTAAAATGTATAGTTTCCCACAAGATTTCTATGGAAAGGACGGTAACAGTTCATGCGAATATGGCTGTGTTTGTTTTTGACAATATTCCTGCTTACCAGTTGCGCTACAGCAACTAAAAAGGCATCACCCTCTCCTCAGGATCAAAACAACAATGGTCCACGGGTTCAAAGTACGAATGACGGGATCAGGAATATGAACGATACCGGTGCCGACGCCGGTACAATGTCGCAAACCGAGCGTCAAAATCATCTGGAAGAGCTTGTAAAACGCGTACCAGGTGTCAAAGGGGCCCATTGCGTCGTTATGGGCAAGACTGCGGTTGTCGGTATTGATGTAGATGCAGGGCTAGAACGCGCCCGGGTCGGAAGCATTAAATATACGGTAGCGGAAGCGCTCCGCAAAGATCCTCAAGGTGCCGGAGCCGTGGTTACCGCCGATATCGACCTGAACCAGCGGATCGCGGAAATCGGACAAAAGATTTCCAACGGTAATCCGATTTCCGGCTTTGCTACTGAACTGGCCGATATTATTGGACGCATCATACCTCAACTGCCCGGCGATACGGCTCCAAGGAATACCAGACCTGCCGGTAATAACGGAACAAACGGTCTTAACGGCAATACCGACAATGTAACGGGCAATAACGTAACCGGTACGCCTCGGGACGACATGCGGTCCAACCAACGCGGAACCAAAGAAATGCAAATCGCGCCAGGCAGATAACGGTATGTCCCAAAAGAAAAAGCCCAGCGAAATACTCGCTAGGCTTTTTTCATGGCGGCAAACACTTGGTTGTCCAACAGTTCCGCCGCACGCTGATCATATACTTTGGCATAGGTCGGCGCGGATGCAAGCTGCGCTCCATAAAAGAGGGCATTGCGCACCGCGTCAATCTTCATGTCGAAGCAGCACATTTTGAAGGGAACCCCTTCAAGCGGGTCCTGGACGACTTCGGCTTTGCCGTTAATAGCGTAAATCGTCTCATCGCCGAAAACGGTAACCGTAATTCTTGGATGCGCCTTGATGTTTCCGACCAGTCTTGAACGGTGATCGATCGCAAAGCGCAGGGTGGAATGATCCACGGCATAAATCCATGAGATCGCACTCGAAGTCGGTCCATCGGTCTCTACGTCAACCGTACTCAGCAGCACAAATGTTTCGGACTGGAATGCAACGTACAACGGTTCAGACAATTGGGTAACGAGTTCAGACATAGTACCAGCCCTCCTGTAGTACATATCATCCTTATACAAGTTGGAACTATTATCATACAGCTAATAACTAATTGTATTATACCATGGCCGAAAACTTGCCTTCAATCGTCAGTTGCCTGCTTGTACCGAACTTTCGTCAGTCTGGGGCGGCGTTTTCGTCCCGGCAAGCTCATTTTTGAGCGCTTGCTTGGCTTGCTCCAGTTCGTCGTCATTCAAGTAAACGTATGGGTTTTTCCATTCTCCGGTTACCGGCACAAAATCGACGTTTTCTTTCGAAATGCTCCAGTAAGCCGAAATCATGTTTTTCATTTGCTTGGATTCCAGATCGGTCTCCATGTTTTTGCCGACCGACTCGATCACCTTGCCAGCACCTAGCACCCCGTTTAACGATTTTGCCTGATCGATCAGGGCATGCAGCACTTCGTTCTGGCGGCGGTTGCGGTCAAAATCGTCCGAAGCCTTCGTCTTCGGTTTACAGTTGGACTTCCGGTAGCGGACATAGCCGAGCGCATCCTCGCCGTTCAAATGCTGCGGTCCCGCAGTCAGGTTAATATCGGTCCCGTCGGCCGTATCGCGGTAACACATATTGGCATCCACATTCACGTCGACGCCTCCGAGCGAGTCAACGACGTCACGGAAGCCCTGAAAGTTCAGTACGGTTACGTAATCGATCGTCAGCCCGAAATATTTACCCATCATCGTCTTCATTTCCTGTTCGGCGGAGATCCCCGATTTCTTCTCCGCAGCCAGGAATTTCGGATAAAAGGCGTTCAGTTTATTTGTCTTGTAGCCGTCCATTTCAAAACGGGTATCCCGCGGCAGTGAAACGACGGTAGCCGATTTCGTGTCCGGATTCATGGAAATGATCATCATGACATCGCTTAAATGCGTCCCGGTTTCAGGCCGGTAATCCGTCCCGAGCAGCAGCATCGTGAGCGGTTTAGTTTTCGCCGATTTTTCCGGCGCTACATTTGCCGAAGTCCCTGTATCATCGATCACTTTGTCGACCGTGAGCCATAAAAATCCTACGTAGGCACCTACGCCGACAACCGCTAAAATCATGATGCTCAACAGCACCTTCAAAAAGGTTTTGGCACCGGATTTTTTTCTTTTCTTCGAACTGTTACCTTTAGGAGCTACTCTTTGGTTCTGTCCCCGAGGGGGTAAACCGCTGCGATTAGAACTCATGAAATCTAACACCTAATTTCGTCTGGATTAAGTCGCATGAATTATGACGAATAAAGTAACCGGAAAGTTACAGGATCTGTATCCCCGCCCTATTCCTGCTTGTTCACAGTAGACGGCGCAGAAGATGACTTATCCTTCCGGTTCCGGCGTCCTTCCACAAAATAACGGATACGCACCATCAACATCAAAACCACGGCTACGAGAAGACATTGAATAATCGGCAGCTTGTCGATCTGAAAAATAAGCAGAAGGAAAGAACCGATCGCCATGAGCAGGTACAGAATGATCTCCTTAAGAAGCGGAAGTTTCTGCTGGGTACGGAACACTTTGTTATACACGAAAATCACAAGCACATAAATGACGATGTAGGATATTACCGGATTTTGCGCAAACCAAGCCTGCAAGACGGGTCCCTCCTTCAATATCTTTAATCTTTAGTGTTTATTATAGATTGGCTTCCGCATTTTTGCGATGCTTTTCGGCACGTTCGCGTTCGCTCTTGTTCAAGATTTTCTTGCGGAGACGCACCGATTTCGGCGTAATTTCGCAATATTCGTCATCGTTCAAATATTCCAGCGCCTGCTCCAGCGAGAAGAGCCGCGGCGTTTTCATTTTAACCGTTTCGTCTTTAGTCGCCGAGCGAACGTTCGTCAATTGCTTTTCTTTACAAATATTAACGACGATGTCATTGTCGCGGGTATGTTCCCCTACGATCATGCCTTCATAAATCTCCGTTCCCGGCTCTAAAAACAGAATACCGCGATCTTCGATGGACAAAATACCGTACAATGTCGAAACGCCGTTTTCACTCGAAACGAGTACGCCCTCATGGCGTCCGCCAACCTGGCCGCCGATCAACGGTCCATAGCTGTCAAACGCATGGTTCATGACGCCGTAGCCGCGAGTTAATGTGAGGAAGTGCGTGCTGTATCCGATCAAACCGCGGGCAGGAATCAGGAATTCCAAACGGACCTGGCCCGTTCCATTGTTGACCATGTTGACCATTTCTGCTTTGCGGGAGCCCAGGCTTTCCATCACGGCGCCCATGCTCTCTTCAGGCACGTCGATCAGCAGCCGTTCAACCGGCTCCATTCTCATGCCGTCGATTTCTTTAACGATAACCTCAGGCTTCGAAACTTGAAGCTCATAGCCTTCGCGGCGCATGTTCTCGATCAGAATGCCAAGATGCAGCTCACCGCGTCCCGATACGATAAACGCATCAGGGCTGTCCGTTTCGTCGACGCGCAGCGATACGTCGGTTTCCAATTCTTTAAACAACCGCTCGCGTAGCTTACGGGAAGTGACCCATTTCCCTTCGCGTCCGGCAAACGGACTATTGTTGACCAGGAACGTCATCTGCAGGGTCGGTTCGTCAATCTTCAGAACCGGCAGTGCTTCCGGCTGATTAGGATCGGCAATCGTTTCACCGATATTGATATCTTTGATCCCTGCGATCGCGACGATATCGCCGGCGCCAGCTTCTTCGATTTCCACCCGGCGAAGCCCCTGGAATCCGAACAACTTCTCGATCCGTGCCGTTTTCTTGCCTCCATCACGAGTCATAACCGCCACCGGTTGACCTTGACGAATTACGCCACGGTTTACGCGGCCTATTGCGATCCGGCCCAGATATTCGTTATAGTCCATCAAAGTTACGAGAAATTGGAGTGGTTCGTCTACTTTCTCCGTAGGAGCCGGAATATGATCGATGATCGTTTCGTAAAGAGCCAGCATGTTTTCGTCCTGCTTTTCAGGATCCATACTGGACGTTCCGTTCAGAGCGGATGCATATACAACGGGGAATTCGAGCTGTTCATCGTTTGCCTCAAGCTCGATAAACAGATCAAGCACTTCGTCAATAACTTCCGCAGGACGGGCTGCCGGACGGTCAATCTTATTGACGACTACAATCGGAGTTAATTGATGTTCGAGCGCTTTGCGGAGCACGAATTTGGTCTGCGGCATGCAGCCTTCGTAGGCATCGACGACAAGCAGTACGCCGTCGACCATTTTCATGATCCGTTCCACCTCGCCGCCAAAGTCGGCGTGTCCCGGAGTATCCACAATGTTGATCAAATAATCTTTATAAGTGATCGCTGTGTTTTTTGCCAAAATAGTGATCCCGCGTTCGCGTTCCAAATCGTTGGAATCCATCGCGCGTTCTTGAACGGATTCATTTTCCCGGTAAATACCGGATTGTTGAAGCAATTTGTCGACCAGTGTCGTTTTACCGTGGTCTACGTGAGCGATAATCGCAATGTTGCGGATTTGATTTCTTTCATGCATGTGTTTTCTCCATATCCTTTCGTCTCTGTTTCTTATTCTGAAAAGCTTAAACAGCCTGAATCGCCATAAAACAAGCGTCGGACGATTTATTACCCCGACGCTTGGACATATCCCTTATATTATACGCAAAATTTAGAAAAATTCAAGAACTTGCCATACATCACCAACTGCGCCGGCTCTTCCCCCTCGCCGCAATCAGCCAGATGCCTCCAATGATAAGCGCGGCGGCAATGAAATAAATGAGCGCGAACGAGAACAAGGTAATGCCCAGCAATACAATCGATATCACTCCGAGAATCACGGCAGCGATCAGAACGCCGTTCTGGCGGACGGTAGAAAAAAATTCATACTCGTAAAGCCCGACCGCGATCCCGAGAATGAATCCGGGCCAGGTGTACTTCAACGTACTCCAGCCTCCGATGTTGGCGATGATAAACAAAATACCGTAAACCATCAGAATTCCACCAGGAAGCAATAGCTCGGAAGGTCCTTTTCTCCAAAAATGCCACAGATGAAATATAATGCCCGGTATCAGCAACAGTAGCGGCCACAAGGCCTTTCCAAGAAAACTGAATACCCCGAGTTTCCCAAGCAGGATGATGATCCCGGCAGCCAGAATCAAAATTCCGGTCATGAGCTTGTTGTTATCGGACATCATATCACACACCTTCCGGTTGACAATGAGGGACAGGCCGCAGCAAATTACGACATTTCCCTTCTGATCTCAGTTTAAATGAAAACAGCACAAAAAACCACTCTCTCCCATGCCAAGAAAGTGATTTTTTGTCACCCGTGTCCGAGGGGAACAGTTGAAATGATGGTCACCGTTTCAAGTGATATTTTTTTACCCAGCCGAACATAATAACGAGCACGGCAAGTGCCACAGGGAGCAGGTTTGCGAAGCCGGGAAGAACCGCCGAAATCATGGTTCCGAGCTGAGGATCGTGCAAAAACATACCGCCCGCGGTATAGCCTAAAATCCCCGCACCTGCGTATGTCAGCACAGGCAGCCTCTGTAGCCAGTCGGCAATGAGATTGCTGCCCCAAACGACAATCGGGATACTAATTGCGATCCCGATGACCAGGATGGCCAGGTCCCCGTCGGCCAGCGCGGCGATGGCGAGCACATTGTCCAGGCTCATAATAAAATCCGCCGCCAGAATCGTCTGTACCGCACGCCACATGGTTCCCGCTTCTTTTACTCGGGATGATTCTTCATGAGGCATAAGCAGTTTAAAGGCGATACCGGCAAGCAACAGGCCCCCGGCGGCCTGAATAAAAGGAATTTGCAGCAACACAACCGCAATCCAGGTCAACAGGCAGCGGAGCAGCACCGCCCCCAGCGCTCCCCACCATACGGCCTGTTTACGCTGCTTCAGCGGCAAGTCCTTACTCGCCAACGCGATGACTAAGGCGTTGTCCCCGCTGAGTACCAGATTTATAATTAGGATTTCCGATAATAAAATGAACTGATCCACGCTGATCCCCCTTTGTACAACCTCTTTTCATTTTTATGAGGCAAAGGGGCAAGCTATGCTTTTTTGTCCGCTGTTAAAAATAATCTGGACAAATGAATCCATTTGGTTAATTAATACGTATATACGTCTGAAGAGGAAGTGACATACGTGGAATTTTTCAGTGCAACTTTTTTCCTGTCTCTGCTCAACATCATATTCATCGATTTGATTTTGGCCGGGGACAATGCAATCGTTATCGGAATGGCGGCAAGAAAGCTTCCCAAAACAGTCCAGAAAAAAGCGATATTATACGGTACGGCCGGTGCCATAATGCTTCGCATCGTCGCTACGCTCGTTGTCGTCTGGCTGCTTGGCATTCCCTGGCTCCTTGCCGTGGGCGGACTCATGCTTATCTTTATCGCTTACAAAGTGTTGGCGGATGAAGGGGATCACGATTCCATCGATGCCAAAGACTCGCTGTGGCCCGCGGTGCGGACGATCGTCATCGCCGACGCGGCAATGGGACTGGATAATGTGATCGCCGTCGCGGGTGCGTCAGGACAGCACACGATTCTGGTCATCATCGGTCTCTTGATCAGCGTGCCGATCGTCGTTTGGGGCAGCACTTTATTCATCAAGCTGCTTGGCCTGTTTCCGTGGATCGCCTACGTCGGCGCAGCGGTGCTGGCATATACCGCAGCTCACATGATAACCGAGGAACCGCATTTTCTTACCTTTTTTGAGGACAACCCTTTGCTGCGGTACCTGTTTATCGCACTCGTCATGGCCGGTGTTCTCTTTGCCGGTTACCGGAAGAAGAAACAGCATCAACGCAATGACGAAGAGAAGAAGACCCAATCTCATCCGGCGACCCGGTGACAGACTGGCGTTACGATATTCGTTACAAGCAAAAAGATCGCTCCCGTGGGCTTAATGCCTTTTGGGAGCGATCTTTTTTTGGACCCTAATTAAAACCAATTTTCCTGCACAACCTCATCCTCGGCCGATTTTCTTTCCAACTTCTCGTTAGGCTTGATTATAAGCGTCTCCGTATCCCTTACCGCGGTCTCGATTTGACCGGCCAGGTCGCTTAGGCCCGTTTCGATTTTTTCGATAATCCGTAAATTCGGATTCGTTGTGGGCGATTTCGGGACGAATAATGTACAACAATCCTCATAAGGCAAAATGGACAAATCGTAGGTTCCTATTTTCTTGGCCAAATGAATAATCTCATCTTTATCGCTCATGACCAGCGGCCGCAGCAGCGGCAGCTCGGTAGCCCGGCCGATCACGTTCATGCTTGGCAGCGTCTGGCTGGCGACCTGCCCCAGGCTATCCCCCGTCACCAAAGCTAGCGCCCCGTTCCGCTCGGCTAACAGCGAAGCTATCCGCAGCATCGCTCTGCGCATCAGCGTAATGATCAAATTATCTTGGCCGGTACTCGCCAAAGAAGTCTGAATGTCCGTAAACGGAACGAGATGGAGCTTGATTTGACCGGCAAAGCGCGATAACACGCCGGCAAGTTCAATGACTTTCTCTTCGGCCTTTTTGCTCGTAAACGGATAGCTGTGAAAATGGATGCATTCGATTTCCAGGCCCCGCCGCATGGCCGACCAGCCTGCTACCGGGCTATCGATGCCGCCGGAAAGCAATAGCATGGCTTTGCCATTGGTGCCTAGCGGAAAACCGCCTGCGGCCGGAATAACTTCGCAGTACAAATAGGTACCCTGCTCACGAATTTCCACTCGCAGGTCAAGCTCCGGATGATGGACGTCCACTTTCAGTTGGGGACATGCTTGGAGGATCGGCCCCCCCACCAATCTGTTCATTTCCTGCGAACCGTGGGGAAATCCCTTCCATACCCGGCGAGCGCTAACTTTAAAAGTGGTTGGCTGATCGGAGGGCAGGCTTTGGATAAAGGTCTTTGCCGCATTCACGATGTCCTCCAGCCTGGACGGAATCATTCGGACCGGGCTGATCGAGGTGATGCCGAATACCTGTTTAAGCGATTCGCTGACCGCCTCCCAGGGTTCACCGTTCAATACGACATAAATTCGCCCGAATTCCCGGGTCACTTTTGCCGCAGGAAACGGCAAGAGCAGCGATTTCACGTGCGAAACCGCCGCTTTCTCAAACCTGGACCGGTTCTTTCCCTTGATCGTAATTTCTCCAAAGCGAAGCAGCAGCATATCGTAGGATGTCATGATTTATTCTCTCCCTTTAAATGCCGGACGCGCGAAATGGACTTTCGCATCGCCTCAAGCAGACCTTCAATATCTTCTTCCGTATGTTCATCTCCGAGACTGATCCGTATGCCGGAAATAGCCGCCTCCGCGCTTTTTCCCATCGCCTGCAAAATCCGGCTAGGTTCCGAACGCCTGGAGGAACAGGCCGACCGGGTCGAGACCAGATATCCTTCTTCTTCCAGCATGTGAAGCAATGCCTCCGCCTTCATTCCCGGATACGAAAAATGCACGATATGGGGGGCACCGCCCGGCGCCGAGTTCAGCTCCAGCTCCGGCATCGCCGAGATCTCCCGAACCAGTTTTTCTTTGAGGCGCTTCATTTTCGGGGCAGTCTCCCCTTCGCCTTCCTTGGCCAGCCGGATCGCCTTGGACATGCCGACGGCATACGGAATGTTTTCCGTCCCGGAACGTCTTCCTTCCTCCTGGCCTCCGCCCGCAAGCAAAGGTTGCAGGATGACTCCGTCGCGAACGAAGAGCAGCCCGATCCCTTTCGGTCCTCTTAGTTTGTGCCCAGACAAGCAATATAAATCAATACCGCTCTCTTTAAGAGGCAGTCCAACTTTGCCGAATCCCTGTACCCCGTCCACATGAAAAAGGATTCGCGGAAATTTCAGCTTCAGCATCTTACCGATGTCCGCGACAGGCTGAACAGTTCCCGTCTCATTATTGACATGCATGACGGATACAAGCACCGTATCGCTCCTTATGGCATCTTCAACCTGCTGAACTGATACTTCCCCCGCTTCATTCACCGGCAAAAAAGTGACTTCCCATCCCCATCGTTCCAGTTGCTTGCAGCTCTCAAAAACCGAAGGATGTTCCGTAGCCGTAGTAATCAGGTGCTTGCCGCGGCTTTCGTAATGCAGCGCAGCACCTTTGATCGCCAAGTTATTGCTTTCCGTCGCGCCGGAAGTAAATACGACCTCACCCGGCTTTACGCCGAGTGCTTCGGAGCAGACTTCCCGCGCTCTGCGCAGCAATTTGGCGCTTTCTTCGCCGAACCGGTGCAATGACGACGGGTTTCCATAATGCCGGGCCATCACCTCGGCAATAGTCCGGGTCACTTCCTCATAGGGAGGGGTGGTGGCTGCGTGATCAAAATATTTCATACGATCCCTCCTAACCAAAAATCCAAATCCAACCATAACCTTTACTTCAAAAAAAGATCAAAAGAAAAAACGCGAAAATCCGAGTGGCCGGAGCGTTTTCCCATTTGATCTTTCACGGAATGATCCGCTCTTCCGAGCGGTTCAGTACAACCTTGTTATAACCAAGACTTACAATTCATACTTCGAACGGGCAGCAGCAATCTTAGAGATATACTTCTGAGTTTCCTCAGGAAGCAGATGCAGCTTCTCCATCAATTGCTGATCATTGGAGATGCCGAGTCTCTGCAGTCTGCCCGGTCCGGCATTATAAGCCGCCAGCGCAGTGTTCTCCTCACCGCCAAACCGTTTGAGCTGATAAGACAGGTAACGCGTGCCTCCATCAATATTTTGGGCAGGATCGAACGGATTGCTTACACCCAAACCGTTTGCCGTCCCGTCCATAAGTTGCATCAATCCTTTGGCGCCTGCCGATGAAACGGCTTCCGGATTAAACGACGATTCGGTTTCGATCACCGCTTTGATCAGACTCTCCGGCACGCCATACTTCAAGCTGGCTTGAGTAACCAGATTATCCATTTCTCCGCGGGTTTTGCCGATGGTAGCCGATCCCTCGGAGGAGGAAAATGACTCCGCCTGGATTCCTGCGGCAACGCCCTCCGGCAAAATCTGTGACATCCATCCGTCGTAGGACTCTCCATAGCTGAGCGCAGATAACGGAAGCTGGCCCACCAAGTCTTCCGATTCGGCACGCCCTTCCGACATCATCATTTCCTGAAGCAATATATCAAACAAGGAGCCTTCGCTTTCCGCACCGATGCGGGTAGCCGTATTCCCTTGCAGATCGATTTCGTTTTTGGTCTGAAGCTGAATCAGCTGCGTCATGGTGCGTGGATCAATTTGCATTTTCGCTTGCTCCTCTTCTTGGTCCATAGGTGGTTATACCCTGTATTTTACACTTGAAGTGAAAACTTGACCACCCATTTATCGCAAATTGTAGAAAAAGCAAGCCGTTTTATGGAAAAAGACCGGCGTCATCGACGCCGGCCCGGGATTAAGCGACATGTGAGCAAGCTTTTTTAACGCGTAAAGGGAATGAGAACGAAATAGCTCAATGTAGCGACAACTCCGAGGCCGATCGCCCAGGCTCCGGATGTTTTATTCGCCTGGCTGTAGGCGTAAAATCCCATTACGGCTGCCAGAGGCCCCAATATAATGGACCACATGAACAGCGCGGCAATCCCGAATCCGACTCCTATATAGCCGACCGTTCTTCCCGCCGTCGATGTTCCGTTGTCGGAGCGTTCGACGCGGTTATCGGCAGATTCCCGCTGTTCTCTTCGAACATCCCGGTTCACAGCCGTGTTCATCGGCACTACCTCGGCCGCGTACTCTTCCTGATGGGTTTTTCGCGGATAATCGACTCGTTTCTTCGAGGACACGGGATGGTTTCGTTTTTCCTTGGTACGATCAGTCATCACAGCACCTCCTGATTTAGACTTCCAGGTTAAGACGATTTCGCCTTAAAGGTATGGCAGCAAGTTGCGGAAGACGAAGCGGCAGTGTCCTTATGCTCAGTATCAAAACTTTCACCGGCAAATTCGGCGTTATAGCTCTTGCCTGCGTGCTGATCGATGTCGATCATGATCAGGTCGGCTTGGCAGACGTTCTTCTCGCCCCAATAGGTACAATTGGATACGCTGCATTTGACTATGGGTTTGTCCCCATTTGGCATTTTGATCACCTCACAGTTCATTTTCTCCGGACCTCAGTAACCGTATGCGGGGTATGCAATGTCAAATCGAAGCAAATCCCCCTCAAAGCGGGACTCAAGAAAACAAAAAAAGATGCCTTTCGGCATCCTTTGAACTATTTATTGGTTATACGCGGGTTTATCCTGATTTTTCCGCATCCGTAACTGCGTTAAATAATCGCTTTCGTAATATGACAATTCGTCACGAAGTTCTTCAAACTCCCTGGTGATATCCAAAATCATGTCCCTTGCCGCACGAACCGGCTTTTTGCGGAATCGGATAGCGTCCTGGCCCGTATAAGCATAACGTCCATCTTCGGAATAACTTTCATTTTTCGGATAGAAAAAACGGTTCACGCAATCGTGATAAACCTGGTAGAGCGTCTTTTCCGCAGCTTCCTGGTCGAAAGTCCCCCGGCGTAAAACGATTCCCAGCTTTTCCTTGCACACTTCCGAAAATACAAGCAAATGCCGGAGATCACATAAATACCCTTGGTAAAAAAGAATCGTTTCTTCATCCTGCCCTTCAGCCAGCTGTTGCAACGGAGTATGATTCAAAAAATTTTCCATTTTACCGATCGCGGTGTCTAATTGTTCTTTCGCAGATACGCACAGTTGCTGGATGTTTCGTTGTGACATGACTTACAACTCTCCCTCTTCCGTGAGCCGTCAGATTCCGGCATTTTATAGTTTGTCCTGTAACGGATTCATCGTAACATAAAACAGCTGAAAGCGGTATCCTCCAGACAAAGATTCCAGAATAAAACGTCCGTTTTCACCTCATTCTATGCCTATCGTTGTATTCTGAAAAGGAGGAACGTCATGAGATGGCAGAGATGGGCCGCGCTGGCCCTAATGGGCGCCGCCGCAGCAACGCTTTACACGTTGATACCGGACACGCCTGAACGCCCTTCCAGCCGGCAAGCCGAAATCAATTCCGTTAAAGGAGCACCGCAGGAACAAAAGCTGAAACAAGCGATGCTTAAGCGCGATATGACTGCGACAGAACGCCTTGCCAGGCTTGACGCCAAGAAGCATCTCCGCAAACTTGCCGATGCATATGCTTCCGCACGGCCAGGAGTCATCCCGGGGGACGCCGGCGACTTGCAAAAAGATCATAAGCAATTTCCTTCCTTGCGCTGGTTCTCCGGCGAGAAAGAACAGGAATTCCGGAGAGCGAAGTTCAAAATGGAAGCAGCAGATCAAAAACAAATGGACAGTTACTTGAACTTTGCCCGCAAATCGCTCCGTAAAGGCCAGTCCTACGAATCGCCTGCCTTTCCGCAGGGGAATCCGAAATATGTAGTGGCGGCGGAACCGGCTCCGGGAGGAAAACAAGGCATGATTGCAGTCATGGATATGAGCATCCTGAAGCGGGTACAGGATCATCAACACAAAAATCTGCGCCTGATCCCGTACCCCAAAGAAGGAAAATACAAAGTGGAATCGGTACATACCGATACTTTGCATGACATTACCGTCAAAACCGGCCATGACAACGAAAAAGCCAGCCATTACTACGAAAATGAAATCGTCGTTACCTTCGCCAAGGCACCATCTGCCACTGAGATGAAAAAAATCGAAGCCGATCTTCGCTGCAAGCCTGCCCGAAACATCGGCAATACCTATATTTTCACTTCGAAAACGATGGACATGAAACAACTTCGATCCTATTTCAAAAAGCATTGGAAGCCGAATTATGTTGAGCCACACTACCTGTACATGACCAATGAAGACGAAATGAATCCGGCCGAAGAGAGCCCGGAAATCCCCAATGATTTGCTGTTCTCCGAATACCAGTGGAATCTGCCGATTATCGAAACCAACCGCGGCTGGAATCTGTCCAAAGGCAGCGACGACGTCATCGTTGCGGTCGTAGACACAGGCGTCGATCTTAGTCATCCCGATCTCAAAGGCAGGCTGCTGGAGGGATACAACGTTGTCTCGCCGGGAGATGAGCCGCTTGATGATGTCGGACACGGTACGCATGTCGCCGGGATCATTTCCGCCAACGTGAACAATAGCGAAGGCATCGCCGGCATGATGTGGGGTGGCAAGATCCTGCCGGTAAAGGCACTCGACAGCACCGGGTCCGGAACGACCTACTCCGTCGCTCAGGGAATCATCTGGGCGACCGATCACGGCGCCAAGGTGATCAACATGAGCCTTGGCAACTATGCGGATGCCCAGTTTCTGCACGAGGCGATCAAATATGCTTATGACCGCGATGTCGTGCTTATCGCGGCGACGGGGAACGACAATACGGAACGGCCGGGTTACCCCGCCGCTTATCCGGAGGTCTTGTCCGTCTCGGCGACGGACTATCATCTTCAACGAGCGTCCTTCTCCAACTACGGCGATTACGTTGATGTGATGGCGCCGGGTGAAAGTATCGCCAGCACCTATCCCGACAACCAGTATGCCGCCTTGTCCGGCACGTCGATGGCAAGTCCCCATGTATCGGCCCTGGCAGCCCTGATCCGTTCGGTGAATCCGGACCTGAAAAATACGGAGGTCATGGATATTATCCGTACCAGCGTTATCGATCTCGGGGATTCCGGTCATGACAAATATTTCGGATACGGGCAGATCGACGTATTTTCGGCGTTGGAAGCCGCGAGGGGTAATCAAGCTCCGCTGCAATTCTGGCCGCAGCATACGGACCAGAAGTTGAAGCGGGTGCTGGAGAACGCTAAGAAGCACTAACCCGCATGCATAAGAAAACTCCGTTCGACGTGCTTTCTGAGAAGAAAGCTGCGTTAACGGAGTTTTTTGTTTGAATGAGATAGGTTGTTTTGTAAATTGAAATATAAATTTGTAGTTTTTTTGAATAAAACCAATATTTATTGACTGATGGTAATATATGACTTATGATTCATTGCAATGATTTAGGAGGGATTACCAAAATGAGGAAAATACTTCAAGTGGAGAAACCTACTGTTGCGGTTTACAAAAGATACTCGCATTTTCTGGGGATTATGGAGAAGGATAAAGAGGCCTTGACCTGGGTCATTAATCATTTCCTTCAATTACAAAGTGAGAAATCGATGGAGGAGGACATCCATTGGCTAAGCTTTTACACCGGCCATCCTTTATTGGTGCGGCATTGCAACAATCCTTTCTTGTATATTCAAGAGATCGAAACCGAGCTGGTGTCTTCCCTGACAGACCTAGCCCAATTTATCATCAAATGCATTAATAACGATCAGTATGTTTACATAAACTGCAACTCTTATTACATACCAAACTCCGTATATTACTTAAAATACCATAAACGCAGCCAAGTATTAGTTTGCGGATATGATTCGGAAGAAGGACTCATCTATTATATGGATTACTCCTTAAGGCATCGTTATGAGATGCTATCATTGCCGATCTCCGACTTTCTTGCTGCCGCTAAGCAAGGAAATGTCGACGAACCGAACAACCGGGCTAAGATTCTCATTATCGAACAGGAGAAAAACGCAAAATACCAATTTAATATTCGGTTGGCATATGATTTGCTCGAGGATTATTTGCATGCCCGCAATACATTCGAAAGGTTTCCGGTTTTTCCAAAACCCCGGGATCAAGCGTTATTCGGGATGAATATTTATAGTGAGTTATCCAGATATACAGCACTTATGGGCGAAAACAATTCCAAAGTACACCAAACTGTTTTGCCTTATCAAGTTTTTATGGAGCATAAGCGCTGTTTATCATTGCTTGTACAATATTTGACCAAGCATTCTTACATCGAGTGCTCAGAGCAACTCATACAGGCTTTTGCAACAATTGAAGATAAAGCTCGTATTTTAAGGAACGCCTACATCAGATATCATCTGAACCTGGACATATCGATGAAAGAACGTCAGCTTATTCGCTTAAACGAAGTGAAAAATTTGGAATTCGACGCCATTTCCAAATTAGTAACCAGCCTTGAAAAGATCATTTAATCATTAATATTAATTCACTTTGTACTGGAGGACCAAATCGGTGGGCGCTTTTTTTTCCAAGCTACTAACGCTTACGTTCACGCACCGCAAATGGATATCGATATACCTGGCAGCTGCGCTCATTGTAGTCCTTTGTGATGTCACTGTCGGTTATCTCATCAAAACTATGTCTGACTCTGCTTTCGATTCTCTCCATTCTATATGGAAAATAACAGGCTTGTTTGTCACTGCTGCAGTCCTTGGAGGGGGTTGCAAATATCTTGCCAGGTATGCCGGAGGTTATTTTGGCAACCAAGTGATTCGCGATTTGCGAAACCGGATTTCTTCCCATATCTCTCATCTCCCCATATCCAGTCATAGCCAAATACATACCGGTGATTTCGTTTCCCGAACGACCAATGACATAAATCAGCTCCAGCTTTTTTTACAAACTACATTTTTTCAAATCGCATATCAGCCATTGGTTTTCTTAATCACGATTTCTTACCTCCTATATTTAAATGCAAAATTAATACTAGTGACATTGCTAATTGTTCCTATCGCCGTCTTCGTGGCCAATATAATCAGCAAACCGATCAAAAAAAATAGAACCGAGGAATCGGAAGTCGAAGCCCAGGTACTCTCCATTGTTCAAGATTCTATTTCCGGAGTCACAATTGAAAAGGCTTTCAACCTGCAACAAATATTGGTCAATAAATTTTCCGAAGCCGTCAAGAAGTCAACTCGCCTTCAACTCAAACGCGAAAAACGTCAAGCTCTGCTAACGCCTTTCGAAATCATCATTCGCATCATCCCTCTGCTCGTTTGCTCGGTATACGGCGGATATTTGGCCGTTCATCACGAACTTTCGCCTGGTGAATTATTCGCATTTTTGTTTCTTATCAACTATCTGGTAGAACCGTTAGCCATCATCCCCGAAAGTTTAGGTCAACTAAGAATCTCGGAAGCTTCGTTGAACCGGCTGGAACAATTTTTAGAGCTACCCATGGAACGTCAGGGCGGACAAACGCTCAATATAAATTATCGGGATGCTTTATTATCGTTTATCGATGTTTCTTTTCAATATACGGAGGATGCTCCTGTCTTAAAATGTATCTCCTTCAATGTTAAACAGAATCAAAAAATCGCAATTGTCGGCTCAAGCGGCTCTGGAAAGAGCACCATTTTCCACCTGCTGTGCGGTCACTATCAGCCAACCGAGGGGTCTATCGAATATATGGGAGAAGATCTGAATAAGCTTGACCTCGAACAGGTCAGAACTATGATCTCAATCGTCTCCCAAGATACCTTTTTATTCCCCGGGACCATTGCTGAGAATATTTCATATGGCTGTCCAGAAGCATCGTTTGAAGAGATCGTCAAAGCCGCACAAACAGCATGCATTCATGAATTTATTATGGATCAGCCGCAAGGGTATCAAACAATGATTGGAGAGCGGGCCTTCCGTCTTTCGGGAGGGCAAAAACAAAGAATTTCGATTGCGCGGGCCATATTGAAAAATGCCCCCGTACTTTTGTTTGATGAAGCAACTTCCGCGTTGGATTCGGAAACAGAGTTTAGGCTTCAGCAGCATCTGCATGATTTTATGAAAGATCGTACCGTCTTGATCATAGCTCACCGTTTGACTACCATACTTCAAGCGGATGAGATTCTCGTTCTTCACCAAGGCGTTATTGTAGAACGAGGGAATCACGAATACCTCTCCAAATACGGGGGGCGCTATCAAGAGTTATATCGCCATCAATTTTCGGATGAACCAAGCTGGTCCGTTTAGGAAAAGGGAGAATGATATGATCGAGTTGAACGAGTCTACTGTTCGAAAAGAGTTTGTTCGTTCTATGTCTTTTATGAAAAGACGAATGCTTATTTACCTTACGGGCATGATCGGCATGTCTTTTATGTTATCCGTCATCCCGGTTATTCAGGCCATGATTATGAAAAAGATGATTGAGGCTGCCGAGAGAAGCAACTTTAACTTGCTGCTTGAAGGTATACAAATATTATTGGTTTCGCTTGCTCTAATATGCGTTTTTATTCCATTGTTCCGTTATATGTATAATGCATGCGCAAAACTCGCTACGGAAGAATTGAAAATTACCGTATTTGATCAACGAAGCAAGCTGCCGATCCGATATTTCGAGAAGAACCATAGCGGGCAGATTCTCTCTACGCTTACAAATGGCGTTACGACGATGGCAGGGCTATATACAGGACGCCTTCGGCGCCTGATCCATCCCATCATTTACGGTTTGACGGCCGCCGTGCCGATGTTTGTAATGGAATGGAGGATATCCTCCATCCTGCTTGCTCTTAATTTACTATCCGTATATCTGAACACGTTATTCACGAAAAAAATGCGAAGGATCAGCCGAATCATACAGCAATCGTTAGGAAATTTATCATCCAGCCTGGTAGACATGCTTTCAGGTGCCTTAGTCATGAAGATGTTTCCCATTCACCGACTGATTTTAAATCGTTACCAAAATAATAACGACGCAACTACCCAATTCATGGTGGAACGAGAAAAGGTAAGCGGGAAATTAGACGGCCTCAACTACTTTATGGGCTTTGCCAGCAATATTATTATACTCACCTTAGGTTCTTTCATGGTTTACGCAGGAGGTACAAGCTTCGGAACCTTATTTGCGCTCATGTTCTTGCAAACCAGACTAAGCCAAGCATTTCTGGAAATCGGAATCTTTATTCCGGAGGTTCAGCAAGCCTTATCGGGGTCGGAGCAAATATTTCAATTATTGGACGAACCTCGGGAGCCTGAACAATATGAAATTTCAGAACACAATGATCAAACAACGGATACTTCGAATTCTTACATCAGCTTCAATAACGTTTCTTTCGGTTACGATCTCAACCATCCGGTACTAAACGAATTCGGGGTTTCTATTGGCAAAGGACAATCGGTAGCCCTGGTGGGTCCGAGCGGCTGCGGAAAAAGCACGGTTTTAAAACTATTGCTGGGTTTTTATCCGGTTGATCAAGGCACCATTATTATCGACAACAAACCTCTAAACCAATATCACCTGAAGGAGCTTAGGAATAAGATCGCGTACATCCCGCAGGAAAGTTATTTGTTTAGCGGGACTATCGAGGATAACATTCTTTACGGAAAACCGGAGGCCGGAGAAGAAGAAATCGTCGAGGCGGCGAAAGCTGCCTTTGCTCATGAGTTTATTATGGGTTTTCCTGAAGGTTATAAGACGATGGTTGGGGAACGAGGAAACAAGCTATCCGGAGGACAAAAACAAAGAATCTCGATCGCCCGCGCCATTCTCAAAAATTCACCTATCCTTCTGCTGGACGAAGCTACCTCTTCCCTTGACTCCGAATCCGAACATCTCGTACAACTGGCTCTAATGGGCCTAATGAAGGACAGGACAACAATAACGATTGCCCATCGCTTCTCGACCATTGAGCAGTCGGATCTCATCTGCGTAGTCAGCCAAGGATCCGTCATTGAAAAGGGAAGCCATTGTGAACTCATTCGTACAAGCTCAATGTACAAGCAGTTATATGAACAGCATCATCAACCGGTGATTATTTAAAGTTTATGGCAGGTACTGCCCATTCATTGGCCCTAACACGGACGCCAAGCTCGGAATTAAACAAAAAGAAGATCGCTGCGGCTGCCTGAAGGCGTTCGCTTAGCGATCTTCTTTGATTCGATTCGTGAATAGGAACAGCGCGATGACTGTTCGTTTAAAAACAAGTTGCAGTGATGAAAGTTTGCCGTAAGCCGGGTTCTGTACTCTTTGCGGTAATGACGGGAACTACCCTCCCGCTTTTGAGCGACAATCATCTATCTAGGCCGCACATTACTGGGCGGCTCCAGCGACCAACCCGGACGCGCCTCGGGCTAAGGCTGCTTCGCGAAGAAGCTGCGTCCCATTAGGTCTTGCTCCAGATGGGGTTTACCAGGAACGAAGTCACCAGCGTTCCTCGGGGTCTCTTACACCTCGGTTCCATCCTTGCCTGTGCACGCTTTGCAGCGGCCATCGGCGGTCCATTTCTGTGGCACTATCCTTCGGCTCGCGCCGACTGGACGTTATCCAGCACCCTGCCCTATGGAGCCCGGACTTTCCTCCCGCGGCATAAAGCCGCCGGCGATTGTCTGTCAAACTTTCGAAGGCAACACTTGATAGTATACAGCCATTAGCTCGTAATCACAAGTAGGAATCTACAGGAAAGTAAACGGCTCAGTACGGACTTCGGAAGGAAATACCTTTGTGTCGTACTTGCCTTCCTGCAGTTTTTCCCGCAGCCAGTCGGCCACGCGGGTCTTCATGATTTTCTCGGCGTTGTGGCCGGGATCGATCAGGGTTAAACCCGCCATTTCCGCATCTTGGGCCGTATGATAATCGATATCGCCCGTGACCAAGACATCCGCACCCTTAAACATGGCCGCTCTCCAGTAACCGCCTCCCGAGCCGCCGATCACCGCCGCCTTTTTGATCTGGCGGCTCAAATCCCCGACTACCCGCACGGCAGGCACATCGAGCTTTTCTTTCACTCGTTGCACGAATTGTTCAAGCGTTACGGGCTCTTGGAGCTTTCCGACCCTTCCCAATCCAAAGGTCCGACCCTTTAAATCCATGGGGTACAAATCATAGGCTACCTCTTCATACGGATGGCTTTTAAGCATCGCCTGGATCACTTTGCTGCGAATGCTTTGCGGTACGACCGTTTCGATCCGCATTTCTTCCGCTTTCTCCATTCGTCCCTGCTTGCCGATATAAGGTTCCGTTCCTTCGCCGGGTACGAAGGTGCCGTAGCCCTCAATATTAAAACTGCAGTGGCTGTAGTTGCCGATGGCACCCGCACCGGCGTTCAGAATGGCGTCCAGCACGCGCTGATGATGATCCTTCGGCACGAATACAACCAGTTTATACAAATGGTCGGTATGAATATCTTCCACAGGCGCACTGCTCTCGATCCCGAGCGCTTCCGCCATCCAATCGTTCATTCCGCCCTCGGTCACATCAAGATTTGTATGCGCCACATAGACGGCGATATCATGCTTGATCAGCTTTTCGTATACCTTACCCATTGGCGTATCGCTCTGCAAATTCCGAAGCGGACGATATATGATCGCATGGTGGGCGATAATGAGATTCGCGCCCCGGGCGATAGCCTCGTCGGCCACCTGCTCGTTCACGTCAAGCGCCGTCAGAACACCCGTAATTTCTTTTTGCAAACTGCCGAGCTGAAGGCCGATCTTGTCATCCTCCATCGCTACATGCTTGGGGGCAAGCTGCTCCATGTATTGAATTACGGTTTGGCCTTTCGCAAGCATGCCAGCACCTCCTTATACTGATTGGAAAGATGGATTAGCGCCTCTTCTTTTTCACGGGATGCCTCTTGTTTGGAAGCCGCCACCGAAGATATGATTTTACCCAGTTTGTCGATTTCCGATTCCCATTTGGCAAACCACGCTTCATTCGGCTGTTGCGTCAACCGTGGCCCCATCAGCATGAGCAATTCCTTGGTAAAAGAATTCGTGCTGTCGGGAATAGGGCGTTCTGCATACAGCTCATCGTTTAAATCTCTTGCGGACGGGCTTCTCTCCGCCGTTAGGATCTCGTAAATTTTACCGTCTTCCTCCAAAATGACTTCTTCCGTCAAATACCAACCATTGGCGAACAGCCAACGCCGCACGAGATCTTCACCGACATTCGGCTGAAGTACCAGCCGGGTAACTCCCTCCAATTTGTCGGTCCCGGCCGTCAGGATGGAGACGATCAAAGCTCCGCCCATGCCGGCGATCGTGACGGCATCCACTTCTCTCGGCGCGATGACGGCGAGACCGTTCCCTTTTCGGACGGACACCCGCTTTACCTCTCCAGCCTCGGCTACCTGCCGCTTTGCCGCCTCCAATGGACCCTCGTTCACTTCACCTGCCACCGCGTACGAAGCCTGTCCGCTTTGTACCGCATATACGGGAAGCAAAGCATGATCGGAACCGATGTCCGCAAACCTGCAACCAGGCGGAAGCCGGTCTGCTATATGCTGTAATCTAGCTGAAAGTTTCATGATGACAACCACACCACCCATTTTTTTCTAAGTAAAAACAATAAAGCAAATGCTGCAGTAATTTTTAACAAAATCAATAGCTCCATCCCTTGTGCAGACTGCTGTCTCAATAAAAGCGCATCGGCTTCCGGCATGAACCACAGCGTAAGCGATACCGCAAAACATACTCTGGACAGCCTTTTTAGCCGATGATGGCTTAGCCACGTTAACCAGAACAACACGAGGCTTAGCGGCAGCCAAAGCAACTGGAGCATCCCCCACGACGCCTGCGGATGCAAGCGTCCAAAGAAAAAGGCATACAACAGGATCACGCAGGCAAAGCCGCAATAATCCAAAATGCCGAATTGGAGAAATACTCCCGACAATAACCAAATGGTACCACACCCGGCAATCAGCAAGATAGTTGCTGCTTCTCCTGTCCAGCCTTGCAGGTTTACAATCCAGCATCCCATGCCCAGTAGCAGTAGACTTCCCCCTCCCGCCATTACCAGTGAAAAGGTCTGCCGTTTATGGCGGTAATAGCTCGCGACGACATAACAGCCGGAAGTAAGCAGCAGTGCCACGCCCATTTGCAATGGCCAGGGAAAAAAGCTAAAATAAATAACAATAAAGAAAAAGAAGGAAATTATTCCAAAAGAAAGAAGCCAAGCCTTCCAGCTCCCCTGCAGCAATGATCCCAAGGAGAATAAGCTTCGCGGCGGCTCGGCCTTCTCGTCCCGGTACAAATTTTCAAGGAAATCGCAGTAATGTTCAGGCAGCAGCCGGCTTCGCCGCCACTGGCCGATTTCCTGTAATATGATTTCCCTTTTGTCACGTTCCAAGGCTTCACCTTCTTTCTGTGAAAAAAAAGACCTTGCTGCTTGGCTGCAGAAGGTCGGGAGTCTTTCGCTTATTCGAGAAAATCCTTCAGCCGTTTGCTGCGGCTCGGATGCCGCAACTTGCGGAGCGCCTTCGCCTCAATCTGGCGAATTCTCTCCCGCGTTACGCCGAATACCTTGCCGACTTCCTCCAACGTTCTAGTTCGGCCGTCATCCAGTCCGAAACGCAGGCGAAGCACATTCTCTTCGCGTTCCGTAAGCGTATCAAGGACATCCTCCAGCTGTTCTTTCAGAAGTTCGTAAGCAGCCGCATCGGCAGGCGCCAAAGCTTCCTGGTCTTCGATGAAGTCGCCGAGATGGGAGTCGTCCTCTTCCCCGATCGGCGTTTCAAGCGATACCGGCTCTTGAGCGATTTTCATGATTTCGCGTACTTTTTCAACGCTGAGTTCCATCTCCGCCGCAATTTCTTCCGGCGACGGTTCGCGCCCCAGCTCCTGAAGGAGCTGACGGGAAACCCGAATCAGCTTATTGATCGTTTCGACCATATGCACCGGAATCCGGATCGTTCTTGCCTGATCGGCAATGGCCCGCGTGATGGCTTGACGAATCCACCATGTGGCATAAGTACTGAATTTAAAGCCCTTCTTGTGGTCAAATTTCTCAACCGCTTTAATAAGGCCCATATTGCCTTCTTGAATCAAATCGAGAAACAACATACCGCGGCCCACGTACCGCTTGGCAATGCTGACCACAAGGCGCAGATTCGCTTCGGCCAGACGGCGTTTGGCTTCCTCGTCCCCGTTCTCGATTCGTTTGGCCAGTTCCATTTCATCATCTGCCGATAGCAATGGCACGCGGCCTATTTCCTTCAAATACATCCGAACCGGGTCATTGATTTTAATGCCGGGAGGCAGTGTGAGATCGTCTTCAAAGCTGAACTCATCTCCACCTTCGCGCCCCTCCTCGTCATTATTCCGTCTCGTCAGCTCTTCATCACTGTCACCGGTGATGTCAATGCCCATATCAGCCAAATGTTCAAAAAACTCGTCCATCTGCTCTGGATCCTGCTCGAAAGGGGAGAGCTTCTCCATGATTTCTTTATAGGTTAATGAAGACCTCTTTTTCCCTTGCTCAATCAGACGATCCTTCACCTGATCCAGGGTTAGTTCCGATTCTAGTTCTGTATGCTGATCATTCGTCATTTCCTGGCTCCCTCCTCCCTAGAAACATCCGAAAGTCCATCCTTTTAGAGGTTGTTCAAAAGCAGCTTTTGAACACGCACTTCTACTGTCTCTCTAGGGCAATAATCTCACTTGCAATTTGTGCCGCACGCAAAAAATCCCCGGCCCGCTCAGCCGACACCATTTCTTCTTTCTTGCGTTTGATTTGAACTTGCAGCGGTACCTTTTGGATTTCCCGGATACAATCATCCAGCTCCTGCGTGCTCCACTCTATCGGTGTATCCATCATGGCGATGGAAATGACGGTTTGCTCCAACCGTTCATCCTGAAGCGATGAAATGAAACGACTGGCATCCGGATCTTTTCCTTGCGCATAATAGGCGTATAGATAAGCAGCAATAGCTGCATGTTCATCGATGTTAAAGCTGTCCCCAAGACGATCGCCTACATACCGGGCGACTTCGTCATCCTGAAGCATAAAGGAAAGCAGCCTACGTTCCGCAACATGATAAGCGGGCAGCAGAACCGGCATGGACGCCTGCCCCTTTTTATGCCTACCATTATTCCACCTTTTGGCCGTATTATCCCCCATAGGTATGTTTTTTTGCATAGCCTGGCGCATTTCGTTGCATTCCTGCTTCAAACTGTCAAAAGACACCTGGAGGTCGGCGGACATTTCCTTCAAATAAATCTCCCGCTCCGTTGGTGACGGCAAGGGTGCTATAACTTCGAGCGCATCTTTGATGTAAGCGACCTTTCCGTCTTCCTCTAGCAGTATATGGTTTTTTTTCAGATATATAAGCTTAAATTTGACGGATGAAACAGCCCCATCCAACACTTGATGCCTGAACCGTTCGGCCCCGTACTTCTGAATAAATTCATCCGGGTCCAGCCCTTCGCTTAGCAGGGCTATTTTGGTGTTAAAACCGATCGATTCCAGAATCGGAATGCTTTTGAGAGCAGCGGCTTGTCCTGCATTATCCCCGTCGTAACAAACGATGATCTCGTCGGCGAGTCCTCTCATCATGGCTGCATGACTTTCGGTCAATGCCGTCCCCATCGTGGCGACACCGTTATGAACACCGGCTTCCCACGCGCTGATGACGTCCCCATACCCTTCAAACAGCACGATTTGCCGGGATTTTCTGATCTCCGACTTCGCCTGATGAAGATTGTATAGCGTTCGGCTTTTGCTGAACAGCTTGCTTTCGGGAGAATTCAAATATTTGGGTTGACCTTCCCCGAGCACTCTTCCGGCCAAAGCGATGACTTTGCCGTTCCGATTGTGCAACGGAAATATCACCCGATCGCGAAAACGGTCAACGTAGCCGGTACCATCCTGCTTCGCGGACAATAAACCGCCCTTCTCCATCGTCCCGAGGTCAAAGGATCGCTTCTCCAAGAACTGAACTAGCGTATCCCATCGTGCCGGCGCATAGCCGATTTGGAACGTGTCGATGGCCTTGTCGGTAAACCCCCTGGATTTGAGATAGTCCATGGCCGGTTTGCCGTGTTCCGTATTTTTCAGCAGAAAATGATACAGCTTGGAAGTCCATTCGTGAGCCTGCAGCTGTTGTTCCAACTCCAGATTGCGCGGCGAGTCCCCCGAATTTCCCGCACCGAAATCATACGGGATATGCGCTTCTTCAGCCATCATTCTTACCGCTTCGGGAAAAGTGAGCCCCTCGATTTCCATCCGGAATTTGATGGCATTTCCACCTTTGCCGCAACCGTAACAATGAAAAATTTGCCGTTCGGGCGTCACCGTGAACGAAGGGGTCTTCTCCGAATGAAACGGACATAACCCTTTCATATATTTGCCCTGTTTAGTCAGATGAACGTGCTTGCCGACCGTGTCGACGATATCATGCTGCCGCAAGACTGCTTCGATGACTTCCTCCGGAATGCTTCCTCGTCCGGTACTCATCTAAACCACCTTCATCTTTCTTAAGACGCATTACACGTAAATAATAATTCGCTAAAATTGTACATTCTCCTGCATATCTTGCAAAAGTTTTAACAAGACTGCGGTAAAATTCAGCCGATCCTCGTCGGTAAAAGGCTTCGGGCCTTTGAAATATCGGCCCCCGCGCCGTGCTTTAGCATGATGATGACGGCGTTCCAGCAAATAATCAATATTCCCCGGGTGAAAAATTTCGCCCCGGGGAGACAAAGTTCTGCATGATTTGGCAATCGCCAATGCCGCAAGGCCGTAATCCTGGGTGACGACAATGTCGCCCCTGGCGATATGATTGGCAATATACAGATCGGCGCTCTGCTGGCTCCTGTCCACTTGAACGACCTCTACCCCTTCGCTCCCGCGAAGGACATGATCGTACGATGATACCATGAGAACCCCGACACCATAGCTCCGCGCCACTGTCACTATTTCTTCCTTGACGGGGCAGGAGTCCCCGTCAACGACGATTCGTATATCCATCAGACTCCCGCTCCCTTTCGCCGGACTCCCGGCTGAATAAGATTGAACTATACTATACGTTACGTTCCTACGACTACTTCTTTGCAAGCTCCGGCTGCCCTCTTCCTTCTGCCTTCTGCCTTCTGCCTTCTGCCTTCTGCCTTCTGCCCCATAAAATAACTGCAAAACCTACAGCTATTTCGGCCATTTACCCTCAGTACCCCAAATTAACTGGAAAACCTACCGTTAATTTGAGCTATTATGCCAATTCTCCGCCGAAAGAACAAATTTAGCTGCAGTTTTTACATCAAAATTGCTTCAAACGGCCTTACAAGCTTGAATTAGCTGCAGGTTTCCAGCTAATTCAAGGCAGATTCCTTATTTCACTGCTCCGAACTTTAACTTACTTCGGATCAAAGCCCGGCTCTTTGAACTTCTTCTTCTAATCAGGTTCAAAAACCGGGCTTTCAGCACCGAGAAGGTGAACTACCTTTATTATTATGCCCAGACTAGTTTGCTGAAATCGGCGAATGCTTTAAGATCCCGATCAATTGCCGCCAACAAAGCAAGACGGTTCGTGCGGATCTCTTCATCCTCAGCCATGACCATAACCGCATCAAAGAAAACGGTGATGGCGTTCTTCAGCCCGCCGAGATGCTGCAATGCCTCAGCAGCATTGCGAGCTTCCAGCGATTTCCGGTAATCATCCGTAACTTTGCGCCATGTATCATAGAGCACTCTTTCTTCAGGATCGCTGAGCAGATCGGATCTTACTTTGGCTGCTGAAGCTTTCGCGGCCAAATTGCTGACCCGGCCGAAAGATTCAACGGTCGTTTTGAAGTCTTCACTCTCATGGACAGCGGCCATCAAAGCTGTGCCGCGGTCTACAACGGAAACGACATCATCATAACCGGCGGCCATAACGGCATCGACTACGTCATAACGGAAGCTGTCGGACAATGTTTTTCTGACGCGCAAACCAAAGAACTCCATCAAGTCTTTCATGATTTCTTCCCGGGTCCGCTTCAATTCATGGAAATTCATATGGGTATCCAGGGCGAGGGCGAAAATATCGCCGAGCCGGACGGAAAGCTTATGTTCCAGAATGATTTGGACAATACCGGCAGCCTGGCGGCGAAGTCCGTATGGGTCCTGCGATCCGGTCGGAATGATTCCGATGGAGAAGCAACCCGCGATCGTATCGATTTTATCCGCGATACTAACGATGGAGCCGACATACGAGCTTGGTGCATCATCTCCCGAGAAGCGAGGCTGATAATGCTCAAAAATCCCTTTCGCCACCGCTTCGGATTCTCCCGCTTTACGCGCATAATCTTCCCCCATGACGCCCTGCAGTTCGGGAAATTCATAAACCATTTGCGTAACCAGATCGAATTTGCAAATTTCCGCGGTGCGGCTGATTGCTTCGGCAGTCCCCGTATCAATGCGCAACAGGTCGGACAATTTCTCCGCATTGCGGCGAATCCGGCGAACCTTGTCTCCGACAGTTCCAAGCTCTTCATGGAACACGATGCTCTCCAGCTTCGAAAGCGCGTCCTTAATGGCAAGCTTCTGGTCTTCCTCATAGAAAAATTTAGCATCGGACAATCGGGCGCGAAGCACCTTTTCGTTCCCTCTGGCGATAACGTCAAGCGAATAGGCATCGCCGTTACGTACGGTCACGAAGAACGGCAGTAAAGCGCCTTGTTCGTCCAATACCGGGAAATAACGCTGATGCTCGCGCATCGAGGTAATGAGTACTTCCTGGGGAATATTCAGGAACGACTCCTCAAATTTGCCGAACAAAACAGTAGGCGTTTCGACCAGGAATAGAACCTCTTCCAGCAAATCATCCTTTACCGCGATGTTCCAGCCCTTTTCCTCAGCCAATGCTTTGATCTGTTCACTGATCATCTGTTCCCGCTCGTTCACATCCGCGATTACATGTTGATCGCGCAATGCTTCCACATATGCGGATGGCTCCAAAATGACCGTATCCCGACCGAGAAAACGATGGCCTCTCGTCACGTTGCCCGATTTGACGCCAGCGACTTCCAAGTCGATGATTTGATCTCCGAACAGAGCCACCATCCAGCGAATCGGACGGACGAATTTGAAATCGTAGCTGCCCCAACGCATATTTTTCGGAAAATTCATCGCATGCAGGATGCCTTGCAATCCCTCTGCAATGATGGATTCCGTTTCAACGCCTGCCCGGCTTTTGTTGACGTAAATATACTCCGTACCGGCAAGTTCCCTGAACGTAAACTTTTCCGGATCGACTCCCTGGCTGCGTGCAAATCCGCGTGCTGCTTTGCTCCATTCCCCGTCCTCGCCTAATGCGATTTTGCGGGAAGGTCCTTTCACTTCCTCGTGAACATCTTCCTGTTTCTCCGCCACGTCTTTAACCAGTACTGCTAAACGGCGAGGCGTCGCGAAGCTCTCAACCGCACCATGCGGGATTACCGATTCCTCCAGCCATTTTTCCAGCCGTTGCTTCAATTGCTCCATAGCAGCGCGAATAAAGCGGGCGGGCATTTCTTCCATCCCGATTTCAAACAGAAGATCTTTAGTCACGGTCAACGCCTCCTTTCTGCAGCATCGGGAATCCCAGCTTTTCGCGTTCCTCCAAGTAAGTAGCCGCTACCTGGCGAGCCAAATTCCGTACCCGGGTAATGTAGCCCGTCCGTTCCGTCACACTGATCGCCCCGCGGGCGTCAAGCAGGTTGAAGGTATGCGAACATTTTAGAACATAATCGTAAGCCGGGAAAACGAGGTGCTGTTCCATCGCCTTGCCTGCTTCCTGTTCATACATATTGAACAGGGTAAACAGCATTTTTACGTCGGAAATTTCAAACGTATATTTCGAATGTTCATATTCAGCCTGATGGAATACGTCGCCATAGCTTCTGCCTTCAACCCATTCCAAATCGAATACATTTTCCTTATCCTGAATATACGAAGCAAGGCGTTCCATTCCGTAGGTAATTTCCACGGCGACCGGATGGGTTTCGATCCCGCCAACCTGCTGAAAATAGGTGAACTGCGTAATTTCCATCCCGTCGAGCCAAACTTCCCAACCGAGACCCCAGGCACCAAGCCCCGGATGTTCCCAGTTATCCTCGACAAAGCGGATATCATGCTCCAAAGGATTAATGCCAAGCCGTTTCAGGCTCTCCAGATAAATCTCCTGAATATTATCCGGTGACGGTTTCAAAATCACCTGAAACTGGTGATGCTGATACAACCGGTTCGGATTCTCCCCGTAACGGCCGTCCGCCGGACGGCGGGAAGGTTCCACATAGGCCACATTCCAAGGTTCAGGTCCGATGGAACGCAAAAATGTCATCGGATTCAGCGTACCCGCGCCCTTCTCCACATCATAAGGCTGGACCACGATACATTTTTGTTCCGCCCAGAACTGCTGCAGAGTCAAAATCATATTTTGAAAATTCATGAGCCATATCTCCTTTACCGTTGTTTGTGTCAGTTCAGACAAGGACGAAACGAAAGACACAAAAAAGTCCCGCCGCCTACGCCTGCTGCCAGACGTAGGGACGAGACCTGATGTCCCGCGGTTCCACCCTACTTGATTTGCCGAACACCGGTCAGGCCGGTACAAACACAAATCCGCTTTTCACGATTCATTTTTCCGTGCTCCCGGGGTGCCGTTTCATGTGTTCTTCACTCCGGGCTTCCACTTTCCCCGGCTCGCTGAGTTTCGGTTACGAACTCACTACTTTTCCCGTTCAACGCAGAGATCTCCTTATAAGGAGAATTTCTCATCTATGATAAATGAATTTAAGTAGTTCGTCAAATTTCGTACTTGTCCAACTGGTCCAGAAATTGACGGGATTTGAGCTTAAGTCCAAGCTGCATATCCATGAAGGCGCGCATCACGGTTTTCAGTTCTCCCTTTGTGGCATCTTTTACTTCGATATTGCCGAGTCTTCTCAGATCCATTTTTTCAAAAAGAGTCAATAGCTTAAGACTTCCCGGCGATAGCTGCAGCGCTGCTGGGTCGTTATGCCGGCAAGCCCGGCATAACTTGCCCCCCAAACGGGGGCTGACTGCGTTTGAATCATCTACCCGTCCGCAGGAGATGCAGCCTTCAAAGGAAGGTCCGTAGCCTGCCGCCTGCAGGATTTTCATTTCAAACAGATGGATGACCATCTGCGGATCTTTCCCGGCAGTAAGACCCTCCAGGCATGCCTTTAGCTGCGTAAACCAAAAGCTTCCGACTTCTTCATCCTGCAGCGTCTTGTCAAGCAATTCGCAAGCATACGAAGCATAGGCGGCCAGATACAGATCTTCACGTAAAGAAAAGTGAGATTCAATAATCTCACCTGAATTCAATGTACCCAGACCGCTGTTTTGACGAAAAAAAGCAAATTCCCCAAAAGTAAAGAGCTGGGTGAGCGCCGCATGGCGGCTTTTCACTTTTTTCGCTCCGCGTACCAGCACCCCGATTTTCCCATGGGACTCCGTGCAAAGCGTTATGATTTTGTTACCCTCGCCGTAGTCCATGCTGCGGATGACGATTCCCTCCACCCTGTATAGCATGCCTCTTCCCCCAAGCCTAACCTATTTCATTCCGCTTGCTCCTCCTGAATGAGCAATTCCTCGGCCGCTGCGGCCTCTTCATCGGAATTGCCGCCGGCTTCTCTGTATAACAAGTAAGCATCGACATCTCCAGTCATTGCAAAATACTTCCACGAAAAATCTCGCATTCGTATTCACCCTTTCTTCGGAAATGACGCCTGCATCTTCAAAGAATAGGATGTGCGGGTGAACCCGAACTATGCGTTGCAATAACTCCCAGTATAAAAACGATTGGCCTTAAGATTGTTCCGTCATTCTGTCTTCAAATTAGACATCTTTGTGGAAACCCAAGTCCCTTAATACCCGCTCCTGATTGCGCCAATCTTTCTTCACTTTGACCCAAAGCTCCAGGAATATTTTGGAGCCCAGCAAATTTTCAATATCATGTCTGGCCAGCTTTCCGATCTCTTTGAGCAGGGATCCCTGTTTGCCGATAATGATACCTTTCTGGGAATCTCTTTCGACGAAGATTACGGCCGATATATAAACGACTCCATTATCCTCCACCCGCATGTCTTCGATAGTCACGGCGATGGAATGCGGCACTTCCTCCCGGGTCAGGTGCAAAATCTTCTCGCGTATAAGCTCCGCGCAAACGAACTGCTCCGGGTGATCGGTAACCTGATCCTCAGGATAGTATTGCGGGCCTTCCGGCAAATATTTGCCAATTTGCTCCAGCAGCGTGTTCACGTTGTTTCCCAGCTTTGCCGAAATCGGAACGATTTCCGCAAAGTCGTACAACTTCCGGTACTCTTCAATAATCGGCAGCAATTCTTCCGGCTGGATGCGGTCGATTTTGTTCAAGACGAGAATTACAGGAGTGCGGATGTCCTTTAGCCGTTCGATAATAAATCGGTCGCCGCCGCCCAATCCCTCTGCCGTATCCACCAGAAACAGAACCGCTTCGACTTCTCCCAGCGTGTTCAATGCCGTTGTATTCATGTAATCGCCGAGCTTGGACTGGCGTTTATGGATGCCTGGCGTATCGAGGAAAACAACCTGCATTTCCTCCGAGGTATATACGCCGTGAATTTTATTACGCGTTGTTTGCGGTTTATCCGACATGATTGCGATTTTTTGACCGATGATCTGATTCATCAGGGTCGATTTTCCGACATTAGGCCGGCCGACGATCGCTACAAAACCGGATTTGAATTTGTTTTTTGCCATGTTGTTAGTCCATTCCTTCCGTACATAGGGTCTCTCTATTTTATTTGTTCTCGTTTAAATTAGAGGAGCTGAAATAATGAGGCAGCAGTTCCCCTACCGTCGTTTCAAGGATATCGCCCTTCAGGTTTCCGAGAATGACCGGCATGTCCGGGCCGCACAATTCCAGCATCACCTGACGGCAAACGCCGCATGGCGCTATCGGTCCTTCCGTATCGCCGACCACCGCGATCGCCTTGAAAGTTCCCGGCTGCAAGCCGTCCGCGATTGCCCGGAACATCGCCGTCCGTTCGGCACAGTTCGTCGGCGCATAGGCCGCATTTTCTATGTTGCAGCCGTGATGCACCTGCCCGTCCTGATCCAGCAGGGCGGCACCAACCCCAAAACCGGAATAAGGAATGTAAGCCGCTGCCCGGGCTTTAATGGCTTCCTGAAGCAAAACGCTGTTCTCCATGTTATCATCTCCTCTAAAACTTCATAAATCATACCCAGCCCAGCCAGGATAAAACCGGTCCATAAAACAATAAAATCCCGATTAGAACGGCAAAAGCCGCGGCGATCAGAACAGCACCGGCTGCGGCATCCTTGGCGACTTTAGCCAGCCTGTGCCATTCCGGAGTCACAAGATCGACTGCAGCTTCAATAGCGGTATTCAACAATTCTGCCGTAATCACTAGAGATATAACGAGCAAGAGCAGCGCAATATCCCGAAGCGGAAGACGGAAGAAGAAGGCGGCCAAGGTGACTATAACGGCTGCCGCAACATGGATCCGCATATTCCGTTCGCTTTTCAGCGAATTCCATATCCCGTTCCAGGCATTCCGAAAAGTCGTGCTCCAAGTACGCCGGGATTCCATTATCGGACAAGCCCGACCTGGGCCAGAACGGCTTCCTGTTTTCCCATCATCACTTTCTCGCTAGCTACATCCTGATGGTCGTATCCTAGCAGATGAAGAAATCCGTGAACAAACAAAAATCCGATTTCGCGGTTCAGCGAGTGTCCGTATTCTTCCGCTTGAGCCTCGGCACGTTCCACGGAAATAATGATATCCCCGAGCACATCGGTCAGTTCATCCAGTTCCTCATCCTCTTCAAGCTCATACACGATGTCCATTTCTTCATCCAGCGACTCGTTCATGGCGAAAGACAGAACATCCGTCGGCCGGTCGATCCCGCGATACTCGCGATTTAATTCATGAATGGCTTCATCGGTAACGAAGGTAAGCGCCACTTCTCCTTCCGTAACGCCTTCAGCCTCGCCTGCCTTTTGCAGCAACTTGTCCAGCAGTTCGATTAAATGTTCGTCAATATCCAGTTTCTCCTGTTCATTGTTCCAAGCCAGACTTAGACTCATTCACATCATGCCCCCTATCCTTTTCTTCCGTTGCTTTAGTCTTTTTGATTTGTTCCGGATATTCAATCCGGGAATGGAAAATTCCCATCACCGTTTCCTTTAACGTTTGGGCAATCAGATCAAGCTCGCGCATCGTCAAATCACATTCGTTGAACTGGTGATCGTCCAGGCGGCTCTTGATAATTTTCTCGATCATCGTTTCGACCTGTTCCACCGTCGGTTTGCGCAAGGAGCGTACCGCAGCTTCTACGCTATCCGCAATTCCTACCACCGCTGCTTCCTTGGATTGGGCTTTGGGACCGTGATAACGGAAATCCTCTTCCGTGAAATCCGGCTCCACGCCTTGCTCCTCGGCTAATGTAAGGGCCTTGTGATAGAAGTAATGCAGAAAGGTCGTTCCGTGGTGCTGCTCCGCAATGTCCCGGATCGGCTTGGGCAGTTTATATTCTTTTTGCATTTCAACCCCATCGCGGGCATGCGCGATAATAATCGACTTGCTCAATTTCGGGTCAATGAAATCATGAGGATTTTCCATATTGTTCTGATTCTCGATAAAATAACTCGGACGTTTCGTTTTGCCGATATCGTGATAATACGAACCTACACGGCATAGAAGTCCGTCCGCGCCGATCGCCTCCGCTGCGGCCTCCGACAAGTTGCCGACCATGACACTGTGATGGTAAGTCCCTGGCGTTTCGGTCAACAATTTGCGAAGCAACGGATGATTCGGGTTGGACAATTCCACTAGTTTCAGCGCCGATAGAATCCCGAACGTGACTTCAAAGAACGGCATCAGGCCGATGACCAGGATCGTCGTAAGCAAGCCGCCGGCAATGGCAAACCCGATCGCGTACAATGTGTTGGATTCCGTCCAGCCGTTATTGTTAATCACGATCAGCGTAAAGACCGCCGCGGAACCGAACAGGCAAATCATGATGCCGGCCTTCAGGAGCGTAGACCTCTGACTGGCACGGTGTATCGCAAAGATCGAAGCAAATGAGATCACGAATGCAAAAAATCCGAACTGAAAATCAAATATTTGCCCCTGATGGACATTTAGAATCACGCTTGCAAGTATACTAAACATGATGGAACAAATATAAGCCAGAGAAAGATCGATCAACAGTGTAATCAACATGGCTCCGGTAGCCACAGGCGCCAAATAGCCGATATAAGGCCGCTGTTCGTTCTGTACGATGCCCGTAACATGCATGGAAATGATCGTAATCAGAATGATCATTAGCAGCATGACGAATTGAGAGTTGTTATATTTGAACCGGCTGACTCCTTCCGATTGGCGCATGAACATAATTAGTCCGAGCGCCAGCAGGCATGACAGCAGCACCAGTCCGAACTGTGGCCAATAGTTGACTTCGTCCTTAAGCAACCCGTTCTTTTCAAGAAGCGTATACATTTCCTGGGTAATTTTCTCGCCCTTTTCGACCAGGACGTCCCCCTGCTTGATGAACACCGTCGGCGTATTCTCCCGGGCTTCCACCTTGGCCGTTTTCGTCGCTTCCTCGTCATAGAACTTGTTGGCGGTAATGGACAGCCGTGCCAGTTCCTGTACCACTTCGCGGGAAATCCGCTTGCTTAACGAACTGGTGCTGACCATTTCGGCTACCTTCGCCCGCGCCGTTTGTGCGTCGACGATCTGATCGGTCATCAGACGCGCAACGATGTCGGCGGCCACCGGCTTCATCTCATTGATATCCTCAGCCGTCAGTTTCGGTATCTTAATAAATGTTTCTTCCGAAATATGATATTGCTGTTCATCTACCTTCTGCGTCACTTCCTGAAAAAGCGTCGAAGAATAAGTACTCGAGCTGCGGTTATTCATAATGAAATTCTGGACGTGATCCTTCACGCGTTGCGGCAATTCTTCGCGGTAAATGTTAATCTTGTCTTCCGTTGCCACCTGGTCATCCTGGTTCAGCCTGAAAATCCGGTCAATCAACTGTGCAACCAAGGCTTCGTTACGAAGCGGCAGAATGGTGTAGACTTGTCCCACCTTCTCTGCTGCTTCTTCCTGTGCTTTCAATGTTGCCTTCGTATTCGGAATTTCCATCGGAGCCAAAATCTCTTTATCGGCCGGCATTCCTACTGCAATATCATAAGTTTCAGGCAGCAGTTTTGGAGACATGCTCACATAAAGCATAGCGATTAACAGCACATACAGTACATAACGTACCGATGCGCTGTGTTTCCACCCTGCCGTTCTGGAATGAAATTTGCTCTTTTCTTGGCGATACTTTGGGTTAGTGTCCATGGAGACAGCCCTCCTGAAAAATTTAAAGCCCTGCGAACCCTGCTATACATTACTATTAACGCTGAAACGCGAATGTAATGCTAGATGAATCCTAGTCGGAAGGGTCCGGGGGCTGGATGATTAACCCTGATTTTCAGCAGCACGGTCATAAGCAACAATAATTTTCTGAACAAGCGAATGCCGCACGACATCCGACTCCGTAAAATACACAAATCCGATTTCTTCGATAGTTTCTAAAATCTTCTTGGCTTCTACCAACCCGGATTTTTTTCCTTTTGGCAAATCGATCTGTGTGACATCGCCGGTAATGACCATTTTCGAACCGAAACCTAGCCGGGTCAGAAACATCTTCATCTGCTCGGGCGTCGTATTCTGAGCCTCGTCCAAAATAATAAAAGAATCGTCGAGCGTCCGGCCGCGCATGTAGGCGAGCGGAGCAATTTCAATCAGTCCGCGTTCCAATGCCTTCGCCGTTTGGTCAGGGCCCATGACATCGTATAAAGCGTCGTACAGCGGTCGCAGATACGGATCTACTTTTTCCTGTAAATCGCCCGGAAGAAATCCAAGGCTTTCGCCGGCTTCCACGGCAGGACGGGTCAAAACGATCCTCTTTACCGAGCCTTCCTTCAATGCCGTGATGGCCAAAACAACGGCCAGATAGGTTTTGCCCGTACCTGCCGGTCCGATTCCGAATACAATATCGCGTTTCCGGATCGTAGTGACGTAATGTTTCTGCCCGATCGTTTTGACTCTGAGCGGTTTCCCGCGATAGGTGACGGCAATTTCACCTTTATATAAATCAAGCAGTTGATCTGCGCGAAATTCCTTGGCAAGATCGATGGCATAGAGAACGTCTCTTTCGGTAAGGATATAGCCGTTACGGACCAGTTCCAGCAGCACCTCGAACAATTGTTGGATCCGCTCTACTTCGCGTTCTTCTCCCCGTATGGATATTTCGGACTCTCTTAAGACGATGCTTGCGTTCAAATGCTGTTCAACCAATTTAAGAAATACATCCTGGGGCCCAAATAAGGATAGTCCCTCCGCTGCGTTTTGAAGACTTATTTTCACACTGTGTAGTTGTTCTGACAAATAGCCTCATTCTCCTTGGTCGTATACTATCGGAAGTTCTTCCGCAATATTTTGTTCCACTTCAAAAAGCACTTTCATATAAACTTTACCATTGTCTGTCTTCTCATGCAAAATTTTTTGATTCAAAATAACGCTGTTCGCCCCGTGCTTGGCCAAAATATCTCTTCTGGCACGTTCAATCCCGTCATTCACTGCCTGATTCTTGGACAGCTTGATTTCCAATTCGGTCGTTTCAAGTATTTTTTCGTTCATCCAACCGATCGGCAGCTTGATGGATCTCCAGGTTAATGGGTTAAACTCTGTCAGCATTTGGGAGTGGCTGAAGTTCACTTTTCCGTACCCCGAAAGCTGGATCGCCGTTTTTCCGAAAAAGAGATAGCCTCGCTCCTTCTTCTCCCCGGTGTATGCCTTTTGCTTCCGGAGGAGCGGCACCTCGATATTATACTCATGCCATACATTGCCTTTAACCTCACCTTTGGAGACGACCGCTTTACCTCCCTGAATGCCGGACACAAGTATCTGGCCCTTCCGGACGCGGTCGTTCTTTTTCACTTCAGGCTGGCCTTTTTCCGCATAAATGTATGTAATAATTCCATCGGCCTTGCTAACCAGATGCCGCGGACTCGCGAGCCCCTGCTCTTTCGGCTGCGTCGCCTCGACGATCTGAATGGAAATTTTCGTACCCGTACGGGATACTCCGACCCAAGAGGTTCCCGGCAGCTTCCGGTTCAATTCGGCGGAAAGCTTGTCCTGCTTAGGCAATGAGAAAATCCATTGAAAAGGATACAGCCCTTCCTCACGCGCGACCTTCAGCACGTCTTCATCCGGTATTTTTACATTTCCTTTGATTTCGATATCCCATACCAGTTGGGACAAGCTGAAAACGACGGCTATAAAGACGGCAAAACCGATGCCGAACCATTTCCTTTGCCAGAGCCGGGCCAGAATGAAAGGAAATCCGGAACGTTTCTTGATTCGCAGGCGGCAGCCTGTCCTTTTCAGAAGCGGACGCAAAGAAAAAAAGTCCGCCACCTGTAAATTCATTTCCATTTTACCGTCAGGTAAAGCTGCCAAATCCCAAATCCGGATGCCCTGCCTATAAAGTTCATTAATGAATGATTCGATTGCCTCGCCGCGCACGACCACGGTCACTGTTCCACGCAATTGGGAAAATACCGGTGATTTCACTTGGATTCCTCCGTTCCGCGATATTTAATACCAAAAATCATTCCTTCGATCACAACTTCCTCCGGCATAATCTCTTTAATGACCAACCCGCTTCCCTCAACCTCCAACTTGCCTTGGCTGAGTTCCAAATGCAATGACTCGGGGGAAAAATGCACCACGCCCCGATGGTTCTCTATGTAAAGCTGCTTATTTCCGATCAAGGTGAGCCTGGGTAAATCGAGTACGAGATCACCCGGCAGGTCGAGCGCGTCGACCGTCCATTTGCGGAATTTGCGGACAAACCGGCTCATATGAGGCAATCCTCCTTCCTCTACTTTACAAAGTATGCGGAAGAAACATCATTTATGAGAAACAGAAAAAACACCCCCTACAAAATGTAGGAGGTGTTGCTTTGTCTCACCTATTGCAAAAGCTGTTGAACTGCCTGATTGACAAGCTTGCCGTCTGCCCGGCCTTTGACCTTAGGCATAAGCGCACTCATCACTTTCCCGATATCGGCTTTCGAAGTAGCCCCGGTTTCCTGGATGGTCTGCTGTACAATAACTTTAATTTCTTCTTCGTTCAGCTGTTCGGGAAGGTATTCGGCAATGATCTCGGCTTCCGCTCTGACGTTTGCGGCAAGATCGTCTCGACCCGCTGTTTCAAATTCTTGGAGGGCATCTTTGCGCTGTTTGATTTCACGACTTAGGATATCAAGCACTTCATTATCGTTCAAAGGTCTTTTCAAATCTATCTCAAGATTCTTAATCGTAGCACGAACCATTCGAATGGTGGAGAGTTTGAACTTGTCTTGACTCTTCATCGCCTGCTTCATATCTTCGTTCAATCGCTCGCTAAGATTCATGGTAGCATAATCCTCCTAAAACTTTCTTTTACGAGCAGCCTCAGACTTTTTCTTGCGCTTTACGCTTGGCTTTTCATAATGCTTGCGTTTCTTCACCTCAGCCAATACGCCATCTTTAGCAATAGAGCGTTTAAAGCGACGAAGTGCAGCATCAATTGTCTCGTTTTTGCGAACTTTAGTTTCAGACACCAGTTTTCCCTCCCTCCGACCAGACCGTCCAAGAGCATAACACGGTTCATCAAACTTCATTATAGGGGAAAAATAAATAGGGTGTCAACCTGACTACCCATTTTAATATATGGAAGACTTAAAATTTCCGGTTCAGGCGTGTGAATCGGAATTCTGTACCAATGCGCCCAAAGGGGCTCCGCCAAGCAAATGGTAATGGATATGGTATACCGCTTGTCCGCTGTCTTTGCCGCAATTATTGATCAGCCTGTAGCCGCTCTCGGCTACTCCAAGCTTCTTGGCCGCTTCTTGAGCAATGCGGTGCATCTCCCCGATCAGGGCAAAATCTTCCGGACCGACGTCATTCATCGTTGCGATATGTTTCTTCGGAATGATCAGCACATGCGTCGGTGCCGCCGGTTGAATGTCATGAAATACGAGAAATTGGTCGTCTTCGTAAACTTTGTTCGATGGGATCGCGCCTTCCGCAATTTTGCAAAACAAACAGTTTTCCACCTGAAACCCTCCTAAGATTATCGTAAATAGAATACGTAACTCAATTCATGCTCAAAAATGTATGTTTGAACAGCTTCTACATGTTATCATACCGGAAAAAAAGGGCAAAAAAAAGAAGCACCCTGCTCACTCAGCGAGTTCGCTTCTCGGACGAACGTATTGGACCGAAATACGAAAATATAATCTCTGTCTCAATACGTCCATCGGGGTGCTTCACAAAATTGATGTCGGCTAACTGTAGTATAACAGCGGGGTGATACTGTATCTGTGATCTGTGTCACGTTATAAAACAAAGGAGAAAAAATGGTTTTTTAAATAAACCTGCGGGTGTCATTGTTGTGCCCGAACTTGTAGGCGGCAATCAAAAAGAACACGACGGCAAAAACGAGCAGGATGAACAGATTGAGCCAAATTCCACCGAATCCGCTGCCGCCCTGCAATTTCTCGATCGCCTGCAACACCCAGCGCTGCGGCATAAAGTCGGCGATCCGGCGCACAGCCGTAGGCATAATCTCAACCGGAAAGAAGCAGCCGGCAAGCAGGCAGGTCGGCGTGACGATCAGATTTTGCAAGGAGTCGGATACACCCCTGTTTTTGGAAAAGGCGACAATTACCAGCGAAATGCCGACGGAAACTAGGGCAAACAGTCCAAGCAGGCCCGCCAGCGTCGTGATCGGAATACCGGGGTCCAGCTTGAATACGTACCGCAAAAAGAACAGCGTCACTATAATTTGCAGCAGCATCACGATCATATTGACGATTATATTGGATACCGCATAGGCTTTGGAACTGACCGGTGAAGAGATAATCCTGAAAAAGGTCCGGTCCTCCCTGTGTTTAAGAATCAGTTCCGTCAGGTTGACCGATGACATCATCATGAACAGGATCAGGAACCCGATTGATTGATAGGTCATATCCTTCGTTACCGATTTATCGTTTACGGTTTCCGCTTGCAACTTAAAGTCCGTTTTCCGGTATTCCTCAAACAGCACCTGATACCTCGTAGGGTCGCCTTCGGCAGCCCTGCCGAGCGAAGTCATATTATCGATATAGCTGTACAGCATCGCTTTTAGGTAGGCAGTAACTTCTACGCCTTTAATGGCCGAGATAACGATATGATCAGGCTCACCGGCAAGTACGCTTCGGGAATAACCTTCCTCCAGCAAAACTCCGCTATCCAGCTTTCCTGCGGCAAGCTTACGCGCTAATTCCTCTTCCGTTACATTCTCGGCCTGCACCTGTCCCATTTCCGAAATAAACCGAACCGTATCCGCCGCGATAGCCTCTGTCCCGTCGCCGTTGACCACGCCGACCCGCAGTAAATTTTGTCCGGCATTTGCGTAGAGAAACGTCGAAATCAGAACGCCGGCAAGCGGCAATCCGAAATAGATAAGAATGTTGCCTCGTTTGCGGAATTCCCTCTGTAGCGTGGATATAACAATCCACCATATATTTTTCCCCATATCAGATCCCCTCCCTACGGCGCATAAACATGGCCGACGCCATCAGCATCAACACGGCCAGACCGATATTCAGGCCAATGACAGGCCACATGACCGCCGTTTCACCACTGTAAACGATTTTGGTCAATGCGACATTTCCCCACCGGATCGGAGACAGACTGGCGATCCAACCGACTACACCCAAATCCCCGTCTACGCTCATCGGAAAGTATGCCCCGCCAAAAATAGCCGCCAGTTGCGTGAAGATCATGAGCACATTACGGCTTGCCGTGCCTTTAAAGAGATAACTGACCGCAAGACCCAGACTCACCGCCAGAATAACTTCGGTGAACAGGACGGTAAGTACGGCGAGCAGATGGTCGCCCCAATAGGCCTTGAACAGAAATTTACTGACGACAATGATCAAACAGACGCAGAGCATGTTCGAGCCGATGCTGCCGAGTATTTTTCCGGCAAAAATAGCTCCCTTTGAAACCGGGGCGGCAGCGAGACGCATCGCCGTCCCTTGTCTGGTCTCGGAAGTGATCAAGCGGCTTGCCGACCAGGCCCCCCACAAGGCGACCATACAGGTCATGGCCAGGGCATAATAATCAATAGCTCCAGGTTTCCTGTCGGCGACGATAGAGGTCTCTTTAATATAGTTTGCTTCATTCCCTTCCCCCGTGCCCTCCGACTGCATGACAGATATATCCTGCCCCGTCCGGGCTAAGGCGGAAACGGCTTTGTATTTATCCGTAAACGCGGCCAACATGCCTTGAACGATCGAGCTTTCAATGGCGCTACGACTGCTGCCGTACAAGGAAATGCCGCTCTCTGTCAACTCGACATAGTCGTCGTACCGGTGCTGCTCCACTTCCTTCCGTCCGTCCATCCCTTCATTCCAGGACTGAAACTTTACTCCGGATTTCTCCACCGCCTTGGCAAAGGCATCAAAACTTTGCGTTAAAGGCCCGCCTGCTGTCTTATCTTGGACCAGTACGCGGATTTCTCCAATATCCGAGGTGCTTGAGAAGTTGTTGCTCAAAGCGACCCCTAATATCAGGATCAGCAAGATTGGAAAAGCGAGCATGAAGATGATTGTCCACCGATCGCGAATATCATGCTTGATTTCTTTTAATGCTATATTTAAAAAATTCAATCTATTAACCTCCCGTCGCTTTGATCTATCCATTCGATAGGTCTAGGCCGATTTTGACTTAATCTCTCAGGTTACGGCCCGTCAGCGTCAAAAACACCGTTTCCAGGTTGGGCTCCTGCTCCTCCACGGACCTGATGTCCGCACCGCTGTCTATCAGGAGCTTCAGGATTTCGCTCAAATTATCGACCGCCATATCGCTGCTGATGCGGATCATATTGTCCTCCACGCTGACGTTTCTAACCCCGGGAATATGTTTTAACGAAAGGGCTAGCCCTGGCTCCCCCCTCTTCAGTTCAATGCGAATGTCCTTCAGGTCCGTAATCGCAGCGATAAGTTGCTCCTTTGTACCGTCGGCGATGATTTTGCCGTGATCGATGATCGCGATACGCGAACAGATCTCCTCTACCTCCTCCATATAGTGGCTCGTGTAAATGATGGTACAGCCCATCTCGTTCAGTTTGCGCACCGACGCCAGAATGTAAATCCGCGATTGGGGATCGATGCCCACGGTCGGTTCATCCATAATGATCAACTTGGGGCGATGGGCGATGGCGCAAGCGATATTCAGCCGCCGTTTCATGCCTCCGGAGAAATTTTTAGGAAAATTCTTCGCCTTGTCTTCAAGGCCTACAAACTTAAGCGCCTCTTCCGTTCTTTCCTTGAGTTCTTCACCTCGCAGACCATACAACCCGGCAAAAAACTTCACATTCTCGTAAGCTGTCATATCTTCATAAATAGCCAATTCCTGCGGTACGATCCCGAGATTCATTTTGGCGAAGCGACTATGTTTCGCGATATTCTTATCCAGAATATTAATCTCGCCCCCGCTCGGCCTTAGCAAGGAAGCAACAAGGTTGATCGTCGTGCTCTTTCCCGCTCCGTTCGAACCAAGAAAGCCGAAAATCTCGCCTTCGCCCACAGTCAGCGACATATTGTCAACCGCTATGAAATCGCCGAATTTTTTGCTTAATCCGCGAATATCCAATACGTTCATCCAATCCACTCCGTTTCCGGTTCTTCTTTGAATCATGGATTCATTGTAAATAAAAAGGATGACCTTATGTCAGTGCATAAGTTCATCCTTTGAACATGAAGATATTCATAATTATCCATGGCATAAGCCGATTATAGGAAGTGAGATTTCTCATGCATCTTCGAGAGGCATCAGCGTCGTTACGCTGAATCCCCGGGTCCCATCGGCGATAATCGTTCCGTTTACCGCGGCTGTCCGCTCCTCCATCCCCAGCAGGCCGAGCCCTTTAACAATCTTCGGCTGACCCCGTCCATTGTCGGAAACCACAGCTTTAATCAGTTTGCCGAGGACCCTAACCTCCACATGAACGGCGTTCGCCGAGGCATATTTAGCCGTATTGGTCAGCGCTTCAGTCACGTTGTCCTGAATGATTTTCCACTGCAGCGGGGTAATCCGCTCCATTTCTCCGTCATGAATCACGGTGGTACGCAGCCCGGATTTGCTGCCGAAAGCCTCGACCCCCGCCTTCAGCCGATGAATACCCAACTGCTGCACCGGTGGCTTCATATTTTTGAGCGTGAGTCTGATCTGTTCGATGGCCTCTTTAGAGATACCGATCGCGTTTTGCAACAGCGCCTCCGCCGCTTCAAGATCGGAACGGAGCATCACTTTGGCCGCCTCCATCTGGATGAGCGCCCCGGTCATGGAATGGCCGACACCGTCGTGCAGTTCCTGAGACAGGCGGTTGCGTTCCTCCAGCTTATACATATACTCCGAAGCACGGATAAACTCCTGATTTTCATGCAATCTTTTCGCCAGTTTTTCCTGATCGTCCCGCATCTTGTCGAGCAGTTCCTCCTGACGCTGCATTTTGCCCGTTTGCCGGCTGGCATAGTTTCCGTTGAAAAAAACCAGGAGGGCAACGAAGGAGTACAGAAGAAACAGATTCTGCTGATCTATGATCAACAAAGGAACAAGCATCACGGCCAATAATAGAATCCGTCTGCGAAAATAGGGCGTGGCCAGTTCATGCAGGCTAAGCGGCAGAAGCAGTAAGAATTCCGCCTCAACATAAAAAGCGCAAAGCAGAAGATAAGCAATTACGGTAATTACAGCGGCACGCTTAAGATAGATTGGCTTTAAAAGCGGTTCTATCAGGCTCAGTGCTATATAAATCAAGAAAAACAGCACCAGCCAGGATGACGGATCAGCGGTTGTAACATAGGCGGCGACCACGAATAACAACAGGATCAGCTTATTCCCCAGATTCCACTGCTCCATGGCTTTAGCGGGTCCTTCCCGTCAAATAGTAAATGGCGATTTGCGTCCGGTGTTCCAAGGCCGTTTTGTTCAATATCGAAGTGATGTAGTTGGCAACCGTCCCTTCGGAGATGAACAATTCTTTGGATATTTCCTTGTTGGACAGGCCTTTGGCGATCCGCGACATCACTTCCAGTTCCCGCTCCGTAAACAGGGCCGCATTGATCTGCGGCGCAACCGGGACGCGGCTTTCGCCGAGGCTGCTTTTAAGCTTGTCCAGGATGACATTTTGCAGCACGTTATGGCCGTGGTATACACTTTTGATCGCATCGCAAATCCGCTCCGGATCATTATTTTTCAACAAGTATCCTTTTGCGCCGAAACGGATGGCGTCCATGATATATTCATCGTCGTCAAACGTGGTCAGAATCAGCGGCTTGGTCTTCGTCTCTTCCACCAGCAGCCGTGTAGCCTCCACGCCATTCATATTGGGCATGCGAACGTCCAGCAAGGCCACATCCACCTCATGCTCCTTGCAGTAATCGACGGCTTCGCGGCCGTCTCCCACCGTCGCAAGCACTTCAAAATCATCAAAAGTATTCAAAATGATGCGCATGCCTTCCCTGATAAAGGAATTGTCATCCGCAATCAACACCGAGATCTTCATCCTCAGCCTCATTTCCGCACATAGTCCAGTCTCCGCCGTTACATCCGCTCCAGCATCACTTTCGAGCCCTCGCCCCCGTTTTCCGCAGGGATCACGATGAGCTTACGGGCCAAACGTTCACGCAATTCCGCTACATGCGTAATAATTCCTACGGCAAGATGGTCGTGATGCAGATGCTCCAGCGAAGTAATCACCGTATCCAGTAATTCCGGATCCAAGGTGCCAAATCCTTCGTCCAGGAAAAAGAATTGCAGCGGATACTGTCCCCGCAGTTGAATCTGTGCGGATAAAGCCAATGCCAGCGCCAGGGAGGTCAGGAAAGTTTCGCCACCCGACAGGGTGGAAACCGGCCGTTTCACGCCCCCGTTGGCATCGTCGCAAATAACGAAGCCGCCGCCCGAGTCCGTCTCGAGGGCATAACGTTGCTTGGTCAAAGAACGCAAGCGCTGGGAAGCCGCATGGCTGACGTTCATCAACTGCTCCTCGGCGACATATTCCACGAAGGCATTGCCGCGCAGCGAGGACTGGAGTTTCCCCAGCAATCCCGACTGATGCTCCAGCTTCAGCCTTTCCGTCTCCAACTCCTTCCAGCGGACATGTCTTGCTTCCAGATCCTCCAGGTCGCGCTCTGCCCGGGCTTTGCCCTGAAGTGCCGCTTCATCCTGCGCCTTGGCCAGTTCCAGAGCTTGCCGGCAAGTCTCCCATTCCGCTTCGGTCACCATGTTTCCGCCCAGCTTGGCATCGATCTCCTTCAAGTTGATTTCATGCTCGCGTTCCTGGTCGCGGTGATCTTTTACGGTTCTCGCATCCCGATCCCCTTGTTCGGGATCCATAAAGGACTCCACCACTTCCGACTCCGTATTAAACGGAGAGGAAGCCAGCCCTTCTTCCCAGCGTACCAGGCATTCTTGCTCCTGCTCACGCGCGGATTGCAGCGCCTGCCGGGCTAAAGCATTCCCCTGCGCCGCTTCGCGGTTCGTGGCCTCGCATTCCGCAAGCTTCTTACGGCTGTCCTCGGCGGTCTGGCGAAGTGTCAGCAACTGCCGCTCCGTCTCAGGCAGCAGTTTCTCCACGGAGCCTTCGCCGATCCAGGCTGCAAGCCGTTCATGCTTCTCCCGGAGCAAGGAATCTTTTCCCTGCTCCTGTACTTCCCATTGCAGCAGCAGCTTGTCCAGCTCTACTGCTTTTTGGGTCAGTGCGGAAATACTCCCCAATTTCTCCTCGATGAACGGAATGCTTACTTTCAGCCGCTGTTTGATATCTTCCCCGTGCCGGTCCTTCTCTTCGATCTGCAATTGAAGCCGTTCCACCTCATCGAGATTCAAATCGGGATATTCTGCGGTCCACTCGGCTTGCTTGGCCGAGAGCGCCAACCGGTAGTCGCGGTTCCGCTCGGCAGCCTGCTCCAACAAGCTTGCAACCGAGGCAGCTTCCGCCCGGGCAGCGGCGAACTCGGGGGTCAGCGCTGAGAGCGAAGCTTTCGCTTCCCGGGCATTGCGCTGGAGCCGCTCCAACTCCGGCCGGTGCATTGCGGCCTGCTCCTCCAGCTTGGCTGTATAATGCCGGAAAGTCTCGAGATCTTGCCTTTCAAGTTTCTGGCCGCTTAGCTCATCGGATGACCTCACGAGGATGGCTTCCGCTTCTCCGGCAGCCGCCGTTTCCAATTGTGCGGCCTGACTGCCATCAACCTCTTGTTCCAATGCGCCCAGCATTTCGATCAGATCGCGGCACGCATCGGTCTGGCGGGGCACGCTATATTTCAGTTCGCGGACCGAAGCCAGCAGCATCTCCCATTCTTCCAATTCCGGCTCGTTTCCGGCTCCCTCCTCATGTAACGAGACAGCCCCGGGGTGATGCAGCGAACCGCAAACCGGACAGGGCTGACCGTCTTGCAATTGCTCGGCCAGGCGAAGCGACAAGAGATGAATCTCCCTTTCCTTCAATAAGGCGCGAAGCTCCGCTTCCCGTGATAACAACGCCGTTTCAAAGGCCGGAATTTCCTCTTGGAGGACATTCAGGTGAGACAGCTGCTTTAAAGCTTCCGCCGCCAATTCACGGCACTTTGCCTCCGCCGATTGTTCGCGGACCCCGATCTCCCTAAGCTTGAGGGCAGCCTGCTCCGCTTTTGCCCTCAGAGCCGTCTCTTCCAGCCCGGCTTTGTCCGCTTCCTCCCGCAACCGGATGAGATCCTGCCTGCGGGTGGCCGCAAGCTGAACCCGCTGTCGTTCGGACGGTTTCACTTCGCTTTCGGTCAGCAGCCCCTCCAGCTCCTGCTGGCGCTGCTTGGCTTTGGCGAGGAGCTGTTCTTCCTTCAGCAGCTCCTCGGCGACGGTCTGACGCTGCTGGGCCCCTTGCTCGCGGGAAGCCTTCAGCTCCCGCAGCCCGGCGGCCAGTTCGTCGCATTCGCGCTGGAGCGCTCTTGCTTGCTCCAGCTGATCCAGGCGCAGCAGCAGGGCGGGTTCCTCGCGGCTGAGCGCTTCACCGGCCGCTCCGGCTTCGGCGGCGGCCTGATCTGCCGCGGCCGCGGCCTGGACGGCCGCTTCTCCGGCGCGGCTGGCGGCGGTTTCGCGCTCCGCCGCCAGCTGCCGCGCCGCTTTCCAGGCCGTGAGCATCGGCCTGATGCCCGCGGCTGCGGCGGCCTTGGCGAGCCGCGCCTCCAGCTCGCGGATCGCGGCGTCCTGCCCGCGCAGCGCGTCGAGGAGAGCCGCCCGGCGGGTGCGCTCCTCGCTAAGCTCGCGAACCTTGGCGAGCGACTCCGCGCGCTGCTGTGCAGCGCCGAGCTCCCGGCGACGCGCCTCCGCCAGCTCCGAGGCCGCCTTCAATGCGGCCTCCGCTTCCCTTAGCGCCTCTTCGGAGGCGCTGCCGAGCCCTTGCTGTTCGGCGGCGAGCTCTTTGATCGCCTGCTCCGTTCCCTTCACCTTGCGGGCCAGTTTCTGGCCGAGTAAGTCCCCGTATTTCTCCAAATGGAACAGCCGCTGGAGCATCTGTCTGCGATCCACGCCTTTCAGGGACAAAAACTCGGCGAATTTGCCCTGCGGCAGCACGACGGCCCGGGTGAAGTCGTCCATCTTCAGACCGATCTTCTCCTCCACCTGGCGCGTGACCTCCGCCAGCTTGTCGGCGAGCACCTTTTCACCCTCCGGAGAAATCTCAATGAACCGGCTGATCGTATTGCTCACCGACTGCTCGCCCTGCCGTTTGAAGCGCCGTTCCACCCTGTACCGTTCCGGCCCTTGCGCGGAAACCAGTTCGAACGTGAAGGCGACAAACAGGCTGTCTTCGGAATGATTCATGATTCCCTGGGTACCGCCGGTTGCGCGGCCTACTTTTCCGTACATCGCCAGGGTAATGGCGTCCAGCAGGGTCGACTTTCCGCTGCCGGTCGGTCCGAAAATCCCGAATAAGCCCGTATCGCAAAGACTCGTAAAATCAATCTCCTGCGTCTCGCGATAGCTTTGGAGACCGGATAATTTTAGCGATATCGGCTTCATGCTTCCGCCTCCCCGTCTTGCGGCTCTTCATCTTCGGACACCAGCGACATGAACAATTCGACCAGCTCCTCCTCCGGCTCCGCCCCTCCGCTCTGCCGCTGATAAAACTTGCGGAACAGTTCATGGACCGGCATCTGGGAGCGCGAAGCAACCAACTCCTCGGCATCCCGTCCGGGATAGACGGGACGGATATGTACGATACCCTCATGCGCCTTCCGTAGCCTCTGAATATCGCCAAGCGACATTGCTTCTCCAAGATGGATTTCCAAATCGATAAATGCGTTGCGGTCCCGGCCCTCGTCCAAATAGCGCCAAACCTCTTCCAGGCCTCCCCGGCAGCTCCAGCGCACAAGCGGTTTCCCGCTGGTCAAGAACAGCTCCTCCACCTGGGGAACCCCGCCCGGTGCCAGATCCAGCTGAATCACCGACTTGGCCTGCCCCGCTTCCGAGAAGCTGTATGCCAGCGGGGACCCGCTGTACCTGATCATTCCGCCGCCTTTGACGGCCTGCGGCCGGTGCAGATGCCCCAGCGCCGTGTACTGGGCCCCAATGTCCAAGGCAGACGGGTCCACCGTATACGCCCCGCCGACCTGAATCGGCCGCTCCGAATCGCATTCCAGTCCGCCGAGCACGTAAATATGGCTCATGGCCAAATTTACGGTATCCGGGCGGAAGGCTCCGGCCAGTTGCCGCATTAATTTGCCCACCTTGGCGCTGTAGGCGGTGCGCAGCTCTAACTCGTCTCCGTCTCCTGCCAGCAATTCGGCCAGCCGGGACTCCGAAGGATAAGGAAGCGCCGCAATTACGGCTGTCTCCCCGCTCCGGGGTACCTGCAACGTAACGCTGTCCGCCGTCGGCAGACCGACCAGCGAGATGCCACGGCGCGAGACTAGCGGAGCCACGGCGGATACCCGCTCCGGCTGGTCATGGTTGCCGGAGATGACCACAAGCTGCCGCCCGTTCTCCGTCAGCCGGGCAGCAGCTTCGTAAAACAACGATTCCGCCGCAGCCGGCGGGTTGACGCTGTCATAGACGTCGCCGGCCATAAGGATAACGTCCGCCTGCTGCTCATCCGCCATCCGGACCAGCTCGTCCATAAACTGCGCCTGTTCCGGCAGCCGGCTTCTTCCCTCCAGCGTCCGGCCCAAATGCCAATCGCCCGTATGCAATATCCGCATGTTTTTCCCTCCATATCTGATGCTCCGGTATTGCGCCCGGTGCTCTATTGTCCGTCGGCTTTCCGTATTGCTACCGCAATCGGACGCATACTCCCAAAGGAGCCCCGGTCTCATATCTTCCGCATGGTATTGATCGTTGCCTTTCGCTCACAAGTTTCGCGAAGCGTGACCCTTAAGCCCTACCTGGGGGGCGCAGGCTTTGCGCCCGGTGCTCTGTTGTCCGTCGGCTTTCCGTATTGCTACCGCAATCGGATGCGTACTCCCAAAGGAGCCCCGGTCCCAAGTCCTTCGCATGGTTCATTACTAGTTGCTCACGGGTTCGCAATTCTTAAGCTCCGTTTCATAGCCCTACCGTGGGGCGCAGGCTTTGCGCCCGGTACACTGTTGTACGTCGGCATTCCGCATTGCTACCACAATCGGAAGCGTACTTCCAAAGGAGCCCCGCTCCCAATTCCTTCGCAGGGGTACTGTTAGTGCTACTCGCTCTCGGGTTCGCGAAGTGTGGCCCGTAAGCCCTGCCGTGGGGCGCAGGCTTTGCGCCCGGTGCTCTGTTGTCCGTCGGCTTTCCGCATTGCTACCGCAATCGGACGCGTACTCCCAAAGGAGCCCCGGTCCCAATTCCTTCGCAAGGGTACTGTTTGGTGCTACTTGCTTTCGGGTTCGCGAAGTGTGGCCCGTAAGCCCTACCGTGGGGCGCTGGCTTTGCGCCCGTTACTCTGTTGTCCGTCGGCTTTCCGCATTGCTACCGCAATCGGACGCGTACTCCCAAAGGAGCCCTATCGCTCCCGTCCGGGCGCCTGGGATCAGAACCTTATAACTTAACCGCATCGCCGCTGTCGAAGAAGTAAAGCCATTTTTCGTCCACGGGAATGCCCGTGATTTGTTCGACGGCGGTAGCGTAAAGTTCGAGTTGGAAGCGGTAGGTTTCTCTCAGGGCTTGGACGCCGCCGCGATGAGGGAGTACCTTGTCGCTTTTGTAATCGAGCAAAATTTGTCTGCCGTCCACATAGAACAGGCAGTCCACGATCCCCTGGATCAGCACGGTTTCCTGATCAAGAATTTGAGCGATCCGGATACCGGATGCCTCAGCTTCCGCAAGAGGGCCGTTCACAGGCGGCGCCAGCCGCGGAAACGCATCGGCTGCGGACAAGCCGTAGCTGAACGGCATTTCCCGGCGAACCCAGTCCGCTTTTTGGAGCATCTGTCCCAATGGACTGCTCAGGAAATCCGCAATTCTGGCCACGTCCATTTCCGCGGTTTGTTCCGGCGTCATGATCTGATGCTCAACCAACATGGTTAATGTATCTTGTACCGTTTTTTCGCATGGTTCCTTGTCAAAAGGCAAATGCTGCATCACTGTATGATAAGCCGTTCCCCGCTCGGTAGGCGTCATTCTGGCCTGTTCCAAAAATTTAGGGCGGCGGAGATGGAGCTTGAAATCAACTTGATCCGTCGTCTGCTCCAACTCTCTCCGGAGTTCATTAGCCGCAAAAAGATCACTAGGCGGTTCCTCCTGATCGGCCAGCAGTGATTTCATTTCAGTGACCGAGGTTTTAGCCGAAATCCGGGTTGACATTTCAAAAGGATAAGACCAGCTCAGTTTGGAATTCACCTGGTTCTCCAGTTCGCGGTCGAGTTGGTTCAATACGCTTACAGGTCCTCCGGATAGGAGTGCTCTTAGATGAGCAGGGTCGGTTCCTGAATCCGGATTCCCTTCCTGTTCCAAGACATCGGGCTCTTTGGCCGCCGCAGCCGCGGCTGTCGCAGACAGAACGATTTCCCGGGCAGGCATGAAGCCGATCACCCAATCGGAAGCACTGTCTCCGAAAATAGCCGGGGAAACCTCGGGAAGGCCCCCGAAACGGCGCAGTTCAGCCGCGGCGGGATGTCGGATAAGGGACGGTCCGATCCAATCGAGATAGGATCTTCCCCGGGCCAACAGGTAGTCGGGGAGCTTTTCCTCCTCTGTTTCCAGCGCTCCCCCCCAGGTCTCCACGGTCCCAGCCAAATCTTTGACCGACGAAATCAGGATCAGCTTGTCTTTCGGACGGGTGAGCGCCACGTAAAGTACCCGCATTTCCTCCGCCAGCAGTTCCATTTGCGCCCGACGGCGGATCGCCAGGTTCGGCAGCGTCGGATAACTCACCCGTAAGGCACCGTCGACGAATTTCGGTCCGAAGCCCATCTCCTTGTGCATGAGAAAATTAGCGTTCAAATCTTGACGGTTGAACATTTTGGACAAGCCCGCGACAAAGACGACCGGAAATTCCAATCCTTTGCTTTTGTGGATCGTCATGATCTGAACCGCGTCTTCCTGCGCGCCGGCAGATGCCGCTGCACCCAGGTCTCCGCCATTTTCCCGGAGCCGGTTTACATACCGAAGAAAGCGGAACAGCCCTCTTGAAGAGGTTGTCAGTTCATATTGTCTGGCCCGGTCATGCAGGGCGCGCAGATTGCCTTGCCGTAAGTTCCCCCCAGGCAGTCCGCCGACCCAATCAAGATAACCGGTATCCCGGTAAATCCCCCAGATCAGAGTGCTGAGTTCGTCTTCTCTGGCCAGATTTCTCCAGGTTTCCAGCTGATTCAAAAATGTTTGCAATTTCAATGCCAGGGGTGTCTGATCCAGAGACATAACGGAATCTTCTCCGGATTCGGATTTCGATTCATCACTCCCCGACGCGGCGGCCAAAAGCGCTTCAAAGAAATTGCCAGTTCCGGCAGCCAATCGAATTTCAGCCAATTCTTCCTCGGATAGTCCGTAAATGGGCGACCGCAGCACGGCGGCCAGCGGAATATCCTGAAGCGGGTTGTCAATAATTTGCAGCAAGGACAGCATGGTTTCTACTTCCGAAGCCTGAAAATACCCTTGGCTCAGTTCGCCGAACGCCGGAATACCCTCCATCCGAAGCTCCTCGATCATGACAGGGGCCCAGGACAGGGTCGAGCGAAGCAAGATGACCATATCCCGATATTCCACCGGCCGGGTTTCTTTCAAATGTTTATCGAAAATCAGCAGCGGCGGTTTTCCGCTATCTCCCGTCAGTTCACGGATCCGGGCAGCGATCCCCCGCGCTTCCAGCCGGACGGCTTCGAGTTCCGCCGCAGTCTCCTCGTCGCTTCCCGGTTCTCCCCCGGCCTCTTCGCTTGAAACGGACTCCCCTCCGAAAACGGATGCCGCATCCGAGTTGCGATCAATTAACAATAATTCCGGGCGGTAGTCGCTACCGTCAGACAACTCCGGGAAACCATCGCCATAAACGAGCTCGGCCCGGGAATCGTAAGCAATCTCGGCAACGCCTTCGTTCATGATCTGTCTGAATAAGAAGTTGACCGCATTTACTACCTCGCTTCGGCTGCGGAAATTCCGAGCCAAATCGATCCGTAACCCGCCATCGTCAAAACCGTTACCATAGCTGCGATATTTCTCCAGGAACAGTCCCGGATCCGCCAACCGGAATCGGTAGATGCTTTGCTTAACGTCACCGACCATAAACCTGTTCCCCGGCTCCTGCCGGGAAATGAGGCGGACAATGTCCTCCTGAACGGTATTCGTATCCTGATACTCGTCCAGCAGGACTTCATCGTACAGCGCCTGATATTCCCGTGCGGCATCCGATGGCGCCGTCGCTTCGGGAGTTGAATCGGAATGGCGTAAAATCTGCAGGCAATAGTGCTCCAGATCGGAAAAATCAAGCCACCCCTTGGCTGTCTTTTCCGCCTTGTAACGCTCGCCGAATTCGATGACCAATTCCGCCAGTTCCTCCATTACCGGAGCCGCCAGATGAAGCTCGTTCAAGAACGCCTCGGCCGGACGGCCGAACAACTGGTTCCGCAGGTCGGTAACCAATTTCTTGGCTTCTTCCCGCAACCCTTTAACCCGCTCCTGCACCGCCGGGTCTGTCTGATCCTTTTTGCAGGGCTTTAATTTGCCGAATCCGACAGTCTGAAAGGTTTCGTACAGCCCGGACCAGGACTTCTCCAACACGGCCGACTTCAAACCCAGAACCGTCCCCAGATCTTCTTCCAACGTCAGGGCGTATGGCTCGGGACCTCCGGGAGAAACCGCCAGCGTTTTCGCCTGGCGAAGCAATTCGGCAGCCCCATCCAACGTAATCGACGAATCGGCTAAAATACTTGCCACCCATAAGCTGCCTTCCAGCGCCGTAGGATCGGGAGCCCGGAATGCCGACGCCGCCTGACGCAGCCAATGTTCCGGCCAGGAATGGCTTCGGGAGAAATCATACAGTTTTTGAACGAGAGCAAAAACCGCATCATCGCTACGCTCGCCGCTAAACCAGTCCACAAGCGCCAAAAAGAGGCTGCCCTCCTGCTCCGAGGCATACTTCTCCTCGAACAGGTCCTCCAACACCTCTTGCCGGAGCAGGGCGGTCTCGCTTTCCGAGGCGATGCGGAATCCGGGATCGAGCGGAATCAGGGTGTAATAACGCTGAATGACCTCCATGCAAAAAGAATGAAGCGTCGTAATCGACGCCCTGCCCAACATGGCAAGCTGCCGGGTAAGATGCTCGCTGCCGGGATCCCGCGCCAGTTCTTTTTCCAGCGCCTCGCGGATCCGCTGTCTCATTTCGGAGGCAGCCGCTTTGGTAAAAGTCGCGACCAGCAGCCGGTCCACGCTGAGCGGGGCATCGGCGGCGGACAGCTTGCGTATGATCCGCTCCACCAGCACCGCCGTTTTGCCGGAACCCGCCGCAGCGGCCACAAGTATATCTCCGCCGGAAAGCGAAATCGCCTTCCACTGATCATCGCTCCAATAGCTTCCCGGCGGCTTGGGTATAGTCAACATGGCTCATCCTTCTTTCCGTCCGGTCTTTCCAGCAGCTCCCACAGCTGGTCCTTGCCCGGCTTGTTCAACACCTGATAGTCGCTGCCTTCCAGCGCCTCCTCGAACCGGCACACCGGTTTATAAGCGCAATGGGTACAGGCCGTCTCGGTTCCAAGGCGGTAGGGTGCTATTTTGACGTCCCCGTCCGTGATTCTTGTGCCAATGTCCACGATCGTACGGCGCACCGAGCCCAGCAGCGTCTGCCACTGCTCCGGCGTCGCTACGGAGGCGCTGCTGTAAAAGCTGCCGTCCGCTTTGACCGCCACCGGCAATATTTCCGAATATCCTTTTTCGAGCTCACCGTCCATTTTGGCGATGACGTCTCTGTCCGCCAGAAGGAGGCCTTTCATTTTAAACCGCTTGAGCAGCTCTAACCGGGCTTCTTCGGCTCCAAGTCCGTTTGCGCTTTGAAGCAGCGGATTATGCACATGAAAATACAGCGTGCCTGCCGGAAGGGCAGGCTGGCCCAGCCATGTTTCCGACGAGCGAAGCAATACATCCAGATAAGTCAACATCTGAAGCGACAATCCGTAGTAGACTTCATGCAGCTTTAAATCGGTTTGGCTTGATTTATAATCGATAACGCGCAGCAGCACGCCCTCTTCGCCTTCCGCCATATCGACCCGGTCGATCCGGCCGACGATTTCCATGACGCAACCGTTCGGAAGCTCGAAGGTCAACGGGGGCAGCGGACGATCCGGTCCGAAGTCCAGTTCAAGACCGACCGGTTCGAAGCTTCCCCGCCGGGACTGTTCACCCAGGATAACGGAGGCGCGACCGACGATATTTTTCAGTTTGCGCGAGATGTATCCGTACCGCTTCGTACTGAGCAAAATTTCCCCCTGGAGCTTCGGCGCAAGTTTATCCACCGCGGCGTCCGCTTCCCTGACGCACTCTTCCGGAGTCAAGCTGCCCCAACTGCGGTTCTGTTCCTTGAAGGTAACCGCCATTTGGCTCAGCGCCGCATGGAACAACTGACCGATATCCGGTGCCTTAAGACGATACAGCTGGCGTTCCTTCAACTTGAGCCCATGCGAGGCGAAATGCGAAAAAGGACATGCCGAAAATTTCTCCATTCGCGAGACGCTGGTCCGCAGCCGTTTGCCGTACAATTTGCGGCTGGTTGCCGGAGTAAGTCCGCTCACCCGGTTGCGGTAATCCAGCGAGCCCAACAGGGAATCGACTCGGAATTCCCATTGCGGCTGCTCTTTATACCATTTGAGCACACTCCACCAAAGAGGAGAAATGGCCTGTCCCGATTTCCAAGTTCGAAGCTGACCGATCAATCTCGGTAGCGTAGGCTCCGGACGGCTGACGAAATCAAGCTGGTAAGTTAAAGGATCGGAAACCGACGGTGCTTCACCGATCTGTTGTTCTTGCAGCATGCCTGCCGGAAAAATCCGTTTCACATGCCGGATAACCTCGGATGGGAGCAATCCTTTCCCGTCCTCATCCGCAGTCGGATAACTCAGCCACAACGAGCGGCTTGCCGCGGAGAGCGCTCCATATATCAGGAATCTCTCGTCAAGCAGCCTGCGGGTAATTCCGGGAGCCAGTTCCACCCCGATCTCACCCAAACGCAGGCGCTCCTGATCGCTCAGCAATCCCTCTTCCTGAAGGTTTGCAGGCATAACCCCTTCATTAATGCCCAGCAGGAAGGCGTGTTTGACGTGACGGGTCCGCGTACGGTCCGTACTGCCGACCAGCACTTGGTCCATAGCCGGCGGAACGAGTCCCAGCTTCAAATCTTTAAGGCCCGTCTCCAGAACGCCGGCGAACAGTTCCGCCGAGAGGTGCTCCTCACCCATCATCTCCACGATTTGATCCAGCAGATCCAAAATCGAATTCCACAGCTGTCGATGCTCCATCGCCTGTTGAGGTTGTCCGCCCTGCAGGGCCCGATGGGCCAAAAGATCCAGCCGCTGAGGCGCGGAGGTCTCTTCAAGCAGCCGGTAAACGGCTGCACACATCTCCTGGACCGTTTTAGCCCGCTTCAGGCGCTTTTCAAATCCGGTCAGCGGAACGGTCACTGCCGCACGACACCGCTCCAACAGTTGGAGCCTCTCGCTTTCGGCCCGGTTCCGCGCTCCCTCGTCCCCGTCCAGCGACAGGCTGGGAGCCCCTTTCCAGGGCCGTCCGTCAGTCCAACGGTAGCCTTGAATCCCGCTGGCCAATGCGTAATTTTCCAGCAAATCCATATCCGCCCGTGTCAGGCTCCCGTCCAGCGGAAGCAGAAACTCGCTCTTTACGCAGCGGAACACATCCTCGTACTTCCAAAATTTCAGCGCGACGTCCAGCCCCCCGCGGATAAATTCGATTAGCGGGTGGTGAAGAACGCTTGCTTTCTGGTCCATAAAAAACGGGATCCCGTAATCTTCGAACACAGGCCGAATGATATGTTCATAGTCACCGAGATTCCGCACAAACAGCGCCATATCCCGAAAACGGGCACCTCGTTCGCGAACCAGTTTCACCATTTCCCTCGCAGCCCCCTCCACCTCGATCCGGCGGTTTCCGGCGGCATGGAGGGACAAAGACCCGGCAAGATCAACGGGAGGCAAGCTGCCCTCCCAAGGCATCCGCCGCTCATAAGCCGATTCGAGATAGGACAGCGTTTCGCTGCCGCCAAATCTCGGAAACGGACGAGCGTCCAGAAGTTTATAGGGCTTCACTTCCACGCCGAGCGACTCGGCCAACTCCAGCAGCTTCGTATATGTCATTGCCGTTTGATGAAACAGGTTCAGCTCATGCGGAACCATGCCGCCGTCATACGGACGGTCCAGCGTCAGCGCGACGGTAACGGAAGACGCCACCTGCATCAATGCGCCCAGCGCTTTATATTCCTGCGGCGTAAACGCATGAAACCCGTCGATCCACAAATCGGCTCCCCGCAGATAAGAAGATTCGGGGGCGCCTTCTGCCAGTTTCACGACATGGTCTTCCGCATCGATATAGAGACGGGCCAGTTCCGCATCAAATTCCCGGTACAGTATATTCAAATCATGCAGCTTGTCTTTAAGCAGCGGAGATTCTCCGGCTGCGGCTTCCAGCGCTTGAAGCTGCTCGTCCAGCCGGGTAAAATCGGCATTATACTTTTTCATTTCCGTATAGAGCGCATTGATCTCGTCGATCAGTCCAAGCTGGTCGCTGCCATGGCTATATAACTTCAACTCCTCCTTGTGCCGTCTGAGGATTTTGTACAGCAGCATTTTTTTGCCTTCCTCGCTGATCGGCACAAGGGCGGACCCTCCCGTTTCCTGCATAACGCGTAAAGCCAGCCGGCGGAAGCCGAGCACCTGAACGCGCACGGTTCCCCGCAGTCCCGGAGCGCTAACTAGGGCCTGCTCGATCTGGAAGGTTCCCTGTTCCGGAGCCAGCAAAATCATCGGAGGGCCCAAGGGATCTTCCTTAAGCTTCGAGGTGATCTGTTCCAGTACCATACTGCTCTTGCCGCTGCCCGAGCGGCCGATGATAAATTGTAATGACATGAAGGTGCCTCCTACCTGCGAAGGCATTCATCCCTCGCCAAAATGGACTTATATGTTATTTCTCCAGTTCAACTTCAAGTTACTACCCAGTATACCATATCGAGTCGAAATAAGAATGTACGTTCCCAGCCACACAACAAAAACAATCCCTTCCGAAAAATCCAGAAAGGATTGCCAATTTTCATAGTAATCATAAGGTTTGCTAGAGACATGCTTTCGGCTTGAAACCCGCCCGAAACCAGCTTGAATTCTGCTTGAAACCTAGAAATCCGCTAGGGCTCTGCCCTTGAACGCCGGCAAAAAGCACACCGTCAGCAACAGAATCCATCGAGAATCGTAGTTCTCGTTCATCCGTTCAGGCCCTCATCATAATTAACTGGAAAACCTACAGTTAATTCTAGCCATTTGCAAGGTGCACCACATTTAACTGGAAAACCTACAGTTAATTTGGCGCTTCAAGTGCAGATCCACTCAAAACGGAGGAATTAGATGGAGGTTTTCCAGCTATTTCATCCAAATAAGCCGATTCACGAAAATTAACTGTAGAAAATCCATTTAATTCAGTAAGATCCTCGCGATCATCTACTCAAGGGACATTCTATTTAGAAATTTTTGCTGCGGACTTCAAAAATCGCAAATTTCAAATAATGGCCTTCGTCAACGCCCAAAATTTGCGGGTGATCCTTGCCCGCTGCGCGCCACTCGACGAGGCGGAGGATTTTACCGGCATCGGCCGCGGCCTCCTGAATCGTCTCCAGGAAAAGCTCGGGACGCATATGGTACGAACAGCTGGCGGTTACCAGGTACCCGCCTTCATTGACCAGCTTCATCCCGTGCAGATTGATGTCCTTGTATCCCCGGCAGGCGCCTTTTACGGCACTCCGGGTTTTGGCGAAGGCCGGCGGGTCCAGAATAACGACGTCCCAGGTCCGTCCGCCTCCGGCCGTCATCGGCACCGAGGTGTCGGTTTTACCCTCGCTGCCCGCAGCCCGGTTACTGCGCTCGGCCAGCCCCTTGACCTGGCTGCGGAGATAATCGAAGGCGTCGGCGACTACAAACTCGACGCGATCCTCAAACCCGTTCAGCTCCACATTGCTTTTGGCACTTTCGATCGCATGCTCGGAAATGTCCAGGCAGGTGACTTTTTTGGCTCCGTATTTGCACGCATGAAGCGTAAAGCTGCCCGTATGGGAAAAACATTCCAACACCGTCGCTCCATCCCAATACGGAAAAGTAACTTCCTTGCCTTTCCGGTTGACTGGAACCTGCCTGATCTCTCCACCTTCAACCTCCACCTCCTGCAGCTCGATGCCGCTTCTGTCTCCCCAGCCGGTCATCAGCGGTTTGATTGAAGCCCGGTTTTCGCGCTGGTCGAAAAAGTACCCGGTCTTCTGTCCTTGCTCGATATCGACCAATATTTTCAGCCCGTTCTCCGTTACGGTCACATGGCGCGGCGGGTTGCCGTACAGCGGACCCTTAACCTGTTCGAGTCCCTCCATCTCGCGGATCGACACGTCGCTTCGTTCATAGATACCTGCCGGCTGCAATACAGTAACCAACGCCTTGACGATGGCTTCCCTGCAAAGATCCATGCCTAGTGTCAGCAACTGGATCACCAGCACCTCGCCGAAACGGTCCACGATCAACCCCGGCAAGAAATCGGCCTCACCGTAGACAAAACGATAGGCGTCCTCCCGGACAAACCGCTCGCGATGCTTCAGGCATTCCCGGAAGCGTCCCTCGAAAAAGGCTTCGTCCATCTGCCCCAGTTCCACGAATGAAACGGCCCGGACGGTAATTTGCGAAGCCGGATTATAATAGCCTGTAGCCAGAAACCGGCGCCGATGATCAAAGATCTGCACAAGGCTTCCCGGCGCCGGCTCCCCTTCCACACTTTCAATTTCACTTTTATAAACCCAAGGATGACCTTGTTCCAGCCGCTTCTTGCGGCTGCGCGATAATATAACCGATGCCACGATTGTTCAACTCCTAAAAGTTTTGTGAGCATTACTTCAACGAATAGCTTCGTACAAAACTACTTCGTAAGCATAGGCCAAGTTTTGTGAGCATTACTTCAACGAATAGCTTCGTACAAAACTACTTCGTAAGCATAGGCCAAGTTTTGTGAGCGTTACTTCAACCAATAGCTTCGTACAAAACTACTTCGTAAGCATAGGCCAAGTTTTGTGAGCGTTACTTCTATGTTCATCTTCGTACAATACTGCTTCTGGCATGGACCCCCGACCGGAAGCATATATGTAACTTGTACAACTTTGCGAAAAAGGAGGACATTGCCGATGATTCACGACATCCTGGTTCCCGTAACGTTCGGACTGGCCCTCTTTCTGTTCGGCATGAAGCTGATGGAAGCAGCGCTTCATGCCTGGGCCGGCCCCAGGCTGATCCGCGCGCTGCATGTCACGACGCGAACGCCTTGGACCGGTCTGGTGTCCAGCACGGTCATTTCCGCGGCGCTCCAGAGCAGCACCGCCGTCACGGTGATGACGATCGGGCTGGTGAACGCCGGGCTGCTGTCCTACGCCCGGACGCTGGGCATCATTCTGGGCGGCAATATCGGAACCTGTTTGACTACGGAGTTGATCGCCCTGGATATTTCAAGTATTGGCGTTCCTCTGCTCATTATATCCCTGCTCTTTTGGGCGGCTGCCGTAACGGTTCAGGAAATGGTCCCCGGATGGAAAAACTCCAAATGGTTCTCCCTGCTTACCCCCGTGCAATTCGGCTCCTTCGCCGCCGCAGGGTTCAGCCTGATCATGATCGCCATCCGCTGGATGCAATCGATCGGTCCCGCGCTCAACACTTACGGCGTCATCGACTGGCTGCTGGATCACGCCGGGGACAGTCTGCTCTGGGGAGCCGTCGCAGGCGCGATATTGACCGCACTCGTTCACAGCAGCGCCGCCACGATTGCGATGACCATGGGACTGGTCGCCACCGGAGCCCTGCCCGTTCACCTTGGCATCGCCGTGGTGATCGGCTCCAATGTCGGGACCTGCGTCACCGCGCTGATCGCTTCCATCGGCGGAACCCGGGCCGGAAGCTTTGTCGCCTGGTCGCATATTGCGCTGAATGTATTTGGTGCGGCGCTGTTTCTCCCGCTGACGTCTCAACTCGGAACCGTATCCGCCTGGCTGTCCTCCGACCTCTCATCGCAAATCGCGCATGCGCAAAGCATTTTTAACATCGTTTGTTCGCTCCTGGCCCTGCCGTTATGCTATCTGCCGGTTTGGTCGCGGTTGGATCGGCCTCCGGCAACTCCCAATGGACCAGCCGCCTACTTAAGCAGCCGAAAGAGCTAAAACTCCAGTCCCAGCATCAAAAGCCCTTTTTCCAAAATAAAATCATTATTGTCATACCCCGATTTAAGCTGTTTCTCCCAGGCATCCTTCGGCTCGTACCAGGCTACGCCGCGGATCTCCTCAAGCTGGGGCCGTAGCTGGCCGCCCCGGCTTTCCACCAGATAGTAGTGAACCTCTTTGTCTACGGGTCCGTGAACAGGATGATTATACGTATAAGCTATAATATCGATCAGCGCATCAATCTTGCCGGTAATCCCGGTCTCTTCCCGTATTTCCCGAAGTGCCGTTTCCTCTACCGTTTCACCCGGCTCGCTTTTACCCTTGGCAAAAGAAAGCCTGCCGTACCGGTCCGTAATGAGCTGTATCTGCAACTGCCCGCCATCCTTCCGGTAAACAACGCCTCCTGCGGATATTTCCTTGTCCGGCATGATTCTCGCCTCCTTACACCGTATTACCCCGATTCAAAACAAGGACTTCAGCCCCGGCGGGGTGAAATCCCTGTTCAGTCCAACGTCTATTGTTCATAAGGTTAGCCCCGAAACAGGCCTTCCGGAAATTACGCCAAGGCTTGTGCCGCTCCATCCATAACGCGAACCAAATGTCCTTCGCTTGTGTTGGTATCGGCCTTCGTCATTTTGACGCGGCATATTTTGCCTGCCAGATCGTGGGAACCGTCAAACTTGATCTGCAAATAATTATCGCTGAATCCGGTCACGAAGCCTTCGCCCCATACGCCTTTTTCATCGCGTTCGGGAATCACGTCCAGCACCTGGCCTACAAACTTCTCGGCATAGGCGAGCTGCATTTGCTCTGACAAGTCTATCAGCTCCTGCACTCTGGCATGCTTGATCTCTTCGTCGATCTGATCCTCCATGCGTGCGGCCGGTGTCCCGGTCCGTTTGGAGTAAGGGAAAACGTGCATCTCCGAAAAGCCGATCCGTTTAATCGCTTCAAATCCCTCGCGATACAGCTCATCGGTTTCTCCCGGGAAGCCCACGATCAAGTCGGTCGTAATCGCCACGTCCGGCATAAATTCACGGATCAGCTTGATTTTTTCTTCAAATTCTTCGATGGTGTATTTCCGTCTCATGCGCTTCAGCACTTCATTGCTGCCCGCTTGGAGCGGAATATGGAAATGACGGCACATCTTCGAAGAGCCTTTCAGCACCTCAAGCATGCGGTCATCGATCTGGCTTGCCTCAATCGAACTGATCCGGATACGGCCCAACCCTTCCACCTTATCCAGCTCCCAAAGCAGATCGGACAAGCGATAGTTCTCAAGGTCGTCCCCATAGCCGCCGGTGTGAATCCCGGTCAGCACGATTTCGTTATACCCCGCCGCCACCAGTTGACGCGCTTGGGCCACGACGCTCTGCGGTTCCCGGCTGCGGGAAAGTCCGCGGGACCAAGGAATGATGCAGAAAGTGCAGAAATTGTTGCAGCCTTCCTGAATCTTCAAAAAAGCGCGCGTATGGTCCGCAAAATCCGGAACGTCCAGTTCTTCGAATTGGCGGGTTTTCATAATATTCCGCACCGCATTGATCGGTTGGCGCTGCGCCTGAATTTCCTTCACATACGGAATGATCTTCTCGCGGTCCTGCGTTCCGATCACCAGATCGACGCCCGGAATGTCTAAAATTTCCGCCGGAGAGGTTTGGGCATAACAGCCCGTTACCGCCACGATAGCGTCCGGGTTGCGACGAATGGCGCGCCGGATAATCTGCCGGCTCTTTTTATCGCCCGTATTGGTTACGGTACAGGTATTAATCAGATAAACGTCGGCCGTCTGTTCGAAATCGACCTGTTCATATCCTTCACTTTTAAATAACTGCCAGATCGCTTCTGTATCATAAAAGTTCACTTTGCAGCCTAGCGTGTAAAATGCAACGGATGGCATCCTCACATTCCCCCCATTTCTCCAGATTCATACATGATGCATGTCAGGGCGGCCATGGCGGCCGTCTCCGTCCGCAGTACGCGCCGTCCCAAGCCGACCGATAAAGCTCCTGCCTTCTCGGCTTCGGAAACTTCGCGCTCGGAAAAACCGCCTTCGGGGCCAACGATCACAGCTACGCTGCAGGACTGGCCCGCCGCTAGCCGGCTCACGAAAGGCTTAAGCACGTCGCGAAGCTGCTGGCCGTGTTCTTTTTCGTAACATAGGCATATCAGGTCGAAAGACGATAGACTCGCGAGCATCTCCCGCCAGGAGACAGGGGCCTCCACAACGGGAATCCGGCTGCGATGGGCCTGTTCGGCCGCTTCTTTGGCGATTTTACGCCAGCGGGCCGTGCGTTTCTCTTCTTTCTTGCCATCGTACTGAACCACTGTGCGTTCCGATAGGAATGGCAAAAACGAAGCCGCTCCGATCTCCGTGCATTTCTGGATTACGGTCTCCATCTTGTCGCCCTTAGGCAGGCTCTGCGCCACCGTCACGCGAAGCCATGGCTCGCCTGACGGCTCCAGAGTCTCTATGATTTCCGCAGTCACTTCCTGCGGATCTATGCTTACGATCTCTGCGAGCACTTCGCGGGCTTCCCCGTCGCTGACGATCAGCTTATCCCCCGGTTTGGAACGCATGACTTTGCCGATATGGCGGGCGTCCTCACCGGTAATGACAACGGTCTCTTCCCCGAACTGCTCCCGATCAATAAAATAGCGCTGCATTTTCATCATTCCTTGCCCTAAAATCACCAAATTACATCATACAACTTTTATTTTGCGCTTTCCAGTACCTGTTCATTGCCATTATGCCGGTAAAGTCCGGAAAATCAATAATTTCCGTTTATTCAAGCTCCGAACAAGACGCGGAAAAAGACCAGGAAATGCTCCGACAACGAGTACGCAGCTCCATACAACGGCCCGATCGTGTAAGCCTGCAAGCCGGGAACGATCAGGATCAAGAGAAAGATCAGAATCGACCATTGCTCAAATTGCTGCAGCTTTCCAAGCACCCGACGCGGAACGACATCCTCAAGAATCCGGTATCCGTCAAGAGGAGGAAGCGGGATCAAGTTGAATAAGCATAAGAAAAAGTTCGTGACGATAAACAGGCTGAAGAAGATATGAATAGCTTGGGAAAGCTTATCTTCTCCCATATAAGGCGAAACGACGCCAAATTGCAGAAGTGCCGCAAAAATAGCCGCTCCGGCGATGGCCAACAACAGATTGCTTAAAGGACCCGCCACGGATACGATCACGCCCATCAGGCGGGGTTTGCTGAAATTGTCCCGATTGACCGGAACCGGCCGCGCCCAGCCGAACCCGGCGATCAACAGCAGAATGATCCCGAGCAGATCGAAATGGACTGTCGGATTGAGCGTAACCCGTCCAAGCAGCTTGGCGGTCGGGTCTCCGAATTTATTTGCAAAATAAGCATGGGAAAACTCGTGAACCGTGAACGCAATGACCAGCGTAATCAAATAGAACGGCAGCTGGCTTAACGGAACGCGAAGTATTTGGTCAAGAAAATCCATCGATTTACCTCTTTCTCGCTACGAAAGCGACCCAGTCTTCTTCCCGGGCCGTCTCTGCTATTTCAAATCCCGCGGCAGTTAATGCTTCTTCTACGGCCTGTTCCTTATTCTTGTAAATTCCGGACGCGATATAATAACCGCCCGGCTGCAAAGCCTCGTAAACATCTTCAATAAACAGCAAAATGATCTCGGCCAAAATGTTGGCTACGACGACCCGAACCGGAAGCTGTACATTCACGGTGGCATCGGCTCCTTTTTTCAGCACCGATAGCAGATCGCTTTCCACCACTTGGATTTGCTCTTCCAACCGGTTCAGCCTGGTGTTCTCCATCGCGCTGGACACCGCAACCGGATCCAGGTCCAGCGCCAACACCCGGGAGGCACCCAGACGGCATGCGCCGATCGCCAAAATGCCGGAACCCGTACCGACGTCGATTACTTCGTCTCCCTCTTGGATAACTCCTTCGAGTGTCCGAAGGCACAATGAAGTCGTCGGGTGCGTCCCGGTTCCGAATGCCATCCCGGGATCCAGTTCAATAATACGCTCCTCCGGGGATGCAGGGGTATATTCTTCCCAAGTCGGCTTGATCGTTAGACGGTGTGACACGCGCAGGGGCTTGAAATACTGCTTCCAGTTATTCGCCCAGTCATCCTCGCTAACGTCTCTTACCGTAATGACCGGATTTCCGGGATCAATGTCATACTCCCGAAGTTCTTCGGTCCGTTCCGTGACCTGCCGAATCACTTCCTCCATATCAACACCTTCGGGGAAATACCCGCTGATCTTCGCTTCACCCTCGGGAATATCGTTCGGCGGAATTTCGAACCATTGTCCCAGGGATGTGTCGCGAGGCTTGTCATTATCCACATGCTCATCAATGGTTACGCCCCCCGCTCCTGCTTCATGCAGGAAATTGGAGATCATTTCCACCGCTTCCTCAGTTGTATGTATAGTCAGCTCTTTCCATATCATCGTAAGTTTTCCTCCTCGAATGGGTACATGAAATCTATTGTACTATAGAATGAAAAGAGTGACAAAAGTAACTCATACAAGCAGGGCTTAAGCCATTCTTTTAATATTAAAATTTAAAAAACGATTGAGCCTGGATGCCATCCATACCCAATCGCTTCCTAAAGAAAGCCTCTAGCTCACGCTTCATTTTATTAGTATATTCCGCTTAATCGGCCAGCACCATCCGAAACATTTCATGCAACCCCAACGTCGCTGCCCCGACCGCCGCTCCGTTAGTCTTCCAGTGCGCCGCTTTCACAGGTGTCGGGTTCGGAAGACTGTGCTCCCGTTCCTGGATCCGCGCCGCCAGCTTCGTAAAAAAGCTCTCGTCCTCTGCGATCCAGCCGCTTAAAATCACGGCTTCCGGATTGATCAAATCCGTCATCCGGCAGCAGCATGCGGCAATTTCATCCACCATCCGCTCCAATTCCAATGCCAAGGGACCTGGCCCGGACAGGCCATGTAGGGTAAACCGCTGCAGGGTCTGTTCGGGTGTGCCGCAATGCATAAACTCTTCCGGAAATTGCCGGGTCAGCCGCTCCGCACAGCGGATGGTACTGAATTGGCCCAACTCCGGCGTCCTTCCCGCTCTTCCGGTACTGCCCCGATAGATTTGGTTATCGATGACCAGCCCCGCTCCTACCCCGTAATCGATTAAAATATACAGAATGGTCCGCAGATCCTGCGCCGCTCCGTTGTAACGCTCGGCAAAACCGGCGGCGTCGATATCGTTGACAAGTTGAACCGGCGCATCAAAGACTTCGCCGACCATAGCGCCCAGCTCCATCCGGTCCAGGCCGATCGGGATCGCCCCGATAACCGCTTGACCGGTCTCATCGATTCTGCCGGGCACGGAAACTCCAATTCGCCGCAGTTGTTCCTGACCGATGTTCTGACTGTCCAAAAAAGACTGCACGGTACCCGTTAACCCGCCGGTGATTTGGTCCGGGCCTATGAAACGGGGCATTTTTTGCACGGCCTTCAGCTTGCCTTTCATATCCAGCAATACGCAGCGCGGGTTGGAAAGATCGATGCCGAGCACATAGCCGCTATCCGCCTTGATTTCCAGCATCGTCATTTTGCGGCCGACCCCGCTACCGCTGGTCCCGGTTTCATGAACTAGCCCTTCTCTAATGATTTCGTCTACCAAAATGGAGACGGTAGAAGGGCTTAATTTGGTTTCCCGGGACAATTCGACCCTGGAAACGGGACCCTTTTGGTGGATCAGGTGCAGCAACAGCGCTTTATTGATTTCCCGGAGCATTTGTTGGTTCCCGGTTTTATTCATTTCCATATCTCCTGCCGACTATTTTTCATTTCCCCATTATATCATTTGCCGATCGTTCCGGCTGGAGATTCCGTAGGGACCTCTCCGAACGACTTTCGAGTCAGCCTCAGCATAAACAGAAAGCCGAAAACCCCCGCCATGGTGATCAAGGCACTGATCCGGTATAACGCAACGGGACCCAGATGTTCAAACATCCAGCCGCCCGTTAGTCCGGCAATAATGCCGGAGACCCCGCCCCAGGTCAATCCGTATACCGCTTGCCCCGTAGACCGGAAAGAATCGGGAACGAGGCGCGAGGTCAGTTGGGTCCCGATATAGTAGTAGGCACCGAAAGTAACGCAGTGCATCAATTGAATCCAGATGATTCCCGCCGCCGTTTCCACCGAGCTCATGAGCAGCCATCTTACGGAATATAGAACGCTGACGAGCGACATCCAGAGAATCATTTTTTGCGGAGCCGGCTTGAGAAAACGGTCCAGCAGCAGAAAAACGGGGGCTTCCAATATGGCAGTGGCAAATATCGACCAGCCTACGACCGACTCCGATCCGCCCAAATCCGAAATGTATATGCCTACGAACGTATTGTTAATGGAATTGGGCACAGATACCAGAATGCCGATCAACACCAGCAGCATAAAGGGCCGGTTCAAAAAGACCTGACGGTAACCGCTGTTGGAGAAGACCTCTTTTCTTTCCGATTCACCGCCGGTCGGTAGCAGAAACGCAAAAATTAATGCCAGCAGAATCATGACGTCAAAAACGATCCAGAGCCGGTCTATTCCCAGCTTGCCAATAAGCGGCCCGAAAGCTGCGGCGCTGATCGCCCAGCCCAGTGATCCCCATAATCGAAATGCTCCGAACTTCAAGCCGGTCCCCTGGATGGAATTCAGAATCAAGCTGTTGCTCTGCGTGTAAAGCGGGCTCTGGAAAACAAAAAAGGCAAGCAGCGTGCCAAAAATGAACGGCTCGCTGCGCGACAAAAAGACAAACTGCATCGCAACCAGCGCCAAAGCCAGCGTAATGATCAGAATCCTCCTGTTGTTGCGGAGCCGATCGGCCCAATAGGCCCAAAACGGATTTGCGATGAGCGATACGACAGGGCCGCCGGCAAGAATGGCACCGATCGCAATATTGGACACGCCCAGATTTTTAAGATACAAAGCAAAATAGGTGCCGAAGATAGCCAGCGCTCCGTAAAGAACAAAATTAAACACTTTCAACATACGATAAGCGCTGCGTTGAATCTCGTTGTCATTCCCCGGCATGCCGGACCTCCTCTCCATTTCAACCTCTTTCAATATAGTCTTGCCTTACAAGGGAATGGATCGGGAAACCGAATGCTGTTTGACTTCCTCCCCTGAAACGTCGCGGCCAAGTTCATGGGACAAATACAGCCCTTCGCTGATCAGCATCGTATTCAACGCGATTCTCGCGGTCGGCAACAGCGGGACCTGGCCGGATAAAGCGGCGATCCAATGATGCTGCGAAGAGGCATAGGCATCCGGATGCGGACTAAGGCGACTGTGGCGTAAAGCCGCCAATTCGAGGTTTACCGAACAGTCCATGTCAAGATCTGCGATCGTTGTATGGTAAGAAAACCGGTTGGGCTCTTTCTCCGAAACCGCCCCGGAAAACCGGATGCCGCCTTCCGATCCAAGTAGCGAACTCCCTTCCAAGCCGCCCAGATGCATAGACCAGGATTCGATGATGTCCAGGGTCACTCCGCCTTCCATTTTTACGAACCCGGCGCCCATTTCCTCCACGTTGAAACCGCTGGCTGCTCTGCGATCTTCATCCATCGCCATCTCCTGATAAATTTGACCGGAGATCCGCAGTACCTGCGGATTGTCCAGCAGATACAGCATCCGGGAGATGTGATAGACGCCCATGTCATACAAAGCTCCTCCACCCGCCGTTTCCTTGCGGGTAAACGAGGCGGTTCCATATCCGTCCACGAACGGACGGTTCCGGCGCCGAAAGCCGGTAGATCGGGCGTGATATAGCCTACCGAGTTTGCCGGCATCGATTAGCTGTTTTGCGGCCCATGTCTCCACATCGTACAGCTTACCCAGCTGAATATGCAGCTTCCGGCCATGACGTTCCGCATCCTCCACCATGCGCAGGCCGTCCGCATACGTGCCGGCAATCGGCTTCTCGCAGTAGACATGCTTTCCCGCTTCCAGCGCCGCCGAGGTTACCGGCTGGTGCAGATTGTTATGCAGGCACACATCTACGGCCACTAAGTCCTTCTGCCGAAGCAATTCCCGAAAATCATGGTATACGTGAGGAATTCCGTACTTATCGGCAACCGTCTTTGCTTCTGCAGTATTCACGTCGCAAATGGCGGCCACTTCCGCTCCGGGAATGCTCAAATATTGATCCAAGTGCATTTTGCCGATCTGTCCTGCCCCTATGAGCCCGATTTTTATTTTTTGCATGTTTATGCCTCCTGTCTTTCCGTCTTTATCTTTCCCTTTCAGCACCTTCAGTTCGGAACCGCTTATATTCCGGCATCGGCCAAAACCTTCTTAACCTGCCCGATCACTTGCCCGATTTCAATATATGGATTGGACTGCGCATTGTATTCGATGGCCCAATAGCCGTCATAACCGTATTTTTGCAGCATTTGGACAGTTTTAATAGCAGCATCGTCGGAGGCTACCGTCGCTGCATCAAAATGGGTATGGAAAACCCATGGAGCCACAATTTCATTGCCTGTTTCCTTATCTTCGTTCCACCGGTCCAAATGAACAAGTATTCCGAAATTATCCTCATCCACCGCTTGGGCAATTCTGGACAGCTGCTTCGGTACAAGGGAAGGCCCCATATGATTCTCCGGCCCGACCTTCAAGCCGTAATCTCTTCCGATCCGGCAATATTCCCGGTAACGGGAAACGATCCAATCAAAGGCTTCCTCCGAAAACTCGTTTTCGCCGTATCCCCCCGTATCGATCCTTACGGTCTCCGCCCCCAAAATAACCGCAGCTTTCAAATGGCTCAACGCACTTTGGTAGAGCGCTTCGCGCATGTCAGGATCGGGATCCCATAGATGAGCCGTGTCCACGGCCAGGTTGATCAACCGCAATTTCTTTTCATCCAGGGCTTCCCTGACTTTGTGCAGATAGCTATCATCCGCCAGGGTCAGAAGCGGCGTCGTCCGCACGGCGATCTGGGCGTTCCACAAATCGACCGCATCCAGCCCGTAACGGTATTTGACACTTTCCAAATAACCGAACACATCCATCTTTCCCTCCAGAAACAATTGATTGAATGAATACCCGCCCAAAGAAATTTTCATAGGCTTCAGCCTCCCGTTAATTAATTATTTCGATGGAAAAATTAATTATAATCAACATAATACGTTTGCTTATGACTGTCAATTTTTTTGTACGGGAGCCTCTCTGCCTAGATGGCGTTTATCAAAATAGAACAAAGAACAGGCCGCCGAAACTTACGCCGGCGGCCTGCCTATAAGATTGTCGCTATTCCAGCTATAAACGGTGCTGTCCCTGCTGACGAGCATCCGCCCGTTCGCTTCGTTCCAAAGCTTCCCAATCTTCCTGATCGGCAAACTCATCCGCAAATTCTACGTCCTTATTGTGCCCGATTTCCATGCCTGACGCTTTGGATGACTGTCTTTTCGTTACGCGGTCCGGATATGATTCACTCATTTGTTTTCTCCCTTCGCTTATCCAATTCAAAGGTTACCCCAGTTATGTCAGCCCGCCGGCTTCCTCAACGATTCGCAACGCCTGATGATGAATGCTTTCATCCACGACAGCCGTAAGCAAGATGTCATGGCCGGTTGGTCCTCCTTGACCGCCATGGCTCATTCCGCTGGCTGCCGGGTCCGCCGCAGTCAAAATTCCGGCCGAAGTATTGGTGATCGCCGCATCCTGCGTTATCGCCGATAAACTGCTTATTTTTCCGGTAACCGGATTCATCGGATCATAACCCTCACCGGCATACCGGCTGAACCGGTCTACCGAAACTTCGAGAGCCCGCAGCGCATTTAATTTTCTGGCTACCCCTTCAGCTTCCTCCGGGCTTTTGAAATACGCCAAAATATTTTTCTCACCCATTCCAGAACCCTGCCTTTCCCTTGCTAAGCATAGTAAGAAACCTCATTGAACGGTTCTTTCGATTAGAATGACATTTATTCTTATCGTTTATTCCGTGTTCTTTAAAATTTGAAACGCTTTTACCGTTGTTCCGTATTACCTGTATAGCATAAGAACATACTATAAATCACAGGAGGGTATCTACTTCAAATGCTAAAAAAATTAACGATGATTGTGATGGCGTTTACGCTAATGTTCGCCTTCACTACCCCGGATTTGGCGGATGCCAAGCGCGGAGGATTTAAATCCGGCCCCCGGTCGTATACGCCGGCGCCAAAAAAATCAACAAACAGCGATTATCAGAAATCGGGCGATACTTCGAACACCAGAAAGTCGGGAGCAACTACAGGGACTAATACCGGCCGCGGTTTCTTTAGTGGCGGAGGCTTTATGAAAGGCTTGATGCTCGGCGGACTGGCCGGCATGCTCTTCGGAGGATTGTTCGGGGGTATGGGCTTTTTGGGCAACCTGCTTGGACTCGCAGTAAACCTGCTTGCGATATATGCAATCATAGCAGTCGTAGTCTGGCTGTTCCGCCGCTTCAAACGCCGACCGCAGAATGACGATTATCACCGCGGAGGAAGATACTAAGCGATGGTCCTCAGTATGGACGAAATCATTAACGCGATCTGTATTCATACGGCTGAACGGACGGGTCTCCGTCCCACCGATGTGCAGGTCGAGCTGAGTTGGGACGAAGAGACCGGTTATACCGGGGAGATTTGGGCTGGCGGCAGAAGCAGATATATCGTGGAATCCAACATCATGGAAGCGATCATGCAGTATGTTTACAAGGAATACGGCATCCGGGCTTTCCGGGATGACATATCGCTGGAGCTGGATGAGGAAATCACGGCTTTGATCAGGCAATAAATATAACAAAAACAAAAAGGCAATTAGGCGAGGATCACTCCTCCCTAATTGCCTTTTTGTTCTCGATCAATAAACTCTTTGTCTACTTAGTCTCCGCGGAAAGCCCGTTTCATTCGGTCGAAGAACGACTGTTCATGTTCATGCGTATGCTCGCCGTCGAGCGCCGCAAATTGCCGCATCAGTTCTTTTTGCTCGTCACTAAGCTTGCTTGGCGTCACGACTACGACCTTGATGTGCTGGTCGCCTTGACCGATGCCGCGCAGCTTCGGCACTCCTTTGCCCTTCAACCGGAAATAAGTTCCGGTTTGCGTGCCGGCAGGAATTTTCAGCTTAACTTTTTCCGTCAGGGTCGGGATTTCAATCTCATCGCCAAGCGCCGCTTGAGCAAACGTCAGAGGCACTTCGCAGTAAATATCGTCACCTTCGCGCTCAAAGAAATCATGCGGCTTCACGCGGATAACGATATACAGGTCGCCTGCTGGCCCCCCGCGCAATCCGCCTTCTCCTTCGCCGGACATCCGGAGCTGGGCGCCGTCATCCACGCCGGCAGGAATGCGAACGTGAATTTTCCGTTGTTTCTTGACTTTGCCGCTGCCTGAGCAGGTCGGACATTTCTCTTTGATGATTTGCCCTTTGCCGCCGCAATTGTTGCACGCCCGGCGGTTCACCATCCGGCCGAACGGCGTGTTCTGCACGACTTCCTGTTGCCCGGAGCCGTGGCAGACGGAACAGGTCTCCGGCTTGGTGCCGGGTTTGGCACCCGATCCGAAACATGTATCGCAATTTTCGGTTCTCGGAATCGTAATATCCGTCTCTTTGCCGAATACCGCTTCCTTAAACTCGACCGTCATCGTATATTGCAGATCATTTCCCCGCTGAGGCGCATTCGGATCGCGCCGGCCACCGCCGCCGCCGAAGAACATATCGAATATATCGCCGAAGCCGCCGAAGTCACCGCCGCCAAATCCGCCGCCCATCCCTTGGTTCGGATCGACATGTCCATATTGGTCATATCTGGCCCGTTTGCCCGAATCGCTCAGGACATCATAAGCTTCCTTTACTTCCTTGAACTTATCCTCCGCATCCGACGCCTTGTTTACGTCCGGGTGATATTGACGCGCCAGCTTGCGGTAGGCCTTCTTAATTTCATCGTCAGAAGCGCTCTTGCCAAGGCCGAGCACCTCATAATAATCCCGTTTTTCAGCCATCCTTCCACCCCCGTTTTGACTTGTTTGGCGTGCCGGAGGAAAGCTCCCTTAATCCGGCAAAAGGAAAGTCAAAGCACGGAAACAGCCCGCACTTTGACCTTCCCAATTCACCTAAGTCTATTCACCGGTCAGCCGACCTGTGATTTTGCTTAAGTTAGTCCTGCTTCTTGTCCTCATCGACAACTTCGTACTCGGCATCTACCACATTGTCCTTGCCGCCGGCCGACGATGCCCCTTGCGCGCCCTCAGCTTGTTGTTGAGCTTGCGCAGCTTGTTCATAAAGCTTAACGGACAGTTGCTGAACGATCTCGGTCAATTTCTCGGAAGCCGATTTGATGGTTTCCAGATCGTCGCTTTCCAGCGCTTTTTTCAACTCTTCTTTTGCCGCATTGGCTTGTTCCGTTTCAGCAGCATCGACTTTATCGCCAAGCTCTTTCAGCGTCTTGTCAACGCTGTAGACCAATTGGTCGCCGTTATTCTTCGCTTCAACCAGCTCTTTGCGTTTCTTGTCTTCCTCGGCGTGAAGCTCGGCATCCTTCATCATGCGCTCCACTTCGTCGTCGCTCAGACCGCTGGAGGAAGTGATCGTGATCTTTTGGCTCTTGCCTGTTCCTTTATCGGTAGCCGACACGTTAACGATCCCGTTGGCGTCGATATCGAAGCTAACTTCGATTTGCGGTACGCCGCGCGGAGCCAGAGGGATGTCGCCCAGCATAAAGCGACCAAGCGTTTTGTTGCCTGCTGCCATCTCGCGTTCCCCTTGCAGCACGTGGATTTCAACGCTAGGCTGATTATCCGCATAAGTCGAGAAGACTTGCGATTTGCTCGTAGGAATGGTGGTGTTGCGTTCGATCATTTTGGTGAAAACGCCGCCTGCGGTTTCAATCCCGAGCGACAGCGGAGTTACGTCGAGCAATACGACGTCTTTGACGTCGCCGGTCAATACGCCTGCTTGAACGGCCGCACCGAGTGCAACGACTTCATCCGGGTTAACGCCTTTATGAGGGTCTTTACCGGTCAGTTTCTTGATCGCTTCTTGTACAGCCGGAATCCGGGTGGATCCACCCACGAGAACGACTTTATGGATGTCGGCCGGAGTCATGCCCGCATCGCTAAGCGCACGGCGGGTTGGTCCCAAAGTGCGTTCTACCAGATCCGCGGACAGTTCTTCGAATTTAGCACGAGTCAGGTTCAATTCCAAGTGCTGAGGCACGCCGTCAACAACGGTGATGAACGGAAGGGAAATGGTCGTCGTAAGAACGCCGGACAGTTCTTTCTTCGCTTTTTCAGCCGCGTCTTTCAAACGTTGTACAGCTGCTTTATCCTTGCTCAGGTCAATGCCTTGGTCTTTTTTGAATTCGGCTACCAGGTAGTCGATGATTACTTGGTCAAAGTCATCGCCGCCGAGACGGTTGTCGCCGCTGGTCGCTTTTACTTCAAAGAATCCGTCGCCAAGTTCCAGGATCGATACGTCAAACGTACCGCCGCCAAGGTCATATACGAGGATCGTTTGATCTTCGGACTTTTCCATACCGTAAGCAAGCGCTGCTGCCGTAGGTTCGTTGACGATACGCAGAACTTCAAGACCGGCGATTTTACCGGCATCTTTCGTCGCTTGACGCTGGCTGTCATTGAAGTAGGCGGGAACCGTAATAACCGCTTGAGTTACCGGTTGGCCCAGATAAGCTTCGGCATCCGATTTCAGTTTTTGCAAAATAACCGCGGAAATCTCTTGCGGCGTAAAGTCTTTGCCGTCAATGCTTTCCTTGTGGTTCGTACCCATATGTCTTTTGATCGAGATGATCGTGCGGTCCGGATTGGTGATGGCCTGGCGTTTTGCCGTTTCGCCGACGATCCGTTCGCCGTCTTTCTTAAAGCCTACAACCGAAGGGGTTGTACGCGCGCCTTCCGGATTCGGAATAACGACGGCTTCGCCGCCTTCCATAACCGCAACGCAAGAGTTCGTGGTTCCAAGGTCAATACCGATTACTTTACTCATAGGAAAGTATCCTCCTTAATTAATTGCTTTTTCATGATTTCTGTTACATTCATTAACCGCTGACTTTAACCATGGCCGGACGAAGCACTTTGTCCTTCAGCAGGTAGCCCTTCTGAACTTCCTCCACAACGGTGCCTTCCTCGTATTCATCGCTTTCTACCTGCATAATTGCCTGGTGGAAGTCCGGATTAAAAGGTGTGCCCACGGATTCCATCGGAGTCAGGCCTTCCGCCTTCAAAATACCTTCAAGCTGGCGAAAGATCATCTCCACGCCTTTCGTATAAGACGAAATCTCCGCATTGTCCGCAGTGGTGCTCAATGCCCGTTCAAAGTTGTCAATGACCGGCAGCAGCTCGGTAATGAGTTTGGCGGATGCATATTTGCCAAGCTCCTCCTTCTCCTTTACCGTGCGGCGGCGGAAATTATCGAAATCGGCCTGTGTGCGCAGCAGACGCTGTTTGTGCTCCTCCGCTTCAGCCCGCAGTTGATCAAGCTCGGGTTGACCTTCCGTTGTAACCTCCGGAACATCCTCTACGGAAATTTCTTGCTCTTCCGCCGTCAGGTTAGGATCCTGGTCCTCAACGTCATTCACTTTCAATTCTTCTTCCACACCCGTCTCGATGTTGTCTTGAATCGGTTGTTGTTCCTTCAAGATGTCACCTCCTTAACAGTAAATGTTGCCGTGATCGACTAGGTTTTGTTTTTGCAGCTATTTCTTGTTGCTTAAAACAAAGCTGGTGTTGTACTGAGCTTCTGCATACATTCCAAGTTAATGCAGCCGGGATAAAAACTTGGTCAAGTCTTTAGATAATATATCCAAAATCCCGATCACCCGGGCATATTCCATTCGGGTCGGTCCCAAAATGCCGATCGTTCCCACCGCTTCGCCTTCAATGGCATAGGTTGCCGTAATCAGGCTGCAATTGGCAAAAGCCTCATGATCATTCTCGGTCCCGATCCTTACTTGAATGCCGGTGCCCGTCGACGCTGAAACCATCATCTTCATTAATGTCGGCGTTTCTTCGAACAGGTCGAGTATGCTCTTCACTTTATCGATGTCCCTGAATTCAGGCTGGTTCAGCATATTGGTCGTTCCGCTAAGGAACAGCCGCTGCCCATCCTGACCGCCTTCGAGCACTTCATCCAGCACGTTCATCAGATCTTCGAAGTGTTCGACATGCCGCTGCATTTCCTGACCGATCTCATTGTAAAGAGCCGTCTTCAGCTTAAAGATAGGTACCCCGGCCAACTTGCGGTTAAGCAAGTTCACGACCTTTTCCATCTCCGACACGGAGACACCGGCCGGAATCGAAACCGTCTTGTTCTCAACCTGGCCCGTGCTGGTCACTATGATCGCTACCGCCGTGTTCTCATTCAGCGGAAGCAGCTGGAAATGCCGCAAAGACGTATGAAAAACTTCCGGCCCAAGCAGGATGGAAGTGTAATTCGTCATATGGGATAATATCGTTCCGGCATGCTGAACGACCTGTTCGATGGCATTTAGTTTTTCCGCAAAAAAAGCTTTCATCATTTTAAACTCGTTGGGCGCTAGCAGATTTAAGGGTGCCAGATGATCCACATAGTACCGGTAACCTTTGTGAGAAGGTATGCGGCCGGCAGACGTATGCGGCTGTTCCAAAAATCCGAGTTCCTCCAGATCGGCCATCTCGTTGCGGATCGTAGCCGGACTGTACCCGACGTCCCCGCGTTTGGAGATGCTTCGGGATCCCACAGGTTCCGCCGAGCGAATATAGTCATCCACAATAGCCGTCAGAATCATTCTTTGGCGTTCCGTCAACATGGAAATCCCTCCTGTAAAGGTATATTTAAAGCTCGTTAGCACTCTTGCCCGTTGAGTGCTAAACCATAATACAAAAATACCAAACCAACCTGACGATTGTCAAGTCAGTCCAGTATCTTGAGTACGGCTATTTCGTCGCAAGCATGCTGCTTGGCGCAATTTACGCAATCCGTCCAGACTTTCTCCGGAAAAATTTCTTTTTCGACCACGGAAAACCCGTTTTTCAGAAAAAAAGAAACTTCGTAGGTCAATGCCATCACCTTGGGGAGCGAACGCTTTTTCGCCTCATCGATAAGCTGCTCGACTAGCATGGAACCGAGCCCCCGGCCTTTGTAACCTTCCGCGATGCCGAGCGAACGGATCTCCACCAATTCTTCCCCCAGCTTGCATAAAGAGCCGCAGCCGACGATCTTGTCGTCCATTTCGGCTACAACAAAATCAGCGATCTGCCGTTCCAGTACCGCGCGCGAACGCGGAAGCATAATCCCTTGACGGGCGTAGTTTTCAATCATCAAAAAAAGCGGTTCTACATCATCCAGTTTTGCTTGTCTGCATACTGCAACGGCTTGCATGCTCTCTCCCCCTCAAAAACAACGTTCAAACTAATATGAATAAATATACACGATGGCGTATAAAAGTTCAAGAGAGATACGAGGTGATTTTTTGCAATTGTAATTGTTGCGACTCAGGTCAGCGCCCCGACAAACTCGGCAAACACTTCATTCCCGAAAAGAATTCCTTTTTCACTGAGTCGATAGCCGCCATGGTCTTCATGCATCTCCAGCAAACCCGCCGACGTCATCTTATGCAGTTGGGCATGAAACGTTTCCTCCAGCGATACCCCGAATTGGGCGAAGAAATGCTGAATCCGGATTCCTTCCAGCATCCGTAGGCCAACCATGACGAAGTCCTCCATCGCTTCTTCCTTCGATACCTCGAACTGTTCCAGCCGCGGGAGCTTCTGCTTGGCTGCTTCGACATAGGGATTGACGCCTTTGATATTCATGTGCCGCTGACGCTTGACGTAGCCGTGGGCTCCCGCCCCCAGCCCGTAATAATCCTCATTCCGCCAATACGTAATGTTATGCCGGCTTTCATAGCCCGGTTTGGCAAAATTGCTGATTTCATACTGCTTATATCCTGCGGCCTTCATCCGTTCCATGAGCAGAAGGTACATTTTCAGTTCATCTTCTTCACCGGGAAGCGGAAGCTGATTCTTTTGAAACAAGGTATGGAATAGCGTATTCTCTTCCACTTTGAGGCTGTAAATCGAATAATGCGGCAATCCCAATTCCAGTGCACGGCCTACACTGTACTCCAGCATCTCCACCGTCTGGTTCGGCAACCCGAACATCAGGTCGATCGACAAATTGTTAAGATCCGCTTCACGGGCGTTCTCCAGGCTCCGGTAAACATCGTCCGTATTATGGATACGTCCAATACCGGTAAGCAGCTCATTCTGAAACGCCTGCACGCCAAAGCTGACCCGGTTGACGCCACCCGCCTTCATGACGGCCAGCTTTTCGGGATCGGTCGTACCCGGGTTGGCTTCCATCGTAAACTCAATGTCTTCCGCCCAGTCAGGAAAGTGCTTGCGGACCGAGTTCAGGAAAAACTCCATTTCTTCCGGGTTCAGCACCGTCGGTGTACCTCCGCCAACAAATATAGTCTTGATTTCGCCCGGAGGCGTTTCCCGCACGGTCAGTTCCATCTCCCGGTCCAACGCCCGCAAATAATCCATTACCGGCTGATCCTTCAGCACATAAGAATTAAAGTCGCAATAAAAGCACTTGTTCGTGCAAAAAGGAATGTGTATATAAACCGCCTTGGGAGCGATATTGCTTTCTAGCCCGTTTTCAGGCATTCCCTGGCCAGTCGGCCCTTCAATATGATTCATCATGGCAATGCCTCCTTTTCTATTGATTTATATAGTAGTAGTAACTCTCAAGATAAAGCTGAGGTAACGAGACAACTAGTTGAGCAAAACTAGTCGAAACCCGAGTAAGAGAGTTATGGCTATGGCTGGTGCTCAAAATGATGGCGGGTGACTGTGGCTGTTATTATAAATGGTTAATATTACTCTGACTGGTGATTGGTGATTGGTGATTGGTGATTGGTGATTGGTGATTGGTGATTGGTGACTAATGACTGATGATGACTGATGCTGAATGTTACTGCGACTGCGACTGCGACTGTAATTGTGACTACTAACTTTCTAACCGGTAACTATGGCTGTATTTGCAACTATTGATGACTGGTAACTCGAACTGGTGATTATGACTGTATTTGCAACTACTGATGATCGGTAACTCTAACTAGTGAATCGACTGTTTATGCAGTAAATTCGAGTTTATCTAAGCTTATCCTCTCTGATTGGAATTTTCCAATCGTGACTTTATCCAATTAAAGAGTTGAAACTACGTCTCAGTTGGATGATCTACGGCTCGGGTAAACCGGATGTCCAGTAGATCCCTTCTTCTCCTTCACTCCCCTTGGCTTGACTTGATTGGATAATCTCCAATCGGTAAGGGTGGCCTTCACTTGTATCGGAGCGTAGATTGGATAATTCCCAACCAAAATACCGCATATCAGGCCTAAAGCAGGGAAATACATCTGTTTGCCTGGATTTTATCCAATCGAGCAGGTTAGCTAATGGGCAAAAGAATCTTTCGTTGGAATTTATCCAATGAAATATTCTTGACCCCGGCGGACGGTTTTACTCGTCGTAATAAGGAAAGGAAAGCCCGCGGGCTTTCCTTTATCAACGATAACGCTGACGCGCATCTGTCTTATTTGTCGTCGATTTTCAGTACCGCCATAAAAGCTTCCTGCGGCACTTCGACATTGCCGACTTGCTTCATGCGCTTCTTGCCCTCTTTTTGCTTCTCCAGCAGCTTCCGCTTCCGCGAAATGTCGCCGCCGTAACATTTGGCGAGGACGTTTTTGCGCATCGCCTTAACCGTCTCGCGGGCGATGACCTTCGTGCCGATGGATGCCTGGATCGGCACCTCGAACATCTGCCGCGGAATCAGCTCGCGCAGCTTCTCGCAAATGATCCGGCCGCGGTGGTAAGCCCGCTCCCGGTGCACGATGAAGGACAGGGCGTCGACCTGTTCGCCATTGAGCAGAATGTCCATCTTCACCAGGTTGGACTGGCGGTACCCGGACAGCTCGTAATCGAACGAGGCGTATCCCTTCGTACTGGATTTCAGTTGATCGAAGAAATCGTAGACGATTTCCGACAACGGAATCTGATACGTGATCGTAACCCGCGTCGTGTCGAGGTATTCCATATTGACGAACTCGCCGCGCTTGCCTTGGCAGAGTTCCATCACGGTCCCGACATAATCGTTAGGCACGATGATCCCCGCCTTAACGTAAGGCTCCTCAACATATTCGATCTTGCCGACTTCCGGATAGTTGGACGGGTTGTCGATGGAGATCATTTCCCCGTTCGTCAGCGTGACATGATAGATAACGCTCGGCGCCGTCGTAATGAGCGGGATGTTGAACTCGCGCTCGATCCGCTCCTGAATGACGTCCATATGCAGCAGACCGAGGAACCCGCAACGGAATCCGAAACCGAGCGCGCTCGAGGTTTCCGGTTCAAAGCTCAGCGAAGCATCGTTGAGTTGCAGCTTCTCCAAGGCTTCCCGAAGGTCGTTGTAATCCGAAGTTTCGATCGGATAAAGGCCGCAATAGACCATCGGATTGATTTTGCGGTAGCCGGGCAGCGGTTCGGCGGTCGGATGCTTTGCGTCCGTCACCGTGTCCCCGACCCGGGTATCGCCCACGGTTTTGATCCCGGCGACGATGAAGCCGACATCGCCGACGTTCAACTCGTCCACAATCGTCATGCGCGGTTTGAACGCGCCGACTTCGATGACCTCGAACGTCTTGTCCGTCGCCATCATTTTGATTTTCGAGCCGGCTTTGATATGTCCGTCGATGACGCGCACATAAACGATAACGCCTTTGTACGGATCATAGTGGGAATCGAAAATCAACGCTTTAAGCGGCTGATCCGGGTCCCCTGTAGGTGCGGGAACCTTTTGGACGACCTGCTCCAAAATTTCCTTGATCCCGATGCCCGCTTTGGCGGAGGCATGCACCGCTTCGCTGGCATCCAGGCCGATCACGTCCTCGATCTCCTGTTTGACGCGATCCGGATCGGCGCTCGGGAGATCGATTTTGTTAATGACTGGCAAAATTTCAAGATTGTTATCCAGCGCCAAATATACATTGGCGAGTGTCTGAGCTTCAATGCCTTGAGCCGCGTCCACGACGAGCAGCGCCCCTTCGCAAGCGGCAAGGCTGCGCGAGACTTCATACGTGAAGTCGACGTGCCCCGGCGTGTCGATCAGATTGAGCAAGTACTCTTCTCCGTCATCCGCGCGGTAAGACAGAGCCACTGCCTGCAGCTTGATCGTAATGCCGCGCTCGCGCTCGAGATCCATTTGGTCCAGCACCTGTTCCTGCATTTCGCGGGAAGTCAGAGCCCCGGTATATTCGAGAATCCGGTCGGCCAAAGTCGATTTTCCATGGTCTATATGTGCGATAATACTGAAATTCCGTATCTTTTCTTGTCTTGCCCTAATATCTGTCATCCTTACCCCCACCACAAATCCTCGAAGTACAATCAATTTATTATATCAGTTGCAAAGGACGGCATCAATTGGTGATCCCGCGGAATGCGCCATTTCATCCTATAAACCGTCATACGAAGCATACAACTGCATGCGGAGCGCAAACTTCAGCTTCAAACCGGGCCCCATCAGCGCGGCTCCGGCGGAGAAGCAATCGACTCCCGGTACACGATGGAGGCCGACATATAAATCGTTTCCTTCGGAAATTCCGGACGGTTCATATGGTTGAACAGAACCTGCACCGCTCTTTTCCCCATCAGCTCTTTCTCCACATTTACGGTCGTAAGGCGCGGCTCCGACAAAAAGGCATCCTCGATATTGTCAAAACCCGTGACGGACACTTGGTCCGGTACGCCGATATTCATCGCTTTGAGCGCGCTCACCGCGCAGGTTGCGATGGCGTCGTTGGCACAAACCAGCGCGGTAGGAAAAGCTTCCTTCCCTTTCATGGCTTCAAGAACGGCCCTGATTTGCTCCGTATGTTCCCCCCTTGTTTCACCTTGAAGGCAGGATAACGGGTGCTGCTTCGGCACTTCCAGTCCGGCTTCCTCCATCGCATCCTTATATCCCTTCCAGCGGCTGAGGAAACTGAGCGAATAATCCGTATTACCCACAAAATAAATGTAGCTGTGACCCAAAGAGAGCAAATGATTGGTTAACTGGGAGGTGCATTCCCTGTTGTCGGCAAACAACTTGCTGGCCTTTACCAACGGTTCCTCGTGGTCGATCAGCACAATGGGCACCTTCAATTTTCCGACTTCTTGAAGTACCTGGGTACTGACTTGTCCGACTCCGATAAACCCTTGGATATTATCCTGATGAACCAGCGACAAAAAGCTGTCCGCAGTCTGATCCGTAATTACGACTGCCCTGGAGTCCGCTTCCTCCAGCTCCTGGGTGATCCCGGTGACAATGCGTCCCCAGTATACCGAATCCAGAAGTTGATAACGCACGTTCGGCAGCAACACCACCACGGTCGTCTTCCCTATCTCACCAAGTCCAGGCGAGCCTATATCCGCACTCGTCGTGCGTGCTTGAAACCGGTAACCCAGCTTCGCGGCCACCTGCAGTACGCGTTCCCTGGTTGCCGTATTGACGCCTCCTTTTCCGGAAAGCGATTTTGAAACGACATATTTGGATACGCCCGCCGCATCCGCTACATGCTGCATGGTTACTTTTTCGCTCATGAAATTTCCTCTCCAGACATCCTATTGACTATTTGTGGAAGCATTGCTTAATTCATCACATTATAACATTGATATTTAGTTTAGTTCCATGCCCGGATGTAATCTAAAAAAACAGGAGCGAATCCCCCGTTCAAACGAGAGTCCGCTCCTGTTTAATAAAATAGAAAGAAAATTAGTTCTTATACCCTCTGACTTCATCGATATATACGGTAGCATTTCCCGCCGAACCATCCGGTGTCACAAATTGAATGCCGATGGCGTTGCCTGCCTTCAGATCTTCCCGGGTAAAAGGTGGTTCTGTCGAATTACCGATATAAGGGTTCATGTTGGAAAAATCGATTCTCAACGTCGTGAAGCCCTCCCCGTCCGCGCTCAAAGCGCCGGAATCGATCCAGATTGCGTAATTACGCAGCTTGATAAACAATTTGGCCTGGACGCCGGGGATGTCGGAAACGATTTTCACCTTTGCCTCAATACCGTCGTAGGGGCTAAAATCCGTGGCTGCCATTTTGCCGACTGCGATAAATTCACCATCGGCCTGCCAGGTCAGTTCATTCTTCAAGACATTCCAGTCTTGCCCGTTCTCGGAATAGACGTCTTGGGTCACGGTGACATTCCCCGAATCTTTCGCCCAGCCTTCCGTATCCTTTTCGAAACCGAAGACGAGCTGCGGCTCAGCCTTGTTCAGCGCAACGTCGTTAAGATACAGCTTGGCCGTACCGCCGTCGTTTCCAATCTCCTCGACTTTGATACCGATCACTTTAATATCCTTCAGATCAACACCAGCACCCTTGGCAGCTTCCGGCAAGGAGATACTCAAGGTGGTATAACCGCTCGAATCTACAGGTACCGGTGATCCGCTGTCACTCCAGGTCCACCCCGACCCGCTCTTCATGAATATGCGGGCTTTGGCCGTACCTTCGCTTAATTTCACACGGACGGTAATGCTGTCCAGCCCCTTGAGATTCAGACCGGAAGGCGGCTTGGAAACTTCAAATTCTTCATTTGAAATGCCTTGAGCGTTTTTTCCCGTGTTCACTAAAGGAAATTCAACGCTGAGCGCCCCCTCGGCTTGGTCAAACACAGGAGCAAGGGCCTTGGCCGTATTGCCGCTCAGGTTCCAACCATCGACATCCGATACGGATTCAAATTTGTACAATACGCCCGGCGGCGTACCGGCCGGTTCTTGCCCGTTATCAGGGATTTCGGGAAGACTGTCGTCCTTCACCGCGCGAATATCGTCAAAATAAAGAACGCCGCTATGCTTGCCCTGATCCATAGAGTTTACGTAGATCTTGAAGTCGGTTACTTTTTCCAAGCCTTCCTTCGATACGGGCCCGCCTGAACTCCATGACGCCACTTCAAAGTCGCTGAACGGAATACTCAACTCGTTCTCCGTGGAAAGATCCAGCTCAGGATAGGCTTCGTATGCCGTATTGTTCATATGGACCTGGATGACCAGTTTGAGCGGCTTGCCTTCCTTGGCATAAGCACCCGTAACCCCCGTGGCTACCCAAAGATGCAATGCGTTCGTATCCGACCAGTCCACGGTGCCCAGATTTTTACCCACGCCCGTATAGCCGGCCGAATCAATATTGTATTGCAGCTTCATTCCATATTCGCCGGACAGTTTGTGCTCGGTGGTTAAGCTTACGCTCACATCATCACCGCCCGCTTTCGGATATTTCGCTGCTAACGCATCATCCGATCCGCCATAGGCTTCGTAATCATCGACAAGTGCCGAATCGAGAATCGGAGCCGTGTACGCGCTGAATAACCCCAGATCATCCAAGAAAATCGATTCGCTGCCGTTTTGCTGCAATGCGCTTCCAACTAGTGAAACCGCCAGGCCCGATGCTTTAGCTGCGGCATCAGCATTGTCTAATTCAATTACAGCATCATACTTATAGTACGCTTTGCCGGCAATTGTCACTTGTTCCAGATCGCTCAATGTCTTTTTGGTGGCATCCATTCCGTATTTATGCTTCCCTCCGTCTTCGGGATACATAGCAATCGCCTGGATCGCCGATCCCGGGCCCGCAAGTGAAACCGGAACGAGCGCCGACAACTTCAAGCGCTTGACTTGAGCCAAATCGACGTCGGCTAACGCCGTGCTTGTCAGTTGAAGCTTCAGTTCTTGCCAGGATTCCGAAGCCGTCAGCCCGGATACCTTGAATTCCAGCTTCCCGTCTCCGTCCAGTACGCCGTGAGCCAACTCCATTGCAATGGTGCTCGGCCAAGTTCCGTTGTTCTGAACCGCGTCAAGACTGTCGGCCGTATCGAAAGTGAATTGTTTAATGGTCAACTCGCGCACTTTCACGAATACGGATACGGTTTGTTCCAATTTGGCAGAGTCGGTCAGATAAGCACGAACCGTAATCTCCGCCGAATTGCCGTTCAACGCCGCTTCAGGAAGCCAGTCCGCGGAATAATAACCATCCGCATCGAGCTTCATCTCGATTTCCGGTCCATTCGTTCCGATGCTGTAGGTCACTTTGGATGGAATCGCATTCAAGACTTTGGCCCGAATGACCGCAGGTGCTTCGCTTACCGTTCCGACGTTCGTCGGCGTTACGATGTGCAAAAACGGCTTTTCGCTCGCGGCGATAACGGTACGTTTGTAAATATTCGCCCCTTTGACATCCATGGAGAAATACGTGTAAGGATCGTTGTAAAATTGAATGAAATCGGGCAGCAGCTCATGACTGCCTTTCCCAGGAATATCTTTATAAGGTACGAACAAATTGTTGCCCTCGCCAAAATTGGCCCAAGTCAGCATGTAGGCGATTCTCTTGGCATCGGGATGGCTCTTGATCGCGTTACTTATTTTCGTAAACCAGTTCAATTCGTTGTTTCCGGTCGTTTTCATACCCGCGGCACTGTAACCGTACTCCGACAAAGTTGCCACTTTGCCGCGACTGTCCGCCAGTTTGGAAATCATCGCGAGATCCTTGACAAGCCCGTTCAGGAATCCTTCGCTGCCGGCATTTTCCTTGTCGTCGTACTGGTCCATGCCGAGAATATCGACAAATTCGTCTCCCGGATAGGTAGTCAGGTACTCATTCTGATTGCCGTTAAACGGTCCGTTCGGCGAATACACGTAAAGGAAGTTGCTTACGTGCTTCACGTCCCGTAAATATTCGACGGTATAACGGTAGAATTCCACATATTCGCTCTTCGTCGTCGTAGCCGATCCCCACCAGAACCAGCTGCCGTTTTGCTCATGGAACGGACGGAACAACACGGGAATCGGTTTGCCGTTATCGTCCTTCAACTGGTTGGCAAATGCGGCGATCCGGTCCAGATATTCCCGGAACTTTCCGTTAGCATCGCCGCCTGGCAAGATCCGGGTCACCACGGATTGCGTAGCCCCCTCCGTATTGCTTGTATCTTTGAAGTCGCCGCCGGTGACGGGATTGTAAGGATGCGTACTCAGCGTCACGATTCCGCCAAGCTCGTAAGCTTCCTTCATCGCTTTGGAAAGACTGAGTCGGCTCGCTTCATAATCTCCGGCCACGCCCGGCGGATTCTCAAGCCCATCCAGGCTTAAAGTATCCCAGCCGAACACGACCGGATAATCGCCGACCGAATGGTATACGTCCGATATGACCTTGCCCTGGTCGTCTTTACCGGCAAAAGAAACCGTAGTATCGTGCTGATGCCCGAACAACACCTGTTTGCCCCGCGTTTCATTCAGGAATGCATACAGCGATTTCGTTTCGGCGGTAGCCTGGTCATCCACCAGATTCACGGTCTTGGCGGCAGGCGTCCCCGGATCGGTTCCCGAGCCGCCGGTACTCCCCGAACCGGAGCCCGTACCCGAGCTGCTGTTACCGCTGCCGTTACTCCCCGGAGCAGGCGTCGTACCCGCCTGGGCAACATCCTGTAATTTTCCGTTCTTTAGCGCATATTGCTTGTTCATTTCCGCCGTCTGGCCGTTTATCTTCACATTGTCGGCCAACACGGTGATTTCGGCCACGCTGCCTTGACCTTCAAGCACGGAGCCTGCGGCCCTGCTCCCTATAGTAAGGCTGGATACTGCGGTCCCGTTCCCCAATTCCAAAATAGCCGCAGTGTTCAGGGAAGCTTGACCCAGCGTCGTTGTTCCCGACAAAACCGTTCGGACCTTGCCGCCGATACGATTGGCGATTAACTTGGATAGGTTTGAATCCACGATATGTATCGATTGGTCTCCGCCTCCCGATACAAACGTCGTTCCCTTCACCGTCACCCTGTTAAGCTCTGCATCCCCGTCTCCAATCCCTGGAGTTAGGTACAGATTGCCGGAGATGTTGCTGTCCTTCAAAGTCACGCCGCTCTGATTAATCATGACATGGCTGGCAACTTCTCCCCCCGAAACGGTGCCCGGGTTATGAACATATTGGCTCACCAGATGATCCAGCACGGTGACAAGTTCGGCCCGGGTCATAGGTTGGTTCGGGCGGAACGTGCCGTCCGGATAACCGGATACGTATCCGGCTATGGCCGCAATCGCTTCGCGGGCGTAAGCGCTAATCTCCGACTCGTCTTTATACGACGAGAGATTAACAGCGCTTTCATTTTTCAATGACAACGCTTTCGTAATCAGAGTTACTGCGTCCTGTCGTGAAACATTGGCTGTTGCCTTGGATAAATTACCCGGCAGGCCTTCATAATACCCCGCAGCCCGTGCGATCGCCATCGATTCGCCGTACCAGGCTCCCGCCGGTACATCCGTAAACGGGACGTCCGATTTTACGCTGAAGCCGAACATACGATTAATGATCGTGGCCAATTCGGCCCGGGTTACTTTTTCGTCCGGATGAAACGACCCGTCCGGATAACCTTTGACCACGCCGCTGCTCATCCATTGATCGATACTTGACTGTGCCCAATGCACTCCGCTCTGAACGGCAATAGTTTGTGCCTTTCCCTGAGAACTCTCCGCGGCTTGGATGGAACCTGCAGGTACTGCGAGTTGCATGCACAAGAGTGCTGCCAGAAGGGCAGCCGTGCCCTTTCTTTTTACGCTGTTCAAAACCTCACTCCTCCACTTCAAAATGGGTGCCATAGCAAAAAGACAAAAAAAGTAGCACTAACCTCCCTTCATGCACTAATTTTCTTGCCTTCGCAATAAATATTAGCATCATGAAGCAAATAAAACAATAAAGTTAGTGCTAAATATATAATTTATTTATTTTAGTTTAATAACTTTTAGCTAACAACACAAAAAAATTACAACTTAAATAATGCCAGCTTCTCTTTAAGTGCCGACGAAGCCTGTTCCAGCTTTTCGGATAAATGGACCAACGTCTCGCTAACCTCCTGCTGCTCTCCGCTGAGCGAAGCGACTTCCTCGGACGTAGCGGAGGATTGCTGCGCAACCGAACTAACGTTGCTCATGGAATCGAACAACACGGTTTGAGTCGTGTTCAGCTGCCCGATGGAGGACGTAACTTCGTCCAGCCGCCGGATAAACACTTTCATTTGTTCCTGCACGTTCTGAAAAATGGCCCCCGTTTCCTTGACGGCATCCATCTGCCTACCGAAAAGCGGCGTCACTTCGGCCAGCGCGGTTGTCGTCTCCTTCATTTCGGCCATGATGCTTTCCGTGATCCGGGCCACCATCTCGATGGACTGCCTGGACTGCTCCGCGAGTCCCCTGATTTCATCGGCAACCACCATGAATCCTTTGCCTGCAACGCCTGCCCTCGCCGCTTCGATCGTGGCATTCAGCGACAGAATATTCGTTTGCTTCGTAATATTCTGCATGACCTCAAGCACTTGCAAGACGGAAGAAGTCGTATCCTTCAAACCGTTCACCTTGTCTACCAGCGCTCCGGTTTTTTGCCCTGTCAAATCGGTCTGATGCTCCAGATCGTTCAACCGGCGGAGTCCCTGTTCGCTGGACTCCCCGACACCGAGCGCGGAATCCCCCATCTCCCGGTTCACTTCAACAAATAGATGCATCTGTTCCGACATTTGCTCCGTCAGTTCATTACCGCGCTCCGCTTCCTGCGCCAGATTACTCGCTCCGACGGCGATTTGTTCGGTTGCCGCCGCAATTTCCTTGGCAGAGAAAGCCGTCTTGCGTGAGGCCTTGCCAAGCTCGTGGGCCGTTTCTAGCACCTCCATCGCCGTTTGGCCGGTCTGATCGACGAGCCCCGTAATCTGCTCCATCATTTCGTTAAACGAGAGGGATAATTCCCCGATTTCATCCCTGCTCTTGAAGTTCATTCGTACCTTTAAATCGCCCGTAGCGGCTTCGCGCATCAAAACCTTCATATTATTGAGCGGGCCGGCGATCGTTCTGGCCATCCAGAATCCAACCGCAATCGCAATCAATGCCACGATCAGCACCGATAGATAAGTAGTCAAAAGTATCTTCTGCGCATCTTTGAACAGTTCTTCGACGGGTATGACACTGATCAGCCGCCATTTCGCGCTGCCCAGCGTGCTATAAACCGTCAAACTGTTTTTGCCGTTCGCAGCTTTCCCCTGAAGGCTTCCCCGTTCCTGCTCCGCGTTCACGGAGCTTAAAACGCCTTCATAACCGGCTTGTCCGGAAGCTGCGGAAGTTGCGATCAATTGCTGGTCTCCCGATATGAGCTGGGCTACCGACTTATCGCCCAGACTGATTTTCTTCAACTCGTCCGTCAGTACGGAGGATTTAATGTCGGCTACGATCACATAACTGTTTCCCACCGAGCCCGGAAGCGCATTGGCCAATCGGAATAACGAGGACGTCGGATCCTCACTCTCCGTCATCCAGACCGGCTGATCGGAGTCCAGCGCCTCTTTGAACCACGCCGCTTGTTTGGCCCCTTCCAAAAACGCCTCATCATTCATTCCCGATGTCAAACTTGGCATCACGTCATTTTCGGGAATCAGGTAAACACCCAAAACGCCCGGATTCGAGAAAGCCCAGTTGCCGAGTACCGAAGTGAGCTTCTGCTTGATTACGATCTTCTGCCTGGCATCCGTGCTCTTCAGGGATCCCTGACGAACCAGATCCTGGATCTCGTTGCTGAACATCGATTGCTGGAGAGAATTTTCATACCGCTGAAGAAGCAGGTCCAGCTTTTCCGCCGTCTGATTGACGGTTTGTTGATGCGCTTGCCTGGCATTGCGTTCGATCGTGTTCTTGGACATTTGATACGAGATGACGCCCAGACTTAAAACAAAGATCAAGGTTGCTGAAAAGAAAATAAAAAACAGGCGCGCTCCTACCGATTTCGAGGGATGGAGCTTCATCCCGGCAAACCTGGCTTTCCACTTGTTCGCATGCGGCGGCGTGTTGTTCACCCTGATTTCCTCCTAGAACCTGTACTATTCATTGCGCTTTCGACTTACTCTTTTCGGTTTGGCGGGCTACAGCTTCAACATTTCTTGCAAAACGCGGTCGCCTAAATAAGGCAGGTACTCATGACCGTATTCATGATATACGACCAGTTCTTTTTCCGACCGGATTTTATTATAAGTAGCAAACTGCGTATACGGAGGACACACCGGATCTGCCAGCCCCGTAACAAATACCACCCGCGCCGAAATCCGGTCCGCAAGGTTCTGGATGTCGATATAACCCAGTTTGTTAAATACTTCATCCTGCCGCTTATGCAACGGATCCATGAAGCGGAAATAATAGGCGATTTCTTCATACGCCGAGCTCATGATATCCATTTCCCACGCTTTTTTGTAATCCGTCAAGAACGGATACACCGAAATCGCCAAGCTTACTCTTGGCTCCAAAGCCGCACAGGCTATCGTCAAAGCTCCGCCTTGGGAGCAGCCGTGAACGCCGATTCTATCCGGGTCGACCTGTTCCATGGACATTAATATCCGAACGGTTTGCGCCAAATCTAGAAAAACGTTGCGATAGTACAATTTATCCGGATCTTCTTCATCGATGCCGCGGATGATATGCCCCTTCAGCGTCGTGCCCTTGGTAATCGAATTGTCCTCGGACAAGCCTCCTTGTCCCCGGCAATCCATGGCAATCACCGTGATGCCGTGTGCGGCGTAAGACGCCTTGTCGGACCAATCCCCGCTTCCCGTGTGATACCCATGAAACAGAGCAAGCCCGGGACCCTTTTCGACTTGGGGTTGTCTCGGTTTAGCGAATTTGGCATGCACTCTGGAGCCGCCGACGCCGGTAAAATACAGATGGTAGCACGCGGCAAGCGGTGTCTGAAAATCCGCTTCCACCAATTCGTAATCCAGGGACTGAGCGTCCAACTCCTTAAGGGCCCGCTCCCAATAAGCGTCAAAGTCGTCCGGCTTGGGACTAGTCCCGGTATATTTCAGCAAATCTTCCACCTTATCGTTAGCCATGGCCGCTTCCTCCTGAAAGTCAAAAACGGATAAATCGATAAGAGTTATCCGTTTTCGTCAAAATTATTCGTACTCGTTCGGAATTACATGATTCCGATTTCGGCGTCGTCGCCTACTTCTTCATGCGTTGCTTTTACATAATCCACGATTTCCTGAACCGTCGTATAGGCAACGCCGACGTAAGTATCCGCAGCCCCGTAATAAATCGCAATTTTGCCTGTTTCCGCATCAGTCAACGTCGCGCAAGGGAAGACGACGTTCGCCACGAACCCGCGTTCCTCGTACCACTCTTCCGGCGTGAGCACATACGTGCTGGAACGGTATTTCACTTTGGACGGTTCGTCCTTGTCAAGGATGACGGCACCCATGCTGTATACGAGCCCGTTGCAAGTTCCGGTAACCCCGTGATAAAACATTAGCCAACCTTCCGAAGTTTCGATCGGAGCGGGACCTCCGCCGATTTTCACCGATTGCCACCAGCCTTGGCCGCCTTTAGACATGACATGCCGGTGCTTGCCCCAATACACGAAGTCCGGGCTTTCGCTCAAGAATACATCCCCGAACGGCGTATGTCCGCTGTCGCTCGGACGTGAGAGCATCACGAAATTACCGTTGATTTTTTTCGGAAAAAGCACGCCATTCCGGTTGAACGGCAGGAACGGATTTTCCTGACGTACAAAGGACTTGAAGTCGGTTGTCTTCGCTACGCCGATGGAAGCCCCGTAAAAATCGGTGCACCAAATGATATAGTAAGTATCTTCCACCTTCACCAGGCGGGGATCATAGGCATAGTTCGGTTGAAAAGGCTTGCCTTCCTCGTCCACGAAAGGAATGCGCTCTTCTTCAATTTTCCAGTCCAGCCCGTTATCGCTCCAGCCCATATGCAAATGGGGACGTCCATTGATCGTTTCCGCGCGGAACACGCCGACGAATCTGCCTTCAAACGGAACTACGGCACTGTTGAAAATGCGGGCGATGCCTTTTGCGGGATTTCTTTTTACGACCGGATTTTCACTGTGTCTCCAGACCGGACCTACCGCACCTTCCGGTTTGTCTTGCCAAGGGATGTTCGGCAGGTTATCTCCAATAATGTTCACTGTAGTCATGTTGCAATCTCCTTCCATAATAAAAAATAATAAGTTTATTTAACCGAGCCTTGCGCAAATCCGTTATAAATATATTTCTGAAGAGCCAAAAATACGATAAGAATCGGAAGAATCGTAATCATAATACCGGCGCAAATGACTTCCCATTGCGAGCCGTACGGGCCTTTGAATTTAAACAGCGCGGTTGAAAGGACCTGCAGGTCTTCACTCGGCATATAAAGGAACGGCGTATAGAAGTCGTTATAGATATTCACGCCTTTGACGATGATCACCGTAACGATGGCCGGAGCCAGCAACGGCAAGATGATCCGCCAATAGATTGTGAAATAAGACGCCCCATCCAGCATGGCCGACTCGTCCAGCGACTCCGAAATCGACTCCAAAAACTGAATAAAGATGTATACGGCGATAATATCCGTACCGAGATACAGCAAAATCGGTGCAAAACGGGTGTCTACCAAATGGAAAAAGTTAATGATCCGGAAGGTAGCGACTTGCGTCGTTACGCTTGGAATCAGGGTAGCCAATAGAAATGCGCCCATCAACAGCTTGTTGCCCCGGAATTTGAAACGGTTCAATACGTACGCGATCATGGAGCCGATCAACGTGGCGCCGATGATCGAAATGACGACGATAATTACCGTGTTTCCGAAACCTAACAGCATTTTTCCGTTGATGAAAGCTTTGGAGTAGTTGGCGAAATTAAACCAGTTATCCGGAGGCGTCAATGGACTGGAAGCGCCGTATTCCTTGTTCGTCTTGAAGGAGGCAAACAGAACGACAACGATGGGAATCAAAGCAGCAAACGCGCCAAGCAGCAAACTTGCGTACTTGACAATGCTCGCCGCTGTATACTTAAGTCTGTACATGTCTACTTCTCCTCCTTAATCAACAGACGCTGCAGCAAAGTCACGATAATGACGATGAATAGCAGAACGACAGCCATGGCCGAGGCGAGGCCAAGCTTGTTGTATTTAAACGCGGTGGTCACGGTCTGGATAACGAACGTATTACTGCCATTCGATCCGCCGGTCATAATATATGGAATGTCGAAGGCGCTAATGGCTCCGCTAATAGCCAAGATCAGATTCAACTGCACGATACTCTTGATGCTTGGAAGAATAATGTGCCGGAATTGATGCCAGCGGTTGGCTCCGTCAATTTCCGAGGCCTCATAGACGTCTTTACCGATCGAAGAGATCGCGCCGAGGAAAATGATAAAGTTGAAGCCCATGTATCTCCACAAAGAGGCACCCGCAAGCGAGATGTTGATGATCTTAGGATTCAGCAGCCAGCCTTGCGTATAAGCGCCCAAGCCAATAGATTGCATTAACGTGTCAAGCGTTCCGTCAGGCCGGAAGAAGAACAGGAAGATAAATCCGATGGCAACCCCGTTTAGCAGATACGGAAAAAACAGGACGCCTTTAAAGAAATTTTTAAAACGAACATTGAAACTCAAAATCGTCGCAAAATATAAGGCCAGGGCCATCTGCACGAAAGAGCCCGCGAAATAGTACAAACTGACTTTAAATACGGTAAAATATTTGGAATCCGTAAAAATCGTTTTGTAATTTTCCAAACCTACGTAATCGTAGCTCTTGCTGTAGCCGTTCCAGTCCGTAAAGCTGTACTTGAACATATTAAATACGGGCAAATATGCGAAAGTGAACAATAACGCGACCGGAATCAACGAGAAGGCGACAATGATGACCTTTCGCTGCGTTTTGTAGCTTAAATTTTTGAACACCACTCACACCTCCAATAGTCTTGCTGCATATGGTTTCTGTCTCTGCAAGTCAATAGAAGGGAAACGCACTGATCGCGCGTTTCCCTATTTATATATCCGGTGTCGATTACTTGATCGGCCAGTTATTCTTTCGTTACTTTCGCACGGGATTTCACCCAAGCGTCGTTCAGATCCTTCATGATATCATCGTAGGACTCGTTCAAGTTACCGATAGCCGCTTCGATGATGCGTTTTTTGAATTCCGGCTGCCACAAACCGATTTCGGCATCCTTGTCAATTTTGTCAACCAAGCCTTCTTGACCTGCTTGAGCCGGAGTTTGCAGTTCGAATTTCACTTCGGAGCCTTCGAATTGTTTCAAAGTTGCCGGAAGCGGAGCGCCGACAACCGGGCTCATACCGCCGGCTTGTTCCGTAGGATAGCCGGATTCGTTGATGAACCAATCGAGCCAAGCCCGTGCCGCTTCTTTATTTTTGCTGTGTTTGTTGATCCCGAGCGTGTAGTCGTCAGCGAGCGGCATAATCACTTCGCTTGCGTTTGTAGGGAAAGGCATGTAGGCGATGTCGTCCGGATTAGCGGCCAAGCCTTGAACTTGTCCGATTGCCCAGGAGCCGAGTACCATGGCGCCGATTTTGCCGTTAGCCATGTCGGCTTTCGAAGCTTCCCAGTTTGTTGTGGTAGGGTCTTTTTCGATCAATCCTTCTTTTGCGGCGTCGTACATTACTTTGTAAAGCTCATAGTGAGGCTTGCCGGCCACAAAGTTCTCGTCGGTGTTCGGCTGTTCCACGTTAACATAATCCACGTTGCCGGCTACCGTAGTCAGCACGGATTCCCATTGGGTCAAAGGCCAGCTGTCGGCATAGTTCGTATACAAAGGAATCGCGTCGCCTTTTTCTTTAATCGCTTTCAAAGCGGTCAAAAATTCATCCGGCGTTTTAGGTGCCGTAGTTACGCCGGCATCCGCAAATACCTTTTTGTTGTACAGAATACCGGAGAAGTTTACGGCAGTCGGGATCCCGTATACTTGTCCGTCCACCGTTCTTTCTTCCAAACCGATGTATTGCTTGCTCAGTTCAGACAATTCGCCGAGCGGCTCATAAAAATCCGGAGAATCCTTCAGCGGAATGCTGGTCGGCAAAAGCAGAACGTCGCCGTAATCGTCGGAGTTCATGCGAACCGTGATTTGGCCTTCATAATCGGACAAGGCCTGAAAGTTAACTTTAACGTCAGGATATTTTTTGTTGAATTCTGCAGCGTAATCTTTGAACACCGTGTCTACGATATCTGTTCTCTGCGTGAGCACGGTGATTTCGCCGGAGATTTTTTTCTCCGTTTGTTCCGTTGATGTATTGTTAGCCCCCGTTACGTTTTCAGGCGTGTTACTTTCCGCCGAATTGTTGCTCTTGCCACATCCTGCCAGCATTGTAAGTACGAGTACCAATGCCATGAAACCAAATAATGCTTTGTTTTTCTTCACTTCATAAACCCCTTTCGACTTAATTAATTAAGTTATCGATAAACTACTTTTTTATTCTATAATGAATACGCTTTCTAGTCAATCATGAAATTTATATTACTTTATAAAATTAACTATATTGTTAGGTTATCAATAGTTTACAATAATTATTAGAATCCTTCTCTTTATATTTATAATTGATAAATGTATACTGATTTTAGACTTAAGAAGCTGATTCCGGATAAAGTTTAACAGGATGGTGAATGAAGTTAATGAAAAGTAATATTACAATGAAGGATATCGCCGACAAATTGGGAGTCAGCAGCGTAACGGTATCTAAAGCGCTTAATGATAAGGAAGGCGTAAGCGATAATCTTAAATTGAAAATCAAGAAAGTAGCCGGAGAAATGGGGTATCGTTTTAATTCTGCGGCCAAATCGATTAAAGACGGCCTCTCCTATAATATTGGTGTAATGATTCCGCAGCGCTTCACCGGAATGAACGACTCTTTTTATCTGCGGGTTTATCAGCAAATCGCCATTCATCTAGATCATTACGGCTATTTTGGCATTCTTAACATATTAAGCAGCGAAGATGAAGAACAATTGAATTTCCCTAGGGTATATAGCGAGAATAAGGTAGACGGCATCATTATTTTGGGTCAAGTCAGCAAGTCCTATATTGAAACGGTCCAGAACATGGATCTTCCCAAGCTGTTTCTGGATTTCTACGATGAGCACGCGGCAATCGATTCCATCGTAACGGACAATTTTTACGGCGCTTATGAGTTGACGAACTATCTGATCCATTGCGGTCATCGCGACATCGCTTACGTAGGTAACATCTATTCCACAAGCAGTATCCAGGATCGTTTTCTCGGTTATTATAAATCCTTGCTGGAACACGGTTTAGCTTTTGAAGACCGGCTGCTGCTAAACGACCGCGACGAGCGCGGCAAATTCGTCGATATTGAGCTCCCTGACAAAATGCCTACCGCCTTCGTCTGCAATTGCGACCAGGTTGCGTATAATTTATGCGAACGACTGAACGATCTGGGATACAAGGTGCCTGATGATTGCTCTGTTGTAGGATTCGATAATGACGTATACGCAACGCTTACCTCCCCCCCGCTGACTACCGTCGAAGTGGACATCGAACAGATGGCCCGCACGGCTGTCAAATCGATCATGGATAAAGTATCGAACCCGAACCGCCGCAACGGACGCGTTCTGGTACAAGGCAAGATTATTTATAGAGATTCGGTTAGAAAGATTGGAGAGAATGTAACATAACTTAATAACAAAAATTTCTGTTCATACTTCCCTATGTACAACTGCACGAAACCGTCGATATACCGGCGGTTTTTTTGTTTTATATCATCAGTTAATCTAACAAACCATAAATTATAGAGTTGAAATATTATGGGGTTTAGACTTATATTAAACATAAGGTAGCTAATTTGTTATATAAAAATATAACAAATACTAACAAACCAACAAGATACCGAGACATCGAGGTGATTGCAATGAAACAGCTAGAACAATATGTGGCAGGCATGACCTGGGGATTCATGGGCGTCCGGGGAACTTGGGCAAACGAGCGGGCATCCGATTCCATGGAGACCATGGTGGAGACAACCGGCGTCAATTGGACGGCGATATCTTTTTCCGCACTCCAGGAGACAGCTTTCTCTACGAAGATCCCCTATTGGAGTGAGCCGACCGTAAGCGATGAAGAAGTCAGATGGGCCATAGGGAAAGCGAAATCCTTGGGACTTAAGGTCTGCCTGAAACCTATCGTCAACTGCGCCGATGGAACCTGGCGCGCTCACATCAATTTTTTTGACAAAGACGTTCCTTGTGAGCCTAAATGGCGTGACTGGTTCGCCTCTTACAACGACTATATTCTTCATTTTGCGCAAATCGCCGAAGAAACCGGCTGCGAGATGCTCTGCATCGGCTGCGAAATGGTGCAGACCGACCGGCGTGAAACCGAATGGCGGAATTTGATCTCGGAAGTACGCAAAGTCTACAGCGGCCTGGTTACCTACAATTGCGACAAATATCAGGAAGACAATGTCGTTTGGTGGGATGATCTTGATCTCATCAGTTCCAGCGGCTACTATCCGATCGATGATTGGGATAACCAACTGGACCGGATTGAAAGCGTTGTAAAGCGGTACAACAAGCCCTTCTTCTTTATGGAAGCAGGCTGCCCGAGCCGTACCGGATCCGCCGCCATCCCTAATGACTGGACCCTTCAGGGTAAGGCGAATCAAGCTGAGCAGGGTGACTTTTACCGGACTATGTTCCAAAAATGCGGCGAGCGCGATTGGGTTCGCGGATTTATGCTCTGGGATTGGCCTGCAAAGCTATACGACCGGGATGAGGCAGCAAACGATGACGGCTACTGCGTTTATGGCAAGGAAGCGGAGAAGATCGTCTCCGATACTTACTCGGCCATGCTAGGCATTACAAAATAATGAGGAGGTCCCGACGTGGACAAACAACTGTGGAAAGAGCAGCTCCAGCAAGAACTGAACCATAATATTTTGCAGTTCTGGATCGACAAGACGATCGACTCTCAGCACGGCGGCTTTATTGGAGAAATCGATCAGAAACTTCAGGTCAAGCAGAATGCGGACAAAGGACTCGTGCTGAACGCCCGGATTTTGTGGACATTCTCATCGGCGCACCGAATGACTCCGTCACCGGAATATCTGAATATGGCGGAACGTGCCTACGATTATCTGGTGAATCATTTTCTGGACCGCGAACATGGAGGTTTATACTGGATGGTTGATTACTTGGGACGTCCTGTTCAGGACAAGAAACAAGTATACGGCCAAGCCTTCGTCATTTACGCCCTGGCGGAATATTTCCGCGCTACCGGCCAACAGAAAGCACTGGATCTGGCGATCGAAATCTATCATGTGCTGGAAAAACACAGCTATGATCCAGTTCATAAAGGTTATATCGAGGCGCTGTCCCGCGAATGGACGCAAACCGGAGATCTCAGCCTGAGCGACAAGGATTTGAACGAGAAAAAATCGATGAACACCCATCTTCATGTGCTTGAGGCCTATACCAATCTATACCGGGTGTGGAAATCGCCGGAACTGAAACACAGCCTGACCGAGCTTATCGAAGTGACGATAGATCATATTATCGACCCTAAGAGCGCCCACTTCTTACTGTTCTTTGACGAGGCGTGGCAAGTGAAAAGCCATCATATCTCCTATGGCCATGATATCGAAGGCAGCTGGCTGCTTGTGGAAGCCGCCGAGGTACTCGACAATCCCGATCTGCTGAAACGGGCCATCCAAACGGCGGTAGCGATGGCGGAAGCCGTTCACGCCGAGGGCGTGGACAAGGACGGCGGCATTTGGAACGAGGCCGACCAGAACGGTCTGACCGATACCAACAAAGACTGGTGGCCACAGGCGGAAGCGATGGTCGGGTTCTACAATGCCTACCAAATGACCGGCGACGAAAAATTCAAAGCGGCGGCAGCCCATTCTTGGGAGTTCATCCAGAACTTCATCGTAGACCGCACCGGCGGCGAATGGTATTGGAGCGTGGACCAATCCGGCACCCCTCTGCCTCATGAGCCGAAGGTCAGTGCGTGGAAATGCCCTTATCATAACGGGCGGGCATGCATGGAAATGCTCGAGCGTTTGGAACGCCATTAATCGCGGAATTCCGGAAATCGGGAATTCAGTAAAACCGGCCTGCTATGATTACACTTCTATATTAAGTTAATGATTCCATTGGGGGGAAAAACCATGAGTTTATTCGAGGAAAGAAAACAACAGCTTACCGACCGCTACGAAGCGTTAATCGACCGGCGTAATGAAAAAGCACCATACGGGAATGGAGTTTATGATCGTTACAAATATCCCGTTTTGACGGCCGAACACGCTCCATTGATCTGGAAATATGATTTCAATCCGGATACGAACCCGTATTTCTCCGAACGTATCGGGGTCAATGGCGTATTTAATCCCGGTGCGATTCAACTGAACGGCAAATATTACCTCGTTGCCCGCGTGGAAGGCATGGACCGCAAATCGTTCTTTGCGGTCGCAGAAAGCGATAACGGCGTTGACGGCTTCCGCTTCTGGGACCGCCCGGTCGTTCTGCCCGAGACGGATGAACCGGACACGAACGTCTACGACATGCGGGTTGTTCAGCATGAGGATGGCTGGATCTACGGCCTGTTCTGCACGGAACGCAAGGATCCTAACGCTGCGCATGGCGATCTTTCCAGCGCGGTTGCCCAGTGCGGCATTGCCCGGACGAAAGACCTGATCACCTGGGAGCGCCTGGCCGATCTGAAAACCCCGTCGCAGCAACAGCGTAATGTCGTGCTTCATCCGGAATTCGTGGATGGCAAATACGCTTTCTATACGCGTCCGCAAGACGGGTTCATCGATACCGGCTCCGGCGGCGGCATCGGCTGGGGGCTGTCCGATTCGATCGAGAATGCCGTAATCGATCGGGAAATCATCATCGACGAACGTTTCTATCATACGATCAAGGAAGTAAAGAACGGCCAAGGCCCGGCGCCGATCAAAACGGATCGCGGCTGGTTGCACATCGCCCACGGCGTCCGCAATACGGCAGCCGGACTGAGATACGTCCTTTACGCTTTCCTCTCCGACCTGGAGAAGCCTTATGAAGTCACGCACCGTCCCGGCGGCTATCTGATTGCGCCGGAAGGCGAAGAACGCGTCGGCGACGTTTCGAACGTCGTATTCTGCAACGGGGTTATCGCTAACGCAGAGGGCGAAGTGTACATTTACTATGCTTCCTCGGATACACGGATTCACGTAGCTGCTACGACCGTTGACCGGCTGCTGGACTACGTGTTGAACACGCCGGAGGACGCCATGCGCTCTTTCGCTTCCGTGGAGCAAAGAATCGGGCTGATCGACCGGAATTTGTCGCTATAATAACTTAAAAGGGCAGCCCCCGCAGTTAATTTGCGGGGACTGCCCTTTTCTTTTCTTCAAGACTAACTTGCGGCGCGAATTAACTGTAAAACCTACAGTTATTTTCACGAAAAACACCGTTTAGGGGAATTTAGCTGTAAAAACTACAGTTAATATTGAGCTTAGGCGTCGTACTTCTCAAATCGGAGGAAATTAACTGTATGTTTTACAGTTAATCTCCCCTTCCGACTCATTACTTCTAAAATAGCTGTAGGAAATACAGCTATTGGTGAACGAGCCCGCCGCTCGCTGGCTGATATGTTGATATGGTTGATATGGTTGCCCTGCTCCATTCACTCGCTCACTTACCCTTACTCGTTAAGCGAATTAACTGTAAAACCTACAGCTATTTTCACGAAAAACACCGTTTAGGGGAAATTACCTGTAAAATCTACAGTTAATATCGAGCTTAGGCGTTGAACTTCTCAAATCGGAGGAGATTAACTGCATGTTTTATAGTTTATCTTCCCTTCCGCCTCAAATCTCATAAAATAGCTGTAGAAAATACAGCTATTGATGATCGTGCCAGCTGGCCTGCCGGTTAATGCAGGTGCCCTACTTCCCTTACTCGCGTGCTTGTGTCTACTTTCCCTCGCTTGTCTTACTTGCCTTACTTGCCTTACTTACCTTACTTACCTCACTTACCTTACTTGCCTACTTGCTTACTTTCCCTTACCTTGACCTTGCTTGCCTACTTCCCCTACTCACATTACTTACCTTAACTCATCTACTTGCTCTACTTGCTCTACTTGCCTTACTCGCTTACTTTCCTTACTAGCCTACTTGCCTCACTCACCTACTTGTCTTACTTCCCCTACTTTCCCTTACTCATCTTCCTTGCCTTACTTGCTTACGCCCCACAATTGCGTTGCTCAATGCTTTTACTCCCCACAATCATGCCCTCAATTTATGCATCAAAGGGTGCCGCCGTAGACTCGCGGTGAACCAGTTCGGCGGATACCAGTACTTTTTCATACACCTGTTCCGGGTTCTCGATCCGCTCAATCAGCTTTCTGACCGCCCGGCGTCCCATCGCTTCCTTCGGCACATGTACCGTGGTGATCGGCGGCTCGCTCCGGTAAGCATCATCGATATTGTCAAAGCCCGTAACGGTGATCTGGCCGGGAACCTCGATACCGATTCTCTTCAGTACCTCCTCCACTCGTATCGCAATGGAATCGTTGGCGCACACAAGAGCAGTCGGCATTTGCCGGTTTTTCTTCCGGTTCAAAATCCATTCCTCAAAATCAATCGCAAACTCTCCCGTATCGACACCATTAAGCTGCAGCATCGGATCATCGACTCTAGGCGTCTCCAGTCCGTTCTGCTCCAACGCTTCCCGAAATCCGGACCAGCGGTCGCGGAAGCTGCGTGAAAACTGGATATTCGCGATAAAATGAAGCCGGGTATGACCCAGTCCAAATAGATGGTTGCATAGACGGGAGATGCTGTCCCCGTTGTTGGCGAACACGGTGTCCGTTGGAATGAGCGAATCCTCATGATCCACCAAAACCATCGGAATCCCTAACCGGTGCACTTCGAGGAGCAGCGAGGAATCGATTTGGCCCACGCCGATCATGCCCAAAATTCCCTCGGGATTCAGGACATGAATAAAGTGGTCTACCCGGGATTCCGAAACGATCACCATGCCCAGTCCCCGCGATTCCAGTTCTTCGGAAACTCCCTCCAGAATTTTTCCCCAATAAAGCGAGTCCTTCGTCTGGAATCGGATGTTTGGCATCAGCACGATGACCGATTGCTTTCCGGCAAATGAAGTCGGTTGCTGAGACAGGGACTGATTTTTCATATAGGCGTTTTTTTGAGCAAAATAACCGAGCTGGGAAGCCGCCTGAATCACCCGGTTTTTAGTAATTTCGTTTACTCCGCCTTTTCCTGAAAGCGCCTTGGATACAACGAACTTGGACACTCCCAGATGGTCGGCTATTTGCTGCATCGTAATTTTCTTCAACTGGCGATACCCCCGCGAACAATAATAACGTTTGTATAATATTCTCATTCCATTATAACAAAGTTAGCACCGGGGATACATTGGATTTAGGCAATATCGCAAAATTATTCCGTGGATGGCCCGAACAAGGAAGCAAACCAGTGAATACTTTTGCGGGAGACCTGCTGAAGCAGATTTGCAGTCTTATCCGCAAAGCGGTCCACGGCCGGAGCATCCGGCTCCGGCAGCAGCAGATCGCCCGGGGTCTGAACCACATTATAGCCAGGCGTTTGCCCGTTGTTATACCCGCCTTGGGAAGTCCAGTTCTGCGTTGAAGAACCTTGCGAGGGATATAAGCCGTTCGCTCCATCGGCAGACTGGCTGCCACTGTTATACAGGTTCCCATTGCTCCCGTTATTGTATTGGCCGTTGTTAATCTGACCGTTAGCGTACGGACTGACATTATCTCCTTGCCCGGCCTGGGTTTGATAGAAGGGCCCGTTTACGGCACCATTAGAAGAAGCAGCCGCTTGCCAGCCATTGGCTGTCCAGACCCCATTTTGCTGGAACCCGTTCTGGCCGGATCCCGTTTCCGACATCTGCACCCCTAATGTAACGCCGGCAACCAGCAAAATACCGTATAGCATGCTCTTCCTCAATGTTTTCGCCATGGAGCGCACTCCTTATCGCTAAATTTTTCGCTGCTGATTTATGACTTTTTATTGCTTGCGCCGGCCTCCGCCTTTGCCTGCTTCGAATCCTGTTCTTTTCCTTCGCCCTTCGTCAGAGACCCCGCCTTCTCCGCCTCCTGGCTTTCCCAATAAAGATCGGCTATGATTGCAGCCAGAACTTTGGATGTCCGCTCCAGCTCTGCCTCCGTATTGTCTATACCCCCGATTTCAATCAAAATGCTTTGCGGGGACAACGACTGATTGTATTCTCCGTTTCCTTGAGAGCTAGTTTTGCCCCAAATGCCGCGTGAAATGCCGGGATAGGATTTCTCCAGCCGATCATGGATCGAATTCGCGAAAGCTTCGTTCTTCCGCCAGTTTTCGTTTGCATGTCCAATAATGAAGTAGACTTGTGCGTAGGACTCCCCGTTGATTTCCGTAGTCGTTTTCTCATGGCGCTGCGAATCTCTGTGAATATCGATAAAATATTGCAATTTGCCGTTTTCGGCCATGGCCGTTTTTACGGTCTCCCTGGAATATTTATATGAATAATTGTAATTGTAATTACTTACAGTGGCCGCATAGTTTTGAAAAGAGTGCAGCGCCGCTACCCCTTTACGCTCCAGCTCATTGGCGAGATATTCACCAACCAGACCGACGTTCTTCTTCTCCTCTGCCGAACTGGGGTTATCCACACTAGTTCCAAGCAGGGGATTGTACGATTCCTGCGGATGGGAATGATAAATCATCACGATGTTTTTGTTTCCCGGTTTGATGGAAGCATCTCCAGTCTGACCCGATTCTCCGTTAGATGGATTTCCCGGAGTTGCATCGGGCGGAGTCTTTCCGGGGTCATTCTCCGGAGGCTGCTGGCCGCCTGCATCCGGCTCAGGATGATCCGGAGCGGTACCGTCGGCCCCAGTCCCCGGCCGGTAATCCTCCGGCGCCTGTACAGTCGTATTGCCTGAGCCTGTGCGCAGCAGGATCGGACTGTCCGAGCCAAGACCCGGGACCTCCCTGGCGACCAGGCTTTTAGGATCTGCCGGATTTACGTCGGTCAGCAATTGAAACACAAACTGGGACATCTGTTTTCCCGAAAAAGCGGGCGTCTGTTGTTCGCTGACGGAATGCGGCAGTTCCATACCGACCATCTCGATGAAAAAACGACTCGACAGCGATGCCGCTAACCCTTTCATGGATGAGACGGGCGACGTGTTCAAGTTTTTTTCGGCGATCCCAAACGTGCCAAGCAGAACAAAAAATACGACCGACAATACCGACATCAGCAGAAAAGTTTGCCCCATCGCCAGCACGTGCAGCAGATTCCGCTTTATTTTTCCGATGTTCCAAGCTCTGAATTTCATTTTGTCTTATCCTCCTCCAGCCGGTAAATCTTAAGGCTCAATCTCTTTTAATCCAAATCTATGAACCTAGCGCGCAGATTAGAACCTTGGATTCTCACAAAAAGAAAGAAGTCCGCTAGATTGCGAACTTCATAGGGAGGAGGAGTTGATGATTTTAATGGGTATAGGTGGCGACGTTATCCGGATTTACGGCCTCATGAAGGGCCAGGTTAAGGCCGCTCGCGATCACATTGGCAATGTCTTCGATAAATTCGTCGATTTCCTTGGGGGTTACGATTAGATCATGCCCAAGCGGCTCGAGAACCTCTTTTACTAGGCCTAGACGTTCGCCTTCGCTTAGCTCCGTAAGGAGTCCAAGAATCTGTTTCGTCTGACCCGGCTGGCTCTCGCCGCTTTCCTGGTCAAAATGGGTCTTCATCAAATCGAATACATTGTTCACGATCGTGGAGGCGTAACATACGGTAGGAACGCCTATCGCGATGCAAGGAACGCCTAATATTTCTTTGGTCAGTCCCCGGCGTTTGTTTCCGATGCCGGAACCCGGATGGATTCCGATATCGGCAATCTGGATGGTGGTGTTCACCCGCTCTAATGATCTGGAAGCCAATGCATCGATGGCGATAATAAGATCGGGTTTGGTTCTTTCCACAATTCCCTGTACGACTTCGCTTGATTCAATACCTGTAATTCCAAGCACACCAGGTGCTATAGCGCTAACTTCCCTATACCCCGGGGACACTTGGTCCGGAGCGAGCTCAAAATAATGGCGGGTGACCAGTGCATTCTCCACCACAAGAGGTCCAAGCGCGTCCGGCGTTACGTTCCAGTTACCGAGTCCGACAATGAGCACTTTGGCATTCTCATGGATGCCGATCTTGTGCAGGAACAAGCCGAACTCTTTGGCAAAAGCGGCCGAAACTTTTTCCTGAAGATCGCTGTCCTGACTACGAAGTCCGGGAACCTCGATGGTGATATAGTGTCCGACCATTTTGCCGATTTGCCGTGATGCTGCCTCATTCGTTACATCCAGCCGGGTAATTTTGATTCCGTCGTGTTCGTCGATCTGCTCGTTCAGTCCCGGCACCGGCCCGCCGTAAGCAGTCTCCGCCATCTCTTTTGATTCCACGGCCAGATCGGTCCGGACAGAGTAGTCCCGCAAATCCAAATTCATGTCATAATGACCTCCTTTTCCTCGGTTGCCTATAGTTTGCGGGAGAGAGAATGACATTATACACATGATCTTTGTTTCTACGAATCGATTGCATTTTAGCGGGGGGCATGATAAAATATTTTAAGTTGTGAATCATCTGGGATGATATATGCTTTACAGGAGGTGAATGCAATGCCAAACATTAAATCCGCAATCAAACGTGTGAAAACAAACGACAAGCGCCGCGCTCTGAACGCTTCGCAAAAGTCCGCTTTGCGTACGGTTGTTAAAACTGCCGATACCGCTCTGGCGAACAACGAAGTAGAAGTAGCTAAAGCCGCTTTCGCTGCTGCAACCAAAAAATTGGACAAAGCCGTTACTAAAGGTTTGATCCACAAAAATGCAGCTGCCCGCAAGAAATCCCGCTTGGCTAAAAAATTGAACGCCCTTACGTCCCAAGCGTAAGCGTCGCTATTTATAAACTTAAGCTCAGAGAGACCTGAACGATTTCGTTCAGGTCTTTTTGATGTTATATGTGCTAGACAAGGAGTTCGGCAACGGGTGAGAGCTGCCAGCGTGCGGTAGGGGAGAGCGGAGGGGGGGGGGCCGCTGCGAAAACTTGCGAGGATCAGTCACTTGATGCCTCTTACTGCTCATAAGGGCTTATGCCATTTGATTCGCAGCAGGAGTTTAGGGATTAAGTACTCGTCCGCTTTGCTAGATCGATCACTTTAATTGTCGCTATGGTGGCTTCGATGCTATTGGTTACTTGGTTTGCTACAGGGCATGGGGCACTATCTTGGCTCGGTTTGCTATAACGGCTCGGTTTGCTATGGTGGCTTGGTAGAATTTAGTTACTTTTGTAGCGCAGTGGCTCAAGGAGGGTTCAGTCACTCAATACACCAAGGTAACCTAGGATTACTTGGAGTTATAAGTTACTTTGGAGTATTACGGTGGCTTGTGCGGCTTAGTTGCTTCGTGGGCTGCGGTGGGCTTGGGAGTAAGCGTGCTAGCTCAAATTTAACTGCATTTTATACAGCTAAATTCTTTCATGCAAGTTAGTTTTGTAAATTTACTGGATTTCCTACAGTTAATTTTGTATGTTTCGCGGATCACAGCTGATTTTGGGGAAATTAACTGTAGGTTCTCCAGCTAATTTGCCCAAAACAGTAAAAAGCCACGAAATAACTGGAGGTTTTCCAGTTAATTCGTGGTTCTAAACGTTTTAAGCTGTCAGCCGACCGGCCCGGTCCCTCTCTATCGGTTCCGGCGGAGTTCAGGCTCCGTCTACGCCCCCAGCTTCAGCAAAAACAGCTCCAGCCCCAATACTTTGTCGATGCCGCCGCTCTTCATTTGATAGTCAAGCTGGGCCAATTCGGACAGGATTCGCTTCAGCCGCGCATGCTCAAATTTCCGGGCTTGTTCACCGGCAATTTTAACTGCGTACGGATGCAGTCCCAGTTGCGAGGCAATCTGCTGCTGAGAATAGCTTTGACGCGCCATATCCTTGACCTGTAACATGATCCGGAACTGGCGGGCGATCAAAGCCGCAATTTTAATCGGCTCTTCGCGCTGTTTGAGCAGTTCATAAAAGATATCCAGCGCCTGTTCCAGTTTAAGGCCGGCAATATGCTCGACCATCGCGAACACATTTTGTTCCGTGGTTTTCGCCACCAGTTGATCGATTGCCGCGGCATCGATCATGCCGCCCTCACCGGCGTACAAGCACAGCTTGTCCACCTCAACCGCCAGCGCCGTCATCTGCACGCCGACCGCTGCGACCAGTGCCTCGGCGGCTTCCCGGCCGATCCGGCGGCCGCGTTTTTCCACTTCGCGCACGACCCATTGGGTCAATTCGCTGCCTCCAAGCGGCATAAACGACAACACCGTTCCCGCAGCCTTCATCGCTTTGACGATCTTTTTACGCTCGTCCAGCTTCTCGCCATGAACTACAAAAACGACAATGCTATGCTCGGCCGGATTATCCATGTAAGCCGTTAGTGCTTCTACCTTATGCTCGATTTTCCCGCCTTCTTTGCCTGCCGTAAATAATGCGGAATCCCGCACGACAATCAGCTTGCGCTCCACAAGAAAGGGAAGCGTCTCGGCTTCTTCGACAACTACCTCCACCGGAGTCTCGGCCAGATCAAACGCCGCCATCGAAAAATCCTTCTGGTCCGGATCCACCACTTGCTCCTGCAGCAAACCGATGAACTCCTGAATCTGATATTTTTCACTTCCGTAGCACAAATATAACGGGGAGACTTGCCCTTGTTTCAATTGTTTGACCGCCGTTTTAACATCCATCCGGCATTTCCCTCCCCTCTTCACGATTTCAATCCGCTCTTTCTATGATACTGTGAATTGGCCAAATAGTCCAAGGTGCACAAAAAGGCAAACAAAGGGACCTCTGCACGCGGCGCAAGGTCCCTTTGTCCCGGAGCATCTATATAAACGCGGGCTGAAAAGCTCTAGAAACTTTCCCGCCGGCGGTCATACGACGATCAGGGTCAATCCTGTCTCTATTTATCTATATAACCTATTCCATATCTCCCGAAAAGGTGACTGGGGCATAAGCCGCATTTTTTTTAAAAAATATCGACATACCTAAGCCGACAGCTTGTTCGTCAAGGCTGATTTGCGGAAGAATTGTTGCCGGCGTCCTTTTCCGGTTGTACCGGCTGTATGGTATGCGCTGCTGATGTCCCGTCCTTTTCTGTCTCATACGTAAATGTTTTGCCGTCCTGGGACCATTCTCCCTTTACCCAATTGCCGTCCAAGGTCTGATCCACAAGGAGCGTTTGATCCTCAGCGTCATTCCGGTATACGTACAAATGATTATCCCGCAGTTCAGCCGTATATTTTCCGTCCGGGGAAGGCCACTGATTTGCCGCCAGGAAATTGGCGATTCCCATCATACTGCTGTCCGCAAGTTCGTCAACAGGCGTCTTTTCCGGAACTATGGTTTTAAAGCTGGCATCGCTATCCTCTGCCTCTGCCCCTCCCTCATTATTCAGGGGAGCACTTTCCTGCGGCGCCGCAGCGTTACTGTCCCGATCGGATTTCGCCGAACCGTTAGCGGGGGTCCCGCTATTCCCGCTGTTCGCCGCCGGATTAGCCGCTTTGGGAGGTACAGCGTCATTGCCTGAGCGATCCGCCGTAGTTGACTCCTGGGATCCGCCGCTTCCGGCTTTGGAGGAGTCACTTTTGTTCTCTCCGCCTGCATTATCGCCGCTACCGGAAGGCTTCAAATTTTCATCGGCTGCAGGAGTATTTGGATCTTCCTGCGGGCCGGAACCGGCCGCACCTCCGTCTTGCTCCGCCAATGAATCCGCGGTCTCCGCGCTTTCGTTTGCGGACTCAGACGAGGAGGACTTGTCAGCCGTAGAAGAGTTGCTATCGTACGCGACCCGTGAAGCTATTTCCGCATCCGGCATCGTCTCCGGTTCGTACTGATAAATAAACACGCCTAAAATCACAGCTGCGGCGAGGCCAAAAGCACCCGTCCGGTAAGCGCGGCTGCGACGTCGTACCGGCCGTTCGCTCCGGCTCCGGCTTAACTCATCCGTGCTTTCCGCGGCCACCATCGTGCCTGTGACATCTTCAGCCGCACTGCCTTCTTCCCGCCGCGCCCGGTCAATCGCATCCAGCTGAGGAAGAATCGAGTCGACAAGACTAAAGCGAGGAGTCACCTTCGGAAGATCTTCCAGCTTGGCCGACAGTTCATTCAGCATGGCGAATTTCTCGGAGCAATCCGGGCAATTTTGCATATGTTCAAACAGAACTGAACTTTCTTCCTCGTTCAGATCATGATCGATATAACGATGCATCCATTCCACCGCCTCCGGGCATTTCATCCTGATACACCACCTTTCTGATAATCTTGGAGTAAGTGTTGAAGCTGCTGCCTGGCCCTGAATAAATAGGATTTCACCGTATTCAGCGGCAAATTCAGGCTGTCAGCGATTTCGTTGTAAGAGAAATCCTGCAGATACCTCAGAACGACGACCATCCGGTGATGTTCCGGTAACTGGTCGATTGCTTCGCGGATGTCTTGCGCCAAATATCCGGACATGACTTCCCTTTCGACGCTCTCATTCCCTTGGAAAACCATGTCATGTTCCTCGATCGATACGGTCGGTTTATTCCTCCGGAATTTGTCGATGCAGATATTCGTGACGATCCGCTGCACCCAGGTTTTGAACTGGGCTTTTTCTTCATAGGAATCGATTTTGGTATAAATCCGAATCAACGCTTCCTGGGCGGCATCCATTGCATCCTGTTCATTATTTAAAATATAATAGGCCGTCCGGTACACGTGAGTCTCTATTTCTCGCAATAGGGTGATTAGAGCGTCGCGATCGCCCGTTTGAGCGGCTCTGATGAGTCCTTGCTCCACCACAAAGGCTCCCCCTTCCTTGCAACCTTACAGACGTGATCGTCCATTAATATGTTGCAATGTTGTTACTATTTTTTTGAGTAAAATATAGGAAAAAAGTCTGGAGTTCTGGTACCTCTGTCTACAATCTCACCTAAGAATACCAAAAAAAAGAGGACGCGTCATCCGCGTCGCTCTCTAATCGGGCAAGAAATAAAAAAAGCCGACGACGGCGTGCGCCGATGCCAGCTAGCTGCGTGAAAAATCAAATGCTTTTAAGTCGATTGGCGTTCAATGATTTGTGACGGAAGCGTGATGCTTTTATTCACGAACGAACTGGAAGGTTGTTCGATCAAGTCTAACAGCAATTTAAACGCCTCGTTACCGAGCAAAATCGGATTCAGGTCAATGCAACTGATGGATGGAGATACTTTATCCAGGTACGGTGCATTGTTGAAACATAAAATCCCCACGTCCTCGGGGACTTTCTTTCCTTTGGCCTGGCAATATTTCAATGCGCTTAAGGACATGATACTCTCCATGGTGATGATCGAATCAAAGGAGATGCCCTCTTTCTCCACCTGCTCCAACGCTTGGGTAACCTCATCTTCCTCGTCACCGCAGTAAACGATATACTCCGGGGATAAATCAAGGCCGCTTTCTTCAATCGCCCGCTGATAGCCATGGATTCGATCGTAAATAACGTCCTGCTTCAAGCTGGGCGTAAGAAACAAAATCCGGCGGTAGCCCTTGTCCACCAAATATTTCGTCGAAATATAGCTATCCCTTACATTATCGTTATGTATGGATAGTGCGCTATGCGATAAACTGCTGCCGATCATCACAAAAGGAATGTGTTTTGCCTTCAGGCCTTTTAACAAAATATCTTTATCGGATGATCGAATGCTGGTAAAAATAAACCCGTCCACCTGCTTTTGCCGATACAGCTTTACGCATTTTTCCATTTGCTCTTCGATCGTATGGAACAAGGCAAACTGCAGGTTGTAGTCCTGCAGTTTGGCCGCATCGGAAATTCCGCAAAGTACATCGCTGAAAAATGAGTTTCCGAGTATTTCTTTCGGGTTTCGCGCAATCGAGAAACAAATGGTCCTGGATCTGTTGGAAGAAAGCGACTGCGCGTTAATGTTAGGAACATATTTCAGTTCTTCCATAGCCTCGAGTACACGTTTCTTAATTTCCTCCGTGGTATTTCCTTTATTCGTAACTACTCTGGATACCGTTGCCGGTGACACGCCGGCTACCCGGGCAACATCTTTGACCGTTGCGATTTTCACTCACCTCAAATAGATAGTAGAATCCGGACTTATAAATGTATATATTTTACTATAATTTCAGGACCATAGCCAGTTATCTTTCCACATGAAAGGATGAAACATCCGGAAGAGCATGAAATTTTTCCAAGACTTGAATCAAGGAAGCATTCTTAGGTGCGGCGAACGTAATTTTAATCCTCTGAACTTCATTCCCGAAATTGCCATTTTCGTTTGCAATGCTAATCGTTTTGATATCCAGATGATTTGAAGTCATTACGGCATACATTTCCGCTAAGCTTGGTGATTCAGGAGGCAGGGAAATTCTAAGGGTATGAATTTTTCCGGAAGCCAGGAACCGGTGCTCAACTTTATTTAACGCTTTAAGCGAAATAATTACAATGAGGCAAGTTATCACGGCCGGATAATAAAATCCGGCGCCCACCGCCAAACCTATCGCCGCCATGACCCATAAAGTTGCCGCAGTGGTCAACCCTTTTATCGATGCGCCTTTCTGCATGATCGTTCCTGCACCCAAAAAACCTATACCGCTGATAACCTGGGCGGCCAGCCTGGCGGGATCGGTCCGTACGTTCGGTTCATCCAGAAAATCCGTAAAGCCGTAAATCGATAACAGCATGATCAGGGTGGAGCCCACGCAAACCAATATATTGGTTCTCAATCCTGCTGCATGGCGGTTTACCTCTCTTTCATATCCTATAATTCCCCCCAAAAAAAGGGAAAGCAGCAAACGCATAATCAATTCCGGCGTTCCAATATGCCAGGGACTTGCCATAGGCCGTACTACACATCCTTTGTCGGTTGCAATTTACTTATGAAGGCTTGAAGCCCGGCTATAAGTCGCTGCCGGGCTCCAGGCATGAGTTAACTTTTTGAAGCTCCGGCGGTCAGTCCGCTAATCAGATACCGCTGGAAATACAGGAATACGGTCGCGATCGGTACGGCAATCAAAATGGAGCCCGCGGCAAAGCGCGTAAAATTCTGTCCGAATTCCTGATTGACCAGGTTAAACAATCCGAGCGCCAGCGTATAGTTTTCCGGACTGCGGATCACGATGCGCGGCAACAAGAAATCCATGAAAGGAGCCATAAAATTAAATAAAGCGACTACAGCGACAATCGGAACGGCCAATGGCAAAATAATCTGGAAGAAAATCCGGAAATGGCCGGCACCATCGATTTTGGCCGCTTCATCCAAATCTCTTGGAATCGTATCGAAATATCCTTTTACAAGAAAGGCATGCGTCGGAATGGAAGTGCCTACGTATACCAATGTCAACCCCAGGAGAGAATCGAGCAACCCGACCAGGTTGAGCAAAATATAGATGGCAACCATCCCCATCAATACCGGAAAAATCTTAATCAGCATTAAGACATAAAGCCCGTTCTTCTTTCCGACGAAATGATATCGAGAAAAAGCGTAAGCCACGAAAAGCGTAACGGTAAGCGAAAGTACGGTCTTGGCGCTTGCCACAATCAACGTGTTTTTGTACCAAAGCAAATAATTGCTATCCTGATTCGTAAACAGCCATCTGTAATGCTCTAAGGATGCATTTTTAGGTATAATCGTCGCACTGTACATGCTGGTACCCGGATTGAGCGAAATCCCGAACACCCATAACAAAGGATAGATTATGACCAGGAACATAATGAAGATAACCAGATATATTCCCGCGACTTCAAGCCTCGACTTTAATTTGGCGTTCAACCGTTAGTCCCCCCTTCTTTAAAGGAACGAGTCCGTCTGAATTGGAAAAAGGCAATGCAGGCGACAAACACGCCCAGAATGATCGAGATAACGGCGGCCATGTTATAGTTCAGCGTATCAAAGGTCAGCTTATACACCCAGGATATTACGATATCCGTGGATCCTGCGGTTTGCCCCCGAACCGGCGGCCCGCCTTGATTGAACAAATAGATCAGATTAAAGTTGTTAAAGTTGCCCGTATATTGCATGATCAATAACGGGGCGGATGCGAACAATACATGGGGAAGCGTGATATTGCGGAATTTCTGCCATTTGCTGGCCCCGTCCACTTCCGCGGCTTCGTACCAGTCCGACGACACGCTTTGCAATACCCCGGTAAACAAGGCGAATACATAGGCAAAACCAAGCCAGACCTCGACGAATATGATGGCAACCTTGGTCCACAAAGGATCCGTCAGCCAAGGAATGGTTATTCCGAGAGGGGCCAAGAGTTGGTTATTGACCGCTCCGAACTGGTCGTTGAACATGGCCGCAAAGGTCAAAATCGACACGAAGCCGGGGATCGCCCAAGGAAGAATCAAAAAGGTGCGAATGAATTTCTTGAATTTGATCCGTTTATCATTGACGATAATCGCCAAAAATAGCGCGATCCCTACCTGCAAGGTCGTTGCCACAAGCGTCCAAATAATGGTCCATGACAGCACGGAGAAAAACGTATTGCGCCACACCGGAACCGAAAAGACATTGAAGAAATTCTTCATTCCAACCCAACTAAGCAAAAATTTGGGCGGCGAATTGTAAATGTTATAGTTCGTAAAGGCTAACGCCACCATGAACAACAAGGGTAATATTAAGACAAAAATGATCATGAAAAATCCGGGGGCCACCAACGCATATGGGAACCCCTTATCCCATGCGTTCTTAAATCCTTCCCTCAAGGTGGTCACTTTCCAGCCTTCCTTGATTTTCTCGGCATCTCTTTTGGCATCGATCAAATTCAGCCAATAAACGCCTAATGCGAAAACCGTCAGGATAACGGATACGATGCCCTGAATGAGCAGCATCCTGGAGTCGTCCACCCCCTCCATCGTCCCCAAGGTAACCAGGCCCCAGTAGCCGATGTTCAAAAAGTTGCCGAATACGACGAGAAATGCGGCAATCAAAACAAAAAAGAGGATTCCTTTAAAATATCTTCGGTTATAAAACTGTCCCAATCCCGGTACGATCGAGAGCATCATAGCTCTTTTGGGACTATGGGAACCCGTTTTGCGGTTCTCTTCTCGGAGCTCGCTCAATATAATAGACCTCCCTGATGGCGAGTGAGGACTAGGCAGACGAGAATACCCCGTATCCTCATCTGCCGCACCATGTTATTTCGCTGATGAATTATTGATGTTAATCTGTTCTTTGATCTGGTCAACCGCTTCGTTAAGCACTTCTTTAGCGTCATTGCCTTGAGACAAGAAAACAAAGGCATTCTTCATAGGCTCCCAGGTTTGGGATATTTCCGGATTATTTGGCGTAGGCGTAGCATATTTGCTTTGTTCGGCGACCGCCGAGAAGTAAGGGTCCTTGGTGATCAGGTCGCTTGTCAAAATCCCGAGCGTCGCGGGAACTTCCCCGGCAACTTGGAAATGACTCTCGAGGGAGGTTTGATTGGTCATGTACAGCGCAAGCTTTACGGCCCATTCTTTATTTTTGGAATACGGAGACAGAACCCAGCCTTTCACGCCCAAGAATGAAGGAGAATGCTCGCCGTTATCCAGCTTCGGAATAGGGGCTACTCCCAAGTCATCCCCCAGCGCGCCTGCATAATTCATCAAGGACGCAGGTACGGACAAGACCGCTCCGACTTTTCCTTCTTTAAATAGTCCATCCATTACGTCCCCGGTAATTGACTTCGGCAAGTAGTTCTTTTCAAACCAGGATTGCACCAGCTGGGCTCCCTTTACGGCCCCTTCGTTATTCAAGCCGATATCTTCCACATCGTACCCTTTATCCTTGTCATAGCCGAATATGTAACCGCCATTCCCTTGCATGAACATATTCGTATAATAGAAGTTCGTTCCATCGATGAGAAATCCGTATTTATTTTGCGAAGGATCGGTATAGGTAGACGCGAACTTCTCCAGATCGCTCCAAGATTCCGGCTGCTCAGGCAGAAGCTTTTTGTTGTAAAACAGGACCGCCGTTTCAACAACCATGGGCAAATTGTAAATCTTGCCGTCGATCGTAACCGCCTGAATAGCTTCTTCGGAGTAGTTCTTCAACACTTCTTCATCCAGATCATAAGGTTCGGCCAACCCCTGCAGGACATTCTTCCCCATGGAGTTATGGGTCGCCCACCATAGATCGGGACCGCGGCCGGCAGGGCCGTCCAGTGAAAATGTTTTGGATTGCTCGCGGGCGTTGACGGGTACCACTTCAACTTCAATCCCGTTATCGGCCGTGAATCTGCTGGTAATGGTCCGAATCGATTCGAGCTCCTTTTCGGAATCATTGGCCCATACCGTCAATTTTGATGGTTTGGCTGCTTCTTCCTGAGCGGTATCGCCGGATGCCGGAGCCGGTGCGGCTTCGCGTTTCGGGCCACAGGCTGTAAGCGCTAACACTAATGAGCAGGCTACGATGATACTAAACGTTTTTTTCAACATGGAAATCCCCCATTATCATAAAATTAATCGGATACGTGCGGTCCCAGATGGCCGGTATGCACTTCAGCGGACAAACACTTGCCCTCGCCGTCCATGACGAATTCCACGATCCCCGCATTGTAGACGGGAATGGTATCGCCGGGATTGGCGACTTGCTTCAGATCTGCGGTCGATTGCCCATGCCCAAAGACGACAATGTGCTCGTCCGTCCCTAAAAAAGGAGCGATCTCCGCATCATAGAACGATTGAACTCTCACCCGGACCTGAGGAAAGGTTTCCGGCCAAACGGGCCACCAGGCTTCGGAAAGGTCGTGGGAATGCAGAAACTCCGTATTCGGGAAATCGCTTACAATTTGTTCGCAGCTTTCCCACGGATAATCGCGATAGTCCGGCCACTCTCCATTAAATACTTCCGACATTTGCGGAACCAAAATAATCGGCATATTTTTATGATTAGCCAGAGGCGTCGCGGTAAGAACAGCCCGTTTCAGCGGACTGCAGTAAATAGCCTTGATTGGAATATCGTCGAAAAACTGGGGTATTTGCTCTGCTTGCCATAACCCGATAGGGGACAAGCCGCAGTTGGCTCCTCCTCCCATACCGATGTTCATTGTCGATTGGGAATGCCTGATTACGTATAAATGCAAGGATGGTTCATCTCCTCTCGCCAATTAAAGCGATGTTTTCTAGTTTGGTTATGAAATCTAATGGCAGCATAGATGTTCCGTTTGATTCATGCTTAAAACCTTTACTCCGTTCTCGTTCAGCTCGAAGCAGTTAATACAGGTATTGGCTTGAACAAACTCAATATTCGACCCGCTCGAAAGCTGCAATATCTCGCGGATCAGGAAGTCGATCAACATGCCGTGAGCAAAAAGGGCGATGCTGTCGTCTGTACAGCGGCGTACCTGCCGGACTATCGATTTCGCGCGATTCTCGACAGTCTCCCGGTTTTCGCCACCCGGACAGCGCCAACCCGGCTCAAGGATTTCGTCCGGCAGCACGACATCCGGAACAAACTTCTGAATCTCTTTACGGGGCAGGCTATAAAAAGCAGGTCCCTCCCTGTATTCATACAGATTCATCCATATCTCTACCGGTATAGATAGCAGATCCGAGAGCGGCATGGCCGTTTGCATGGCACGGATCAACGGACTGGAGACAATCCTTGTCACCGACTTACGGCCGAGAAACGAAGCAACCTTATCGGCCTGCAACAAACCCGTTGAAGTCAAAGGTGAATCCGGCAAGTCTTCATCCAGAAACAGATTGCCGATCGATTGACCATGGCGAATTAAAAATAACTTCATTCTACCTCCATGAGTTAAGCTTTGTTGTTAAGCAGCTGCTGAAACAATTGGAAAAACTTCATGAAACTTCATGAAACAAAATGCTGAAATAAATGATACCGGTTTCAGGTATATTAAAACATGTTTCACCACTCGTGTAAAGTCATTTTTGAATAAACCCATTAAAGAGAGTCTCGCTTTATACGAAACTCTTGGTTAACTACTGCAATTTTTGGCGTATCCAGAGAGTTCCCGATTTCACCTTGACTTGAATTTCTCCCTGCAAGTCCGTCCTGTATATGAGACTCTCCCCGCTTTCCAGCCGTTCCAGAACTCCGGCATTCGGATGACCGTAGCTGTTTGAGACTCCGACGGAAATGACGGACAGCTTCGGTTGCAGCCGCGCCAACCACTCCGCGGAGGTAGATGTCTTGCTTCCATGGTGAGCTACCTTCAATACGTCAACGGAAGACGGTAGCGGCAGGCCTTTCTCCTGCTCAAGCGCAAGCACTTTCCGTTCCGCCGATACGTCCATATCCCCTGTAAATAAAAACGAAACTCCCTCCATTTCAAGCCGAAAAACCAGAGACCGGTGATTTTGCTCTTTCACATAAGGAACCCCTGAAAAAAACGGCTCGTCCGGAGGCGCCAGAAACTCAATCATCGTGACCTCGTCCGGCGTTAATTTCATACCTTGGTAGGCCGCATAAACCGGGATGTTTCCGGCATTGGCGGTCTCCATCAGCTTCTTCATCGTCGCTGAGTCGGCAAGACTACCGTTAAAAATGAGCGCCTCCACCGGAAATTGTTCCAGAACCGCCTGCAGACCGCCGATGTGATCCTGGTCGCCGTGGGTCAGTACGACGGCATCCAATCGGTGGATTCCTCTTTTTTTGAGCAGGGGAACTAAAGTTTTAGCCCCTACTTCATACGGCTCCTTCCGGTTGCGCCAAGACTCGCCGGGTTTGCGGAACGACACGGTTCCGCCGCCATCCACCAAAATATTGACCCCTGAAGGAGTCGTTATTAAAGCGCAATCTCCTTGTCCTACATCGATAAACTGAACGTGGCCAACTCCCTTTGCATTAGCGGGCTGGTAACCGGCAACAAGCAACCCCGCGAATCCTGCCAACAAAACACAGGATAAGCAAAGTTCCTTCCAGGATGTTTTGAAAGCGGGAATGGCCGCAACATGCGGAATTTTCGTTCCCGGGTAGGTCGGCAGCGGAACCGTGTCATCTGCAGAAGCATTAGGGAAAGCTGTATTTCCGGTAAAAGGCGGAAGAAATTGAGCTGTTTTACGTGATCCGCGGCGCAACAGCCAGTAGGCAAGGCCATAAAAAACAGCGATCCAAAGCAGCGAGGGTGACTTCCAATAGGTCATGAATCCGCTACGGTCAGTCAGCCATGCCGTAGCGGTGAAAGTAAGCGAGTTCAACAAGCGCACGGGATAGGCAACCCATTGTCCGAGCGGGAGCCAGACGCCGCTGGCTAACAGAGCCGCGGTTCCGAGCGGCAGCGCGATTAGGCTGACAAGCGGAACGATCACCATATTCGCTGCGAGCGAGAGCAAAGAGAACTGGTTAAAATAGTAGATCGTGACCGGAAAAGAAACGAGCTGGGCGGCCACCGTGATCGCGGCCGCGCCCCTCAGGCGCTCCGGCAACCAGCGGAAATAAGACGATAACAGCGGTACGAACACGATTAATCCTGCCGTAACCGCAAAGGATAGCTGAAAGCTCACATTCAGCAGATAATAAGGTTCCCACAGCATCATGAGCAAAGCCGCGGCGGACAGAACGTTCAATCCGTCCTTCAGAAGACCGCGCCGCAGGAGATAAAGCCCCAGCATCGTCATGATCCCCGAACGGATCACCGATGGAGAAAAGCCTGTCAGCAAAACATAGACGGGAACAAATCCCAATACGATCAGTATCGCGGTCTCCCGGGTGACCCGGCACAGGCGGAGCAGACCGAACAGCAACCCCACATTGATCGCGACATGACTTCCCGAAATCGCCAGGATATGCGTTAACCCCAGATTTGTGAACTGCGCGTATTTCTCGGGCTCCAGTTCATCGGCCAAGCCGATAATTAATCCTTTCATATACCCGGCCTGCCAGCCCGGAAAGAGCTTGCCTACTGTAGTCCCCAGCCTAGCTCTTAAACCGTCGACCTCTCCCAATAACGCAGTAAAACTGAAATGATTGGGCGGCTCGCTAATGATGCCCGAAGTTCCTTTCGTCTTTAGCAGCCAGTGAATTCGTTGATTACGCAAATAGTTCCGGTATTCGAAGCCGCCAAAATTCCTGGCGCTCCCGGGGCGCTCCAAGGTACCGCCTATGACGAGCTTCTGCCCTCGTTTCCATGACGCTGCGGTCGCAAGTTCCGATTGCGAAGATAAAGTGATTTGCACGGCGACCTTTTCTTTGCCTTCGTGCCATAGCTCCTTCTCCCTTGAACCATCCTCACCATTAATCTCGTCACTGAATGAATATCCGCCGAGCCGTAGCGTAAAGGCTACACGATCCCCATCGATATCCACGGCCGACACAATTCTCCCTTCCGCTTGGACCGGAATCTCTTCCGATTCCGATGCAACCATCTCGCTGCGCTCAGGTCTCTCTTGTTCCAACCGGGTTTCAATGCCGCTAACGTTTCTACCATCGTTATAAGCCCAGTATGCCGCCCCGAGCGAACATGCGATCCACAGGACCAGAAGCCGCCTCCAAGGAAAGCGGCCGACTGTTGAGAGCAGAGGTGCCGTCAGCGTAATGCCTCCCCAGAGCAGCCAAAAGGATATTCCGTCGTACAAACAAGATAGACCGTTGCCGAGAATCCAACAGCAGGCGATAGCGGTCAAAGGTCTGCGCTCCATAGCAAGCCCTCCCTTCATCATGTAAGAAACAAAAAAAGAACCCCATCTGCATCAAGCAGATGAGGTTCTTCCTTCATCCTGTACGTTATTGCGGTAGCTTAATTTTCGATTTCCGTGGCCGTCTCCCGCGGCGGCTCGTACGATTCCAGGCGCCGGAAAACGATGCCTTTCTGGCCCATCATCGCCGTCACCTTACCGGTATCCTTAGGATAAGGCCGGTGATACACGATCTCCGTAATCCCGCTATTGGCCAGCATGTTGGCGCAAGTCCAGCAAGGTTCGTCCGTGACGTACACGCTGGAGCCTTCGCGGTCGATGCGGTCGGTAAACAGCAGCAGGTTTTGCTCGGCATGGATCGTGCGGACGCAGCGCTGTTTTTTGATCATCGTTTCCTGTCCGTTTACGACGGCAAGCTCATATTCTTCGGCGATCATGCAGCCGGCTTCGGAACAGTCGGGCACGCCCGAAGGTGCGCCGTTGTACGCCGTTCCCAGCAGCTTCTTGCCCTGGACCAGCACAGCGCCGACATGCCGGCGGCTGCACCGTGAGCGAGTGGATACCATATAAGCGATATCCATGAAATACGTATCCCAGTCCTTGCGTTGATCCGGATTCATCCTGACATGTCCCCCATCTTACAGCCTGATATGAGGCTTCATTTTCTCCAGCATTTTGTCTCCGATGCCTTTTACTTCAGTCAGTTCGTTCACCGACTTGAAGGGGCCGTGCGCATTCCGGTAATCGACGATCGCCTGCGCCTTCTTCTCCCCGATGCCGGGGATCTCCTGCAGCTCGCCCGTCCCGGCGGTGTTTATGCTAATCAGCCCGCTTTGTGCCTGCTGCGGGTCTCCTTCCGTAGGGGCCGCGGGCGTCCCGCTAGTTCCGCCGGCTTCAGGAGCTGTGGGCGTGCCGCCCGTTCCGCCGGATGCTCCGGCCTTACCTGCGGCTTCGGAAGCACCCTGCGTTCCCGGGGCCGTACCCGACGAATTCCCGGCATCCGCAGCAACTGAAGAATCCTTACCCGTCACTTTGTCGCCGCCTTGCTTTTTCGCCGGTTCGGTCCGGTCTTCTTCCGCACTGCCGTTCTTGGCGGACATCGCCGAAGCGACGCTTTCGTTTAACGGAATCCAGCCTTCGATTCCCCGGGGATGGCTTCCCCCAAGGGCCAAAAGCATAAGCCCGGCCCCAATAACGGCAGAGACAACCGATGTAATGACATATTCCCTCTTCAACCTGAACGCCCCAATCTTAAAAGAATCTGTTCGTGATAGGTCATGAAGATCCATTCAAGATGCATACATATATAAATAGGTTGTTTGAAATCAGGTTACGCAACGGAAGGGGGAACCGGGATGAAAGTGGCCTTCATCGGAACAGGATCGATGGGAAGCTTGCTGATTGAAGCTTTCCTGCGTTCCGGTGCGCTGCACCCGCATTACATCTGTGCCAGCAACCGCTCCTCGCAAAAAGCGGAGCTGCTGGCAAAACGGCATCCCGGACTTCGCGTTACCGGCAGCAATGCCGAAGCCGCGAACGGGAGCCAAATCATTTTTCTTTGCGTGAAGCCGCTTGACTATCCCGCCGTCATCGACGAACTCGACGGGATCGTAGACGAGCGGCAAACCGTCGTGTCCATAACCAGTCCGGTGCAAATCCGCATGCTGGAAGAGCGGATTCCGTCCAAAATCGCCAAAATCATTCCCAGCATTACGCACTCGGCACTCTCCGGGGCATCGCTGTGCATTTACGGCAGCCGCATCCTGCCGGAAGACCGGCTCCTGCTGGAGCAGCTCATGTCTTCCATCAGCATTCCTCTCTCCATCCGGGAAACGGAAACGCGCATCGCCTCCGACATTGCCAGCTGCGGCCCGGCCTTTATCGCCTTCATCCTGCAGCAGTGGGCGGAAGCCGCCTCCCAGCTTACCGGCATCGGGAGATCCGAGGCTATTCGCCTTGGATCCGAAATGCTGCACGGCACCGGCAAGCTGCTGACCGAAGGCGGCTTTACCCCTGAAGAGCTGCAAAGGCGCGTGGCCGTTCCGGGCGGAGTTACCGCCGAAGGCATCGCCGTATTACATTCCGGCCTAAGCCGGGTGTTCTCAAGTCTGATTGAAGCGACGCACCGGAAATATGACGAAGACCTTGACAAGCTCGACGGTTTGTTCAACCCTCCATCCGGCGGCACTTCCGACCGGGAGGAGCATTCTTAACCGACGACGATATTCACCAGTTTGCCGGGAACCGCGATCACTTTACGGATCGTTTTACCTTCTACCGCCTGTTTCACGTTCGGAAGGCCTAGGCTATGTTCCTGCATGGCCGCCTGATCCAGATCCTTGGAAATCTTCGTCCGGTCGACGATTTTGCCGTTGACCTGGACGACGATTTCGACTTCGGCGTCCACCGTCCAGGCTTCGTCGTAAGCAGGCCATGGCTCATAGGAAACAGTCTCCTTATGACCGAGCCGTTCCCACAGTTCTTCCGCCAAATGCGGCGCGAGCGGGGACAGCAATTGCACGAAGTTCTCTGCCGCAGCTTTAGGCACGGCATCGGCTTTGTACGCTTCATTAATGAAGATCATCAACTGGCTGATCGCGGTGTTAAAACGAAGACCTTCAAAATCTTCGGTCACTTTCTTGATCGTTTTGTGCCAGGTCCGTTTGAATTCGTCGCTGCCGTCGCCGTCCACGATCTTCGCGTTCAGGCTGCCGTCTTCGGTTACGAACAAGCGCCATACGCGGGACAAGAAGCGATGCGTTCCTTCGACGCCGTTCGCGTTCCAAGGTTTCGTAGCTTCCAAAGGTCCCATGAACATTTCGTACACGCGCAAGGTGTCCGCGCCGAATTCGTTCACGATTTCGTCCGGATTAATGACGTTGCCGCGCGATTTGCTCATTTTCTCGTTATTCGTTCCGAGGATCATCCCTTGGTTGACCAGCTTGTGGAACGGTTCTTTAGTAGATACTACGCCGAGGTCGTAAAGCACCTTGTGCCAGAAACGGGCGTACAGCAAGTGCAGCACCGCATGCTCGGCACCGCCGATGTACAGATCGACCGGCAGCCATTCCTGCTGCTTCTCTTTGGAGCACAGCTCCTTATCGTTATGCGGATCGATATACCGCAGGTAATACCAGCAGCTTCCCGCCCATTGCGGCATGGTGTTCGTTTCGCGGCGGGCCGGCAGCCCGGTTTCCGGATCGGTCGTGTTGACCCATTCGGTCACATTGGCCAGCGGCGATTCACCCGTACCGGACGGCTTGATGGCATCGACATCCGGCAGGACAAGCGGAAGCTGGTCCTCAGGCACCGGTTTCATCGTGCCGTCTTCCAGATGCAGAATCGGGATCGGCTCGCCCCAATAACGCTGGCGGCTGAACAGCCAGTCGCGCAGACGGTAGGTCACTTTGCCTTTACCTTTACCGGTTTCCTCCAGCCAGGCGATCATTTTCTTGATCGCTTCTTCATTGCGAAGACCGTTAAGGAAATCGGAATTGACGTGAGCCCCGTCTCCGGCGTAAGCTTCCTTGGCAATATCGCCGCCTTCCACGACTTCAATGATCGGAAGATCGAACTGCTTCGCGAACTCATAGTCACGCTCGTCATGACCCGGTACGGCCATAATCGCGCCTGTACCGTAACCGGCAAGCACATAATCCGCGATCCAGATCGGCTGCTTCGCGCCATTTACCGGATTCACCGCATAGGCGCCCGTGAACACGCCGGTCTTTTCTTTGGCCAGATCCGTCCGTTCCAAATCGCTCTTGCGTGCCGCTTGGTCTTGATAAGCCTTGATGGCGTCGCGTTGAGCCTCGGTCGTAATCCCGGCAACAAGCTCATGCTCGGGAGCAAGCACCGCATAGCTTGCGCCGAACAGCGTATCCGGACGGGTCGTAAATACGGTCAGCGACTCTTCATGCCCGTCGATGGCGAATACAACCTCCGCCCCTTCGGACTTGCCGATCCAATTGCGCTGCATATCCTTGATGCTCTCCGACCAGTCGAGTTCCTCGAGGTCTTCCAACAGGCGTTCCGCGTACTCCGTAATCTTCAGCACCCATTGGCGCATCGGCTTGCGGATGACCGGATGGCCGCCGCGTTCGCTCTTGCCGTCGATGACTTCCTCGTTCGCCAGCACCGTACCGAGCGCAGGGCACCAGTTCACGGGAACTTCGGCAACGTAGGCAAGCCCTTTTTTATAAAGCTGGATAAAAATCCATTGGGTCCATTTATAATAATCCGGATCCGTCGTGCTAATCTCCCGTTCCCAGTCATACGAGAAACCGAGCGACTTGATTTGACGCCGGAAATTGTTGATGTTCTTGACCGTGATATCGCGCGGATGCTCGCCGGTATCCAAAGCATGCTGCTCCGCCGGCAGACCGAATGCGTCCCAGCCCATCGGGTGAAGCACGTTGTAACCGCGCATCCGTTTAAAACGGGACACGATATCGGTCGCCGTGTAGCCTTCCGGATGGCCTACATGAAGGCCGGCACCCGAAGGATAAGGGAACATATCAAGCGCATAAAACTTCGGCTTTCCGTCATCCTCCCGGGTTTTAAAGGTTTGATTTTGGTCCCAGTATGCCTGCCATTTCGGTTCGATGCTCTGGGCCTGGTAAACGTCTTGTGGCACGTTTTTGTCTGCCATAGTATTGAATCCTCCCTAGAATCTCTTCAAAATCTCTGCTAAAAAAATAAAAACCTCCCGATCCATAGCGTATCATCGCTAGGGACGAGAGGAAATTTCCCGTGGTACCACCCTAGTTAGCGTCGAACATGCTTTGTCCTTCGCTCACTTTACACCCTTAACGCGGGTAAAACGACGATGTTTGGCATCGTAACTCCGAGGCGAGTTCATTGTCATTCTCCAACCGGCTCGCACCATAGCACCGGATCTCTGGATGGCAGAATTCAAACTAATAATCCTCTTCAAAGTTTAAACCTATCCAATTGAATCACCAAATATTATATAAAACTGAACCCGTGCCGTCAATGGGGATTAGAGAACGTTCCGGTTCGAAAAATCCATTCACAACCCTCTTTACAGTATAGATGAAAGGAGTAAAATTTATTAATGTTTCCACATCAATTTTGTCGAGACGTGGCTCAGCTTGGTAGAGCGCTTGCTTCGGGAGCAAGAGGTCGCAGGTTCAAATCCTGTCGTCTCGATTTTTTCATGCCCGAAATAGTTGTTAATCTTCTATTTTGCTCTCAATAATGAGCAGCTCCGAATTAATCATCCCTGGAGAGGTAGCGAATCTCCCTCTCTTTCCCGCATAAGGTCTCCAGCGGACGGCCCCAAAAGAAAATTTGCCGATATTAATTCCTTTACTAAAAACATTCCTGCCATATTGCTTTTGAAGATCCTTATATGCCTTAAGCTCCTTTTTCGATTTGTCTCCTACAAATTCTACCCTGTAAGCATATCGGGTTCCTTCGGATCGCTCGAAAGTGTAGAAAAACCGCCGAACACCCGTCAACCTCCATCCTTCCGAGGCCATCCGGTTTAACCATCGCTCCTGTTCCTTGATCGGGCGTAGAAAGATTTTGAATTCGGTTTTTTTCAAAATAGACAACCCTCTCGATTTGTGATGTGATCGATTTATTCTTCAATTTAAAAAGCCCTCGGAATGAGGGCTTCCGAGTTCTGCTTATCTAATTAAACATCCCGATAATCCGCTCTGCCAGCGGCTTCCACAAATTCGGGTACTCTTGTTGAATCAGCTGTCTCACCTGCTCGGCCCGGATGCTACCGAAATCATCGTTTTGAGTGGCGAGCGTATAAGCTCCATTTACCGCGTCCCCAATGGCGATGTGCCCGCTCGAATATCCTCCGATGGCAATATGCGAAGCGATAGCGCAGCCGCCTAAGGAGAACATGCCGATCGATAACCCGCCGATGGCCAAAATCCCTAGCGCAAGCCCGCCAATGGCAACGGCACCGACCGCGATCCCCCCCATTCCCATCAGCAAGCCGACGGCCAGCGCCGCCAGACTGACAAGGCCCGCAGCAAGCGCACCGATGCTTAAGCCGCCTAGCGCAAGGATCCCGATCGAGAGAGCCCCGATCGAAATATTGCCGATGGCAATAATTCCTTTGGCGACATGAATACCGCGTCCGACATGAATATGAACGAGCGGGATTCCGAATAGCGTCTTCTTGCTTTTGTACTCATAATGAAAAGAAGGACGCCAACCTGCCTGTACGGGTTCCGGAATTTGGTGCCGTGCTTCCCCGGTAGCGGTTGGGGTATCCTTGACCAAATGGTCTACGGTTACGTGAAACAGATCACTTATTGCGATCATCTTATCCATCTCGGGATACGACTGCCCCGATTCCCACTTGGATACGGCTTGCCGCGAAACCCCAATGAGCTCCGCCAAATTTTCCTGGGACATTCCCTTTTGTTTTCTATAGCTTTGCAATTTATCCGCAAAGTCCATCGCCATCACCTCACGCTCATCTTATAATAACGACCTGTTTTCGACTATCAAGTAAGGCTGGCAATGTGTCAACTACAGGTTGCGAAGAGGCCATGAAGCCGATTTTCGTGATATTTTCCGCACGTCGAATACCCCGCTTGCCTTATTTAGATTAGTTCTCGACGATTTGATTCAGATGATGATCCATATGATCCAGGTAATGTTCGAACAACCATTCCAGTGTAACCCGGCTGCCATCGCTCCAATAAACGGGATGGGTTAATGCCGTCTCTTGACCCTGTAAAATCGTCATCCGTATCTGTTTGTTCAGTTGTTGCCAAAGTTCAAGCAGTTCCGCTTTTGTATAACCGTTCTGATAATCGTGAATTTTCACCAATTCATTCTGCTTATATCCTTCCAAGGTTACGGGCTGATCCGCCAAAATAATCTTGACGAAACGCTGATGATTTATTGCCGCCGAATCGCACAAGTGCCCCAGTATTTCCTGTTTTGACCACTTATCCGGTAAAGGTTTGTTCGTAAAAATCTCTTCGTCGATCTCATGAATAATCTTTGGGACTTCTTTCAGGAACCCTTCCAGCCTTTGCAACAAATGCACCACTTCCCCTTCCATCCTACCTTTTTTCTGATTAAGCAGTTGAGCCAAAACTCCGATGATCAAGATTATCAAGCCTTGGCTAACGAATTGTCAATCGTAAAAAGAGGCCCATAGTTGTCCGCGGGATACCGTCCAATTCCAAAATCAAAAACTTTGTGTCTAAATTCACAAGAAAGAACGAATAAGGGGCTACCTGTTGTTTTTTCCCTTGATGAAGGGATTTCGCGGATTGTAAAATGTCATCAGAATGTACTATCCCATTGCAGATATTGAAATTTCATAGCGCTACTTCGGAGGGGTCGTGGATTCTAAAAAGTCCGGGGAGAGGAAATCTATGAACAATTTTGCGAGTGTCAGCCAGGAATCTTGTATTGCCTGCGGTGCATGCAACTCCGCAGCACCGGAAATTTTCGATTTGGACGATAACGGAATTGCCGAAGTCATCTATGGGGGCGATTCCAACCGGGGAATTACGGCTATTGCCAAGGAACTGCTGGAAGAACTACAGGAAGCGATTGAAAGCTGTCCGACGAATTGCATCCAGCTATCCGCAGTCCCATTCGCTTAATACCTGCCTGCCGCCGCGGAACCTCTCGAGCTTTACCGCGGAACACACGAAACCCGCATGGTCCCGGTTTCCCCGGGATCATGTGGGTTGATTTTTATGGCTTTAACATTAGAGGTACGAACACGGAAGCGCAGTTGGCCTGACGAAAGCGGGGTTTAGTATACATGGATGCTTCCACCTTCTATTTGCTCATTTCCTGCGGTTTAAGCACAGTGCGGAGATACCGTCCCGTATGGGATTCCTCAATTCCGGCGATCTGTTCCGGGGTTCCTTCGGCCACGACGGTCCCCCCTTGATGTCCTCCTTCCGGTCCCATATCAATGATATAGTCGGCGGACTTCATCACATCCAGATGATGTTCGATGACGATGACGGAATGTCCCTGATCCACCAGCTTGTTTAAAGAGAAGAGCAGCTTCTGAATGTCCGAGAGATGTAGTCCCGTCGTCGGTTCATCCAGAATGTACAGGTTGTGGGCACCTCTTTTGATTTTGGATAGCTCGTAAGCCAGCTTCACCCGCTGCGCCTCGCCGCCGGACAGCGTCGTTGAGCTTTGACCGAGACACATGTACCCGAGTCCCAGCTCATTCATAATGTTGAGTTTATGTCGCAAATATTTGTTGTCCTTAAAAAATTCCGCAGCTTCCTCCACCGTCATTTCAAGCACGTCGGCAATGCTTTTCCCCTGGACCTTGATTTCGAGGCCTTCTTTGGAAAAGCGCATCCCTTTGCATACCGGACAAATGGTTTCGATATCCGCCATGAACTGCAGGCTCGTCACGATGATCCCGTCGCCCGCGCAATGCTCGCATCTCGTACCGCCCGCATGGGTCAGGCTGAAGTCGATCGGCTGGTATCCCAGTTTGACCGCCTCCGGCTGCATGGCGAACAAATCGCGGATTTTATCGTAAATGCCGATATAGGTCGCCGGATTGGATTTGCTGTTTCTCCCGATCGGGGCCTGATCAATGTTGATCACATGGTTCACCAGATCCGCGCCGAACAGGAAATCGTGCTCCCCGGCCACGATCCGCGCCCCCGTCTTCAATACCTTCAACTGCTTATACAGGATCTCGTTGATCAGCGAGCTTTTCCCAGATCCCGACACTCCGGTGATGCAAATGAATACGCCCAGAGGGATGTCCAGATCCACGTTTTTCAAATTGTTTTCGCGAGCGCCCTGTACGGACAAAAAAGTATCCCCCAAATCCCGGCGTCGCTTGGGTACCGGAATTTCGGCTTTGCCGGACAGATATCGCCCTGTTGCAGAATCCGGGGCTTTCGCGATGTCGTCGATGCTTCCCGAAGCGACGATCGTCCCCCCGTGAATCCCCGGCCCCGGCCCGATTTCGATAATATGATCGGCATTTCGGATCGTATCCAGATCATGCTCGACGACGATTACTGTATTGCCGCTGTCGCGGAGCTTCTTCATCGTTTCGATGACCCGGCTGGAATCCCGCGGATGAAGGCCAATGCTCGGTTCGTCCATCACGTACAGCATCCCCATCAGTTCGCTGCTGATCTGCGTGGACATCTTGATCCGCTGCATTTCGCCGCCCGAGATGCTGTCGCTTCTGCGGCCCAGGCTGATATAATGAAGCCCGATTTCAATCAACAGCGTGGTTCTCGCCTGGATCTCGCGGAGAATGGAGGTTGCCACTTCCCATATTTCTTCCTCAAAGGTTAAGGATGTCAGAAAATCCATCAGCTCCGGAAGCTGCATCCGGCTGAGCTGGTCGATATTTTTACCGCCTACCGTCACCTGCAGCCGCTGCTTCTTCAATCTTGCCCCGTGGCATTCCGGACATATTTTCTCTATCATGCATTCCTTGATGAAGTTCGGTTCGAAAGCCTCTGAAGTCGACGTCTTGCGGATATAGTGTTTATACCAGCTCTCCATCTCATGGACAAAGCCCCAGAAAGGCCGGTCTCGTCCGATGATCCAGTTCTTTTTTTGCGAATTCGGCGGCTGCAGCATCGGAAGCACCTCGCCTTTGGTGCCGTAAAATAAAATGTCATGAATGTGCTTGGGCAATTCGTTAAACGGGGTATCCAGGCTAAAGCCATACTTTTGCGACAGGCTGTACATTAAGACGGACCGGTAGCTGTCCTTGCCCGCAGGGTTGAAGACCGTTTTCTTAAGCGCCCCCTTGTTGATGCTTCTCTCCGGAGCGACCACCAAAAACCTGGGCTCCACCACAAAAGACAGGCCTACTCCCAGGCAGGTATGACAAGCGCTTGCGGGAGAATTGAAGGAGAAATGGAACGGCTGCATTTCGCAAAGAAAAGTATGATGCTCCGGGCACCCGTAGGAAGCATAGAAGCTGCGATCCACACCTCCCACAACCTCCACTTTGATCATGATATCCTCGTCCAGCGATAGCATGGTCGCTTCGATGGTTTTTGCCAGTTGAATGTAAGTGTCCTGCTTGAGCGTGAAGCGGTCGATGATTACCTCGATCCGGTACTCGGCGGTTTCATCCAGCTCGCGTTTATCCGACAATGAAAAAGGCTCGCCGTCAACGAGCAGGTTCTTATAGCCTTTTTCCCGCAGTTGATGGAAGGTATAGCTGTAGTCTTCGCCATATGTTTTATACACGGGGGCACGCAGCTCGACTACCGCACCTTGAGGCAGATTGGAGATATGCTCGGCGATCTGGGCCGCGGAGAGCTGTTTCAAGGCATGCCCGCAATCGGGACAGGCGCCGGTTCCGGCGGTCGCATATAACAGCCTTAAATAATCATTGATATCCGTAACGGTGCCGACGGTAGAGCGGGGGTTGTTATTCCCTTTTTTCTGCTCAATGGCAACAACGGGGGACAAGCCCCGGACATAGTCGACATTGGCCTTTTTTAATTGACTGATCCGGCTCTTCGCGAAGGTGGAGATGGAGTCGAGAAACCGCCGCTGCCCCTCTCCGTAAATGACGTCAAAGGCGAGCGACGATTTGCCGGAGCCGGAGACCCCGGTGATAACCGTCAGCTTATCCCGCGGAATTTCGGTGGAAATGTTCTTCAGATTGTTCTGCTTCGCGCCGGAGATTTCGATCGTTGTTCGGACGGACATGCTTCATTTCTCCTCTCGGTTACGGAATGTACAGATAGCCGATTTCTTCGACGGACGGCTTGCTTTTCGGAGTTAGGCGAATACTTTGCGATACCCTTTCGATGACGCCTTTCTCCGCCAAATAGTCCAAGGTGCCGACGATATATTCGCTATAAACTTGAAAATGTTTGGAGATGAGAGTTACCGTTTTGATCTCTTGATCGGACATGAATTCCAGGAGGGGCTTTTGAATGATATTCAGATGGGATTCCAGATAACGGTCGATCCGATGTATCGATTCCGCGATTTCCTCGGGGCTTAATCTGCGGGACATCGCATCCTGATAAAAAGGGGCGAGCACCTCCGGTGCCGTGCGAAGAGCCTGCTGGATCGCCTCGCGCGAAATCGCCTCTCCGCGCAGACAGAGTTCCATATGCGCAATCGATTCGGCAGCCTTAAGCAAGTAATATTGGGCATATAGCGGATCCCTTCGCGCCTTGAGCCATTTTTGCGCCTTTTCGTACACATGCACAAGGGAGCCCGCGATATGGAACGCCGAAATGGCTATATCGTCGCTGCCCATCTCCTTGAGATCTTCAAAGAAATCTACTAAACTATCATCCGTGGAATAGACCATTGTCCCTTTGGAAAAGTAGGATTGAGAGAAGGAACCTCCGATATTTCGCTCCAGCCCTCTCCTGAACGAACTTCTCAACATCAGATGAACATTAATGACGATGCCGTCTTCCACGATGCAGTAATTATCATGCTTCAAAACCTGATCCCGGATGACCAGCGTCATGTCGATATCGCTTTTTTCCCAAACCACGTCATAAGCCAAGCTTCCGCCGATAATGACGGCTATCACATTGGGATCGTCCCTCACCTTGTCGATGAAACTGTACGTTGCCGCCATATAGCGCTCTTTCAATTGTTCCTGCATTACATCATTCATTTTCCTTACCACCCTTTCTCATCCTTTTCCGCCTCAGGTGACGGATCCGATATTTCCGGAGAGGCAAATCATGGTAAGATCATACTATATTGGTTTATTTTAAATACGACAAAAATTGCTATGTTAAGGAGAAACCGGTGGATCATCATCTACTTGAGACCATTAGCCAAACTACGGATTTTATTGAGGACCATCTGCTTGAGGAACTGAATCTGGATATCATCGCAGGCCGCGTCAACCTGTCCAAGTTTCACTTGCTGCGCATTTGGAAAGGGGCCACTTCTACTGGCCTCATGGAGTATGTCCGGAGAAGGCGGATCGCGGAATCGCTGGCCGATTTGTTAAACGAGCGCAACACCATCGAATTCATCTCGTCCAAATACTCCTTCGGTTCTGAACGGACTTACAGCCGGATCTTCAAGGAAGAATACTGTATCAGCCCGGCAAGATGGCGCCGGAATCCGGGTCCGCTGAACATCTTGGATCGGTTTAATCCGGATTTTCTGAATCGGGCCGGCAAAGGGCTTATTTTCTTCCGCTCCATCACCATATTGCCCTCCTTCTCGATCGCCGGCATCGAACATGCCGTAGGCGTGGAAGACAACCTCAAGCATCAGACCGCCAACAAGCTTGGCGTCGATTATTTCTACAACAGCCGTCCCAAAATCATTAATCCCGTCAAAAAAGATATTTATATCGGCTTCACGACCATTCCTAGCGACTCTAAAAGCTATACGTTCTATCAGCCTTCCACGCAAATCGGCCTCAACAGCATCGTTCCTCCCGAAATGAAAGTCAGGCATATCGGCCCCCATAAATACGGGGTATTTACTTATATGGGCCCTCATCGCCCGGAGGAAATCACCTCCGAATCGCTGCGTATCATTTGGGAGCATGTTACCGAGATTTGGATGCCTACGGTCCAATTCGATCTGAAAGAAAACTTCCGGTTTGAACTAGTCAATTACGAGAAGTGCAGCAAGCAATACTGCGAGTGCGATCTGTATTATCCGATTTCCGGGTTGTGATGCAGAGAGCAAAAAACTTGACTTGACAAACCATATGTTTAGTTACTAAACTTGGGATATGAAAAATAACCCTATAACACCCATGCCGGGATCATCCCAACCAAATACAGGCAGCCTTCGTTTAGGCCAGCTCATTCTGCAGCTTCGCAAACTTGAGAGTTCGCCCAAGTTTTACGGCACCGAAGCGGCATTAACGCCTAGCGAAATTCATACGATCGATGCGATCGGAGAGGACGGCGGCGTCCTGATGAAAGAGCTTGCCGCTCGGCTCGCCATTACGAAAGGGGCGGTTACGCAAATCGTGGACCGTCTGGAAGCTAAAGCACTCGCCAAGCGCTCCCCGCATCCTCATATTTCTAGAGGCATCCTTGTCAGTCTTACCGATTCCGGAATAGACGCTTATCGTGCCCATGCCAAGATGCATCTGGCTTTCTATGACCAGCTCCGTGCCTCATTCACGGAAGAAGAGATCGACATTTTTGAAAAATGCGTCGCAAAATTAAGCGACATTTTGAGAGAGTAATTTTTTTACCGTTTTAGTTTAGCAACTAAACATAAGACTTATACAAGTAAACACAGAGAGGAAGAAAACAACCATGCGTGATTCCATCTTGGTAATCGGCGGATACGGCCATGTCGGCAAAAAGATCAGCCGCGAGCTCGCCCGGTTATATCCGGGAAAAGTGTATGCGGCGGGAAGGAGCATGGATAAGGCTGAGGCATTCAGCCGGGAAAGCAACAGAAGCGTTCTGCCGATGGAGATCGATATCCGCAAAGAACCCGATCCCGATGTGCTGGTCCGCATAAAACTGGTAGTGATGTGCCTGGATCAGCAAAATACCGCCTTCGTTCATGCCTGTCTGTCTCAAGGAATCCATTATGTCGACATTTCTGCCGATTACGGCTTTTTGTCCCGGGTGGAGTTACTCCGCTCGTCCGCGAAATTAAACCGCGCAACGGCTGTGCTCAGCGTCGGTCTCGTGCCGGGATTAAGTAATTTAATGGCCCTGCGGGCAAAGCGGCTATTGGACGCTACGGAGGAAATCAACATTTCCGTCATGCTTGGTCTGGGAGATTCCCACGGCAAAGCGGCCATAGAGTGGACTATCGATCAAATGAATTACAATTTTGAGGTTTTGAAGCAGGGAGTGCCGGTAAAGGCGACCAGCTTCAGGGAAGGGCGTAAAACCGACTTCGGCAACGGCCTCGGCAGAAGAACCGCTTATCGCTTCAATTTTGCCGATCAGCATATCTTGCCTCGTACGCTTCAGGTGCCGACTGTCTCGACGCGGCTTTGTTTCGATTCCAGACTGGCCACCCGTATGGTGTCCGCCTTAAGAGCAACGGGAGTGCTTCGTATGTTGAACCTGAAACGGGTGCGGGATTTCGCGTTGAATATGTTCGCTTCGTTTAAACCCGGGGAGCCGATCTTTGCCGTCAAAGTCGACGCCATCGGCAAAAAGCAAGGAAAGATCATGACCGCTGAATGCTTCTTGCATGGATTACACGAAGCGGATGCTACTGCCAAAACGGCTGCCGCCATCGCCAAGGCACTGTATGCTTCCGACCACCCGCACGGCGTCTTTCATATTGAAGAGCTGTTCGAATTCGCGACATTGAAAGAGAACTTAACCGGGACGGTGGAGATGTCGGAGCGGCTGGTCAAACTGTCTTAATACTGCGCGGTATGCTCCACTTCGGCTGCTCAAGTCAAGACAAAAAGCCCCCGCCTTGTTCACAAGGCGGGGGCTTTTCCGGCACCGTTTCTTAAAATTTTCTCTCAAAACTGTTCTCGTAAAAATCAAAGAAAGAGGAGATCTCGGACGCCCTCCGTCTAAGGGACTCGTCATCGGTGATCAACTGCCAGCCGTAGGTTAGATAAGGCTCCCAGTTGTTTTTGCTGATGGATGAAAGTTCAAACTGCTTCTTAACCGCGAGAATCGCATCTTCATAGTCTTTGCAAAACTGCTTAAAAGCTTGATCGGTATCGACAAATACGGGCATATCTTTTTTGTTATACCCCATTTTATAAGCTTCCTCGCCGTTTCCGAACGAAAACTCCGGATTTTGCGCATCCATCTCTTTCACTACAACAGCCAATTCGCTTGAAGAGTCCCCTGAATTGAAGCATCCGCCGAGCCAAAAGGTCATGCAAATCAATAGAAGGAATCCGATGAACGGTTTTCTCATCTGGCTGTCCAAACCTCCTTAAGACTATCATTTTGCGATCCAAAAAAATAAATCCGAGACTTTGTCCAATAATTATAAAGACAAGTCCGGATTTGCTCCATGATGTAATTTACTTATTTAACCTCTATAGTTCCTTCCCTCATGACAAAATAACCGTTTTTCACAAAGGACAGAATTCGGCTTACGCTGACCCCGGTTTGGTTGGAAATGTCCCATACAATCGTATCCGGGCGGGCTTCGACGATGCCGCGTATTTTCTGATAGACCGTTTCGCAGCTTTGACACATTCGGTTACCCGATCTTTCATATAAGTTGCCGCAAAAATCACAAATCCGATAATTTCCCATGATGTCTCCTTACGTACTCGTTAATCTTTCGATTTTTCATCCAATCTGCGAGAAGTACTAGGAATATTATACTTGTATTTCATAAATTTAAACAATATTATCGTTACAAAAGAACCAAATGAGGAGTTTTATATGTTCTCGCTAAGTGACATATATCGTCCGATCACGGCTCAACCTCCGAAAAATTCGACTCATGTTGAAATTGAGCCCTGCAAGGAACTTAAGCCTTATATCCACTGTTTTTGGGGTACGTCAAGGCCCTATACAAACATGCCTTCACCGGACAACCAACAGGGACTCGTCATTCCGGACACGTGCATGGATCTTATTTTTGATATCGACATAAATACGGGTCGACTGACGGACATCTTCTCCGGCATCAATGATGCGGCCTTTGTCCTTGCGGAATCCACAGGTGCTCCCTCCACCTTTGCCATCCGATTTTACTTTTGGGCGGTGCCGCTATTTTCCGACGAATCCATGCACCAGGCTCTGAACGCTTTTGCGGAAAGCGAATCCTATTTTCATAACATCAGGCGCGATTTTCAGAGGATCCTGACCGATCATCATCTTATTCAAGACAGGGTCGCATTCGCGGAACAATATTTGCTGAACAAGCTGAATATGAACCGACGGAACAACAATGTGATGAACGCGGTCTATAAGCTGCTTGAAACAAGAGGCACCGCCGATATTGCGGAACTGACCGGTTATACAGCCGTAAGTCAAAGACAGCTTGAGCGGCTCTTCAAGGAGTACACCGGGCTATCTCCCAAGAAGATATCGGGGCTCATCCGCTATCAACATCTTTGGCAGGATATTTTAAAAGACCGTGACTTTAGTATCCAAGACGCCGTTTACAAATACGGATATGCAGATCAGTCCCACTTGCTTCATGATTTTAAAAAATATCATACCATGACGCCAGCGGATGCAAGAGCCTATGCGTTGTCCTGATTTTATGTCGCATTTTTACAATACGGCCAAGAATCATTTCATTACAGTAGGTATGAGGTGATCATATTGACTAAGCTTACGCCGGATTCATGGATGCAAGCAAGAAACTGGATGTTCCGTAACGCAAGACCGCTGGAATTGGCAAGGTGGAAGTATCATTTTGAACAAGGCAATAAAGAGGATGTCCTAAGCGCTCTGGAAGTCTATCAAAATGAGGATGGCGGATTTGGAAATGAACTGGAACCGGATTCATGGAATCCAAATTCGTCTCCGTATTCAACTTCAATGGCAATTTGCATCTTGGAAGAAATTAACTTTCGCGATAGCAGCCACCCGATTATCGAAGGCATTTTGCGCTACTCGGAGCATACGCCGCACTTTACGGGGAAATCTTGGCCTGCTGTTATCCCCTCCAACAACGATTACCCGCATGCCCCATGGTGGACTTACTCCGGCAATGATTTGGAAACCAGGTGGGGTTATACGCCGACGGCGATTCTTGCGGGATTTATTCTCCGCTTCGCCGATCAAGACAGCAGTTTATATGAAAAAGCAGCCCAAATAGCAAAAACAGCCATAGACTGTTATCTGCATGGAACAACGGCTGATGGTGAGCCTTATAGATCATTACATAGGGAAGGCGAAATTGAGGGTTTCCATCTTCTGCTCACTTGCTTGGAAGAAGGCGGACCAAGGGATTTAGGCGATATCTCCGCATTGAAAACCGCTCTAAAAAGTCAGGCTGATCGCTTTATAGTCAGGGACCCTTCGATGTGGAAGCAATATTGCCGCAGACCATCAACATACATTGCCTCACCAGGAAGTCTATTTTTGACAGATAATGAAAAGGATATGGACGCGGATTTAAGCTTTATGGTCGACGGCAGGAATGAAGATGGAGTTTGGGATATCTCTTGGAGCTGGGGAGCTTATGAAAAAGAATTCGCGGTCAGCGAAAATTGGTGGAAAGGGATCAAGGCATTGGAGTATATGCTGCTCTTAAAAAACTTCAATCGGTTAGAAGGAGAATCGCCATGTTAGTTCCACAATTGTATTTGAACGGGGATTGTTGCGACGCCATCGAGCTGTATAAGAAAGCCTTTAATACCGATACGGATTCAATGATGCTCGATCCGGAAAAAGAGCCTGAAAAATTCGTTGTTCACGCAGAAATGCATATTCTTGGCCAAAGAGTAATGCTTAGCGACTTCGGCGGTACGGCTCCTTGTTCATCCGATTCGGTCATGGAATTGGTTGCTATTTTCGAAACCGAAGAAGTTCTAAAAGAGGCGTATGCGATCATGAACGGGGAAAGCACGACGATTACGCCGATCGGGCCGGTGTTCTTCAGTCCGTGTATGGTTCAATTTGTCGATAAATTTGGCGTCCGCTGGTGCTTCATGATCTAAATGAGTTGAGCAGGCCTAAGAAGGACCCATGAAGTAAAAGCCGGAAAATTTCCGTACATCGGAATCCTTCCGGCTTTTTTTGCATTTGGATACCGGCAGGAAGCGTCAAAGCGAAAAACTGGTCTTCTTCAACTCCTCGGTACTGAACAAGGTATCGTAAATTTCAATGGCTTCATTCCTGACAAAATGGTCGACGATTCGGAGTACATGTTCCTCCGACTTGCCGTGAATCATCGCGTACAGGTTGTAAGGCCACTCCGGGTACGGCGTCCGCCGGTAACAATGGCTGACCTCATGGACTCCGGCCAGCCTTTGGCCGGCTTCATCGACATGCTCCTCCGGGAGGAGGCCAACGAACAGGCCGTTCGCGGAAAACCCGATGTTCCGGTGTTTCAGGATGGCCCCGACCCGTTTGAGCGCTCCGGTCTCCCTCATTTTTTGCAGCCGCAGCAGCACCTCATCGACCGTACATCCCGTTCTGCGACCAATATCCCCATAAGGATCCGGCGAAAACGGAAGCTCCCCTTGCAGCTCGCGGACAAGCAGCAAATCAATATCGTCCATAATCTCCCTCGCTTACTCTTTGCTGTTCTTCCATATTTAAAAACACCTTCAGCTTATACATCTGCTCCGCCGGGAATTCATATATTTTAGCCTGACCTGCAGCCTCCCGGATCGACTCCAGGATGCCTGCCCGTTCTTCCTCCGTCTGCGCCGATAACGTAAACCACATATTTAACCGGCTGCGGCGGCGATAATTATGAGTAACACCCTTGAAGCTGTTCACTACCGCGGCGACATCATAGAAAAGATCTTCATTGACTTCCATCGCGTACAATCTTCCCGAAAATCCAAGCTTTGCCGGATTAAAAATCCCCCCCACCCTGCGGATCATTCCATCCTCCTTTAGCCTTCCCGTTCTTTGCAGCACCTCTGGGACCGGCATGTCCAGATCGCCGGCGATTTGATCCCAAGGCAGCTTTACGAGCGGAAGCCCTTCCTGCAGCCGGTTTAGCAATGCCCTGTCTTTTGCATCCAGCTCCACGGCTTATCCCTCCATAACTTTCTGTGCGGGCGGTCTTTTGTGACACCACGGTTCTTCGGCCAGAAAATTGCCGCCGCTATAATAAAATGACCGGGCCCGGCAGCCCCCGCAAGTCCGGACATCGGGGCAGGAGCCGCAGGCGCCTTCATACTTTTTGAAATTCCGCAAATCTTGAAAGACGGGATTGTCCCGCCAAATGTCGGCAAAGGGCGTTTCGCGGACATTCCCCACTTTCACCGGCAGATACGGGCAAATGTGCACGTCCCCGTCCGGCAGTATAGAGCAGTAAGCAACACCGGCTAGGCAGCCCCTGGTATAGCGCATCTCCATATTCATGTTTTTGGCAAGCGGCATGAATTGCGGAGCGCATGTCGGCTTGATCTCGATTCGAGTTCCCTGCTGTTTCAGCAGCACCTTTCGGAGCACGATATAATAACGTTCATGTTTGAGCGCTTCTTCTTCAATGTGAACGGCGCGACCCGTCGGAACGAGAAAAAAGGGATGCAGCGACGCTACGTTCAATTCCTCCGCCAGTTGTGCCACCTGTTCAAAGTCGTCCACATTGTCTTCTTTCAGCGTCATGTTGATCTGGACCTTTAATCCGGCGGCCTGCGCATGCCGAATTCCTTCCACCGCCTTTTCCCATCCGTCGGCCGCATTCCTGAACCGGTTATGGGACGCGGGATCGGCACTGTCGATGCTGATGGCGATGCCTCCAAGTCCGGCATCCTTCAACTCCCGGGCTTTAGCGGCGGTCAGCAGCGTGCCGTTGCTGCCGATCGCCGGCTTCAGCCCGATCGAGGCCGCATAGGCGACCAGTTCCGTCAGGTCGCCCCGGATCAGCGGTTCGCCGCCGCTGAAAATCAGGAGCCGGAATCCGGCCTCCTTGATCTGATCGATAAGGCGACGTCCTTCCTCCGTCGTGAGCTGACCGTCGAGGGAAGCCTCCGGACCCGAATCGCGGTAACAGTGCTCGCAATACAGATTGCATCTTTTAGTCACATTCCAGGATATAAGCATTCCCGGGCCTCCTTTTTGACTTCCTATACCATCCGGATTTCCCGGTCGCTTAAATAACAGGCCGGATCGGCATCCCAGTAATCGCCTCTGACCGATGATGCACGGGCGCGGAAATTTCCGTTGCAAATATCGAGCCAACCGCAACTCTTGCAGCGTCCCTTCAGCAGCGATGTTCTGTCCCTTAAGCCTGCCAGAACCGGATGAGATGCTTCGCTCCAAAGGTCGCTGAATTTTCGCTCCCGGATATTGCCGATTTCGACGTCCCGCATGAATTGGTCGGGATACACTCGCCCTTGCCAGTCGACGCAGCCGATCGCCAGGCCGGAGCGGTTTCCGCCGTTGCGGCGCAGCAGCTCAAGCAGCGTGGCGGCGCGTTCGGGATCGCGCTCTTTCATCCACTGGTACAAATATACGCCGTCCGCATGGTTGTCCACCGTAAGCAGCTCGACGGCCTTGCCTTTCCGATGAAGCTCCAGCGTCTTGGCGATGATTTTCTCCACCGCCTGCCGGGATTGCTCGCGGGAGACATCCTCTTTCCTGAGCGCACTGCCCCGCCCGGAATAGACCAGATGATAAAAACAGGCGCGCGTAATATTTTCTTCCTCGATCAATTCAAGAATTCCGTCCAAATCGTCATAAGTATTGCTGCTGATCGTAAACCGCAGACCGACCTTCAAACCGGCGTTCTGACAGTTACGTATGCCGCTAAGCGCCCGCCCGAACGAGCCTCCGCGCCCCCGAAACCGGTCATGCTTGCCCTCCAGCCCGTCGAGGCTGATCCCCGCGTATTTGACTCCAGCCTCTTTAAGCTGCCTGGCCTTTCCGCTCGTAATCAAGGTGCCGTTGGTCGACAATACCGGACGCAGCCCTTTGCTTGAAGCATAAGCGATCAGTTCAGGCAGATCTCTGCGCATCAGCGGTTCCCCGCCGGAGAACAGCAGCACGGGCACGCGGTAAGCGACCAGATCATTGATGAAATCCATCGCTTCCGTCGTGCTCAGTTCCCCCTCTTCCTTGGAGGGGCAAGCATCGGCATAGCAATGGCGGCAGCTCAGATTACAGGCGCGCGTGGCATTCCAGACGACGACAGGGCCCTTTTCAGCCGTTGTCCCGATCGGCCTCGTCCCCGCCGGAAGCGAATACCGCAAATGATCGCCTTCTCCGTCCAAACCGGTGAGCAGTTTCGTTACATTGATCATGCCTGTTCCTCTTTTCGCGATTGATAGTATCTATTCTTTTCATTATTTGTGAAAAAATACACATTTGAATGTCCGGAAACAATTTAGTGATGAACTCCTTTCGCGCAGCGTTTAATCTATATAGATCGGAGAGGAGATAACCTGTATATGAAAAAATGGATTATTACGGTTATGCTGACATCCCTGCTGACGACGCTGATTATAGGCTGTTCCGGTAAAGAAGACGACTCGGGAACTCAGAAGGAAGAGGAAGCGATGCCTCTCATAGAAACGCAACAAGGGAATAACGGCACTGGCGCAGAAGCGAATACTAATACAACTTCGAAAGAAAATACAAACTTGAATACGGATGCAAGTACGAGCGCTCCGGCTAAAACACCTGGCAATCACCTCGAAGGGGGAAAGCATATCGTGGACCCTAATAAGCTAAGTAACTTATTCGGGTTCGCTAATCCGAATGGCAGCCAAATTATCGTAACCGGACAGAAATCCGGACTGGAATCGTCCCTATCGGAATACGGCAACATGATCGGGGAAGGAGGAAAGACGTACGACGTACGATTTGTGAAATGGCAAAAAGGCACTGAGCAAAGCAACGGCCGGGACACCGCCAACAATTTCGCCAACCTGGAAGGTTATATTTTCGAGGTAATAGACGGAAAGGCTACTCCCAACGAGACCTACTATGTGGTGAATGAACAGGACTTTGACCTCGAAGCATTGCTTAAGCTCACTTCTCCAATGCAGACGGAGACGGTGACCGATGCAGAACTAGAAGATGAGGAAACACTCATGGAAAACATCTCCCTCATGAGAGACCGCGATGTGGCACAAATCTGGACGCTTGCCGACATCGGTGGCTCCGAACGCAAACTTTATCTTGTACGCTTTGAAAACAAGGATAAGGACCGGCTTTTCAGCATCGTCCTGTTTAACGGAGTAGACTTCTTATTTCGGGATTATCCTGCCATAGCCAATGACGATATTTCCGTCTGGCGCGTGGATGATGGCGGCGAAGTGTCGCCGGATATGTTCTCTCTCCTGCTGGCCGCCGAAACGGAGCAAGGTCTCCTGCTGGGGTTGTCGTGGTGGGGAGCGGAAGGCATTAATTCCTTTTTTCTGCTGGAAGACGGTGGGAACTTCGAAGAACTGGACATTAAGTACGGACGGTATACGTCGCCATGACGCTTTGAAGGCGTGACAGGCCTAACTGGAAACCCATAAAAAAGACCGCTCAAGATCGGCTATGGGCGGGCTTTTTTTGATTCGCGGCAGCACCAAAGGAACTTAGATAGTGATTGCAGCTTTTTTCAAAAAGATTCAAATTGAATTTGATCCACAATAATTTCATTTTTCAAACGATCGAACTTATGCGTAATTTGAAAATCGCAAAGGTAGATAGGAGCCCCCGTCGGCGCTATGCTCCCGGAAATTCTCGCCATGATTTTTTGGTTCTCGAACGAATAATTTACGACACCACCGAACAAAAGTTTTTCATCTACCTCTACGTCCGGATCCGCATCGTAATTGAATTCATGATCTTTTCCTTGCACTTTAACTTGAATGGTTAAGTTTCCGTCCGCATTTTTAGCAACATTAGTTTCAATGTAATCTGCAACAATCTCTTCATAATCGGGTACTTTTATTTCCGACAGATCCTCACTGTTCAGCACATGCAACTCATCAATACTTGTGTCAGTACCTCTTCCTAGATTCAAAATAATAACTGCTTCCGGTTTATTATCCCCGGTTACGTCACAATAGAAAATTCGCGGTTCTTCCGCCATACTCCAGTTATACTCTTTCTTCACTCCATTGATTTCCACGGATACAACTTCTGCCGTTCCATACTTATCTAACTTAACGGGCGTAATTTTCACCTTATCGTCTTCGGATGACCAAGTTTTGTTATTCTGCTCCGACTCCGTTGTTTTCCGGCTAATCTCTTGTTCAGGTTGCATCGTTACCTGATTATTTAGAGGAGACACGTCCGATTCTTGCACCGACTTTCCTGAATTCTCCGGAGTACATCCCGACAGCAAAACAGCACTCAATAGCATCAGCAAACCAAGCTCTTTTTTCAATTCCATGTTGCCCCTTCCTTAATGTTCATGTTCGGCATGTTCATTCTGGCGTTATTAACTTACCTCAAAAAGAAATAGGCCGCCCCCTGACCAGGATCGCGGCCTATTTCTATCGGTAGTGCCTGTTTGGAAGCCGCCGCCCTTAAAAGCGGCTATTGCTCCTGGAGCTGTGTTGACGCACGGCTCCTTGGCGTATTGTACGTTTTTTCTATCCACAATATACCACGTATAAGATCAAAATAAAAGAATGGTAGCACTTATAATAGTCTTCTAATAAAGCTTAGGCAATTTGTCCAGCGTGATTGCGTAATCGTTGTTATAAGCGTTATAAAGTTCCTCTTTCGTCGTAAAAAGTTCCGTTCTCCCGAAATCATTGGACCAGGTCATGAACCACAGCCAAGGGATTCGGGACTCCGCCAACCGGGCAACGCTCGGAATCGGCCCTATTTCACCTAGTGCAACAAGTTTGCGGGTCGGGGTGATTGCGATCAGTTCCTCATACTCCGGCCGCAAATCCGTATGCTGATGGGCCGGGGGATACAAATCCCGGGAGATAATGTCGGCAACCTCGTCCCCGACATATCCTTCGGCCAGCGGGGAATTCCAGACCCAGATTAGATTGTTCAGGTCATGAACATTCGTATACCGGTCATACATAATGCGGTATAACTGTTTAGCCGCCTCCGGTCCCTTGCTGCCCCACCAGAACCAGGTCCCCTCCGATTCATGGAAAGGGCGCCACAAAATCGGAATGTGCTTGTCCCGGAACTCTTTCAGAATCTCTGCCATATAGTCCATATCGGAAATAAACGCCTTGTATTCATCCGTACCTTCGATAATCGCTTTGGTAGCGTCGAAATCCGTATGCTCGGCATAAAAGCTTTTGTCCCTGCCGCCAAGCGGAGAGAACCAATGCCACGTAAAGGTAATCAAGCCGTTTTCTTTTTCCGCCCATTCCCAAGCTTTTTGCAGCGTATCCTTGTTCTCTGCCACTTCCAGCAGGCACTCTTCGCCGCTGTCTTCATAATTGATGTTAGGCGAATAGCCGAGCAGTTCGAAGCCGAGAAGCGCCGGCGATTTTCCCGTCACTTCGCGGATATAGTGAAGTTCTCCCTGGGCTATGGTCTGCGTGTGCTGACCTGTAATAATGCCCTTTCCGGATATTTCGCTTAAATAGTTCAGTACGGCTTTTACTTCATCGGATGCTTTTGGATTACAAGGTATAGTATGGATCGTATGCATGGGACCTCCCCTTTCATTACGCTCAATGACTAATCTGAGTCGTTATTATTTTATTCTTATACTACATTTTTGTTATTTTTGTTATTACATTTGTCATTACTCACATAATAAATATAACGCCATAATCATTACTCAGTCAACAAACCATTTTGGCCAAAAATTAATTATGATAACAAGCGCACCGTTACATTAACTTGTACCTTTACATAAAAAAGAGAGCCCCGGCGACGTCGTATCACCAAAGCTCTCTTACTATAAAACAACCTTCTTAAATCTCTTGTTCTTTATTCGATACGACGCTGCCGTCTCCCAGAATAACCTCTCCCTGAATCAACAACTTCTCGAAGTTGGAATGGGGATTGGCCATTCGCCACAAAAGCTTGTCTACGGCCCGCATCCCGAGAAGCGCCTTGTTAACATCTATGGTAGCGAGAAGGGGCAGCGATTCATCGGTGTTATCAAATCCGGTAATTTTGACCTGGCCGGGAACATGAATCCCCAGCTTTAGAAGGGCTTCCATAACAAACTGGGCCGTCGTGTCATTCGTGCAAACAAACACCTCGGGCAATTCATGAATCGCCACAACCTTAGGCACGGCTTCATGAATATCGGCGATTTCCGGACCGATCAACTCCGGAATCTGCGCCTGTTTCAGCTTGTAATCCTCCAGCACCGACCTGAATCCCAACCAGCGTTCATAGAAGCTTTGAGCATACCCGATATGTCCGACAAACTGGAAGTTCTTATAGCCTTTGCTAACCAGTTTGATCATCATTTCCCTCATGCAATGGAAATTATCCGTAAATACCGCATCCGCCTGAAAAGCCTGATCCTGATGATCTACCATGACAACGGGGATCTCCAGCTTTTTGATATCTAGCAAAATCCGAGTCGATACGGCCCCGATCGTTACAATACCGCTAATCGCATTTGGATTGAGCAAGGAAAACACGGACTCGCCAGAAGGCTCCGTAAGCGTAAGAATATCCGCCCCTCTCTGATTCAAACGAGCGGAAATTCCGTTAAAAACAGGGCCCCAATACAACGAATTTATATCCTGGTAACGGACATTGGGAAACAAGACTAGGATAGCGCCGGGGCTGGCCTCCCCTTCCGTGTAGGTTGGAGGACTAAGGAGCGCCGGCGGTTTTCCGGCATCCTTGAAATATCCGAGTTGTCCTGCGGCTTTCAGAATCATCTCCCGCGTCTGGGCACTGACTCCTGACTTTCCCGAGAGCGCACGTGAAACGGCAAACTTAGAAACCCCGGAAAAATCGGCGATTTCCTGAATCGTTACTCTTTTCATATTATCCGCCTACTTGAAGATAAATTTGTTCACCCATCTATATAATTGTTATCTTGTGTTAGGTTATTTACATAATAACATGGATAGAACATAAAACAAATTACTTATTTTAAATTCAGTTTCCCGCGCTCTCATACCGACGCAGACCGATGCGCAGAATGAGCAGGGCTAATCCGACAAAAAGAATGGCTACAAGGGGGCTGAACCAGCCCCAATAGCTCCATGGCTCTTTGCCGAACAGGGCGGCCGCCGGGAAAAAGCTGACGAACGCGAACGGCACGATAATGGAGATAAACAGCTGCATACCCAACGAGAAGATCGTGATCGGGTATTTGGCGAACTCTCCTAAGTTGTGAATCATGATCGGAAAAGCGTTCCCGCTGCTGCGGATCCAGAAGGCGGAGCAGTTGGCCGCCAAATTAATAGCAACCCGAATCGTCATGGCAGAGACTAACAACAAGATGGCCAACAGGACGGTCTTCAGGCTCCAGGCGATATCGATATGGGACAAAGCCATCACAATAATGCTTCCGCCGATCAAAATATTACCAAGCCCGTTCATGCCGATGCCCGTGCAGAAGATTTGCAGTACAATCGGAACCGGACGCACGAGGTAACGGTCCAGTTCCCCCATGTTGACCAGCCGCAACATCCGCCATGTCCCTTCGAAAAATAAGGAGCCGACGCCCTCCGATACATAGATCGCCGCATACATAAAGGCCACCTCCCATAATCCCCAGCCCTGAATGTCCGGAATACGGGAGAACACCACCCACAAAAACAAAAAACCGGTAATTTGCGTCAACGCGGCGGCGCCGATCATGATGTAAAAGTCGGCGGAATATTCCATCATCGCTTTCAGCTGCTGGCTGTATAACCGCCAATATAAATACAAAATTCGCCGCGGCGAGTTTTTTGCCCTCATTTTCATTTCCATGACGTTATCCTCCGTGAATCGTGATCTGCCGGACGGCCCGGGACCACATCCATTTTCCGAGCAGCCATAGCAGGATGATCCATGCCCATTGAATGGCGATCAGTTTCAGCACAGCGGTTCCCGTCGTTATGCCGAGGCCGATCGTAACCGGCGTGTTCACGATGCCCTGGAACGGCAGCATCATCGCCACCGACTGCAGCCAGCCCGGAAAAAACGCCAATGGCACGAGAGCCCCGGACAGCAGGTTGGTAATGGAAGTCCTTGCCCAGTAAATGCCGAAGCTGCTGGTGGTCCAGAAGCAGAGCAGGGCCGACAAATAGACGATGCAAAATTTGACCAGAATCGAGGAAACCATGCTAAACGCGAACAGCAGCAAGGTTCCGGCATCATGCGGCAGGGAAATGCCGAACGTGAATATGGCCGCAAGTCCGATCAGAATGCAGCTCAGCAGCCCTTCCAGTACACAAGAGCCCAGCGTTTCCGCGAGCCTGGCTTTTTGGAACTGGATGGGACGGAGCAAGTCCATCATAACGCTGCCGTCTATGATTTTGCTCGTAATGCTAGATTCCGAATAATACGACAGCATGGAGTTGACGAAAAACGTCACCAGCAAGTAGGCCTGCATCTGGCTCCACGTAAACCCGGAGAGCGAGAGCTGATCCTGCCCGGCGTATATGGCCTGCCACAAACAATACATGGCGATCAGTCCGATAAAATTGGCGATAAAATTCAAAATAAAAGAGAGCCGGTACGCAAGCGTATTTTGCATGGAGCAAAGCGCCAGAGAGAAATATTTCTTAAAGGATCCGGCCATCGCTTCAAGCCCTCCCTTTCCCCGCTGCTGACAGTGCGGCAGAATCCAGCTGCCCGTCATAAACGCGGCGGATGATCTGCTCGATGCTGGGCTCATCTATGCGAAAATCAACGACTTCCCCGCGGCTCATCAGCCGCTTGACGATTTCGCTGGCCGTGCAGCGGAAGCGGTCAAACCGGATCGACAGCGTCAGTTGGTCACCTACAGTGCCTGTAGTGCCTGTTGTCTCTGCGGCCCCGTTATCATCTCCGGCATTACCGGGCCGTTCAACGCTAACGTCCGGCAAATCGCGGAACAACTCTTCCGCTCCCGGAATCGGCGTGCTTAATTGCGTATGTATCGTTCTTTCCCTGGCGAACGTATCCTTCACTTCCTGCAGCTTGCCGTCGTAAATGATCCGGCCCTGGTCGATGATGACAAGCCGTTCGCACAAATCCTCGATATCTCCGAGATCGTGCGTGGTCAGCAGCATCGTCGTTCCTTTCGACCGGTTCATCTCCTTGATGAAATCGCGGATCCGGTGCTTGACCGCAACGTCGAGCCCGATCGTCGGCTCGTCGAGGTAGACGATCTTCGGATCGTGCAGCAGCGCTGCGGCCAGATCGGCCCGCATCCGTTGGCCGAGCGACAGCTTGCGTGCGGAGAGATGCAGGAACGACTCCATTCCCAGGAGTTCCGTAAAGGTATCCATGTTTCTTTTGAATGTATCCGCAGGCACCTGATAAATATCCCTTAACAGGCTGAGCGATTCCCGGACCGGGATGTCCCACCACAGCTGCGTCCGTTGGCCGAATACGGCGCCGATCCGCTGCGCGTTCTCCATTCTGTGTTTGTAAGGAACCAGTCCGTCCACAAGCAACTCGCCGCCGGAAGGTACCAGTACGCCGCTCAGCATTTTTATCGTCGTCGATTTTCCGGCTCCGTTAGGCCCGACATAAGCTACGGTCTCCCCTTCTTCGATTTTCAAGTCGATGCCTTCCACCGCATATTTGTCCCTGTGACGCTGGGTAAATAAATGCTTTACCGCACCGGCCAAACCGGGATCTTTTACAGCTTGGCGGAACACTTTCTGCAATCCCCTGGTCTCTATTAAGCTCAAGACATTCTCTCCCCTTCCCAAACAATGTTCTTACTACTATATAGCAAAATATTCCTGCTTCCTACCCTATTAATCAACAATTACGCTTTCATTTCCGTGCTATTTATGTCTGATATTAGACAAAAATTGCACTTCCCGCTATGATGTGAGAAAAACTAGCAGCAAGGGAGCGGCTCCATGAAATCCTTCTATCAAAACTGGAAACTGGATCAGGATTTGCCCATGGTCGTCCATCATAGTAAAGACCTCACATTTTATCCTCATTTTCATGCCGAAGTCGAATTTATCTATGTGGAATCGGGCAGCATCTTCGTTGGCGTTAATGAAGACAAACGCCTGCTTCAGCAAGGCGACATGGCCATTTTCTGTAGTAATGACATCCATTATTTTGACAGCCGAGACCGTTCCTCCGAGATGATCATCGTCATTTTCCACCCTGAGTTGATCGGAAAAGCGGTAAGCTGGCCAGGCGACTTCGCCTTCGAATCTCCCTTTATTACCGGAGAACTTCCGGAGCTTCAACCGATCAAATCTCTGCTTAACCGGATTTTACAGGAAAAAAGCGACGCCAAGACGGGGCACCGCCTGTTCATCCAAGCGTGCTTGCTGGAGCTGTGCGGACTGCTTCAACGTCATCTGCCTGTTCATGCCACAGAGCGCGGATCGCAAGCACGGATCGCCTCCAAACGGGCAAGAATCCAGCAAATCCTGTCGTTCATCGAAGAACATTACCAGGACGATCTTTCCGTCGATGTCATGTGCGGACAATTCGGGATGGAACCGTCCTATTTTTGTCGTACCTTTAAGAAAGCAATCGGCATGAACTTTAAAACATATCTCAACAGCATCCGCGTGCTCAATGCGATGAGAAAATTGGCGGACAGCGATGCAAGCATTACGGAAATCGCGCTGGAATGCGGCTTCGGCAGTATCCGGACCTTTAACCGGGTATACCGGGAGCTCCAAGGTGCTTCTCCTTCCGATCTCCGCAGGGAGAACAATTAAACGAACAACCAAGATAAAAAGTACATTTTTTGACCGGTTCTCGGCATAAACTGGCGAGAGATTTCCCAAGCTTCTTTTTATAATGGACTTACGTTCATCATTTCAAATTTGAATCTGTGATGGAGGGATTGTATGAATCAGCTTCGCGTCGGAATGATCGGTTACAAATTTATGGGAAAAGCCCACAGCAACGCCTACCGTACGCTGCCTATGTTTTTTCCTGAGGCGGTAAAACCGGAGATGGCGGTATTATGCGGCAGGGACGGCAAGGCCGTTCAAAGGGCAGCGGAGCAATTAGGCTGGAGACAATACGTCACCGACTGGAAAGAGCTTGTGGCCCGGGACGATATCGATCTGATCGACATCAACGCCCCGAGCGATGCGCATAAAGAAATCGCGCTAGCTGCCGCAAAGGCGGGAAAACATATTTTTTGCGAAAAACCGTTAGCGCTTACACTAAACGATTCACGTGAAATGCTGCGAGCCGCTGAGGAAGCGGGGGTATGCCATATGGTCGGATTTAACTACCGGTTCTCCCCGGCGGTCAAGCTTGTCAAAAAGCTGGTGGAAAGCGGCCGGCTTGGCCAAATTTATCATTTCAGAGCCTGGTTCCTGCAGGACTGGATTCTCGATCCGGAGTTCCCGCTCGTATGGCGGCTGCAAAAAGAGATTGCCGGTTCCGGCTCGCATGGCGACCTCGGGGCGCATCTTATCGATTTGGCCCATTACCTGGTCGGAGACATTTCCGAAGTGATCGGCATGAGCGAAACGTTTATCAAAGAGCGGCCGCTCGCGGACGAAATGACCGGGCTGAGCGCCAAGGGCGGCAAAGGCAAGGACGCTCCGAAAGGCCCGGTTACCGTGGACGACGCTACCTTGTTTCTGGCGCGGTTTGAGAACGGGGCGCTGGGCAGCTTCGAGGCGACGCGCTTTGCGGCGGGACACCGTTCAACCAATGCGTTCGAAATCAACGGAAGCCTGGGCAGCGTCAAGTTCGACTTTGAACGGATGAATGAGCTCGAAGTTTACTTTACTTCGGATGACGAGGATGTTCAGGGCTTCCGCCGCGTTGTGGCGACAGATCCCGCCCATGCTTATGCGGAGGCCTGGTGGCCGCCGGGGCATACGCTTGGATTTGAGCACACCTTTATTCATGAAGTACTGGAGCTGGGTGAAGCGATCTCGGCAGGCCGGCAGCCGGAGCCGAATTTCCGCGACGGGGTTAAATGCCAGGCCGTATTGGAAGCGGTCGAACGTTCGGTGGACGAGCGCCGTTGGGTGGATTTATCGGAGATGTAATCTCAGTCGTAATCATATGAAATCCGAAATATTGAAGGAGACTCGATCATCATGAAAAAAGCGTTAATCGTCTGGGGCGGTTGGGACGGTCACGAACCGGAGCAGGTTGCGGCGATTTTTGCCGAGGTATTGCGGGAACAAAGCTTTGAGGTCGAAGTTGCGGATAGGCTGGAGGCTTTTGGCGATGCAGAAAAACTGCTCGGCCTGGACTTAATCGTCCCGGTATGGACGATGGGCGAAATTTCGCAGGAACTTGTAAACAACGTGTCGGCCGCGGTCCAGGCCGGGACCGGACTCGCCGGATGCCATGGCGGCATGTGCGATTCGTTCCGCAACAATGTGGACTGGCAATTTATGACCGGCGGACAATGGGTGGCGCATCCGGGAAACGATGGCGTTGAGTACAACGTGGAGATCAAGCAAAGCTCCAGTCCCCTGGTGGATGGCATCGGTGATTTTGCCGTACGGACGGAACAGTATTATCTGCATGTCGACCCTGCTATCGAGGTGTTGGCCACGACCCGTTTTCCGGTCGTAGACGGTCCGCACCGGTTCAATAAAGCGGTTGATATGCCGGTCGTTTGGACCAAGCGCTGGGGTTATGGCCGGGTGTATTACAACTCGCTGGGCCATCATGCCGACATCGTGGCGCTGCCGCCGGTCAAGGAACTCATGACCCGGGGCATGCTCTGGGCCGCGGACGGCAAACAACGGGCGGCTTCCCAAAACGAGGATGGATCATCCGGCGGAGGTTTCGGCTACAGCGGGATGGGCGACAGCCAATATGACGCATAAAGGGATGGAACAAGCTATGGATAAGATCAAAGTCGGCATCATCGGTTGCGGAAAAATCAGCGGCATCTATATGGAAAATTGCCCGAAATTCGAGGTACTGGATCTGGTGGCCTGCGCGGACCTGGATTTGAATCGAGCCAAAGAACAGGCTGCCGCCTACGGCATTCCCCGGGCGTGTTCCACCGAGGAACTGCTGGCCGATCCGGAAATCGACATCATTATTAACCTGACCGTGCCCGCGGTGCACGCCGAGGTCAGCTTGAATGCGCTGAAAGCCGGCAAGCATGTTTACGTCGAAAAGCCGCTCACCGTCTCACTCGAAGCGGGACGGCTGGTACTTGAAGAAGCTCAGGCCAGAGGACTGATGGTGGGATGCGCACCGGAAACCTTTTTCGGTGCCGGCATCCAGACCGCGCTCGGGCTGATTGAAGACGGTGTGATCGGGCGGCCGGTCTCGGCCACGGCGTTCATGATGAGCCGGGGCCATGAGCACTGGCATCCCGATCCGGAATTTTACTACGCGCCGGGGGGCGGACCCATGTTCGACATGGGACCGTATTATCTGACGGCGCTCGTGCAGTTGCTCGGACCGATCGCCCGAATCGCCGGAATCACCGGCAAGGCATTGCCGGAACGGAGAATTACCAGCGAGAAGAAGCGCGGATCGGTCATTCCGGTGGAGGTTCCGACGCATGTCGCCGGAACGCTGGAGTTTGAGGGCGGGGCCATCGCCAGCCTGATCACCAGCTTTGATATTTTCGGCGGCAGCAGCCTTCCGCCGATCGAGATCCACGGCACGGAAGGCTCCTTGCTGGTGCCGGATCCGAACACCTTCGGCGGCCCCGTGAAATATCGCCGCCTCGGCGAAGAAGAATGGACGGAGCAGCCGCTGGTGCCGGGATATGAGAGCAACAGCCGCGGGATCGGTCCCGCCGATATGGCGTATGCCATTCTGAACGGCCGCCCGCACCGGGCGAACGGCGAGCTCGCCTATCATGTGCTCGAAGCGATGTGGGCCTTTCATCACTCGTCCGATTCCGGACGTTACTATGAAATGACCAGCCGCTGCGAGCGCCCTTCTCCGCTTCCGGCCGGACTTAAACCGTATACGCTGGATTAGCAAGCACCATAATCTAAGGACCTCCCGAAGCGTGGAGGTCCTTTCATTTTGCAAACCGGCGCCTCCCATCCCGATCAATATAATAAAAACAACGCCCGGCTGAACATTCAGCGCGCGGCGTTGCCGGTATGGATGATAGGATATGAAGATTACACCCTCTTATTTAACTTGAGATAAGCACTTGGCTTGCAGGAATGCTTTTTTATATGCCGCCGCTTTTTTCGCCACCAAAGTATAGTCTTTTTGCTTCAAAGCGTCATTGGTCAGGTCCGAACCGATGCCCACGGCCACCGCGCCGGCCTTGATCCAATCGCCGAGGTTATCCAGCGACACTCCGCCCGTCGGCATGATATTGGCTTGCGGGAGCGGGCCTTTGATCGCCTTGATCATCGACGGATCGTACAGGTTGCCCGGGAACAACTTGACGATATCCGCGCCCAGTTCCAGTGATTCCTGGATTTCCTTAATCGTCATCGCACCCGGCATAACCGGAATCCGGTACCGGTTGCACAGCATCACGGTTTCCCGGTTCAGACAAGGGCCGACGACGAATTGGGCACCGCTTAAAATCGCTGCGCGCGCCGTTTCGGGATCAAGCACCGTTCCGACGCCGATGATGGCAAAGCTGGCCGGGTCCTTCGAATCCCAGGCATACTTGCGGGACAATGTTTCAATGGCCTGCAGCGCAAACGGCACGGTCATCGTCACTTCAATTACTTTGATGCCGCCGGCAATCGCCTGGTCGGCCATTTCCACCACTTGTTCCGGAGTGTCCCCGCGCAATACGGCAACAACGCCTTCTTCCACGATTTTTTGTATGAGCTGCAATTTTTTCATGAGAATTCCTCTCTCTTTCTTTTCTAGGATTTTTTATATTAAATAATGTTCAAAATCAATTCTCTTGCCGTAGCTTCTTATATCCCCTCCGCTTTCTTGTCCCTTCATCCTACCACGACTGCATAACTCGCTGAAATCAGAAATTTAAAGCCCTGACCCCACTTATTTCAGCACTTCTTCCCTTCAAATCTTGCCATTGTGAAGAGTTCGCTTGCAAAATGAACCAAAAGGGATTAATGTAAACCTATATGAACATTATAAACCCAAACAAACAAAAAGAGGAGGATTTTTTGTGGAAAGACGTTATGCTTCCCATCCCCATGAAGTGAAACAATTCGATACCGCCCGGCTGCGTCAGGAATTTCACATTCCGAAACTGTTTACGCCCGACAAATTGGAGCTAGTAATTACGCATGAAGACCGGATGATTGTCGGCGGAGCGGCACCGGTCCATCAAGACGTGAAGCTGGGGGTCGAGTTGAAGGAACTGGGCGTGTCCTATTTCCTGGAGCGGCGCGAACTGGGGGCCATTAATGTAGGCGGACCGGGCGTTATCGTCGTTGATGGAACCGAATACGAACTTGACACCAAGGATTGCTTGTTCGTGGGTATGGGTTCAAAAGAGGTCCTCTTCAAGAGTAAAGAAGCCTCGAACCCGGCCAAATTTTATTTAAACTCGGCACCGGCACATCAACAATTCCCTACAACAAAAACTACGCTGGCGGAAGCCGAATCCGGAGCATTAGGCTCGATCGAAAACTCTAACGACCGGACGATTCACCGTTTCATCCATGAGAACGGCATTCAAAGCGCGCAGCTTGTGATGGGGATGACCCAGCTCAAGACCGGCAACATGTGGAATACGATGCCTTCGCATGTCCACCCTCGCCGGATGGAAGCTTATATGTATTTCGATCTTCCCGAAGATGCCGTCGTGTTCCATCTCATGGGTGAGCCGAGCGAAACGCGCCACATCGTCATGAGAAACGAACAGGCCGTCATTTCGCCAAGCTGGTCGATCCACAGCGGGGTCGGCACAAGCAATTATACGTTTATCTGGGGCATGGCTGGTGATAACAAAGCCTACGCCGATATGGACGCCGTTCCGATGAAAGATTTAAAATAAGAAGTAAATTCAAACGGAAGCGTGGAAACGAAAATGAGTTCGATACGACGATACGAAAAAATTATGGAGGTTCTGCTGACGAGCAAAGAAGTTACCGTGGCGGAGCTGAGCGAAAAGTTGGGGGTTACGGGCAAAACGATCCGCGAGGATCTTACCCGGCTCGAGGAGCAGGGATTGATTGTGCGCGTTCATGGCGGAGCCGTGCTGGCTCAAGGAGACCAGTTCGGTATTCTTCCCGCCAAGGAGCCGCTAATCAAGCATGCCGACGAAAAGGCGGACATTGCCCGCAAAGCGCTAATGCATATCAAGCAAAACGATATCATCGCGCTTGACGGGGGCAGCACGACGCTGGAAATTGCCCGCCGGCTGGACAATCAGCCTCTTACCGTGATCACGAACGATGTGTACATCGTCAGCGAACTGGCCGTAAAAGACAATATCCGTCTCGTCGTCCCCGGCGGCTACCGGGTCCGCAACATGCTCGCCGGACCGGAGGCTACCTCCTACGTTAGGGAACTGAATATTCAAAAAGCGTTCATCTCCGCAACGGGGATCCATCCCGAACACGGGCTGTCCATTTATACCGGAGACTTGATCGAATTCAAACGCGCGCTGATCGAAACGGCCCGCGAAGTGATCGCGGTCGTCAATCATCATAAATTCGGGCAAACCGCTCTCCGCACCTTTGCTTCATTGAACGAGCTGACGCGGATTATTACGGACGGCAAGCTTCCGGATGAGGTTGGCCGGCCTTATTCAGACGCAGGAATTATCATTGAGTAATGTAACTCTGTTTCATTTCATGGTTCATCCAATATCTCTAAGGAGTGTTTACTTATGAAATTATTCGATCTTACTGGAAAAACGGCCCTGATCACCGGCTCAGCCGCCGGTCTCGGTCAAGGCATCGCGGTAGGACTCGCGGAAGCGGGCGCCGATATCGTTTGCGCATCGATAAGCTCAAGTCAGGAAACCGTAGACCGGGTTACGGCCCTAGGCAAAAAAGCTTCCGGCATTGAAGTGGATCTCAGCGATCACGGCAAGCTTCAGGAAACGTTTGACGAGGCGCTCAAACTGACGGGGCATATCGATATCCTGGTCAACAACGCCGGCATTATCCGCCGTACGCCGGCTAAGGATCACAGTGCGAAGGATTGGTTCGACGTCATCGACATCAACCTTAATACCGTATTCCTGCTCTCTCAAATCGCCGGCCGTCACATGATTGAACGAGGCAGCGGCAAAATCATTAACATCTGCTCGATGCTTTCTTACCAAGGGGGCATCAACGTTCCCGGGTACACGGCTTCCAAACATGGGGTAGCCGGCTTAACCAAGGCCTTCGCCAACGAATGGGCGGCGAGCGGCATCCAAGTCAACGCGATCGCTCCGGGATATATGGCTACGGACAACACAGCGCCGATTCGCGCCGACGAGAACAGAACCGCCTCCATCACCGACCGCATTCCGGCCGCACGCTGGGGAACGCCGGAAGACGTAAAGGGTCCTGCCGTCTTCCTGGCATCCTCCGCTGCCGATTATTTGAACGGCCACGTGCTTTGCGTAGACGGCGGCTGGATGGCAAGATAGATTTACGCCAACGCACAAAACAAGCCGGTCGGAACTCCTACCGGCTTGTTTTGTGCGATTCATCTCTATTCGGGTAAGGCGATTATCTTTCTACCGCTCCACATGGCTCTGCCCCGCAAGCAGCCGTTCGATCTCCGCTGCGGTCGGCAAGCCTTCCCAGTCGCCTGCCGCCTGGATGACTTGTGAACCGATTAGATTGCCAAGACGGACCGCTTCTGCCAAGCTCTGTCCTCTCAACAGTCCTGCCAGGAAACCGGCGCAGAAGCCGTCTCCCGCTCCCACCGTATCGATCACATGCTCGGCTTTGAAGTAAGGCACCGAAGATATTGATCCCTTTTCAAGCAAATAGGTTTTGTCCTCACCGCCTTTAATAATACTCTCTCCCGGTAGTTCGCTCAGTTTTGAAATAATGACGTCCATGGAATCCGTATCATATAGCAGCTTCAGTTCGTCGAGTCCGGGCAGGAAATAATCCGCTTTCATCGCAAGCGGCAACAGAACCTTGCGCGCTTCCTCCACGCTCCATAGCTTAAGGCGCAGATTAGGGTCAAAGCTTACCTTCACGCCATGCCGCTTCGCCATATCCATCGCCGCTGCCACCGTTTCCATGCAGGAGACGCTTAAGGCGGGCGTAATGCCGGTCACATGCAATATTCGGGCTCCGGCTATGTATTCTTCGTCCAGATCATCCGGAGTCATATAGCTTGCGGCAGACAGCTTCCGGTAGTAATAGACGGAGCTTTTGCCCGCAACGTTTTCCCGGATCATCAGGCCGGTTGGGGCTTGGTCCGTCAACTGTGCGCGGGACGTATCCACACCTTCGCCACGGATCGCCTTATAGATTCGATGGCCGAACGGATCGTTCCCCAAACGCCCGCACCAGCCGGAAGTATGTCCGAGCCGGGCCAACCCGATCGCCACGTTGCTCTCCGCACCGCCGAACGAAGGCTCAAGCGATCCGGTATATTCCAGTCCCTTTCCCCCTTGGGCCAGCAGCAAGGCCATGCTTTCCCCGAACGTCACGACCTTGGGGGTAGTTTGCAGCTTAGAACTTTTCTCAATCACTGCCATTCCCTCCTGTTGATGTCATACTAGCATATATATTTTCACCCGATCCGGATGATTTCTCCGTTCATTATCTCATAGAACATAAGGGCCAAACTAGGCAATAATTGCAGATTAATCCGTACTTTTCTTAGTATTTATTCATTTCAAATGAAGCTAACGAAACAAAAGCCGGCTCTATGAGACTTATCCCATAGAACCGGCTTATGTGATCGGAGCAAAGTAATTATTCAGAAATTAAGCCCCCGAACCGTTAGCAAATGTAGTTACCGAACCGGAATGCGCAACACTTCCTCCCGCAAAGCCGGCACCCAGGCTAATCACAAGCACTAAGGCCAACACCCATTTCCGCATTTTTCAACACCCCTTCCATGATAGATTCATATTCCTTAAGCTGTTCTTTGGATGCGTAAGCCCGATACTGCTCAAATAATGGCACAATCTTCATGAAGTGTTCTTTGTTGTTAATGGATATGGAATATTTGAGACTATAAATAATTTTCTCCATCGCTTCCATATTATCCTTTTTCCTAAGGGAATAGACTATCAAGTTATAGCACAAATCCAAATATCTGTCCTTGTTCATAACCGATAGATAGTAATTATCGAATTGCATATATAGACTGGTGTCAATTTGAAATTGGTTCAACAAATCATCGATAAAAAAACCGTTAATGTTAGCGGCTTCAATAATCGTCCGCAGACTGGGGAGCAATTCGTATGGATGTTCCTTAAGAAGTTGGACATAGGCCGGAAGAATATATTTATTGCCTTGCAGAACTTCCAGATTGAACAAATTGAGCTTGGCAAAAAGCTTGAACTTCTCTACTTCCTGTTTTCCCAGATCGTTTAGTCCGACAAACCAGCTAAGATCCGCGTAGCCTTCGATATATTTGGCGGAGGCTTCATAATGTCTTTGATGCTCCAAAGCATTCCCCTTAAGCAAATATCCCTGCCCGTAATACACCACCAAATGTCTTTCGCATCTCAGCTCAAACGGCTTGCGCTCCAAAAACGCCCGCTCGTAATCTTTATATACCGCTTTGGCCAGATCTCTTAATTCATCTGCATAAACCAGCACCCGGTCCCATTTCTGCAGCGTATAATACACATTAGCCAAATGCAGCAGCGCTTCAAGCTGGTAATCCTCCGGCAAACGTTTCCGGTAAGGTTCAAAGCGGTTCGACGCCAGCAGATTCTGCTCCATATCATCGCCCAAAGCAAGCCTGAACAGCCTGTATTGACTTATCGCGAGCCGTTCAGCGTGTTGATATTTCTCGCTGTCCACGACCGCATTGTAAAAGGGGCGGGATGCCTCATATTTCTTTTCCCCGTAAAGCTGTTCAGCGATATCGAAAATCAACGGGATATAGCTCAGGTCTTCCATTAATCGAGTAAGCACCCGGTTTATGCATTCCAGTTCGCCGATGTCGGCACAGCGCAAAAGAAAGGATTTCAGTCTTCGCCGGTTAGGTTGTACCGTATCCACGCATTCGTCAATATATAACGAATAAAACTTCCCGCGCGGTTGCTCCAACGCTTCCGTTATTAGATCCAGTTGACCGATTGAGATCGGCCTGGGGGGATTGCCGTTCAAAATAGCGCTGAGGGTGCCCCGGTTGATTCCCGACCGGTTTGACAAGCTGTTCAAGTTGAAGCCTTTACTCTCAATTTGATGATAAATCAAAGAACGAATCGCAGAAACGCTGTTCATTTGGCCCCTCCTCTCAATCTTCTATTTTTTTACACATTATACGAAATTATGTACAAGTGGTCAATTAATTAAATACATTAAAAAAAATAAACTTCCCTGACCGGGAAGCTTATTTCATGTTTCATATATGGTGATTTATACCTCTAAAATAGAAGGCATAATGTGAGGCGCTCGTCCAACCTCTTTCATAAAGTACTTCCGCATGACCCGATGAATCGTCCGAATCCAGATGGCCCGGTCATAGGCTTCTCGCTCAGCCTGTTTCGTCAGATTGCGTTTCAGTACCGCCTCCGCCCGTCTTAACAACGGTCTGGCATCCTGCATGTATACAAAGCCGCGGGTCACGATATCGGGTCCCGCCAAAATCTGTCCGGTCTTCCGGTCCAGGGTCATGACCACGATGACGATCCCTTCCTGGGACAATTCCAGTCGCTCTTCCATCAATTCGTCTTCCCGCGCCCTCATCTCACCATTGCTGATAAACACTTCTCCCGCAGGAATCGTTCTGCCGCGTTTGGCGCGGTTACGATAAATCGACAGGGTATCTCCGATGTTCAAGATAAATGTCCGGTCCTCCGTCAGGCCGGTTTGAAGCGCCAGCTTCTTATGACTCAACAGCATCCGGTATTCGCCGTGGATCGGGATGAAGAATTTGGGCCGGATGAAGCTTAGCATCAATTTCAGATCTTCACGGTTTCCATGGCCTGAAGTGTGGATGTCAAAGATGGAACCATAGATCACCTCGGCCCCCGCCCGCATCAGCATGTCGATGCTTCGGTTGACGTTCTGCGTGTTGCCGGGAATCGGCGACGAGGAAAAGATAACGGTATCGCCGGGATAAATCTGTACCGAGCGATGCGCACCGGATGCGATTCGGCTAAGCGCGGCATTAGGTTCGCCCTGGCTGCCTGTACAAACAATCAGCACTTGACGGTCTTCGTAACGGTCGATGTGTTTGACGTCGATCAGCATGCCTTCCGGGACGCGGATATAGCCCAGGTCTTGCCCTATCGCGAATACTTTTTCCATGCTGCGGCCGATGACGGCGATTTTGCGGTTGCATTGCATAGCCGCCTCGACAACCTGCTGCAACCGGTGGACATTCGACGCAAAAGTGGCAAACAGAATCCTTCCGTCGCACTGCCGGAAAGTTTCCAGAATGGCGCTGCCTACCCTGCGTTCGGAAGGGGTAAAGCCATCCTTCTCGCTGTTCGTGCTGTCCGCCAAGAGCGCGAGCACGCCCTCGCCGCCAACGCTCGCCATTTTGAACAAGTCTGCCGGCCGGTCTTCCGGAGTAAAGTCAAACTTGAAATCGCCCGTATGGACAACGGCTCCGTAAGGCGTATCCACGACGATCCCGAACGCATCGGGAATGCTATGGGTTGTCCGGAAAAAATGCACCGATAGCTGCTGGAAATCGAAACGGTCGTTTTCCTCGAATACATGCAGCTTGACTTCGCCCAGCATGCGGTATTCCTCCAGCTTGGCACGGACCAGACCGATCGTCAGCGGACCGCCGTAAACGGGAACGGAGAGCTGGCGAAGCACAAACGGGAGTGCCCCGATATGGTCCTCATGCCCGTGCGTCAGGAACAAACCTTTGATTTTGTGACGATTTTCGATCAAATAGGTGATATCCGGAATGATATAATCAATGCCTGATAACCGGGAGTCCGGAAATTTCAACCCGGCATCAATAATAACGATCTCATTCTTATATTCGATGCCGTACATGTTTTTGCCGATTTCGCCGATTCCGCCCAGGGAATAAATCCGTACCGGAGGCGGCGACGATTTGGGCCGCCGGTTCGGCTTTGCCGTATTTGCTGGTTTCGTATTTGCTTCATTCATTATGCGGTTAATCCTCTCTAGAATAATGCAGACTGATCTATGTTTAATTATACTGAAATCTAATCGCAATAACTAATTAATTTTTAAATCAGGCCTAAACGGCTCCTCAAGCCATAAAAACAAGCCGACGACGAAATATCCAGAACATCAGCTAATTAACATTCTATTCCGAGAAATTACCCTTTCGGCAAAGTCTTCAAACACCGGCCGCATACCTTGATCCATAATTCTGAATCCTGATCCCGGACTTAATCCGGAACCGCTAACTCTCAAATCGGACAGGTAACGATCCACAAAAAAAGGCTGGCAGTATTTCTGCTCAGCCTTGCCGGTAGTGTCCTAAATCTCTTTAATCCAGCAACCCGCTCCGGCCAACTACGTCAAGCCAGCGCTCGGCAATCAGTTGATGGCCCGCTGCCGTAGGATGCACCCCGTCCCACAACCAATAAGCTGCATCCGTCGTCTTCTCCGCGGCGTCAAAAGCATCCTGGAGCGGAACAAAAACGGCATCGAACCGATCCGCCAACTCACGAACCTGGGCTTGATATTTCGTCATCAATTCCGTCCAATGATCCCAATTTTCCTGCGTTGCCCCCGTTTTCAGGGTGAATGGTTCGCATAATACCAGTTTCGCTTGCGGCAACACTTCCCGAGTTTCGGTCAGCAAATGGACGTAAGCCTTTTCAAACCGGTCCGTCGCCCCGCTAGGTTCGCCGGATACGATTCTCCAGGCGTCGTTCACGCCGATTAAAATGCTAATAAGGTCCGGTTTAAGGCTGATCGCATCTTCATTCCACCGTGCGTACAAATCGGAAACGCGATCCCCGCTCACTCCGCGGTTCACGAACAGCGGTCTTTGCGCTGCATTTTCATGACCTAGCTTCCCAGCAATCATATAAGCATAGCTATGCCCCAACACATGGTTAAGATCGGTCCCGCGATCGCGATTCCCGTCCGTAATTGAATCTCCTTGGAATAAAATCACCTTATTGTTCATCGAAACAATCTCCTTCACCTTTAAAATAATCGAGAATTCCCTTGTTTTGCTTCAATAGGCGGCAAAGATAGTTTGGATTACAAGCCGAACTCGTCCGTCAAATTCCCAGAAATAAACGCGCGTTTATTATGCCGTATGTACGTTTTGAAATCCTTGGAGCTCATTCTCCGGCTTAAACTACCTGCATTAATCAATAAATAGTCCGATCATCGATATGGACAAGATGACGCCTTTCTTCATGAATAGCCTGTGTCCGGATCGCTGTGCCGGCCCGCCCTCCCGCAATTTACAAGGTGCTGCTTAAATTATACCAAGTAAAACCGCCGCCGCGAAGTATCAAAACGGGATAGTTTTAAGTAACAGACCATTGATGCATGAATTTGTTGGGGTGTAGGTGCACCGATCGGTTTTGTTCTCATTGGAAAAAATCCAGCGGACTCTGTCCTGCGGCTGCCGTTTCCGTGCTTCGCTTGGAAAAAATCCAGGGAAACAGACCATTTTCCCTCGACCCGTGCGGAAATATGGTTTTTGATTGGATTTTATCCAATCAGACCTCCTTGGTAGTCGGCTTCCGTGTGGCTGGTTGGATTTTATCCAATCAAAATCAAGAACAGTCTTCATTCTGCAGAAAGACCCTGCCTGGAGATCCAAGACAAGGTCTTTTCCTACTCAGGAGAAGCCCGATATCGAAGTGTCTCCCGATCCCTATTTTACAGCGACATAGAATAGTCTGGCCGCATCCGCCGTCGCTTCCATCCACTCGAAGTCCGCGTAGCAGGTGACATCCCGGAATCCGCACCGTAACAACTGGCTCTTCATCCATTCCGGATCGTAAGCCCGCTGTACGTGATTTTCCTCGAAACGCCGGTACAGACCGGGGCCGCTCTCCTCTTCACGGGCAAAAATAGTGAGATGATGTTCGATTTCATCCCGCGCATCATCCCGCTCGCAGGTCCAGATGTAAGCCACGGAGGATTCGTCCCAAATGAACGGCTGCTCCTCTTCATAGCGACGCAGCGTATTCGGATGATGAACATCGAACAGAAAAGTACCGCCCGGCTTCAACCCTTCATAGGTTCTGCGGAAAGTACGGACGATGTCCTCCTCTTCCAGCAGGTAATTCAGGCAATCGCAAAAAGAAATTACCGAATCGACCGGTTCGGGCATTTCCCATTCCGTCATATCCTGCTGGACCCAACGCACGCCGCCATCGCGGAACAAGCGGGAGCCCTGCGGCGTCCCTTCCATCTTGCGCCGGGCTACCGCCAGCATATCCGAAGACAGATCGATTCCGGTTACATCAAAACCGGCGTTTACGAGCGGAATGGTAATACTGCCCGTTCCGCAACCGAGGTCCACTACCGTTTTCGGCATGCCGTGCTTTTCCCAGGCTTGACGGGCAAAACGTATCCAGTCGGGATAAGGCATGTCTTCCATCAATTCATCGTAAACATAGGCAAACTTTCGGTATGATACCATGGCTGTCACCGCACTTTCATTTCCGCACATCTGTCGTTGCAGGTACAGTTTATTTGAAATTCGTGTTTTAGAATCGCTCAATTTGATCATTGTGGATCATCGGCTTATTCCGGTTTGGTCTCTTCCTTGTCCTTCAATGCGGAAGCCAGGTAGGTCCAATTCTCGCTCTGCGTGATCTTGCCTTCCTTCATCAGCTTGCCGAGCGCACGCTTGAACGCTGATTTGCTAATGCCGAACCGCTGCTTGATCAGGTCGGGCGCGGTAGCGTCAGAGAACGGCATCCCTCCGCCGGGACGGCTCTCCAGGTAAGCCAGAATGCGATCGGCATCTTCGTCGCGGCCGATTTCTTTGCGGGGCACCATCGACAGGTTGATTCGCCCGTCCTCGCGGATATGCGAAACGCGGACCTTGACCCGCTCGCCCAAACGCAGCAGCCGGATGCGCTCGGAGGAATGGATCATGCCGATCGCTCCGAATCCAAGCACCCCTCCGTCCACGATGACGAACGTCCCCATTTGCAGCGGTTTATAAACTACCGCTTCCATCCATTGGTTGTTCCAGGTCGTCGGCGCGTGAAAAGCGTGCGGAGCGAGTTCCTGCTCCCCGGCAAGCTTGGCCTTCAAGCGTCCTTGCTTGTCATGCTCCATCACGACATAGACCTGGTCCCCCACTTGAGGATGCAGCTCCCGAAGTTCGGGGAGCTCCCGGATCGGCAGCAACAATTGCCGTCCCAATCCCATTTCAAGGAAGCAGCCGAGCCGCGGATGCACGTCGGCTACTTCCAGCAACGCAAGCTCACCTAACGTGAGATACGGTTTTTTCATCGTTGCGGCCAACCGGTCTTCCGTATCGTAGAACAAGAACACTTCGACCGTCTCGCCCGGCTGCACTTTGCGAGTCAACTCCGAGTAATGAAGGAGCACGTCCTGCGTACCTCCGCTGAGAAAATAGCCGTAAGGCGACACTTCCCGATCAACGGGAAGAGAAATAATCGTTCCCGCTATAAGGCTCATACGTTCTCCACTACTTTTGCGTCCGACCACAGACGCTCGATATTGTAATACTCCCGCTCGTCCCGGTGGAATACATGGACTACGACATCTCCCAAGTCCATGAGCACCCAACGGGCGGAGTTCATTCCCTCGATGCCGCGAATCTGTACGCCAGCTTCCTGGGCGCGTTTGCGCACTTCCGTTACGATGGCCTGTACTTGCGTGTCCGAGTTGCCGTGACAGATGACGAAATAGTCGGCAATCATGGAGATTCCTTTCAGGTCCAGCGCCACGAGATTCATCGCTTTTTTGTCTTCCGCGGCTGCCACCGCGATACTGAGCAATTCATTTGGTGATACCGGCATTCATTCAGCCTCCTAGTTAGATAGATGTTGTAGCTTATAAAAAAGCTCTGTTTGCTTTGATGAGATCGTTTCGGGCCAAAACGGTTAGCGGAAAAATCGCCTTCCGCTTCTCCAGCAGGAAGGAAATCGTCGAATCGAATCCGGCGATCAGCGCGTCCTCCAGACTGTGCTCGGCCAGTTCGCGAATCCGCTCGACGCCGGGAAACTCCCGCCCTGGCTCCATATAATCGGCCAGACAGACAATCTTGTCCAATTTCGTCATGCCTACGCGGCCCGATGTATGATACCTTATGGCATCCAGCACCTCTTGATCCGCAATACCGTAATCGCGTTGCGAGATAAAAGCGCCGACTTCCGCGTGTAAAAGCTGCTTGTCATGCTCCAGTAGCTCCGGGTTCAAGCCATTGTCACGGATAACGGCTTCCTGCCGCTCGATCGGCCAAAATTTGGCCAAATCGTGCAGCAGCGCGGCCAAATCCGCTTTAATCGGATCGCCGCCAAAGCGATTCGCCAGAATCACCGCCGTTTCCATCACGCCTTCGACATGCTTCCAACGTTTGGCCGGCATTTGTCCGGAGACGATCCCGATCAATTGATCACGAGTGTATTCCATACAATCCGCTCCTTACGATATATTCATACACCGCTTCGGGCACCATGTAACGCACCGACAATCCGCTGGAGATTCTTTTGCGGATCAGGCTGGAAGAAATGTCGACGAGCGGCATATCGGCAAGAAGCACCGCGTCCTGAATATATGGCGGCAGCGCATCAAGTTCAAGAAAACTTCCGGGACGCTGCAGACCGATAAACCGGAGCATGCCCGTCAATTCCTCGATCCCTTCCCATTTTGGAAGGTAATTGACCATGTCGGCCCCGATGATAAAATGCAATTTCAAGTCCGGATGCTGGCCGCGAAGCTCTTTTATCGTATCGACGGTATAGGATACCCCGCCTCGGCGCAGCTCGATATCGAGCGTTTTGAATGCCGGATGGCTACTCGTCGCCGCTTCCACCATGGCGAGCCGCTGCTCCCCGCTGACACCGGCCTGGTGTTTGTGGGGAGGAATATGAGAAGGCATGAACCAGACCTCTTCGAGACGATACTGTTCGCGCGCAGCTTCCGCAGCCAATAAATGTCCCAAATGGATCGGATCAAAAGCTCCCCCCATAATGCCGACTCTCTTCATGTCCACATCCCCCTCTGCCGCTTAAGGAAGCTCGATCTGTTTATATTCGCGAGATTCCTTATACAATACAATTGTTCTTCCGATCAGTTGAACCAACTCAGCTTCCGCTCCGGAAGCCAGCTCTTCGGCAATTTCCTTCGGATCGTCCAAATTGTTGTTAAGCACGGAAATTTTAATCAATTCCCGGCGTTCCAGCGCTTCGGAAATATGCCGGATGATCTGATCGTTCGTGCCCCCCTTGCCAACCTGAAAAATCGGCTGAAGATGGTGAGCTTGGCTCCGCAAATAACGTTTTTGTTTTCCTGTAAGCATGTAATTTCAAAACTCCTCTAAATGTAAAATAGTTGATTGGAGATATAGGGCATAACCATTGACTCATTGGCCCGGATGATCCGATCAAAGGCATAATTAACTGGAAAATATACAGCTAATTTGGCGGTTATCGCTCGAATCATCCTAATTAACTGGAAACCCTCCAGTTAATTAGCCGATCCAATTGAGTAAAAAGCGATTCCGGTCATATTAGATGGAGGTTTTCCAGTTAAATTCCTTCGATCGCTTAAATCGAGGAATTAACTGGAGAAAATCCAGTTAATTAAGCCAGAAACGACTGCGTCGTACGCCTCATACCCGATTGGATGAAATCGTGGGGCGCCAAAACGGCGGCTAGGCCATACCTCGTCAGCGGCTAAGCCAAACTGCTTAGCACCGCGGACCGCATCGCTTCCACGGGAGCCGGCCTGCCGGTCCAATACTCGAAGGCATATCCGCCTTGATAAACGAACATCCCGATTCCGTTATGGACCGTGCAGCCCTTCCGTTCCGCCTGAACGAGCAGTTCCGTCCAGAGCGGATTATAGATAAGGTCGCTGACGACGATACCGGAAGGCAGCTTAGCCGCATCCAACGGCATTTGTCCGGGATGCGGATACATCCCGACGGAGGTTGTATTGATCAAAATATCAATTTCCGGCAACAGATCCCCGGCCTCGTCCATGCCGCAACCCTGAAGGTGACCGAGATGGCTCCATTCCCGGGCCAAATTCTCCGCCTTCTCCGCCGTACGGTTCGCCACGGTTACCCGGGCAGGCGCCTCCTGCAGCAGGGCATGCACAATGCCGCGCGCAGCGCCGCCGGAACCGAGCACCATGACCCGCTTTCCGGACAAATCCGGCTCAGCTTCCTCTTTCAATGAACGGATGTAGCCGATGCCATCCGTATTATAGCCTTTCAGCACTCCGCCGTCATTGACGATCGTGTTGACCGCACCGATGGCACGGGCTCCTTCATCGATCTCGTCCAAGTATTTCATAACCTCGACTTTATGCGGAACCGTTACATTGACGCCGCGAAAACCCAGCGCGCGTATCCCCTGAACCGCTTCCTGCAAACGTTCTTCCTTTACGTGAAGCGGTACGTAACTTCCCTGGATACCCGCAGCCTGAAGCGCCGCCATGTGCATCGCCGGAGACTTGGACTGAATGATCGGATTCCCCATGACGCCAAGCAACAGCGGCAATGGATTTCCCTCCCGCTCTTTCTCTATGACATTCATAGTTTTCCCCCTTTGATCCCTTCCGTAAACGAGAAAAAGACTAGATCACCGAAGGCCGAATCATCACTTTAATGCCTTTGGGCACATGAACAGCCACAACCGCACCCGATTCATTATTTATTTTGATCCAGCCCAAACCGGAAATAAACAGATCGGACCGGCTCCCTTTCGCAACCCGGAACTCATGCCGCGTCCATTCCGGAAGCTTCTCCAGGTTTTCCCGGGTTGGAGGGGCCAGCAGTTCGCCCGCGTGATCCGCAAACAATTCGTCCGCGCGTTCCAGCTTGGTCCGGTGCAGCGGAACCCGCCCGCTCACGAAGCAGGTAAACGATTGACGTTCCCCCTGGATAAAATCGAAACGTCCAAATCCGCCGAAGAAAATGGTTTGCCCTTCATTCAACTGATACACCGTCGGCTTCAACGGTTTGTCCGGCAAAAGGATGCCCAGATCCTCCGGGCTCACGATCTCGCTGTATCTTGACGGATACATAATGCCCGGCGTATCGATAATCGATCTCCCGTCGTCCAGCGGAATATGCACCATATCCAGCGTCGTTCCCGGATATCTGGACACGGTCAGTTCCTGATCGAGATCGCTGTAATCGCGGATCAGCCGGTTGATGAGCGTCGATTTGCCGACATTCGTCGCGCCGACCACGTACACGTCCCGGTCGCCGCGGTATCTTGCCAACGCTTCCAGCAGGCGGTCAAAGCCGCTGCTTTGCTTCGCGCTGCAGAGCACGACGTCCTCAATTTTCAGCCCGAGATCCTTCGCTTCTTTTTGTACCCAGTTCCGCAGCTTGTTCCAATTGGTCACTTTGGGCAGCAGATCGATTTTATTAACCGCGAGCAGTACCGGGTTATTACCGATAAAACGCTGAAGCCCCGAAATCACGCTGCCGTGAAAATCAAAAATATCGACGATGTGAATGACCAGTGCCTCTTTCCCGCCGATCTGACCGAGCAGCCGCAGGAACTCGTCCTGTTCCACCGTAACCGATGAGGATTCATTGTAGTTTTTGATCCGGAAGCACCGCTGGCAAATGACCGGCTCCCGCGTAAGTGCCTGCTTCGGGGTATACCCCGGTTGGTTCTGCTCTTCGCTCTGCAGTTTGATCCCGCAGCCGCTGCAGCGGAATTGTCGTTCTTCGCTCCGCTTGTCTGTCATTTCTGTTTTTCCTCCTCAAGCCATAATCCCGATTTCCCTAAACGATGCTTGACGATCCGCTCCAACCGCCGGTTAATGCGGGTGCCGAAACCCTCGTCGCCGGCAGATATCGGAAGTACCAGAACGGTAAACAACCCCTGCCGGTTGCCTCCCAATATGTCGGTCATCATTTGATCGCCGACTACGATCGTCTCTTTCGGGTCAAGGCCCATGATTTCCATTCCTTTCCGGAATGAGGACCCCGCCGGTTTTCTCGCCTTATGCACGAACTCAATATTTAAGGGGGTGGCGAACACTGACACCCTGTCCAAATTATTGTTTGACACGATCACAAGTTTAAATCCGGCTTTCTTTACCTTTTCGAACCATTCCACCAGTTCGGGCGTAGCCAAAGGGGCTTTGGCCCCGACCAGCGTGTTGTCCAGGTCCGTAATGATTCCCCGGTACCCTTGTTCATACAGGCCTTGGAGGTCGATATCAAAGACGCTGTTGACCCGCAGTTTTGGCAAAAATCTTTCAAACAATGTACGTTCACCTCGGTTTCATACGACAAACTATACCATATTCTGTCCCTGCTTTATATTTATATTTTAAAAAAGAAAACGTCCCCGGTGCAAGCACCGGGGATTAGTCAACTTGCCGTCATATTCTGAAACGTTGCGTAACATGTCCGCCGGTTCTTCTCCGGGTCATCCGGATCAGCTTGCGGGAGATCTCCTGGACGATTTTCCATTGATTCGGCGAAAACGCCTGCCGGCTATAACTAGCCCGCTCAAATTCCCGCAGCAGCGCGTCCAGGGACGCCGTCAGTTCCGGCTGTTTCTCTTTCCAGCGGCCAAATGATTCCCTTAGCGTTTCGTCTCCGCTCCGCTCAAACCCTCGCCACCGCAGTCTGCGGACTACGCGATGCGTCTCCAGAACAATCTTCTCCTCAATCGTCAAAGGCCGTCCCAGGCGCAATCTGTAAAATCCATAGTAAAACGCGGCCCGCATTTGGTACAGAGCCCACGCCAAAACTATCGCAAGCGCAACCAGAAATACGTTTCGGATCGCCTTCGGGTTTATTTCATCCAAGAAGCCAGCGTCTTGTTTGGCGGTCCCGCTATCCAACAAGGCTTCGTCTGTAATTGTCACTACACTTCCGTCCTGTTCATACAGTACCGGTGCGTCAAAACCGGGAGTTGCTTCGAACGGAATCCAACCGTAGTCGCCGAAATACAGCTCAGCCCAGGAGTGCGCGTCGGCATTATTCACCCGGTATGCCATCCCCGATTCCGGAAATCGCTGCATGTATTCGGGTTCAGGCTGGTTGCCCGGCGCATACCCTTTGACCCAACGTGCCGGAATACCCAGCGATCTCGCCATCATTACCATAGAAGTGGAATAATAATCGCAGTATCCTTGCTTGATCTCGAACAGAAATGAATCCACGAAGTCCTCGCTTTCTATTCGGGACAAGTCGGGTTTATTGGTGTATTCATAATTTTGCCGGAGATAGGCCTGCAAGAGTTCCATCTTCTTATAAGGCGTGGAACCTTCAGCGGTAACCTGAACGGCAAGCTCCCGGATCCGCTCCGGAAACTCAGACGGGATTTGCAGATATTCACTGTCTTGCGTACCCGTGTACAGTTCCTCGAAAGTAGCCTGCTGTACTTCTTCCAGCGGAATGACCGGGATGTTCGCCATAACTTTATATTTTTTCGGATAGAGGCGTTCCACGGGTTCCTGACTGCTCAAAGCCTGCTTGTTCCCGCCCCAGTGGAGCTCGGCTTCTTTCGGCGCCCACATCATGGTTGCCCCGGTTTGCTGCTCCTCATCCATAAGTTCCACGCTACCGATAGAATAACCGCCGAACAATACGGGATAGACTTCCTCGTTTTGCATCGTAATCGTTTGCTCTACCTGCATAATGGTTGCTTTCGGAGCAATTTTCGTGCCCGGCAACTCTCCGGTGGAGCTTCCCTGGTAGACTTCGTAGTTCCGTGCTTCATCTTGCAGGTCCATCCATCCCTTGCCGGTATAATTCCGGCGCGTCTCTCCGCGCCAGTAGGATCTAACGGATGTATCCACCGACATCACCGGGCTGTAACTGAATTCAAAACCGCCGCCAAGCTCCGTGTCGTCCCGGCTATAGCCGGAGATGACTTCTTGCGGAGCAATAATCGTGACGGCTCCCGCCGCCGCGGAGGCCGGAATTGCGGCGCTCCCCCCGGCTCCGTTCTCCCTGTTTTTCCATGCGGTATACGGATCCGTTAACACCGGAGATACCGACGGCATGCTGATTCCGATCAAGAGAACGCAGGCAAAAATAACAAGTATATTGGCGGCGATCTTAACCGGCTGGCTCCGAAGCCGGCTCCAGCCTTGCGGATATTTGAGCTGAAATGAGCGGAAGTGCAGGCTGACCAGCCATCCGAGTCCCCCGAACACCGTCCAGGCTACATTTTGCCATAAATAATAGGAAGTAAATGAGTCCAGGATGGCAAAAGCCACCAGGTCAGCGGCCAAAAAGATCAAAATACGTTTTTTTCCGGTCAGCAGTTCCAGCGCGAGTTCAAAAAACGCCCAGGCCGCCAATGAAAACCAAATATAAGGCGTAAATTGCTGGGCCATCTCGCGTAACTGATCCGGAAACCATCTGCCGGCCGGAATATACACTTGATAGGCGACCAATACGATCCGCCAGACTACGATTACCGCAATGGCTTTTATGACCCAGCGCCAGACGGCTCCCAAAGGAAGCATCTCGATCGCGGCAACCGTTAACAGCGTCACGGTAACAAGAGCTGTAGTCTCTTCAAACCATAAAGGTTCCGTATAATCAATCCATGGCATGGCGATCAGAAGCAGCCATAATACCGAAAGTATGCGGTACCAGGAAAACCGGCGGTCTTTGGAACGGTTCATCATCGGCCACCTCCCAGAGCTGAAGGAAGTTCGCTCAGCGAAGAGATTGAAACCCCTTTCATCCCTCTTTCCTGAAGAGCCGCTTTCCATTGCCCTTGCCGGCTTGCACCTGTACCCGAATTCGCCGTATGAATGTGATACGGCGTCATATAACGCGATTTGGCCCAGCGCATAATACCGAGCATCTTATCATCGGCCAGCGGGCTGATCAAAATAAAAAACGCGCCCGACGGGAAATACTCCCGCTTGGCCTCCAGCTTATCCTTGTAGGCGCCGTAACCGTCCGCATTAATATCCACCAGATGATGAAGCATCTGCTGGCGCTCCAGATATCCTTCCGCCGGAAGAAATCCGCGGAAGCTTTTGCCCAAGGTGCACAGCCCCATGCTGATTCTCTCCCGTGCCCCGTATTCCAGGAGCGATGCGGCTGTCGATACCGCCAATTCGAATTGGGAAGGCTGTACGTAGCTGATCGAATGCGCATCCAGCACCAGGATCGTCTTCGGCAGCGATTCGTGTTCAAATTCCTTCGATTTCCAGGTCCCCGTCTTCGCCGTTGCGTTCCAGTGAATCCTGGAAATCCGGTCGCCGTAAATATAATCCCGGACCCCGTTGATCTGGGTCGTTTCCCTGCGAGACAGGGCCACCGCGGTTTCCGGTCCGGCCAGGCGCGAATTACGGCTCTGAAGCCGCCAATGGGGAATAAACACGGTCCTCGGAAGAATACGGAACTCCCCGCCGGTCTCGAATACGCCTTTATGCTTCATTAGGCCGAAAATATCTTCCGAATGGCACTCCGTGCCGGTAAATACGTACTTTCCCCGCTCCAGCGGAGGCGTCTGATACATGATTGTGCTCTCTTTGCGAAAATGAGGAACAACGCTGTCTTCGAACATCCAGGAGTCCCCATTGTGCCGCTGCAAATGTTCTCTGACCACGATGTAAGAAAGCGGCATAAATTTCGGAGGCTGTACCTGAAGCTTGACATGGACTTGGTCCCCGGCTTTCAGCATTCCCGACCTTTCGCCTTCCTGCGATAAGCTGCGCGAGCCTTTCACGCGCTTGATTCCGCCCAAGCCGCCGATCACCCAGTATAAAGCCAATAGCGATACCATCGTAAACAGCATCAACGACGTTTTGCCGCCTTGAAACAATACGTAAAACAAACATACCAGCCACAATAAGGCTATCTTCCAAAAGTTCAGCGAGGAGAGCCCAGATCTGAATGTTTCCAGTACCGCACGCATAAATTACCGTCCCGCAGATATCGGCACCTGAACCTGCCGTAAAATCTGCTGCAACACTTGGCCAGAATTCATGCTGTCCAGCCGGGATTCGGGACGCAGCAAAATCCGGTGTCCAAGCACGTAAGGGGCCAGAATTTTTAAATCGTCAGGCAAGACGTAAGAGCGTCCCTGCAAAAACGCGAATGCTTTAGCCGCCGTCATAAAGGCGAGCGAAGCCCGGGGCGACGCGCCCAGCAGCACGGCTTCATGTTCCCGGGTACGCCGCACGATTTCCAGAAGATAGTCCGTCAGCAACTCGCCGATGTGCACTTCGCGGATTTCGCGTTGAATGGCGGCGATTTGTTCCATAGTGGTCACCGGGCGCAACTGGTCGACAGGCTGTCCCTGACTATGGGTGAAGAGCATGTTTTTTTCGGTGGCCGTATCGGGATACCCCATTCCGATTTTAAGCATAAAGCGGTCTAGCTGGGCTTCAGGCAACATATAAGTACCTTCAAAATCGATCGGGTTCTGTGTGGCGCAAAGCATAAAGGGATTCGGCAAGGGATAAGTTACGCCGTCCGCAGTAACGCTGCGCTCTTCCATAACCTCCAGCAGCGCGGACTGGGTTTTCGTCGTTGCCCGATTGATCTCGTCCGCCAGCAAAATATTTGTCATCACCGGTCCGGGACGGAACACAAACCGTTCCTCGTGGGGATGAAATACCGATACGCCGGTAATATCGCTCGGCAAAATATCCGGATTGCATTGAATGCGCCGGTAATCGCCGTCCATCGACTTGGCAAGCGCTTTGATCAACTGCGTCTTCCCGGTTCCAGGGACATCTTCGATCAGCACATGGCCGCCGGCAAGGAGAGCGGTGAGCAGCAAATTAATTTCAAAAGATTTTCCAAGAATGCATGATTCCAAATTGTCTTTTACGGCGGTCAATGTTGTCATCGATTGCTCATTTACGGGCACGTTTATTCCCTCCAGACATTTGATCGTCCTCTCGCATCTATGCTGTCTTTGCTTATTTCTTCCTATTGTACATGATGTAAGTCCAAGAAGTATACTCGAGACCCTTCGGGAGCGTTGTTGAATTATTTCAGGGTGAGGAACCTTCCGAAACTATGACAAAAAAACCTTCAGCCGGCGGCTGAAGGTTTTGCTTTAACAGGCAACTCCAGAAGCTTCTGTATCTCGTGATCAGCCCTTCGGACGAACGACGAGCGCGGCCAAAAATGAGAAGATGATCGCCGCGGAGATCCCTGCGCTGGTTACATCGAAGATCCCCGTGATGACCCCGATCCATCCGTCCCGTTCCAGTTCGGTCAACGCGCCATGCACGAGTGAATTGCCGAAGCTGGTGATCGGTACGGAAGCGCCGGCGCCGGCAAATTTAACGAGCGGATCGTACCATCCCACCGCATCCATGACTGCCCCGATCACCACCAAAGTACTCATCGTATGCGCCGGAGTCAGTTTAAACACATCGAACATAATTTGACCGACGACGCAAAACAATCCCCCTATGACAAATGCCCACAGAAATATCATCGTAATCCTTCCTCCCTTTCCAGAGCTACCGCATGGGCGATGCACGGGATACTCTCCCCTTGCTGATAAGACAGCGGAGACAACAGCGCTCCCGTCGCCACGATCAGCACCCGGTTCAGCTCTCCTTTTTTCATTTTTTTCAAAATATGTCCGTAAGTCACGACCGCGGAGCACCCGCAGCCGCTTCCTCCGGCGAGCACGAAAGGCTGCTTGTCCCGGTCGTAAATCATCAGTCCGCAGTCATTGAATTTCGTCTTGTTCATGGATACGCCATCTTTCTCCAGGACATCCTTAACGATGGCGTGTCCAACCGTTGCCAGGTCGCCGGTCACGATTAAATCGTAATCCTCCGGTCCCCGGCCCGTATCGCGGAAATGGGCGACAAGCGTATCGGCCGCAGCCGGTGCCATTGCTTCCCCCATATTGAACGGGTCCTTCACGCCAAGATCCTGAACCCGTCCGATGGTTGCATGCGTAATGCGCGGCCCCGAGCCTTTGGAGGAGACCACCGCGGCGCCGGAACCGGTAATCGTGTATTGCGCCGTCGGGGGTTTTTGCGAGCCGTATTCCGTAGGATACCGGAACTGCTTCTCCACAGTACAGTTATGGCTGGCCGTTCCGGCGAGCGCATAGTTCGCTCCCCCGGCATCCACGATCAAGGCGGCGAGTGCCAGGCTTTCCATCGAGGTTGAGCATGCTCCAAAGACGCCCAAATAAGGAGCTCCGATCTTTCTGGCTGCGAAAGTGGCGCTGATGATCTGATTCATGAGATCCCCGCCGATAAAAAATTGAAGCTCTTCCCGGGAAATGCCCGCATGCACCAGCGCCAGCGCCGAGGCGTGCTCGAGAAGTTTGCGCTCGGCTTTTTCCCAAGTCTTCTCGTCGATCTCCAGATTGTCGTACACGAAATCAAAATCGCCCGACAGCGGGCCTTGCCCTTCTTCCGGGCCGACCACGGTCGCCGCTCCGATAATGGCCGGCTTCGATTTAAATTCCCAGGACTGCAAGCCGGTTAGCATCATCAGTGCGATCCTCCCAAACCGAAAATGACATGCACCACGCCGACCAAAAAGGCCGCGACGACGCCGAAAACGATGACGGATCCCGCAAGTTTGAACATATTGGCCCCTACGCCCAAAACCAAACCTTCCGCCTTGGATTCCAGCGCCGAAGATCACATGGAATTGGCGAACCCGGTCACGGGCACCGCCGTTCCCGCACCGGCCCACTGGGCGATTTTGTCGTACACTCCAAAAGAGGTGAGAATGATGGAAATAATGATCAACACGGCAACCGTCGGGCTGCTTGCTTCCCTGGAAGTCATGCCTCCGAATGTCATAAATAGCTGCTGGATGCATTGTCCGATCAGGCAGATCAGTCCCCCGACAAGAAACGCCTTCAGGCAGTTCCCGAAAATATTAGTTTTAGGCTTATGCTTTTTGGCGATTTCTTTGTAATCTTCTTCGGTCAGCGACATAGAATTCAGCTTCACGCGGGCACCGGATCTCGATTTCGATTTTGCTGGCAATCGCCATCCCTCCTTCGTACATTTTCTATTGCAGGTCCAAATAGCGGATCTTTTTTCTTACGTCGTACATTCATTATTTGTCAGTGGGACATTTGTTATGTTTGGTAAATCATCCATAGCCGGACGGACAAAAAAACAGCGGATTCCCTATCGGAAACCGCTGCTCTGACACCTTTGTTTATGATTAAAGATATTGAAGGATGATGACCAGCAGAATGAACAATAACAAGATCACCAGCCAGTCTTTGGAATACCGCTCCATCATGACTTGCCTCCTTCGCCCCCTTAGGCTCTTTCGAAAAGAACTTTGCTGCAGTATATGAGCCATCTGCTGCTCCGGTGCCACTTCAAAATGTGGATTTTATTTTGTCGCAATTCCGGAACATAGACATTCCTTGAAAGCTGGTACATACTAAATAGTGATGGAAAGGAGAGAACGATCAATGAACGAAAAAACAAAGGAACTTTTTAAACAATTGACCGAGTTTCCCGCTGCCCCGGGATTTGAGCGCGAACTTCGTGTCTGGTTCAAAAATCAGCTATCGGCTTACACCGAAGAATTCGTGCAAGACCGTCTGGGAAGTCTGTTCGGTGTCCTGCGAGGCGATGATCAAGGACCCCGGGTCATGGTCGCAGGACATCTGGACGAAGTAGGCTTTATGACCACAGGCATTACCGATAACGGCATGGTGCATTTCCAGCCGCTCGGTGGCTGGTGGAGTCAGGCCGTATTGGCGCAGCGCCTGCAAATCATTACCCCGCAGGGCCGGATCGTCGGCGTTGTCGGTTCGACCCCGACCCACCTGCTGGATGAGGCCCAGCGCAGCAAACCCGTCGATATCAAGACGATGTACCTGGATATCGGGGCGGACAGCCGCGAGGAAGCCGAAGCGGCCGGGGTTCGGCCGGGACAACAAATCGTCCCGATCTGTGAATTTACGCCGATGGTCAATCCGAAAAAAATTATGGCCAAAGCGTGGGATAACCGCTACGGCGTAGGCCTTGCCATCGAGCTGATGGAGGCGCTGCGCGGCGAGAAGCTGCCCAATACGCTGTACTGCGGAGCCACCGTACAAGAAGAGCTCGGCCTACGCGGTGCGCGGACTGCGGCGAATCTGATTCAGCCGGATATTTTCTTCGGCCTCGACGCCAGCGCCGCGAACGACACCACCGGCGACAAAAAAGCATTCGGCCAATTGGGACAGGGCGCATTGCTCCGAATTTACGATCCGACGATGCTCACCCACCGCGGGATGGTGGAATATATCCAGGATACGGCAGATACCCATAAGATCAAATATCAGTATTTCGTGTCGCCGGGCGGTACGGATGCCGGACAAGTTCATTTGAGCGGGATCGGGGTTCCTTCCACGGTCATCGGCATTTGCTCGCGCTACATTCATACCTCGTCCTCGATCATTCATACCGACGATTATGCCGCAGCCAAAGAACTGTTGACCAAGCTGGTCAAAGGCCTCGACCGCACCACATTGAACACGATTCTGGAGCGGAGTTAAGCCTTAACATATAAATAGCACAACAAAGGGGCTATCCTCTCCGGTCTGTTTCGACCCTGAAGGATAGCCCCTTTTTTATGCCGTAACCCGTCATTTACAGGTTAAGTTTAGGTTGTCTTCGACTCTCGGCGCATTCCATCCCAGCACTGTTTTAAAAGCCCCGCCGCCCATTTGTGATGATTCTGATCACTATATTGCCGATAGGTGCACTCGATATGCAGAATCAGCGCGAGATACAAATCATAAAGCTGCAGCCGCTCTTTTTCGGCGCCGGTGAAGGATTCCTTGCCGTATCCGCTCAAGAAAGCCGGATTTCCCCCGAATAATCCCCGGAAATAGTACTCCATAAGAGGATCGCCCCATAGCGCTCTTTCGCAATCGATCAATCCGGTAATCCGGCCGTCCTGGACGAACAAGTTGCCGTCCCACAGATCCCAATGGACGAGGCGCGGTTCGATAACCTCCTCCAGGCTTGCCCTGCGCTCATCGAGCAAGGCCATGAACTCTTCGTCGCTTGCAGGCAACTCCACCCGGGCATCCGCAGCGTCGGCAAGCAGACCGGCAACCATGTCTTTAAATACGTCCGTCCATTCCTTACCCTGCTTCTCTTCCTGAGCATAGTAACCGAAACGCTCGCCGGAGATCTCATTCAGGCGGCGGCTCAACCGGCCCAGTTCTTCTTCGATCCCCTTTCGTTCCTCATGGGAAAGAGCTTCCTTTACTTTGTTGTACGGTTCCCCTGAAAGAAACTCCATAAAGAAGAACTCGCAACCGTCCCGCTCTGCTTCATAATAATAGACTTCCGGCACCGGGATCGACCCGGTTTCCTTCAGAAGGCGAAGCACTTCCACCTCGGCTCTCATGACATTCCGCTCGTAACGCATCATTCCGGCTTCAACCCGGGGAGCCACCTTCAGGACGGACCGGGTGCCATCATTGAAAGTCAGGGCATAGGCGGAATTGAACCAGCCGTCTTTCAGCTCCAGTTCTGAAGCAATCTTTTTTTCCCCGCCGAAAGCGCGGCTTACCAAAGCTTCCAAATCCCCTGCGCTTAGTTGCCGCTTAATTGCATTGTCCATCCGACATTCCTCCGTCATCCACCACAAAGCGTTGGTCTATACTCAGAAGCCGTTCAGGTACTTTGCAGGGTCCATTCATTTTTTCCGATTCAAACGGTCAATAGGTACATGTTAAGCTTTGGCGCGCTCCAAAATCAAGACGCCGCGTCCGGGTACCGTGACGGCCCCCGACACCGTTTCTCCGCCAAGCAGTTCCTTCTTGGCGTCCGCGCCGGTTTCCACCACGGCTGCATCGGCATTGTGGTTCAGCAGGAACAGGTATTCCATGCCGTTCTTCACACGACGTGCCACTTCCACGCCCTCAGGAGCGTTTAGCAGCGGTTTGATTCCTTTCTCTTCGCACAGGTTAGCGAGGAATCCTTCAAGGAACGAAGCCTCCGGGCTGCTGGCCACATAATAGGCGCGTCCGTTCCCGAAGCGGTTCACCGTCAGGACAGGCATCCCTTCGTAGAACTCCGAGCCGTACTCCGCCAATACTTCGGCTCCTTCGGAATGAATGAGGTCACAGAGCAGACCGCACTCGAATTGCCCATTCAGTTTCCCCCATGACTGCTTCATCACGATCTGGTTCTTCTGGTCCGGGAACAGCGCGTCGATCTCTTCCGCCCAGATGCCCATCACGGACCGCAGTTCTCCCGGATATCCCCCGGTCGTTACGAGGTCATTCTCATTCACGATGCCGCTGAAGAACGTCGTGACGAAGGTCCCTCCGTTCGAAACGAATTTCTCCACCTTTTCCGCAAAGCCGGGTTTAACCATGTACATGACCGGGGCAATGACGATTTCGTACTTGCCGAAGTCTTCTTCGACGGATACCATATCACTCTCGATATGCATCTTGAACAAGGCATCGTAATATTTATGAACCTCTTTTTCATAATTCAAAGCGACGGTCGGACCGCTCGAAAGGTCGGTGGCCCAACGATTTTCCCAATCGTAAACAATCCCGATTTTCGCCTCCGTCCGGGCATCCAGCAGCGTATCGCCAAGCTGTTCCAGTTCCCGGCCAAGCTCGGCGCATTCACGGAATACGCGGGTGTGCTCGTGGCCGACATGCTCGATCACCGCGCCGTGGTACTTCTCGCACGCGCCGATGGAACGGCGAAGCTGGAAGAACAACACCGTATCCGCGCCCCGGGCCACGGCCTGATAGCTCCACAAGCGCATAACGCCCGGACGCTTGAGCGAGTTGTAGGCTTGCCAGTTTTGCTGGCTCGGCGTTTGCTCCATCAGCATGAACGGATCTCCGCTTTTCAGTCCCCGCATCAGATCATGGGTCATGGCCGTGTGGCTGACCGGCGTATCCAGGGAAGGATAGTTGTCCCAAGACACGATATCCATATATTTAGCCCACTCGAAATAATTCAACTCCGGGTAGAAGCCCATCAGATTCGTCGTAACCGGAATATTCGGCGTGTGCTTCTTGAGTTCCTCATACTCCAATCTATAGCATTCCAGCAGGCTGTAAGACATAAATCTGCGGTAGTCCAGCGAGATGCCCTGGAAGTTGGTCCGGTTGCCGTTCCATTCTTCGCTCAGCTCACTCGGAGGAACGATGTCTTCCCAGTCGTAGAACGTATGGCCCCAGAAACGGGTATTCCACGCTTTGTTCAACGCGTCCAGGTCTCCGTAGCGTTCTTGAAGCCAATTTCGGAAACCGGCAGCGCAATTGTCGCAATAGCAGTAGCCGCCGTATTCATTGGAGATATGCCAGATCAGCAGACCGGGATGGTCTTTGTATCTCTCCGCCAGCTTGCCGGCCATGCGAACGGAATACTTGCGGTAGGTCGGCGAATTGGGACATGAGTTATGACGTCCGCCAAATTTGCGTTTTCTGCCTTGTACGTCCACACGGGTTACGTCAGGATATTTTCGTGCCATCCATGCCGGGTGAGCGCCCGTGCTTGTTGCCAGACAAGTGTAAACTCCGCTCTTGTACAAACGGTCCATGGTTTCATCAAGTTGGGCAAAATCGTAAGTCTCCTCATCGGGCTGGTTCAGCGCCCAAGAGAATACGTTGACGGTCGCCACATCGATGCCGGCGAGTTTAAACATCCGCTCGTCCTCTTTCCAAATCTCAGCGTCCCATTGCTCGGGATTGTAGTCCCCGCCGTACCATATTTTCGGCAGCTTATCATTGATCACTGCGAACACATCCTTTTTATATGATATAATTATATTACCATTGTAAAATCAAAACTTAGCCCTTGATATATAATATTTCTGAATTTGAATATAATAATATGGAACAAGAAGGAGGCTCCATCCATGCTAACGCCAGCGTACCGGCGATACGTCTTTTCCCCTTCCGGAAACCCTCATCTCCCTCTACTTGTCGAAAGTATCGGCTACAACCCGAATCAAGAGAAAGTCACACGTCCCGAAGGTTACCCCTGTTATCACTGGATTCAAACCGAGGCCGGTGAAGGAAGGCTGACTTACGGCAACGAAACCGTCGTACTTGAGCCGTATACCGGCCTGCTTCTGCCTCCCGGCATGCCGCATACTTACGAAACTTCCGAAGGGAAAATATGGGGGACGCTCTATCTGACGTTCGGGGGGGAAGCGACAAGCCATATTCTTTCCGCATTCGCCATCTCCGAACCCGCTTTTTTTCGCTGGGAGCCTGATTCTCCATTGGCCCCGCTACTGGGATCGATGCTTGAGCAGTTAGATACCGGGGATGACTTGTTCGGCCTCGAAACCTCCACCCAGAGTTATCGTTTCCTCGGGCTATTAAGCAAATTCGGGCAAGCGAGCAGCATATCCGTCACCCGAAATATGGAGAAGCTGAATCCCCTGCTCAAGTGGATGGAAAAACATTTCGGGAACCCCGATCTCGGACTGGATACCTTAGCCGAAGTGCTCGGCATATCCGGACGGCATTTAAGCAAGCTGTTCCAGCTTACCTTTGGCCTATCCCCTTATGCTTACCTCGTACAAATGCGCATTCACAAGGCGAAAGAAGCCCTGGTCGGAGATCCGGACCTCACCGTATCCAGCATTGCCGGATTAACCGGTTTTCGCGACACCAGCCATTTTGTGGCTACGTTCCGCAAGCATACGGGTATGACCCCGCAGCAGTTCCGCAAGCTGCATTAATGATACTGCTAACTGGCAGTAATTCAGCAATGCTTATCATCAAACCGTCATCCTATGAAAAATAAAGCTGCCCTCACAGGCCAACAATGGACCGATGGGACAGCCTTCATAATCTATTATATCTGCTTGCTATTTCTTCATATATCCATGAATCCGGTAAGTTTCGCCAGGCTCCGCCCAAAACGTAAGTTCTTTCTCCGGCTCGCTCGTAACGTCCGACTTAGTGACGGTAATCGGTTCCTCATAACGGACCGTACACCAACCGCTGCGCGAAGCCGTGATGACAGCTTCGGTAAGACGTCCCTCGATCCAATCCGCACTGACCGTGTAGCCGCCTCTTGCCTTGAGTCCGCTAACGCTTCCGGTGGGCCAGGCTTTCGGCAGCGCAGGCAGCAGATGTATCCCGTTCCGGTGGCTCTGAATCAGCATTTCGGCGATCCCTGCGGTTCCTCCGAAATTACCGTCAATCTGGAACGGCGGATGGTCATCGAATAAATTCGGATAGGTCGAGCGGGATAACAGCGTATTTACAAACCGGTACGCTGCTTCTCCATCCCCGAGTCTGGCATACAGATTAATCAGCCAGGCACAGCTCCAGCCTGTATGTCCGCCTCCTTGGCTGATCCGGCTATCCAGCGATTTCCGCGCCGCTTCCGCCAGCTCAGGCGTGCTTTCCGGCGTAATGGCAGCGCCCGGATACAATCCGTATAAATGCGAAACATGCCGGTGGCCGGGTTCAGCTTCCGCAAAGTCTTCGCTCCATTCCCGCAAGCGCCCGTCCGGTCCGATTTCCGGTTTGGCCATCTGTTCCATCGTATCTTTCAACTGGGAAATCCACGCTTGATCGATTTCAAGAACGGATGCCGCTTGAATGCAATGCGTGAACAGCTCCGAGATCAAAAACAGGTCCATCGTGGAACCCGCGGATACGCTGCAAGGCTCTCCATCCACCGTCAGGAATTTATTTTCCGGCGACGTTGAAGGAGCCGTTACCAGTTGGCCGTTCGGCCCCGCGATAAGCCAGTCCAGACAAAATTCAGCGGCACCCTTTATCAACGGATAGGCCGTATCCCGCAAAAAGGTTTCATCCTGCGCAAAGTCATAATGTTCCCAAAGGTGACGGCAAAGCCATACTCCGCTCATCGGCCAGAACGCCCAACTTGCATCCCCGTCGCTCGGTGTGGCAGCCCGCCACAAATCCACGTTATGGTGCGCGGTCCAGCCCCGGGAGCCATAATGGATTCGCGCGGTTCGCGCGCCGGTTTGACTTAAATCCGAAATGAGGCCGAACAACGGCTCATGGCATTCACTCAAATTACAAACTTCCACAGGCCAATAGTTCATTTCCGTATTAATATTTGTCGTATAATTGCTGTTCCAAGGCGGCTGCATATGCGGATTCCATATTCCCTGCAAATGAGCCGGCTGTGTTCCCGGTCTCGAGCTACCCATTAGCAAATAACGTCCGTATTGAAAATAGAGAGCTTCCAAGGCCGGGTCCTTTGTTCCTGCCTGGTAACGGGCAAGACGCTCGTCCGTCGGCAAAGCTGCACTGTCCGTTGAGCCCAAATCAAGCTGCAACCGCCCGAAAAGCCTTCCGTGATCCCGGATATGCCTGCTGCGCAGCTCGTCGTAACCCAACTCGGCGGCTGCATTAAGCGAAGCAACATATTTCCCGGAAATCCGGTCTGCGGAAATGCTTCCCGGCATAACCTCATATCCGGCAAAGTCAGTTGCCGCAGCAAGCAGGACGGTTACTGTTGTTGCTCCTGTCACTTTCAAGACACCGGATTCCCTGACAAGGGTCCCGCCTTCATGCAAGATCAGAATCTGCGCCTCAAAGGAAAGTCCCAGCCCTTCCTCGTACAGCACGGACTGAGGGTGATCGCCCAAATAGTTGTCAGCAATATGGCTTGGCGCCCGGCCGTTCATTTTCAGCCTGTTACTTTCCGGCGCATCGTTTATCGTGTGCCGTAACGGTGAATCCAGGGAAATGGAAAGATCCAGCACATCTTGTGAAGGCGAGGCATACCGGAGAGCCATAATCTGATCAACCGCACTGACAAATACCTCGCGAGTGTAGCGGGCCGTACCGCGGGAATAACGCACCTCCGCAATTCCGGTTTCCAGATCCAGGCCTCGGTAATATTCACTGGACGGTGCTTCTCCGGAATGCTCCACCTTCAGATTGCCCAAAGGTTGATATGACTCACTTCGGCGACCTAGCATTTTGGAGTTTATTAAAGATTCCGCCTCTTTATATTTCCCGGAAAATATCAGCTCCCTGGCGCGGCCTAAATGCCGAAGAGCATCGTAATTTTGAGTGTCGCGAGGAAATCCGGACCATAGAGTATCCTCGTTTAATGCGATGACCTCCGAGCGCTCACCGCCGTAAACCATGCCCCCAATCCGCCCGTTTCCGACTGGCAGAGCCTCTTCCCAGCGGGAAGCGGGCTGATTGTACCATAACTTCCACCGTGTTTTCCCATTGTTGTTGTCCGTCATCTCTGTTACCTCCACTCCGTAAAACTTAGAGAAAAGGCCCGAATAACTTACGGGCCTTTTCTTCATCATGCTATAAGATTTTTTGAAACACAATTATTTAACGTCTTTACCTGTAAACAACGATACTCTCGCTTTAACAAGCTCTGTATATTCGGCTTCCATTTTTACTGCGCCGGCTTTATCCAGTTCAGCAAGGAAATCGTCATAAATTTTGTCAAAGTCAGTCGTTTTTGCAAGAATTGCTTCCGGAATGCGCTTACGGATGATATCTTGTGCTTTTTTAGCGATTACTTGATAATCGCCATCGGTAGGAACCGGCATGTTGTACAACGCGCCCCATTCCTTAGCTTCGAAGTCGCTTTCTTGCGGGAACAAATCTTTCCATGTTGTAGCTTTGTAAGCTGCCAACGATTCTTTTTCAGCATCGGAATAAAGTTCTACGATTTGTTCCGGGAAGTTGATTGTGTAGTAGTTATCCGTAGAGTCTTTAACTCCGTCGCCATAACGAGCACTCATAACAGCGTACAATCCTGCTGGATTTCCAAGACCTGTTTCTTTAGTAAAGTTAGCTGTATCGTTCATTCTTCTTTCAGTAATTTCAGCTGGAATTACGCGTTTTCCGCTTTCGTCAACCGTGTAGTGCTTACCTTCGATACCCCAGTTTCTGAGGATTTGACCTTCATCGGATGCCAGCCAGTCCAGGAACTTGATGGCACGAACCGGATCTTTACAAGCCGTTGTGATCGCGATACCGTATCCGTCAACCCCTGCAGGTTGGAAGGAATGGTCAACATACTCTTCACTCAACGTAACTGGGAAGTGAGCGTAAGTATAATCGTTTTTGCCTGCAGCTTTCAAGGCGTTTTCCGCATCCATATAGCCCCACTCTTGGTCAATCAAGCCAATAACGCGGCCGCTGGCGATTTTTGCTTTGTATTGGTCTTCTTTTTGTACGAAAGTATCTTTGTCGAGCAATCCTTCATTGTACATGTGGTTCAACCAACGGAAGTATTCTTTCTCTTCCGGACGTTTGTAATGAAGCTTAGCTTCATATGTTTCCGGATCGACATAGTATTCGCCGTCATCCGGAGCGCCGGTAGCGATGAAGGCCGGGTTAGTAACGGTGATCATGATTCTCCAGTCATCCGCGCTCAAAGTCAAAGGAATCGTAGGTTGTCCGTCCGTAGTCGGATGCTTCGCGTAGTATTCCTTCAAGACGTTTTCATAATCTTGCAAAGTGCGAACTTCAGGATAACCAAGTTCCTTCAATACGCGGTGTTGGATTTCAAAACCGCCGGTAGCATCGAAGTATTGGTTGTCGACACCCATGTTCGTAACGATCGAATAGATAGCTGGATCTTCGTTGCTGTATTTCAGACGGTTCATATTATCGCCGAAAATCTTCTTGATATTCGGGGCATGCTCTTCGATCAAATCGGTCAAATCCACAATAAGTCCGGCATCAATCAGCTTGCTAAGCTCGCCTTTTGCAAAAATCAAATCAGGAACTTCTCCGCTCGCGGCCATCAGAGCCACTTTGCTTTCGCCGCCGCCGGCCCCTACGTCAAATTCGGCATCCAAAGTAACGCCGGTTTTCTCTGTGATCACTTTACCTACTTCATCCTGCATGCCGTTCCAGTTCGGGCTGGCATCCCCGCCGAAGAAGCTGAAGGTTACAGGGCTTGTGTCTTCCGCCGCTTGCGTATTTTGACTATTGTTTGCTTTGTTGCCTGTGTTGTTGCTTGCCGCATTGTCATTGCCGGAATTTCCGCAGCCGCCAACGAGCAAGGTGCTGGCCAGCAGAAGAGCAGCAAAAGTTTTTGGGCTTTTCCACTTCATGTCTAATTTCCCCCTAGAAAATTATTGTAAAGCTATATTGTATAACAGGCATTACCTGCATATACCATCCTTAAAGACCGGTTCGAAGCCGGCATCCAAGCGCCAAAGTAAGGGCTTTCATTTGAAACCTTTTAAAATGGCCTTGCTTGGTATTGAGGTTCGGGCGGGGCTAATTGAAGCCCCGCGGAACCGAAATTCTACAAAGTGATTAAGCCTTTACGGCACCCAAAGTCATGCCGGAAACGAAGTATCTTTGCAGGAAAGGATAAATGACCAGAATAGGAACCGTTACGACAATCGTAATCGCCATCTTGATCGAGTCCGGTGATACTTGGGCCATCTGATTGGCCAAGTCATTCGCGTTTGCCATCGAAGCGCCTTGGTTCGTGCTGGCCAGCACCTTCATCAATTCATACTGCAATGTAGTGAGATGCGGCTTATTTCCGTTATACAGATAAGTATCGAACCAGGAGTTCCATTGCCCGACTGCCAGGAACAGCGCAATCGTCGCCAATACCGGCTTACAGAGCGGAAGAATGATTTTGTAGTAAATCTTGAAATCATTGGCTCCGTCAAGTTTTGCCGATTCTTGCAAAGCGTAAGGCAATCCGTCGATGAAGGACCGGATGATGAACACGTTGAATGCGCTGACAAGCCCAGGCAGGATGTAAATCCAGAATGTCCCGATCAGTTCAAGATGACGCATCAACATGTAAGTCGGAACCAACCCGCCGGAGAAATACATCGTCAGAGCCAAAAAGACGGAAACGAATTTACGCGATTTAAAGTCCGGACGGCTCAAAGTATAAGCAAGCATAGATGAGCTTATCAAGCCAAGAATCGTACCGGCAACCGTCCGGAATATCGTAATTTTGAAACCTTGCAACAAGCCGGTATAACTGAAGATCGTCTTGTAATTTTCCAGTGTAAACTCACGCGGCCATATATAAATGCCGCCCCGAACGGTATCCGTTGAATCATTGAACGAAATCGCCAATACGTTCAGGAAAGGATACAACGTAATGATCAGGATCACTGTCATTAAAATGACATTGCAGATATCGAAAATTTTCTCTGATTGTGTCGCATTAAATGCTTTTGCTTTTGCTGCCACGTTTGTCCCCTCCTTTACATAATGCTTTCTTTCGTCGTTTTCTTCATGATGCCGTTAGCCGCGAGCAGCAGAATGATACTTACGACGGAGGTGAACATACTTATGGCCGTACCGTATGAGAAGCGGCTTATATTAATACCGTATTTCAACGCATATATATCCAATACTTCGGAATAATCCGTCACCAGTGCATTTTGCAGCTGGAATTGCTTCTCGAAGCCAATCCCGATCAAGTGACCGATCGACATAATCAAGAGTACGGAAATCGTAGTACGGATCCCCGGTAGCGTAATATTCCACATTTGTCTGAAGCGTCCCGCACCATCGACCCGGGCGGCTTCATACAGTTCCTTGTCGATCCCGGTGATCGCAGCCAGGTAAATGATCGCGTTCCAACCGGTCTCTTTCCATATATCGGAAGCGGTTACAATCCCCCAGAACCATTTCCCCTGAGCCATGAACTGTATAGGCTCGTTAATAATATGCAATGACATCAAAATCTCGTTTACGATCCCGCCGTCGATCGAGAGCATCTTCGTAATGATCCCGCCAACAACGACCCAGGATACGAAGTGAGGCAAATATGATACCGTCTGAACGGTCCGCTTGAAAATACTGCCCTTCAATTCGTTCAGGAATACCGCGAAAAAGATCGGCACTATAAACGTAAATATGATGCCCATAATACTCATCGCTAGCGTGTTTCTCAATACCAGGTAAAATCTTTCGTCCTGGAACAAGTCCACGAAGTTTTTCATGCCCACCCATTTTTGTTCCGAAAATGATTTGGCCGGCTTATAGTTCTGGAACGCCATCGTCCAGCCCCAGATTGGTAAATAGTTAAACACAAACAGCCAAATTACAAATGGTAAGGACATTAGGTATAAATATTTCTGTTGGACTATACTTTGCCACATTCCTTTTTTCCGTTTCTTCGACGGTTCAGGGGTTACGCTTACATTTCTAGTCCCGTTGCTCGCTGAGAGCGTTTCCATCTGTCCAATCCCCCCTTCTCTGCTATACCTTTATGATAAAGTAGATGGGAGATCAGAAATACCCGATAGATTTCAAAGAAAACCATATAAAAATTAGACATTGATTGGAATCGTGAAAACTATTTCAGTTCCTTTTCCATATTCGCTAACGATGGTGAGGCCGTGCTCTTCTCCATACGACAATACGAGTCTTTGATGAACATTACGCAGTCCGATCCGGTTATTGCCCGATTCTTCGGAGCTAGAGATCGATTGCTTCACCTCGGCAAGCCGCTCTGGCTTCATCCCCAAGCCGTTGTCGCTAACCCTGATCTCAGCGACATCCTCCTTCATTTGAATAACCAACTTAACTTCCACGCCTTCCGCTTTGTCCTCTACTCCGTGGACTACGGCATTCTCGACAAGCGGCTGGATAATAAGAGGCATAACCCGGATATCCGAGGCCTGCTGGTCAACGGCCAATTCGTAATTCAACCGATCCTCGTAACGGAATTTCTGAATTTCGAGATAAGAACGGACCATTTCGATCTCTTCTTTCAGCGGCGTGCTCTCCCTTCCGACCTCCAGGTTTTTGCGCATCAGGCGGCCGAGCAACCGGACGACGTTCGCGATTTCTTTCTCGCCTTTCAAATGGGCGTTCATCCGAATGGATTCCAGCGCATTGAAAAGAAAATGAGGGTTGATCTGGCTTGCCATCATCTTTAATTTGATTTCCCGTTGAGCTAGTTCCAAACTATTGTTTTGTTCGGTTTTCTCTACTACTTGCTCCATCAGCCGGTTGATGCTTTCCACCATATAATTGAATTGGCGGGACAATTGCCCGACCTCATCATTTCCGTCAATCCTCGAAACGACATTTAAATCGCCTAGCGCCAACCGGTTCAAATTTCGGCTAAGCCGCAGCAGTCGATTGGTCGTAAGCAACGATACAATATAAACAAAAGCAAGCGCGATTAACAGAATCAACAAGATGATAACTAATCCGTAAATGCTCACCCGGTTTGCATCTCTAACGATATCGTCCGTATTAAAGACGGACATGATCCTTAACCCGTTAACGCTCGCTTCGGGTATCAACTCGTCCACGATCAAATAGGACGCTTCCCCGCGGATATCCATTTTGTGGCTGCCTTTACTTACCTCGTTGAGATCCACGCCATAGTCCAGGCCATCCAAAGTCTTGCCGACAAGGCTATGATCTTTGGCGGCTACGACGTATCCATGCTCATCCGCAATCAGCGTTTCGAATTCTTCCTGGCTGAGCATGCGATTCAGTTCGTCCTGGTCCAGCGATACCATCAATACGCCTTTTGAGCCGCGTTCGGGAAAAGACAGTTGCCGAATCAAGCTGAGTTTCTTTACCGGAATAACTTCCGGATCATCGACATAGGTCCAACTTAGACTTTTCGTTTCCACCGCTTGTTGGTACCATTTCGTTTTCTTTATCTCTTCCGTGACGGGAATGAGCTCCGTGTTGTTGATCAATGTCGGGTTCTCGTAATAAAAGCGGACCCCGCCAACTTCTCTGTATACGCGGGAAAAACTGATAAAACCGTCATAATCCAAATATGCTTTCGTCAGTTCGAGCGCATTATCGTAACGGGTGGTAACAACCCGTTCCAGATCCTTGTCCAGAAGCAGCGTATCCGTGACGTCTACGGGAATCCGCAGCATATTCCCGAGCTGGGATTTGATTTTTTCCACATTGTTGGTCGTCTGTTCAATCGCACGTTCCATCGCTTCCGCACGGAAATAGCTCACCACGGTGCCGCCCACGATCAGGACGGGAATCATAACGACCAAAATATAAGAAATGATCAGCTTATGCTTGAGCTTCATATTGTTCGTGATTTGTATCGCTTTTTTAATCATGTCATCGGCCTCCTGGACTTCGGTTGCATGGAAACGATAAATTCCGGTAAAAAACCGAATATCCCCGACTTTTTGACAAGCGGGGATATTTCGGGCCGCGCCGGGACAACCGGCGCATTAGCTTAATATTAATTTATTGTTCCACCAGGGGCAACAAGGTTATTTCAAGGAAATCTGCAATTCCGTCTTGCCGGAGAAGGAAGATACTTCAACCGTTCCTTCATTAGTAAGCTCCCCGCCTTGAACGGAAGTCACTTCGCCCATGCCGTGCAGCGATACCTTGAATGCTTTACCGGCACCCTCTGCGCTGAGAGTTACTTTAGAGCCTTCACGAACTGCTGTTACGCTAAGCTCGGTTTCGCCCTTCATATTGCGAACTGTGCGGGTCACTTGAACGCCTTCTTGCAGCTGATACAACCCGAGCTCTACGCCGTCCGCGAAATCATAATCCGGACGGGTGTTGTTGGCGCCCTTCGCCAAGATCGAATTCTGGCGGACGAACAACGGCAGGCCGAAGAAATCATAGGTTTCTTTTTGCCATTTGCCGCCTTCCACAGTTTTGCCTGTGAGCAAGTGAGTCCATGTGCCTTCAGGCAGGAAGTACGTAACTTCCCCGGTTTCGCTGAATACCGGAGCAACCAGCAAGGAATCGCCGAGCATATATTGACGATCCAGCGTTTCGGTAGCCGGGTCATTCGGGAATTCCAGGAACATGGCACGCATGGTCGGAACGCCTTTTTCCGTTGCATAAACGGCCGTATCGAACAGGTATGGCATCAGGCTGCATTTCAGCTTGGTAAAGAACCGGGTAACGTCAACCGCTTCATCATCATAAGCCCAAGGCACCCGGTACGAGCTGCTTCCGTGCAAACGGCTGTGGCTGGACATCAAACCGAATGCTAGCCAGCGCTTGAACACATGGACCGGAGCGGTGTTCTCGAAACCGCCGATGTCATGGCTCCAGAAGCCGAAACCGGACAATCCGAGCGACAAGCCGCCGCGAAGGCTTTCCGCCATCGATTCATAATCCGCGTAGCAGTCCCCGCCCCAGTGGACCGGGAATTTCTGACCGCCGACGGTAGCCGAACGGGCAAACAGAGCTGCTTCATTTTTGCCAAGTTTCTCTTCCAGTACATCGAATACGACTTTGTTATACAGGTAAGTGTAATAGTTGTGCATTTTAACCGGATCGGAACCGTCGTAGTAAACGACATCGGTAGGAATCCGCTCGCCGAAGTCGGTCTTGAAGCTGTCGACGCCCATATCGACGAGTTCACGCAGGTAGCCGGCAAACCATTCGCATGCTTCCGGGTTCGTAAAGTCGACCAACGCCATTCCCGGCTGCCACAAATTCCATTGCCATACGTCGCCGTTCGGCTTTTTCACGAGGTAACCGTTCTGTTTGCCTTCTTCAAACAAGCGGGAACGCTGACCGATGTAAGGGTTAATCCATACGCAAATCTTCAAGCCTTTCTCTTTCAAGCGTTTCAACATACCGACCGGATCCGGGAACACGCGCTCATCCCATTTGAAATCCGTCCAGTGGAATTCGCGCATCCAGAAGCAGTCGAAGTGGAACACGTGAAGCGGAAGGTCTCTTTCGGCCATGCCGTCCACGAACGAATTAACCGTAGCTTCGTCATAATCGGTTGTAAACGAAGTCGTGAGCCACAGGCCGAACGACCATGCCGGCGGCAGCGAAGGCTTGCCGGTCAATGCGGTATATTTATCAAGCACATCTTTCGGCTCCGGTCCGTCGATGACGAAATACTCGATCGATTCGCCCGGTACGCTGAATTGGACTTTTTTCACTTTTTCCGAGGCTACTTCAAAGGAAACGCCGCCCGAATCATTTACCAAAACGCCATAGCCTTTGTTTGTAACATAAAACGGAATGTTCTTGTAAGATTGTTCGGAGCTTGTGCCGCCGTCTTTGTTCCAGATGTCGACAATCTGTCCGTTTTTGATGAAGGACGTAAAGCGTTCGCCCAAACCGTAAACGAGTTCACCGACGCTCAAGTCGAGTTCTTCGCGCATATAGGTGTTCCCGCCGGCTTCGGTCACATGTGCCATCGATTTGAAGGCACTTCCGGTAAGACGCTGTGTTCCGCGGTAGAAATCCACCGACCACTGCGCCCCTTTGTTAATGCGTACGCTGAGATTGCCGCTTTTGAGTTCGGCGTAATCATCATTTTCCGTAATTACTGCATGATCGCCACCCTTGGCCAGTTCAAAAGACGGCCCATGGTCCACGGTACCGGCAAAATGCACAAGCTTGACGCCGATTACGCCGGGAAGCGGGGAGTGGAATTGTACAGTAAGAAGCGTTGTATTAATCATATCGCCGCGTCCGCGAAGCGGCGTCGTCGAAGCTGATGCTGTCAGTGTATGGTCCTGAACCATAAAGTCGTATGCTTGAACCGCAGTGGAAAGCGTGTAACCATCACGAATCAGCCAGTTGCCATCGGTAAATTTCATTGGTAATATACCGCCCTTCGATTAACATTGTTTTTGAGTTCTTGATTTTCAAACTGATGCTGTAAATTCACCTACACTTGCATTATACTGATTAAAAAAGAAACATTCTAACATAATTAAATAAAAATATAACACTATATTGATGAGGTGATGGTAATGGATCAAGCTTTGCGCCGATCCTTGAAAGAAAGCCGGGCTCACGGCGACGAACATCAGCCATTTGGTACCTATTGGTTCCGCTATGGCCCCGGAGAGCATGTCATCGACTGCCACTGGCATGAGGAGGCCGAATTCTTCTACTGTGTGGAAGGCGAAACGCTGTTCCAGGTTGATACCGATTATTTCACCGTCCGTGCCGGGGAGGCCGTGTTTGTGGACGGCGGAGACATTCACGCCGCTCACGCCAGCGGTGAAGACGGCTGTGCTTTTTTTTCGCTGGTGTTTGATACGAATTTGCTCGCCAGCGCCCACTACGATGCCGTTCAGGAAAATATGATCCTTCCTTTGCAGGAAAGAAAAGCAACCTTTCCGAGACATCTCCGGCGCGAGGAAGAAGTTGAAACCGGCCTGCTGGATCATATCTTCTCCATAATGAAATGCTGCAGCGAAGGATCTTCCGGCTACGAAGGAGCCGTTAAAGGCCATCTTTACCTCATGCTCGCGGAAATTTTCTCCCAGGACAAAACCTGCAACCGGACCGCTAGTAATCGGAGCGAATCTTCAAAAATCGAACGATTAAAAACGGTTATTCACTATATTCAGCAAAATTACGGGCAACCTATTCGCCTTTCCGAGCTAGCGACGCTGATTCCGATGAGCGAAGGCCAGTTCTGCCGCTTCTTTAAATCAATGACCCGGCAAACCCCGATGGATTATATTAATTCCTACCGGATTCGCCAAGCCGTTGAACTGCTCCGGCAGCCTGAACGAAAAATTTCCGATGTCGCTCTAGAAGTCGGTTACGATAATATCAGCTACTTTATCCGGGTATTCCGGAAAACGATGAATTGCTCGCCTTCCGAATTTCGGAAAAGATTGCAAAGCCAGATCGAAGCCTAAGTTTGCCGGCCATAATGCCTTCAAGTAATATTCCTTTTTTTCCGGGGATCCATACTTAAAGGGAGTTGTCGCGATCTGCTTCGTTATAGGTTACCCAATCGCTTTCCACCAGCCGTGCGAAGCCGCGCGGCCTTTCGTGCTGTTCCATGACATGCCCCCGTCTTGAGCATGGTTTTTAGTCTTATAAGCGCTACAACAAATGTGCGTTGGAAAAAACGTTTCTACTATTTACAAAGCTATCATACAACGTTATGGAAGCGCTTTAATACATCCGAAATTAGTCATGTTTTCATGTAAAAATCTAAGTTCGGGCGCCGAAAAATTGATGTTTACGCGAATCCCGAGTCCGATGCCGAGTCCTCCCCTCCCGTAAGCGCTCGAGTTCCGCAGTTTTGAGGTTATCCATTGGATATATCCAATGGATGAGTGTACTTTCTCCCGATTCCCCGGCGCTAATTGAAAATATCCAATGAGAAACGGATTGGTCTAAAAAAGAAGCTCCAGATTGGATTTTTCCAATCTGCAGCTTCTTATCGCTTCGCAATAATATGGGTAGTAGAGTGATGACCGCCAGCGACGACCGGTTTTGAATTACCCTTCAAATCAAGATTCAAAAACCGGCTTTTCAGCACCGAGAAGGTGGGGCGAAGTCAGGGACTGAGGAGCGGAGCGTAGGAGAAACCTACGTGAGCACCGGAAGTCCTTGACTGAGCCCCAGATTCGACGCCGAATCCGCTCCACAGTAACCGCTTCGTGATCAAAAGCCGGTTTTTGAATTTCCTCTTCAAATCAAGATTCAAAAACCGGCTTTTCAGCACCGAGAAGGTGGGGCGAAGTCAGGGACTGAGGAGCGGAGCGAAGGAGGAGCCTACGTGAGCACCGGAAGTCCTTGACTGAGCCCCAGATTCGACGCCGAATCCGCTCCACAGTAACCGCTTCGTGATCAAAAGCCGGTTTTTGAATTTCCTCTAAGCGTGGTTGGTGGTTTTGCGGTAGGCGGAGGGGGAAGTCCCCACATACTTCCGGAATTTGCTGTGGAAGTAATCTACGTTCGTATAGCCGACCTTTTCGGCTACCTGATATACTTTCAAGCCTTCTTCGAGAAGGGACTTTGCTTTCTCGATCCGTACCTTGTCCAGATAGGTGTTGAAGTACTCCCCGGTAGCGTTTTTGAACAGCTTTCCAAGATACGCGCTGTTATAGTTGAAAATTCCCGACAGAGTTTCCAGCTTCAAATTGTCGCTGAAATTGCGGTGAATCAAATCGAGCATAATTTTTACTTCGCGGTGTTTTCCGCCTTCGCCCAGTCCGCTCATCATCTGTTCCAGGAAAAATTCCGTTCTTTCATATACGCCTTCCAGCGTCCATACTTTATGAATTTCCGACAAATAATCCGAGAACTCTTTGCTACGGCTTTGAAGTTCCGGTGATTGCTGGAGGCCTTTGCCGAGAATCGAGGTCAACATTTCCACGAAACGGCGCTTGATTTCCCCTTCGCTCAAGCCTTCGGACACCAGACTTTGCCCCGTACGGCGAACCAGTGACCTCATCGTCTCCCGGTTACCTACCTCAACCGCATAGTAAAGCTGCTCATGAAAAGGTTCGGGCGGCAACTCTTGAGATTCTTTCGCTGCCAGCCCCTCTTGGACGGTCTCCATGCTTAGAAGCTTGCCGTTACCATGGAAAAAGTGTTTCTTGTTCAGTTCGCGTGCCGCGTTATAGGAACAGGATACTTCTTCCAAACTGCACACCTTCGGACCGAGAGCCGCGGTAAATTCCACTCCTGAACCGAGAGCCGCTTCCCTGATTTTGTTATAAATTTCTTCCATTTCAACTCCGAGAATCGGAGTTTTCAAAAGGATACCGATTTGCGTATGATAACTGAACACATAACCACGGCCGATTTGCTCGAATAATTCAGCTGCTTTTTTTCTCATGTGAGCCGTAAGTTCCGTGTCCGAGTCATCCTCCATGTGCAAATTGATCAGCAAAACCTGATAGTTTTTCCACAGAAGCCCTAGTTCCTCAGCCTTGTCCAGCGAGGGCTTTTCTTCCTCGTTTTCATTCAACAGGGAGCGGATAAATACTTCTCTGCCCCATTCCCTCGTCGTATGCTGCCAAAGCTCGGCGATTTTTTCGTCGTTGATCTGCTGCTTGATTTTTTGCAAATAATCTATCAATTCTTCTTCATCGACCGGCTTCAGCAAATACCCGTCAGCCCGGTGCGTAATGGCCTTCTTGGCATAGTCGAAGTCCGCATATCCGCTCAAAATCAGAATATGCAGCATCGGATCCAGCATGCGAAGTTGCTGAATCAGTTGAAGTCCATCCATCCCGGGCATCCGGATGTCCGCAATCACAAGGTCAGGTCTGTAAATTTTGTATTTTTCCAATGCTTCGTTGCCGTTTGCCGCGGTGTCTACGACAATATAACCGTAAGCGATCCAATCGATGAATGTGCGAAGTCCTTCTCTCAGCTTAGGTTCATCGTCCACAATAAGCACTTTGATCATAGTTGGTTTCCCCCTGCCGGAAAGATCTCATTATGTTCTTCCGTCCAGCAACTTTCAATGGTAATATTTCAGTAATTTGAAAACACAAATAATATCCTTTCCCGATAAGAAAGAAATAAAGCGGTTACATTTAATTATAAAGAATTTTAAAATTCTCTCAAACATAATTCTGTTCATTTGTTGCACTATTTTGATGTTTTGAAAAGAAACAAAAGAATCTCCCGATCCGCTTGCGCGATTCGAAAGATTCTTTCTGTTGTCACGGATTTCATAGTTAGCAAGCTTAAACAGCCGGGGCAGCTTCCTCGCTTTCTTGAAACTGAATCCGGTACAATTTTGCATACAAGCCCTGATGGGCCAGCAAGGATTCATGGGTGCCTTCCTCAACAATTCGTCCCTTTTCCATCACCAGAATCCGGTCGGCATTCAGTATCGTAGAGAGCCTGTGGGCAATGACCAGTGTTGTACGGTTTTGCATCAATAAATCAAGTGAACGCAGGACAAGACTTTCCGTTTCGTTATCAAGAGCCGAAGTAGCTTCATCCAGCAGCAAAAGAGGCGCTTCCCGCAAAAAAGCCCTTGCGATCGCTATGCGTTGCTTTTGCCCTCCGGAAAGCGAAGCTCCATGCTCCCCGATCTGTGTTCCATATCCTTCCGGAAGCTTTGTTATAAAATCATCGGCCCCCGCCAATCGGGCGGCTGCCATAATTTCTTCTTCCGACTTTTCTTCGCTTCCAAAAGCTATATTATCCCTTATCGTTCCCGCAAAAAGATATGGAACCTGCGGCACGTAAGTCGTAAGCTTTCGTCCCTGTTGAAGCTGGTCTTGCAGCGAGAAACCGTAAAGCGAAATGCTGCCCTGATCCGGCTGATATAGTCCGCAGCAAAGGCGAACGAGCGTAGATTTCCCCGAACCGCTCGGCCCGACAACGGCGACGGTCTCTCCGGCCTGAATTTGAAGATTCAAGCCACTAAAAAGACTTGGATTCCCCGTTTCCGCAGAGGAGGCATGCGCATAATGAACTTCCCTGAGACAAATTGCCGGCTGCTCACCGTTAACTTCGAATCCCTTGGAGACCATCGGTTCCGGTTTTGATTCTTCAGATGTCTTTGCAGCTAATTCGGTATTCGTGACAGAAACCGGGGATTCCGTGCGGCTTCCCCCTTTTTCCTCATCCACGTCGTCTTCCGTTTTCTTGTCAAGGATTTCAAAAATCCGGTCGGAAGCACCAAGCGCCTCCTGAACCGATCCCCAAGTTTGGGACATATGGACGAAAGGCCATTGAACCCTGCCAATCAATATGACGAATGCCAATACGCCCCCGGCAGTCATCCCGCCTCCCATGGCTGAATATGCTATCAGACCGGAACACATGATCATGACCGCATTATTGACAAAACCGGAGGTCTGCCACAACAGGCCGATCAGCACCGTTCTTTTCCGTTGCAATATCCCCAACTGGGCCCGCTCATCCACAAACCGTTTAAGTAAAGCATCTTCCATTCCGAAGGCACGGACTACCGTCATTCCTTGAACTACTTCCTGAAGCAATGACCTGAGCCCCGCTTCCCGGGCAAAAATTTCTACGGATAAACGACGCAGTTTTCGGTCAAAGAAACGGCTGCAGAAAAACACGACAGGTCCGGAACCTAGAGCAAGCAGTGCGATCCATACATCCGAGCGGGCCAGGTAAATAAAAGAAACCAGGGTAAGCAGCAAGTTATATAGAAGCTCATACACGATGTTGCTGACCATGCTCATCGCCGAGTTTGCATCTTTATTGTTACGCGAAGACAGATCGCCGGAATGCATACTCTGAATCTCCTGAAAGGAGAGACGGTTACTTTTGTCGAACAGCCGGGACCGCAAATCCCAGGTCATGCGGAATTGAACTACAAAGCGAAAATAATGCTGAAACATCAGACAGACCAAGATAATAACGCAAGCGATTCCGCAAAGAACCGTAATCCGGCGGAGGCCGTCCATGTCCGAATTGGTGATGGTGTCGATAAACAGTTTTTGGACCGTAGCAAAGCCTATATCTATAACCATTTTAGCGCCGAGCAAAAGAACGGCGGCCAGAAAACCGGCCCGATACACCCCAGCATAACTTACTAATCGACGAAATGCGGTCCAGACGGTTAAGGGCGGGTTACCTCCCGTATTGGTTTTGGCTGTCATAGGCTTCCTCCCTCCACCAAGACGAACGGAGCTTCCGGCGAATGCAGTCCTTTTTCCACCAGCGCCCGGTATCTTCCGTCTTCCGCCATCAGCGATTCATGATTTCCGGTTTCCAAAATCGAACCCGCTTCCAAATAATAAATCACGTCCGCATCCCTGATCGTGGACAGCCGATGCGCGACAACGACAGTGGTTCTGCCGCGCATCAGTTCACCCAGAGCCTGCTGAATAATCTCCTCATGCTGGCTGTCTAGCGCGGCGGTCGGCTCGTCAAGAAGCAGTATCTCCGGCTCGCGCACAAAAGCGCGGGCGATCGCTAGCCGCTGCCGTTCCCCTCCGGATAAGGTCAATCCCCGCTCCCCGATCACGGTTTCATAGCCTTGCGGCAAACCTTCGATAAAGGGGTGAATCCCCGCCGCACGGGCCGCCTCCTTAACCGCCGGCATATCGGCGTCAGCCCGTCCCCAGGCGATATTTTCCCGAATCGTTCCGGAGAAGAGATAGGGTTCCTGCGACACATATGCCATCCTGCTTCGCCACTCGCTGGGAGGAATGTCCGCCATGGATCCGATTTCGCATTCAATGCTCCCCTGCGCCGGCTCATAGACGGCCATCAACAGACTTAGAATCGTGCTTTTTCCGCTTCCGCTAGGTCCGGCGAAGGCGGTTACCTTTGCTTTTTCAATATTAAACGACAAGTCTTTGAGTACCGGATCATTGCTGCCATATCCGAAGGAAACCTCATGAAATGACACGGTACCCAAGTCGCCGCCGTTCTTGCCATCGCTATGGGTTCCTGCCTTCTCTTCCTTCAGATCGACAATTTCGAAGACTCTGTTCCCTTGAGCCAAAGCCGATTGCAGCTCCGTCCAGAGATTGGAGAGCCGGGAAACCGGTTGCGTAATGGAATCAAAGGTGATGAGAAAAGCCGCCACCGCCCCGACGTCCAGACGCCCCTGAATAACCAGATATCCGCCGAAGGAGAGCACGTACAGCAGGCCGCCGAGAACCACAGCGAACGGCATATTGTATCCGACCGCTTCAAGACGGGTTACCTTCAGATGAAGCGCGATAATTCCGTCCAACCGCTGCCGGAACTGCCTTCCAAGCCTCGGAGCAAGCGAAAAGGCGCGTACCACTTCCGCCCCCTGCAAGGCATCCTGGACGAAAGCCTGCTGGGCTGCCACGGCCTGTTCCCTCTGCAGATGCAAGTTGCGCATCCGGCGGCTGAACGGGATCATTACAAGCGGCAGCAGGATGCAGATCAGTAAGGTCCCCAAGGTCAAAATGTATTGCAGCGACAACAAATAGGACAACAGAAATACGATCTGAAGCAAATTGCCGAACAAGGCAATCGACTTCTCGTTGATCCCGGTTTGTGCCGCAGGCGCAGCGTCCTGAATCCGGCTGATCAAATCGGCCGAGTGATACTTCTCCAGTTCCTTTGTTTTCGAGCGCAATAGCTTTGACAGGATACTCGCCTGCAGGCTTGCCGTAGACCTGATTTCCAGCGTACCGGACAAATACGTACTGATAAAATTACCTGCCGCATCCGTAACAACTACGATAACTGCAAATATTATGCCGGAAACCAGCCCGGACAAATCCTTGTTGACGGCAGCGTTAATAATTTTGCGCAATCCTTCCGCAAGAAGCACCCCGCTCACCGCCAAAATGCCGGCCAGAAGACACAAAACAATATACCGGCCCAGATACGGCCTGCCGAGCGATATTAACCGCTTTAACGCTTTACCGGCCCCGATGCTATTTTCGGTTGTGCCGGAGTTCTCTTTAACTGCGTCGGTCCCCATTCCGTCTTCTCCCCTTCTCCTAACTGCTCATCGATACCCGTTCCCCCCTGCTGATAGTTACTCCAGCATGACTTTTGCGGTCAATGCCAGAAGTTCCCGAAGTCTCTCCAAATTCAGGTGATAGTACAAACGATGATCGCTCCTCTTAAATTCCACCAGATCCAGAAAGAAAAAGAAGTTCGCGTGATAGATCACCGCGGCCGGCGTAATCCCCAATTCCGCCGCGAGCTCGCTACCATAGCGAGGGCGTTCCCGAAGCAGCATGATGAGGTCCATTCTCCGCTTGTCCGAAAGCGCTTTGAAAAATAATTCCGCCTTTTCCCGGTCCGCCGCCGGTCCGAAAACCCGGTCATTGTGAACGCCGAAAATCACCCAGAAATACGGTCTGCCTAACGGCCACATATGATAATTCCCGACCTGGGATACGAAACTCACATGAAAGGTAGAGCGGGTGTGAAAAAGGTCCGGATCGGATTTGTGGATTTCTCTGATAAACCGCTCGGGATCCCCCTGAAAAAAGGTTTCGTATCGGATCATAGCCCGCTCGCTTTCCGCCCGGATGACTTCGGACCAATTCGCAAATACCTGGCGGTAAAATTGAGTGATCAACTGCAAATAACGCTGCTTGGTCTCTTCCGGATGGGCCAGGCATTCCAGAAGCGGCTCTTGCGCCGCTTTTACTTCCTCCAGCGGAGATATAAGCCGTACTCGCTGAATCAATCCCGGCAGATCGTCGTACATTTCTTCCCATGGACGTCCATCGAGAAGTTCTTCCATTTTGTCGTAATAGACGCCGTAAGCCATGTTCACGACCATCTTTTCCGCATCGGCATCCTTCAATAGCGCCATCCAGTCCTCCGCGCTCAAGGGCTCCGGCGAAGAAGCTATGGATTCATAAAATGCATAGTCCAAAGCTTTATGAAAAAATTCGTATTCGAAAAAAAACTGCATTTCCCGGAGCATGTGAGGCGACATTTTCTTCTTGGCATCCTCGCCAATCGTCTCGAGCAGCGGATCCAGTTCAATCCTATACTCCTCGGCCGCCTTGGCCATCTGGCTCTCACAAGCGAACATACCCATCGTTACGATCAGCTCGAACGCTTCATTGTAAGCAAAACTGATATTCTTTTTGAGTGGGACTTTCAATTACAATTCACCTTCTTTTAGATTAATTTTAAATAATACTGAATTTCATCAAGATTAAATAAATACTTAATGTTAAAATAATCCTTTTATTGCTTATTGTCAATCCTTGGATTCCATTTTTTGCCGCATGCGTCCCCATTTGAGACCGAAACCAAAAAGACCGCCTGGCCAATAGCCAAACGGTCTTTCGCTTGCAACTTACCGGGGAACGCTATCTTTTACGGGTGTGCCGAAATTCGGAGTCCCGTCTTCGTTCCAGTGAAACACCTGGGCCCGGGTATGGCGGTTCGGGTCATACAGCGGGTCCCCTGTGATCTCTTTATAATTCCGGGCGTGATAAATGATCACGTCATCCCTGCCGTCCTCCGATACCGTAAAACTGTTATGCCCCGGTCCATACTGCCCCGTAACTTCATTCGTCTCGAATACGGGCTCCGGCGATTTCTTCCACGACTTCGGATCCAGCAGATCCGCCGATTCATCGGCTGTCAGCAGGCCCATGCAATAGTTGAAATCGGTGGCGCTGGCCGAGTAGCTGATGAAGATACGTCCGTTCCGCTTGAGCACGGCCGCTCCCTCATTGACGCGAAAGCCGATGATTTCCCACGGGTACTCCGGCGTCGAAATCATCGCCTGTTCGCCGGTCAGCGTCCAAGGATTATTCATTTTGGAAATATACAAATTGGAGTTACCTTCGATGTCAGGGTCTTTTTGTGCCCATACGTAATACAGATCACCCTTATGCTCGAATGTCGTGGCATCCAAAGCGAACGATTCCCAACGGGTACGGACTTGGCCTTTTTCCACCCAGATGCCCTCGAGCGGATTCACGGCATCGTTCTCCAGCACAAACATACGGTGATCAAACAAGCCGTCTTGCGTATCCGTCGTTCTTGCTGCGGCGAAATAGATATACCATTTCCCCTGAATATGATGAATTTCCGGCGCCCAAATATTGGCGCTGAGCGGTCCGGTATCATATTTCCGCCACGCCACCACGGGAATTGCATCCTTCAGCCCCTGAATGGTAGCCGAACGCCGCACTTCGATCCGGTCGTATTCCGGAACCGAAGCCGTAAAGTAATAGTATCCGTCACTGTGTTTATAAACCCACGGATCCGCTCTCTGCTCCACAACCGGGTTGATGTATTCTCTATTTGTGTCCATGTAGGTTTCTCCTTTTAACTAGTAATCCATGTTCCAGCTACCGCGCATCCATTCCTGCGTACCGAAATGATTGTTTGTCTCCACTCCGCCCCAATTTCCGATTTATCATTTCTAACCCTTTACCGCACCCGCCGTCATACCATCGATAAAGTACTTCTGGAACGCCATGAACAAAATAAAGATCGGAACGATCGAAAAGAAGGATCCTACAATAAGCAAATCATAATTATTCCCGTACGGCGTAAGCAATGTTTTCAAGCCGATCGGCAACGTATATTTGCCTGAATTGCTAAGAACCATGAACGGCCACAAAAAGTTGTTCCAGCTGTTCATCCCGTTCAAAATCGCCATTGCGGCAAAAGAAGGCTTCATGACGGGCAGAATCAGGCGCATGTAAATTCCGTATTCGGATGCACCGTCCACACGGCCCGCAGCAATGATTTCTTTCGGAATCCCGCTTAAATACTGCCGGAAGAAGAAGATCGTCGCCGCACTCGCAATTCCGGGAAGTATAATCGCGGAATAGGAATTCATCAGCCCGATATTGTTCGTAAGCGTATATAGCGGCAGAAGCAATATTTCAAAGGGAACCATCATAATCAGAAGCACGCAGATAAACAGAAAGTTTTTCCCTTTGAATTCATATGCCGAAAACCCGTAAGCAACCGTAGCGCTGACAATTAAGGTAAGCGCAACTTGAACGACCGTCAAAAACAACGAGTTGAAAAACCAAGTAAAATAGGAATGATCGCCCGTAAACAAAAAGATAAAGTTATCAAAGCTCATTCGGGATAAATCGAAGCTTAAATTCAGGCCGTTTCTGACGAGGTCTTCGCCCGGTTTAAAAGAAGCGAGAGTAACCGCATAGAACGGAATCAACACTAACACGCAAAGAATCGCGAAGAAAACGAAGAGGGAGATTTTGAACGCAAGTTGCTTTTTCATTATTAATTCTCCTCCTTCTTAAACAGGCCGGTAAACGCCAATTGGGTCAAGTTGATGATCATCGTTATGGCGAGCAGAACAATCCCCACCGTAGCCGCATAGCCCAGGTTATTTTTCTCGATCCCTTGCCGGTACAAATAACCGACGATCGTAAGACCGATATTTTTCGGAGAGTTGTTGCCGTTCCAAAGCATCATGCTCTCAATAAACATAGCCAGACCGGCATAAATACTGATCGTGAGCACGTAAACCGTCGTCGGCTTCAGGAGCGGCATCGTGATTTTCGTAAATTGCTGGAATTTGGAGGCTCCATCGATGGAGGCGGCTTCATAGTAATCGTCCGGGATATTTTTCAAGCCCGATAAAAAGTACAGCATGTTGACCCCCGTCCATCTCCAGGTAGCCAGCACCACAAGCGCAATATAACCGGTTACCTGGCCTTTCAGGAACTTGACCGGATCCATCCCGAAAAAACCGAGTACGCTGTTAATCAGTGAAGTATCCATTTCACCGAACATCAGGCGGAAAATCGTGCCTGCCACAACTACCGACGTAAGCGCCGGGAAGAAAAAGGAAGATTTGAAAAACTCCCTACCCCACATCGATTTACTGTTAATCAGCACCGCGAACAGCATCGGAAAAGGGATCAAAATGATCAAAGTCAAAATCATGTAGATCGCGCTATTGGTAATCGCCTTTAGGAAAACGCCGTCGCTCATCAGCTTGGTATAGTTATCGAAGCCGATCCATTGCGTTTCCTGACCGAGCGTCACTTTTTGAAAACTCATCGTAAACGAGCTTGCCAGCGGATATACCCAAAAAATGATAAAAACCGCGACAAACGGCAGTACAAACACATAAGGAGCGACTTTTTGCGAGTACAAGAACCTTTTTATCATAGCTTCCTACCCCTTTTAGAAGAGAGCTGCCCGGTAAAGAGCAGCCCTCAAGTCTTGATACCATGGCTTACTTCAATTCTTGTTCGATTTGAGCCTGAGCATCATCCAGCGCTTGCTTGATGTCTTTACCATCCTCAAAAATCTCATTCAAAGTCACGGTACACAAAATGTTATTAATCGTCGGGGAAGCGGATGTTGATTTGATGAGTTTAATTTCGTCCTTGATTTCACTCAGCACGTCGAAAGGATTATTGGCAAAATATTTAACGAATTGGTTATCAGGATTGTGAGTCACATCTTTCATTTCCCAAACATCCATATTCACCGGGTCAAAACCGAGCGTGTTCCAAATTTCTATGTTGGCATCTTCAGACAGTTTGGCGAAAGCGAGAAAATCTTTGGCCAACTTAACGTCTTTCGCCGTCTTCGTCACAACGGTGCCTGTACCGCCGCCGCCAACCGATCTCGGCATCCCTTTTTCGATTACCGGAATCGGCGCAATTGCGATTTTTCCGGACAGGTCAGACATATAGTTTGTATATCTGGACATTTGCCACAAAGGCATGAAAGCAGTTACATAATTTCCTGCATTGAATTCGCCGTAAGCTTCTTCCGTGTCAGGCTGTCCTCCTGCAATGGTTGCAATCACATTATTGTCCTGAAGGTCTTTAAGAAGAGTCAACGCCTTGACCGTAGCATCAGAGTTTACAATCGGGTTACCGTTATCGTCCGTGAGGTCCGTACCTTGTTGGGCCAACAGTTGGGTTATCTGCCAAGTAGCGCTGGTATCCGCCGTGCCCATATACTTACCGGTCTTTTCATACACTTGGATTCCCGCCTGTTTGAAATCCTCCCAAGTTACGATGTTTTTATAGTCGACCCCGGCTTCTTCCAAGATCTCTGTGTTGTAGAAGGCGACCGATGCGCCGACATGAGTCGGAATACCATAGTTCTGGCCGTCTTTGCTATAAAGATCGATTCTGGATTGGACAATCGTGTCTCTGTAAGGATCAATGACATCATTAAGCGGTTCTAGTTGAGGAGTGCCTTTCAGAAAGTCCGGGAATTTGCCGAGCTCGATATCCGATATATCCGGTGCGCCTACGCCGGTTTGAACTGCAATCGAAAGCTTGTTATGCATATCATCGTATGGCATAACGGTTACATTCAACTTAATTTGCCGCTCCGGATTAGCCGCGTTCCATTTCTCCAGCATTTTCTCAAAATGCTGTCCATGCAGTTCCACGAAAGTCCAGTAGGACAATTCCGTTGCACTTTCTCCGGCACCGCCATCAAGGACGGATGTTTCCCCGCCGCTATCCCCGGATTTGTCGCCGCAAGCTCCCAAAACCGTCGTCATCACCAAAACCATCAACATAATGAACCATTTTCTCTTCATACTCGACCCTCCCAATTGATATTTGCCGGCCTAAGCCTTTTTCAAACGTATAACATTCCAGGAAGCTTTGGATAAGCGGGCATGTAGTATTCCGTCCCGGTTTTCCGCTCCTCCTCCGGAATGAGGTTTGACTTTTTCCTCGTCGGCTGTGTTCACCGCTTTCAGATCCTCGTTCTCCAGCACGATATGCTCGATAACCCGGTAATTTTCAAATCCGCGGACATCGCATTCCAAATCAAGCGCTTCCTGCAGATGACGGTTAACGGCAAAGATCGTGATTTCCTCGTCCTCTTCCCTGTAAACTACGGCACTGTCGAGATACGGCACATCAGTATAGTCCTGTGCATCATATTTCGGCGAATCGACGATCGGCTGCAGCGAAGTACCGCGGCCATAGCGGGAAGCATGCATATACGGATAAAAGATAGTTTGTTTCCAGGCCCGCCCGCCGTTTTCCGTCATAATCGGTGCGATGACGTTAACCAGTTGGGCCATGCAGGCCATCTTTACGCGATCGGCATGGCGGAGCATCGTAATCAGCATGCTGCCTACCAGAAGCGCGTCTTCGAAGTTATATATATCTTCCAATTGAGGCGGACCAACGCTCCAAGGCTCGATTTTCGCGTCCGCATCATTGGAGTGATACCAAACATTCCATTCATCGAAACTGAGATACATCGTCTTCTTGCTGCGTTTCTTCGCTTTGACGTAATCGCAGGTGGCGCTCACCGTTTTGATGAAATGCTCCATATCCATCGATCTGGCCAAAAAGTTGGCCGTATCGTTGTCCCGGTTGCCGTAGTACTGATGCAGCGAGACGAAGTCGGCAACTTCATACGTATGATCCAGCGTAACCGCTTCCCATTCCGGAAAGGTCGGCATGCCGGTACTGGAGCTGCCGCACGACACGAGTTCGATGTCCGGATCCACAAGCCGCATGGCCTTTGCCGTTTCGTAAGCCAATCGGCCGTATTCTTGCGGCGTCTTCTGGCCGATTTGCCAAGGACCGTCCATTTCGTTCCCCAGGCACCAAGTTTTGATGCGATGCGGCTGCTCAAATCCGTGGCTCCGGCGCAAGTCGCTCCAATAGCTGCCTCCGGGATGGTTACAGTACTCCAGCAGATTTCTCGCTGCGTCAACGCCCCGGGTGCCAAGGTTAACTGCCATCATCACCTCGGAGCCAATCTCTCTAGTCCACTGTGCGAACTCATTCGTGCCCACCTCATTCGGCTCCACCGTCCGCCAGGCCAATTCCAGCCGCTTTGGACGATCCTTTACGGGACCGACGCCGTCTTCCCAATTATATCCGGATACAAAATTCCCTCCCGGATACCTTATAATGGGTACATTCAATTCTTGAATCAGCCTTTTTACGTCATTGCGAAATCCGTTACTGTCCGAGGTCGGATGGGAAGCCTCATAGATGCCTCCGTAAACGGCCCTTCCCAGATGTTCTATAAAAGAACCGTAGATCCGGGGATCGATTTCGGCGATCTTGAACGATTTGTCCACAACCATTTTTGCTTTGGGCGCTGTTGATGCTGATGACAAGTCTATCACCTTCCGTTTTAAATAATCCTAAACCATTTCGAAATAACTTGAATGAATCCGCTTACAGGTATAAAATAACACATAAGAAGTAACATGTAAATACATAAACCTAAATCTTTTTATGTTTTTATAAATAAAATGGGATAATCCTTAAAAACGGTTAGTATTATAGCTTTTTATATGTAATTTTACGTTTTTATCGTTATTTAACTTCATATTTATATAAAATAAACCACTAAAACAATACCATCATTCGCTAAATTTTTAAATATTTTTACAATTATAGATTTAAAGCTTTATTAATCGACCGAGTTAGTTTATAATTATCTAAAATAAAAGATTCAATTATTTCCTATTGGAAGAGGGTTATTTTAAATGATCTACATCAAGGATTTGATGAGTGGGATCGATATCTTTAAAGCTTTAAGTTCTGAGATCAGAATTCAAATCCTCGAACTGCTTGCCAAAAATCAAGCCTTGAATTTGAACGAACTGGCCACGAAGCTCAATCTCAGCAATGGCGCTATCACCATGCATATTAAAAAACTCGAAGAGAGCGGCCTGATCGAGATTAATACTTCCGTGGGAAAACACGGCATCCAGAAAATCTGCTACCTGAACAAAGACAAACTAATGGTCGATCTTAGAAGCAAAGATGTGGAAAACCTGTACGAAGTAGAGATCCAGGTGGGACATTACAGTAACTATCAGGCGGTTCCGACCTGCGGGTTGGCTACCAAGGACAGCATTATCGGCGACTTTGACGATCCCCGGTACTTCGCCGATCCGCAGCGGATCGATTCCGAGATCATCTGGCTCGCCGAGGGATTCCTGGAATACCGGATTCCGAATTATCTCAAGCCGAATCAAACGTTTCGGGAAGTTCAGTTCTCCATGGAACTCGGCTCCGAGGCACCGGGATTTAACGACAACTACCCGTCGGACATTTATTTCTATGTCAACGGAATCGAAATCGGCTACTGGACCAGCCCGGGCGATTTCGGAGATGCGCGGGGGACGTTCAATCCCGATTGGTGGCCGCCCCACCTCAACCAATACGGGATGCTCAAACTGATCCGCATCAACAATGAAGGAAGCTTTATCGACGGTTGCCGGATTTCCGATGTTACGCTCGATCAAATCCAACTCGATTACAAAAGCGAGCTTACGTTCCGCATCGCCGTAACCGACAGATCGGTCAACAAACGCGGCCTCACGATCTTCGGCAAAAATTTCGGCAACTACAGCCAGGATCTGTTAGCCCGCGTGCTATACAATGTAGTTGAGTAAAGTCTGGGCCAAGATTTCTAAAATGCCGCCCAAATGAAAACGAGGAATACCCCTCTCCCGGGGCATTCCTCGTTTTGTTTAGTTTCCCAAGAACAAACTTGGCGCAGCTGCGCGCAAACGGCTCGTCGTCTACTCCGAGCTCCTGCCGGCCCAGTTGGCGCCGTTTACTATCAGGTTGGCATATTCGGCATGCATGAACGAAGGCAAATGATGCCCCGGCATGAGATAAGTCATCCTCCCAAGTCCAAACGAGCGTGCCCAGGCCGCAGGCCATTCCTGCCCTTCATGCCGGTAGGTCAACAACACCTCATGATCGCTAAAAGAATCGATATCAAATCGGTAAGGCTCCTCTTCCAAGGTGAACGAAGATATCCCTGCCATAATCGGATGACAAGATTTCTGAACCTGAAAATCCAGTCCTTGATAGGCCGGATGGCCGGTAAACCGGGCTCCGATCATCTGCGCCGCTTCCGGACGGGCTTGTAACGAGATCCCGTTATGCAGCACCAGCAAGCCGCCGCCTTCGGCCACAAAGGTAATCAGCCCCGCCGTTTGCGCAGATGTCACCGGGTCGTCCCACCGATCCGCATAAGAAATGCAAAGTTGGTACCGTTTAATATTTTCATGCAGCAGGTTGTCATAGTTATCACTCGCCGTAACTTGCCACTGTTCTCCAATAATTTGCTCCAACCGCTCCTCCACCGCTCCGAGGGGATGATAAGGAGCTTCCAGGTAATCTCCGATCAACAGCGCCTTCGGTTTCGAGTTACTCATCATGATGGTAGTTGTCCTCCTTCCGCTTCACGCCCGCCTCTTACCAAGGCATAGCCTCCCCGTAGACATCGATGTATTCAAGGCCGCCGTTTAAGCTATTCGTGTCGCCTTCGCTCTTTATCTCCGTACTCCGTCCGATCCGGTCCAGGATCAGGCCTATGATTCTCTCGGCCGATTGAGCCGGAGTCAGCTCTGCGGCAGCATCCACCTCACCCCGCATAAAAGTCCGAACCCAGCCGGGATGGATGATCAACACTCGTCCGCCCGCTTCCTTCAGTCCGTTGTACACCAGGCTAGACTGCATATTGAGCGCTGCCTTCGACATGCAATAGGCAAACCAGCTGCTGCGGTGATTTTGCCCGATGCTGCCGGCTTCCGAAGAAATGTTGACAATCATCTTCGGAACGCCGTTCAGCAGGAGCGGAACCGCCGCCTGCGTCACCCGCAATGCGCCAAGCGCGTTCACATTGAATACTTTCAGCATTTCCCCGAAGTCCAACTCGTCCAGGACGGTGGCTTCGATGTCGCCCAAAATTCCCGCATTGTTGATCAGGATATCGATTGAATCGCTCAACTCGCTCACGGCCGCCGCCGCTTTCTTCACGCTTTCGTCGCTGCCGATGTCCAGGTCGACCAGCGTCAATCGGTCTTCAAATCGCAGCCGTAATTGATCTAACGCCGATTCATCCGCTTGGTACCTGCCGGCGAACACGCGGCAGCCTTGATTCAGGAGACGTTCGACCAGCGCCAGCCCGACGCCGTGATCCGCACCCGTTACCAGAGCCGTGTACTCCATGTTACCGCCCACTCTCCTATATTCATCCTTTCCAGCGAGGATAAGGCTATTATTCAATACCCATTGTCCACGTTCCCGGAGCGTTATGCAACCGCTTTATAAATGAAGGGGCATATGAATCACGGATATAGAAAAGCCCCGGGGGGCGAGGCAACAGTCATGAATAGGCGGGCTAGGGCTATGGGCAGGAACTGAATATAGGACGAATAGGAGACAAAACCAGATTCCTTAACGGACCGCCGTAATCGTCAACTCCGTCCCGTGGGTATCCCGGGAGTTGCCTCCGACAAGCACGGCTACGCGGCACGGTTCCACCGCGAATCTCATGTCCCGGTTCCATACCCCAAGCTCTTCACGGCCCAGGGTAAAGCTGACCACCCGTTCTTCGCCGGGGAACAGCTCCAGCTTTTGAAAAGCTTTAAGCTCGACCAAACGCCGGGTGATACCGGATTCCCGCGCACGGATATACAGCTGGACGGTTTCGGCCCCGGCACGGGTCCCGACGTTTTTGAGCCGGACTGTTACCGTTATTCTGCGGCCCGCTTCCAGTTCGGCTACGGTAATTTCTTGCCGGGACAAGCCCGCCTCCAGATATTCGAACTTTGTGTAACTCAGCCCGTAACCAAAAGGATACAGCGCTGCGGAAGGCATGTCGACATAAACCCGCGGGCGCCCGGGATCTTTTTGATTGTAGTAAACGGGAAGCTGTCCCGAGGACCGGGGAAGCGATACCGGCAGCTTGCCGCTCGGGTTCGCCTTGCCAAACAACAGCTCGCCGAGCGCACTTCCGCCTTCCGGTCCCGGATACCAGGCGCACAGGACCGCGCCGCAATGCTCGTCGACCCCGGTCAGGGCATGCGGCCGTCCCTGAATAATCACCGCCACCACCGGTGTCCCGGTGGCTGCCACTTCCTCGACCAGCCGCCGCTGCAAGCCGCCGAGCGAAAGATCCGCGAGGTCCACGCCCTCCCCGCAATCCATTTCCGACGGGTTGCCGTTCGACACAATGGCCTCGCCATTGCTGTCAAACTCCCCGTCGAAGCGGCGGGCGCTGCTGCCGCCCAACACCAGCACGCACACGTCTGCGTTCTTCGCGGCCCCCACCGCTTCCGCCAGGCCATCCGCGGACAGGTCGCGGATACCGCAGCCGCGGGCGTATACGATCTCCGCGCCCGCAGGCGCTACCGACCGGATCCCCTGCAGCACCGTGCTCCCGCTGCCTTCGCGCTGGACGCTCGTATAATCGCCGAGCTGGTTATACAGCCGGTCGGCATTGGGACCGATGACCGCGATGCGCTTCCGGTCTCCCCCCAGCGGCAGCAGACCGCCCTCGTTCTTGAGCAGCACGGCCGATTCGCGGGCCAGCTGCAGATTCACTTCGCGGAACTCCGGCCTGCCGACCATAGCGATCGGTGTCATCTCGTTGACATACGGGCGGTCAAACAATCCCAGCCTGAATTTCAGGCGCAGCACCCGCCGCACCGCCCGGTCGATTTCTTCTTCAGACACGAGCCCTAGCTTGACGGCCGCTTCCAGCGTCGAAAAAGCCGTGTCCCACAGGCTCAAATCGACGCCCGAGTCCAGCGCGAGAGCCGCCGCGGATTCATGGCTGCCCGTCAGTGCCAGCAGCCGGTCTATTGCGCAGCCGTCGGCCATGACGATGCCGTCAAAGCCCCATTCGTCGCGCAATATTCCCGTGAGCAGCGGCTTGTTCGCATGGCATGGCACGCCGTCGATCTCGTTATACGCCGCCATGAACCCGGCGGCTCCCGCTTCTTTCCCGGCCTGGGCCGCGGGAAGATGAATCTCGCGCAATTCCCGCTCGCCGATCGGCGCGGGACCGGCATTGCGCCCGCCCTGAGCGGTTCCCTGCGCGCAAAGATGCTTGAGGACCACCGCGACTTTGCCGATGGCGGAGAGGTCCTGCGGGTTGTCGCCCTGCATCCCCCGCACGGCGGCTTCCGTAAACCGCGAGGCCAGATACGGATCCTCGCTGAAGCATTCCTCGGACCGGCCCCAGCGCGGGTCGTGGAGAATATCCAACGCGGACACCAGTCCCACATGGGCTCCGCGGCTGCTGATTTCGGCCGCCACATATCCGTAGGCCTCTTCCATCAGCGCCGGATTCCAGGTTGCTCCCACGCCCAGATTCACCGGAAGCATCGTGCCGTCCAGTGCCTGATGCCCGTGGGGACACTCCTCCGTTAACAGCACGGGAATCCCGAGCCGGGTATGCTCCATCATGTACTTTTGCACCATATTGGCCGCTTTCGCGCTATCGGCGGCCGTAATCCCGTTGCTATAATTAACGCCGGACCAGGGATCGCTGCGGAACAAGCCGTAGAGCGCCCCCATCCCGCCTCCCCGGGCGACTTCTTTTTTAAATTCCTCGGTCAGGACAAAACCGTCCTCCCGTTTGGCATAAGCGTTCCATCCATACATGCGCTGATTAAGCTGTCCCACTTTTTCCTTAAGGGTCATTCTTTCCAACAGATCGCTGATTCGCTCTTCAACCGGCACCTGTACCGTTTTATATTTTTCCATCCCGCGTCTCCCCCGCTTCGTACTAATGATACGGGCTCTTAATTTCTCTGGCTGCCCGCGTCCCTGGTTGCGCTTAGCCCGCGGTATTCCTTCGGCGTCATTCCCGTATACGATTTAAACACGGAAACGAAATACTTGTACTCCTTGTATCCCACTTTATCCGCCACTTCAAAAACTTTGTCATGCGTTGTGGCCAGCAGGGCTTTGGCCTGCTCCATGCGCATTTCGTTCATGTATTCCGTAAAACCTTTGCCCGTGCTCTGTTTGAAAATATAGCTGAAATAGCTCGGCGTAATTTTCAGCCAGGACGCCACCTCGGATGCTTTCAGATCCGTACGGTAATGCTCGTTCATATATTTTTTGGCCTTCTCGATAATCCAGTACGATTTATCGATGCCATGGCGGTCAATTTGCCGGAGCAACTCCTGCATCTCTTCCCGGACCATCGTCTCCAGCGAGGCATACGAGTTGAAGAGGTTCAAATCCGGGTTGGCTTTGTGACCGTAATCCAGTTCAGTCATGCCGCTTTTCCGCAACCGCTGCCGGAGCAAGGCCGACAATTCCTCATAGGCAAGCAAAATGTCCCCCGGCAAAAAGACTTCTTTTCGGAAAAATTCAAACATCCCCTCCACCCGTGAAGCGACTTCATCGTGATCTTGTTTAAACATGGCCGCAAGCAGATTTTTCGCCATATCGGCGGCATCGAAGGCCGGCAGATTCCGCCCCTGCTCGATAGTATCCCGGTATTCGGGCAATAGCAGGGCTTTGTCCTCCACCACGTGATACGGAAGCAGCCCGTTCGCTTCGGCGCAGCGCTGTGCCGTCTCTTCGAGATCGTCATACGGCTCGGAAGCCGCACAGTACAGGCTGCCTTTCCGGAGTTCCGGCAGTGCCTGTTCCAGCAGTCCGTCCCATGTCTTCTTATCCAGCCGGACATCCGACACGGCCAAAGTAACCAGAAGGTTTTCGTGGTCGAACACGGAAACCGCGCGGAGGAACGGATGTCTGAGTTCCGTATGCAGTCTTTGAATCCAGTCGTTCTGAATTTCCCGATAGCGCTCCGGGGGCTGTTCGCCAAACCGTTCGACAAAGCTGTCCAACTGCGTAGCCAGTACGCGGAACTGCGTGCCTCGCAAGGATGGCGGGGCTTCTTTGCCGTAGGGGATGCCGTGGCGCGCCATATTCGACAGCCACAGCTTCGCTTCCTGGACGCCCCCGTCCCTCGTTTCGGCTTGGATGTCGGTAACGATCCTTTCCACAACCCGGGTCAATTCCTCGATTTCGACCGGCTTGAGCAAATAATCGCTAACTCCCAAACGGATGGCCTGTCGCGCATATTCGAAATCCTCGTAACCGCTGATCATGACGATACGCACTTCCGGGAACCGCTCCTTCAGACGCTCAGCCAGTTGAAGCCCGTCCATGCCTTCCATCCGGATATCGGAAAGCACCACGTCCACCTCATGTCCTTCGACGAACCGCAGCGCTTCCGAGCCGTCATAAGCTTCTCCCATGACTTGAATGCCGAGTTTCTCCCAATCGATCGTGCGCCGCAATCCTTCGCAAATCACGGGCTCGTCGTCCACGATCAGCATTTTGATCCAGTTGTCTTTACGCTCCAATTTACTGTTCATGCCGCTCACCACCATGATCCTGACTTTCTCCCGAAGGAATCCTCAATCGTATCCAGGTTCCTTCCGGAGAGGTACTGACGATTTCCAGGCCATAGCCCGGTCCGAAAAAGATCGAGAGCCGTTCATGGATGTTAGCCATGGCTCCTCCTACGTTGTCGTCCTTGTTCCGGCCTTGAAGCAAGGCTTGCATTTCTTTTTTCCGCGCCGGGGTCATTCCCTTCCCGTTGTCGATCACATCGATCCAGATTTCCTCGAAGGCGGCATAACCGTTTACCAGGATTTCATTGACCGGTTTCGACCGGTCAAACCCGTGCTTGATGAAATTCTCGACCAACGGCTGGATCGTCGCTTTAAGAATCAAAGTATCCTCCAGACCGGGTTCCGTATTCAATCTATAGCTAAGCTTGTCTCCCAAACGGTGCTTTTGAAGATATAAATAAGATTGGACAAACTCCATTTCCCGTCTTAGCGTAGTCTCGTAGTTACCGTTATTTACGCTGGAACGAAAAAATTTCGACAGCATTTCGATCAATTGGCTAGACTTGTCCGCCTTTTCCAATCGGGCTGTCCACCGGATCATATCCAGCGTGTTGTAGAGAAAATGCGGATCCATCTGGTTCTGCATCAGCTTCAGCTCGGATTCGCGTTCCCTCAGTTCCAATTTGTATTTATGTTCAATGAGCTGTTGAATCGTAGACACCATTTCATTGAATTTATGGTTTAGCTCAGCGATCTCGTCCCGGGATTCGATCGGTACGCGTGCGGTAAAGTCCCCGTGGGTAACCCGGTGCGTCTCTTTTTTCAGCCTCAAAATCGGGGTAATGATCGTATAATGAAATCCGATCAGCGCCGTCAGGCCGAGCAGCAAGATCGCGGTCAGGATAAACAGCATCAGCCATTTGACGCCGCGAAATTCTTCGGCCACCGTCGCCTCGGGAATCATGGCGACGACATTCCAGCCGGTATTATTGATCGGCTTATACAGCGTCAAATACCGACTGTCATTTACCGAATAATTAAAATACCCTTCCCGTCCGGTTGCCAGCTTGCCGAGCAGCATCTCGTCGGGCCTGAAATTCTCGCTCAGCCTGTCTTTGGAGCCCAATATGATCTGACCTTGCCCTCCGATGATAAATACGCTGCCCGCTCCATCCTCAAATATGCCCTTTTCCAGCAAACGGAGGATGCTGGCTTCATCCATCCGGATCGTCAGCCTTCCTAGCGGCTTGGTAATATCGTTGTACGAATTCAGAATCCGGAACATCGAGATCAGTTGCACTTCGCCATACCAATCGCTGTTCAAGCCATAGCCCTCCGTCCAAATGATGGCGCCTTTACCGGCTTCGGCCTGCCGCACCCATTTGGATTCGTCTCCGCTGAACGGTTCGCCCATCTCGATGGAACTGCCGTTGTAACCGGACACTTCGATGGAGCGGATATAGCTTCGCGACATAAGCTGAAAGGTCAGAAACTCCTCGATATTCCTTTTGAGGTTGGCTCTCTGGTCGGTTTTCAAGGGAGGAGACGTCCTCAGGAAATTTCGCATATCAGGACTTAGAATGAGATAGTTCGCTATGTCTTCCACCATTTTCGTCTGTTCCCCGAGCTGGCTGGTCACGTTGTCCAGATTGCGTTTGGTAGAATTAATGAATTGATCCCTTAACACTTGATTGAATTTATATTGTACGACAACGCCGACGCCAAAGGTTGGCAAAATGACAAAGAGCAGGAAGATGACGAGCGCTTTTCGCTTCAGTCCGAAATTTCCGAGGTATTTTCTGTAGCGTATCTTCATGTCGTATCTTCCCCTCCTCACTTTCGCCCGGTTTAGGTTTAGCCCTTAACCGCTCCCGCCGTCATACCGTTAACGAGCTGTTTCTGCAGCAGCAGGTAGAATATCAGGATCGGGATCAGCGCAATCGTCAGCGCGGCCATCTGCAAGGTGAGGCTAGCCGTTTCGATGCCGACGAAATTGGCCAACCCGAGCGGCAGCGTTTTAAGTTCCGTCGAGGTGATCAGCACGAGCGCGAATAAGTACTCGTTCCAGTTATAGATAAAGTTCAAAATAATGACCGTGGCCAATGCCGGCCTTGTGATCGGCAAAATGATCGACCAGAAGATCCGGTATACCCCCGCGCCGTCCATGACGCCGGATTCCTCCAAATCTTTGGGAAACCCCCGCATGAAGCCTTCCAGGATAAAGACAGTCAGAGATAAGTGAAATGCCGTATAAGGCAAAATCAGCGACCAGTACGTATCGAGCAAATGCAGTTTTTGCATGATCAAAAATATCGGAATCAGGGTAGCATGGATCGGAACCAGCATCCCCAGCAAGAATAGTCCGTAGGTCATTCCCTGAAGTTTGAATTTAAACCGCGACAGGAAATAGGCGGCCAGCGCCCCCAGCAACACGGTAACAAGCAGGGAAACAAACGTAACGATAAGACTGTTTAAAAAGTACACGTTCATATTGGCTACTTCCCAAGCCTTGGCGTAGTTCGAAAACTGCAAGGCTTTCGGAAACGAAAACGGATCTGCCGCATATTCCTGCTCCTTCTTGAAGGAGTTGACTACCATCCAAAAGAGAGGAACTACATTAATAATAGCGAACAGGCTTAAAAATGTGTATGCAAAAAACTGAAACGGCCCGGATTTTCTCCTCATGGTGCATTCCTCCCTTCCTTATGCATCTTTCTCCCGGCCAAGCCGGTTGATCAGTGAAATGACGATCAGACTAAACAGCAATACCAGAATGGATACCGCACTGCCGTAGCCGTAGCGCATATTGATAAAGGCGCTGTTGTACATGTAGATCGTCATGACTTCCGTCTGATGCGCAGGTCCGCCGCCCGTCAAAATCTGAATCAGGTCAAAGACGCGGAAGGAGTTGCTGATACTGTAAACTACGCCTACCATAATCGTTCCCCGGACCATAGGGATCGTAATCCGCAGGGTCCGTTTCAATCCGGTTGCCCCGTCCAATTCGGCGGCCTCGTTGACTTCATCGGGTATATTTTGCAGCGCGGCCAGAAAAATAACCATGTACAATCCGCAGTTTTGCCAGATATACGCGATGCTGATCGACAGCATCGACCATGTCGAGTCGCCGAGCCAGTTTTGCTTCCAGCCGTCCAGCCCGATCATCCCCAGCAGGTTGTTCAGCATGCCGTATTCCGTGTTGTACACCATCCCCCAGATCAGGGAGACCATGACCGACGAAATAACGACCGGCATAAATCCGATGGTACGGAAGATGCCCGAGCCTTTCAGCCCGCGGTTAAGCAGCAGCGCCAGCAGTAAGCCCAGCGGAATTTGGCCGATCAGGCCGGTCACCATGATGATGACATTGTTTTTTACCGACAGCCAGAAGGTGTCGTCACCTAAAATTTTCACATAGTTATCGAGCCCGGCAAAGGACATGGAGCCGATTCCGTTCCAATTCATCAGAGAGTAGTACAAGGACAACCCGATCGGAACGATGGCAATACCCAGATAGATGATCAGCGCCGGAAACAAACCGAGGAAAATGGCAAATTTGGTCCCTCTTAGCGTTTGCATCGGGGATTCCTCCTTTTCTTCGCACCCTGGACTTCCAAGCCCGATGAAACAAGAAAACCCGGAAGAACGGGTTTTCTTGTCCCCTTCGGATTCAAACGTCAGGGTGATGGATATGTCTGCTGGTTTAGTTCATGTTGTCGAAAGCTTCCTGGACTTCCTTCGCCAGTTCTTCAGGCGTACCGTGTTTTACCGTCAAAGCCTGAAGTCCGTTTTGAAGCACGTCGACGACCTGGGTCGGAATGACACTGTCGAATACCGGCGCCGTGCCGTTGCCCGTCAATTCCAGCATTTCTTTCAGATATTTGCTCGCGTCTTCCGGCACGTCCACCTTCGCAGGCACAACGACGCCGTTACGAATCAATTCTTTATACAAGTCTTCGCTCACGAAGAACTTCAAAAACTCTTCGGCAGCTGCCCGTTTTTTCTCGTCCAGTCCGCTCTTGATGGAAATCCCGTATTGTACGACGCCCGCACTCTTGGCCGGTTCGCCTTTGCCGCCTTCCACGCTAGGGAACAGGGCAATACCGAACTTATCCCCTTCGTCGTTATTGATCCGAACCCGGCCGTCAACGGTAGAGGAGGAGATGTGCATTGCCGCTTTGCCTTGGATAAAATAATCTTGACCCTGCACGGAGTCCATGTTATTGGCATCGGTATTGAATGCGCCCAGTTTGGTCAACTCGTCGATGACCGACAGCGCTTTGACGAATTCCGGATCCGTGAATTTCGCTTTCTTCTCCAGGACGGCCGGAAGGAAATCACTACCCGTAAACCGGTCCCCGATGATCGAAATATAGGAAGATTGCAGCGGCCATTGCTCCTTGTTGCCGAGAGAAATCGGGGTGATGCCAGCCTCTTTCAGCTTTTTGACCGCGTCGATGAATTTGTCGTAAGTGTCCGGGAAAGTATCGTAGCCTACTTGCGCAAACATTTCTTTGTTGTAGTAAATAATATCGACGAAAGTTTGCTTGGTCGGCACTGCATATTGTTTGCCGTCGACGTTAAATCCGGCCAGCGCGCTCTCCGGCAAAATAGAAGTCCAGTTTTCCATCAGGTCGTTGATCGGCTCCAGCAGGTTTCCGGCGACTAGCGGATCCAGGTCCGCGCCGGGCCATACCACGTTGATATCCGAAAGGTTATTCCCCGCAGCGAGCGTACGGAGCTTCGTTTTGTATTGGGCGGCAGGTACGCCGTCCTGCTTGATCACAATGTTCGGATGCTGCTTTTCGAATTCGGCGATCCGCGCCTTGTACACTTCGTTATCGACGTTCGGCGACGTCCAAGGATGCATCATGTTCAATGTGATGGTCTCCGTTTCCGAGCCGCCGCCATTAGAGGAAGCATTGTCGCCTTTGCCGCATGCTGCCGTGAAAATCGCCAGCAACGCGACCAGTCCGAGAAGTACCGCCTTTTTGCCTTTGTTTGTTTTGTTCATAACCAACCCTCTTTTCTTCATAATGAAATTCGGTTAAAAACCTAACAAATCATGATCTGTTTATTATCTTGATTCGTTATGTTCCTATTATAAATGGTCTTTTGTTCACCCTATATCCCATGAATCTTTGATTATATCCAAAAAATTAAGATGAATGTGGTCATTTGTGCAAGTTCGGGATAATATTTTGAGATTATGCGTTATATAATGTAACACATAATGTAATAAACATGAAAGCGATCTTCGTTATCGTAAGCGTTTTCAAATTGTTTTCAGGAATAACCGCTTGCCGCGGCCGTTCCTGCTTGCTTTTCTCTTAGTTTGCCGGCTCGTTAAGAATATAATCCACAATTTCCTCAAGCGGCACCGTCGCCAGGGCGATCGCCGTATCGGTAACCCCGTAATAGATATAGAGCAAGCCGTCCTTCACTACGTTCCCCGTCGGGAAAATCACGTTAGGAATTTGGAAACCGAACTTTTCGTAGTACGTCTCCGGCTCCATGATGAAGTTCCGCGTCCGTGCAATGATTTTTTCCGGATTATCCAGATCCAGCAGCATCGCTCCCACGCGATACACGACTTCGTCATCCACGCCGTGATACAGCACCAGCCATCCGCGATCCGTCTTCACCGGCGGCGTCGACCCGCCGATCTTGCGCGACTCCCAGTCCGGGTTTTCGCCTTTGGCGAGCAGCTTCGGCTCTTCCCAATGAATGAGGTCGTCGGAATAGGTGATCCACATGCCCGCTTTCTCCGTACCGTACGCTTCACCCACGTATTCCTCCGGCCGGCGCAGCAGCACGTATTTGCCGTTTATTTTTTCAGGGAACAAAATGTTGTCCCGGTCGTTGATTTCCAGCGGCGTCGTGTCGGTCAGGAACTCCCAGTCCACCAGGTTTTTGGAGGTGAGAATCGAAGAACGGGTCAGCCAATGGCCTTCCTGCTCGCCCCAGCCGTCCGGATATTCCGGAATCGAACGCTCCGGCACGCCTCGGCCGGTCGGATAGTAACTCATGGCGCAAGGACGCAGCGCATAGTTCAGATAAAACGTATCGTCGATCTTGACGATGCGCGGATCCTGCACGCTACCGTAGGGGAAGCCGAGCATGTCCGGCGTAACGATCGGCTCGTCCTTCACATGCGTGAAATGCACGCCGTCTTCGCTTTCCAGCAAGCCGAGAAAGTTTTTGCACGGGGTCAGCGATCCGGCCGTCCGCTCAATCATGTAGAACTTTCCGTTATCAATAATGACCGCAGGGTTGAAAACGGTTACCTTTCTCCATTCGTAACCCCCCGGTACCACAATCGGATTGTCCGGATGTCTCTCAATCTTCATCTGTATGCCTCCTCATGTAAACCTTAAAAGTTCTATAGGCCCAACCGTTGCGGCACCCGACGGAAAGCTCGGTTATCGGCACCGCGAGAGTTTGAGCAATGTCTTATAGGGTTATTATAGAACGCTTTCTTGATGCAAAATATCCTGTGAATCTTAGAAAACATCTGAATAATAGGGCTGGTTTTTGTGCGTGCGAAATCCGCGTGATAGAGGCAACGGAAAGCGGGAAGACGAGGGAGAAGTTTGGCAGAGAGAAACCGACGGCGGCTCAAGCCTGGCGCAGCGCGCTGGGGAGATGAAGGGATTGAAATGGCTGATGCGATGGGACGCTTGGAGATGAAGTGAGGAATTAGATGAAGCGAACGGAGGTTTGGTGATGAAGTGATAAAAATGGAGTTGTTGGGAGATTGAGAGAGCAAGCCATACTAACTTTAAAATGAGATAGACGAGGAGTCGGAGCGAGCGTTTGGCACAGGAGAAGAGATGCAAAGATCCGTGGCAGAAAATTGCTTGTAGGGCAGGCACGTCGGTGGCTCCGAAGCAAGTTTGAGCATGCGCAAATATGTACCGAGCAACCTAACCCTTATTACAAACAGACCCAACTCTTGGAGCGTAGAAGTAACTTTTTGTACCTTAATCGACTTTATTGACTTAATCGACTTTATCGACCTTAAGTAACCTTAGCGCCTCCGTCACTTCCAGCTCAAACCGAAATATATACCGCGAATGAACGCTGACAGCGAACCTGTTTTTAGTAATCTTCTAATCTTATTTCAGCCGGCAAGCAACCGGCAAGTTGCAACCTGCTGTTTAAGTCCCCTTTCGTTCCTCGCGACAAGTCACATCGATATACCGCACGGATCACGGCGGGCGCGTCACACTACAGTCACGCCGGTCAGGTCGGTCACCGGTCACTCGGGTCACTCCAGTTACTTCGGTCACTTCGGTCACTTCGGTATGCCGATTACTCGGGTCACTCCGTTCTAACGGACACAGGAGACCTTAATCGGGCGAAAAACGGGTCTTTGACCGGCTAACGGACACAGGAGCCGTTAATTCCCGTTTTTCGCGGAAAAAAGGGGCATTGCGCCCAGTTAAGGGCTCTGGTGTCCGTTAGAATTCTAAACCGGCGAATTTTCCGAGTTTAACGGCTCTCATGTCCGTTAGAAATCGGAACAGCCGGGACGAGAGGCCATGTACCATCCCATCCCGGCCATCCGACGGTGCATATACCGTAAACGCGACAAGTCACATCGATACACCACACGGATCACGACGGTAACGCTACACTACAGTCACTACAGTCAGATCGGTCACCAGTCTTGGGTCACTCCAGTCACTCCAGTCACTCCAGTCACTCCAGTTACTCCAGTTACTCCGGTCACGCCAGTCACTACAGTCAGATCGGTCACTCCGTTCTAACGGACACAGGAGACCTTAATCGGGCGAAAAACGGGTCTTTAACCGGCTAACGGACACAGGAGCCGTTAAATCCTGTTTTTCGCGGAAAAACAGGGGTATCGCGCCCAGTTAAGGGCTCTGGTGTCCGTTTGAATTCTAAACCGGCGAATTTTCCGAGTTTAACGGCTCTCATGTCCGTTAGAAATCGGAACAGCCGGGATGAGGGGCAATGTGCCATCCCATCCCGGCTGTCCGTCCGATGCATAACCGTAAAACTATGCGTCATAGTTTACGATATAGTTTTGCAGCTCGGTGTTATAGTAGCCGACGCTGTATTCGATGATATTCCCTTGTTCATCGCGCGAGTAACGACTGCGCTTTAGCAGGGGCGCTCCTTCGGATAAGCCCAGGATTTCCGCGGCTTCGCGGGAAGCGGCCGCCACGCCGAACTCGTCCCGGAGCTTGTCGAGGGACAGGCCCTGCTCTTCGAGCAGTTCATATAGCGATTGATCGCTCAGATCGGACAGTGTCAGACCTTCTTCCAGATCGCTACTCACGAAATGCACATAGTAGATGTACGGGGCGTCGTCCAGATAGTAAACGCGCTCCAGCTTCAGGCAATTCTCGCCGAACAGCCGATGCGGTTCGGTACCCGGCACGTTCTGCCCGGTCTCCGCCCGCAGCCATTGCTTCTTGATCCGGTGGCCGGACTCCACCAGAATCTCCGTGAAATGCTTCCACTTCGACAGCTTGGAAGCCGCTTTGTTCCGGATCACCTTGGTGCCCTTGCCGCTGCCTTTTTCCAGATAGCCTTCCTGCACGAGCTCCTGGATGGCGCCGCGAACGGTAATTTTGCTGACGGCGAATTCCCTTTCCAAAAGGGGCTCCGACGGAATGTTGCTTCCTAATGGATATACGCCGTGCAAAATCCGGTCCTTCAAAATTTGTTTGATCTGCAAATATAACGGCCGGTCTTTTCGGGACAAGCTCACTTTAAATTCCACTACCTTTCCACATCGCCTATCGAGCTTTCCATGGCCCGGACAACGTCCGCTTCCGAGGCCATCGGCGTATCGCCGGCCACCGTATGGGCCAGCATGCCCGCCACCGCCGCGAAATTCACGGTCCGCTCCGGCTCGAATTGCTCCAGTTCCCCATGAATAATGCCGCTGGCGAAGGCATCGCCTGCCCCTATTCTATCATAGACGGAAAATCTCAGTCTCTCCGAAAAAGTAAAGCATCCTTCCTTAAACAAAAAGCCGCGCAGGGAGTGGGAGTTGTCGCCATGGATATCCCTGTGCGTCCCGGCAATCGCCTTAATGCCATACTTGGCTGCAACAGCCGGAATCAATTCGGCCAGCCGTTCCTCCCGCCCTTCTTCGGTGGTGCCCATTCCCAGGGTGAGCATGGCGTCCTTTTCGTTCATAAACACGATGTCCGCAAGCCGGAGCATCTCTTCATAATGCGGTTTGGCCGCGCTATGCCCCTTTTCTCCCCAGAGGGAAGGACGGAAGTTGCAGTCGAAAATGACTTTGCCTCCCCGACCCTTGACGGCTTTGGCCAGGTTTACCATATGGCCGCGGACCCCGTCGTTCATCGCGAGCGTAATGCCGCAGAAATGGACCGCATCGACCGCCGCCGCAATACGTTCAAAATCGTACGTGCCCTCCGGTGCCGTATTGAAACTGCTTTCCAGCCGGTTGGTATACGTTACCCGGCTTGGCCGGGCCCCGAAGCCGTTCTCCAAAAAATACAGTCCCAAGTAGTTTCCGCCGCGGAGAACGAGATCCGTTTCAATGCCCAGCTTCCGCAAATACGCGGCAGCCGCGTCGCCTAGCGGACCCAGAGGCAACCGGGTTACCAATAACCCCGTGTGCCCGAAGCGCGCCAGCGCCGAAGCGACATTGACGCCGGTTCCCGAGAAAGAATAATTCAAGGTGCTGGCCTGCGTCAGCAGATCGTAACCCGGAACCTGCAGCCGCATCATGACTTCGCCAAAAGCCGCGATGGTCTTAGGCATACGTATCCGCCAGCTTTTTCATGATGCCGAGCAAGTCCCGCACATCCTGAATATTTGTATTGCCGGATTCCTTATCGATGATGGAAGAATAAACGTGAGGGATGACTTGCTGCACTCCCGCCTCCAGGGCGATGCGCAAAATCGGCTCGAAATTGTCCATGTCGATGCCGCCCGTCGGCTCCAGCGCGAAGCCCGCTTCGGCGCATGCCGTCGCAACGGCGCGGTATTCATCCTCCCGGCTAAGGCCCTGCATCGGAAAATATTTCAGCGCATTCCCGCCCATGTCGCGCACAAGCGCAATCGCCGACGCCACCGGCACGATCGCTGCCTCGCTTTGCGCCGCACTGATTGGCCCCGTGGAGATGTTCACGTATCCAACGCGGCCCGTCGGGGACACCAGGCTGTTGATCCAGCTGTCCTTGTCGCCGAGATTGGCGCGCGTCGCTCCCACAGCCGGGAACACCTGGTTGATATGGCTGCCCGGATAATGCTTCGCGATCTCGGCCACCACCGCGGCCTGACGGTTGTCGCCGGCGCCAAGCCCGATTGACACCGCTTCGTCGATTTCCTTGCCATAGGCTTTCATGGCGGTAACGGCTTCCTCCACCGTCAGATAAGCTTTGGACAGAACGCCTACCAAGACATGTCCCTCCGCCGCTTCAAATACTTCCTTGGCATTGTTAATATCCTTCGCCAACACGTTTAAGGCAACGCGCCCTTTATAAAAACGCTTTTCAATTTGTGACATGTTATTTTCCCCCCGTCAATAATTTCCGCAATTGAGCCTCGATCACCTGAATGTCGTCCCCAAGCAGCGGACGCGGGTCGATGTCGAAATAGCCTTGACGAACCCCGTAGTCCCGCGTATAAATCGCGATTTCGCCGTGCTGGAGTCCCGCCGCGACCTCCTTGGCGGTCGTTCCCGCCTGCTGCGGATCGATATGAATGCGCCCCCGATAGATCGCGCGGCCCGCTTCGTCCTGAACGATCGTCACCTTCACGCCGGGAATGTCGTTCAGCGGGGACAGCGCTTCGAGGGAGGCTTTTTCCTGCTCGCTCTTGTCTACTTTGACCAGATACTCGTCGAGTGCCTGAAGCAGGCCGAAGCTCGTTTCCTTGCCTACCTTCATGCTTCTGCCGATGGCGTGCAATTGGACCTTCAGCCAATCGATATACGTACGTTTCCCCGCTACGATTCCGGATGTCGGACCTTCTATCGCTTTGGAACCGCTGTAGATCGCGAGATCCGAACAGGTCACGTATTTGTGCAGATCCTCTTCGGCCGCCGCGTCCACGATTAACGGGATCCCGTTCTTCTGCGCGACGTCCCAGGCCTCCTCGACGGAAATCATGTTCTTCTGAACCGCATGATGCGATTTTACGTACAAAATCGCCGCCGTTCTCTCCGAGATAGCGTCCTCGATATGCTCCGCCCGGCCTTCATTGGCGTAGCCGACTTCCAGCAGCCGCCCGCCGCCCAAATAGACCATCGTTTCGACCGGCGCGCCGTACTGCACGTTATGACCCTTCAAAATGATGATCTCATTGCGGTGAATGATCTCTTGATGCAGACGTTCGCTGAGCCGCCGGTTCCCCCGCGTCACTACAGCCGCAACGGACAAAGCAATTCCGCTGGAAGCGGAGTTGACGATGACGGCCGCTTCGGAACCAAGCGCCCCCGCGATATGATCGCCCGCTTTGTCGACCAGATCGGCGATTTCGACGTAGCTCTGTCCGCCCTGCTTCATCGCCTCCATCACCGTATCGCTCGGCGCGGACACGCCCAAAATGCTCATGCGCCCGCTGGCATTGATCACGCGCTTAAGCCCGTATTTCGCATTCAATGAGTTCCCCATTTACCACAACTCCTTTTGCTTGAATGAATTGCTCCGCTACCCGCCGTTCTCCTTCCGAATCCGTCAGCTCAGCAGAACTGTTCTCCAGACTGAAAAGCGTCAAATTAGCGCTATCCCCTACCTGAATGCGTCCCAGTTCTGGCTTGCCCAGCCAGGCCGCCGCATGGGTGGTCACCATGGCGACGATCTCTTCGAGGGAATACCCGAGAATAAGGAACTTGGACAGCACGTTCGCCATGCTGTATACCGGTCCGTCCAGCCGGTTGCCGCGGTAAATATCGGTGCTGATCGTATCCGGCGCGATGCCTTGGCGTTTGGCCGCCTCGGCCACCCGGAACGAAAAGCTTGCCGTACCGTGCCCCACGTCCAGGTGAACGCCCCGCGCCACCGCATCGGTAAGCACCTGGAGCGGACGTCCTTCGGCATCGAATAAGTTGTTCGGTTTTCCGTTAAGATAGTGCGTTATGATATCTTTTCGCGCCAAAAGCGGAATTACCTCCCGGATATCCGGCGGCGCCGAACCGATATGAACCATCAGCGGCAACCCCGTCTCTTTGGACAGCTCCCTTGCCACGCGAAGCGGCTCGATTCCGCTCTCGCCGACCACGCTTCGGCTGATGCGCGCTTTTAAGCCGACGATGGAATCGCCGAATTTGGCGATGGCATGTTTGGCCCGTTCCCGGTCAATCCACGCCATTTGCGACAATTCGTCGATGCGAATCAAGCCGATGCGCGAAATGTTCAGAAATGCCAGCACGTTAGTCTTGGCTTGTTCCCCGCTTCGGATCAGATCCGCGATCCGGTCCGCTCCGCAGCTTCCGGCATCGACGATCGTAGTGACGCCCTGCCGGACGCCAATCTCATCGATCTCGTCCCCGTAAGGATGGAACTCCGGAAACGCATGGACATGCATATCGATCCAGCCGCTGGACACATATGTGCCGCTGCCGTCGTATACCTGCGAAGCGACTCCCTCTCCGGGCGCCGTGATCGCTGCGATGAGGCCGTTCTCGATCACGATATCGATCTCTTCCCCGCTCACGCGCTTGACGCGGCGAAGGACAAATGATTCTTTCATGATCTCACCCTTCTCAATATAACGTTATAATGTTTACATTAACACTTTCATTATGATAAGTAAATATAACGTTATAATGTTTGTGAATTTGAATGAACTAAGTCAAGACTGCTTAGTAGCGGCGGATTCCGGCTCGATTTCAAGCTCGAACCCGATTTCAAACATACGCTTCCATGGAAAATGGAGCCGTTGCAGCCGGATCCGTCCTTCCGAAATGCCCTCGAAATATTGTTTGGCGGCACGGTTCATTTTTTCTTCTAAAATTCCTTGTACTTCGTCCAGACAGTGTCCGATCACATAATAGCTCGCGTCCAGTCCGGGCAAATCGTTCTTCAGCATATCCTGACGGACCAGAGATTGATAAATGAAATCCTCAACCAGGCGTTCATAGTAAAATTTCCGGCTCTCTCGGACAATATCGGAAAAAGTTGCTTCGTCCTGACGCTCCAGATAATACGAAACAATTACGAAATGGGCGATCACCGTGCCGAGCGCATTTCCCGACGTATTCCAGCCGGCATAAGCGGTCAGGCGATCCAGCAGTCCTTTTTGCTTCAAGAGATTCATCAGCACCGGATCTCCGCCATTGCACGTCGCCACGTCGCCCAAGGCGACATGCTTGCCTTTGCGCAAATAGGCATCCATCGCTTCGACAATCTCACGGTAATGGATCTCGGAAAAATAGGAACGGTGCCGCTCCTGGAACGGAATCTGCTCCGCCATGCCCGCCTGATCGACGGCCGGGGAATGCACGATTAGCACCAGCGGAGTATCGCCGGAATGGTCCGCCAGCACGGCCCCCGACGCGGTCAAATGGGATTTGATGCTTTCGTTCAAGCTGCGGTCCTCATACTTCGGCTTGATCAGCGGCCCTTTGGTCGAAGAATACCGCACGAAAATCTCGGGTTTATACTGTTTCAGTCCGCAAAAAATATGCGCGAACATCGTGCAGCCGATCTCGTCGGCGCCGGGATAGATCATCACGCGGTCCATGATGCCCAGTTCCTCGACCCGGCCTATCATCATTTGCTGCTCTTTCGGCGAAAATCCGTACTCCGAGTTGTCGTCGAGCGGAATGACCAGGTGGTCGATAATCCCTTCCTTCGCCAGCATCAAATTATAATGATTCAACAACTGATTGACTCCACGGCGCCCGACGAAATCGTCCAGGTAAACCTCCGGAATCAGCGTTTTTAACTCCTCCAGCTCCTGACTCTCCTCATCGCTCAACCGGTCGCGTTCCGCTTTGTCGGTCAGATAGCTGTATTTGAAAATCTGGCCGCCATGAAATTTATAGTAATCGGGCTCTTCCTCGTCCTTATTGTTGTTCGGTACCCGCATGATCAGGTTGAACGCGTGAATCCGGATGCCCGGATGGCGCTCCTTGATTTCGGCCAGCACGGACAAGCGTTCCAGGCATTCCTCAAACGTCAGATGATGCAAGCGGGACGGCACGATGCCGCCGTAAACCAACAAATCGATGGATACCAGCAAATAGTCCGCTCCCTCGGCTTCGTTCAAAAGCCACTCCCGAACCGCCGCCGTGTCGGCCGGCTGTTTTTTGCGGCCCAGAAGTCGGATGTCGGGCACGGCGAGTTCCAGATCGGTCATTTCGGCGAGCCGCTGCGGAAAAAGGTAATTACAGGGCCTTTCGTCAAGCGGCAAGTAGACCACTTTTGACATGATAGATTGCTCTCTCCCTCCGGTATGGTTGTTAAGCGCTTTCAATAATATCCATGCACTTATTGTAATCTTAGCTCTCTCCGAGTGAAAGAAATATCCCATGAAATTACGATAATATCCGAAAAAAACAGATCGGGGCGCCATCAAAGCACTCCCCGATCCCATGCCTCCAGCACGAGAATGTCCTGCAATTGCGGCGGATCCGGCCAATGAATATACTGCTCTCGTTCCAGCGCCCGCAGCCCCTCGAGAATGTCCTCTTTTTTTCTGCCGGTCATGCGCGTAAGTTCTCCCATCATCGGCATCCGCCGCCGCTGGGTGGAGAAGTTGAACAAAATCCGAAGCAGCTTGCGCTCGAGATCAGGAAGCATGGCTGCCACGGCCTTTCACGGGTACGAATGCCAGAATATTGGACTTGCGGAAAGCCCTTGGCTCCCCGGTTTTCAGGCAGGTGGCCCGCACCAGGTCCCCCTTTACGGCGTGCACTTCGATCCGCCGCTGCGATACTCGCCCCGTTCGGTCGATGTAAATGATCTCGAGCGTTTTTCCGATGTATTTTTCCACCAACACCATCTCCAAATAAGAACATTTGTTTGTATTATATGCGAACATTCGTTCTTTATTCAACAAGAAAAATTTCCGTTTTCCGGGCATGGATGGAAGCCGAAGCTAGTTTGACAGGGATAGGAATGAAGGTGGATGGAATTCCTTTTCAATGAGGTCGTTTAAAAGAGGGGATAATAACTTAAGTTATATATATGCTGTTCCAAAGAATATAAACTGCGCGGATCTAGGCAGGACGATCTGATTTTATTCAAAACTTACAGCAAAAAAATCCGGGTGCGACCGTGATCCATACTTTTTCCAAAGTCGCCCCGTCGTTAAAAGTTCCCGTTCATTTTATTTTCTTCAGAAAGGGGTCGATCCTAAATGTGGAGACCGAGAGACCGTTACCGGAGTTGGGGAAAAGGCGTGCTGTGGATCAGCGCGTTCGCCATCCTGCTCGCCTGCGGATATGTGATATATACTTTATTTTCAGTGTATTGGGGAAAGTAGGCTCGGGATTCCGTGATTTTTCGCTGCCGCGTAATCGGGTTCAGCGCCGACTCATCGTCCCTTGAGCACTTTTCTGCGATCCGAGTCAGGATGTCATCAGCGTGGTTAAAATATTTTTTTGCAGCCGGTTGAATGCAATGGCCGCTTCCTCGCGGGTTAGAGGCGCTCCCGGACGCGTGCCGTCAAACAAGCCTCCGGCTTTGGCCTCGGCCCAGTCTTTGGCCGCCCATTCGCTGACCCGGTGAATATCCCGTTCCGTCATGTTATTTTCCTCCTCTCCATGTTGATTGGCCGGGTTGAGAAAGTTCGTCTTCAGGTCGTCCAAGCTCCCCTTGTACTCGTTCAAATCGACGTTTCCCGCGATTCCGGCAACCTTCCCGCTGTCGCTGTACTGCCAGAAATCCCATCTTTTCCAGGCGGGCACGTCGTAAGGAGCATTGGAACTGTATCGCGCAATCCAGAGCGGATATCGGCCCAACGAAGGTTCGAATTGCTGCGCGAATGCATTTCCCGTATAGATGATCGGGACGCTTCCGGTCAGTTTCTGGATCTCTTTCAGGAAGGCTTCCGCCACCGCATTGATCTGGGCTTTGCCGAGTCCTGCCGGATTATTTTCGTAATCCATGACGGGCGGCAGATCGAATTGAATGCCTGAAGCCTGGATGATATTCGCAAAATGCCGCGCCTGTTGTTTGGCCGATTCCGGCGTGTCCGCATCCAAGAAGTGATACGCGCCGATCAAGAGGCCGGCGGCCTTGGCGCCGGAGGCGTTTACTTTAAACTGCGGGTCCACCCAAGTCGTTCCTTGCGTCGCTTTGATAAAAGCAAAAGATATCCCGTCCGCCTTCACTTTGGACCAGTTGATGCCGCCCTGCCAGCGGGATACGTCGATCCCCTTTGCGTTACGGCTGTTTCGTGCCTGCATCCTCATTTTCCTCCTCGCTATCTCCGCTTTTCGATTGAAAAATCTTCACCGCGTTCCGCAGCACCCCCGGCATCGGGATGCCCATCCGCCCGACGTTTTCAATAATGGACAAAAGCTCCGTCGCCAGATAAAAAAAGATTACCGCATCCCGGATGTAATGCCCTTCCCCCAAAATCCCGTCGATCAGATGCGCGATCGAGACCAGAATAAAAATCGTGACCTTGCGGATAATCCCTTCATGCCCGATCCGACTGCGCAGCTCGCCGTTCATCCACGCCGCCACCCACCCGGTAACCCAGTCCGCAATCACGAAAACGAGCAGCACCTGGAGGAGGATGGAAAAACCGCCTACCGCGTAGCCCAGCACCGCCCCGAAAATAGAGGCCGTGTTTGTGATGATGTGATTGATTTGATCATTCATGTCGGTTGCCTCCTTGTTGATATTTGGTAAGAAAAATGCCCCCGGGTTCGGGGGCATAAAAAAAGACAATTCTATTAAAGATATTTTTATTTATAGTACTATCATTTTCTTCGGGCTTCTTCTAGGAATGCTATGCTACTTAACTTGTCATTCTCAACATGAAGTCCTTAATTCCCCCAATAGAAAGTACCATTCATTTTTGCTAAGTTTTGTGAAATTGTTAACGAGCTACTATTTTCTGCATCGATGCCTATTGTTATCGGTATTGTACCGACAAGTTAATATACGCTTTACGTAACTTTCCACTTTGTGAATCATTGAAGTATGAAGCTCTCTGATCCTGTGTAGCCGCGCAAAATTTTGGCAAAGATTATCAATGGTTCTGGCAAAAATAGACTTGGCTTATTAGCATATAAAATGACCGAAAGAAATGCTTTTTATGGTGCTGTTTCGCTTTCAACTTCCTTCAAGTTGTACAATTTAGGCTCCTGTTCTACTGTATAGGTTGTTCTCGATGCCAGTCTGTTTTAACGCGTCCACCTCAACACTCAACGGCTTCCTGTGTCATAAAGGTTCTACTATTGGCATAACTAACCATCCTAATTTCCAAATACAATGTATTTACTTACAGTTACGGAGGCTCCGTAACTGGAGTTACTATTAACCTTAAGAGCAAAAGACAACGAATTCGCTCCAAAATTAACAGTTTCAATATTAAACGATGAATTGTCACGGTTAGGTTCTCTCATGTCGTCCAGGATACTACTACCAATAACGAGTGTTCCATCAACGTTGTACGCAATTAAATGACCATATGTGTGCACATCTATCGGGCCGGGAACAGAATATAGCCTAATAAATCCAAACAAAATTAATACCTTGGGCGTAAATGATAAGTTTGTTATAGTCCCAGTAGGTGGATTACTAACGTGACCGCTAATAGCGGGTGAAAAACTTCCGGAAGCCACCTTTATCCCCGTCATGATTTGTCCAATCTTATCAGCTAACTGCGAAAATGTATCGCTGCCTGATGCCGCTACCCCCTTGCCAGTAATGGCGGCAGCGACCGAAGTCTTCCCGTTACCGACATTTGTAAAAAGCTCGTTGATTGCGGCGACTGTGTTGCCTTTAGCCGTTGTGAGTAAACTCGAGAGCGTACCGACGGCATTATCAACGGTGCTTTTTAAAGCGATGTCGTCCGATGCGGCCGGGGCTGCGACCTTGGCCCGTCCTGATGTATCTTTGACGATCAGACGATTAATCGTCAATGCGTCTAACTCCTGCAAGGTTATTCCTTTTGTCATGAAGTTCATCTCCCTTCTTATGGTGTAGCAATGAGCATTGTTAACTCAGCGATTGCTTGTTTGTTTTCGATGTCTGCTTGTTCTAAACCATCACATTTGCTACTAGCGTATTTTCAGGCATAGGCGGCTCCGGTAACGCTTCGTAATTGTACCAAAGTTCCTTTGTTTCGATATGCACCATTAGCACAGGATACATGCCTTCTACTTCAGGCAAACTCTCCACATAAAAAACCGCCATCTTCCAATTGTTCTGGGAATGGGTTTGTAATGATCACCCAAACTTTGTGTACCTTATCATCTACTTTTTCTGTAATGATATAAACCATAAATATAATCCTCTTTAACCATAGAACATATTACCAACCATTAATATATATCCGCGTCTATTGGATTCAGGATCACCGCTATTAAGACTTACGTTAAATAGAAATGTAAGGGTTTTTGTAATATCTAAATTAGCTGGAATTGTGCTATAGCCTGCCGCTCCAGAATTATTGACGAATAATACTCTCCTGTTATATAAGTCTATGTTGAAGTATTTGATCGATACTGAAGCAGTATCCGTATTCATTATCATGTGAGAGTACGTACCATCCGATATGACTAGATATACATATGAATTTATTTCATGATACATTAGCAAACCATTGGCCATGGTTGAATTAAAACTTATAAAACTAACGCCAGCAGGAATAGTAATTATGCTTTCTAGGTATGGGCGTTGTCCCGATCTAGAGAAATTAATAGTGGATGATCCTGATAAGCTAGGTACTACCGTACCATCTACACCCCCGATATTAACCCCAGTTTTCACATTTCCCGCGACCAGGTTCGCAAACTGCGCTGTGATCTTCCCAGTACCGTCATGGAACCCTGCGGGGATCGTAAACTGCTGACTTTGCGCCGTTAGTGTGGCCGATTTGCTTCCCTGGTTTGCCATCATACCAGTTACTCCAGCTATGGTCGTATCGTTCAATACCTTCGCCGCCGGAACGCTAACTTGCGCCACCTTCGCCCCTTTGAATGCTCCGTCTGGGATAGCCACTGCTGCCGTGCCGCTTGGAATGATGATTGCTCCTCCTCGGTCTGCCATCGTCCCCGTAAATGGACCGTTTATATTGGATGCCGTTTTATTCGCCAACAAATCCGCAGCCGTCGCATTCCCAGTCGCCCGAATGATCGCCGACATCTTTGGTATAAGCTGCGCCCATGTCTCGCTAGTGGATGCCGAAACCCCCAAGGCAACAAGCGCGGCAACCACTTCCTCTTTACGCTCATTGCCAGCTTGAAAAGCCTCTTCTAACTGCCGCTGCAGTCCATTCACCCGATTAATAGGGACGCTATCTACAGCCAGCACAGCACCGTTAATCGCTCCGTCTTCACCTAGCGGTACATTCTTCAGAACGACCATCGTCACTTCCGAAGTGGCTGCAACGCCTGAGATCAGCGTGATTTTTGCTCGCTGGGTCACTTCTCCGGCCCCGTTACGGACAGTATTGGTAACTGTATACTGAGTCGGATCCAGTGCTGCGCGGTTAATCGCTACCAGTAGCGTATCTGTGTTAGCGTCAAACAGATCCAGTGGAATTTCAAATACGGTCTGGTTATCGACAGTTGCTGTAACTTTCAGCGGGTAGCTGACCAGCTTCGGGATTCCTGTTTCCGTGACCAGGTTGATCTGCTGATCCGTGTAGGACTTGGCTTCCAAGGCGACGTCCTTGACTGCTTTCGGGGTTGCAGCTTTGTCTTCGGCGCTGCTGTCCGTGGCGCTGGAGAGTTGGACTTTGCCCTTGACCGTAAGCGAAGCATCCGGGATATCCATATTCCCCACCGCCGCATCAATCTTATCCCAGTTGTCGTTCAGCATCGTCCTGATATTAAACGTATCGTTTCCGTCCGTGACGGGGTCTTTTTTCAATAAGTTAAGGTTAGGTGTATTACTAGCCAAGGTGACCACCTCCTGCAAATTTGGATAAAGGAATCTGCTCCATGTCCCGGAGCGATAAAACGCCGTGGAGATGCTTGATCAGCAAGTAGCTGAATTCGTACTCCACCGCCAAATGCGCCGGTTTGATCTCTTCGATGACCGCTTTCAGGTCGTCCAGATTCGGCGGAACGCCGATCGTATCGACGAACTTGATCGTGAAGCTCCATTCGGCGGGTTGAAAATTTACATCGACGGTGCCTCCGTCGTACGCTTCGGCGACATTCTTGACGAGTCGTCCCGAGAATTGGCCAGCCCCGCGGAGTTTGGATTCGACCAGAGCGCGGCGTTGCTCCAGCGGCTTATTCTGATCGGTCGTGATCCCAAGTTCGGATTCCCACTGATCCAATCCCCAAGTCGCCGTCCGGACGAAAAACTGATCCAGCGTCTCGTTAAGCGCACCGTAAAACGCATCCAACTCCGCACCCTTGGCGGCCATATCATATTGCATAACCCGAGAATTTTCATAGAATCCGGGCAAATAGGAAAACATTTCGCGTCCGATCGGACTTTCCATGTCATATAAACCCGTTTTTGCCGCAATCGGATTCGTCATCACTCCCGTACTACTCATGGACATCCACCGTCCCTAACACGGCGACTTGCCCGGGCAATATCTCGATATTGGCATCGCTTTTGCTGTTTACGGTCAAGTCGGCATAATCCACGATAGGTGGAAGATCCAGCAGCACCGCAGCGATCCGCGTATAACGCACAAGCGGGTCGGCAAAAGCCAACGTCTTCAAATAAGCGCGGATCCCTTCCTCGATATTCTTTGCAACTTCGTCCAATGAGGCCCCGGCAGCCAATGTCAAACGAACCGAGAGATGAATAGGCACCTCTTCGGCCGCCATCACTTTCACGACCGGTCCGGCCGGGGCCATTCCTTCCCCTTGCCCGTCCATCGTCGGATCGATGTGCTCCTGGACCGCAGCCACGATCTCGTCATTCGCCGCACGTTTCTCAGCGTCCAGCAGATAAATGCCCACCGTTCCCGGACCGTTCCAAAGCGGCCGCACCTGAACGCCGCCCACACCCGGAACTTCTCCGGCCCACTTCAAATACTGGGCTTTGTTGCCGCTGGTCCCTTGATTGCGAACCTGGGCGTAAAATCGTTCCAAGAGCAGTTCATCCGACTCCGTATCGGCCCCGCCGCGGGTTTCCTCCGGATTGGTTACAGCCGTAATCCCGCCAACCGGCGAGGACATGACGGTAATTACTCCTGCCGGGACGATTCCCATGCGACCGGCCACCGAAGCCCGGATCGATGCAACGCCTAGGCCATCGGCTCCCAAAGCGACGGATTCCGTCGTCTCGAATTCAATCGAGGCTTCCGCCGTAATTTCGTCGGCAGGCGTGGCCACCACGGTTCCGGTTGGCACGACCGTTCCCGGCACACCAGTGAACAGGACAGCGCCCGTTGCCGCAACGGCTGCCCTCCTTGTAATCCCGTGCTCGGCCGCCCGCAGGTCAAGATATTCCCCGTAAGCCGTACCCGCGAATCCCCGCTGCAACACCTGCTGAGCCCAGCCCGCCGCCTCCGCTAACACGAAGGCAACCGGGGCCTGAGCATCCCATATAAAAGAACCCTCGGATTTATCGATATCCGAAGGTACCCGCTCCAGCATCCGCTGCATAATCACTTCTTCACTTTGTTCCTGCAAAAAAAGCGGCAGCTCCGACATCAGCTCACGCTCCCTTCCAAAGTCAATTCTTCGTCGTGTATATTCATAACCCGGCAAGTAAAGGAGCAACGTTCCCCCTGCCATTCAAAAACAAAACCCTCCACGCTTGCCGTACGAGGGTCAACCATAAGCGTTTCACGGGCGATACGTTGGATTTCGCTCTCCTGAACGGCCCGGCTGTAGCCTCTGCCAATGAGTTCTTCGAATTCTTGCCCGTAATCCCGCGAATAAATGAGATGCCTGTAACGCGGCGTGCGAATCGCCTTTTGGCACCACAGGATCCAGGCTTCCGTGCCTTCGGCTCCGGCTATTTTTCGCGTGGGCGTCATAACGAATTCTCCTGCATCAAAATCAAAACGCCAGCTTCTCCCAAAGCGCACGCCCTCATCCTGCACTTCGGACAACGGCTCCGCTCCCCAGGACTGTTCCGTATTTTCCGGAAAAAGATTAGCCACCCCTGCTCACCACCTTGCAGATCACGATTGCGTCATGCCCTCCGTTCAGCGGAATCACAAGAACCCGGTCGCCGGGCTTGTACTCCAATTTTAGAGACGATTCCTTGGTTTCGGAGGCTTCAAAAGAGTAATTCCCTTTTCCCTGAACGCCGCCTCCTCCGCTATCCTTAAGTCCCGTAACGGTTCCAGCCATTTTCAACTCAGGCAGCTTCAAGGTTCCGGGAAATTCAGCCACATAATAATCCCCGATTTCATGCTTGAACCGGTCCAGCTTCAAACCGGAGGCTGTAATCGTGCCAAGCTCGACGGCTACGCCGGAGAGAACTTCCTTGGTCTTGTTTACGGCATTGTCCCGTAAGGTAACCGCGAGCGCGGTGAATGGATCAACCGTCAAGAAAATACCTCCTTTTCACGTCCTCGAAAGAAGACAATTCCAGAGTCATATGCCCGGGATCGCCAAGTTGGTGAGTTACCGAGGTAACGATCAATCCCAACCCGTTAAAATTCACTTTATCGCCGGCTCGAATCGTGTTAAGGTCCGTACAGGATACGGAATAGGAGACTCCTTTTCCCGTAAGCATCGATTCCGCCAGCTTTTTTGCGGCTTCCGTGGTTTTGACGTCGTCATCCTGGACGATCCGCTGAAGTACGCCGAACTTGGCCGTCTCTCCCGAAGCAATAGCGAGGACCTTGGCCGGGGCATCCTCTCCGCTCTCCGTCCCCAGTACCTTGACTCGGGTCACCGTCTCTTCCAGCGTACGGCTCTGTGTCGCCTCTTCGATGCCTTCCAATCGCCAGACGATTTTGTTGCCGCCGATTTTGAACAATTCCAACCCGGACGTTGTCATCCGCGGGATATACATGTCGCCTCCGGATTTCACTGTCTCCTTTAGGTCGGACATGATCATGCTGTAAATCGTTTGGGCGCGATACACCGATTTCTTTAGCCTGGTTTTCGTATCCGGGAGTGGAGCCAGCTTGATCTCCCAATCGGTCGCATATTTTTTCAGCCGTTGGGAAGCCGTCCCCCCCGCCGCAAAAAGACACTCATCCTCCGATTTCGCCAAATAGATCGTACGGTCGTAAACCGTAAGCGTCATCTTCTTGATGAGGCTAGCCGTGCTGCTGCACTCCCAAACCACGCCGGGATGAAGCAGAGGTACCTGATTGGTTGCGCCGAACGGCACGCCGCTGATCCGGATCTCCTGACCGGGTTCGATCCCCGGAAAATCCCCCGGAATATTCAAGCTAATGGAGGCCTGATAGGCGATCTGATCCAGCGATTCGGTCAGCGAGATACTCTCGATCAACTCGCGGAGATAATACTTGTTTTGCAGCACCACCTCGTAACTCATGACGGCAGCACCAGCTTTTGCCCCGGTTTGATCTTGCCCGGATCTTTGCCGATGATTTTGACATTCGCATTATAGATGGCCTGCCATTTGGCACTGCTTCCGAGCTCGAGCTTGGCGATTTTGGACAACGTATCTCCGGATTTGACCGTGTACGTTTTAGCCTTCGGCTTGGTGTCCGGCCGGGATCCTTGCGTTTTCGGAGCAACTGACGTGTTCGTATGGACCTTCATGTCCCGCCAAGTGCGTGCAGTCAGTTCAAAATACACATCCCCCGGTTCTCCGCCTTTAAACGTCGTATTATGCGCGGAGATCATCACCAGCACATTGACCGCGGTCTCAGTGATAATCAGCCGAACCGGCGTCTTGCTGTTCATCATGCGGGTGAGCTGATTCATCGCCTCCTGCGGGTCGGGAAGATTCTTGTACTTGCAGTACCCTTTGTCATACGACACCGGAAAAAAAGAAGAGAAGGCGATTTCCTTCACCTTCTCTCCCGCTGGGAACTCATATTCCCCGAGCGATAAAATATTGACCGTCTCCAGCGATTTCGCTCTGGAGATCGTAATTTCTTCGGGATTGACCGGAAAATGAAATTTATTTCCCGCCCCGTCCCTCAAGTGAATATCCACGCGCTTCCCTCCTTTAATTCACATTTTGCATGGCCAAGCGGATCTCGTTAGTAATCTTCCGGGCAGTTACTTTACTAATCTCTTCGTAATCGAGCTCATCCTTATTGACGGTAAGATGGACGGCATCTTTAGAGACTGATACATTGATCTGGGATGGTACACCAGCTCCCTGACAACAGCAGCATGTTTGATTCCCACTTTTATTACCAGTTTTAAACTCTCTCTGCTCATCTCTTCTTGAATAAGCCGACCGGTCCGGTAAGTTCCTCACTGTATTGGTTCCCAAGGCAAGATCGTCAGTAGCCTTGCTAACCGCCTTTTTAGCTTTTTTCTTTTTGGTTTTTTTGGAGAATTTATCGAAAAAGAAACCGCCTAATTTATCCCCGATAAAATCACCGGCAATGGAACCAAGAGTGGCTCCAATAACTGTTCCAGCCCCAGGAATAATTGAACCTATAGCTCCGCCTACGGCTCCCCCGGCTAAGGATAAAGCCGCCGATGCGGTTGCTTTCGTTTTATCCCGTTTCGAACCCGCAGTGGCAATGGTTCCGGCATCCAAAAGCAGTCCGGCAGGACCCGGAAGTTTTACGAATTTATCCGCTTTACCAAGAATTTTCGCGCCTTTTCCGAGCCAACCTCCGCCTTTCTTAAGAAGCTTTGACCCGCCTTCCTTAGCCCAGGAAGTGCCTTTATTAAGCAAATCTCCGCCCTTGTTCAGCAGCTTTGATCCGCTTCCCTTTACCCATGAAGTTCCTTTTCCAAGCTGCTTTTTGCCGCTGCTCAACCAATCGGGGCCCTTCTGTTTAATCAGGTTCATACCAGTACCCAGCAATGAGCCGAGTCCCGATTTCCCTTTAAAACCAAGACCAGATCCAGACCTGAAAGAATTTCTCCCGGTTCTTCCTGCTCTGCCACCTCGCTCGGCCCGGCTGCGGTTTTGCGATTTGGTCGGATCGTTTTCCGCTCCGCCCCATCCGCCTCCGCCTCTTCTTTTGGATCCCCTCTTGCCTTTTTTCTTCTTTTTTCCTTTTTTCTTTTTCCCGTCATCGTCTCCATCCGAGCCGAAATCATCACCCAGATATCCGCCATCACTGCCGCCTCCGCCGCAGTTGCATTTACAGATGCAGACACAGGTTTTTTTGTCGTCTTTTTTGCCATCCTTCTTTATAAATTTATTGACCACAGATTTGATAGCATCTTTTGAATAATCCTTAACAATATCTTTAGTGACGTTTTTACCAAGATCTTTAGTGACATCTTTGCCAAAACCTTTAATAGAGTTCCATCCTTTTTCAAGGATCGATTCTTGTTTACTTCCCCCAGACGGATTGTTTCCTGTACTAGGGGTAGAAGGGCTGGCATTCCCTTGCGTTCCTCCGCCCAGTTTTCCAGCCACTTTTTGCGGATCAATCACGGACAAAAGCGATTGAAAATACGCCTCTCCCGCCTTCTTGCCTGCTTCCGCAAAGGTTGCCCCGTCTTCCAAAATTTCCATTAAAGGCTTGCGGATAACCCCATCCCAATCCACCGCCTTCACCGAAACCCTCCAAGACTTCATGCTCAGACCGATAAGCGAGCCTTGGATTCTCGCGGCGGCTGCGGATACGTTGTCCACAAGATGAACCATGGGCCGAACTTTGGTTCGTTGAATTTGCGTCAGGGTACGCTTCACTTTTTCGGCGGCGGAAGTAAAGCGGTCGTCTAACATGATTTTCGGAGCAATCTTGGTTTTGCCTAAAACAGCGGCCCGCCGCTGAGTTTGTTGAAGGAGCTTATCCAAGCTGCGAAGCTTCTTATCCGTCTTGTCTACCTCAGCACTGTCAACTTCAATTTCCAATCCTAAAATTTCTCTTTTAGCCATATGCCACCTCCTTTCACCGTACAGCGCCACCTACTTTAAAAGCCTTAAGGCGAAGGAGGCGGAGACATCATCTCCAGCTCCCTCTCCGAAAATGCTCGCAGCAGCAGGCGCTCTCCTTTTGGAAGAGACCAGAACACCCCGGGGCGAAGATGATGCCGCGTCCACAGATGGAACAGCAGCGTCGTCATGCCGCCGGAGTCGATCAGTTTTTTACGTCGTCGATGTCTACCCCAAAGCCGGAGATTTCAAGCACCTTGTCGCCCACGGCATCCAGTTCGCCGGCCAACAGCAAGCGACGGACGGCTTCTTCTCCGCCGGACAGCTTCAGGCGGCTAACGAGCCGCTCATCGCCCCAGCCGCTGAGCTTGACGCTTTGCTCCCCGCCTTGCTCCAGCTTTTTAACAACCTCCAAGGCCGCAGTCGCTTCCTTGATCAAAGCTGCATTAAACAGCTCGCTGTCGATTTTTTCCGTGACCTGGCCTTTCGTGGTTTTGCGAACCGTGCAGCGCTCACGAATCGAATCGACTTTGCTGGAAGTCAGCCCCCGCAAGGTAATCCGCAAGCTTAAGCGGCCAATAAAAACGGCCTCTTCCGGCAAATTCGCTGCCGTCTCGAAGAGACCGTCCAAAATATCCTGTTCATTCAGTTGTTCCGTACTCATATGAGAGCTTCCTCCTTAAAGTGTTGCTACAATTGGGTCTTTTAGCATGTAAGATTCAAAAGTAAACGCCGTTTCTTCCGCCACTTCTTCACCTGCAGTCCAATTCGCAAGCTGAATTTTGTCCACCATGCAGTTGATTAATTCAATTCGTTCAAATCCGTAAGCTTCCGGATCATCGAGCTTGTGAATGATCGAAAATTTTTGGAATCCCCGCGCGATCATATCGGATGAGATTTTGTAGCCGCTCATCGTGCCGGTTCCTTTTTTGCGTCCCAATTTAAAGACGGTGTAATCCGTGCCGACAAGATTCAATTCGCGTTTCTCCGCCTCAACGTTAGCTTCCAGATGGTTCAGGTTCGACTGCCAAACTCCATCGATAAAAATCTGGCCGAACGTCCCCATGATAATGCGTCCCGGATCAAGATATTGTGCCATTTGCTATTCCCCCTCAAAATTATTGCACGTAAAACGTGCCGAAAATTTGTTCCATCACATCGGTGTCGTCCGCCGTCCATGACAAGAATACCTGATCGTCTTCCGGTTGAAATTGCGGTGCGCTGCCGTAAAAACGCGGATCCAGTGTCACATCGAATCCGGTAGACTCGATGACGTTTTCAAGCGCAAGGGATTGCAAATACTGCTTCCCGGCACTGATCAAGGCAAGCCGCCCCTCTTCGGTGTTGTTCACCTTGCCGATATAATTGTCCTCGGCGGTACGCTGCAAATCGGCGTTGATTTGGTCCAGCACCCGGATTTTTCGGATTTTTTTCCAGCCTTTGTTCTGGCCTTCCCGCAGCGTAACCAGACTGTTCACGCCCCGCAGAACTTTTACCTTTCGCCCGTCATGCACCAGCAAAAAGACGCCGTTCTGTACGCCGGATTCCTGCTCGGAACGGGTCCAGCGGCGGGTCACGTCTTCAAAAGGCGCAGCCGCATAGGTGGAAGATTCCTTCAGGGACTGACCTGCGATCAGCCCGGCAACCCAAGCCGCCACCTGGGCCGAAGAATAGGACTTGCCGTTCATTTTGGCACCCGTGCCGACATTTACAATGCCTTCGTAATCAATAGCCGTGCTTCGTGTGACAGCCTTATTTACGGCATCGGCCCCGGTATCTTCAGCTACCGTACCGCCAAGCGTCGCAATAATGCCTTTTCCCTCGTTGCGTACGCGCTTCAACCAGGCAACAATGCTTGTCCGGAGCGCAGCATCGGTCACGCCGTCCAACGTAAGCACATGGAAATCCTGCGTTTCAAACGCTTCTGTCGCTTTCACGTAATCCGCGTTCGTGATGCCGGAAATGCCGCTCTCCCCGCCGGCAAAAGGCTCACCGGATACATCCGCAAGCACGCCGTCGGCGATTTTTGCCGCTGTAATCCACTTGTTTGCCGCATCGCCGTTAATAGCCTCGACAGCCGTGGCGGCTTCTCCGTCACCGATCGCAATCGTACGAAGCAACGTTCCGCCCTCGTAGAGCTTCAGCTCTTTGGCGTTTGCTACGGACAGGCTCGGTTGAATCGTTACTTTGAAGCCATTCCCGCGTTTGCCCGAATGGATGGCTTTAAGTTGAACAATGTTCTCGGCTGCCGCCGTAGTTTTTAGCGTCAATTCCGCTGCGGCCGCCGAACTGTCGGCGATCCGGTAAGCGAGTAGTTTTTTCGGTCCGCCGAGCAATGCAAAATACAAAGTCGTTAAAGCGGATGCCCCATCGGACTCATCGTCCGAAAACAGCTCCTTGATCGCGGCTTCATTCGCCACCTCGACAAATTGATTGACCGGTCCCCAATGGGATTTTACCGGAGCAACCACGACGCCACGCGCGCCTGGTTGAATCGCCGATCCCGCCGCGCTCACGAAATTCATGTACAAGCCGGGAAGCACCGGCTGGTTCGTCAAACTCCAATTTCCTCCTGCCATCTTACAACACCTTCCTTTTCAAAAATTGTTGGACTAGCTGTTTTGCCTCTTGCACGCCGAACGACTCCTGATGAACCCCGTGGAGCGCTCCTGTCAGCACTTCGGGCTTTACGCCCAAGATAGACTGGCTATTTTCCGCCAATTCATTAAGCGAATAAAACGGAGTCGATACCGGAGCCGTCTTGGATTTAAAAGTTTTCTTTTTGGTAGCTTTCAAAGTTTCTCACCTCAAATATGGGATTCATAATGGACAAACTGCATGAGCGGCTCCGCCGTTCCTTCGGCCAAAGAAGTCACTCTCCGGCTTAAAATCACGGTAAGCGGCCCTTCACCGGTTGCGGCATAACCATCCGCGTTCGCGTTGGTTCTGGTATTCACCTGTGGGTTGATCACCCTTACAAATTTCCGGTAGTCCGCCCCAATCGGGATTTTTGCCGCCGCCGCCAAGCCCTCAACCAGTTGCATTAAAGCCGCATGCTCTTGGTTCGAATCTTTGGCTTGGACAAAGGCAGTTGCTTTCTTTTGCAGCTCATAGGCCGACGACCCTCTCGGGGTTGCATTCATTTCGGTAATCCGCCACAGGATCACAGGAGCCTGCGGCTGGGACGGCCAGTTGCCGCTGTACACGGACCAATCTCCCCCCAGTGATTGCCGTGTCCAAGACGCGAGCGCCGTTAGCCACAAATCGCTGGTGATTGGAGCAACTTCGGCCAAAGGCTTTGGAGATAGCACCGAAAGTTGCAGATTCCGTTGGATCGTATTGTGTTCTTCATCGATGGTGTCTGGACCGACTTGACCCTGGAAAAATGCAACCCGACTGCTTGTCGCTTCATCCCCTAGTAACTGCTTGTCCAAAGCGTTGGCGATGGACGTGGTCAGTGAATCAAGCTCACTGGTAGGGGCGTTGATCCTGGAAACGTAGAGGCGGATCTGAAACAGATACCTCAATCCCTTCCAAGGATCGCCCCCGCTGTCGCTCTCAAGAGCCAGTACTGCGTAAGGTTTGACGGGATTGACTCCTTCCGGAGCTACCAGATAATAAACCTCTTTTAACTCCGGGATCGACTCGAGCAGTTTTGTGCGAATGACAGTAAGCGTTTGGTCTAAAATGATGTTTCACCTCCTTTCGAGGGATGTACCTTCACTGCTACACACTTTGATAGGCTGCAAAAGCTTTACTCCATTCAGAAATAAAAAAACCGCTAAACGAGTTAGCGGCTTTCTTATTAGGCGTTAACATCTGGCATTCAGTGCTCACGCTTATATCTCCACATTACATATTTTATCATGGCCCAAGTCGGGCGAACGGACAAGACGAGGGGCAAATACCGGACAAATCGAACATTATATCCTATTATCCCGGATTACTTGGCCAAGGGAAGTTCCATATTCTCTTCAAAACCTCCACGAATCACTATCTCTAAAAGATTTTGAGTAGTTTCATCCATAGTGAGCCGTAATGCAATAACCAATTCTTCGACTACTTCTAACGTCAGCTTTATTTTATCGCCATTGTCCATATCGTTATATAGCTCCGAAACATACTCTATAATCATGTCTGCAATTTCAAATACAAAAGACGCTTTTGTCCGATCCAAACCCTTCATATCGATTGTTTGTATCATTATCTGTACAATATTCAAAACCTCGCTCACGTCCTCAAGCTGTTCCCGGTTCAAAAAACCTTGTGAACGTAAGTAAGGAATAACAAATAAACCTGCAGTAACAACTACAAGTAAGATTAAAAAAATATTATAATTACTCATATTAAAACCTCCCTTATTTAAGTTTATTTTCAACTATACTAGAGACCAACCGGTCCACAACTACCGCCAATTCTCCTCGGGTAACCGGATCATGGGGTTTGAATTCACTCTCCGTTTTCCCGCCGATTAAACCTCGATTTTTGTTCCGATCAATGGCTCCCGCCAATCAACCTCTTTCTCTTTCTGTGTATATGTAAATTCCCGTATCATCTCTTGGAATTCTTCTTTCACAATTACTTCACTTCCCCCGAAAAATAAAAAGGACTTCTAATAGTAGAAGTCCTTTTGCAAAAATAATGTGTACTCATTTATCTCATAAGGACCTGAATAATGTTAGGAGAAATTCTTTTCATCACCCTAAATCCATCTTCACAATTCGTTGCAATTCCTCCATCGTTTGACCGGCAATATCCGTTTACTTGGCAGCTTCCATCATCACGAACAAGCAATTTGCCCATTAGTCCAATGGCAGACCATTCAGGTCTGTGTTCTCTTCCAACATAATACATATCGGGATTCCAAGCAGGATTGATTAAAGGATGTTTTTCCACCCTGGCAGGGATAATCTCAACAAGCTTGGTAATATCTTGTCCTTCGCCATAAGGCTCAACAGTTATAGGGGGAGTTTCTACCAGATGATATTTTGTTCTACCCCATTCATCAGTGATAAATCTCCCTTTCCAGTTAAGCTCATTATTATCGCCTATTATTGAGGGATTTGCACTCACAATACCCAGAATGAAGTCATCTTCTAAGGTTGCTTTACGAATTTTATCTCCGTCTAAAGTGACAAAATAACCGACCCTGTCTTCTCTTTTGGGATTATGATCAAGCCATTCAAACATCTCCGCATAATCTGCTCCAGTCGATGAATAAGCACCGTCAGCAAACATTTGGCCAGTTGATAATATTTTCGCTGCTAAACCTCTAGCAGTTGGTGACGTACCGTTGGCCAAAAACCAACTATAAGAAGAATTCGCATCACCATGTTTACCCATAATATGTGTACCAGTATACCCATCATCAGTATTACCAAACCCTTCTATATGACAATGTTGACCCTTACTTAAATTTAGTCTCCCCTCAACATGATTACCCCCGTCATAAGGAGCACCATTTACTGTTGTGCTTAATAAATATAGTGGAGTTGTACTAACCGCCGGTACATTATTCAAAACAAGTGTATTATTCCCTAGAATTGTGGCCACTGTTGTTTTCATTTTTAACGAAGTTCCGCTACTATCATAAATCAAATAAACGTTCTCTCCAGTCTTAAATTGGCTTGCTGGTCCTACAAGTGTTACGGTTGCACCAGATATAGATTGTATCCTCGATGCAACTGATGCCGCGGATGAAGTAATTCCTTCTACATGAGAATTATATTTATATGCTAATGTTTCAAATCCCTCTGTATGTGCAGAGTCGGCACCCGCAACTGTTTTATAGCCCTCAGCATGGGAATACTTCCCAACTGCATTTGAAGAATATCCTTCGGAATGTGATGCCATTCCAGAAGCTGTGGTTTCAATTCCTTCAATATGAGAATCTTCCCCTTCACCCTTTGAAGGGGAATACTTTTCCCAAACCGGGTTTTCTGGCGTCCCAATATTTTTGAAAATTTCCATACTCGTTTAACTCCTTTTGTTATTTTCGCAGAAATTATTATAAAAAGGGGCCGCTATTAAGCATACAATAGCGACCCGTCAATATTTATTTAAGTATATTACGCCTTAATCCAAATTAAATTTGTTGCTGGCTTACTTGGAGGTGAATCGCTAACAAATATCGGCATTTCCTTTATGCCTGACCAATGAACTTGATCAGCACATACAGCATTGTCAACCTTTCCATCGCCATCCGAATCATACACAAATTTTTGCATGAATTCACTAAGTTGTGATTGTTTTGCAAAAGCATTTGAAATTCTTTCGTCTGGAATAAAACCATTTGTATCGAGGTCTGCGTACCCTCCTGCAACCCCCTTGTTTTCACTATTTTCTGGAATAAATTCAAGTGCACTTTGTTTTCCATTCCATATTTCCTTTTCGGAAATAGATACAAATTTATTATTCTCGTCCTGTTGAATATCACTTGCCGTAATGTTTGTCCAATGATATATACCAGGTGTACCCGTTGATTTTAAATAATGTCCATTGTTAGAAGTACCATTGGCAGGGACATGAAGATATCCGTCCTCCGAAGGGTGGGTGTATATTGGGACATCGTAACCATCAATTTTAATGTAACCATTTCCAAAACCCTGTTCAGTGCGAGTCGCCCCTGAAGAAACAGATTCCATCTTGTGTATCATTATACTTGATGTAATATCTAAGCCAATTTTAAAACTAGTCCCCCCCCAATTATTATCTGATCGAATTTCAATGCCATCATTACCTTGAATTTTTATATTACTATTTGCTTCTTCCGCGTTAAAAGTTGTTATACTATTTCCGTCATTATCTATCAATTCAATTGATGAATAATAAAAAGGTTTATTTATAACATTGTTCCAATCCAAATTTTTGTTCGCCCAATCCGTACTTGAATCTTTAATCCATTCTTTGTTAACCCAAATATAACCTGCTACAACCTTATCTTGAAGCGTAATATTTTGTTGATTTGCATATGCTTCTTCTTGGGAAATAGTAGTCTGGTCTCCGGAGTTAACCCCATTATCAATGAATTTCTCAAACATAAGCACATCAATTTCCTCGGATCCGATATTAACTTTTTCATGCGAGTACTTCAAATTAGCTGAAGTAAAAAAACAAATAAAGGGTTCGTTTTCCAGGTCATCTGGTGCAAATCTTGGGCCACCACCCTTTCTACGAAATACACTAATTTTACTAACAGGAATTAAATTCATATTATCTATTAGCTGTAGAACCTGAATATTAACGGACTGATTCTCATCTACTTTTATGGTCTGAGGCCAATACCCGCAATGTTTTCCTTGTGAATTGTAACCTATGACTATATATTGATAGTAACCCGCTGATAACTTTGATTTTTCATCAGAAACAACAACTTCTTCACCACTTATCATATCTACGCCCAAAATAACTTCACCAATTCCACTATCATCTAAAACGATTACTCTATCACCGTTGTTCAAATTGGAAGTGGGTCTGTCTTCCTGATATTGTACAACGCAAGTTTTATTAGATTCATTATAAGGCAACCTATTCAATGGGACTTTCCCATTACCATCAAGCTCTGCATAACCATTGGCTTTACCTTTATTATTTACATTCTCAGGAATATATCCTATTGCATCTTGTTTACCTCTGAGCTTATCATCCACCGAATCTTTGGAATAGGCTCCCACTTGCTCAGCGGTAACTCCATGCGGATTATGATTATTGATTAAATGACCTTCAATGTCGGGTTTACCAAATATGCTATCCCAAGTCATTGATGTTGAAGTTTGCATTAGCATCTGCCAATACTTCGGGTTTGTAGGCAGGATCCCTACGGATTCCTGAATATTCTGGTAAACTGCACCGTTATAAACAACAATATTTAGCGGCATATAAGTTTGAAAATCATCATAAATTCCCCGGTTAATCAAGGAAGTTCCTTTTAACAATGCGATTTCCGCCTGTTCTTTTGCATAATCGCCTTGATTCTTTGCATAGTTCCCTTGAGTTTGTGCAAAAGATGCATGTACCCTTGCCTCACCGGCTTGATCTTTGGCATAATTTCCTTGCGTTTGTGCATAACCTGCCTGGTCTCTTGCTTGAATTGCAGCATCATAGGTTTCTGTCGTTGCACTTTCTGCTGTTGATGCCGCATTGTTCGCCCTCTCAGTTGCTATTACTGCATTTTCGGTTGCTATATTTGCATTTCCTGTAGCCACTTGCGCACTTTCCGCAATACTTTGAACCGAATCCGCTTGTTGCTTGGCATAATCGCCTTGCTCCTGAGCGTATGATGCCTGATCTTCAGCATTTACCCTTGCCGTCTCTGCGCGAGAAGCCGCTTCATTGGCATTAGTTGCAGCAATAGTTGCATGTTCCATTTTTTCAGCTATCTGAGGCAAGATATTTTTAGCTGCATCCGCCTGCTCTTTGGCATAGTTCCCCTGGGATTCTGCATAAGCAACTTTTGATTCAACTAATTCGGCTGCCGTATTGGCCGCATTTGCCGCTTCATTTGCTGATTCCGTAGCTGCAGCTGCATCGTTAACCGCCTGGTTAGCCTCTAAAATTGCACGGTTTATCTCTGAAGCAGCAGTATTAGCCTGCTGAGCTGCACTCTTGGCGCTTTCAGCTTGTTCCTTGGCATAATCTCCTTGGGATTCCGCATTAAGACCTTTTTCATTCACGGCAGCAGCCTCAGTCTTGGCATGATCTCCTTGTTCCTTTGCATAATTTCCTTGTTCTTTGGCATAATTCCCTTGTTGTTCTGCATAATTAGCCTTCTCATTGGCCAATCCTGACTGTACTGTTGCTTCATCAATAGCTTGTCGGGCTTTGACGACGGTTCCTTCGGCAAGCTGCATCAAAGCATTTAATTCTTCAATATTCTGAATTGCATCAGTGCCCGTAAGAATAATATCTTTAAGGGTCTCGACCACTTCCCCCTCATTTTCTTGGGTCCAGATTCTTGCAGCACTTAAGTAATGATTTCCTCGCCCCATATAAGAAATCGTGTAAACCGACCCTTCAGAGGTAGGATGAAAAAACAAGATTCCTTCCAGATAATCTACTCGGTACTCGCCTGCCTGCAATTCATCCGTATCTGAATTAGGGACTTCAAACAGGTTTTCGATTTTTACCTTATTTGCAAAAACAGGAATTTCATTAAGCAGAATCTGTCCGTTGATCACTTTTTTTGTTTCAGTAACTGGAATAAAGGGATCTTCACTAGTACCGGTGCGGTATTTTGTAATGGTGCTTCGTTGATAATCAAAAGATGACATGGTTAAACTCCTTCCGAGAATAAAATTTCTATTTGCTATAGAAAAAACACTCTTTATAAGAGTGTTTTTAACTTAGAGTATTGAGTTAAGTGATTCCCTTAACTTGTTTATATCACTCGCATAGACGGTATCGCCGGCATCTCTGACATTTGGAGCAGAAGTTGGAGGTGATATAGCTTTAATGGCGTTTACCAATTCATTATAGTAGGAAGCTTTAAAGCTCGTTCCTTTACTTACTGAAGTAAAGGCAACATTAGTTAAGCCTATATATGATCTGAACTCGTTTATTTTGTTGCATAGCCTGTTCCATTCGTTAGCCGTCACGTTAAAGGAGGATCCCGTATATTTGGCCGTGTCCCAGTCAAAATTAACCGGCCGGTTCTTTTTGGTCCTCATCGTGTAGGTAGACATCACCGATTGAGCGCTGTATCCGTCATAAGCTTTTACCCCAAAATTATAAGAGGTATCAGGCATCAAATTTTTAAAAGTATATCTGCCGCTACCTTCATTTGTCGGTGTAACACTGGCATTATTCAAAAAAAACCAGTATCCAGCCACTCCCTCGTCATCCGAAGCGCTGACATACATGGTTATAGAGTTAGTGCCAATTTGAGTAGCGTACCATAAGTCGATATTTGGTGGAGGGTTAGACTTTGTGGTGACAGAATAACTTGTCATACTACTGTCATTGTTATATATATCAAAAGCCTTTACTCCCAAGCTGTAAGTCTTCCCGGGAATCAAGTTGGAAAAAGTTCGTGTTACACTTGAGCCATAGCCGACTCCAACCGAAGTACCGTCTAAATAAAAATAAAAACCGCTCACTCCAGAACTATCACTGGCAGAAGCGGTCATTTCCACGGAGGTTTTGTTAATTGCGCTTGGTCCCCATCGTGTAATGGTAGGAGGTGTAGTATCCGGCTCTTTGGGTGTTCGTATCGTAATACTGTTACTTCCAAGACTAGTCCTGCTGGAGTTAAAAAAATGTACGGTTAGCGTATATGATGTATCTCCTTTTAAACCTGTGTAAGTATGATATTTAGTAACAGAAGTAACCGGACTTGAGAACTGCTCCATCGGTCCATCCCCGACTCCATCTATAAAAAATCTATAATAATAGGCAAGACTTCCTCCGCTTGAAAAACTTGCCGACACAGGGATACTGTAATATGAAACATTCCCAGAAACCTGAATAGATATATTAATAGCCAACTAACTCACCTCTTTTCACCTTTATATGGAAAATTATTCAATCTAGCTTTATAATCGAAATTATTAAAAAAGACACTCCCTTAAGAAAGAAGTGATTCCATGAAAAAAATGGGCTATTTACTTACCGGAATAGCGTTAGGTCTAACCCTTTCTGTCACAAGCCCCGTGCTGGCACAAAACGTAAAATCCATCACGGCTAAGCTTAATTCCACAGTCAGTGTGTTGGTTAATGGTGAAAAGGTGCATTTGAATGCTAAACCAATTAACTATAACAATCTGAATTATCTGCCCGTGGGAGAAATAAGTAGAATCTTAGGTTTTAAAGTAGATTGGGATGCTGAAAAACATGAGATAATGATCAATGATGATGGAATAAAGGAACCGGACTTAATTGAAAATGAATCAGTCCCTTCTGTAAAAGTTTTTGACTTTGATGATGTTTCACTTGCTTTTGAAAAGTGGGACAAAGAGGAGGCCAAATTAGCTAATATTAAAATTTCCATCCAGGAAAATAATAAAATTCTCCTTGGTCTTTATGACGAGATTTATAACCTCCAACCAAATAAGGATTACTTTTATGATCAATCTACTGGAAAAGGATATTTTGAAGAATCATATTTGAAAACAATTATTCCAAATGCTGTATTAGAAATACTGACTCCAAAAAACATTTCTATAAAAGATGGAGCAATTACATTACTTAATTAGTAGTGGCGTTATGAAGTTAGTTTTTAACCAAACTTACGGATATAGTAGATTGAAACGTAAGAGCTCAAACCTCCTAGGTTTATAAAACACTCGGATATGAAATTAACTCAATCTATCTATACAATGCTTCTAATAATACTCCCTTAAGAAAGAAGTGATTCCATGAAAAAAATGGGCTATTTACTTACCGGACTAGCGTTAGGTTTAACCCTCTCTGTCACAAGTCCCGTGCTGGCACAAAACGTAAAATCCATCACAGCTAAGCTTAATTCCACAGTCAGTGTCCGTGTGAATGGAGACGAGATACATTTAAATGCTCCACCTATCAATTACAACAACTTAAACTACCTTCCTGTAGGAGAGATTAGTAGGGCATTAGGCTTAAATGTCAGTTATGATAAAAAATCAGATGAAATCAGAATTGTTGGATCAAATAATCCATCTGAATCCAAAGATAATCCAATGCAGCAAAATAAAAATGAAGGTTCTGAAAAATCCATTCAAAACATTGAACTTATACAGGATAAAGAATTGAATAATGGTGAATCACTTTCTGGAGAAGTAAATCTAAAAATATATAATTTTAAGTCACAACCAGCAAATGAATATGGAGATAACTATTTATCGTTCTCCTACGATATTGGGTTAACGAATTATGACCTTCTTGACAGTTATCTATTAGAAATCCAATTTTACTTTGATGATGGGACAAGCCTAATGGCACCATTAACACAAAGATCTGTTAATATTCCAAAAGGAACAATCAAAACAAATGATATTCTCTATAAAGGTTTTATGATATCTAATAATGTTAAACCTATTGCTGCAGTAGTCACATTAAGAATTGAGGAGAATACCAAACGCCCCAAAACTGTAGCAAAGAATATAAAATGGAATATTTAATTCCTACACGTTTTGATCAAAAACAATTCAATAGCAATTCAAAATAATTTCCGTACCACACCTTCAAGGAGGGGTGATATTAATTTTGTTGGTCAATAATTTAATTTGAAAAGAGAGAAGTGATTCCATGAAAAAAATGGGCTATTTACTTACCGGACTAGCGTTAGGTTTAACCCTCTCTGTCACAAGTCCCGTGCTGGCACAAAACGTAAAATCCATCACAGCTAAGCTTAATTCCACAGTCAGTGTCCGAGTGAATGGAGACGAGATACATTTAAATGCTCCACCTATCAATTACAACAACTTAAACTACCTTCCTGTAGGAGAGATTAGTAGGGCATTAGGCTTAAATGTCAGTTATGATAAAAAATCAGATGAAATTCTAATAAATAGTCCCATTGAAAATACGCCGACTCAGGAAACCTCTTCTAATAAAAGCGAGAAGCGAAAAGAAAATATCATATTGGGAAAAAACGAAATTATCAGTACCGGAAATTATAGCTATACGATCAATGACGTCACAATTAGTGAACAAAAGGATGAGCAAGGATTTTTTCCCTATAGCTATACAGTTCATATTGATTCAAAAATTGAAACTAAGGCAGACAGTATAAGTCTATGGAGTTGGACAGTTGGGAACAATGACTTGGATAATCAAACTGTTGGCGGAGGATCCAAAATCACTATTACTGAATCATTTATCGGTAGTAAAGAAATCCGATTTGAAGGGAGAGCTTTCTCTCCGCAAGAAAAAATTCAATATGTCAACCTGATAGTTGGAATAAAGGATAGTGATGAAGGTTTATCACATGTAAAATGGAAAATACGATAAATCATCCAAATTTGGCTGTAAGGTTTAAGCCTACTATTGTATTCGCGTCAAACCTTAATGTATTTGCGTTAAGCACAACTTCTGAAGAAGCAATCGTTAAACTGCCAGTACCATCTGATATGAAATAGGATACATCACTTAATTGTATTCTCTTTGTTCCACTTAGGAATCTTCCAAGGTAAATATTATTACCAACATAAAGATTAGAGTTTACATCAATTTTTGTATCAGCTGTGATTTCTCCTCCGTTTATTACAGAACCCTCGATTGTTGATGCTTTTATATTTGCGCTATTTACTATGGTTGAATTAATAGTGCCGGCACTAATCGTTGGCGATTCAATATAGGTAGATCCAATCTTGGTGGCTTGAATATAATTTGGCAACGCCGGGATGTATGGCTGATTCGAAACTTTATCCCAACTGATCGTCGCATTCGGTCCCATTTTTACGTTGCCGCCGACGACCAGATCCTCGATGGCAGCAGCTTTAATTTTGTCATCCGTAGTGAGTACGTCTTTACCTTTCACTTTGAGCCCTTGAGCATCAACTTCTCCGCGGATGACAAGATTGCCTTTGGTCGCATCGTAGAAAAGTTCTTTTTGCCATTTCCCTGAGATGTATTTCTCAAAAGAAAATCCTTCGGTCGCGTTCAATGTTGTCCTAATCAAATTGTTGTTCGTAGTGATAACCAAACCATTGGCCGTATCAATCACAACTCCGTTGTAGACTTTACCCATTTGGACAAGGCCGTTCTTAAATTCTGGATCAAGCTGGTTGGCAGGAAGACCGCCTTCGATCGTGAGTGCGAGACCCATAATTTTGACCCCGCTTTGATTAACGCTAAAAGTTTTATTGCCCGCGCCATCCGTAGCGTCAATTTGCAAATTAACTCCGGCTAGCAGTTTGCCCATAACACGCTCAGCCACGATCCGATCAGGTAATATTGCCGTTTTCCAGCTGTCTCCCCCGTCTTGGGTTAATGCAATTTGCCCGTGCTGCATAATAATAAATTTGTTCGGATCCGTCGGATCTTTAATTAGAATTCCTTTACGGCTAATTTCCACAGATTCGTTTGTGCCGGCTACAATATCCCTTTCAATGGCGTTCCAGGTATTATCAATCACGGAGGCTACTTCGTTGGCTGTTGAAGTGGCGTCATCCCATTTGGTTTTGCTCATATCCACCACATTGGATGAGTGAATGGATTTGTACAGATTTTGAAGGAACCGATCCTCGTCGGTCAACAATTCTTTAGCGTTGGAAACCGTCACCTCAATAGCTGACTCTTCATAATCGAATTCAATTTCTGTGACATTTGCTGTAATTCCAATCCCGAGTTTCTCGTGCTCCACTATAATGAAATCCCCAATTACAAGCTTATCCCATTGATGTTGTTCCGTAAGCATCTCAAAAAAATTGACCAGTGAAACCTTAACTACCACTTTCGGTTCCCTGATCTTATCAAATTCCTTTTTCCCATCCTCCAACAGATCCTCCGGGTCTGTATAAACATCACTGGAAAATTCCTTCTCGATAATAAAGGCATTTAATTCTTTTAGTTCTTCATCCGTAAAGTTAGTTTCCATGCTCATCTGTTGCTTTAGACTTTGAATCGAAGCCTCAGCTTCGGCAATTTGGCGTTTTACTTCCTCCATTACCGCCTGCTTACCGGACAATTCCGTAGTTTTGGCATTTTTCTGCCGAATCAGTTCCCCGGCAGGTTGGCCCGTCCCATTAGCTGTGTCCAGGTTATCTTCAATAAGCAGCAATTGCGTATAAAGAACCGCATATTCGTTTTCAAGCACACCTAGTTGCAATTCCAGATTTTTTTTAGCTGTCAACAAAGCCTGAAATGATTCTTGCTTTGAGGTAACCAAACGCTCATAACGAATCAACTGCCGACACAGGTTGTCACTCATATAATCGCTATGCGTTATCACGTTCTCATAATCATCTTGTTGATAAGGATACAGAAAATAGGAAAAATCCTGGATGAAGTTCGTACCTAATGGATTTACCGTCTGAATAGATAACCCCTCATTGCCAAACAGCTTCAACCGCGTACAAAACTCATCCATGCTTGTCTCCTGGGCTACATTCTTCATTAATCTCCCAAATGAAGTTCTAAATCCTCTATTTTGCCCAAAGTTCTCCGGGTCATGAAAACTGATTTGACGTTTTTTTGTATCCCATATCATTAGTGCATGAAACGCAGTCGCAAGTTTTTGGACCCCTTCAAGAACTGAACCCGTATGTTCAAATGACCGGTATTTCAAATCAAACTGAACATCAACATATCCTACGTTCCAGATGCTTTGTTTGAGCAAATCCTTTAAAATGGAGGTAAGATTTTTAGACTCGACCCTGTAATCCTTAATTAACTTTGAACCGAGTTCATAGCCGAGACCAAAACATTGGACAAACACACTTTCACGATCGTGCGAAGACGTTTCGATTTTGTCGATAATGTAATATTCTTTGTAAGTCCCCTTTTCAAAACGCAGCAGATACCGTGGTTTCACCGTATCCAAATGCTCGTTTCTTCTTAATTCCCCTTCCATACCTGTTACCGTTAAAGGAAGTTCGAAGGACAGCTCGTTTATATTTCCCAAACTGATTTTTTGCTTGATGCCGAAAGCTTCGGAAAGCTTATTACAAGTGGTTCTTTGCAGATCGGGTTTGCACAGGAACAACTTCGGTTTTACTATTTCCGTGTCGATCAGCGTTTCGGCAAGATATACGTCCTGCATTGCCCTTACCTCCTACCCCATGTTTCTAAATTGATACTTCCATTTCAATTGACAGTTCCCGTATATTTTGAAATAATTGATGCCTTCCACAAAGATCGGAAAATCACCGAAAAAATCATCATAATGAAGCGTTAACGGAATATTGGACACGATATCCTCCTCTTCGCTACGAACGGTAATTTCTTCATCCGCAAGTAAATTGACTAGACGAAATGCTCTACCCCGATCTGACATGTTTACGATAGAAATCTCGCCATCTCCGATCTTCCGGATTACAAGCACTGGTTTGCACCGCATATTTCCTTTATTTTCTATGGCCCATTCACTTCCACTTATCGGATTATTCGAATAATCCAGGGGATCGGATTCATAAACGGGTGAATACGTGTACGGGCTAATATTGCGCATCTGCAACTGCACGATCCCTTGCTTCAAACAATTATGCAGCAGCTTAGCTTCGCCTGTATAAAGCGTGTAATACCATTTTTCCAAATTGTCGGAAAAGTATAGTGGCTTATAGTAAGGCTGATTCCCAAGCCAACCTGCCACGTTTTTCAGCTTCTCTTCATCAAAATTGTCTGTAAAAGCAAAATTTAGCGAAATGGTGAAGGGTCTTCGTTCTGTTTCAATAAAATATGGCGTATCTCTTCCGCGAATCGTTACTTCCTTCAAGCTCTGCTCCGGAAGTAAAATCTGTTCCTGCATGCCCGACGTCATATTGACATTCATCAGTCCCATATGGTCGCTTCGAATGCCGTCATAAACAAAATGCAAACTTTCCGCAATGGTCATAATTGTGTCCCCCTAACCGGGAATTAGATTCCGGATTTCTTTAAGTTTTTCTGAATCAAGTTAAAAAAAGAATAGGCTCCTTCTTCATTACCTTGAAGCCTTTCAATCGTGATGTACATGTTGACATCGCCGTTAGGAGTAGCAAGAGCTGCGGAGGAAGGCCTAAACAGTGTCGAAGCAATGCCTTTGATTCCGCTTACCAATCCGCGGGTAATATCTACAGCCGTAAGTAAATTTTTTGTATCGCTCTTGTTAAGAACCAATTCCTTCTCATGCGCAAGCAAAAACTTTCCTTTAGAAAAGGAAGGGGTCATCCCGCCCGATTCCGCTGAAAAGGGATCCAGGTTTCTTAGTTCATCATAGCTTTTGTCGAGAAAGCCATACTCGGAGCGATAAGCTTCGTTTTGAGATTTCAGAAAAGTGAAGCTCTTCTCCAGATTTTTATATTCGGCGGAATTTTTGCTTAATTGGGCCATTTGCTTTTTTATGTTTTCAGCCTGCAGTTTGTTATTTAAATATCTCTGCCAAGCCGCTCGCGCTGCTGGAGTGTCCTTAACCTTGTCTGAGTCATTAGCTTGACTGCCAGAACCAGAATTGGCATTAGGTTGAAGGTCAGGATTAAAGTTAGGGTTTTGATTAAGAAACTCTTCATCCTGTTTAAAAAGATAGTTGAGGTTCTTCAACAAGTTTGCTCCTAGAATCTCCGCGTCCGTCCCCACTTTCGCCATTTGATTCTGTAGAAAAACAAAAAATTCCCCATAGGTTCCTTTGATTTCGTTAATTCGGGTTTGGACGAGTATTGCGTCATTGCTTAGCAAATCTTGTTTAAGTTGATAGAACATCTCCTCATCTTCAAGCATGGCTTGATAGAGCTGTTCTTTCTTTTCCTTTTCTTCTTCCCATCCCTCAATCAACTCGGTATGATGATCATTTTCAAGCTCTTTTTGAGCGGAGATTTGCTCCTTCTTCTCCTCCAACAGGTCGGCAAGGTTTTGCTTTCTCAGTTCCCTTTCTCTGTTCAGCCGGAATTCGCTAATCTCTTCATTTTTTTCATCCAGTTGTTCTTCCAGCGTTTTCCGTTTCGCCTTTGCCTCATAGGAATCGTCTAAAGCCAACGTATTAATTTGATCTACGATCTCCTGGCGCTCTTCTATCTTCTTGTTTAATGCCTTATCATAATCGTCCGACAAGTTTTGGCGATCCAGCAATTCAAGTTGGGAATTAATTACTTCCTCAAATCGTTTAAGCTCTTCATCAAAATGCTTTAAACGCTCTTCATGCTGTTCATTTTCGAGTTCTTTACTTTTTTCTATAGCATCAAGCTCAAGATCTCGTTTCTTTTCAATCATTTTCTTGTAGTTAGCAATGATTGTATCGGCGTAATCCTCATTGATGTCTCGAATAGATGAAGCATACTCGTAATTATCCAAGAGCAGTTGCTCCAACTCTTCTCTCAGTTCCTTTTTAACTTTTACGGAAAGCTGCTCATTCTCAAGTTGTTCTTTAAGGAACACTACTGCATCATTATTAATTGCAATTTGTTCTTTGCTGAGAGCGATCTGATTTCTGAGCTCATTCGTATAATCAGCTGAGCCTTCGGTGTATTGGGCCATTTTCGCCTTTGATAGTTGAAGCTGATCACCGACTTCTGAAAGGTTGTTTTTGAACTCATTAAGCCTGCTGTTTATCACACCTGCCCGCTTTTCTTGGATTTCCAGCGTCAAATCATCGTAAGTTTCACCGAGCGTACTGATCTGAGCATTCAGCTCATCGGATTCAATATGATACTGTTTCATGGAATCTCTGATTCTATCAGCCTGGGCATGGAGAAGTTCACGCTTTTTTAATAAAATGTCGATCTGCTTAATATCTTCATCACGAAAATTATCAGAATCTTCGGAATACTTCCCTTGCACTGCTTGAGATTTCTTTAATAATCCATCTTGCTTCGATAGTTCATTCTGGTAGGAAGCATTGTTACTTTCAATTTCCGATAAATAATTCTGATAAATCCGATCATCCGCTTCATACCACTCGGTAGATCGAGAACTTTTGCCGGTTTCGTTCGGGGATACCTCTCCCACAATTCTTTTGGCATTAAGATAACGAGGTGACCAATAAGTACTGGTTAAATCAGCTTCTTTTAGACCCTCTTTGTCTCCCATTTGTATAAACTTGGTGCCGCCCAATGAAATGCCCACATGGGAAACTTTTTTCTTGTCACTGCCATCATTAAAGAAAACCAAATCACCAGGTTGTATATCTTTCTGATTAACACTTAAACCTACTTTTGCTTGCTCGCTTGAAGTACGCGGAAGCTTAATATCAAGAAACTCCTTATACATTTCTTGAACGAATTGGGAGCAATCCGAGAGAGCCCTAGCTACAAACTCATCATAAGTACCTTTAAATTCCCCTGGGATCTGAAGATAGTTGAATTCCCCTTGAAGTTCCTTAGCCGCATCCAACATGGTTTGAACTTGATTTCCGGAAACTGAAGACACGGCGGTTGAAACGTTGTCTGTTTTTGAAGCCGCTAAAGAATCCTCTCCAGCCTGCTGCTCTATCAGCTTCTTCTTTTGCTCCAGAAGTTGATTTTCTTCGTGCAGGGAGTCTCTATATTTTTGCGAAGATTTTGCAAACCTTTCCCTTCTGCTTGCACTACGGGTAAGCGCCTCGTCAACAGCAGCTAATTGTTTTTGGAGTTTTGTCAGTTGCTCGGTTACGGTTCCTGTTGCTCCGCCTAAATTTTCCTCCAGGTTTTTCCCATTCTCTTCAAGTGATTTTTCAAGTAGTTCTGATTGTTGAAAAATATCAATAAGCGCGTCCATAAATTCTTTGTTTTCCTGAAGATGCTTATTGACTGCAAAAAATCGTGCACTTTCCACTCCGGTATTATCAACATCAATGATTTGCAACTTTTCCTTGGCTTCGACTGCATCTTTTAAAGTGTTTAATGCAGCTAATTCAATCCCATAAATGCTCAACTTTTGAGCCAGGTTTTGGTGGGATGCGATTAATTCGTCTTTCTTAGCCAAAGTAACCGCCTTAATGCTTTGAAGTTCCTGTTCTCTTTGTTTTTCCGTCAACTCGGTATTCAATTTGATTATGCCGTTCTCAATGTAGAACAAGTCTACAAGTGACTGGTCCTCTTGAATAAGTTCGGCCACCCGTTCTGCGTTTATGCCTTTTTCCGAGGAATTATCCTTTAATAATTCGTTATATACGGATAACTTCTGTGAAGATTTATTATAGGAGGAATTTATTTGCTCCAGAGCATCATTCAGATTGAATGCCTTCGCTTCAACATCAGGAAATTGAGCGAGGATATCCTTCATGAAATCCTCTGAAATCGGAACCCCATTCGTAACTGAAGATAATAATTTTTCTACTTCCGTCCGAATTGCCGCAATCTTCGTATTATCAATGGAAGTAGGATTCTGCTCGAATTGTTCAACTAAATCATGGTAAGAAGCAATGATATCTTCGAAATCGCTGGATGCCAAATTCTTAACGATTTCTTCGATTTGATTTTCTTGCTCAAACAAAGAAGAACCGTTCCCGGCAATCGAATCCACAATTTGACTAATAAATAGACGCTGAGTATCCGAGATTTGTATTCCTTGTTCAGCGAGGATATTTATATAATTTCTGGAAGTTGCTTCAAGCGAGTCAGTGCGTTCTTTCAGATTGGCTTCCAGACTTGCTTTGGACTTCATCAGTTTCCCTTCAAAAACAGCTTGTTCCTGATGGTATGATTCAAGAATTCCTTCCCAAAAATTATATGTCACAGATCCTTCCGGAAATGATCCTGATGCAAGATTTGCTTCTGCTATGGCGATTTGGTCTTTGAAAAAATTAATTTGAGCTTCATAATTCTCAATATCTTTTTGAGCCTTTTTGATCTTTTCCGTATTCTTACTGTCCTTAGCAGAAAGTTTGTTGCGGTTTGCCTCTTCTTCAGCCCTTATTTGACGTTCCAGCGCTTCCGTTCTTGCATCAATAAAAGCTATTGAATCCGTATAGGCTCTTCCTTCCGAATCCATTTTGGTGGCAGCCACACCATATTGTTCAGCTAATTGAGTCTGAATCTCCAGTAGCCGTTCTCTTCCCTCGATATTGAGTTCATCGGTTCGGTCTGCCCGTTGCAAATTCTCCATCTCAGCTCTTAATTCGCTAATTGTTTGCTTCTGCTCACGAAGAGAGTTTATTTGCTCATAGCTAATCTTCACTGCTTCAGCAGCTTCTTTTCTCGATTTAGCAAATGCTCCTGCCAGTTTGGAGATAGCCCATGTTATCCCTGTAATTGCTAATGACAAACCCATGGACATGGCGGTTTGAAGACCCAGTGTAGCTACTTGCGCCGAAATGGCACTTCTTGTATAGATTTCCGAGTACCAAGTAAGGCCCTTGAAATTCAAACCTGCTTCAGCAACCGATTCGGATAATAGATTGATAATTTTTTCGTTATAGGCGATATTTCGAAACCCTGCATCAAGGTCTTTACTCATCCCTTCGCCTAGGCTCTTTTCTGACGCTACAGCCTGCTCTGCTTTGGTGGGACTCTTTGCTTTATTTTCAACTGATTGCATTTCAACCATACTGCTTTTCAGGGATTGGACAGCCTTCATCTGATTTCCCAACTCGGATGTACCTTTTGCCACGGCTTGGTTAATCTTATGAATTACATCAAGTAAACGATAGGCTGTTGTCGAAAAATTATCTCTGATGTTGATTTCGACCTGAAGCGATTGGAGTGCCGGATGTTTCGACAAGGCTTTTAGATCATTGTTAATTTCTTTAATAGCTTTTCCAGAATCGAGTCCAGCGGAAAGCAGAATTTTCAAATTATCTGGCATGCTGTTATTCTCCTCCTTTCAAAACGTTTATTTATGTCCTTTCAGCCATTTGCTCAAAATTGGCAAGAACCGAATTCATTTTCTGTTCGATTTTATTTAATTGCTCAGTTGGAATTGCGTTATAGATTTCTTTCATAATCCCCGTATCCAGCAGTGTCCTTGATACCATAATTAATATGGAAAGTTCATTGGTTTTTGGAATTGGAAGGTCCGTAAATTCACGCAAAATTAGCGTATGAAATACAGCAAATGATCCACGGATTGAGTCGGTTTGAATTTCGGTTCCCTGCTTGTAGATCTGGTCCAAAACGGAGGTGTAATCCATGATGACCTTTTCAATAAGCGAATCACGGAAATGGGAGTGGATCTTAACTTGAAACTGATTGTTATACACTAAGATGCTATTACGTTGATTTAGATAGGACTCCAGTTTTTTCAACTCTTTCTGGTTAAGTTTTTTACTTTGTACTTGGGCTTCTTTGGACATCATTCATTCTCCTTTTAATAGAAATAGTGTCTTTAAGACACTCGGTACAGCATTCTCAAAGAAAGAAAACTCTATAGAATGTCTTATAAAAAGCAAGGATCAAGTTCTGTTGAACTTGATCCTTGCTGGTTAAACCCCGGATTAGGCAATCAGGGATTCGTCATAAACAGTCATCGTGTACAATTCAGTTTGGTTAACCGGCTTCAAAATTTCCATCGGAATATCAAATACGGAAGGTTCTCCGGTCGCTGCCATACTAATCGTCCAATTATCTTCCATTTTCGCCTTATTAATTACAATTTGCGCAGCATAGTCTTTTTCATCAACCACGTTACGTACAAGGCAGTCCAGAACCACTTTAAATGTTCCGGCGAATTTATCCGAAGATACGGTAATTGTCTTGGCAGAAGGATCGGTCAAAGTTTGATAGTATGCGGCAATTTCGGTTCCGTCCGCCAGTTCGCCGGTATTAAACGTCAACTCTTTTCCGTTCAATGTATATTTTTTCGACGAAAGAGAAGTTGCGTATTCAAATTCTTCTTTATGAGTGCCATCTGAATGAATCTCGTATACGCTAATTAAACCTTGGTCGGCATTTTCAGGCGCAAATTTTAAAGTCGCTTTGCCGCCTTCCACCGTCAGAACTTCTTTCTGATAAATACTCTTCACGCCTGAATCAATATCGTTCCCAGTCATCATGGCGATAACTTCGTTCGTAAACACGGCATCCTGAAGTGTAACGCGCCCACCGCGATTGCCGGAAAAGCCAACGATTTTCGCGTTGCCGCGTCCCCCGAGAGAGTAAGTGGTTTCTGCCGTATTTTCCAAACCGGAAGTTTTCAGATTCGTAAGTTGAATCCGTGCTTTATTTGTAGTCAAATCATAGAACGTTGCAAGCGCTACTTCGCGTACTGCCCATACATTTGGTGTTGTCATAAAAAAATCACTCCTAATCGTTTAATTTAAATTTTATTAGCCCAATGAAGATCGGACATTTTAATGTTTTTCCCATCAAGGGTTCCGGCATATATACCGGCCAACGTATGATGATAATGATCTATATTGTTCGTAATGAAGAAACCTGTATACACCTGGTATATGTTCAATTCGAACAATTCCGGCAACCTGATTCCATTCGGTTTCCAGGCAAGTCCGGATACAATACTCGATAAATCCATTTTTTCTTTTGGCCGCGGCTGTTTCTTTCTGTTTTTCAAAATCAGACTAACCATTTCCTGTGCTTTGGAATTGACCGGATTATATTCCGGTTCGGTAGAGTTCTTCAGATAATTAGCCAATGTCAGCATATATTGTAGAGTAGGGAAATTGTCATGATCTAGTACTCCACCATGCTCAAACCTGAAGAAGATGCGCCCTCCTTCTTCTACCATTTCAGCATTCACATGAAAGAAAAGCCGGAGAGCCCGATAGGACACCTCTCTAAATGATTCATTGTGAAAGCAGTTGGCATAAAAAAGATCGAAGTTAGTTACACGCTCATCAAAAAAATGAGGAAAACTGTTTCTATCCAAGAGAAGAAAGGAAAGTTGCTGCGTGTAACGGCTGAGCCCCATTTCTGCAATCTCCCGCAAAGTTGGAAGAAAAATTTCGCCCGCCTCTTCCAAATAAACGGGCATGTTGGCTAACATCTTAAAGCGAAGATCGGTCTCATTCAATGGCATCACACCCTAAACATTATTCACAATTTCATAGCTTTTCCCCCTCCAACACGCACCTAGGCAAGCTGCAAAACTGCCTGCTTCCTTCGAAGCGTCCCCAGATGCAGCCGATACAGCATTTGGGCTGACTCCAGTCCCCTTCGTCGTCGAGAATTCTGGCCGGCGGATTTTTGTTTTTTTTTCGCGTGCTCAAGTTCAGCTTCCCTCCCAAAAAGAAAAACCGCTGAAGAATCAGCGGTTTTCGCGTATATTGTCGTGGTCTCATTTCTTTTCCACAATACAAATTTATCACGATGGAAGTCGAACAAATGGACAAGCATCGGGCAGATACCGGACAAAAACAGGAACTAATGTTCGTATTTTTTTGTATTGAATAGACGTTTAATTACGGAGCCCTCCCTCGCAGTCTTGTATTCCAACAATAAAAAAAGCCGGCGATTAGCCGACTAAAAATGATTGACCCCCACTGCTTCCCTCTTTCCCCGAGTCTGGCTCTGACTCCCTCTGATCTCCTGAGCGTCGCCTTCTGCGTATACTTCCAGCATCATGGCCACCGCGAGAATCCGGATTGCGTCGGCCTTGATGCGCCGGTAGGTCCGGTCGCTAACGCCCATCTCGCCGCAGCTGATAAAATCATACTCTCCTTCGTCGTCCAAGTAACTTCGTTCGATCACTTCACGCTGCGTTTTTGTCAGTCCGCTCATCGCCTTATCCAGGAGTTCGGATTTGCGGATGAGCTCCGCTTCCCGGTCCACGTTCCGGATCGCCGTTTGTTCCGCAGGCTTGCCGATGGCATTCGTCGCACCATGATACCTGGGTTCGTAATTAACGGTAATTCCCGCTTCCTGGCGGATAAACCCGACTTGCCGATACTGCCGGACCTCTTCCAGCCGTTTCTCTACGGCAGCCCGCGTAGCTGCATAATCAATTGGCATCGTTTCAAATACGGTTAAGAAAATATTACTGCGTTTTCTTCCCACGGCGATCCCTCCCAGGATGATGATTTTCTGTTTATAAAGTTACCAATTTGGTGATAAAATATTGAAGTTTTCATTTACTGCACCACTTACACGATTTTGCTAACAACCAACCTAATTGAATAAAAATCAAGTTATTCCCGCTATTTTTACCAATACGGTAACTATAATCTCATTATAATTTACCATTTCGGTAATGTCAATTGATTTCCAGTTCAAGCTTTTACAATTAGTAGTTTACCAATTTGGTAACACCATGTTATACTATCCTAAACGGAAAAAGAGGGGTTTCTATGCAAAGTCTTGGGGATCGAATCAAATTCCTTAGGGAAAAACTGCAGATGACGCAAAAAGATCTCGCGGCTAAAGCGGGGCTGACCGTAGTTCAGTTGTCCCGGTACGAGACGAGTGACCGCAAGCCGGATCCGGAGTCGCTCCGCAGCATCGTCGATGCCCTGGACACAAACGGAGACTACTTGCTCGGACGGACAGACGACCCGTCTCCTTCTTACGAGAAAGGGATGAGCATGTCGTTTTACGGCGGGCCCGAGGCTTACACGGCAGACGAGATTGCGATGATGGAAGCTGCCCTGAAAGCCTACCGTGAACAGAAAAAGAAATTGCTTACCGGCGATAAAGAAAAAAATTAAAGGATTTCGGATAGCAGCGTCGAATAATAAATTCAAGGCTAAAACAATGAAGCAGATTCGTAGATGAGTAGACTGGCCCTTTCAAAGGGCCCTTCTTTTCCGATACATACCGAACATACATTCTCTTTTTGGGGTGATTTTATGTTAATCTCCTACTACCGGGAGACCGAGTTGGAGCAGTGGATCAGCGGGAAATACTTAAAACACGGAATCATGAGCAACGCTGAACATGACATTGAACATATAGCACGAGCTTTTGGGGTTGAACTGGTTTATGAAGAATGTCCTTCCTTTTCCGATAATGAAGAGCAGGTGATTTTTCTCAACAATCATGCGGACGATGTGACGGCGAGAGTGATCTTTTTTCATGAATTATGCCATGTTCTGAGACATGCCGGAGACCAGAGAAGGATGCCCGTTTTATTCAAAAATGCCCAGGAATCCGAAGCCGAGCAGTTCGTGCTGTACGCGGCGATTCCTTTTTATATGTTTGCGAAGCTTCCCGTTCCGGATCAACGATGCGAGGCGATTCCTTTTCTCGCCGAAACCTTCCGCATTCCGTACGAACTGGCGGAACATAGGCTGGATCAAATCCAGCGGCGGGTGCTCCACGGCAGCCTGATCGCCGCCGCCAAAGAGGCGGACCGGCAAAATCAGCGTTCCTCCGTCTGGTCCGGGGAAACAAAACGCGTCATGGCCCAGTTGGAACGGCAGTTGAGCGGCAGCGGAAAGCGAGGATTGTAAAGTGCGGTTGGCGTTATACTGCGATTTCATTTTGGATGGAATACGCCCCTTGCAACTTGTAGTTCAAACCAAGCTTGGAGAATTGGACTGGAACGGGATGCTGTATTTGCCGCTCTCGGGTCCTTTTGAGCGGTTCGAGCCCGAGCAGTTTGACGACCAAATCGGAGTGTCCGTGCTGTTGGAGGATCTCGTCTTGAAGCGCGCTGGAGATGGGGATGAGGATGAGGAACTCGGCATTTCCCTCCCGAATCTCGCCCGGCGACATCCGGGAGCCGACATTACTCTGCTGGTGATCCAAATCAGCGACGCGGAGGAAGTGTTGGAATATAAATGGGGCGACCGCTTAATGGAGAATGGATGGGCCGATTAAGGATAAAGCGAAAGTAAAAGAGAGAGGCGTGGATTCGGGAAGATCTTGAATCGCGCCTCTCTCTGCTCTCTAAAACAAATTAACTGTAAAAACTACATTTATTTCGGGGAAATTCCGCTTTTATTGAAAATTAACTGGAAAAACTGCAGCTAAATATTGGACTTTCGTGCTTAATAGCCTATTTTGGGCAAATCAGAAAAGATTAACTGTAGGTTTTCCATCTATTTTCTTCAATTGACTGAATTGCTGAAAATTAGATGTAGGAAATCCAGTTAATCAATTCTAGTGCACTTACACTCGCATCCGCCTTCTCATCCGCTAACGCTCGATATGGATATGTCCGCTCAATTTACTCCGGACTTCTTCCCGGGTCGGCAGCCCCTCCCAGTCACCGGGGGCCTGGATGACCATGGAACCGATCAGGTTCCCTAACCGGATCGCTTCCGTGTGCGAATCCCCTTGAAGCAGGCCCGCCAAAAAGCCCGCGCAAAAGCCGTCTCCGGCGCCGACGGAATCGACGACTTGCTCCACCTGAAAATAAGGCACGCTCGACAACTCCCCGTCTTCCAACAGGTAGGTCGCCTTATCGCCGCCTTTGATGATCTTCACCGCAGGCAGCTTGTTTAACTCGGGGATCAGCTCTTCAAGATGCTCCTTGTCGTAAAGCAGCCGCAGTTCATCCAGACCCGGCAGGAAATAGTCCGCCTGCTCGGCGAGCGCCAGCAGAGCGGGCCTTGCTTCTTCCAGATTCCACAGCTTTAGCCGGAGATTCGGATCAAAGCTCACTTTCGTGCCGTGCTTTTTTGCCAGGGCCACCGCTCTGAACAGCGTTTCTTTGCTGGAGGGACTCAGTGCGGCGGTAATGCCGGTTACATGCAGGATTTTAGCGGAAGCGATATAATCTTCATCCAGATCTTCGGGCTGCATCCGGCTGGCGGCTGAATAACGGCGGTAGTAGTAAACTGAGCTCTTGCCTAAGGTCTTTTCCCTCAGCATCAACCCGGTCGGAGCATCTTTTGCCAAACCAACTCGGGATACATCGACTCCTTCCCCCCGAATCGCTTTGTGAATTCGGCGGCCCAGCGGGTCATCCCCCAACCGTCCAAACCAGCCTGACCGGCAGCCCAGCCTTGCCAGCCCGATGGCGACGTTGCTCTCCGCACCGCCGAACGACATTTCCAGTTCGGAATCATACTCCAAGCCTCTCCTATCGGCCGAAATCAGCAGCCCCATCGATTCTCCGAACGTTACGACTTCCGGCCCGCACAATTCATCCGAAGACATACCAGTCCTCATTTTCAATTCGCTCCTTTTGCAGCAGTTGGGTATGTCAAAAGTGCAATTAACCGCTCAATCATCGTATCCGATGTATTTGAAGTATGAAAAATCGGCATAACTGCCTTGGAACATCCCCATATCATGGGCGGCAATGCCTACAAAATTCCCCGTAAAGCCGCCGGAGAGGAATCCGATAGGCTGTTTCGCAAACAGCTTCGACCACTCGCTATCATTACTTTGGCGCCAATGGAACTGCGCGGAGGCTTCCTGCACCTCGACGGCCAGTTGAATCGGTAACTTCTCGTCAACCTCGACGACTTCGGAGACCAGGGAGAACACATCGGCCTCGCACTTTAGCATGCGGATTACTTTTCCCTGTCCTGCCTCATGGCTCACATAGGCATACAAATAGTTATCTTCATTCAGGTACAACAGCAGTCCGGCCATTTGCAAATAATTATTCGGCTCGTATTCCATAGCCGTCTCGGCCCGAAAATGAATATCCCGCTGCCGGATCGCCAGAATATGATGGTCAAACAGGCTTTGTACCGACTCCCCGGCCGTAAGCCGCAAATATCCGGGACGGGTCGTAAGCGAGCACCAGCTGTCATCCGCCAGAATGCGCAGCGTATTCCAAGTTTTGTGCAAGCGGGGACCATTAAAATCATCTTCAAAACAGTACGACTTCGAAAATCCTTCCTGATCTCTTCCGCCGCCGGGCACAGGAACTTCTACCGATGGTGTATTTCCGCCCGCCGTAAGCCGCAGCCAGCCTTCCTCGTCCCAATAGACTTGCTGCAAAGCTGTCTCCCGGCCAAGTATCGCATACTTTCCTTCTACCGGTCGGGTACATAAATGCGCCATGTACCATGCTCCTTCCGGCGTCTGTACCAGGCTTCCGTGACCGGCGCACTGTAATGGCAGCTCCGGTTGGTCCCGCGAAGTCAACATCGGATTGCGCGGATCCACTTCGTACGGTCCTGTCAATTCCCGGGAACGCGCCACGGTGACGGCATGACCCGAACCCGTGCCGCCTTCTGCCGTGATCAAATAGTAATAACCGTTTCGTTTGTAGATATGGGGCGCTTCCGTTTTTTTCAGCCAGGTCCCGTCAAAAAGCTTGAGCGGTTCTCCGATCAGCCGCCGCTGCTCGGCGTCATATTCCTGCATCACGATCCCGCTCGATTTATTGCCTTCCGGAATTCGGTAATCCCAAAGCGTATTAAGCAGCCATTTCCGGCCGTCGTCGTCATGAAACAGGGAAGGGTCGAACCCGCTGCTGTTAAGATAAACCGGCTCCGACCACGGACCCTGTATGTCCTTTGCCGTAATCAGGAAATTATGATCGTCCTTGAACGGACGCTTGGTGCTTTTTACATCCGTATAAAGCAAATAAAAAAGACCGTCATTATAGCTTAACTGCGGTGCCCAAATGCTGCAGTTCTTCGGATTTCCCCGCAATTGGACCTGATCTGTTAAAATATCCGTACAATGCTCCCAATCGGCCAAATCCTCCGATTGATACACCCGGACGCCAGGCAGCCATTCGAACGACGAAACGGCAATATAATAAATTTCACCCACCCGCAAAATACACGGATCCGGATTAAATCCCCGCAATATCGGATTTTTGATTATGGTATTCATCTTGTAACCACCGTCTCCCATCTTCCTCATTCCCGGCAAGCACCCGCTCCTTGCGCCAGGCTTCTCCGCCCGATGCGGAGCATGCTGCCCATTCCACCCGCTGCGGCCGCAGCGAAGCGGCCTCATTAAATTCGTATTCCCCATAACAAACCGTCGCTTCGTTGGCGGGATTGTTCCAGTTATCCCAGCCCTGCGGCTGAATGTGTCCGCCGGCACGGCAGTTCACGAAAGCCGTTTTGGCATAGGGTCGCCAGGGACGCCCCAGGAAAACCGAGGCATCAGGCACCCCTTCCTCCGCAGTCAAATAACAATCCTTGAAAACAAAACCATAACTCTCATCCTCCGGCGTGGAGGCGGCCGTAATATATCCCGCACCGCTCTCTTTCGCATGACGCAGGCTCCGGATTTCGCTATGCTCAAAGAACGCCGTAGCCCCGCCGAAAATAAAATCCACCGTACCCTCGATGCGGCAGTGACGGTACCATTGTCGGTATTGGGCATGGTGTTCCCTAAGCGGGATGCCGCCGAAACGTACCCGCTCCTTCGGAGTCGCGGGTAGCGGCCCAAGAAATAACGTATCCTGGTGGCCCTTCAGAGTGCAGTGGCTGAACACCGTGCAATCGCAGTGGGCATAAACCGCCAGCGCCTGACCGATATCCTCTCCTTGTCCGGCCGTGTTGGCGATAACGAGATTTTCCACAATCAGGCGGCTGCCGCCCAAAAACAAAGTCGGCGTCCCAAACGTGCCGATCTCGTTCCCCTGCTCATCCCGTTCCCTCGCGTAGCGGTTCATGACAATTTCAACCTGCCCGATGCCGATCAAGGACAGGTTTGAACGGTAAACCCGCACAACCTCTTCATACACGCCGGGCAAAATATGAATCTCCGCCGGCGTGTCGTCGGGCAGCCGGCGCTCCAGGTCGTCGACCGCCTCCTGAATGGAGCGAAAATCGCAAACCGGGTCTGTTCCCACAAGCACAACCATTACAAGTAACCTCCTGCTTCTGCTTTACCCGGTTTAAAGTCCCGCGGTGAAGCCCTGTCGCCTGCATGATGCCTCTCCTTAATGATCAGTCATGACTACGTACCAACCCTGTCGTCATTTCCCCAGCAAATACTTCGCTAAGAACGGCACCCAGGCGGCCCTCATCTCCGCGGTCTCCATATGGCCGCCCGCGCCAAGAAGCGGCTGCCAATGCTCCGGTTTTCCGGCCGCAGCATAGGCCGCGCTTAACCCGGATGATAGCAGTTCCACGCCTTCGATCGGGCAAAGCCGGTCGTTCCGGCCGACCAGGCTCATCCGCGGGCGAGGCACGATCAGCTTTTGGATGTCCAAGGTCGAAAAATGCTTCAGCAGACCGGGGACGTAGGAATAAAAACCGTGATGATCGAGCCCTCTTTTGGCGATCAGGGTTCCGGCATCCACCTGCCCGGAGATGTCGATCGTCACCCCAACCCGCTCATCGAGCGCTGCCAGCCACCACGCCATCAACCCGCCCATGGACATGCCGATCGTGGCGATCCGCGCAGCGTCGATATCCTCCCGGCTGCACATATAATCGAGGAGGCGGCGGTTATCGTACAGCATCATGCCCCACATCACCTGGCCCTGCCACAGCATCTCCTTGACCAGCTCGCTTTCGGTCTTCCCGCCGCGCTCGTTGAAGGCCCACATGTCGATGCAGCAAACCGCGCAGCCCATGCCGGTAAGCGTTTTGGCAAACGATGGCTCCTGCAGATAGGGGCTGCTGACAATCAGCTCTTTACGCCCGTTTCCGTAATTCCCGCCATGGGAATGGTTAAAGACTACGAGCGGAAACGGTCCGCTTCCTTCCAGCGGTTTGGCGACATAAGCCGGAACCGGTTCGATCCCGTTCAGTTCCAGCAGCAGCGTTTCCAGTACATATCCGTCCCGTTCCTCCAACTTCAAGATTTTGGCCGATATCGGCTGCTCCGCCGGTAAATCTCCCAACAAGCCCAACAATTTGTTCCGAGCTTCGTCCGCGCTCCAATCCATGCACTCTCTTCCTCCTTCAAGGCTCTTTATTCCCTGTCCGACCGGCTATCGGCTCGTGGTCCGGAACCAAAGTACGAGCATTAAGATTCTGCCGCCGGCGGAACAGTAATCTGCTCCAACAGCATTTCCTCCTGCTTCGTATTTCTGGACTCGCAATGCTCTACGGTGACCCGCTCTCCATTCTCCACGTAAAAAGCAGGTCCCTCATGATTTTCGACCGTGACATGGTGGAAACGGATATCCCTTACGTTTCCGAGAAAGAAGCCGCGATTGTTCATTTCGCCGATGCCCGCCATCATGGCCGGGACTCCCGGAATCGCATCCTCCGCCATGGAAATATCGGTATGATCGAACGTAATTTCGGAAATGTATTGTTCGGCAAGGCCGTATAGGAATCCTGCGGCTGCATGAACCCGTCGCGCGGTAATGTTCGCAAAGTGAATGCGCCGGAAGCAAGGCGTCTCCTCCGTCACGGGATAAGGATTTTTGTCCCAAACGTATTTGTCCTTGCCGCGCGGGCCACAGAAATAATAGAGGTTCAAAATAAACGGACAAATGACGTCGTCCATGACGATATTGCTGATGCGGATATCTTCAACGATTCCCCCGCGCCCTCGCCGGGATTTCAACCGAATGCCGCGGTCGGTGTGCTGGAACACGCAGCCCGTGATCGTGACGTTACGGATATCCCCGCTCATCTCGCTGCCCAGCACTACGCCGCCGTGACCGTGAACCATCGTGCAATTCGTGATCGTAATATTTTCGCAGGAAACCCGCTCCGCCGTATCCTCGGTGCCCGCTTTGATCGCGATGCAGTCGTCCCCCACATCGATAAGGCAATTGCTGATCCGTACGTTACGGCAGGATTCCGGATTGATACCGTCCGTATTCGGCGAATCGGCGGGATTCAGGATCGATAAATTGTCGATCGTGACGTCCAGACAGCGAATGGGATTCACGGTCCAGCTTGGGGAATTCACCAGGTGCAGATCTCTAAGCGTAACCCGGCGACAGCCGTAGAAGCCGACCAACGTCGGCCGGGGAAACTCCAATTCCTCCGGCGCATTCCGCTTCTTGTCCCACCACGGCTGGCCATTCCCGTCGAGCGTGCCGCTTCCCGTGATTGCGATATTTTCCAGGTCCTGGCCGAAAATGCACGATGCGTGCACCTGCTGAAGCACACCCTCCCAGCGGGAACTCACGACCGGATAGTGCTCCGGATTTGTACTGAAAGACAGCACGGCGCCGGGACTTAAGCGCAGCTCAATTTGGCTTTTCATTAGGATTGCACCCGTCAAATACGTGCCGGCCGGAACATACACCGTCCCGCCACCCGCCGCGTTCGCAGCATCGATGGCGGACTGAATGGCTGCGGTCGATAAGGTTACGCCGTCTCCGGCCGCGCCGTAATCGGTAATGTTATATACTTTCATCCTTTTTCCTCCCGTTCCCAGCGTTCTTTATTGTCCTCTAAGTCCTTCTACTTCGGCGCAAGCCTGCAAAAACGCTCCTACGCCCTTAAAGTCGTTCGTAATGATCGGCTCGCTGATGTAATAGGCATAGGTCCCGTCCCGGCGGTCATCTCCGCCCAGTCCGGCCACCATGCAGTTTTTGTTCAAATTGACCCAGCCTTCTTTCGTTTCCAGCACAAACTCGTTAATCAGGCCTTGGAATGCCTTATCCAGCGTCGCCTGCCATTCCGCTTGTTCCAGAACCCCCAGCCGGATCCCCTTCGCGATGGCAAACACAATCATGCTGGAGGCGGACGCCTCCAAATAATTGCCCTTGCGGCCCCCCATATTCACGACCTGGTACCATACGCCGCTTGCCTCATCCTGATGATTTCTCAAAGCCGTCAGCACATCGTCAAATATCCGGACAAGCTCGGCATAGTCCCCGTGTTCCTTCGGCAACAGCTCTAGCACATCCGCCAATGCCATAACGTACCACCCAAGCGACCGGCCCCAGAAGTTCGGAGACAATCCGGTGGCGGGATTGCACCAAGGTTGAACCCTTTTTTCATCCCAGGCATGATAGAGTAGCCCCGTTTCCGGATCCTTCGTGTGCTTTTCGCACAGAATAAATTGCTTGGTTACATCGTCAAGCCCTTTTCCCTCTTCAAAAGTCATCAGGTATTCCAGATAGAACGGTGACCCCATATAGAGGCCATCCAGCCAAATTTGATAAGGATAGATCTGCTTGTGCCAAAACGCGCCTTCCGACGTGCGCGGATGACCGGCCAGTTGCGCTCTCAGCAGTGCTGCCGCTTGCCGGTACTTGTCCAGACCTGTCTCCTTGTGCAGCAAAAACAGCAGCTTGCCGTTATTGATATGGTCGATATTGTACTCGTCCTGCCGATATCCCCGAATGCTTCCGTCTTCCCCGATAAAATAGTCCATATTGTCCTGGATATACTGAAAATACTTGCGATCACCCGTCAGTTTCCAAAGTAGCGCAAATCCCCTGAACACCACGCCATAATCATAAGACCACTTACCGTTATAGCCTATCTCGTACAATTTCGGTGTCCGCTGCATAACGGATTCTGCAGTTTTAATAGCCCATTTCATTTATCTGTACAACCTCCCGGCTAAAAAATGACGGTCCTTGCCACAGATTCATGGAAAGGACCCCTTTGATTTTGTCTTAGTTCAAACTCTCTTTATAGAAAATTAGGAGTTGGCTTCCTTGTAGGCAGCTTCATATTCGCTAATAATTTGGCTGCCTCCGGACTTCTTCCACTTCTCGATCTCCGCCTTGTAACCTTCCAAATTGAGGGAACCGAGAATGTATTTATAAGTGGCGTCCGTAACAATTTTTTGCAGCTCGGATCCCATCGTCGTGAAGGTTTCCGATTCCAACGAGTAGGCCGGATTGTAGACCGCGTATTGCTCATTTTCCAAAATCAGTTTGGCGGATTCCACTCTAAGTGGATCTGCTTCATGAATTTTATAGCCAGGCTCCTTAGGACGGGAAGCGACGAATGGCTGAACCTCCTGCTCCCACTTTACCTGATCCAAAATCGTTACGGCCTTGTCACCGTCGATGGAATAGTGGACGCCTTCGATACCATAAGTCATCAGAGTATATACCTCTTCATCCATCAAATCATTCACAAATTTCAGAAGACGCTTCAATTCCGCTTCGTCTTTTACTTCCGATTTAGGGAAGACTAATAGTCCGCCGATCCCGCCTGCGCCTGCCCAAATCGCCCGGTCACTTTCATTGCCGGTCGACGTGATGTCATTAACCATTACTAACTCCATCATGTCTTGAATCCCTTTTGCGCCATTCAGCAAGTTCTTGCTGTCAAACAAGGCTCCGATGTAAATGCCCGCTTTGCCCTGGTTGAAACCTTCCTGCTGATCCTTCTTGGCCGTAACCGCAAAATCCTGATTAATATAGCCGTTTTCATATACTTCTTTCAAATAATCCATCGTTTTGATGTATCCCTCGGTATCAAATTCCGGCGTCATTTTGCCGTCATCACTTACCTCCCAGATGTTAGGGGTACCAAAATAGGAACCAAGTGTCTTAAATGCGCCGTAAACCAAATCATTTCGGTCTATGAATCCGTAAGTATCATTTTTACCGTTTCCGTCCGGATCCTGTTCAGTGAAGGCTTTGGCTACGGCCATCAATTCATCGGTCGTTTTTGGAACCTCAAGCCCCAAATTATCCAGCCAGTCTTTGCGGATGATCACGCCGTTACGCGCCACGTCCTTAAGAAAAGGCACGCCGTATAGCTTGCCGCCAATCGACGCGGCCTGCAGCTTTTCCTCGGAAATCGCCGCCAGATTCGGGAATTCCCCCAGGTAAGGCTCAATTTCCCAGAACATGCCCGCCTTAAGAGCGTTTCGTACAGATGCATTTTCGAGAATCGTCAGAGAGACGATGTCAGCCATCGAGTCGGATGCGAGCGCGGTATTAATCCGCTCCTCCTTACTTGCGTCGGGAACCCAGGAAAACTTGATTTTCGCATTTGTTTTTTCTTCGATGAGCTTTTGGATATCGCCGCCCGTTGGCGTTGAAGCCGTATGCAATAAATTCATCCATGTGATGCTGACCGGTTCTTCTACTGCTGCATTTCCGCCAACTGAGCCGGATTGAGCGTTTCCACCAGTACCTTGGGCAGCGTTGTTACCTTTCGAGCCACCGCAAGCGGACAACAAGAGCATGCTTGCTAACAAGAGTACCGTCAGTTGCTTCATTCTCAATTTCATTTTTTTACCCCTTTTTGAGATTTATTTGGTTAAGCTTTAATACACGCCTTCTTCACCTAACTTTTTGGCCAGCTTATTGGAAAGAACTACTAGAACCAAGCCAACCACGCCTTTGAACAATCCAACGGTTGTACTGAAGCTCAATTGTCCATTCTTCAGACCGGCCGTATAGATATAGGTATCAAATATTTCACCAACCTCACGGTTCATGGAATTAAGCAACAGATACATATGCTCGAAGCCCAGATCCAAAGTGCTGCCGATCTTCAGAATCAACAGGGTAATGATGACCGGGCGAATCGCCGGCAGCGTAATGTGCCATGTTTTTCTCCATCGCCCGCCGCCGTCTATTTCGACCGCTTCATATAATTGCGGATCTACAACCGTAATGGCCGCCAGGAAAATGATCGTTGACCAGCCGAGCTCCTTCCAGATGATCTGGCCGATATACATCGTTCTTAGCCATTCCGGAGAGGTCAAGAAGCTGATCTTTTCAAATCCAAGCGCAGCGAGCATTTCATTGAGTACGCCGCCATCCACAGTAAGAAATACATACGTAATCGACACGATGATAACCCAGGACATAAAATGCGGCAGGTACATCATCGTTTGTACCGCATTTTTAAACCATTTAACCTGCACTTCGTTCAGCATCAGCGCCAAAATGATCGGCAGCGGAAAAAAAATTACAATGTTCATGCCAAACAGAATGAGCGTATTCTTTAGCAGCATGAGAAATGTAGGTTCCGTAAATAATCGTTCAAAATGCTTGAATCCTACCCAAGGGCTTTCAGCGATCCCCAGAAACGGCTGATAATCCTGAAAGGCAATAATGAGCCCACCCATAGGGAAGTACTTAAATACAATGAAGAACAATAACCCGGGAAAAATCATGAGATACAAAAGCTTGTCACGTTTCAAGCTTTTGAGAATCGGAGAAGCTTTTGGCTTGAGTCCCGGCTCCGATCCCATCGGTGCGACACTTGATGCTTTCACTAAACGACCTCCTAAAAGTTTTGTGCGCGTTTCTTCCTGAATTGACTTCGAGCAAAACTCGCTTCGGAAGTATAGGCTTGGAACAATCCTTGAATTTACGTCCTAAGCGTACTTGAAGGGGGGCATTCCGTATATAATCATCAGATGACAGCGGTTGCAAAAACAACGCACGACGGGGCTTCCCAGCATTTTCGCCTAATTTGGTGATTATGAGCTAAGCTGATGAGCATGCTTATTTTCGATGGCATTTTAACCATTCACAAAGACCTGCTATAGGGATTATATACGTAATACTTCTATCATTGATAAGGTTAAATTGTTAAACGACTAAGAGGAGGATACTCAAGTGGCTCAAAGTTTACGTAAGAAACATTCCATCGGCGATCGAATCTTTACAGTTGTCAATAACACTCTGCTAGCCTTATTAGCTGTAGTTTGTCTCTTGCCTTTTGTAAATGTCATTGCCAGCTCTTTTGCTTCAACCCAGGAAATCATCGAAAAAAGATTCGTCCTGTTTCCGACTACATTTTCCCTGGACGCTTACAAGTACATTCTTTCAACACCCACGATCTTCAGAGGATTAGGGATCTCGATCGGCGTAACTGTGATAGGAACTCTCCTGAGTATGGCCCTTACCGCTATAATGGCATATGGGCTATCCCGCAGATATCTTTTTGGAAGAAACTCCATCAATTTTATCGTCGTGTTCTCCATGCTGTTTAGCGGCGGGATGATCCCTACCTTTTTGGTAGTAAAAAGCGTAGGCCTGATTGACTCCTACTGGTCTATGGTTATTCCGACTGCCATTAACGCGTTTAATCTGATCATCATGCGCAACTTCTTCCAGGCGTTGCCGGAAAGTCTGGAAGAATCGGCCAAAATAGACGGCAGCAACGATTTCGGCGTTTTCTTCAAAATTATGCTGCCGCTATCCCTCCCGTCGATCGCAACCATTTCGCTCTTCTACGGGGTAGCGTATTGGAATACGTACATGAGCGCCATTCTGTATCTCAATGACTCTCTTAAATGGCCGATTCAGGTGCTGCTGCGGCAAATCGTTATCGTTTCCAGCGGTATGCAGGGAGATAACAGTGTTGTGGATATCGTTCCGCCGGCCCAAGGGATCAAGATGGCGGTGATCGTCGTCGCTACGTTACCGATGTTAATTGCTTATCCTTTCGTTCAGAAGCACTTCGTTAAAGGAGCCATGCTCGGTTCCGTTAAAGGATAAAAAAACAGCTAAAAAAGAAGCCCTCCTCCCGAACGGAGGGCTTCTTTTTTCTCTTTTTAAATCGCTTGCCTTGCTTTACGGTATTCTCCCGGGGTGACATGCTCTTTTTTGCGGAATGAGCGGATAAAGTTTTGCGGTTTATGATACTGGAGCCGCTCCGCAATCTCTCGAATGGTCATGTCCGTCTCAACCAGCCACTTTTTCGCCATTTCCAGTCTGTAATTCATTAAGTAATCGCTAAAGGTCGTTCCGAATTCTTTTTTGAAGATATTGCTTAAATAGTTCGGATTATAATGCAAACGGTCTCCGATTTGCTCCAGCGTTATTTCCTGATCGTACTCGGATCTGACGATGACGGCAATTTCTTCGGACAAACTGCGGAACTGCTTGTTCGTTTTGTCTTTCATATTTCTTACCATCGGGGAAATAATTTCATCCACGAGCATCCGTTCTATTTCTTCGGGATTTCTCGTCTCCAACAGCACATGATACAGGGCGTGATTGTCCTGCGTCAGCAGGACCTCGATGCCGAGAAGCTGTTCCAGCTGGATCAGATTGTTCACGAACCGGACAAGGGCTACCTCGAAATTCATCGAATATTTATTTTTCTTCATCATTTCGGCAAGCAGCAGATACAAGGTGCGGCTGACCTGCTCTTCATCACCGAGACGAATGGCGTCAAACAGCTGGGACTCCAGTTCGACCGGATAATGAAGCAGGACCGGACCGGAAACGACCATGGAGATGTCTTCATAAAAAATGATCGATTCCTTGCCCAGATTAAGGCGATGATGCAGTGCCTGTTTGCCCATTTCACAAGCCTCTTTGCTCTCCAATAAACTTTCCACCGTTTTACTGATCCCGATGCTGATGGATACTTTCAAATATTCCCTGGCTTTTATCATCAAGGAAGTAGCTTGTTCAAACAGTTGCTTGCGGATTTCCGGCTCGGACCTGCCCGTGAACCTCAGAATGGTAGCCTGGGTTTTATCGTTCAAAATAATGGGAAGCAGCCGCTGTTCCGGCGGGATCTGTTCTTCCGCCAGCTTGTTGATCGCCAACAGCAAAACATCCTTGTCCGAGGCTTCGCGTTCACCGAGATTATCCAACTGAATCAGCATCGTTACATAAGATGTATTTTCGGTTAGCCGATACCCCAATCGCGGCAGCTTTAAGGCCAATTCTTCCGCAGAAACACGGTTACGGAACAAATTCATGATCAACTGCGTTTCAAGCTGCGGCTTTTCCGCTTCCATCAGGTTCTCCAGGCTTTCTTTCTCCGTCAAAATCGTATCGATGGAATGAATAATCGTCTCGATTTCATTTTTGGAGGCTTCCTTGTCATCCAGGGACAGGCTGCGTTTGATTTGCCGGATCGGCCTGGTAAAGTAAACGGCTAAAATATAGGCCACGATAACGATTAAGAACGTCAGAACCGTTCCCATCGTGATGATCCCGAATTTGGTCGTTTTAAGGGCACCGGCGATCTCCTTTTGATCCAGCAAGGTCAGGTAGACCCAGTTGTTATAATCCGATTGGGCATAGATGACTTTTAACGGCGAGCTAAAATTGTCCGCCTTTTTCAGGGACAGCGTCCCGCTCTGTTCGCTTTCTTCCGAAATCCGGGATAGCACTTGCTTCAATTGCTCCTCGCTGAGACCGGATTCGGCGGGGCTGCTTCCATACATCAGTTCGCCCTGCTTATTCAAAATATACACGACGCTATCGTCGCCGGTCTGAATCGTCTGATCCAGCGTATCCAGCGAAATATCCGACAAGGCAATCGCTTGCTTGTTTTTGGAGAACACGGGTAGCGTGTTTACGAGCCGGATGCCCGTTTCCGTTTTGACCCAGAACAGGCTTTGATCGTTGTTATCGATATACGTTTGTATCAATTCCCCCCTTTCATCCTCGGTCAGCTTCGTTAACTTGCCGTTCGCAATCTTCCATTTCTGCTCCAGACTGATCAACGCGTATTCCGTCCGCTCCATCCCCATAGTGGCTATATAGTTAAGCTGAGTGTTCACGTTCCGATACGCGATGAAATCCTGCTCCGTGATCGGATTTTTTACGACTTCGCTGAACGATGTCGTCGTACTGTACGTATCAAACGCGTATTCGATGGTCCGGATTTGCTGCTCCAAATTGTTTTTGGTCTGTAAAATAAAGTTTTGCTTGCCGCCGGCGATCCGCTCGTTCACCGAATTTACCGTGCTGAAATAAATATAACTGGCAAAACTGACCACAAGACCAATCCCAAGCACGAGAATAGGAATGAATATTTTATAGAACAATCTCCCTCGATGCATTTGCGTTGCTCCTTTTCACGTGGAATCCATGGTAATTATAGCGCTTTCAATCCATAAGGGGCAATAACAATTTTCACGTGTGCAATATATATTTACCTTGACTTTTAAAGAAAAAACAAATTAGAATGAAACCGTTAAACTATTCTTATTCCGATGAAAATCCCCTCCGGGAAGAAGAGGTTCTATGGTCACGATTAAAGATATTGCAAAAGTCGCCGGCGTTTCGCATACCACGGTTTCCCGGGCCCTGAACGGAAGTTCGCTGATCAAGCAAGAAACCCGGGATAAAATTGCGAAGATTGCCGCGGAACTGAATTATATTCCCAATTTCAGCGCAAAAAGTTTGGTCATGAAAAAATCGTATACCATCGGCTTGTTTTTTTCCAGTATTGATCAAGGCACTTCAGCGAGTTTTCTTGTCGACGTCATCAAGGGAATCCATCATGCGCTGGACGAAAACTACAGTTTGACGGTGCACGGGATCGACAGCATCCGGCATCTGGACAGCATCTCGCCGTACCGTTTTGACGGTATTCTGGTCATGAGCCAGAGCGATGCGGATAACGAATTTATTTATCATGTAAAAAGAGCGGGCATTCCGCTCGTCGTCCTCAACCGTCACCTGGAGGATCCCGGAATCATGAACGTCGTCGCCGATGACAAATCCGGGGTACGGGAAGCGATCGACTACGCCATTGCTCAAGGCCATCGGAAGCTTGCGATGATTGAAGGCAAAGCCGGGTTCAAGTCGTCCACCGAGCGCAAGCAAGGCTTTATGGACAGTTTGTTGACCCACAGCCTTCCCTCGAGCTCCGAATATTTCGTAAGCGGCGATTACAGCATTGAGAGCGGGTACGTGATGATGGCGTCTTTGCTTGCCCTTCCGATCCCTCCTACGCTTGTGTTTTGCGCCAATGACGACATGGCGATCGGGGCGATGAATGCTTGCTACGCCAGCCGAATAAGTATTCCGGATGATCTGTCCCTGATCGGATTCGACGACATCGTGTTTGCCCGGTACACGAATCCTGCCCTTACGACCGTCCGCAGGCCGATTGCGGATATCAGTGAACTCGGCACGCAAAAGCTGATTGAATTGATGCAGGAACCGCAGACCCCGCCTCAACAGGTCCTGGTAAAAACCGAATTCATGATCCGCAAGACCGTTGTGACGATCCCTGCCGGGGAATGATTTTCAAGCTACGAATATTCTGGAATTATCGACTTGTTCAGAAAAAAAAGAGACGATTCTCTTTTTTTAGCCTAAATTGTTCACGTGTGCATATAATCTTTGGCTCTATTATAGATCAAAAACAAGAAAAGAGATATCCGGGAGGAATAATCATGACATGTACGTTGTTTATTGCGGGGGATTCTACGGCAGCGATCAAGGGGGCGTCCGAAAAACCGATGACGGGCTGGGGCGAATATCTTCAGGATTATTTCGGATCCTCGCTTACCGTTGACAACCGGGCCGTGAACGGCCGGAGCACCAAGTCGTTTCTGGCGGAACGGCGGCTTGCCGCAATCGAGAAGGACCTGCAAGCGGGAGATTATCTCTTCATCCAGTTTGGCCACAATGACGGCAAACTGGAGGACCCTCTGCGCTACGCGGCACCGGATGCCGAATACCGGGAGAACCTCGCTCGCTTTATTGAAAGCGCTCGCCGCAAGGGCGGGACGCCGGTACTGCTGACCTCGGTCAGCCGGCGGCGTTTCCTGGATGGCGGAAATCCCGACCCGCTGGCGGTCGGAGAATACCCCGAAGTCATGCGGCAGGTCGCGGTCGACACCGGAACGGCGCTGCTGGATATTTTTGCGGCGTCGCAGCAGCTATATCGGGCTTTGGGCGTCGACGGCACCCGGCATTTGTTTATGCATCTGCCGGAGCAGGCTCACCCGAATTATCCGGACGGCCTCAGCGACGACACGCATTTTTCGGATGTCGGGGCAAGGCATATTGCCAGACTGGTGGCTCAAGCCATCCAGCAATCTCCTACCCTGCCGGAACTGAAACGGCATCTTAAAGGAACGGCGGAAGGCGCGTTCCCTGGAAAGGGGGCTTGACCGCCGTGAACGTTACTGTGGACCCGGCAATGTCCTCGCCTCCTCCGTTGAATCTGGGAGTGCGCGCCCATGATTTCGGGCGAATGCCGCTGGACAGCCTTATCGCGAAGATCACTCGCTATCCCTTTTCCCATATCCAATTCGCCCCGAGAAAATCGTTTCCCGAAAGCGTTCCGTGTCCTTCCGCTTTAAGTCCCGGAACCGCTGCCTATTATGGCGATGCCTTCCACCGGGCAGGCATCCATCTGGCGGTTCTCGGCTGCTACGTCAATATCGTCGCTTCCGATCCGGCAAAGCGGGAGAAGGCGCTGAACGATTTCTCCACCCATCTGCGCCTGGCCAGGGATTTCGGCGCCAGTCTGGTCGGCACGGAAACCGGCAGTGTCGGAGAAGGCTATACGACGGACAATTTTACGGAGGAAGCCTTTCGGCGGGTTGTGGCTTCCGTCAGAATCATGGTAGCCGAAGCCGAGCGTTTCGGTGTCACGATCGGGATCGAAGCCGGACAGAATCACCCGCTTCATACGGCACCCTTGACGCGTCGGTTGCTTGAGGAAGTGCCGTCAAACCATCTCCAGATCATCCTGGATTGCGCGAATCTGATGTCCCCGGCCAACTATTTGCGGCAGGACCAGATCATCACGGAGGCGATTGAACTGCTGGGCGACCGGATCGCCGTCATTCATCTTAAGGATTTTACAGTGGAACAGGGACGAGTTCAAATCGTCCCTGTGGGGCAAGGGCGCCTGCATTTCCACCCTATTCTCCGGTATATGAAATATAAACGCCCGCACATTCACGGGATTCTGGAAAGCACCCCCGAGGCTGATATGGAGGGAAGCATCGCCTTTTTGCAGCGGATTTACGCAGAGGTATGACCGGTGCCCGTAGTGAGTCACACTACGGGCACCGTTTCTAGTTAGACTGCTGCTATGATCATGATCCTCGCCGGTGTGAAATTCCGATGCCGGCTCTTAGTTCATCGGAATTAAAGTGCCAAAGAACTCAATCGTTTCGATTTGCTTGTCATTAATAAGAGGGGTAAAGGTTTTTACTATAGTGATGGTTTCTCTTAAATGATCCGCTTCGACCATCCCCGTAAAAATACTCGTGGTCTCCGACGTCCCGTCTTTGTAATGGATGATCATCGGATAATGGTCCGAATACTCGTTTAGTCCGATTTCCTTCCACGATTCGCTTGCCGCTTCCGAAATCTGTTTGGTAAAAGCGCTGCTCACCTTTAACGTTACGGAAATCGGGGAGACCGAAATCGATGACCATGTCGCTTCATATCCGTAGAGCGTCAGCTTTTTATCCACCCGGTGCCGTGTTGAGATATTTTTATAATCCAGTTTTAGTCTGGTTTCCCAAGAGCCTGAAATTACGGTCTCATATTCGCCGGGGAAAGCTTCCGCTCCTTCCAGGTTCTCGACTATCAGAGTCGCCTCCCGGCCTGGCGCCGCTTGATTGCTCGCTAAATAACTCATCACCAAACTGATCTTATTATCCTCCGGATTTCCGTCGTCCAATAAAGCAAAATCATAACCGGCGCTGGATGAACCTGTTGAATCCCATTTTAAGTGGCCATGAAAACGATAACGGTCCGCATTGAGAACGGTTCCTTCCGGTGCGGTGAAGTCCATCAAAATATAAATCAAATGGCTGTCGCCGATGATTTGCTTGATTTCCAACGTTCCGTTCTCGTTTGCGACCCGTTCATTAACTACAAAAGCGCCATTTTGCAAATACTGTTCCTGCTCGCTATCGGACGGCTTCAGAAAATTCAGAAACTTCATATCGAGTCCAAAATACGCGGCCGCATAGGCCGTAGTCGTGATGAATCCGATCATCATCGCCAATGCCAACATAGCCGTTCTTACATGTCTCCAGGGGATCGGCCTTCTCTTCTCCGCCTGTCCGCTTTTTGCCGACAACGCCTGAAATAGTTTATCTTTATGCTCCTCCTTCGGCGTCAGCGAATCAAACAGTCCCTTTAGACGGTTCTCGTTCAAAACATTCCCCTCCTCGCAAATCGGCTCTCAGACGTTCGCGCCCCTTAGATAATTGCGTTTGTATCGTGCTCTCCTTGCGATCCAGCAGTTTCGATATTTCCCTTACGGAATATTCCTCATAATAGTATAGATATAGAACCGTTCTGTATTTTTCGGGAAGCGAGAGAAGTTTCGCCAGCACCTCTCCCTGCTGCTCATCGTTTTCCCAAGCCGTCTTTTCCGGCAAAACATCCATATCTATGCGGCGGGACTTCCACCAGCTTTTCAGCACGTCTTTACAATGATTTTTGGTGGCAACGATCAGCCATGCTTTCTCATGCTCACGGTCATTAAACGTTTTGTTGTGCTTGATCAGCTTTAAAAATATGGATTGAACGGCGTCATCCGCATCCGCCGTATTTTTCAAAAGGATGAAACACAGTCTGTATACCGTATCCACATGCCTTTGATAGATTTCGGCAAACTCGTCATCTCTTGGCCCCAAAGCAGGATTGTCCATCGGTTCACCTCCTGTATATAACACGATTAACCTTGTAAAAATATCTTACTTTAAATAAAAAAAGCCCAACAGCACCAATAAATACGGGGCGCTGTTCGGCCTAATTCAATCTACTACATGGCAGCCTCGGTGATTTCGTCCATCGCTCCGGTCAAATGGTGGATCGTCCGCAAATAGCTGACCGTCGGGTTTAAGGAATGCATTATGACCGAATGCGTTTCCGCTTTGCGGTTCGGGAGATAACGGACACCGCTGAGCAGATCGCCCGGCGTAACGCCGGTCGCGACGAACGTCACGCTACCCTGGCCAATCATATCCTCCATATAAAGCAGTTTATGCGGATTCTCCATCCCCATCAGCCTGCATCGTTCAAAATCCTCGGGACAATCAGGAAGCAAACGCCCCTGCATCTCCCCGCCCAGGCATTTGAGCGCCGCAGCGGCAAGCACGCCTTCCGGCGCCCCGCCCGAACCGACGTACATGTCCACTTCACCGTCCGCTGCGGCCTCGATGGCTCCCATCATGTCGCCGTGGCCGAGGAGTTTGATCCGTACCCCCGCTTCTCGCAAATCCGCAATCATCTCCCGATGCCGCACGCGGTCCAGAATCGATACGGTCATTTCGGATAAGGGCTTACGCAGAATTTTCGAGGCTTTGGCGAGCGTAACCCCGATAGAATCGTCCAGGGAAAGATGGCCGGCCAGTGCCGGCCCGACCGCCAGCTTCGCCATATAGATATCCGGAGCATGGAGCAGGTTTCCTTCCGGAGCTGCGGCAATGACGGAGATGGCGTTGTTGAGCCCGTTAGCTACCGTCTCGGTTCCCTCCAGCGGATCGACGGCGATATCGATTTTCGGGCCGCGGCGGTTGCCGACTTTTTCCCCGATATAAAGCATTGGAGCTTCGTCCATCTCCCCTTCGCCGATTACGACGGTACCATCCATGTCCACGGCTTGAAACAGCTTCCGGATCGTTGTAGTTGCGGCCTCGTCTGCACCGTGCTTGTCGCCTCTCCCCGTCCAGCAAGCCGCCTCAAGCGCAGCCGCCTCTGTAATGCGCGCTAATTCCAAAGCAATATGGCGTTCCATCGTTCTCCCTCCAAGACTCATATTTATTTAGTTTGTTTCATGATCAACACGGCCGTTTCCTCGATCGCCTTCCCCGTAACATCGATGACCGGGCAGCCCAAGGAATCGTAGAGGTTCCGGGCATATTCCAGCTCCTGCGTCACCCGTTCCAGAGAAGCATAGTGCGCCTGATCGGGGAGTCCCATCGATTTAAGCCGTTCCGCCCGGATGTTCACCAGCTGCTCCGCATCGATCGTCAAGCCGATGAGCTTGTTCCGGCTGATTTCGCTGAGCTGCGTCGGCGGAGCCAATTCGGGAACGACCGGATAATTCATCACCTTCAACCCTTTATGCGCCAGGAAAATCGACAGCGGCGTTTTGGATACCCGCGAGATCCCGAGCAGAACGAGATCGGCTTTCAAAATAGCGCCCACATCCTTGCCGTCATCGTTGTTGACGGCGAATTCCACCGCTTCCACCCGGCGGAAATAATCCTCGTCCAGCCGGTGCAGCAGCCCCGGCAAGCGCTTTGGTGTATCGTTAAACGTATCGATAAAAGCCTGCATCATCGGCCCCATAATATCGACGGCCCGAACATTGAGCCTTACGGCCTCTTCTCGAATGGCTTCCCTGAGCTCCGGCTGGACAAGCGTATAAGCGACAAATCCGCCCCGCCGGTAAACTTCATCCATCACCTCGATGATCTCATCTTCCGTACGGAGATTCATCACGCGCTTGATTTCTGTGTTCGGCAGTTCAAACTGACGAAGCGTCGCCCGGACGACCGCTTCCGCGGTTTCGCCGACCGAGTCCGAGCAAATTGCTATGAAGTGTGCTTGCTCCCGGTTCATCCCATTCCTCCCGTTATTCCTCTGCTAACATTTCGAGCAACATTTTGATGATATTCGTCTTGGAAATCCGGCCGACGACCTTCCATTCCGCCTCTTCGCCTTTATGTGGTGCCGGAACGACGACAGGCAAACTGTCGATCTGATGAGTGATGATTTTCCGCGCAGCCTCCAGTACCGTGTCTTCGGGCGAAACCGTGATCATATTGGCCTTTCGCGTCATAATGAAGCTCACGGGCATCGTAGAAGCCGAAGCGTTCCCGAGCGTCACTTTGAGCAAATCCTTGCGGGAGACTATCCCCGTAAGCAGGCCGTTCTCATCCGTCACGATCAGATGCCCGACATTTTCCAGAAACAGGCTCACCACCGCTTCCTGGATCGTCGTCGTTTCACGAACGACCACCGGCACGCCGTGAACATCCCCGACCTTCATTTCCAGCAAAGCAAGTTTGTTGCCGTTTTCCGACTGGGCCCGTTTCCCCAGAAAATAACCGACCTTCGGCTTGGCGTCGATATAATCGAGCATCACCAGGACGGACAGATCCGAACGAATCGTCGGACGCGTCAAATTGAGCATTTCCGCGATTTGCTCGCCGGTGATCGGCGCATGTTTTTTTACGATATCCACAATTTCCAATTGACGGGATGTCAGTTTGATAATAATCCCTCCGTATTGTTAATCCCCGCTCCATGGGAGCGTCTGTCGGGTTCCTCCTTTTTTTGGTTTATTTTCTGAATATATAGTACGTCATATATAAAAAATAATCAATATATAATACGTACTATATTTTATTTAGAGTGAATCATTCAGTTACGAGCAGATCCTGCTTCAGGGAGGTCTTCACGCAGGGAGCACGATCCGCAGAGTATTCGAAACAGAAAATTGCATTGCTTTGCTTCATGCTTCACGAACGACTTGTAATATAAAACATTGTACGAACCTGCCCAAATCCATTACAATACTTCAGTATGCATTCCGGTATCGGAGGAATGCCAAGACAGCAAACGATCTCGTGGAGGCTCTTAAGGAACCATGCAAAATGCAACTTCAACTCAAGTAAAAATCATTACGGCCGATCCTAGCGGAATCGGCCTGTTCGGGCTGGCGATCGTAACCCTGGTCGCATCCTCGCAAAAGCTGGGACTGACTGAAGGCCTGAGCTACGCTATTCCCTGGGCAATATTTTTAGGTGCTTTCGCCCAGCTTTACGCCAGCATTCAGGATGCCAAACATAACAACACTTTCGGGATGACCGCTTTCGGGGCGTACGCCTTTTTCTGGTTCGCCATGGGCTTTAGCTGGCTGATCAAGTTAGGGGCGCTCGGTCCGGAGCTGGCGTCCGGCATCGACGGCAAGCAGCTTGGCTTTGCCTTCGCCGGATATCTCATCTTTACCTTGTTCATGACCATCGGTGCCATGGAGACGCATAAGGTCCTGTTTTTCATTTTCGTATTGATCGATGTTCTTTTTCTCGGGCTTAGCCTGGATGCATTCGGCATCGTACCGGAAGTATTCCATAAACTTGCCGCATTCGCGGAATTGGGCATCGGCCTGCTTTCACTCTACGGCGCAGGCGCTGCGGTGCTGAATGTTCATTTTGGCCGGGTATTCATGCCTGTCGGCCGTCCGTTCGGCATTTTCAAGGACCGGACTTAAGCACACACCGTATTCCAACCAAGCAAAATGCAAAAATCAAAGCCGCCTGCTGCGCTCCGATACGCGCAACAGGCGGCTTTGATTTTTCTTCCTTTAATTTTGACTGTTGATCTCTTCATTCCGCTTCTTAACGCTTCTAGACGCGCCGGCGGGAATAAAACTCGGTTGCAAGAAACAAGATCCCCGCGGCAAGCGAAGCGAAAACCGCAAACAAATACATGCTCTCTCCCCCATACAGATCCGCCAGTCTTCCTCCGATGACACCGCCCGTCATGCCGGATAATCCGAGATACACCATGCTTAACAGGGAGAATCCGGTCGCGCAGAGCTGCGGCGGAAGGATCCGGGCGACGTAATGCATGGAAACAATCCAGAATACCGCAAATGTAACGGCCGCTCCCGCTTGCAGTGCCAGCAGCACCCATGGATCATCGGTTAAATAGTACATCAGCCAGCGCAGTGCGTACACAAGACCGACAATCCCGATCAGCACATATTCGTGAATCCGATTGATATACTTGCCGATCAAGGCAAATACGGGAATCTCAACGGCAGCCGCAAGCGCCCAGGCCCATCCCACCATGGAATCGGAAGCTCCTAATTCCTTCATGTACAAGCCAAGCATGACATCGTTCATGCGGTGGGGTACTGAAATGATGAACACCATGAACAAAAACCATAGGAAAGATTTGTTCGTAAAAAGTTCTTTTATAGATTTCAGGGACATGCCTTCCCCTTCGGCCGGTTCATCGCGCAGAAAAAACAACAGCAAGAGCGGCACAATCCAGGCAGCCCAAAGCAAATAAGGCAATTTGGCGATTCCTCCCAAAGCGGCCAGCAACAGTCCCCCTGAAAGAGAAACCACGGTATAGCCCATGGAGCCGAATAACCGAAGCGAACCGTAAGCAACGCCTCTGCGCTCCGCCGACTGGACGGAAATGCTGTCGAGCAGCGGCATGGAAGGCTGGAAGAAGAAGTATAGAGACAACACGAAACATAAAGTCAGCGCGTAGCTCGTGCCGGAATTAAACAAGCCTATGCTGCTTGCGATAGCCAAACTCCACAGCAGAAATATCATGATCTTTACCGCACGCAGCCGATCGCTCAAATATCCCCAGAACGGCTGGATGAGGCTGGCCACGAACGGGCCGATCATCATGAGAAAACCGACCTGGGAAGAAGAATATCCCAAGTCGGCAAAGTATAAGGGCAAAAACGGTGCAAGCACAGCCAATATTGCATACTGCCAAAAATTCAATCCACGGAGAACCCGCATTTGTCTGTCTTGCGGTGATTTACTTTTCTTCTTGTTGCTCAAAATTCGATCTCTCCATTTCATGTCGCAGGCATATGTTAGCTGTACAATCACATTCTATCATCACATGAGAGCAATAGGATAGTAGTTTCTCTTCTTCGAGTTGACGGTTTTTTTGCGTTGATAACCATCGGGAGCAAAACAAAAGAAACCGCCCCAAAAGGGGCAGTTTCTCCTTAGTTCTATTTATAGAGATCAAAGTCCTTCACGGTTTTCCCGGTCCGGCCGGACCGGAAAATAGCTTCGATCAGGTTCAGCACACGCAATACTTCATCATTGCGGACGATCGCCTCGTCCGTGCCTTCTATGACCGCAGCAAAATTGTCATAAAAGCTGCTGCGCTGAGCGAAAGGTTCTGGCAATACTCCCGTGAGGGTCGCCATTTCCGATGGAGGAGCCATCGTTTTGGTCAAACCGACCCCGGCCTGAATCGGTTTCGGCTCCACGATTTCCGCATCGGGATTCCGGGTCACGATCCGGCCCGTCATCGACCAGTCTTCAATCACGCCCGTACCTTCCGTTCCCTTCACATACCAGCGAGGAAGCGTAATGAAATTGGTGGTTCCTACCTCGACCAGAGCGGATACCCCATTTTCGAATTGCAGCAGGGCCTCAAACCCGTCATCCACCTCATCACCCAAAATAAAGCTCAAGTTGCTGCTTACGCTCATAATTTTGCTGTCGATCATAAAGATCAATTGGTCGAGCAAATGGACGCCCCAATCCAGCAGCATGCCGCCGCCATGCGCTTCAAGATGACGCCAGTCTCCGGGGATTCCGTTCGCCCCGTGGACTCTCGACTCGATCCGGAACAGATCGCCGATCGTTTTTTGCTCGTACATTTGTTTGATGATCAGGTAATCCTCGTCCCAACGGCGATTCTGGTGCACCATCAACACCTTGTTCGCCTGCTCCGCCGCCGCCGTCATCACTTCGAAGTCTTCCACCGACATCGTGACCGGCTTTTCGCAAATGACATGCTTGCCAGCCGCAAATGCGCTTAGCGCCAGGTCCTTGTGCACATCGTTCGGCGTCGCAATGAGGACGATCTCCACGGCGGCGTCGTTCAAAACCGCTTCATAGCTTTCGTATGCCGGATAGCCGTCCTGCTCCGAAACTTTTCCGCGGGTTTGATCAATATCATAAGTACCGATCACTTGAAGCCGGCCGTTATCCTTGATCAGTTTGGCATGGTAGCTCCCCATGCCGCCGTAGCCTACGATGACTACGGAATGTTTGTCGTGATGATCCATTGTCGTTCTTTCTCCTCTCGCATATCCAATGCTATAATGCAGGGATCAATTCATATATACCGCCTTGCCGGTACGTGCCGATTCATAGATGGCCTCCAATATTTCGGAAACGACGCAAGCCTGCTCCGGGGTCACCACCGGCTCCAGATCTTGATCCACGGCTTCAATCCATCGTTTCATTTCCACATCGGCTGCGTTTTCGGCATTTCCGTCATAAAAAGCTACTCCGCCTGCACCAAGTTCAATTTCTTTGGTATACAAACGGCTGAATTCTTCCCCATTGATGCGAAGCCCATTCTTCATGTCCGCTCCGGCTTCCGTGCCGCTAAGGCTGCATTTGGCTTCGTCCACCTCTAGCGAATTGATCGCCCAACTGGATTCTAGCATAATGGTTGCCCCATCTTCCATAACAATCATACCAAACGCAGAATCCTCAACCGTAAACTTTTCAGGATCCCATGGGCCCCAGGCGTTTGCCGCATTTTCTCTCCGGGAGAGCTCATGGTATTTCGTTCCCAATACTACCTTCGGTTTGTAATTGTCCATCATCCAAAGCGTCAGGTCGAGCGCATGCGTACCGATATCGATGAGCGGTCCCCCGCCCTGTTTATCTCCATCCAAAAATACGCCCCATGTCGGAACGGCTCTTCTGCGGATCGCATGGGCTTTGGCAAAATAAATGCGTCCCAGCTGCCCTTCCTGACACACCTTCTTCAAGTACATGCTATCTTCACGGAACCGGTTGTTATAGCCGATCGTCAGTTTCTTTCCCGTACGCTTTGCCGCTTCAACCATTCTCCGGGCATCCGCCGCCGTCTTGGCCATCGGCTTTTCGCACATCACGTGTTTGCCCGCTTCAAGCGAGGCTATGGAGATTTCGGCATGGGCATCGTTTGGCGTAAGCACATGCACGATATCCAGCGAGCCGTCCTGCAATAGCTCCCGGTAGTCGCTGTAAACCTTGGCTCCCTCGGCGCCGTATTTGGCCTCGGCTTCTTCAGCCCGTTCGGGGATAATGTCGCAAAAAGCAACCAACTCCACATTGTCCAATTTGCTCAGGCTGGGCAAATGCTTGCCGTTCGCGATGCCGCCGCAACCGATAATTCCTATACGATAGATTTTACTCATGTTCATTTCACCTCATAATTAGATTTGAATTCTTTAGCCTTACGATAAGCCGAAGGGGTCATTCCGAACCGTTTGCGAAACACTTGATGCAGATAAGTCGCATTGGAAAACCCTTCGGCTACGGCGATGGTTTCAATGGACGAAGCGCTCTCTTCGAGTTTACGGCAAACGGCATGCAATCTGATATCTTCCAGCACTTTGCTGAATGGCATTTCGGCATTGACGTTTCTGAAAATCCGCTGCAGCTGTCTTGGACTTATATTCAGCTTCTCAGCAACATTATCCAGCGTCAGGCTTGCCGAATGATTGGCTTCCATGTACTGAACGGCATATTGATAACGGTAAGCAAGCATGTCTCTAATCGGCGCTTCAGTACTTATTTCACCAGAGTCGTAGGCTCTAACCGCTTTTAACAAAATACCGATAACCAATTGTTTGATCGAGGTGTAGAATCCCCGATACTTTCCTTCGCAGACCTCATAAGCTTCCAGGAAACAGTGCATGGCCCGATGGCTGTCCAGCGTCGGTTTTGGCGGCAAGCTGCGCAGCTTTTCCACGCATTCCTCGGCTTCGGCGGCCTCCCAGGGATCGGCTTCAGGGTTGGATTTGGCGACGATATCCACATGCAGGCACAATTCGTACATGGCCTCCTCGGGGGAGGCTTCCTGATAATGCATGACCCCGGGACCGGTCAAGTAAAACATGCCTTCGGATAACGCATAAGGGCGGTCTTCAAGAATGACGGACCCTTTTCCTTTCGGAATGAAATGGAATTCAAACTCCGCATGGTTATGAAAATCGATGATCCTGCCGGGCTCAAACGAAGTCAAATGAAACCTTAACACGCGAATCTCGTAATTTCCCCAAGCAATAACGATATCCAGCCGCTCCAGCATATCCTGTTTTTCGAACATGACTTCAAAAGGAAAAGCATTCAACTTCAGGCTGCCGTCCATGACTTATCGGCCCGGTTCATGCGGCCGGATCACGCGGCCTTCTTTGGCCGAGAGATTTGCCGCCTCCATTAAGCGCGTAAGCTCGACCGCCATGCCGACATTCTCCTCAGCCAAGGTATCGTTCCGAATGTGACGAACCCATTGGTCAAAGGCGCTTTCACGGTTGTCCGGAACGGCCAGCTCGGTCCAGTCGCCGCCCTTGTCGGCCGCTAGATTGGACCGGAGCAGCAATTTGTTTTCGGGCGTGCCGTACAGTAAGGTCCCTTCCGTTCCATGAACCTCGACCGTAAACGGAGAGTGGCTGTTCACGAAGCCCGCCTCGACCACGCCGATGGCGCCGGACCCCGTAAATAGCGTCACCACGGCGTTATCTTCGACCTCTTTCCCGGTGACATAGCCGAAGTTGGCGCTCACTCCGGTCACTTCCTGTCCAAGGAACAGCCGGGTCAGATACATCGGATGGCAGCCCAGATCGATCAGCGCGCCTCCTCCGCATTGCTCCGCATCATAAAAATGCTCGGGAAGCCAGCCGGCAATGGCACCGTTATGGGATAGCCGTACCCGAACATAAGTAACTGCGCCGAGCAAGCCTTGGCTTAGAACGTCTTGAATAGCGAGCGTATATCCGTCATTCAGCCGAGGCAGGGACACGGTCAATTTCACGCCGCTTTTGGCCACTTCGCCTAGAATTGCTTGAACTTCCTGCAACGTCGGAGCGATCACTTTTTCCGTGAAAATATGTTTACCGGCCCGCGCCGCCGCGATGATCACTTCCTTATGCCTGTTCGTCGGCGCATCCACGATGACCGCGTCCACCTCGGGCCGGGCAAGCATCTCGGACAATGCCTCATAGTAAGGTACTCCCAGTTCTTCAGCCGCTTGCTTTCCGCGTTCGGAATGCTCATCCCATACCGCCGAGATTTCGGTGTCCGGATGGCCTTGAGCTTGACGGGTATAATCCCAGGCATGGACGTGCCAATAACTGGCCTTGCCGATACGAAGTTTCAATGAAATCCCTCCAGTTTCATATATAATATCCTGACATCTATGTATTAAGGTATCACAAAAGAATGCATTTTTTTAGTAGAAGTATGCGACAGAAATATATAAAATTACGACGCCGTCAGTTTAACCCCTAATTCCGCAAATATGACAAAACAGTAAAACGGCTAATGGAATATTCCACTAGCCGAATTGCCTTATTACGGATGCAGTTTAACGAACCGCTGCTTTTTATTAATCTAACCGGCCGCCTTCTGAATATTTAAAGCCTTCTTATTCGAATTTCCGGATCGGATGTTGCCGTTAATAATCCCGCCCAAAATAACGATTACTCCAACCCACTGCGGCAAGCTTATCGGTTCAGCCAGCACCAAAGAGGACATGGTAACGACCACCGGCAGTTCGGACGCCGTCAGTATGGTTCCCAACCCGGAACCAACATGCGGCATTCCAATGGAAAACAAAAGGGGCGGAAGGACAACCCCGAATATACCCAATACCAATCCATAAGGCATCACCCCCATCAATACCTCCAAATCAAACAAAAACGCGGGAGGGAATGCGATAAATACGGTTATTACTCCCCCCGTGGAAAGAAGGGCGCTTTTTAACATGGGAGGGGTTTCTTTTTCGACAAAACCGCTTAAAAAAACGAACGTGGAAAAGGATAATGCAGCAAGCAATCCCCAAAGGCTTCCCTGCCAAGACAACGTCATGCGTTCCTGGAATAGCAGATTAGCTGCCAAAACAGATCCGATTAGCAGCAATCCTATGGAGATAAGCTTACTCCTTGTCGGTTTTTTCTTATGGAACGCCCACTCCAATAGAGCCCCGATCCAAACGAATTGGAACAAAAAAACAATGGCTAGCGAAGCGTTTAGGGTTTGTAAGGCTTGATAGTAAAATATGCCCGTTAACCCGAACGGAATCCCCGACAGAATAAGCTTCGAGATTTGCAAACGCGTTAATTTTTGTTTCTTGGTAAATAAAACTGCAAGCCAAGCAAGTACGACTCCGAAAAAATACTGTCCTCCAGTTACTGCCGACACTGTAAAACCAGCCGCATACGCCAATTTAACAAATGTAGACAATATGCCATAACAACATCCTCCTAAAAAAACAATCAACGCATAGTGCCAGAATTTCATGATAGTCCTCCTTTTTTGAATGCAAAAAAACCACACAAATAGCCGGCAAGGCTTTTGTGTGGCGAAAATAGAGATTGCTCTCCAGAAAAGTCCACATTCCAAATCGGTTTTAGTATTCCGTTCCGAAAAACAGTATAAAAGTACGCTTTAGTCGTTGTCAAGCAATTTGTATCATCCTCTTGTGCAGCTGCGATGGTTAACGACCGTACCTTTCCATGAATGAAACCTGCGGTTCCTGATTTCGTTATCGATAGAAGTCGGTCAGATCTTCGAATAGCCGTTTGATAATTTCAAGCTCGGTTTCGCTATATTTCTCCAAAAACCCGTTCATTCTTTGCTGTTCCTTCGTATGGAGCTCGTCATGAGCAGCAAACAGCTTTTTCCCGGCAGGCGTAAGCCGAAAGTACACTTCCTTTTTGTTGTCGTTGAGCTGGGCCTTTCGAACCCAACCTGCCTCAAGTAACTTTTTGGCGATCTTGGAGGTGTTCCCTTTGCTTAAATTCAACCTTTCCGCGATGGAAGTGAGATTGATCGGCTCTTGCTCTCCGATGCACGCAATGGTGTGCAGCTCCGTCATGTTCAAGCTGAAGTCCGCATCTACATGCTTTCGGATATCCTCAAGGTAAGTTGATGTTATCCGGGTTTCATATTGCTCTTTTTGCTGAAGAAACCGAATGAAAAATTCATGTATGGCGGCTTTGTTTCGGTTGGAAGTACCCATGGTTCCGCTGGCTCCTCGACTCATTTTTAACATTATATCATAAATTATTTCCCTAGAAACATTAGCGAACGATCGGGCCGTTAGTTGACACAATAAAGAGTGGACAGTACAATTAATATTGTTTCATATGAAACTATATTAATTGTTAAAATAATAGCTTTCTATGATTTTTAAGTCCAATAAATTTATTCTTATGAAACTATAAAAATTCAAGGAGGTTATTTGTTTTCTAAGAAACATTTATCCGCGACTGAAAGAAGATTCATAAATACGGCAGCGGGCCCTATTTGCCTATAGCGAAAGGAAAATCCGCCGGGCGAAACAACAACTCAAGTCAGTTACTTTACTTGGAAGGCAGGAATGCGAATGAACGCGGAATCCCTAATCAAAGAGCGCAGAAGCGTACGGAAGTTCGCCGATCAAGCTGTACCGGATCATTTGATGCATGAGTTATTTAATCGGGCGGCGGTTTCGTGCGACCCGCAAATGCTGCAATCCATGCGGCTTATTTTGGCCCTGCAAAGCGAATCCAAGCATCGCTTGTCGCGTTACATGCTGGACTCCTTTACTGCTACCCGAATGGGAAAACTCATTCCCCGTTCCGTGAAAGAGACGATGGCCAAGTTTTTTTCCGAGGTACCCGGTCTCTTGGTCGTAGTAGTGGATGATCATGATTCGCCGCAACAGAAGGATATGCAGTATGCGAATGCTTGCTTTTTCCTGCAAAACTTGCAGCTTTTGGCCTGGGAGAAAGGCATCGGCATGTTTTGGCGTTCGGATGAAATATTGTATAACAAACCTTTCTTCGAACAACTCGGCATCTCGGACCGTGAGCGATTGGCCGGTATTTTGCCCTTCGGTTTCATCGAAAAAACGCCTCGCCCCAGAAAGCGTACGCCAGCCTCCAAGAAGTGGCTGTGCTGGCCGCAAATCTGATTTCTTTGGTTTCAGAAGGGAGGAGAAGAATACCGTGTCTATAACGAGTTTATTGGAGAAAAGTTACCGATGCCGACCGGGTCGTTTTGAACGAGAAAAAGTTGAGCCCGAATTAATTCTGCAACTGTTGGAAACAGCCGTATGGGCACCGAATGATGGCTTGAGAGAGCCTTGGCGGTTTCTGTTCATGACAGGTGAACAAAGGAGAGAAGCGCTGCCGCTCCATCGCGAGGCACCGGCCCATCTTGTCGTCATTGCGGATGCAGTAGGCGATGCGCACAAGCAAGAGGAGGATTTGGCCGCCGTATTCTGCTTGATTCAAAATATGAGATTGCTTGGTTTGGAACACAACATCGGCATGTTAATTTGCATGGATGATTGGATACACGATTCCCCGTTGCGCCAAAGATTAGGCATCCGGGATCATGAACGAATCGCTGCAATTCTGGATATCGGTTATACGGAAATCGGAGACACAGCCAAAGAAATTCAAACCTCTAGTCTTCGTATTAGCGAATGTTGATAGACAAGCGAATTGGGCGGCTTCAATTCATATCTAGGTATGGAAAGTGCGCGAACCCCGATATCTCGGGCGCAGTACCCCTCCCCGTTGCTCGTCGAATACGCTATTGTAGCTCCAATTGAAGACTTTTTAAGCACTTATTAGCACTTATTGAGCGCTCATTGAGTACTTATTGAGCGCTCATTGAGATCTTCACTACTGAAGCCCACTCATGAGAAATAATGCAATAATACAGCAATTTGGGGCGATTCATCATACCCCAGCAAAAATCCTGCAAATATGCATCTTTTTCGCTCAATAGTGCCGCTTATCCATACATGCCAACAAAATATAGTGCACTTTTGCAGCAATTCGCTTTATTTCCCTATTTTCTAGTTAAAAAAATTGTATTATTGCAGCAATATGCTGAGTCTAGGTCGAGACTGAACTATTTAACAAAATGCATGCTTGAGTTTATTATCCAACGCAAGCGATTTCCCGGCAATACTGCCGATCATTCTTCTGCAATGAAAGATAACCGTTACGCGAAACGGTTGGTGCGGATAGATAAATGAACCCTGCGCAATTCTGCGCAGGGTTCATTTGGTTATGTTTTACTTCGTGACAGTAATCAATTTCTGTCCCGGCTTTGAAGGGGGGACATCGCCGAGAGTAACTAACTCCCGTATAAAATATCTTCGGCTGCAGTAGCGACGAGAATGCCGTTATTGAACGAGAAGGAAGCAAGCAAGCGATCCGATGGGGGTGCTCGCTTGTCGTCGCGATCGGTTATAGAAGATTCTGTTGCAGCATGTCGATCAACGCCGCCGCTTCTTGCCTAAGAAGGGGGGCCTGCGGTTTATAATCTAATTTCCCGTCGCTAGCCTCGACTTCGGGACCGTAAAGTCCCCGGCTGACCACGTACTGAACGCCTTCCGAAGCCCACGGAGCGACCGGCCCCTTCAAGTCGGCTTGCTCGGGCGGGGCGTCCAAGGCGAATTTGGCCAGACGCCAGATGTAGGTCGCTGCCTCTTCGCGCCGGATCGGCTCATCCGGTCCGAAGAACCCGTCCGGCCGCCCAAGGGCCACGCCGAATTCCGCCGCCGTCTGGATGGCCGTTTCGTAAGGACTGCCCGCGGTATCCTTGAAGACGGAAGCGCGAGTCGAGAACGGGAAGCCCGTCAGCGGAATCAACGCCGCGAGAAATTCCCCTCGCGTCATCGGCTTGCCGGGCTCGAATACTTCCGAGCTTCCTTCCATGACCCCCATCTGAACCATCTTGTAAATAGGAGCGGCGAAGGGGTGATCCTCAGGAACGTCGCTAAACAGGGGAGGATCGGGTAGCTTCTCGGCCCAGCCGTCCGTCAGATTATAGGAGAAGTAGGCGATACGGCCCTCGGCATCCAGCTTGAAGCCCGCCGGCATCCCTTCTTCGTCATAGAACAGCAACTCCCCCGCTTGCCGCAAGGCGTGCTTGCCGAACACGTCCTTCACGATCAGCCTCCCGTCCTCCGCTGTAATGTCGTAAAGCAGCGCGGGAGTGCGGAGATGCCGGTACAATCCCTCGAATGCTTGCAATTGCCGGTCGCTTGGCAAAAGCTCGACGAAGGCTGGACCGGATCCTTTTTTCGGAAAGTACCGGTTCATAAACTGCTCGAAGAACGGGTTGCGCAAATTGCCTTTGTCGCTGTTCAAGGCCAGGAATACCCCCGTGTCTTCGTCCGGCATCAGCCACAGGTTGGAGTGGAATCCGGACAGGTCGCCTCCCTTTTCCACAACCCGGTATCCGTTATAATATTGCGGATAGTTCGACTCCAGGCCGTAGCCGACGCCCGGCACCTCCGGCTGAATGCTCACTTGATTCCGCTCCATCTCTTTCACGGACTCCTCGTTCAGGATGCGGGACTCGCCTCTCTGTCCGGAATTCAGCATGGCGTCGAGGAACTTGGCCATATCCGCGCCGGTGGAGAACAAGCCGCCACCCGGCGAATTATCCGGGACATTCGGACTTTGCCCGATAGGCTCAAGCGCACTGTTGTAAGGTGTGGCCAGGTTCTTTTTGACGTCGTCATTTAGGATGAAGCTGCTTCTCAACATCCCGAGCGGTTCGAAAATTTCTTTGCTCATGTAATCCTCGAAAGAAAGACCGGACACCTTCTCGATAACGTATCCTTGTAGGGCAAACGCGAAATTGTCGTAGCGGTATGCTTCCCCGGGCTTCTTGACGACCGTCGGCATATTATCTTTGACAAAATCAGAGAGTGCATAAGGGCTGCGGGTTACCGCATAATCCCCACTGTCAAAGCCGCTGGTATGGGTCAATAGATGCTTTAAGGTCAGCGGGGAGCCCGTCTCATTGGGAATCGTCAGGTCAGGGAGGTAAGTTTGAACATTCGCGTTCAGATCCACTTTTCCCGCTTCGGCCAGCTGCATGATGCCTACGGCCGTGAACAGTTTGGAGACGGAAGCCACCCTGAACAGCGTCTTTTCCGCGTCCACCGGTTTACGGGCTTCCGCATCCGCATAGCCGTAACCTTGATTCAGAAGCACCCGTCCGTCTTGGACGACGACGACAATCGCCCCCGCAAGTTGATCCCGGACCTCCTCCTGTTGAAAGAAGCCCTCTGCGAAAGCCCCAACGCTCTCGGCGCTTAATGGAGAGGCTTGTGCGGCCGCCCTCTGCTGGCCGGTCAGTCCCGAAGCCGAGAAGGCCAGCAGAACTGCGAGCACCAGCATGAATCTTTTTTTCATGTGCTTCATCCTCCGTCCGTTTTGAAATATTAGGAAAAAACGTTACTCCGTCATTAATCCGTAAACCGATATTCGATTGACTCTGCGAGACACCGACAGCGAGATCGCGTAAGAGGCCAGGAGAAGAAAGACGCAAAGTCCCAGGAGCAGCATCGGCCGCACGGCGAACTCCGTGTGCGAGATGCCTGAGCCGGATAACAGCAGAGCAAGCAGCGAATTCATATACAATCCGCCTAGCGCCCCTCCCGTGATCAAGCCGGCTGCCACGACCGGGACGAGCCCCAGCGCGATCTGCATCTGCAGTTGAAATGACGTATACCCGATCGCCTTCAGGATGCCGAATTCCTTCTTGCGCCTGACGATGGCGGTCTCGATAACGAGATACTGAATGAATCCCACGACAAGGACGGTAATGGCCAAGATGGCGACCATGACGGCGCGCACCGCCGACACATACACCTTCGACGTCTCTTCGATCGACTTGGGAACATCCGTCAAGGCCTGAATCCGGCTCCCGAACTTAGCCTGCGCGTCCCGTATAAAGTCGGAATCGGAAATGCCGTTCAAGTAAACGTTGATGGACATCCCCCGCTTTCCCGGGAGCAGCCGATGCACTCCGTCCATCGTTAACGAGGCCCCTCTGCTCCCCGCGTTCAACGATTGTTTAAGGCCCGTGATCAGGTAGAAATGCTCCGCATATCCCAGCCGGACCTTTATCGTGTCTCCGACGGACTTGCCCAACAGCCGTGCCAGACCGCCCGTTACGACGATCTCGTTGTCATGCTTCGGATATCGCCCCTTGTAGACCGTCTTTGTATTCAACTGGCTGAAATCATCGGAATATTCGGTCTCTATTAAACGGCCATCGATCGTCGTCTTCAAGAAATCCTGAATGATGGCGGCCTTGACGCCATTCATCGTCTTCACGTCATCCAGCAGTGCGTCACTGTCCTGGCCCATTGCCACTATGATGCCGACGTTGGGCGTCTCGGCGCCTACCAACTCAAAGAATGCCTTCTTGTCCCCGGCAATGTTGGAATACAACACGATCGAGAAGACCGAAGCGAAGGTGGTGACGGCAACGATGGCGACAATCATCAGGCTCTGCCGCGAATTCGCGAGCGTCGCCTTGAGCGCAAGGATAAGCTGAAGGCCTCCTTTCGCTTTGTCCAACGGAAGCCGGTTGCGCTTGAAGTTGTGGTTGACAAAGCCGCCTCGCAACGCGTCGATCGGCTGGAGATTGGGGATGCGGCGCGAAGCCAGCAGCGATACGGCCAGAACAAGGACGACGAGCGCGAAACCGCTCATCGCGTTGATTGCGATGTCGGGCCGCATCGTCTTAAGCAGCCCCGTCAATGAGGCGGCGATCCCTTCGAACGAAGCGACGCCTGCATAAGAAGCCGCAATGCCGGCCACGATGCCCGGAACGGCGATCATCAGGAATTGGAGAGTGTACGAAAGTCGGATTTGGCGGCTTGTATAGCCGATCGCCTTCAAGATGCCGATGCGGACCATCCCGTCTTCAATGCCGTTGGAAATCTGAAACTGGATCATGATGAGAGAGACGGTTACGATGATGGCCGCGAACGCCACAAAGATCATCGCCACGAGATTGACGGTCAACGTCGAGCTCTGCGCCTCCTCCAGATCCCCGCTCCAGAAGCTGGTGTCGATGGACTCGTTCGACTCCGGGAATTCCAGACTATAGTCACGCATCAGCGAACCAGCCGGTTGTCCTTCCCGAAAGACGGCGGAGAGGAATACGCCCTGGTAGCTCTCCCCCAGATCTTCGGATAACTGCCGGTAGGACGCTTCGGGCAAATAGAATTTGAGCAAGGCCAGCGCTCGGGTTCCCGTCAGGGTCGTCTCGAAGAAGCCCGCGATCCGGTAGGAATAACTCTTGTCGCCGACCTTGAAGGAGAACTCGTCCCCCAGCCGATAACCGCCGCTCGCCTTCAGGAAGTAAGGGACGTAGATGCCTTTTTCCCCATAGGCAGCTGACTGCTCAAGCGGCATCAGCGGGGCAATGTTGCGGCCGGTATCGGCATTCATCAGCGCGAGGCGGATGCTGTTCTCGTTTCGAATATTCCTGTCGTACTGGACGGAGGCCTTGGGCAGAAGAATAATCTTTTCCGCCTCGGCCGCCTCAACGCCCGGATAGGATTTGACGTATGCTTCGTATTCGGGTTTGAATGTCCGGGCGCTCATCGCGAAGGCGACCCGGGCGTCGTGCAATTCTACGGCTTTGTCATTATAAAGAGAATACATCGCCGTCAAAATCGTGAATCCGCTGTTCAGCAGCGAAGCAGCGATAAAAAGGAGGGCGAACAGGGAGAACGCGGCCCCCTTCCCCTTCCGCAAATGGGCGAAGGTCAGCTTCAGGATGCTCATGCTACCACCCCATCCCGTCCAGGAAGACGCCCAACTGCGCATGACGGTCCGGGTCGCCCTCCTCCTCGAACTCTCCCAAGTCCAACTCGCCGCGGATCGTGCCGTCCCGTAAGAATAATATCCGGTTGCCTCGAAGCGCCGTCTTCAAATCGTGCGTCACCATCACGATGCTCTGCCCGCTTCGGTTGACGCTTGTCATCATATCGAGAACGCTCTCGCTTGAAGCGGAGTTAAGCGCTCCTGTAGGCTCATCCGCGAACAAGATTCGAGGATCGTTGACCATCGCCCGGACGACGCCCGCCCGCTGCGCTTCTCCTCCGGACAGCTGGGATGGGAACTTTCCCCAGAGCTCCTCCTTCAATCCCGCCTGCTTCAGCAACTTCTTCGCTTTCTCGGCGACCGCGCTCTTATTGCGGCTGACGAGAAGGCCCCCGGCCAGCAGGTTGTCCATCACGCTCATATTGTCGAGAAGATGAATCTGCTGAAACACGAAGCCGCAATGATTGCGCCGGAACACGGCCAATTGGTCGTTGCTCAGGCCTGAGAGCGGCCGCCCTTCAAAGGTGATCTCTCCGAGGGAGGGCCGATCCATGCCGGAAAGCGCGTAAAGCAGCGTCGACTTGCCGGAACCCGAGCTGCCCATGATGACCGTAAAGTCTCCTTCCAGAAGCCGGATGTCCACGTTCTTGAGCACATGCTGCTGAACGCCGCCGTTCGAGAACGTCTTGCATAGCTTCTCCGCACTAAGAATCGTTTTTTTCATGTTGCTACCATACCTCCGTCGAGTTGTCCCTTACAGCTTCATCATACAAGATCAGTTCTTAACAAAGCTTTGCCGAAATCTTAACCAATTCTTAATCCTGCACAAGCCGGATGAAGAGAATGACTGAGAAACCGTCATGACGGTTCCGGCATTCGATACCGCCCTGCATGCGATCCATGAGGTGGCTGGAGATATATAGCCCGAGGCCCGCTCCGGATCTTTCGGCCGCATTACGGCCTCGATAATATTTATTGAACAGCAAAGGAAGCTCCTCATCGCCGACGCCTTCGCCGTAATCCATAATTTCGATACGCAAATAATCCTCGGTCAGAGAGGCCGAGGCCGTAACGGGAGTTCCCGCATACTTGTAGACATTGCTTATCACGTTGTCGAATACCTGTTGCAGCCTCGTCCGGTCGACATAAAGGAGACATTCGGGAATCGGGCCGCAATCGATCCGGTTGTCGAAGTCCGCCTGCTCGATCATCCTCCGGAGCATGACGCTGGACTCCTCGGCCGGCTTCACCTGAAGCTCCCTCAATTCCTCCATAGTCGCTTGAAACATGTCCGCGACGAGCCGATGAATTTGATCGGCCTTGGCTTGGATCATGCCAAACTGCCTAAGTTCCTTCTCGTCCTTGGCTCTCAGCATCAGCAACTCGGTCAGGGCCTGGATGGACGCAACCGGCGTCTTGATGTCGTGGCTTAGGCTCGCCACAAGCTCTTTCTTGCTGCGATTCGCTTCATACTCGCTTTGTTTCGCCGCGGCCAACTCCTCGCGCAGGATATCGAAGCTTTCGGTGAAGGCGCCGAAAGGATTGTTCTTGTCCATCGGGAGAGGAAAATCGAGATTCCCCCGAGCCACGTTCCTGGCAAACAGCTGTAATCGCCGAAACGGCCGCAGTATGGACCGGTTCAACATGATCAAGTAGAGCGCGCCGCCTCCCGCCAGCAAGGCGTTCGACACCGTGATGATCGCGGCCAGCTGTCTTCGGTTTCTGCGTTCCTTCTCCAATCCGTCATTCTCGATGACAAGCTTACCGACGACAGAGCCCCCGACCGTCACATCCAGGATCGCATCCCGGTCCCGGATGGCGTCGCCAAGCGAAGCAAACCGCCCTCCGGAAGTTTGATAACGAAGGCTCCCCTCATGGTCCAGTACGGCAAACGGTCCTTTGGAATCACGGTAATCTCCCTGATCGGGCTGGTCCCAATTTTTCTCCACTGTCTTCAGGATATCGTTCGCCATGACCATATCCAGCCTCGAGTCCGTCCCTGTTCGGATCGTATGTACCGAAAGCGCGATGCTCACGGCCAGAACGGCAAGCAACGCCAAAATCATCCCTTTGTATCTCACCGATTTCCGTCCTCCAGCACATAGCCCGTTCCCCAGACGGTCCTGATATGCTCCGGCTGGTTCGGGTCGACTTCGATCTTCTCCCGCAAGTGACGTATATGCACGTTTAAAGTGCCGTCCCCGACGAAGGCGTCCTCCCATACGTTGGCAAACAGCTCCTTCTTGGACACGACGCGGTTGCTGTTCTGCGCCAGATAGCAGAGCAGCTTGAACTCCATCGTCTTGAGTTTCACGTCGACTCCGTCCACGCGGACTCGGGACATCATCAGATCGATTTGCACCCGTCCGAACTTCAACAGTTCCGTATTTTCCCGTCCCGCATGCCTCTTAAGCACGGCCTTCACTTTCGCCAGTAGAACGGCAAGCGAATAGGGCTTCTGAATATAATCGTCTCCGCCGATGTTCAGCGCGATTAAAATATCGTCTTCGCTTGAGCGGGCACTGATAAACAGAATCGGTATTTGCGTCGTCCGCCGCAGCTTCTTGCACAACTCGAAGCCCGAAGTCTGCCCGAGATTGATATCAAGAAGAATCAGGGACGTCTCGTTCTGACGCAGAAAAAGCTCGCAGTCCTCTGCGCTGACGGCATAAGCGGATGTGACCCCGAACATGTTGAAGTACTCGCAAGTCGTCTCCGCGAGAATGCTCTCGTCGTCCACAATCAAACAATCATAGATCATATGGTTTCTCCTAAATTTATCCTCGAATCTCTCGTCTTTCCTCTCTTAAAAGTACCATATCCCGGTTCGGATGAAAAACAAAAAACGGAACAAGTTCTTGTCCTCAGACTTGGAATGAACTTGTTCCATACAGCAAAAATCCAACCCATTCAGTTATAAGAATTATTCGAGGTTCAACTCCGAGTGCAAATCATTACCCGTCTGTGTTCGATAAGCTCCGAAATCATCAAACTCTTCGCCTTTCCATATCCAATACGCCTGGTTTTTGCTGCCATAGCGATTAAAGTCGACTTTATTCCCTTCATTTTGGGTGAACTCGTTTGTAATCAATAGTCCATCTTCATTCGCTTGGATGTCGTTGTTGCTCAATTCATTGTTCCTTGTATCGAAGGCCAGATTGATTTCACCGTAACCAAGATGCATGGAGTTATTTTCAGTCAACTTATTTTCTTTAATGATACAGTTTTCCGTCCTTCCGCGATCTTCGTCATAGCCGCCAAGCGTAATGCCTGCCGCCCGATTGTTATGGACGCGGTTGAGCGATACCTCCACATGGGAAGTTGCACCGCCGGCATGCTCACTTGCCAATTCAATTCCAAAATCATTATGGTGTACTTCATTGTCCGTGATTTTTACAGCTTTGCCTCCATCCACGTATATGCCGGCGGCTGAGTAATCTTTCCCGTAGGCGGGATTGCCGAAAGAGGAAATATTATATACCTGATTTTCTTGTATCACACCGTTTCGTGCCTGATCATGAGAAGGGTTGGGGGCGATACCTTCAAATCCGATGATGTCGATCCCTATATTGTTGTTATCATGCACGATGTTCCGCATAATACGAAAGCCGTCTACGTTTCCATTGACCGCCATCGCTTCGCTGGCTCCCAGCTTCAGGTTATACAACTCATTTTGGATAATAGCAAGCTGCTTCAATGATGTTGCCGAGTCGCCGTAAACTGCAATGCCATGAGCATTACCGCCCCCTGCCCTCTGGCCCGCGTTCGTCCCCATATCGTGAATGGTATTCCCTATAATTCCAATATTACTGCCGCTACCGCTCACATGAATGCCAATGGGCGTAACGTCGGCGGATTTTGTGTAAAAATGGCGTATTTCGAGGCCTACCACTCGTACATAGCTGGCATTGTCGATGCCGATGACGCCATTTTCAACTTGCTTTACGCCCTTGCCGTCCATGATTGCCGTTTGTCCCTCTGCATTGCGCAAAGTTATATAGCCCTGATCTGACGATCCTGATTTATTGATGCTAACGGTTTGGTGATATACTCCTTCAAGAAGGAATACGGTGCCGCCCGGCTTGACCAATTCTATGGCTTTCTGAATGCTGGCGATCGGCGCTTCCATAGTCCCGGGGTTCGTATCTTTACCTTGCGGTGAGACATAGTAATCCCTTGTCGTTGTTTCTCCCGCCGTTTCCGTATCCAATATCCCGGACGAACGGGTTGCCGACAGCTTCACCACAGAAGCTATTGAGTCGTTAGAATTTTTTTTGGCACTGAAGTAAGCAGTACTTACTGACAACAGTATGAGGAAACAAGCCCAGAGAATAATCAATTTCATTTTTTTGCTAATGATACCCACATCCAATATTAATTTTTTCCTAAGTATAGCAGATACGGCCTCATCAGCGCCCGCTTCTCTATTCGAGACGCATAACTCCGGCTTATGCATATTTGCGATTTCGCGTTGGGTCAATTCTTCTCCCCATGGGCGGAAAGTTTATGTACTTTCGGGCATTCAGAAATTGTTGAGATGATGTGCTACCGGAAAAAAGCAAAAAAAAAAGGGCTTCAACCCTTTTTTCGCTCCTGCGCTATTGCAAAAACTTAACGGGATTACCGTAACCTCGTTAAATCTCCCGAATGAAATTCAATACGTTTCGTACCGGTATTCGCTTTATAAATTTTCCCAACGGGAGCTGATAAACAAAGCATAAATGCGTCTCCAGACAATTTTCAGCATCATGTATACCGGAATAACTACCAGCATCCCGATAATGCCAAACCAATTTCCGCTTCCCAAAACAAGGAGGATCGTCGTCACCGGATGGATGTCCAGTTTCTTTCCGAAAACATACGGTGAGATCACGTTATCCTGAATTTGCTGCGCCACTAAAATTATAACTAGTGCCCATATGCCGGTAGATGGAGACTGGATCAAACCTATAATCACAATCGGAACAGATGAAATAATAGCGCCAAACATGGGGATAAAGTTGAGTATAACCGCAATCAAAGTCAATAAAAGGGCGTAAGGAAGTCCTATTATAATAAAACCGATAAACATAAGAATTCCTAATGCTAAATTGACAATGACCCTCCCGGTAATATAATCATTTAGAGCTTTGTCCATATCTCTGGTTACGCGATACACAGTTCTCCGGTATCGAATAGGAAAAAGCTTGGCTAAACCTCGCTTGAAGCGATGCCCCTCCTTCAGCATGTAATAAAGCAAAATCGGAAAAGTAAACAAAACGATAGCAAATTGGGAAAGAAAAGAAATAAAACTGGATAAATAATTACTTAAAAAGGCGATTCCTTTGCTTAAATAATCAGTCAGATTAGCAAGCAAGTTCGAATCGGACGGAAGGATCTTCGAGAGAAATGAATCCTCCCCCAGATTTTCAATTTGAACATCAAGCTTAACCAAAAAGTTCGGAATGTTTTGCACCAAATTAAACAACTGATCGCGAAGGAGCGGCCAGACCCCTGCAATAAACCCAATAGTCAATATCACCAAGACAACATAGAGTAGAAGGATCGCAATAGACCGTTTAATTTTATATCGTTCCATGTAAGCAACTACTGGCCGAAGCAAATAATAAAAGAAGCCTGCAAGCAGCAAAGGGATCAAAATCGCGCCTATAACTGCTTGCATCGGCAAGAAAAAGGGTTTTACCAGTGAAAACAAATAGACGATGGCCAGCACAATCAGAACAAACTTCCCGCCGCGGGTCCATTTATCCAGCAAGTTCATCTTCATTCACACCTAACTTCAAAATTTGTACTGCCAAATATTATAGTATAAACCTTACTGCTTATAAAGGTTGGCTGCCCCTTTGACCGACATGGAAAAGTAACTCATCTCACTTGGTGAGGCGGGTTTTGGTTCCGGTTCTCCCCTCCTTTTCGCTAAGGAACCCTCCAGACCTTCATCCGAGCAGTCCCGTCGATATCTTCCCTCTTCCAGCTTCATGTCGATAAAATCGACGACCTGCTGCAGCGAGGCGATTTGGCTGATAATATTCTCTCGGTGGCTCTTTAAGAGTTCCACCAGTTCGGGATATTCCGCAGGATCGGTTTCGGCGGAGACCCCCAAAAAAGGCCGCATTTCCTCCAGCGGCATCCCCGTTTTTTTCAGGCATGCAATCAGCCGGATCGTATCGATGTTCTCCTGCCGGTAGATGCGGTGCCCGTTGTCCTTCCGCTCCGCACGGGGCAAGAGCGCGATCTTTTCGTAATAACGGATCGTATCCTCAGTAATTCCGGTTTGCTCGGCGGTTTGTTTTATCGTAAAGGTTCGCTCTTCCCCCATCTTGTACCCTCCGTAGATTGTGTTTTGTGCATTTACATCTTGGAGCTGGCTCCAAGTCAAGTCTCTTGTTCTTAGGAAAAACTTTGTTTTTACGCCTTGACTTGGAGTCGACTTCAAGTTATAGAATTTGCGCTATCAAAACAATATTCCATTAGCATGAGGAGATGCACAATGATCAAGAACCCGACCTCATCCTCCGCGCAAAAATTTACTCCCTGCCTCATTGCAATATTAATTTCGCCTGTTGCAGTATTTCGGAAATGATATCCTCTACCTTTTGACGATCTGTAAGCATTCTAGTACCCTGTCCTGCCCACAATGACATATATTCCGCATTACCTTGTTCGGAAGCGGCATTCCGAATATCTCGCGTTATTGTGTTTTGAGTTGGGAATGGAAGCGGCTCAACGCTATTCATGTCCCAATGTTTAATAAACTTATTGACTATTCCTCTTGCAGGACGTCCCGAAAATACCTTGGTGATTACCGTGCTTTCTTCCGTGCTTTTCATTAGTGCATCCTTATAGGCTTCATGAGCTCCGGATTCAAAAGACGTTAAGAATCGTGTTCCCATCTGTACCCCTTGAGCGCCAAGGGCAAGAGCAGCTACGAGTCCTCGACCATCCATAATGCCGCCAGCTGCAATAACAGGAATCTTAACTTGATCCACAATTTGAGGCACCAAGGCCATAACACCTATATTAGCACCCATTGAATGCTTCGAGATGTCGAAAGTGCCTCGATGCCCCCCGGCTTCACTGCCTTGCGCAACAATCGCATCACAACCAGCCTGTTCGGCTAAGATAGCTTCATTTACAGTCGTTACCATAGACACGATTCGGATCCCTGACGATTTTGCTTGCTGTAAAAGGTTATCTGGGAGTAACCCGAAAGCCGTACTAATTACCGGAACCTTTTCTTCAAGTAAGACTGCAAACTGCTCCTCAAAATGGTTCGGGGTATTCACATCTTCATCTGAAGCTTGCATAATCCCTAACTCTTCGCGTATCTTGTTAAGTTCATTTTGGGCCTCTTTTATCCTGGAGTTATCTTCGACGAATGAAGTTGAGAAAAGATTAACGCCAAATGGAAATGGGGTTAATTTTCTGATTTCTTGGATCGCTTCTCGTATGGCTTTAGGACTCATATATGCAGCCCCTAGTATCCCAAGTCCTCCAGCATTAGATACAGCTGCCGCCAATTGTACTCCCGGCACGCCAGCCATTCCCGCGAGTAGAATTGGATAACGGATATTAAAGATTCGGCATATTTCTGTGCTCAAATGAATGCTCATCTTCTACTTGATCCCCTTGCTTCTTTTTTCGTTGTCTCATTAATTCATCAAGAATTTGAAATAGACTTTGGTATCTAGATAAAGTGAATGTATCCTCAACTTCTATACCTGATTTATAAAATACTATATCGCCCGTGCCTTGGTTACACTGTTCGTTAGATTCTAGTATTCTCTTCAAATTTTTTGCAGTTCCGATACTCCCTGAAACAAAATTTACATCTTTGGGAAATATCCTCTTCAAACTTCCCTCAAAATAAGGGAAGTGAGTGCATCCCAGCACTAGCGTACCGTATTGGCTTAAATCAAGTGGGGATAAATTCTTTTGAATCAAATCAAGATATTTCTTCTCCTTTAAGGTTAGAGCTGTGGCCAATACTAAAACCCTCTTCTGCTTTCCTGCACATTTTTCAATCGCGGGTTTAACGGCCGGCTCCATACCTAGTATAGGAAAGTTATACTTTTCTCGAAGCTCCTCGATAACTATGCTAGTAGCAGTATTACAAGCAACAAACAAAGCCTTAACATTTTGATTGGCTATAAAATCTACAGCATTTATAACGTACTCTCTTACTTCTTCCTTCGTTTTTTCTCCATAAGGAACATGTAACGTGTCTGCGTAAAAGAGAAAATCTTCTTTAGGCATGAATCTTAATGCTTGATGGAGTACAGTTAAACCACCTATCCCGGAATCAAAAAATCCTATTCTCATAATTCCACTCTTCTCATGGACTGTATAATAAGTTTTTAGTTAATTTTATCACTTTACTTGTTTGAAAACTATTCTGCCCTTTAGTTAAACGACAGACAATAAATACAGTCCGACGCTAGTACAGGCTAAAAAATCATTGCATAGAAACAAAAGGCCGGCAATCATGGTGAATGAAAACTTCACCTTGATTGACCGGCCCTTCCCATGCCAGTTATTGATTGATCTTGTCAAGCAACCGCGAGATGATTTGCGCACTTTCTGCACGGTTTACTTTTTCATGAGGCATGAAAAAGTCCATACTGCGGCCGCTGATTAACCCAAGTTCCTGTGCAGCAGCAACCGCATCTGCAGCCCAGCCGCTGATCAACCCGGCATCTTAAAAATTACTCACTTGATGAATGGCAGCTGAATTCTGACCTGTATGAATTAAATAAGCTTTGTAAATCATTGCCGCCATTTCTTCACGGCTCGGGTCACGTTTTGCTTGGGTGCAAATGCCGCATCGCTTACCTTACACCGCGAACCTTAACTTTTCTCATTCAAGAGCCCCTTTCACATTTAATAAACCGCTTTCAATATGCAGGAGTAAACTTCCTGAATATCTATGACTCTCTTAGCCTACAGGCAAGAAGCGCCTAAGCGCTTCTCTACCAAATAGACTGCATATCCCATACTTCCAAAGATTTGACAACGGGTTCGCCGTCTCCCCAGATCTCTAGCCCCAAAGCGTCCTCACGGCTCGGATATACCCGTGTCGTCAGGCTTTTCAATCCATTGGCATAGGCTTCGACCATAGAGCGGTCCAAATAGATGTGAAGCTTTAAATTCTCACCTGGCAGTTCCAGCTTTCCGCCCTGAACTCCTCTGCACTTTTCTCCCGGATGAAGGGTCGTTTTTGTCCGATCCACCAAGAGTTTAGCTTCATTGAAATCATAATACAGCAGAGTTTCCTCATCTCCATCGGGTGTACGCCGAACCTTGATTCCGAGTTGTGTGGCACTAGCCGGCTCCAGTTCCAGTTGAATCTCAAGCATGTCACCCTGAACGTCCCTTAGCAATACATTAGCCTCGGCCAATGACTTGTCACGGAACGATAGCCGCTTGGCACCGCGCAGAGACTCCATCTCCTGAATCGGCTCGATTCCCAGCCGTCCATCATCCCGCAAATACACGCTGAGTGGCAAGCCGGCGTTATGAGCCCAGCCCGATTGATACTCCAGTTCGGACGTTCGGTCGCCTTGGGCGATCGTAAAGACGATATTTCTGCCGGTTTTCGGATCGACCATTCCGCTAGGACCCGTAAAATGGAAATCGCCGACGTCAATCAATTCCGGCTCCTCTTGATCGGGAATGAAAGACAGACTTTCTTTGTCTAACTGTCCGATCCAATAGAATACCTCGACATCGGCGCCTTTTCCGACAGGGCTTACCAGTAAAAGATGCTTGTTCTCACCCTGCTTGTCGATGCCAAGGGGAAGAAGGACAGGGAGCTCCCAGATGGGTCCAAGATAGGGGAACTTCTGAATGTCCGCTTGATAAAATGGCCCTTTGTACGTCCAATTCATCATATCTTTTGAAGCAAATGCCAGGGCGGCACCACCTTCGCCATCGATCCCCGATCCGACCAGGGCATACCAGCCGTCATCATCTTTCCAAACGAACGGATCGCGAAAATCACCGAATGCGCCCATTCCCTTCTCCTGTACAATCAAAGGCTCCGGATGTTTGATCCATTGAACCAGATCCGGGTCACCATCCCGGGTATAAGTACTCCGGGCCAGCGCCACGCTCTGATTCGGCGAAGCACTGTCATTCCCCGCCGTAAAGAACAGGACAGGCAGACCGTCCGCATCATAAGTTGCGCTTCCCGACCAGATCCCGTCCGGTGCAAGCTGATCCATTTCCGGCGCCAGAGCTACGGGAAGATCACGCCAATGTACGAGATCCTCACTGACCCAATGTCCCCAATGAATTTGATAGAAGAACGGCCCTAACGGGTTATGCTGATAGAACAAATGATATTGCCCCTCAAAATAGATCGGCGCATGCGGTTCGTTCATCCAATGAGCGGGGGGGCTGGCATGATACTGCGGTCTGTGCCGATCCAGCAATAATGGTGTCCGATCCAGCTTGATCGCATCATATTGAAGCTGAGGCTTGACGCCACCATGCACGGAGTCCAGCACATGGCGATAAGAAGCGGCTACTTCCTCTGCACTTAAGACCCGGTTATATATTTTCAGTTCATCGATAATACCGCTAAACATCTGGAGGTTGAATACCCCTCCCCACTGGCTGCTGTGATTATTCTTGCCGATGAGCAAATCCATGCCCGCGGCCTCGGCGAGGCGGGAACCGCGAGGCACGACAGACGAAGCAATTTCACTACCGTTCAAATACAGCTTGATTTCGCCTTGATTCCCATCGAATACAGCATTTACGTAAGACCATTCATTTTTAGGCAGTTCATGACCGTCCCGGGACCAGATTTCCGTCCAGTTCCCATCCTCAAGCCCCACCTGAAAGGACCAACTGCCGTGTCGGAACATGCCAAGCAGAAACCCCTGCTTTCGGTCCATATTATGGCAGTTTACAATTGCCGCCAACTTTCCTTCATAGCCCCAATCATAGGTGCGCGGCGCAACCCATACTCCGATGCTTAGTGCGGATAGTGGTTCCGACCCGCTGGTTGTGTCTCCTCCACTGACCAAATGGGTAATAGAAGTCGAGTAACCGTCGAACAGGAGCCCGTTTCCCGTTACTCCCTGTCTCCACTGCGGGCCGGTCGGTTCGGTAAACTTTGCTTGATTAAATACGTGCTGAATCTCATCCCGGACTTGAGATACTTTCTCCAGAGCGCTTGCTCCGGCCCCTTCATCAAAAGACCAATACATGATTAATCCCTGGTCACCTATTGGGCGGCTCATGCATCATCCCTCCCTACAGTCAGCTCAGCAGTGCTGCCGGGAATAGTAATAGATTTAAGCGTATGGATCTGAAGCGAATCCACTACAACCTGCCCTGATTGCGTGCTTACTTCGACATTCTCAATAGGAGCGTCAGGGAAAATTTGATCCGTCAGTGCAACCAGGCCATGATCTGCATACACTTCAATCGAATTGCGGTCCAGCCAAATATGCAGCTTGATCTTTCCGTTCAACGCAACCATTCCGGCACCGTGTTTGCACGCAAACGATGAGTGGAAATCCGTAACCCCCGATTTTGAACGATCGATGAACAACCATTGGCGCTCAGGATCGTATCCGATCACAACCTCACTCTGCCCAGAAGATTTCAACCTGATATGAACCTCTTTACTGGACCGGATATCGATATCCGCCTCAATTTCCAGCAAATCTTCATTTACCTTCTGCAAAAGTGGAGCCTCCGGTTTAACAGTAACGTCATTCCAGCGGATGGACCCTTTTCTCAGCTGCTCCATTTCCCGGACAGGCATTTGGGTCAAGGCCACACTTCCGTCCCGGTCGGTCAGTGACAAAACTCGTGGTAGAGTCATAGCCCCTCTCCAGGAACCGGTAGGCGTCTCGTTGGCATACTTCCAGTTACTCATCCACCCGATGATCACGCGGCGTCCGTCTTGCTCGGGGACATCCGACCAAGTGACTCCCGCATAATTGTCTCTGCCATAATCCAGCCACATGATATGATCGGCCGCATTGTCATTAATAAACTTATTTCCGTCGAACTCTCCGATAAAATATTGCGTACGCGATCCTTCCGGACCATCGGGATTATCGCCGATGCTTATGATAAGTACCCATTTGGAACGCCCGGTGTCATCAATCGGTAATTCAAACAAATCAGGGCACTCCCAAACTCCGTCATGAGAACCTTCTCCTTTACCGAATTCACCGCTCAGCGACCATTCACGCAGATTTTCGGACCGGTAAAACCGGACATGGTCTCCCGCAACAAGAACCATAATCCAACACTCGCTTTGCGGATGCCAGAACACCTTCGGGTCCCGGAAGTCAACCATCTCCTCCTCTGCGAGGACGGGGTTCCCTTCATATTTGTACCAGGTTTGGCCTTTATCGCTGCTGTATGCCAAGCTTTGCCGCTGGCGCGGCTGTCCGGTCTCCGGATGTGTATCCGCATGGGTAAAGAGTGCAACCAATCCATGAGAATCTTCGAACAATCCGCTGCTATTCTTCCAATCCACCACGCAACATCCGGAGAAAATAGCGCCGTGCTCATCCGGGAACAGAGCGATCGGCAGATGCTCCCAATGAACCAGGTCTTTGCTTACTGCATGGCCCCAATGCATAGGTCCCCATTTATTGCCGTAAGGATGGTGCTGATAGAATAAATGATAGCTTCCCTCGTAAAATACCAATCCGTTCGGATCATTCAACCAATGGGATGGAGGCGAAAAATGAAACCCCGGTCTGAAGCGCTCAGCATTGTGCTGTTTATTGGACTCTATCATCTGGTTGATCTCTTCTGTCGACGGCATTGCTCCAAGAGCCCCCTTCCGTGTTGTTACCAATGCTCCGCCAGCATTAGCAAAAGTCAGCATGCTAACGATTTGCTGGTTTGTCAGATCATTCAAGGAACTTCCCGTTTCCAGAATCTTATACAACAAGCATCCCAGAAAAGCATCCCCGGCTCCGGTTGTGTCGATGACCTTGACTTGGAACCCAGGCACATATCCATCCTGACCAGCCAAACGGTAATAGCAGCCTTTTTCCGCTAAAGTAACGACGATCAACGCGATACCAAATTGCGCTTGAAGTTCCAGCGAGCCTTTTTCAACATCACTGGTACCCGTTATAAAAGAAAGCTCTTCTTCCGATATCTTCAAGATATCGGCATACTTCATGCCCCAAAGAATGTTCTGCTTTGCTTCCTCCTTACTGTCCCATAACGCAAAGCGGACATTCGGATCAAACGAGAGCAAAACGCCTGCTTCCTTAGCCTTTAGGACTGCCGTTCTAGTTGCCGTTTGGGCCGGTTCATGGGTCATGGATAACGTGCCATAATGTAAGACCCTGCTTGCTTCCAGCATCTCCAGCGGAACATCCTTTACGTGCAAGAAGGTATCCGCTCCAGGTTTCCGGAAGAAGCTGAAGGATCGATCTCCTTTATCATCCAGATGAACAAATGCCAGTGTTGTATTTGCTTCATCTGTATTAGAAACTCCGGACACATCAACCCCGATGCTATGCAAGGTATCGTGCAGCAAGGCACCGAATTGATCCGATCCAACCTTGCTAATCAGTGCTGAGCTGGCTCCCAGGCGGGATAGCGCAGCGGCTACGTTTGCCGGAGCCCCTCCAGGATTGCATTCAAACTGCTCGTTACCTCCCGCTGAACGTCCTGCCGGCGTAAAATCAATCAATACTTCCCCGATAGCGATGACATCAAGCACAGTTTCTCCCCACCTATCATCTATTTATTTATTTTTTTAGATTTTCGTTATAACGATCCAGCCCTGTTTGGTAAATCTCCATTAATTCACTCAGGCCCATCTTCTCCAGTGTCTTTACATAGCTGTCCCACTGCTCATCTACGCCGCCATCAACAATGAATTTACCTCTTTGCGTATTTACATACTTAATCAATTCGGGCTCAATCTTGTTGATTTTGTCCAGTTCCTCCGGTTCGAAGAAGATGCTTGGATAGTTTTCCTTTTCCATGTACGCATTGTAATATTGCTCCAGATCTTTAGCACGCTGCTGGGCACGCGGCTCCATATCTACAACTTTTCCGAAGTCATCGAAAGTAATGACGCCAGGTGCGCCCGATCCCGGAGCAACTTGTTGACGGAATTCACCTGCAGAGGAGGTTCCCTCAGGAAGCGGCAAATTCACCAGTTTTCCGTTCTCGTCTTTCTTATACACGATATCCAGCGGACCCCAGTGGATTTGAGCAGCCATGTAAGGTTCAAACTGCTGGTCGATCCAACGCATGGTGATTTCCGGGTTACTGTTTTCTTTTGTAATTACAAAGGAACCACGTCCTGGACCACCGCCATTGGCGCGTCCAATTGTTTGATCTCCATTTGGTCCTTTCAGCGGAGACAGCAGAACATAATCCTTGGCGCGTTCGGTTCCGACAACTTCTTCGACTTCCCACCAGACATAAGATCCGAGCGTCTCCTCTGCCGTTTTACCTTTGGCCAGATACTGTGCATCATCCTGAGTGAAGGATTCGGGATCAATCAGGCCCTGCTTATACCATTTTTCATGGATATATTTCAGAGCTTCCTTATATTCAGGCTGTGTCGCGGTAAAAATAACTTTCCCGTCACGGACGACCCGGTGCTCCAGGTTATCCGGAAGTCCAAAGGCCGCGAAAAGGCCGGCAATATCCGAACACCACTGCATGTGCCTGAAGCTTAACGGGATTTCATCCTGCTTTCCATTGCCATTCGGATCCTGCGTTTTAAAAGCCACCAGAGCTTCTGTATATTCATCCAGTGTTTGTGGTACCTTCAGCCCCAGCTTATCAAGCCAGCTTTTATTGATGACGTGAAAGAAGGGGTTGGTTCCCAGGTTATTCTCTTCAAAGGATGGCAGCCCGTAGATGTGTCCATCCGGTGCTGTGATCGATGATTTGATATCAGGCCGGCGATCGAGAAGCGCTTTCAAATTAGGCGCATACTGTTCAATTAAATCCTCAAGCGGAATAAGGGTTCCGTCTTTACCGTAATTGATTAACTCGTAATCAGTGAATCCGGCCATATAAAAGGCATCCGGCAAATCATTGCTCGCGAGTAACAAATTTTTCTTTTCTGCATAATCGGCTTCAGGAATGTTCTCCCATTTGATCTTTACGTTCGTTTCCTTTTCCAGCCGCTTGAAGATTTCCATCTCCGAGAACACGGGTGCCAATGAAGCTTTCGGGGACACCATCTTTAATGTGACAGTATCGTTTACAATCGGAAGACCGGTTTTGTTGAAATTCAGTTCTTGATCCGGACTATTTGCTTGGTTTTTTGACCCGTTACCGTTGTTTCCGTTTCCCGAACATCCGCTAAGCATAAACGCTCCGGCTAACACAACAATCCCTGCATTTTTGAATAAAGACTTCATGAACATAACCTCCCTTTTTTTCATCCAACAAGTTCAAAATCACAGATCGCTCTCTTCGTTGCTGTTCTATGGCATTTATCTGAATTTGCTGTACATCCCCCCTTTCAAGCATATGTCAGCATCAGCCCTTGATCGAGCCGATCATCACGCCTTTAACAAAGTACTTTTGCAGGAAAGGATACAACATCAACAGCGGCAGACTGGATACCATGATGACACCGTATTTAATCAGTTCTGTAACGCGCATTTTAGCTGCGTAGGATTCTACATCGATCATCATGCCGGAATTGACCTGATTCTGAACAAGAATATTGCGCAGCACTAATTGAAGCGGATACTTGTTTTCATCGTTCAGGTAGATCAAAGCGTCGAAGAAACCATTCCAGAAACCGACAACATGATACAGCACCATGACAGCCAGGATCGACTTGGACAATGGCAGGACGATGCTCCAGAAGAATCTGGTGTTGGAACATCCGTCAATCGATGCCGCTTCCCACATTTCATCCGGTATGGAAGATTGAAAAAATGTCCTCACGATAATCACATTGAATACGCCGCCTGCACCAGGAATAACTAGTGCCCAGATCGTATTCAGCATGTGAAGATCCTTGATCAGCAAATAGGTGGGTATCAGCCCTCCGCTAAAAAACATGGTAACCATCAAAAACCACATGATCGCCGATCTTCCTACCAGATCTTTACGGGCTAACGGGTAGGCCGCAAATACAGTCACGGCTACTCCAATTATCGTTCCCAGGGTCGCGTATAGAATTGAATTGGCATAACCGATCCATATGGACGAATCATTAAAAATCCGTTCATAACCATCCAATGTGAAGCCTTTAGGAAACAGCCAGACCTCACCAGAGTAGATATAGTTTGGGTCACTGAACGACGCAATCAGTACAAAGTACAACGGGAATAATACGAGCAGCATAACTATGGACAATAGAACAAAGTTGATGATGTCAAACCATATGTCTCCTCTGCTCTTTCTCTTCATAAATGGATTCAAGATGATTCCTCCTACCACAGACTAGTTTCTGTCATCTTTTTAGCGATCCGATTGACGGTGACAATCAGGATAATATTGATAAGCGAGTTAAACAGGCCAACTGCCGTAGAAAAGCTGTATTGAGCCTTCTGTATCCCCATTTCATACACATAGGTCGGGATAATATTGGAGGTACCATAATTCAAATCGCTCTGCATCAGAAACGCCTTTTCAAAGCCGATGCTCATAATGTTACCGAGGGCGAGAATCAACAGAATGACGATCGTTGGCAAGATGCTTGGAATATCCACATTCCATACACGCTTCCATTTGCTCGCTCCATCCATGGTTGCCGCTTCATGCAGTTCCGGATTGACTCCTGCAAGAGCAGCGAGGTAAATAATGGTCGAAAAACCAGTCTCCTGCCATATCCCTGACAAAATATACAGAGGACGGAACCAGCCTTCGTCGGCCATAAACAGAATGGGGTCTCCTCCGAACATGGTAATGATATGATTCACAATTCCGCTATTTGGAGACAAGAAAACATTTAGCATACCGACAAGTACGACGGTAGAAATAAAGTGCGGTGCATAGATCACAGTTTGCACAAATTTTTTGTATCTCTTCCCAAGCATCTGATTCAGCATCAGTGCGATAATGATCGGAGCCGGAAAGCCAAACAATAACGAAAGAAAACTGAGTGAAAGCGTATTCGTGATGATAGTCCAGAAGTTATAGGAGTCGAAAAAATCTATAAAGTGCTGAAATCCTACCCATTCACTTCCCCAAATCCCCTGACTTGGCGAAAAATCCTTAAAAGCAATTTGAACCCCGTACATCGGGTAATATTTGAAGACGAGATAAAGAATAATAATCGGCAGCAAAAACAGATACAGCTCATAGTCGCGTTTAATTCGGCTCCATCTTTTTCGTTTTGGTTTGATCGTGGAATGATCCAACGCGCTGGTTCTTGAATTCACTCTTATACTCCCTTTCAATGTAAAGTAATCAGCTTTTTTGAAATGAAACGTTTCCAATTAATTTAAGAAAAAAGATCTATATCATAAATCAACCGAAGGAGCTGATGTTTTTCAAATATTTATAAGAGTTGATTTTCACTTGAAACGTTTCCAATTCTGAACAGAAAAACTTCAGTTGGTAAGTCCATACTGGATGAACTGATGTTTTTCCTGCCAAAAGGGGATCATGTAGTTTCGCCTTGCTTAAAAATGACGGGGATACGGTACACTTGTTGTTCTAAAGGTTTACCCTCGATCTTGTTATAAAGCAGTCTGATCGTCATGCGTGCCATCTCTTCCACCGGCTGCCTAATCGTTGATAAGATAGGATGAAAATAAGGATGATCCTGAATGCCGTCATAACCAATGACCTTTACATCCTCTGGAACACGAATGCCCTGCTTGCGTGCTCTTTCTATATAGCTGGCGGCCAACATATCCGTAATAGCAAAAATGCCATCCACATCGCCATGCTCATTTAGAAACTCGTTAAGATAGGCATTTTCATCCACAATGGGGTCCGGTTTCTCGTAGACCACAACATCGATTCCCAAAGTTTGTGCTTCATCAATGAACCCTTTTTTCCGGTTCATGGTTTCACTGAAGACGGAAGTAACGCTGCCCATAAAAGCTGGTTTCCGGGCTCCTGCCTTAACAAGTTCCCTTAAAGCTAGACGTCCTCCCTCGTAATTATCCGAAGTCACGCAGGTGATTTTCTTGTTAAAGTGTCTGTCGATACTTACGATCGGAATATCGTTGCTAACATTATTCTCGATATCATTGTAAGTTATGCCGACAATACCAGCCACTTTGTTTTGCCGAAGCATATCCAGATAATATAGTTCCTTTTCGGGTTTGCCGCCGCTATTACATAGCATAAGCTTGAAGCCTTCACGGTCCAATTCATCCTCAATGTAATAAGCCAATTCAGAGAAGAAAGGATTCCAGATACTTGGGAGCAATAAAGCAACCATTTTGGATTTCTGCATCTTAAAATTTCGAGCTACTTCATTAGGAATATAATTCAGTTCTTGTATAGCTTCTTCCACTTTTCTGCGTGTATTGGGTTTTACAGCGCCAGAATTGTTAATGACTCTGGACACGGTACCCACAGCAACGCCAGCTAAGTTAGCTACATCTTTAATGCTTGTCATGTAACCCCCCCAACTCTCTTATGAACCATATAATATCATCAAACTGGAAACGTTTCAATAATTATTTTGGAAACGTTTCAAAATATGGATCAAGTAGTCTTCATAAAACAGGTAGTCTTGGTTGCAGGGGAGGGATTCTTGAACAAAATAAAGACCGAGCATGGCTCGGTCCAACATTAAGTTATGTTATATTACACCGGTTTCGATCTATGGTATAGATACCTCATTACTTCTTTGTCACTTGCCCCCTCTGGCCGACATGGAAAAGTAATTCATCTCGCTTGTGAGACGGGTTATGGTTCCGATTCTTTTCTCTATTGAAATCTCCAGACCTTCATCCGAACAATCCCGGCGGTATTTCCCTTCTACCAGCTTCATGTCGATAAAATCGACGACCTGCTGCAGCGAAGCGATTTGGCTGACAATATTCTCCCGGTGGCTCTTTAAGAGCTCCACTAGCTCGGGATATTCCGCAGGATCGGTATCGACGGAGACCGTCAAAAAAGGCCGCATTTCCTCTAGCGGCATCCCCGTTTTTTTCAGGCATGCGATCAGTCTGATCGTATCGATGCTCTCCTGTCGATAGATGCGGTGCCCGTTGTCCTTCCGCTCTGCACGGGGCAAGAGCGCGATCTTTTCGTAATAACGGATCGTATCCTCAGTCATTCCGGTTTGCTCGGCGGTTTGTTTTATCGTAAAGGTTTGCTTTTCCTTCATTTTGCCCCCTCCGTAGATTGCGTTTTGTGCATTATATATCTTGGAGCTGGCTCCAAGTCAAGTCTCTTACTCTTAGGAAAAAACTTTGTTTTCGCGCCTTGACTTGGAGTCGACTTCAAGTTATAGACTTTGCTCTATCAAATAAATATTCCGAAACAGGAGGAAATGCATAATGAATATAAACCCGCGAGAACATACCGCATTGATTACAGGCGCCAACGCCGGGATCGGTTTGGAATTAACCCGGAAATTGCTGTCGGAAGACTGGCAAGTGATTGCATTGAACCGTTCCGGTTTTCACGAGGACGATCTGAGCATCCAAAACGCAATCAAGAAGGGAGCGCTGCGGATTTATAAAACAGAGGATCTTGCCGACTATGCCAGCCTGAAACGTACTTTGGAAGAAATCAAAAGCAAGGAGCGTCGGATCGATATTTTGTTCAATAACGCCGGAGGATCCTTTCCCGAGCTAAGCTATTCGAAACAAGGACGCGAGAAGCATTATGAGCTGTTGACGGTCGTTCCGTATATTATTCTGATGGAGTTGAAAGAACTCCTAAACAGCGGCAGTTTAAAAAAAGTAATCAACACCTCATCCTCCGCACAAAAATTTACGAAAGATTTTTCGATCGATATCCTGGAACGTCCCAAAACCTTCCGCAAGCTGATTGGCCCTTACGCCACCTCAAAGCTGGCTCTTTCTCTCTGGACTCACGCCATCGCGCCGCAACTTGCCAAGGACGGTATCCAGATCCGCAGCGTTGACCCCGGCGGCAACAATACGCTAAGAAAAGGGAAAACATCCGGATTGCCCTTCCCGGTTGGCATATTAATGAAGCTATTTTTCCCACCTCCTACTCGCGGCGCTGACAGACTGTATGAGGGAGCACTCGGGGAACACCGGAATAAGACCGGCGTGTATTTGGTGAAAGGTCAGGTTGTGGAATTAAAATTTATAGACCATGCGCGGAATGTATTGGACAGAATTCAAGCGATTTATGAACAGGAATTTCTCCGTTCCGAATAAAAATAACGCCCTGGCGAAAGATCCTTATCTTCTCCGCCAACGCGTCATTTAGATGATTAGTGTATATTTTTCTTTCTGAAACTGCCGCCTTTAACCTCGGCTACATCATACACGACCACAAACGCATTCGGGTCGAGTTCATGAATAATTTGTTTGATCTTGCTGTCTTCCAGACGGTTAATGACGCAGGTAATTTCTTTGTATTGTTCATTGGAATAGCCGCCGTAAGCATCCGTATAGGTTGAACTGCGTCCTAACCGGTCGCGAATCGTTTCCACCATTTTTTCGGGTTGATTGGTAATGATCTTGAAGGTCTTCGACCCGCTCAAGCCTTCTTCAACAATATGTATCACTTTGGATGCGATAAAATAAGCGAGTGCCGAAAGTATAGCCCCCTGTAATCCAAATACGGTCGAGACAACAACGAACACAAAAGCATTCAAGAATAGAATTAAGTCACTTGTCCCAAAAGGGAGCTTCCGTGACAGCAATACAGCTAACATGTCGATCCCATCCAGCGCTCCGCCATTTCTCAATGCCAAACCCATCCCGAAACCGATGATAATTCCGCCAACAACGGTAACTAATAGGGTATCCCCCTCAATAATGGTCGGTACATGGTGCATAAGAACCGTGCCGACCGCTAGTGAGGCAATACCGAGAATGGAATAGAGGGCGAAGCTTTTACCAATTTGTTTATAACCCAGCCAGACAAAAGGAATATTAATTACGGCAATTAGCAGCCCTAATGGTAATCCAAACAGCTCTGAACCGACGATACTTAGGCCTGTCACACCACCATCCGACACATTATTGGGTATTAACACGGATTCCAGGCCATACGCTGCTATAAAAGCTCCTATAATGATCAATAATCCTCTTGATAATATTCTTAGAATCCTTGAGTTTTGCTTACTCTTTTTATCCATCTAACTTCCCCTTTCAGAATTAATGAACCTCTACATAAAGATCGCTTAAATAAAGCTGATAAAAACCAGTCTATAATAATTATCACTACGAAGGCAAATAGGAAGCTAAAGAGACCACCATCTCTCTGAACGAATGTGATGGCTGACATCAGCTAAAAAAGAAAAAGACCTGCACCAAGGCAGGTCAAGCAGCTTCATGAGCGCCCACTTCTCAGTTCGCGTAGATTTCCGATATCACGCAACGTTAATCGTGAGGGGAAAATCATACAGATTGATCAAGCAGCGTTTGCGCTTCGGACTTTACTGTTGCTATTGCTTCATCAAGGTTTTTTTGTCCTTTTTTCACAAGTTCTAGTTCTCGACTTAATATCGTAGCAAAATCGTTGAAGAATTGATCAGGTAGCTTGTACCAATCGTCACTACGTCTTGGCAATTTTGATCTTAATTGATAGAACGGCTCTAAACTGATTCCTTCATAATCGGACATATATCCTGATCGACTTAATAACAGTTGCTGACCTAACAACAATTCATTAGATTCGGAGCTAGCACGAGCATACTCTTCACCACACACATACTTAATAAATTCCCATGCTGCATCTTTATTGACTGATGCTATATTAATAGCGAATATATCGCCTGGAGTTACATACGTGGATGTAGGATCAAGGGGATCGACGGGTCCAGCGGCAATACCCAGTTCAAAGGGTACATAATCGTTCAAATCATTCTTAAAATGATCCATAAGTGCCAGCGACCTTACAGATCCAATATGCATAGCAGAACGCCCCATGAGAAATTGTTGGCTATTATAAAACTCCTCAATCGTTCCACTAGTGAATAATTCATCCATAGCATTAAAAATAGCTCCCGATTGGTCTGCCTTGATAGCGGTCTGAATCACTTTCTTCCACGCATCTGTATCTATGGCCACCTGCATCTTATCTGTGTTAACGATCGACAATCCTTCAGCCTGGCTCATCTTATCAATCAGTGTAACTAGATCCATAGGGGCTTCATACACATCTCCACCGATATATCCGTAAACTCGTGTCCGTTTATCCCCTTCCGTAGGAAAACGACGGGCAAGATCAATGATGTCGTACCAACTCATTCCATCAGGTGGTAATTCTATGTTATTTTTCTTGAACAGGTCCTTGTTATAAAATATCGCCTTGCTTGAGAATGACGGAGTAAGCCCATACAATCCACCACCGCCCAGTTCACGAAACTGATCAACTAAACCAGGAACAAACCCATCCAGATTATACTTATCTCTGGTACTAAGCGAATCAAGTTCAGCCAGTATTCCATCGTTAATTTGATTTTTAAACTGAGGAGCATCCAGAATCAAGATATCCGGCTGTTCTTCACGGATAAACACTCTGCATACACCTCATTCTTTGTTCTATCACCCATATCTATGTAAATGTCTGCATCACTGATGACTTCAAATTGGATATGGTTATTAAGCGTGGTGAACCAATCTCCATATTGCTTGTAGAATAATTCCGAATCATGATAGATAACCTTAAGCGTAATCGTCTCTGGATTCTCCTTTTGTTCAATCGGACCCTTAGATTCACTTGTACAACCTACTACTATTAGGCAACTAATAACAAGCATCGAAAGTACTTGCAACCATGTTTTGTTCATCATCGACTCCTTTCTCTGCTCAACATGCAGCATAATCATTTAAAAGGTACTGTCTTAAAATCATCCCAATTAATGGTCATGTCTTCCGTTGCCATGCCTTCGTCCGGCTCTCCCCCCCCATCTTCTCCACTAACTTTCCTAGCAAGGACTGCTTCATCAAGGGCAGCTTGCGCGTCTCGTTGAATCATATGCAGCGCTTCATCCAGGGATTTTCGAGACTCCTCTACTTGGATCAATTCACGATACGTAATCTCCCCATATTTTTCTTTGAATTCATCCGTAATAATATTATCATTAGGATCATCATAGTAATTACTCGGCGGCACGGAGGTTAAGTGATAGAATCCATCTAGGTTAATCCCATAATAACCGCTTGTTTGACCCATTCGTGAAGGTATTCCATTGTCAGGCCTTCTCGCCAATTTGCCTGCAACCTCATCGCCCTGCATAAACTTCAACAATTCCCATGCAGCATCTACATTGGAGGAGTTAGCACGAATCGCATATACATAGTCATTATTCAAATTCAGATCTCTTGTAATTTCTCGGTTAGACGGATCCGCTGGACCTACCACCATCCCTACCCTAAAGGGTTTAACCCCTGATTTACCACTTTCTATATAGTCAAGTACACTATATGCCCAGCTAGGTTCATCAGCGATCAACATTGCTTGCCGCCCCATAACAAAAGGTTGCTGTTCATTGAAATCTTCATCCGCGTTAAATCCTCCCTTATGCAGGGCATTCGCTGATAACGCCACTTGAGCTTGTTCGTACGCTTGCTTCCAACCTTCTGTATCCATTGTAACTTGCATTGTATCAAGGTTTACTGCCTTTAATCCCATAGATAAACCGATCCTCACACCTAGCTCATCTAGAGGGTGTTCTTTGTTTAACCCAAAACTCATGAATCCGCCGTATATCCTGGATTGCTCATCTCCACCGTTAGGAAATCGCCCTGCTAAGTCGATAAGTTCTTGCCAAGTCATCCCGTCGTGCGGCGGCTCAATTCCATATTGATCGAACAGATCCATATTGTAAAAAATGACTTGTCGCTGAAATGTAGGCGCAAAACCATACAACTTCCCACCCCCTTGCTCCCTGAGAAAGCTGGTGATTGAAGGATAAATCGTGTCGATATTGTAGTGATCCCGAACTACTAGCGGTTCAAGATCTAACAAAAAACCTGCGATAACCGTTTATAGTCATAAATACTTAGCTGAAGAACATCCAGTTGTTCTTGTTCGATTGACTGTTGCAGAGCTTGCACATAGTTCGAAGCAGTCTTCTCAAGCTTCATACTTTTGGGCCTGACAAGCTCAATCTTAATCGAACCGTACTGGGCATGGAACATGTCACCGTATTTATCATTAAAGTATCTTTTTTCATTGTCGCGATTCATCACCTTCAACTTTGAAACGTTAGGCTCCGGCAAGCTTGTACAACCTGTCATTCCAATAATAAGTGAACCTATAAGCAGCAAAGATATTAAATTGAACTTGCGCAAACGGAATCCCCCCTTTTTGAAATCGATAATCATGCAACATATTCAATACTTAATTGCAAATTCATATTTATGTATTTTTTCACGAATGAGCATTTAACTAAGTGACTTAATTCACAATCGATCTTAGTAACACACTAGTCTCGGCGGATCAAGTTGGCAAGACTTCTGTGTTTACCAAAAAGGAGCATTACAGTTCATGCATGACATGTGACTGTTATGCTCCTTCACTTGCCCTTTTTTTGATTAATCAACAACTAATATAGTTTCATCTGTATCGATCAAGTCAATATAATCTTCTGACAACCATTCATAGTAAGTTAATCCAAGTTTCTGTGCTATTACATATGCAGGGGGTTCTTCTAAATCAAAGATGTCTTCATTTACATCAAACAGCGATTCGATTCCATCGGTTGTATTTCCCTGCGAAATTATTAGTTCATTAAGGAAAGTTAGATTAAAATGACTCTTTTCAAAATGAATTTCTTCAGTCCAATTACAACTATACTCAAATTCGATTTCGGACTTCTTAAATATCCTCAGATCCCATCCATGATCCTCAGCATAAATATAATGAATCAGGACACCTGGATTAAGTGAAATTATTTTTTCATCAATATCAAAAGCCTGTCCTTTCAATACAAAAGTAACCCATCCATTCTTCTCCGGAAATACATAACCCTTATTGTTTGATGCTTTAATAAGACCTACTACTATTTGTGGATTGTCAGCTTTCAAATGATAACTTTCACTAAATTCACTCATTTATAAGCTCCTTTTGTTTTTTATTTAATTATTCTGTAAGATACATGGAATTCCTTTTTATTCAATAAGCACCTAATTAATGAAAACAAACAATATTGCAGGCGAGGGTATTACATTCACAAAATAAAAAAGCAGACCGATTCTCATCAATCTGCTCGTAGAAACTATAATTAATCTTTGTATAAAACTATTTCTTCTTATAAAACTCATGATACAGCTTCATAAGCGCTCTTTTCTCTATCCGCGACACATAACTCCGGCTGATGCCGAGCTCCTTGGCGATTTCGCGCTGGGTCCGTTCTTCTCCCCCATGTTCCAGCCCGAATCTGCCCTTAATAACTTCCTGTTCCCGCTCATCCAAAATGTCGAGGTTCCGGTAAATCTTGCTCTTCTCCATTTTGAGCTGGACCCGATCCACGACATCGTCCGCTTCCGTACCCAGAATATCTATCAGCGTAATCTCATTTCCTTCTTTGTCCATTCCGATCGGATCGTGAAGCGATACGTCCTTACGGGTCTTCTTTAAGCTGCGCAAGTGCATCAGAATCTCGTTCTCGATACAACGGGCCGCAAATGTGGCCAGCTTCGTGCCTTTGTTCGGACGAAAGCTCTCAATCGCTTTGATCAGTCCGATCGTTCCGATCGAGATCAGGTCTTCGAGGTCCTCGCCGGTGTTGTCGAATTTCTTGACGATATGAGCCACCAGCCGCAGGTTATGTTCGATAAGCAAATTGCGGGACACCGCGTCACCCTCGGCCATCCGCTGCAAATGCTTCGTTTCCTCCTCTTCCGTCAAAGGCTGGGGAAACGCATTGTTTTTCACATAAGATACGAGCAGAGTCAGCTGTTTGATGAATAAAGCAATGGCTGTAAACAATCCGGGCATAGAAGACACCTCCTGCTGAATCACTAGAGCAACCTAAGCATTCCTTCCGGGTCACTTCAATTGTATGTGGGTAGGAGCCTATCTGTGCCTGTACGGGGGAAAATGAAATGCTCTGCTCAAAAATAAAAGCCCCACGGAAATCATTCCGGAGGAGCCTTCCATGGTTTTACACCTTAATTCTCGCCGGTATTACAAAATAAAGGACAAACGGTTATTTCATCAAACCTACGACTTTGACCCTTAATCTTGTCGCATTCTCCGGATGATAAGCGAGCGGAGTTTCCTCCACTTCGACCAATTCGATCGTACCTGGGTCCGCTCCGGCCAAGACGGCTTGTTGTACCGCCTTTTCCTCGGCATCCTTCAACGAAGCCTCGCGCGGTTCCCGCGAATAAATATAGATCTGCTCGTATTGCCCGCTGATTTGGGCGATCGAGGCGCCGATCGCATTAGCCACACTGCCGTTTTCCGGTTTGATCATGCTCGCTACCCCGCGAATGGAATCCGGGATAATGATGCTGCCCCCGCCGACGAGAACGAGCTGAATGTCATCGGACGATGTCTTCATTTTATCGATCGCTTGCTCGACGATGGCCGAAATTTCGGCTTGCGCAGCTCTGGCGAAGTCTTCTTCGATGTGGGACACCAAACTCTTATCCCCTACATCAGCAAGTCCCAGCCGGACGGCGATGTCCGTGGCCGTTAGTGTACTTCCTCCAAACACAAGTGCTTCTTCGCTAATCTTGTACCCTACGCTATCAGGTCCAACCGTGATCTTACCGTTGTCAGCCACGCGAACAATGCTTCCACCGCCGAGTCCGACGGAGATAATGTCCGGCATTCTGAAGTTGGTTCGGATATCCCCGACTTCGACCGCAACCGACGACTCTCTCGGGAATCCGTCCTGCAGCACCCCGATATCCGAAGTCGTTCCACCGACGTCAAGCACCATCGTATCTTTGATCTGCGCCAAATAAGAGGCACCGCGGATACTGTTCGTAGGTCCGCAGGCAATCGTGAGGATCGGAAATTGCTTTGCATAGTCGATGGACATTAAGGTACCGTCGTTCTGACATAAATACACGGCCGCATCCGTAATTCCTTCTTCTTCCAACGCATGGATAAACCCTTGTGTCGTCGTCTCAATCACCTTGCATAACGCCGCATTCAAGATCGTCGCATTTTCACGTTCAATGAGACCGACCGAACCGATCAGGGAAGAGCAGGAAACCGGAAACTCCTCTCCATATACCTCATGAACAAGATCACGGACACTCAGCTCTTGGTCATTCTTAATGGAAGAGAATACGCCGATAACCGCGATGGATTCAACCTTTTCCCGCCATTCTTCCAAAAGCGCCCGGATTTCATCCTCATCGACCTCACCGAGAACTTGTCCGTCGTATTCATAGCCGCCCCGAACCAAAGCGTAATTCCCCGACAGCTTCTCGACCATGTCCTCCGGCCAAGCCGTGTACGGAACGACGGAAGCCGTTGCGGGATAGCCCAAACGAATGACGCCGACCTTCGCCAGCTTTTTGCGTTCCACGATCGCGTTGGTGCATTGCGTAGTGCCGAGCATGGCATGCGTAATTAAGGTTTTATCGATATTCGATTCCTGTAGCAAATTCCGCAATGAGGTTTCAATCCCTGTCTTGATGTCCAGACTGGTTGGAGATTTCACGGCGTGAATCAATTGATGCCGCTCATCCAAAATTATGGCGTCCGTATTCGTTCCACCCACATCGATCCCGATTCTATACATGATCAGCCACCGCCTTTTTTACCAATTCTTCAATCGGAACATAATCGTAATCGTATCCAAAGTATCTCGGCCCCGCGGTTTGAATTCCCTTGTCCGTTCTCCATTTTTCATGGGCAGGGAGCCCGATCACCCGCACGCGTTTGCCGTATTTCAAGCTCTCGGTCGTCACGGGCAGCAGTGTTTCATAATCTACCAGGCAAAGCAAGTCCGGGGTCATCCCAACTACCTGACCGTCCCGTTCCGCAACGAGATTTTCATTTTGAAAATGAACCTGCATGTTGCCGCCTTTATGGGCTTCGATGCCTTCCAGATTCATTTTGCCGAGGTTGAAGCCTCCCTTGGTTTCCCGGATCACATCGACGATTTTCCCCTGGAACAACTCATAGCCGGATACCAAGCTTAACAGTTCTTGCAGTTTCTCCTTCGCATCCCGATGTTTCGAGGAAATAATCTCCCCGATTTGTTCGGACAAGGTAACGATATGATGAACCCCGCTTTTCTTCATTTGAGCCCCTGTCGTCGGGTACAAGCTAACCAAAGCGCTGGCCCCCATTTCGACCGTGGCTACACGAGCTAAGCGTTCCGTCCATTTGTTATCGATCGTTTCGAAAATGCCGATGTTTCCCTTTTCATCTGTAATCGCCATCGGTGTTGCCGAAATGCCGTCCAGGTTGAACGTCACCATCTGAAGCTCGGGAAAGGCTCTGCCCATGCCGTCGCAATCGACCAGCGGCAAACCAAGCTGCGCTGCAACGACGATCGGAATCATGGAATTGACGCCGCCCGCTTCCATCGGGTAGGTGCCTGCAATTTTATCTTTGCCCAAGTACTGGGCCAGCTTTTGAAACACCTTCACAAACTCGCTTCCGTTCGGAAATTTCTCCGTTGATACGGAAGGCGCACCCATCATGGCCGCCGGAATAAAAAAGTCTTCGTTGCCGATTTCGTCGACCGAAACCAATTTGACCGGCCCGTTCTTCTCAATGGCGGAGATGGCCATCAGTTTGCCGATATAAGGGTCTCCGCCGCCGCCCGTTCCCAGGAATGCGGCTCCGATTGCAATATTTTCAATAGCAGCTTTATCTAGATATCTCATTGATTTTCCTCCAATAGGACAGTTTTTGAAGCCGTTAAACGATAGCCCGCGATATACAGGACAAATGAAATGACAATGCCGAGCAAGGGTTGATTGGATACTTGAGGCAAGCCCGGGAATAAGGACAAAATGACGGGAGTACAAGCGATGACCGAACCGACGAGCCAGGAATAGACGCCCAAGCGATTCACACCCTCCGTCTCCTTCCAACTGTGCTTATCTCCCTTGTTCATCACCCAGTACGATGCAATCATTACACCCGCAACCGGTGGGACCATCGCCGACAAGATAGACATCACAGGTGTGAAGTAATCCAATATGCCGATGACCGCCAGCACGGTTCCGATCAGCCCGGCAACCCCTACGGCCCATTTTTCCTTTTCCTTGGATACGTTAAAGACATTGATTAAGGCGAAGCCGCCCGAAATAGCATTTACCATATTGGTCTTCCATGCCGCCAGTATAAGAACGACACCGCCGATAAACGGAGTAGCGATATTCAAAAAGACAGCCGTAACATCATTCGTTTGGTAGGCCAGTGTTAGAACGGCCCCTACACTGATCATAAGGACGCCTGCCGGAATAATTCCGAAGATCGCCGCTTTCCACACATCGGAACGCTTCCCGGAAAATTGCGAATAATCACCGGCAATGACCGCGCCGAGCGCAAAAGAACCCATCGTTACCGCAAGACCGTCCATAAAGCCCATCTTCTGCTCGGGCCTGTAGCTTGAAATAAGCTGCACAGTTTCTCCGTTTAACGCCTGAATCAGACCATAGACGCAAAGGACGACCAGCAGCGGAACGGCAACATAGCTTAGAACACGCAACACTTTTATTCCGTACATGGCAGATACAACCATGACCAGGCCGCTGATTAAGGAAGCTACAGGAACAGGCATCGCGATATTAAGCTCCGCTAACAAATTCGCCAGCGCCGCCCCGCACACATTGGCCTGAATCCCAAACCAGCCAAGACAGGCAATGGTCAGAATGATGGAAAGAATGGTACGTGATCCTTTTTTACCGAATACCTGACTCGCCACTTGAACGGTGGTCTTGCCTAGATCCGTGCTTTGGATTCCCTGTAAAATCATGATAGCAACGATAATGCCATACCCGATCAACGCAACTGTTAATGTCTTGGATAAGCTCATTCCTGTGATCAGCGTGTTCCCTACCAAAAGACCCGGTATACTGATCATGGCTCCGGCCCAAACGATCCCCAGTGTGAACCAAGACTGAGTTTTCTCTTTATTGCCCATAACTTCTGTCCCCCAATCTTGATCGATAACTAAAAACTATTGTTCTTATTGTAAAAGAACCGGGAAGGGCCGTCTTTTTCGGAAATAAAAATAAAAATCCGAATTTTTGTCGTTTGGACAAAGACTCGGATTTAGCAGGTTTAGCTGTTTATTAACCGGTAGATCATGCAAGCCAGGTACACATCGTAAAATTCGGAATTCTTCGTGATATCGTATCCCAGCAGCTCGCTGATTTTTTTGACGCGGTATTTTACTGTATTTTTGTGAACGAACAGGAGTTGGCTGCATGCATCAAAGCTCCCCTTCGCATCCAGCAGGAACGTCATCAAGGTTCTGACAGATTCCGGATCCTCCAGTACAGGAGCAATCACGGACATCCACTCCTCCACAACCTCCTCGCCCTGAACGCTCAAATCCACGGCCCGCTTCATGGAGCGAATTTCCGCCGCCGTAAACCATTTTCGCTCATGATAAATGAGATGGATCTGCTTCCTGACCTGATTCACAAGCTGATACATCCGCCGCACGTCCGTCGTGTTTCTCATCCTTGGCGCGTATACCATTTCGGATATCGAAGACAAATAGCTCGTCGTCTCCATATACTCTTCGGCAATTTCGATTTCATTGGATTTGTACGAACCGTTGCCCAACAGAACAACAATGCAGTAGTCGATCGTCTGGATGACGGCCGTTTGATAATATTTGGAGAGATGTTCCGCAAGGTCCTCCCGGATGTCTTTTTCCTCCGATAAATCCTCAAAGTAGACGAGCCACATCATCTGAACCGCCGCAACGTCGATATGAAGCAGATGGGCGAGCCTCCGCATCTTCTCGCTCTCATCGTTGAGGATCGCTTTGACCAGAGCGTATTCGCTGACCTCGTTATGCTTGTCTCCCCAAAGATTGACGGCCACTTGCACGACCTCGCCGATCTTATCGATGGTCTTTACCGGCAGCTTCGCATTTTCTTTAATGACAAACAGGTACAGCGCCTCTCCATTCTTCTGGCGAATGATTTGATGACCGATAAAACAAGCGGGATCGTTGTTCTCTCCCCGTGCCCGGCCGTCAATATAATGAGGCGCGTATTCCCGAATAAGGCTCACCACGTCCAAGGTCGAGTTGCGCGGCCACATGACTTGATTGGCAATGTCCAACTGCGTATTCGTCAGTACGAGATTGGCTTTCAGCCGGTCGGACAACAATTTCAGCATAATTTCCACACTGCGCGAATGCTCCGGCAGGAACGATACTTTCTCCAGCGTTTCATTAACAAAATTATCATTGATCGTCTGGTTGTCGAGCACAATCGCTTCCATCACTTCATAAATCACTTCATTATAACGAAGCGAGATATCGTTCTCGGGCATGCAGATGATGATAAAATTATGCGATTCGGCTATTTGCAACACTTCCGCCGGGATTTTCGGAACGATGATTCCTACATAATACAGAATCAGTCCCACTTCGCCGAGATCAATCAAGTACTGGATCGTCTCGCACTGTTTCTCCACGCTGTCCTTAATCGTGTATAAGGAACTGATTACAATCTCTTCCGCATACCATTCCTCCTGAACGGTTTGAACGATTTTGGAAGAAAAATCGGCGTTCGACACCTCCAATACGGATAAGGAGGAGACGATGCGATGCAGGCTGCTCCTTCCGGTCAGCACCTTGGCTCCTCTAAATGAAGGCAATTGCAGCATATCTTTAACGGTTACCCCATGTTGTTCACCACTTTTTCTTGTTCACGGATTGTTGAAGCTATTCCTAAATTTTAAAGTGAATGGGGATGAAAAGCCAATCGATTAAAAAAAGGCTGCCTTATCCATAGATTTCCCGATTTCGAGCTATGATATAATGATGGCAGCCTAAGAAGGAGGGGTACGTTTGACGACGATTCATTATGTTGAAAGCAATACGTCACACGCCGGTAATTTTGTGGTCGACGTGCCGGTGGGCTATCACTGGCTGCTTGTTCTCACCAAAACCCCGGCTCAATTCTGGGTCGACGGGGAGCTCAAGACGTATCCCGCTCATTGCGCCGTCATCTACCGTCCGAACCAAAAAGTCTATTACCGTTCCAGCGCCGACCAGTTCGTCAATGATTGGATTCGCTTCGAGACCAACGAGCCTTACATAACGGAATCACCGCTGCCGACAGGTGTACCTTTCGCCTTGATCGATCCGGAATATTGCGGCAAGCTGTTTGAATTGCTGGTCATCGAACACAACAATCAGCGGGACTATAAACATTCTTCTCTCGACTGCTTGCTCCGTACGCTGTTCAACAAGCTGCTTGAATCCTATTTCCACGACGGCGAGCTAACGCCGCAATACCACAATCTATTGAGGCTGCGGACCGCGATTCAGAACCATCCCGGCGATGACTGGTCGGTCTCGAAAATGGCGGAATACCTTCAGATCAGTACAGGCTATTTACAGAACATTTACAAGAAAACCTTCGGCGTTTCCTGCATGGATGACGTTATCAACCACCGTATCCGCATAGCCAAAGAATACTTGATTCATAACACGCAATCGATTGCCGAAATTTCTTCCCGTTGCGGATACCAAAATGTCGAACACTTCAGCAGGCAGTTCAAACAAATCACGGGCCACACGCCAAGAAATTTCCAGAAGCTTAACAGTGCTTTTTCTTAAAATATTGCTGTACAAGAAACTTCATCATTTCGCCCGGTTCCTCTTCGAGATATTCGGCCCGGTCCGCAAACAGCATTCCGTACGGAGTTTCGGGCGTGAGGGGGTTCCATCTAGGAAGCTCCTCCCCGGTAGAATCCTTTCCGTTCGGGTCTCCGGAAGCAATGAAGTGTGCCCAGTAATTGCACATTTGGCGAGCCAAATCATAATGTTTGCCGACGAACGGCCTCCAGCATTTGGCGAGTGTCTCAAAGAAAAACCAGAGATCCACGGAATGGAAAGTACCGGGGTTATCCCAGCCTGGGATGTCCGCATCGAAATTATAATAATACAACGGAGTGTTGGCGCCGCTATCGGCATTAGCCTGTGCGGCTAAGCGGATGGCATACTCGATGCCGCTCACCGAGGCTCTCTTCTTGGCCTCCTCAATGTCGACTGACTGACCGCCGCACAATTTCAGGAATTCTTCGGCTTCGTTGCCGAACATATCTGCGGCCATCTTCTCGAGCTCACCCTGCGTTTCGACATTCGGGACGCTGAAAAACTCGGAGGAGGTATGGCCGAACATGACCGGCACCATCCAGCGTTTATTTTGCAGGAAGCAATCAAACGGGTTGCCAACGTTAAATCCCCCGTCTCCCACGGTTCCCCAGAAGCCCTGGTATTCCACCGCTTTGTCCCGCAGATAGGTTCCATCCAGCCGCCGCGCTTCCTCAAGCGAGGAGACGCCGAGATATTCAAAAAATGTGACGCCCGCCCGTTCCGCTTCGCCCAACTCTGTCCAAAAATTAGGCATGCCTTTATTAGGATAAAGGGACGTAAATACTCCGCTTTGAACAATGGCTCGCTGAAAGAGACCTTCGTTCTGAGGAGATGCAAGCTGGCTCAAGACACTCCAGCCCCCCGCCGACTGTCCGCCGATCGTTATATTGTCCGGGTCCCCGCCAAATGCCTCAATATTGCGCTTGACCCATCTGGTAGCCGCCTGCTGATCGAGATGGCCGAAGTTAGCCGGTGCGTCCGGCGCTTCCGCCGTGATTTCAGGGTGGGCTAAAAAACCGAATACGTTCAAACGGTAATTGATCGTTACCACGACGATTCCTCTTCGTGCGATACGTTCGCCGTCAAACTCCATCTCCGCCGTATGTCCGACCTGGAGCCCGCCGCCGAAATACCAGACATACACCGGCAGCTTCTCATCGACGCTATTGGCCGGCGTCCACACGTTAAGATACAAGCAATCCTCATCCATCGCGATATCCGGTTCTACGGCCCACTCCCGGGTATAAATGTTGTTATCGTCAATCTCTTGTCTTACCTGCAAGGAAATCGGTGCGAATTCATATGCTTTAAGCACGCCTTCCCAATTTTCCGCCGGCTGGGGGGCACGCCATCGGTTCTTTCCTACCGGCGGAGCGGCAAACGGAATCCCCTTAAAGCTTGTAATCCGGGGATCCGCTGCCGGCAGTCCCTGAACCATCCCATTTTCGACTTTTGCGACTCGAAGCATAACCAACGCCTCCTATTCTTTTCCGGCCGTTCCCGGCGATTCAGAAAATTATAAAATGCGCCCCTGCTGAAAACAATGATGCATCCTCACTTGTAATTGATTTATTCTAATATTGATTAAATTCAATAATGATATAAGTCTATTTATTAATAACGTTTATTCTATTTTCACTCGCAATATTAAACTTGATCTTTCCTACTCTTATCTAAAAATATTTTGTTGACATTTATTCCTTTCGACGTTACGATTCACGCGAAAGCAAAAATGAAACAAGTAATACGATATCATTGCAGCTTAATAGTATAATTGGGAGTTGATACCGGATGAAGCTACAAGGAGTTAACCCTTATCTGCCGTCATGGGAATACATCCCTGATGGGGAACCGCATGTTTTTGAGGACAGAGTCTACGTATACGGATCGCATGATCGTTTTAACGGACATGTATTTTGTCTGAACGATTATGTTTGTTGGTCGGCACCAGCGGACAATTTGGGGGACTGGCGGTACGAAGGCGTGATATATAAGAAAACGGATGATCCGCTCAATCCGGACGGCCATATGTGTCTTTATGCCCCCGATGTCACCCGCGGCCCGGACGGACGTTATTACCTGTACTATGTTCTGGACAAGGTGTCCGTCGTCTCGGTCGCCGTAAGTGACACCCCGGCCGGCAAGTATGAGTTCTACGGTTATGTGCGGTATGCCGACGGTACGCGTTTAGGCGAACGGGTGGGAGACGAACCGCAATTCGACCCGGGCGTCTTGACGGAAGGAGATCTCACTTATCTGTATACCGGGTTCTGTGCGATTGGCGACCGGTCGCGGCATGGCGCGATGGCTACAGTACTCGGACCGGATATGCTCACCATCACCGAAGATCCGGTATTCGTTGCTCCCAGCGAACCGTACGGCAAAGGAACCGGCTTCGAAGGGCATGAATTCTTCGAGGCGCCTTCCATTCGAAAGCACGGAGATACGTACTATTTCGTCTATTCTTCGATCGTCATGCACGAGTTGTGCTATGCGACCAGTCTTTATCCAACGAGTGGTTTTGAGTACCGCGGCGTCATCGTCAGCAACAATGATCTGCATATCGATACCTATAAACCGGCGGACAAGCCTATGTTCTATGGGGGAAACAATCATGGCGGTATGGTGGAGACGGGCGGACAATGGTACATCTTCTATCACCGGCATACAAACGGTACGAGTTTCAGCCGGCAAGGCTGTATCGAACCGATCACTATCCTGGAAGACGGAACCATACCGCAAGTGGAGATCACAACGAGCGGACCGAATGGCGGCCTGCTGGAAGGGCGTGGCGAGTATCCGGCTTATCTGGCCTGCCATCTGTTTACGGCGGCTGCAGATGAGCGGTATACAGGCTCGCATGGCGCCTGGATGGACGGCCGATTCCCGAAGATCACGCAAGACGGGAAAGACGGAGACGAGGAAGTCGGTTATATCGCCAATATGCAGGATTCCGCAACAGCGGGGTTCAAGTATTTCCAGTGCGAAGGGGTACATCGAGTAAAAATCAAAGTCCGTGGGTATGCCCGAGGAAGCTTCGAGGTCAAGACGGCATGGGATGGTCCGCCGCTTGGCTCGATTCCGGTGGATTTCACGAATGTATGGACGACGTATGAGGCCGATATCGCCATTCCGGACGGAGTTCATGCCTTCTACTTCACTTATAAGGGGATTGGCAACGCAAGTCTGGCCTCATTCACTTTGGAATAACCGGGCTATAGCGGCCGGGATGCTTTTTGTTATGCGTGGCGCTTCCAAAAAAGCAACGGCAGCCGGATTTTGAATCCGGCTGCCGTTCGTGCGTTTGCAGAAGAACTTATTAAGTTAATTGAGGATGTTCTTCTCCTGTTCTACTGAAGATCTTGGCGCCGACACAACCTCTGCTTGCGCTCTTATGGCTGCTGACAGCAGTTCTTGAACTTTTTCCCGCTCCCGCAAAGACAGGGGGCGTTCCGGCCCGGAAGCGGAAGGCCGCTTTTTCTGTATTCTTGCATCTGTTCCGCTCTAAGCCGGTTCGAAAGCGCAACCATTCTTTCATAAGCATGGGCGTAGAACATTTTGTAGCTTTGGCAAAAATAATCCACCTCGGCACGATCGTTAACATCCAGCCAATTCCGGTTGCGGGGGCATCCCCCATGACAAAACCTGAGATATTCACAATGGCGGCACGCTTCGTTCATCTTTGGCTTCATCCGCAAGAAGTCATCATATACCGGGCTTTCAAGCAACTCCCCCAGATCGGTCCGGCCGATATTTCCCAACCGGTGTTCATCGTCAATAAAGAAATCGCAAGGATAGGCATCGCCGTTCGTCTCAAGCACCATCATCTTCGGACAGGACGGGCTGTGCACGCACAGCTCCGCTTGACGATTCATAAATTCAAGAACCATATTTTCAAACATGCGTATGGACAACTCCGGCTTTCCGTCGTTGTACCACAAGTCGAATGTACGACACAAAAACGCCCCGTACTGTTCAGGCGTGATTCGAAAGACTCCCGGCATGCCGCTCTGTTGCGAAACGAAATCCATGCAAGGAATAAACTGAATATATGAAAACTCTTGCTCTTTGTAAAAGGCCATCAATTCATCCGGCTTCGTCACGTTATCTTCATGGATCACCGTCAAAATATTGTAATCCACACCCGCTTGCTGCAAATGACGCACTCCGCGCATCACCAGATCAAAGCTGCCTTTCCCGGATCCGGTTGTGCGGTGGGTATTATGGATATGGTCCGGACCGTCCAGACTGATCCCGATCAGAAAGTTATAACGCTTGAAAAAAGAAGCCCAGTCCTCGTTAATAAGCGTCCCGTTCGTCTGCAGCGCATTGCTTATCGTCGTATGCGGCGGCGCATATTTAGCCTGGGCCATGATCGCTTGTTGGAAATAAGGAAGCCCGGCCAATAGCGGCTCCCCTCCCTGCCAGGAAAAGGTAGCCTGGCCGGATGATCTCTCCATATACTGGGAGATAAACCGGTCCAGAAGATCCGGATCCATCACCCGGACCGGTTGATGAGGTTGTCCTCCGGCCGTGCTGTAATAGCAATAATCACAGGCCAGGTTGCAGTCCTCCGAAACGGTTTTCCACATCACGTGAAGGTGTTGCGGACTGGAAGTTTGTATGCATGCGCTCATCGAACCATCGCTCCTCCGTTGCATTCGCTTTCAAACTTTTGGCTTATTTCCCCTGACCGATATGATTTAGCTCCTGAACCAGGACCGAACGCCAATATTGAATGCGTTCCCGCAGCTCGGTTGCTGATTTCATTTCGAAGCGACCTCATATTATAAGATCTGCTGCACACCGGAAGCCGATATTTCCCGTGGAACTGTCCGGCGTATTCTTGCTTCTGGCCGCTACCCGATAACGGTTGCAATAAGATTTATGGCATAAATAAGATCCTCCGCGCATCGACTTTGCCATGCCGGTTGCCGGACCTCTCGGATTCACCGATTCGGAAGACAGGTGGTAGGCCGGCGTAAACCAATCCTCGCACCATTCCCATACGTTTCCCGACATGTTGTAAAGGCCGTATCCGTTGGGCTGATAGGATCTTACGGGTGCCGTACCGGCATAACCGTCGCTGGCATGATTTTTATCGGGGAACTTTCCCTGCCAAATATTGCACAGGTGCTCTCCGCCCGGTTTTAATTCGTCCCCCCAAGGATATCGTTTTTGAACGAGGCCCCCCCGGGCGGCAAATTCCCACTCCGCTTCACTCGGAAGACGCTTGCCGGCCCAGCGGCAATAGGAATCGGCATCCTGCCACGACGTATGGACAACCGGATGGTCCAGCCTCTCTTTCACGTGGGAGTCCGGCCCTTCCGGGTGACGCCAGCTCGCCCCCTCTACCACCCACCACCAAGGGGTTTGGGCGGCTACTTGGGTCACCTTCTTGCCCGTCTCCTCGGAAACGAAAGCGTGAAACACGTACGACCAGCCGAACCGTTCCGCATCCGTGACGTAATGGGTATCCTCTACAAAAGAAGCGAACATCTCGTTGGTCACCGCGGTTTCGTCCAATAAGAAAGGAGAGACTGTCACTTCCCTAACCGGTCCTTCTCCATCCGACGGGAATCCTTCCTTGTCGTCCGTTCCCATCAAAAAACTTCCTCCCTGGATCCGGACCATACCCGAGGCATCCCTCTTCTCATCTAATCTTTGAACGGGTATGTTCTCCCTATATCCCTCGAGAGGAGCTTTACTCTTGACATGATGGCGACTGGCCGAGCAGCAAGCTTTTAATTTCTCTGTCATGTTTATATCTCCAATCTGAGGTTGGGGTTGTCTTCATTATAACACTTTTTATCAAAATGGAATTAAGTTTTTAACTACACAAAAAGGTTGTCCCGGGAACCATTTGCATGATTTCTGGGACAACCTCGGATGATGATCTTATAGCTGCCGGCAGCAGTTCAATATCAAATCTCGTACCACTTGATCTCATTCGCTTCCAGCCGGAGAGAGAAGCTGGAGCCGTCGCCGCGATACACGACCGTTTCCTGCGGTTCGTACGTATTATTCACGACGCAGTACTTGCCGTTCTTCACATAGGCGTGAACCTCGACATTATAGTTCTCGCTGAACCAGCGGTTTAGCTCCCCGTCGCTGTGAGCGCTCCATAGGATCGCACGGTACAGCAGACGGCTGTTCTCGAAGCTATATGGCAGACCGCTGATATATACGCTCCGTCCGTTGCCGAATTCGTTAACCGCCAGTTGGACTTCCTTATCGATTTGACGGAGAATCGTAGTCCCTTCGAGTGCAAAAATATTTTTCTTGCCCTCGCCGAAGTCGATTTCCTTGACTCCGTCCCCGTTTGTTTTGCAGTCCGCCGTAATGAAATGATTATGCTCATCCCAGTTGTATTTATCATAACCCAGGGTAAAGCCGCGTTCTTCCTCCACGCCGAGGATATTGGCCAGCTGGAAAAACCGCCCATTGGCTTGATGCGCCGTCGGCTCGCCAACGCCGATGAATCCGCCGCCCTCATAAACAAACCTTTTTACGGCGGCAACGATGTCGGTATCCAGCCACCATTCCCCGCCCGTATACGCCGTATCCGCGTCACCAACATTTATTATGACATCAATTCCGTTTAAAACGGAAGAATCTTCTTTGATATCGTCGAAACTGATGAATTTCACTTCGAACGGTGCGCCGGAGAGGGCTTCTATAATACCGGCATAACTGTAATTTTGCTTGTAATAGAGGGCATGATGGACCATATGATTGCCCCAGGCCCGCATTTTGCCCCAACAGTTGAGCACGGCAACCGTTTTGACGCAATAAGGCGTCGTTCCCTGTACGTTCTCATAGAGTGTACGGAATTCATCCGTAACGCTTTCTACGTAATCGATAAACTCTGGAAAATCAAGAGCTAGCTTCAGATATCCGCCGTAGCCGATCCGGTCAATCGGTTTGCGAAGGATCGCGCGTCGTGCGGTAACCCAGTTCACTTTAGCTTCTTTGACGGGATCTCCGCCTTCATGGAAGGTATCCGGGAAAAAGTAAGGCAAGAACCGGCCTTCCGTATATTTAACGCCGGGAATGTCGCTGATCAAACGGAGCGTCGAACCGTTGCCTACGCTGCCGACGACGGCATCCAGACCAATCGAGGCGAATTCCTCCATGAAAGGCTCGGTGCCGATCCAATGATCGCCCAGGAACATCATCGCTTCCTTGCCGTATTCATGGGTAATATCGACCATTTCTTTGGCAAGCTTCGCCACTTCACGACGCTGAAACGCTTGGAAATCGCGGAACTCTTTGGAAGGCATCCGGTAATTATTGTTATAGTAGCCTTGGTCGATGATGAATTCAGGTCTGAATTTATAGCCCGCCTCCTTCTCGAATTGTTCGAGGATATAAGGGCTGACCGAAGCGGAGTAACCGTACCAGTCTACGTATTTTTCGCGGGCCAGTTCATCAAAGACCAGGGTGAATTGGTGGAAAAAGGTGGTGTAGCGAATCACATTGACATAGGGATGATCCTCGATAAATTTGCGGATTCTCTCCATGGTGAATTTACGGGTTTTCGGTTGGCGAACATCAAAGGTCATTTGATGCTCAACGTCTGTCCATTCATTGGTGACCGCATTGTACATATGTACCGGATCCCACATAATATAAGCCAAAAAGCTAACGGTATAATCATGGAACGGAACGGTATGGATGGTCACAACGCCTGTATTGTCGTCATAACTCCATTGATCGGTCGGAACGACCTCTCCCGCCGTGCGGTCGATGACTTCCCACCACCGCCGGATATCGTCTCGGCAGTTCACTTTAAGCATGTCGGGATATAGTCCCTTCATGAGGGTAATGGACAGGATTGCCCCTTCAGCCGTATAAATCGGTGTCATCAAATACATTTGCTGGATCTCGTCAGGGTTGGCTTTGGCCCATACGTTATCCTTCCGGGTTGTATAGTAAGTGGAATAGACCTTGGCATCGATATCCTGCAACTCGGCGGGAAAGTCGGTACCATCGCAGTCGCGCACGGCGTCAGCTCCCCAGCGCTTCAAGATCTCCAGGGTTTGCGGAATTACGTCTAAATCAGTAGGTATCGTCACACGTCCTGTTTTTGCACTCATGGATGAAAACTCCTTTATTTATATTTACGGTTATATAACCACAGCAGTCCGATTAACAGAGCAAGCCCGATCAGCATCAGCCCAAGTCCCGGGGCACCGATATGCTTTTGCCCGACCACAACCAATCCCAGTCCGACGAGAAAAACAATCAGCATCACCAAATAACGAAGGTAATTCTTTATATAATCGTTCATATAGCACCTTATCCTTTCAGACCGCCCATGGTCATGCCTTGGGTTAGCTTCTTCTGTACCAGAATATAAATAATCAGGGTCGGAAGCATGACGAGTACCAGACCTGCGTACATCTGGCCGTACTGAACAGCGGATTTTTGCGCTGCCATCAGGTTCATTAAGCCGACAGGTAACGTTTTAAATGTAGGTTTCGTCAGGAGCGTCATGGAAATGATATATTCGTTCCAGTAGGACAGGAAATTGAACAGGATCACGGTTACGATGCTGGGCTTGGCCATAGGCATGATGACTTGCACCATGGTACGGAAGTAGCCGGCACCGTCCACGGAAGCCGCTTCCTCAAATTCTTTGGGCAGAGACTTGAAATATCCCGACATAAGATAGATCGTGAAGGGTAGTGACATCGCGGCATAAACCACCGCAAGAATGAACAGGTTGTTCAGCAAAACCGGGTGCCCCAGAATGCCGCGGAGCGCTTTGTCCCCGTTGTTAAGCATCAGAAAGATAGGAACAACGATATAGTTGACATTAATAAACAAACCCGCCATAAACATCAGATTCCAGAATCGGTTTCCTCTAAATTGATAACGAGAAAGCACATAGGACGCCGGTAACGCTACAATGAGCAAAAGCCCCAGCGCAATTGCCGTCACCAATACGGAGTTGAGCATGAAAGAACCCATATTTGCCTTCAGCCAGGCATCGGCAAAGTTCTGCAGATGTATTCCTAACGGCAGCGCCCAGGGGTTGCCATAAAATTCACTGTCTTGTTTGACGGAGGCCATGAATGCCCATAGAACAGGGATGATGATAATGATGGCCAAAGCGAACAGTACAACATAAATAAAGCCTTTATATAATTTATCGCTAACGCCTTGCCGCGAGCGGTTGTCTGTATTCATCTTGTCCCCTCCTAATATTCCAAATGCTCTCGTCTGGTAACTGCGTTCAGGATTCCGGCAAGCGCAAACGAGAACAGGAACACAATTACACCGATGGCCATTCCGTAGCCATAAGAGGAATTCGTATAAGCTTCTTTATACATATAGCTAAGGAACACTTCGGTGGCACCGTCGGGGCCGCCGCTCGTCATCGTCATTACGAACAGGAAGCTCATGTTAATCGTACTGATGATGAAAAAGGTGAGCGTAGTACGTATATTCGTCCAGATCAATGGAATGGTAATCTGGAAAAACTGCGTCATCCGGCCAGCGCCCTCGAGCCCTGCGGATTCATATAAACTCTCCGGAATATTGGCCATACTTGCCATGTACATGACCATGTAATAGCCGATCGCTTGCCAGATCATCGCCCCTGCAAGGCTGAAAATAACGATCTTTTGATCTCCCAGCCATAGAACGGGCTCCGCCTGAAATCCGCGAAACAAGTTCAGCAATGAGTTCAAAAGCCCGCTGTTCGGATCGTAAATCGCAGAGAAGATCGCACTAATAACAACCACGGACAGAATGTTAGGAATATAGAAGACGACGCGCAGGAAGTTTTGTCCCTTCAGTTTTTCGCGAGTGAGCATCGATGCAAACAGAAGCGCGAGAGCAAAGGTCACGATTGTAACGATCACGATAAGCAAGACACTGTTTTGGAACGTCTGATAAAACTTGTCGCTTTGAAAGAGCTTGCTGAAATTCTGCAAACCTACAAAGGTCTTGTCATCGGTATAGCCGCCCCACTTGTACAACGACATCCGAAAGACATCAATCGTGGGAATAACTAAGAAAATAACAAAAAGGAGAACGGCGGGTGCTAGACAGAAGAAGATAAAACGTCCTCTTCCTTTATTTGTATCCATTGGTTTTCTCTCTCCTTCCAAAAGGTCAGAATAATGGTGGTCAGCGCAGGCTGCCCACCATTATTCCTAGGACATTCTCAAGACTTCGGGTCTCTGTCTTATTTCAATGCCGCTCTTAAGGCATCGCTTGCTTTAGTGATTCCTTCCACCCACTCTTGCTGTGTTTTGGCACCCGTGATCAGGGAATCGATCGAAGCGAACACCGAATCCGAAATACTTACGCCTTCAACGGGGTCTGTCGTTGCAAAGGCACCCATAGCGGCCTTAGCGCCATTATCATAGATACTGTAGAAAAGTTTGTTGTCTCCATCCAATTTGCTTGACATGTCTTTGATCGGTTGAATCGCGCCGACTTTTGCAAAAATAGCTGCCGCCTCATCGGAATATAGATAAGCGATAAACTGTTTGGCCAGATCTGCGTTTTCCGCTTTGGCCGGAACCCAAATTTGTTCAAAGAAGGTATATGAATAACGGTCGCCGCCTTCTTCTACTGCCGGAAGAGCCGTGAAGCCCCATTTGAAGCCTTCCGCGCGCGGAGCTTTGCTCATTTCGCCGACAACCCAAGTGCCATTAGGCATGAAGAGTGCTTTATTATCCAGGATAAGTTGTTGGTTTTTAGTAAAGTTGTCTTTGTTGGCATTAGCGGGAACCGTTTTTTCAGTGTAAGTAGCCAATTTATTGATCAGATCGAACACTTGGGAAGCTTGGGCCGATTGCCAAACGCCTTCAGCGTAATGCGTCGCATTGGTGAAGAAGTCGGCGCCGCCCACTTCGTTCAGCAAAGCGTAGAAGAACGAGTCAAAGTAACCTGACGTCGGATAAGCAAACAAGGCAAGTCCTTCTGCTTTCGCCTTATCTCCTAAAGCCCACATTTCGTCCCAAGTGGCCGGAACTTCCCAGCCTTTTTGCTCGAACAGGCCGGCGTTGTAGAACAGGCCGGTAGGGCTGTAGAACATAGGCATGAGGTAAGTTTTTCCATCGTTGTAAGGATTCGTGATCGTCGTATCGACGAAACCGGGGATCAGCTTATCCTTTACAGTAACGCTTTCACCAGGAACGGTCATGGACAGCACATCCGTAAGGTCGGTTAAGTTATTATCTTTCACGAAGGTTTCGGTCAAGCCTTTCGGCTGACCCGTTGCCAAATGGATAACATCCGGGAAATCGCCGGACTTCATGCCCGGCCCAATGACATCTTCAATATTTTTGTCGATGGTGGTTTCGACTTTCACGCCGGGATTGGCTTTTTCAAAAGCTGCCGTTACTTCTTTCCATACCTCAGCCCCGTAAGCGGTTTCTAAAGCGGCCAGTTTAAGCGTACGTTGTTCAGTGGTTTTTGCCGAGTTCGTATTTGCGTCGGATGATTTCGTTGTGGAACCCGAACCATTGTCAGAAGAGTTGCCGCAGGCTACCAGGCTGAGAGTCAATGCCGCCGTGATTGCAAGACTTAGAATCTTTTTCATAAATCCAATACCCCTCCATGTTTTTTCTGTTTTTTGTTGACCCTGCGTAATCGTTTTCATTTCTTTTTCTTACCCTTCTAACTTATCGTATCGGGTCATTTGTTATCTACATACATGTTGCCGTTGATTTTATATATCTTGCTATTATAATAAGTTTATAATTTAAAAATTGTCGATGGTTTTATAGCAAAATATGTTTGATTATGTCGAAATTCGAAGAAAAGTTGAATTTTCAATAGGGAAAGGATAGATAGGGTTTGGGAAACGTACGCTATTGGCTGCCCGGAAAGGGGCGCGGGGAAATTCCCGCCAAGTTGATCTATGTCAGCTCCTCGATTTATGAAGGAGATTGGTTCAGCATCCGTCATTCTCATAGTTTTGCCGAACTGTTCTATGTCCGAAGCGGTCGGGGGAATTTCATTGTCGAAGACGATATTTACCCGGTAAAGCAGGACGATCTGGTCATCGTGAACCCGAATGTGGAACATACCGAGGTATCTGTCAGCAGTGATCCTTTGGAATATGTGGTGCTCGGAGTCGAGGGGATGAGCTTTGATTTCGGGAATCGAAGCGGCAGCCTGAATCACAAAATCATCAATTATCGGAACCAGAGGGATGAGCTGTTATTTTATTTCAATGCCCTGCTTCGGGAAACGGAAAATAAGGAAGAGAATTACGAGGCCATCTGCCAAAACCTGCTCGAGGTTGTCATCATCAGCTTAATGCGAAGCTCCGGCCACCCGTTCTCCGTCGTGGCTACCCAAAGGGCCAACAAGATATGCAGCCGGATCAAGCGGTATATCGACTCGAACTATGCGGAAGATATTACACTCGACTCTCTGGCAGACAAGGCGCACATCAGTAAATATTATTTGTCGCACACCTTTACCAAATTTTACGGGATGTCACCCATTAATTATTTAAATGAGGTTAGGCTTCGCGCGAGCAAGGAATTGCTTGAAACCACGGATCTCTCCATTTCTCAAGTTGCGGAATCAACCGGTTTTTCATCTCAAAGCTATTTCTCGCAAAGTTTCCGCCGGAGCTGCGGTCAAACTCCTAGCGATTACCGGCTTCTGACCAAAAGGCGGATTCAATAAGGGGGTAGCCCGTTTCAAAAAAACTGCACCACCAATTGTTAGATGGATTCTAACCCTTGGAGGTGCAGTTCAATAACGAACTTCTGTATTTTAAAATTTATAGGGGACAAGCAACCTGTCTTAAGCTATGCTTGATGAACAACATCTTCAACTGTTGTATAAACTGCAATCTGCTGCTCTTTACAAGCTTCTTCAAACCAGCCCTCCGGCTGCTTGTCCGTAATAATCCCGGTTGCCCGATGCAATGGGATAATCGTAAACAGAGCGCTTTTCTCAAGCTTACTTTCGTCGAATACCGCATATACTTCGCTCGAACGTTCAATCAGAAGCTGTGCGATGCGAGCTTCCAGCTCGGAATGCATCGTAAATCCGTGACCTAAAGAAACACCATCTATCCCAAGAAACATCTTGGTGACGTTGATTTTGTCGATGACGCTTTCCGCAAGCGGACCGCTAAGCTCGTAGCTCTTGGCGCGCATGATGCCGCCGATCACAACCACTTGAACGCCGTCCGCATCGGCTAACTCGGCAGCAATATTGACTGCATTGGTGACGATCGTAATATTGCGATGCTTTTTCAAAGCTCTGGCAATGAAAAAAGTCGTTGTACCTCCCGTTAGGCATACAATATCGCCTTCTTCCACCAGCTTCGCAGCAACTTCGGCAATTCTTTCTTTACTTTGCCGCTGAAAAAAACGCTTATCCGCAAAGGGTAATTCGGATACCGGTTGCATAAGCGCACCTTCATAGACGGCTCCTCCAATGGTACGAATAATTTGTCCTGACTTTTCCAATAAATCCAAGTCGCGTCTTGCGGTAGCTTCCGAACAGCCGATAGCTTCAACTATTTCTTGAATGGATATTTTCCCGTGCAATTTTATGAGTTCCAGAGCTTTCAATCTGCGCAGCTCGCCCTTTGAATATTCCATAACTCTCTCCTTTAATAACAGCCCGTCATTCCTTCTAATCCTAATTTTGGAGGATGGAAGGCTAATTTGCAAGTAGGCTGAAGTCAATTGCAAGAATATGAACGAGCTATGCAATTATAAGGTTACAACCTTCACCTGCTTAACGTAATCTTGAAAAAAATTATAATCAATATGGCCTGCTTTCTCAGACATGGCATTAGCTGCTGCCGCCGCTGAAGCAATGCGCAGCTTCTCCGCAGGCGAATCTCCACGTTCTTCCGCAAACGCCATGCCTGCAACAAATGAATCTCCGCAGCCGACCGTATTTGCGGCCTGAATGGTTGGAGGAATAACACGGTACCCTTGTCCATCGATGAATGCGATAGCTCCCCGGTCACCGAGCGTGACACACACTTGTGCGATCCCCTCGGCTGCCAGCTTCTGCGCTGCTCCGGCCCATTCGGACCCCATAAGTTGTATTTGTCCCAACAACCCGGCTAGCTCATGTTCATTCGGCTTCACAAAATGAGGCCGCGCTTGCAGACCGCTGCTTAGCGCAGCGCCGCTAGTATCCAAGAATACGCGTGCCTTTGTCTGCTGTATGATCCCGATAAGATCAGCATAAAGGTCTGCAGGGGCACCCGGAGGCAAGCTACCTGACAGCACCATAACACTCGATTGCAGGGCAAGTCTGTGTATCGTCTCTTTCATCTCCGCGATTTGATCGTCATTGATATCGGGTCCCTGTTCAAGCAACTCTGTCGAGCTTCCGCTGAACTCATCCATGATGTTCAGACAAATGCGCGATTCTCCCGCTACGGGAACAAAGGAAGTTTGAATTCCCCGGTTGATCAAGCTGCGTTCAATAAAAGAACCGTTGTTGCCGGCAACAAATCCGGTTGCCGTTACATCGCCGCCAAGCAGCTTGATGACTTTGGCCACATTATTGCCTTTACCGCCCGGCTCGGCCATTTGCCGGGCGACGCGTTGCACGCCGCCCGGCTTAAACGGATTTACATAGTACGTTTTATCGATGGCCGCATTAAGCGTGACCGTTGTAATCATCGAAGATCCCCGGCTTTTCCGATACATCCGCAAAGTTCCATTTTCTCCATCGCAAGGCGCTTCACCGCTTCCTTGGCAGGAACCATATATTTACGAGGGTCATTCTCTTCCCCGTTTACGGCGAATACATCTTTAATCGCATTCGAGAACGCGATCCGCAATTCCGTAGCGACGTTCATTTTAGACATTCCCAGAGCTACCGCCTTCCTTACTTGCTCTGCCGGGATTCCTGAACCGCCGTGTAAAACCAGCGGAACATCAACGACCTCGGCAATTTTCGCGATGCGATCAAAGTCGATGTTCGGCTCCCCTTTATATATGCCATGGGCCGTACCGATGGCTGGCGCTAAGGTAGGCACACCCGTACGTTCAATAAACAATCTGCAATCTTCGGGGTCGGCAAGCAGCGCTTCGTGTTCGGCTACGACGATATCATCCTCGACGCCGCCGACTTTGCCAAGTTCCGCTTCCACGTTTACCCCTGCGGCGAGAGCGATTTCCATGACTTTAAGCGTGCGTTCCACATTCTCTTCAAACGCAAACATGGAAGCGTCGATCATAACCGACGTATAACCCGCACGGATACACTGAACAATCGTCGAAAAATCCGTGCAATGGTCCAAATGCAAGGCAATCGGGAGTCCGGAACGATCCGCTGCAACCTTAGCGGCTTCGGCGATAAAATCGGGACCTAAATGTTTAACCGTTCCTACCGTGGATTGGATAATGAGCGGGGAATCGGTTTCGACTGCCGCTTCAACAACGGCCTGAAGCATTTCCAAGGTGTGGACATTAAAAGCACCGACCGCGTATTTATTTTTACGGGCGATTTGCAGCATTTCAGTGGATGAGATAAGTGTCATGATAAGTTCCTCCTAATTGTGTTATGCCGGATAAACCGGCCCTAAAGCAGTGGGTTCTTAACCTTGTCTATGTTGATGCAGCGCCCAAAGCGCACTCCCAATAATGCCTGCCGTGTCGCTAAGTTCCGCACTCTTGATGGCAAAATGATTACGATAATCCTGAAGCAAACATTGATTGAGTTCATCTTTCATCGGTTCAAAAATAAGTTCGCCAGCTAGGGCGCCGCCTCCACCGATCACAATCACATCGGGCGAGAGGGTCGGTATAACCCAAGCCAGTGCGCGCCCGAGTTCGCGTCCCGTCTGTTCAAGCACATCCCGCGACAGTTCGTCGCCTGCTAAACAAGCCCCGGAAACATCGCTTGAGCGGATGTCCTTCACATCGGCAAACCACTCTTTAAGCAAGCTCGCCTCGCCTTGTTCGATTCGCGCCTGAGCTTGCTTGGCAATCCCCGTTGCGGATACGATGGTTTCGAGACAGCCGTTTCTTCCGCAGCCGCAGGCAAAACCGTCATGATTGACCGGTATGTGTCCGATCTCCCCGGCCATAAAGCGGTGCCCGCGATGGATCTCTCCGTGTTGTACAAACGCAGCCGCCAAGCCCGTGCCAATGGTAATCCCGTAGACGTAATCGTAGCCGCGGCCGGCACCTGCAATCGCTTCTCCATAGATATACATGCGGACATCATTATCTATAAAGACCGGTTTGCCTGTAAGCTCCATGAGCTTAGCCGCCACAGGCACTTGATTCCAGTTCAGATTAACTGCCCGAAGACTAATGCCTGCCTCGGGATCAACAAGTCCGGGGATCCCTAAACCGATGACTTCGATATCATGATCGGCAATTCCGGCTTCAGCCCGGAGCTGTTCGAGCGTTATAGCGATACTTTCTAGAATAGCGTCCGCGCCTCTTTCGGGGTGGGTTCGATATTTCCGCTTAATCAGGAGATTCCCGAGTTCATCCAATATGCCGCATTCCACATTGGTACCTCCTACATCAACGCCGGCTGCATATTTCATGGAAGCCCCCTCCTCTCTAGCATTAATCCTCACAAGCGTAGACCTGATGGCCTTGCACAAAAGTTCGTAGCACTTTAAAATGCTCATTCACTAGGATCAGGTCTGCGTCTTTTCCCGGTTCAATGCTTCCCTTGGAATCGTTAACGCCAATTTGCGTAGCAGGATGAATCGTTAGTGCGGGAACAAGGTCCGCAATGTCCATGCCCGTAAACTTAACTGCGTTAGCCAGAGCCTCGATCATCGTTAGCGAACTGCCTGCCAGACCGCCTTCCGTTCCATCACCTTGTTTCAAGTACACTTTTCCTTGTTTCATGATAACGGGCAGTTTTCCAAGTACATATTCCCCATCGGGACATCCGGCCGCGCACATGCTATCCGTGATCAGAATAACTTTTCCCTCCGGCTTTATGTTGAAAGCCCATTTGATCAAACTGGGGTGCACATGAATACCATCGCAAATCACTTCAACCGCTAATTGATCCAGCATCAGCGATCCGCCGACGGCACCTGGTTCCCTATGATGTAAAGGCTTCATTCCGTTGAAAAGATGTGTTACTTGTGTAGCGCCCCACTCCGACGCCCGCTCCATCGTTTCGAAGTCGGCATCGGTATGGCCTAAGGAAATAACAACTCCTTTGCGTACAGCATGGCGGATGACTTCTTCCGCATGGGGCAGTTCCGGCGCTATCGTCATGAGTTTGATGGTTCCTTGCGAAGCTGCCCAGAAGGCATCAAATTCTTCAATAGAAGGTTCACGAAGATCCCCGGGGTTCTGTGCCCCGCATCTGGCTGCATTCAGAAATGGACCTTCCAAATGAACGCCTAACAAGTTAGCTCCATCCGGTTCGCGTTCTGCCTTCATGGATTGTCCAGCGCATTCCAGAGCCTTAATAATTTCATCATGCGTCGCGGTAAGTGTCGTTGCCAGTAAGGAAGTTGTTCCTTTAGAAGCATGAAATCTGCACATCCCCTGGATTTGTTCCTCACTTCCCAGCATGGCATCGTACCCGCCGCCGCCATGAACATGAATATCGATGAACCCCGGTAGCAAAATCCCTTCACAGGCGTCCACAAGCTCATGTTCTTCACCCTCATCCTCTTCCTTCATTCCAGAACCGGAAATTTCGGAGATGATTCCATTTCTGATGAGCAATCTGCCGTTCTCTATCCAGCCATTCGGCGTTAGAATCCGTGCGTTATAAATTCTAGTTGCTTTATGCTGCATCAACATTCCCCCTTGTCTATGCGGCGAAATCGACTTGATGTTTTATTTCATTTCATGATTATAATAATCCGGTAAAATGATTTTTTCAATCTTTTTATTGATCTTTTTGATAATTATTAGAAAAGAAACCTATAAAAACACCAATTAAATGATTGTACATTTCATATTTTGATCTAAATTTTCATTTTATGATTGAAATTGCAATCTTATTGAATTACACTCACATTAGTTGCACAACAATATTCGGGAGGTTATCATCGATGAGTTTGACTTATAGAGAAATGAAGCAACAATACACGGCTTTACAACAAACCTATGACTACATGTTTTCTAAAAGGCAGGAAATTGTTTCCTTCGCAAAATCGGAGTCCATCACTTCCGTTACTTTTGTCGGCTGCGGATCAAGCTACTGCTTAAGCGAATCCGCTGCGTTTTCTACCCGGCTACGTGCAGGACTTCCGGCAAACGCATTAGCCGGTGGCGACCTCATGCTAAACCCTGAACGATACAATGCTTTGTTAGAAAATACCCTACTGGTAGCCCCGTCGCGTTCCGGCAGCACAAGCGAAGTCGTCGAGGCACTTCGATTGCTCCAAACCGGTAAACCTGTTGCCGTGCTGTCACTTTCCTGTGTAACGGATTCTCCGCTTTCGAAACAGGCTAATTTATCGCTGGAGTTACCTTGGGCATTTGACCATAGCGTCTGCCAGACCCGGACCGTAACCAATCTTTATGTAGCCAATCTGATGTTGGCCGCTTTTCTCGGCGAAGATGAAGCCGTTATCGCCGACATCCAAAAGGCGATCAACCAGGGCGAAGCCTACATGGCACGTGTAGAAAGCGATATTCGAAAAGCAGCCGATTTCGCATGGTCCAATGCCGTTGTGCTTGCGGATGGCGAACTTCAAGGCCTCGCTTCCGAAGGTGCTATCGCTTTGACTGAAATTGCGAAGGTACAAGCACATTCCTATCATCTGCTGGACGTTCGTCATGGTCCGATGGTCACTGTGGGACCGGATACACTCGTAATCGCGGCGATCACCGGCAATGGCACGGAACAACAGCTCAACCTGATGCGTGATATCAAAGACAGAGGTGCAACGATTATCGCATTCGCTGATCATGCCGACACGATAGAGGCAGAACACGTCGATTTAGCTATCATCTCGGACAATAGATTAGATGTTGCCGTACAAGGCATTCCATTTATCTTCATTCCGCAAATCGCCGCATTGGCAAGTGCCGAGCGTCAGGGCATTAACCCCGATCAACCCGATGGCCTTGTTGCTTGGGTCAAATTGTAGACTGAATATAAATAGAAAGAACCTTCAGGAAATCCTCCTGAAGGTTCTGAGCTTATCGTAAACCCTTTCACTTATTTACTTCTTAATTCGGTAAACGATCATAAAATCGGTGTCCGTTCTAGCCGGAGCAATGAAGGAGTCGCCGCTAGCCAGAAAAAGTAGGGCTCCGACAAGTCGTCGAGGAAGCATCCGGGAAGGAGTAAGCCAATCGCCGGCAATAGCCCCAATAACCGTCTCGCCCTCATTTGAACACCGATCCTTATCCTTTATAAAAAGTTAACGCAGTCATTCAACGGGTCTGCCCTGCTTTAAAGCGAGCGATAAAATATAACTCACCATTCCGCACAAAGAAAGCAGGTAAGCCCAAATCTCATACCCTGTGTAAGTTCCGAAGTACGATGCAAGCAGATGCTGACACACTGTAAGAACAAAGAAGATTAGAGTCCCGATCAGAATCATATAAGCCTTGTTGAAAATAGCGGAACAAATATATAACACGATGGTTGATAAGCATAGGAAGGTATATATCAAGTTCAGAGGAATCATAAATAGAACACCCATTCCATATTCGTACATCCCCTCGTTCCTGCGGATGATTTCCATCATGATCACGGAATTTAAACAGATCAAATAGACAATCATTAAACCCGCCAACAACCAACCATGTACTTTAGCCCGTCCTAACCATATGGCCCTTTTGATAATTAATCCTCTCCTTCTAGTCCGATAATGCTAAAATATTCCTTCCTACTTCGACTCAGTACTTCCAATATCCTACCAAATTATAAAAATTTCGCCTGCACTTTTCATGGCCATTTAAATCGCAGCTAGTACACCTAGTATCTTGCCGTTCGAGCCCCTCTGCACTTTCTCGAAGTTGACTTTAACCCCGTCATCCAGATTTAGGGGGATGCGTGCCAGGGCCAGATGAGCCATTTTCTCGTCATATTCCCGGCTTTCTTTCAATTGCTTGGTCAGCTTTTCCTCCCGCTTCGCGGCAGCCGCTACTTCACGGGCACTGCTGCCGTCATTGATACTTTCCTGCATGCGGGAAATTTCACTGTCATAAATGCGCTGCAGCCGGTGGAGATAATCGTTCCGCAGATTACCGATCGTATCGGCATGATAACGGTGCATATAGACCAGCGCCTTAAAACCGTCCGACATGCCGCTGTCGAACAGCCAGTAAATCGGACGTTTCCGATAAATCCGGCAGTGATCCTTGAAGAAATCCTTCAGGAAATAACATCGGATCACCTCTCTGGATGTATCCCCGCGGTTACTCAAAGCTTTGGCGATGAAATCCAAATTTTCTTCAAGGGAAGACGCTCCGAACGTCTTTTCCAGAAATGTGCAGAACAAGCCGACTATATCATCCTCAAAGTACGCCTCATCCGTGATTGGAATGATATTGTCCAGGTCCGGAATAAAAGTGCTGTACTTCCTGTCGTCCCATACGCCGCCAGCGTAGACAAGACCGTCCTCATCCAGGCTGTAGCGCCCGAACATGCAGCCGACGGCATAGGACAGGAACGACCGGACATCGCGGCCGAGATCACCTTTGCGGATCGTAACGTCTTTATCGCCGACTTCCGGCGACAACTCCTCCCGGAGTCCGAAAATATCGATAAATAGGCGATTGAGCTCGGTCTCGTTGGATTGCAGCCGATGAAACCGGGAAGCGGCATACCGGGACCAATCGGTAAAGGCATCCGCGATTCGTTCTGTCGTTTTGTGAATTAGAAAAGGATGGCTTGAGAACTCCCACGACGTTTCGAAAGCGTCCCAATCTTCTTGGGAGATATCCACCGATTCTTTCGCCAATGCCGCCACTTTCTGCACCGGAACAAGCTCCACGGGCGGAATAACGACCTTTCCGACATCCCCGGCCTGGCAATGGATGCTTTGATTGAAAATTTTGAGATTCATTTGAAAAACAACACTATTGGCATACCCCAAGAGCCAATATTGATCTTGGGGAGCGGGATAGAAACAATGTCCCGATTTATCATGGAAAGAAGAGGCGGGCGCGTACCGGAACCCGTTTTTCCCCGAGGTGATGTCGGTCCATGTGCATTTTGGCCGTTGCAGCGTTTCAATCTTCATGACGGTCGCGTTCTTTTGCTGCAATATGTAATTCGGATCGTTATTGTATTTCAACAGGTAATCCAGATTTCCGTACCACTTTCTGAATGGACCGCCCTTCAGATAAATGATCCATTTATGGCCCCAAACGTCGGTTTGCATGAATTCATTACTGTTGATTTCAAACCATAATCTTAAGAATTTATCGTTGTTCGCCGTCATCATTCCGGTTGCCGGATGGCCGACGGAGCCGAAGCTCCCCCATTTGCCGTAGGCCTCATAGATCTTGTCGCTAAGCCAATAAGAGAATGGCGCGCCGGGAATCAGCCGAAACTCGCTAATCTTTTTTTCATATCCGTTCGTATCATTAAAAAACTGCCTTTGTTTCTCCGCCGCGTTATCATACTGACTTAATCTCGTAAATCGGGTAACGTAATTTTCGATCCGCCGTTTCGTTAAAACGTAAGCGACGGTCTGGACGACTTCTCCGCCGATTTCTTCAAAAGCGCGGGCGCCCAAGTGAACCATATTCGTAAAGTTCAAGGCCATAAATTTATTCCGGAAGGATTGGTAGCTGGACAAGAACATCCACGATTGCTGCGTAATCATCGCTTGAAAGCCGGTTTCTTTCATAAAAACCAAGCCTCTCTCCATCATAACGGTGCAAAGATCCGCCTTGCTCAGGGGGTAGGCATGCACAACGTAGTTTTGCAGCTTGTCGTTCATGCCTTGCTTGCCTCCCATATAGGGAGGATTCGTCACCACCACATCGTACTTCCGAGCCATGATGGCCGCGATATCCACCATCTGGCGGAGTTGCACCGGGGTGTTGTCGGGGTTAATCCTGTCCGCCGCAATTGAGCCGTTAAAATCTCTCTGCTCAATAAACGTCTGCAGCAGCCCCCAATCCAGGTTCTCGATCCGGATCATCGAACCGTATTCCTTGGCGTCTTTCATCGTATTCAGCACATATTTCATTTGGTCCAGTGCCGTATCGCGTTCCGCTTTGCTCAACCCGCAGCCGAAATGCTCCAGGTGCGCCGCGTTAATGTCGTTGCTCTCCCGAATGACATAGACATGACACTGGATTTCACCATTCAGAATGCAGCGATTATACTGCCTCGCTTTCATCATGAGAGCAAAATAAGATAGCTGATAAGCCCGGTCGTCGATATCCAGGCCGTACAGATTATATTCAATGATGCTTCTTGCGGCATCGTGCTGGCTGTAGCCATAGCTTTCATAGATTTGCATCAGGACATCAAATGCATAGACCAGAATATGACCGCTGCCCATGCAAGGATCGATCACCGTGATCTCCTCCGGTTTGATGCCTTTATATTCTTCGCGGATATTCTCCAGTTGCGCCTGTACATCCGGCTTCTGCGCAGCTTCATCCAGGTAATATTTCCAGCGCGCCTTCAGTTTGGTGTCAGGATGGCCTTCTGTCCAAAGGCGGCCAAGGCTGTTTTCGACCATGTACCGCACGATCCAGTCCGGCGTAAACAGCTGGGTAGCCGCGGGGATGCGCTCTTTCGTGATCTTGACGTTCCTTTTTAGCAAGGCAAAGGCTTCGTCTTTCGACTCCGTATTGTAATACTGGTATAACCAACCGATTATTTCGACCTGGCCTTCCTTCCCCACGTTGAAGTCGTCTTCCGGAATATCGCGCACGAGACGGTAGACCACGCCCTCGACATCGGTGAACGTTAAGTCCATCAACAGTTCTGTATAGTCGTTCGTTCGCTGAAACAGTTCGGGCAAAACGGCGTTCAATGCGTTGCACTGCTTGATGAAAAGCATACGGAACAGCTCATCCAGCCGGTTATCGTGTTTCAGTTGCAGGATCTCTTCTCTCTCCGTAGATGTATAGTCCAGATCGGCATCAAAAGGAGCAGTCACCAGGTCCGGTTCGATCTTGGAATGGCTTTCCGAGGACAAGACCCGGATCCGGGACGGAAGATAACCGTTCACTTCCATGAAACGCACGGCGATCAGACGGACAAACCAGGCATAGGCCACCTCTTCGATCGTGTTTCTATAGGCCGTTGCATAATCGAAACGCTCTGCTCTGCTTCGAATCGCCTCGGCCAGATTTTTTCGCCGCTCCATTTCCCCGCCGCGGATGGAATACGGTTCCTTCGTGCCGCTATCGAAAACCTGTACCTCTTGCGTTGACTGCGGCAGCGGGTTCTTGATCTCCGTTTCCGTAATTCCCAGCAATCCCGCCTTGTACCCGATGTCTGCGATAAGCTTGTTTCTTGCCCAAATCGCAAAGCTTTTTATTGCCGACTTATTCATTTTTGCAGATGCTCCTTTAGAACTCGATGAAGGATCGTATCCGTCTTGATGCCGAAGGTTTTTCGATAAAATCCAATGATATCAGAATAGCATATTTTCCCATTGTAAAGGCAAGCATCTAAAGTTAAATGAAACAAAGCCGTCCCGCGCCCCAAAAGCGCGATAGACGGCTTATTTATAGAAGTAAATTAATTGGCCAAATGGACCTGATGCCTTAGCTCCAGCACGAAAGTACTGCCGATATCCGAGCTGCTGTCCAGCTTCAACTCTCCACCCTGGGCGCGGGCAAGCAAACGGCTGTAGGTCAATCCCAGACCCAGCCCGCGCACCTTGCGTTTTTTCGATTCCCCGCGGTAAAAGCGTTCGAAAATCTGGCTCTGTTCGTCCGTCGCAATCCCGCTGCCGTTATCGCTGACGGCAATTTCAATATGATTATCGCGGGCCGTAAGCAGGATACCGATTTGCAGCGGACGCTCGCAAGTTGCAGCCTGAAGCGCGTTATTCAACAAATTGACGATAATCTGCTGAATTCGGAGCGCGTCTCCGCCGGTTAGCAAATCTCCGTCTTCGGAATTCACGGCAACTGTGACCTCGTCTTTCTCATGCGCCAGTTTCCATTGATACACAATTTCCTCAACGAGCACCTTCACATCGAGGTGATCGCTCCGCATCTCCAAACTGCCTGAGGACATCGCGTTGTAATTGAGCAAATCGGCCACCATCCGCTCCATCCGTTCCGATTCTTTGAGTGCGATATCGAGAAACTCCTCCGCTTCCTCCGGGCTGACAACATCCTCACGCACAGCCAGCAACAGTCCTTTTATGGACGTGACCGGAGTTTTCAGTTCATGCGTAACGCCGGCTAGCGACAGGGCACGCCATTCCTCCAGCTGCTTCAGCCGTAAGGCCATGTCTTTAAAGGAACCGACCAGTTCATTGATCTCCCGTTCCCGCGTCTTCACGTTCAACTCGACATCATATGAGCCCGCGGCAATTTGCCTGGCGCTGTGAGCCACGCTGCGAATCGGGCGGGACAACTTCCGGGACAAGGAATACAGAGTAATCCAGCCGCACAGGATGAGCGTAAGCAGCAGCACCACGATCAAGATAATCTCATTCGGACTATAAGTGAGCGAGCGCTTGGATTGTAACAGCGATACCTGCCCCATCGGCTCACTGCCGCTCATAATCGGCGTTGTCACGGCAAGAAACCGGTGGTCCTTCGAGCGGGCAAGGTCATCCGTCAGCTTGTTCCGCATTTGCCCCTCGCTGATCTCCGGCCGGGAAAAGACCAGATTCCCCTGTTTGTCGGTAATAATCAGACATAGCTCGTTTTTGTCCAAATTGAAATAGACAAACCTGCTTTTCAACAGCCCATCGAACTCGGGCGGGATCACGATCTCCCCTCCGGGGGAAGCTACCCGCTCTGAAATTTCCTGCCCCAGCAGACCCGTCGTCTTCAGCCGGTTGTCCATCGCCGTTTCCCGGATCCAGTAAACGGCGGCCAAGGCAATGATGGCTAAACCGAGACATAAAATAATGAAGTACCGGATCGTCCAATACGACAAGATCGAAGTTTGTTTCGAATTTATTCTCTGATCCACAACTGATACCCCATTCCCCGCAGCGTACGGATTTCTCCTTCTTCGATAGACCAGTGGGACAGCGATTGCCGCAACCGTTTGATGGATAAATCGACCGCACGGTCGCTGCCGTCGTAATCGATTCCCCACACCTGTTCAATCAGCTGCTCCCGGGTAAACGTCCGGTTTGGCCACTCCGACAAAAACAGCATCAAAGCAAGCTCACGGGGATTTAACGCGACCTCCGCCCCGTTCACCATCACCTGCTTGGCAGCAAGGTCGATGACCAAATTGCCGTAAATCCGCTTGCTCCCCCGGTCAATCCAATGAGGCTGCCGGCGCAACACGGCATTTACCCGCGCGACCACCTCTTCCGGGACGAAAGGCTTAATCATATAATCATCGGCACCGCCGTCGAGACCCGCCAGCCGGTCGGCAATGCCGTCCCGTGCCGTCAGCATGATGACGGGACAGGCGCTGGTTTCCCGAATCGTGGACAGCAGTGCCATTCCGTCGGTATCGGGTAGCATCAGGTCAAGCAGAATCAGCTCCGGGCCATTCGCTTCGAATAACTCCAATGCCGCTGCCCCGTTAGATGCCCTGAGAGGCAGGAATCCCGCCTTCCTAAGATAGGCGGCAAGGACGCGTGAGATCGCCTCTTCATCTTCTACAATAAGTACGGTTTTCACAGCATCCTCCTTTTGGATCGTGTATTGGCGAATAATTTATTTTTGATATACATAGATTCTCGTATTTAATCATTTAACATATCCTTGCCTCCCCCGCAAGTATCTCAAAACCTTTTATCCACCTAAATTGGTATGAGGTGGAACTTCGTGCGGACATCTTCCCGACACATTAGGGTGTTAGATTAGGAAACAGATCAGGATAGGAGGAATAAATCCATGAACAAAAAAACTAGAAATTGGATCATTACAGGCGCTGCTGCAGTTCTACTCGTCGGTGCGGGCGGCTATGCATTCCTAGATCAATATTTGGGCAATCAGGTTGAAATTACGAAAGCCATTCCTGCCGGAAGCTCAACCGTTAATTCGGCACCGGCCGATGCTTCGGCTAATGCGGCGGAAAGTCAGGAAGGAGGCGCGGTAGTAGACCCTGCCCAGTTGAATGGAGAATGGGCGATCGCCGCGGACTCGAAAGTTTATTTTTCGGTCACTACCTCCAGGGAGACGGTGAATTTCGAAAATACAGCGGTTAGCGGCAGTTGGGTTATTGACCTGGAAGATTCCGCCAAGATGAAAGCTGACGGCAAGATAGACATGACCCAAGTAAGTTCCGGAAACGGCCAACGGGACGGGCATATCCAGCAGGCGGAATTCTTCAACGTAGCGGAATTTCCGGAAGCTTCCTTTACGGCTTCCTCCTTTGAGGGGCTGCCTGCAGAATGGACGGAAGGTTCGGTCTATGACTTTACCATGAACGGTACACTGACCGTCAAAGGGATCGATAAGGAAGTCTCGTTTGACGGGCAGGCACTGTATCAGGAAGGTCAGGTTAGATTATCAGGTCTGACAAAAGTAACCTTTGCCGACTTCGGCATGGAAAATCCGCATTCGGTCGTACTCGAAACCGAAAATGACATTTCCGTCCAGCTCGAGCTTGTGCTCGAACGCTGAGCTAAATAAATAATGGCAATGCCGAGGTCTTAGACCTTGGCATTGCCCTTTATATTTATGCTAATTTAGCTTACGCCTTAGCTCCGGCCGCTGTCTGAGCGATCTTAGAGCTTTCTTCCTTTGCGTCTTGCGGAGCCGCACCTGCCGGAGCCGCTTCATTGGTTGTGCGGAGCGGAAGTTCCTTCAGGAAAAATACCAGAACGAATGCCACAACCAGTACGAGCGTAGCCGTCAAGAACACGACGGACAGCGTATCGCCAAGTGCATCGCGAATCGCTGCGATCATTTGCGCGAACAAAGGCTTAATATCGGCTGGCAGGCTTGCCTGCGTTTGCTCGATCAGCGGCTTGTTCATCAGCGCTTGCGGATTGGCAAATGCCGTCAACTGCTTCGCCATTTCAGGATCAACTTTGCTGAAGTCCGGAGCGTCTGCCGACGTCATCGCTGTCTTCAGGTTGGTTGTCAGGCTGTTGGACATAACCGTACCCATCACTGCGATACCGATCGTACCGCCGAGGTTACGGAACAATTGGGAAGAAGCCGTAACAACACCGAGTTCCTTATGTGGAACCGCATTTTGCGTAGCCAGCGAGAATACGGGCATCCCCAAACCAAGACCGACACCGAATACGATCATGGCCAGAACCGCCATCCAGACGCTGTTCATAATTACCATCAACGCCATACCTACTATCATAATCGGTACGCCGATCAAGGCATAGCGTTTGTACTTGCCTTTTTTGGCAATGAGTTGACCTGTGATGGCACTCGTTACGACCATGAAGATGGACATTGGCATCGTAACATACCCGGAATAAGTAGGAGAAATACCCATGACGCCTTGCACGAAGAACGAGATATAGATCATGGCGCCCATCATGCCGAAGTTCATAATGAACCCGATGATATTTGAAATCGTAACGACGCCGTTTTTAAACAGATGCATCGGCAAAATCGGATTTTTGGTTTTCAATTCGACGAACACAAAAATGATAGCCGAAACTAAAGTAACCCCGAGAAGGCCCAAAATTTGCACCGAACCCCAGTCATATTGCGTACCTGCCCAAGAAAACGCCAGCAACAGCGGTACGATGGTCGTAGTCATGAACAACGAACCGAGATAGTCGATGCTTTCCCCGCGCTTGCGATCCACTTTCGGGAACAAAGTAAGAATCATGATGAAGGCGACGATGCCGAGCGGCAGGAAGATCCAGAACAGCCAGTGCCAATCCAGATGATCTACCAGATATCCGCCAAGCGTCGGGCCGAGTACGCTGGAGAAACCGAAGATTGCAGTCATGAAGCCCATCCATTTACCGCGTTCGCGCGGAGCGAACAAGTCCCCTACCGCCGTGAAGGCCGTGGATTGAATAATACCGGCACCGATCCCTTGGATCCCCCGGTAAGTAATGAATTGAAATACGTCGTCGGAAGTCCCTGTCAGGAAGGCTCCGACCATAAACAATAATATACCGATTAATATAAACGGTTTGCGTCCGAACATATCGGACAGTTTGCCGACCAGCACGGTTGCAATCGTCGAGGTTAACAAATAAATGTTAATCGTCCACGTGTAATAATCCATGCCGTCCAGGATCGATATGATCCGCGGCATCGCGGTACTCGTGATCGTCTGGTTAATTGCCGCAAAGAACATGGCCGCCATAATGGCGATCATGATCGTCACTTTGCGCTTTTGTGATAAGTGTTCCATTTTCTCTCTCCACCTCTGTTTATCTATTTATCTCTATTCTCTATTTCTTGATTATCTCTCGAAATTGGCAAGCATAGCCGTAAAAATCCGCTTCAGATGCATGATATCCTCTTCGTCCAACGAACTGAAAATCGTCTGCGTCGATTCCTCGTGATTTTCCGTAATCGTCCGGATAATTTCTTGCCCTTTTTCGGTAGCCGCAATGTAAACGACCCTGCGGTCCTTCTCGTCCCGGTCTCTTGTGACATAGCCTTCCATCAGAAGGCGGTCCGTCAAGCCGGTAATGGCCGCCGAGGTTAGCCCCAGCTTTTCCGCCAAATGCGAAACCTTTTGCTGTCCGGTCCTAGTCAAAATATGAAGCATTTTAAACTGCGGAAAACTCAAGTTGTATTCCGCCCCCCGTTTGTTCCACTCCTGCGAAATGGCTTTAATGAGCGTTCCGAACATCGTGGTCACTTCAAGCAGCGTTTCTTTTTGTACCAACTGGATTCCCTCCATATGAGTCTTCTCTCTTTTTGATTGCACCTCGCTTGCTTTACATATATAAAAATTTTAATTAAATAACTGAAATAATTATGACTTAATTATTAAAGCATTTACTAATATAATGGAATTGAATGAACTAGTCAAGTGACATGCCTCCGGGAATTTTTGCATCACACCAAAAGCCAAGTACAAATAAGCAAGAGGAATAGTCCTCTTGCTTGAATAGCATGCTGGTTTGCTTGTTATGGAGGGCTTTGAGCCGATTGGGCCGTCGGGTAACAATTAACTGCATTTCCTCCAGTTAATTGTTCCGCATATCCCCAAAAAGCAAGATTAGATGGAAAACCTCCATCTAATTAAACCTATCCACCCGCAACTCCTCAGTATTCGCAAAATTAACTGGAGGTTTTCCAGTTAATCGCAGCATTTTGGGCAAATCAGCAAAATTAGTTGGAGGTTTTCCAGTTATTCTTTCCTTGCGTGCAAAATGAGGTGGATTACCTTCCACGTTTATTGCAATGATCCGAATTTTTGCGTCTTAAATTCTTCATCCTTTATAGGCATGCTTGTAAAGCTGCTCGGCCAGGTCTTCAATCAAGTCACCATAGGCCAATTTGTTGACCCAATGGTCGGGAATTGCCGCGAAACCGTAATAGGCTCCCGCCAACTGCCCATATACCGCCGCCGTCGTGTCGGCGTCCTCCCCAAGATTTACGGCCAGCAGAACGCCTTCCTCATAAGTGTTTGACTTATAGAAGGCCCATAATGCCGCTTCCAGTGATTTAACGACATAGCCGGTACCGCGGATGAGCGGGGGCTCGCTATCTTTATACGATCCTCCGAGCACTTCCCCCACCTTTGGACCTAACGGGGCGGTCCCCATGAACTCCTTAATGGGCTTATCCGACAAAATGTCCTCCTTGCTCCATCCGTGAAGCGCGCCGAGAAGACAGGCGGCAAATCCCCGGCAGGCATCGATGCATTCCGTCGCGGCATGCGTCGTTTTGGAGCTTAGCTCCGCAAAGTGAATGGCTCTCTCTGGCTCCGCTCCATAAAACATCGGGACAGGGGCGAGTCTCATGATGGAGCCGTTGCCTGCCGAATTAGGATCCTGCGATCCCGAGTAGCCTTCTCCGGTTCGCTCAAAATTCAAGATCGCCTCTTTCGTGGCGTTTCCGATATCAAAACATTCCCCGGTGGAGCTTAAGTACCCGTACATCATCCAGCTGTGATAGCGGGCCATCTGGGCTTTGGGGTCGAATCCTTGTTTATCCAGCAAACTCTCCGCCAGGCAGAGAGCCATGGAAGTATCATCCGTCCATTGTCCGGCCCGAAGCCCAAACACACCGCCGCCGATCATATCGGTCACGGGGGCAAAGGTTCCCGGTGCCGAGAATTCGACGGTCGTTCCGATCGCGTCGCCCACCGCCAGCCCGACCAGGCATCCTTTGTAACGGTCAAGTGAAGATGCTGTCATTTTCTCACCTCATCCAATAGGTATCACAGTATAAATTACTGTACTATAATCATAGGAAGTGGGGTTGGCCTAAAAAACAAACCAAAGGAGTGAAATTCATGTCCGCATCCCGTTTTAAACCCCGGTTTAAACATTATACCATCATGGGGTTATCACTTTTGCTGATCCTTATGGCCTGCAGCTTCACCCGAGAAGGTAACGCAGCTGCCGCCAGGGACAATAAGACTCATCCGGAGGGTGTAGAGGAGTCTGTCGTCATCAAGCAGAACAAACTGCCGAAAGGCTTTGTTTATCTGGATGAAGTCATTCCGACCGCCCAGTATGATATCCGATATTATAGCGATAATAACTTTATCGGGCAGCAGATAAAAGGTTATGAAGCCCCCTTGGCCATCCTGACGTCCAAAGCGGCCAAAGCGCTGAAGAAAGCGAATGGCGAGTTGGACAAGCAAGGATATCGGCTCAAAATCATCGATGCCTACCGTCCGCAAAAAGCCGTAAACCACTTCATCTCCTGGTCCAAGAAAAGCGATGATATCCTGATGAAGGATCTATTTTATCCGGACGTCGATAAAAAGAACCTGTTCAAGCTCGGCTACCTCTCCAGCAAATCCGGACACTCCAGGGGCAGCACGGTCGATCTGACGCTCGTCTATAAAAGAACCGGCGAAGAGGTCGATATGGGCAGCCGGGTGGACTTTCTCGGCGAAATTTCCAGCCATGGCACGAAGCTGATTGCGAAAGAGCAGCGAAAGAACCGGTATATTCTCAAAACCGCCATGGTGAACCAAGGCTTCAAGCCTTACAGCAAAGAATGGTGGCATTATACGCTGAAAAATGAACCGTATCCCTCTACCTATTTTAACTTTGACGTTGAGTAATCGGCTCCACGCGATCTTATACATTCGCGCAAAGCCGGGTTGCGTATCAGTCAGCCGCCATATTCACAGTTCCATCCACTCCGCTCGCCCTTCAACTTTTACGTTTACAGGAAAACGGGACGCCGGTCTACGCGAAAAAAACCATATCCTTTGATCCCTGACTACAATGAATAAACCCAGTTCATCTCCGACCGGCGTCAACCCTTCGCTATCCTCTTTCCAGTTCGGAAATCCTTGACGATTAAGTTCCCTCACAAACGGGATTACCTCGTCCCGGACGATTCCGATTTCGCTGACACAGAGCAAAGAACGGGATGAGAATGCCTCCTCCGAAGCGTTTTTCAGGTTATGTCTGGCTATAAACTCCACGATATTCCCCGCAGGATCTTCGAAATAAACCGAGTGGGCATTCCATGAAGTAAAAAACACTTCATTCTCTCCGTCCTCCATCTGGAGCGAAGCCCGGCTGCTCAGCCATTCCTTGGCTTGAACCATCCTGTTTTCCGGAATATTCGCCGCGAAATGATAAAACGGGTTTCCCTCTGCTGCTTGCTCAAACCTCAGTTTGGTCCAGCCGATCCGGACAGAAAACTGCTCGGCCGTATCTTCAAAGATTTCCAGCCCCAACACATGACCGTAAAAAAATTTAAGTTGCTCCAGTTCTCCTGTCTGCAGCTTGATTTGTTCAAATATCACTCCGCGTCGCCTCCTTGCCTGCATTATAAATGATGGGCAAAGGATGTCAAACCCGGGTTCGTGCGCAAAATAAAAGACCGGCCGCCATACTGGCAACAACCGGTCTTCACTGAAACTATTCCATGTATCGGCGCTTTAAACGCCTTTCGGAAATAACGCATCATAGGCGGGGCATGGCTCCCGGTCAAGAAACTGCCGCAAGGGATCAGGTATTTCTTCGTATAAATGCTTGAGCGAAGTTCCATTGTAGATATTGCCGATGATCACCGGATGGCACAGTTCGGAAATGAGAATATCTCCGTTGCCGTGCAAATGAAGCTGTTTCTTCCCTTCAATGCAATGGGGGAAATAGACGCCCGGCTCCTCAGCGAATCCGAGTTCATTCATAAAGCGGTCCATACAGGTGAAATATAGGGTCATATCCTCTTTTTTCCGGGCAATCAGTCCGTTAACCGCGCTCTTTAAAGCTTCCCGTGCAGCGATCGATTTCCACCCGGTGTGATCCATGACGATGCTGTTCTGAATTTCATGGGTGCGGACTCCAAGCATATAAACATGATCGCTTATTTCATCCATGCGGTGCTCGGTTTCGCTGAATAGCAGCGTTTCCAGTACCGTATCCAGCCCCGCTTCGGTACAAAGCGCGATATTCTCCCGGATTTTATGATACACGCTGGGACGAATCCGATAATAATCACTAAACGATTCAGCGTTCACGAAATTAAAAGAAATATGGATATTCGTCAAACCGGCATCGGCCAACTGGCCAATACGCCCTTCATCCAGCAGACTGGCATTGGAATTTAATTGCGTATGAATGCCCCGTGACGAACAATAGTTTACAACTTCCACACAATCCCGGAATTTCAGGGTCACTTCTCCGCCGGATAGACGCACTCTTTTCAAACCCGGCAATTGTTCCAGCACTTCGATAATCTTCCCGGCGCTAATGTTGTTTCCGTCATTTCGGTTATAGGCACAGCAATAGTCGCACCGGAAATTACAATTTGAGGTCACGCCTACTTCCAGCCCCTCAAGCTCATACGTTTCCGGTTTTTCCAGCTCCAAAGCTTTGTAAGACATCCCGTCCGATCCTCCCGTTTTTTGCCCTTACGCGGGGCGTTCCAACACTAGCGATTATAAGGGCAGACGCGGGATAAAAATATGAGGAAAGCCTCTTTTTTGCCTAAAACTTGATCTGAATCAAGGTTTGAAACAGGATTCACTGATAGGATAAAACCAAGGAGGGATTCACAATGGAAAAAAAATCGCTTGGCACACTCCAGGATTATCAAGAAGATAGATTTACGAAGCGCATTGCCTTTCAAAAAGGGGAAAGCGTCGTGTTCGTTTTGAATTTCATGCCGGGACAAAAGTTACCTTCGCATCGTCATCCCGGTACCGATGTGTACATTCTGGCTCTGGAGGGAAGCGGAACGGTTGCGGTTGACGGAGTCGAGTCCGGTCTTACCAAAGGGGAGATCGTACATCTTCATGGTGACGAAGAATTCTCTTACGCCAATGACGGAGACAACCCCGCCTCTTTGTATGTCATCCTGACAAAAGTACCCGAACCCCGCTATGCGGAAAATATTTAATTGAAGCTGAAGCGAAGCCGAAAATAGAAGCAGCCTTATTCCGTTGTATGCGGCATAAGGCTGTTCCTTTTTCAGGTTAGTTGCATAAAGTTTCCGGTGTTTAATAACGGTCGGATTCATGTCCCATCGTTTCCGATTTTCTAAGAGCTTCATCTGCAGCCGCCGTGCTGACATGTTCCGTCGTTTCCCGCTTGGCATGCACCAGTCCTTCTTTTACCCGCTTGCCGTAATCCGCGTCCGCCTGGGTGAAGTGTTTGATCCAGGTTTCCTGAATTACCGGCTTACAAATCTTTAAGTTATTGACCAAATTAGAGATTAGCTCATCCCGCTCTACATCATCGAATGCACGATACGTTTGGCCCGCTTGGGCAAAATCATTGGCACGGTCAATTTTTTCCCGCACCAGCTTGGCATCATAATGCGGTTCGTGATCTTTTCCGGGCTTTGTCGCCTCCTTCAATCCGCCGAGCGTAGAAGGCTCGTAATCGACATGCGGATTGATACCGGGGTTGAGATCAACGCGGAATTCCATTTGCCCGCCACGCTGATTGGTGCCTACGTGGGTTTTGGGCGCATTAATGGGCAGCTGCAAATAATTGGTCCCTACCCGATAACGCTGGGTGTCCGAATAAGAAAAAGTGCGGCCCTGAAGCAGTTTGTCATCCGAAAAATCGAGGCCGTCAACAAGTACCCCCGTCCCGAACGCCGCCTGCTCAACCTCGGCAAAGTAATTCTCCGGGTTTTTGTTCAGCACCATTTTTCCGACAGGCAAAAAAGGAAACCGCTCCTTATCCCATAATTTCGTCGGATCCAGCGGATCGTAGTCCAGCTCCGGATGTTCCCCGTCGCTCATGATTTGAACCGACATTTCCCATTCGGGATAGTCTCCCCGTTCGATCGCTTCATATAAATCTTGAGTCGCATGGTTGTAATTCGTCGCTTGAATGGCATCGGCTTCCCGCTGGAGCAAATTCCTGATTCCTTGCTTCAAAGGCTCCCAATGATATTTGATGAGCACCGCTTCTCCGTCCCGATTAACCCATTTGTACGTATTTACGCCCGAGCCTTGCATTTGCCGGTAATTCGCCGGAATGCCCCAAGGAGAAAAAATAAATGTCACCATATGCGTCGATTCGGGGGTCTGCGAAAGAAAATCGAACATTCTTTCCGGATTAGGCAGTTTCGAGACCGGATCCGGTTTGAAGGAATGAACCATATCCGGAAATTTCAGCGGATCGCGGATAAAAAATATTTTCAAATTGTTCCCCACCAAATCCCAATTTCCGTCCTCCGTGTAAAATTTGACGGCAAATCCGCGCGGGTCGCGCAGCGTTTCAGGGGATTCCGCCCCACCGATGACCGTGGAGAAGCGGACAAATACAGGCGTCCGTTTCCCGGCCTCCTGAAACAGCTTGGCCCGGGTATATTTCGCGATGGACTCCTCTCCGACTTTGCCATAAGCTTCAAAATACCCGTGAGCGCCGGCTCCGCGGGCATGAACGACCCGTTCGGGAATCCGCTCCCGGTCAAAATGGGATACCTTCTCGAGAAGATGGTAATTCTCCAGGGTCGTCGGCCCCCGATTCCCCACCGTTCTAACATTCTGGTTATCATGAATCGGATGGCCCTGCCGATCTGTCAATAGGCTCGCTGCATCGCCTATTGTATTCTCCTGTTCTGGTCTCTTGTCCATTTCTTACCTCCGTAGGAACTTTTATGGTTATCCTCCCACATTAACCGGACATTATTCTTCGCTTGCCGCAACAACCACAAAAAACCGCCTCCCAAAATATCGGGAAGCGGTTTTCTCTCCGTAGCATAATTTCAATTTAGAACTTTAACCGGTAGATCGCCTTGTTCTCCAGCCCCCGGATGAATGGCGTCCAATCCTCCGTATCCGGCGTCGTATTCAGGGCGTCTTCCACCATTTGCAGCTTGGCATCCATGGCATCGATGAAATGGAGTGCCACAGCTTCGGCCATTTGCGGTTGGACCGGGCTTCCCCATTCGCCGAGGTTATGATGCGATAGCACCAGATGCTGCAGGCCCATCACCTTGGGTGATTCAAGCTCGATCCCCAGCCTAACAGCCGCCTCCGTTATCCAATTGGACGCCATCGAAATATGTCCCACCAGCTTGCCTTGCACACTGTATTCAGACACGATGCCGAGTTGGGCCACCATCTCTTCCGGCTTGGCGATATCATGCAGGATGATGCCTGCCTTCAATAAATCTTGATTCAGAAACGGCCGCTGTTTGCATATAAACTCGCCGAGCTCCAGCATCCGGACCATATGATAAGCGAGTCCGCCAAAATAGGCATGATGATGGGTTTTCGCGGCAGGAGCGTGCTCGAGCTTCACTTCAACTTTGCCGACGCAAAACGTGACAATCTCCCTGATTTCCTGATCGGCGATATCGCTAATCACTTGTTTTATCGTATGAATGAGGTCCACCGATGAGATCGGAGCGGAACGAATAAAATCCGTCAATTTCACGCCGTCCTCCGGCTTGGCCGGCCGGATTTGCCCAATCTTCACCTGTAATCTGTCACGGTAAGTTTGTACGAGACCCTTCACCTTGACGAGACCCATCGGAAAAAAAGTCTCCTTATCAACTGAAGAGGCATCCCACAGTTTCGCGGGCAATTCCCCGGTCGCATCGGACAGCACGATATCGAGATAATCCTTCGGCGGCGTGCTGTTGGTCTGTTTAACTTCTACCTCCTTGAGCAGGTAAAAGCCCACAAATTCATCCTGATTCCCCAGTTGTCTAATCAATGTCACGCTAGATTCCCCCACAAAAGTAATAGTTTCATTATACTACGGGATTCGTTACAAAGATCATTGTTCGACAATAATTGTCAAAACCAAAAATCCCCTTCGGGTTACTCACGCACCCGAGGGGATTTTGGTATTGCAGGATAATATTATCTGCCTGCAGCTTCCAGGGCTACTTTAATAGCGTCGATCACTTTACCCGACAACGTTTTAACTGCATCGGTTTCTCCAAATGCAGCCGGACGGTATGCGTATTTATGCATGACCCCGGTCGTTGGAGTTTCAATCTCTTGCTTCACGGCCAGTTCGTCCGCCGACAGCTTGTCGGCAGCCTTGATCTTGCCGTTCGCATCCAGATAGAACACTTCCATTTTGAACGGTACGTTCTTCTCTACCGTAACCATGACATAAACCGATTTGTCGGCATTGGCGCCGGCAAAAATACCGTTAGCGTAAGCCGTTTTATACGATTCTGCGATTTCGGCTTTCTTGAATGCACGATCCACTGCCGATTTAAAAGCATCGCTGCTGCTCGTAGCGCCGGATACGGCATCTACATCCTCAGCCTTTTCACGAGTTACGGCTTGAAGATAGTTGGTCTCCAGAATCGGGATCGCTCTAACCACATCCGCGTAAGCCGATGCGCCTCTGTCTTGAAGATCGACGCCGACACGGAACAGGTCAATACCGACAATGTTTCCGTTGCGCAGCGTAACGTCCGCACGGTTGGTTCCTTTGTCGTAAGCATCGCCATAAGCGGTAAACTTACCGTCTTTGTAGTTGCCTTGCACGGTAGAAGCATTTTGCAGTGCATCTGCGAAAGCGGCTTTTACAGCCGAAGAAACAACTTCCTGACCCGGGATCAGAGCCAAATTCGTGCCCTTCTTCACCAAGCCTTCGCTCAAAGAAGCAATCAGGGTCTTTTGAGCCTCGGTCAGATTTTCCTCTTTAATCAGCTTGCCGTCTTTATCGAACAAATGAATGTTAACTTTCGTTACTTTGTCGGCTTGGAAATCAGCCAATACGAGGGCCTGGGAGCGGTTGTCTACCCCGGCAAACGTACCTTCGAAATATTTTTTGCCGTCCGGTGTTTTTAGCGCTTTTTCGAAAGCTCTTTCCACGGCTTCGTTCCAGCTATGGCTGCTTTCCGTTGCACCGGAAATGGCATCCGTATCGCTATAGTTCTCGATATACGAACCGTTGGCAAGCAGTTTTGCCGTCATCGGCGCATTGGCCTTCACAACACTTTCATAAGCGGTTTCGCCGCGATCGATCAGGTTGGCTCCCAATCTGTACAGCTTCACGTCAACCAGCTTACCATTGCGGATATATACGTCGGCACGTTCTACGCCTTTATCCCGGGCAGCGCCATAAGCGGAATAGAAACCGTCAACGTATTTCGAATCATTGCTGATCTTCGCATTTTGCTCGGCATCCCAGAACGCGTTAACCGCAGCTTTAAAGTCAGCTTCCAAGCCTTTGACGGAAACGGCTTTCGTTCCCCGGTACAAAAGTTCATTAGCAATCGTGTACACCGTTTTTGCTTGTTCAGGAGTCATTGCGGTTTCATCAACGGCTTCTCCTTTTTCATTCAAAGGGTATACCTTCACGCCTACCAATTTTGTTTTATCGTAGTTGGCAAACACCATATATTTACCTTCTGGATCTACACCCATATGTTCGCCTTCAAAATAAACCTCGCCTGCCGGCTTCTCTGTCAGCGCTCTTGCGAACGCCCGGTCGACCGCCAGCTTCCAGCCGTTGCTGGAACGGGTTGCTCCGGAAACGACGTCAACATCGGCGGCTTGTTCCCGTGTTTTGCCGCGCAGACTGTTTTCCATAGGCTCATAAGCCTGCCACAGACCGTTGTAATTGCTCCTCACATCCCGATCGATCAGTTTCGGGCTGGTTCTCATAAGTTCTACGTCGGCAACTTTTCCGTCCTTGATCGTAACCTTTGCGCCTTCTGTTCCCTTCGAATAGGCAGTTCCGTAAGTAACGTATACGCCGTCTTGATAAGGATTTTGAGGTTTTTCCGCAACTGCCGGAGTTTTTGGCGTAGTCTTGACCGTTTCTTTTACGGCTGGAGTAGTCGTCTTCGTGGTGGCCGGCTTGGTTGTCGCTGGTTTTGTTGCCGGTTTAGTAGTTGTTTTTGTTTCCTGTTTCGTTGTCGTTTTTGCAGGCGTCGATTCCTTCGCCGGCGTTTTCGTTGTCGATTCCGCTTCCGAGGCGGCGGATACGACATCGATGTTGGAAATCTTCAACGGCGATAAATCGACCGTCAAGGCTAACGAAGATAACACCATCGTTGCACACACTGTTAAAGAAACAAGCTTTTTCAAATGCAATCCTCTCCTTTAAATAAATCAGAAGTTATGTACCATTTCTTTGAAGTCAAACTACTTCGAATTGGATCGCCCCTTCCTCCCTATCCATCCACCGCCTGCTCCGGTACAGCTCAATAAGGTGAAAAAATTCACAATAAATTGCAATAAAAATCTCCGCTGCAAACGGTTTCGATTTATGATACTGAATATACCTTATCCATAGCTGTACCTTAAATCACAAGGGTGGAAACATTTATCACTTTAGTTTTCCACTCTCTTTTCCAACCTGTAAGTCTCCTGATCCGGAATACCGGGGTGAACCACTTCCATCAGCTTAAAACCGCATTTGTCCATGTAGAAGTGATGATTTCTTTTGGAGTATCCTGGTGTTGCCGTTCTCCATATTTTCGTATCCGGGTACAACCCTTCGATCATCCGCCAAATTATGGTTCCGATTCCGCTGCTCTGAAAAGGTACGTCAATGAACAAAATTTCCAAGTCATTGTTACCGTCCTCATTGATCCATAGGATACACGCGCCGACCTCTTCTCCGTTCAACATGATCTTATATGCTTCGCTTGAAGCATTGAGCGCCCACTTTGTGAGAAACTCTCCGTTATTATAGCCCACCGGGCCGTCCCGTCGGCCTTCGCCCAAATGAATTCTCGCATCCTCGTCAAAAGCCCTGGTCATTATAGCCGTTAAACTTCCAATATCCTGTTCATAAATAGGTTCGAATTCGAGTTGAACATGGTCATCCATACAGCATTCCTCCGCGTAATCTTTAGTACGATGAAAAAGACAGCCACCGAACTATTTCGGCGGCTGTCCTTCTAATCCTTTTATTCGCTTGATGCTGTCTATTTGCCTTTATTCAATGTTCCCGATAGCGATCCAGGTGATGAAGCCATAATTGATATGGCTTTCTTTAATCCTTGTTACTTCCAATACGGCCATTTCCGGCGTTTGTTCCTTTAGGGTAGCGTAGTAGGCCGATTGGTTCGTCATCGCCACAATTACATATTGCGAGTTTGAGAAAGGCTGTTCGAACATGACTGTGATGTCTACGGACTGTTCATTTTTTATCAGTAAAAATGCACTCATACCGAACTGCTGCAGCGCCGGCTGCCCGGCGAGCGTCTGCACGGGTGTCGCGGCCAGATGTTCCGGTTGCACCGCTCCCGGCTGCAGATGGCGGGAACTGACCACAGCTTTCCCGAGATGCTGTTCAAGCACCGCCCCGTCGTTTAAATGAAGACTGGACACGGCATTTGGCTGCAGATGATCCGGGCCTACCGCCTGATTGTCAAGCACCTCGGCATTTACGGACCCCGCCTGTAAATGCTTGCCTCCGATCGAACCCGGCTGAAGATCATTACCGCTTATTCCGCCCTCCGGCAGCAAGCCGTCCCGCTGCAAGTCGGAGGACAGATGCCACGCCGTCACCGCATTCGGTTCGATATGGTGCGACTGCACGGCAGCCTCCGCAAGGTGTATGCCTTCGACGGCGCTCTCGCTCAAATGTTGCGGCAGGATCACTCCGTTGCCCAAATGCTGTTCAAGAACTGCGCTGTCTGCCAGGTGCTGACTGTGAACGGCTCCCGTTTGCAAATGATCTTGACCTACCGCCTGATTGCCAAGCACCTCTGCATTTACGGACCCTGCCTGCAGATGTCCGCTGCCGATCGAACCCGACTTCAGGTCGGCTCCGTTGATTCCTTCTATTGGGAGTAAACCGTTTTGCAGCAAATCAGCCGATAAATGCGCAGCCGTTACCGTATTGAATCCGATATGGCCAGACTCCAGCACGCCTTCGGCAAGATGACGCGCCTCGATGATGCCGTCCGCCAAATGCTGTGATTGAACACTTCCGTTGCCTAAATGATGCTCCATTACCGCACCGATCGTCAAATGTTGGCTATAAACGCTATTCATCTGCAGATGGTCCGGCCCTACGGACTGGCGGCCCAACACCTTGGCATCCACGGAAGATACCTGCAAATGTTTACGGCTTATCGCCCCCGGCTGTACATCGCTGCCGGTAATCCCATTCTCCGGCAACAAGCCATCCCGCTGCAAGTCGCCCGACAAATGCCACGCCGTTACTGCTTGCGGTCCGATATGACCGGAATGTATTGCTGATTCCGCGATATTAACATTCTCAACGGCGCCTTCCGCTAGATGTTGACTCTGAATTACGCCGCGACCCAGGTGCTGTTCAAGTACCGCATTTTCAGTAATATGCTTACTTTGTACGGCTCCAGCCTGCAAATGTTCCGAACCTACGGATTCATGGCCCAGCGCTTCACTGTTTACGGCCCCCGCCTGCAAATGCTCGCTTCTGATCGCCCCTGGCTGCACATCGCTGCCGCTGATCCCGTTCTCCGGCAGCAAACCGTCCCGCTGCAAGTCCTCGGACAAATGCCACGCCGTCACCGCATTCGGTCCGATATGACCGGAATGTATTGCTGATTCCGCGATATTAACATCCTCAACGGCGCCTTCCGCCAGATGCTGACTCTGGATTACGCCGCGACCCAGGTGCTGTTCAAGTATCGCATTTTCAGTAATATGCTTACTTTGCACGGCTCCAGCCTGCAAATGTTCCGAACCTACGGATTCATGGCCCAGCGCTTCACTGTTTACGGCCCCCGCCTGCAAATGCTCGCTTCTGATCGCCCCTGGCTGCACATCGCTGCCGCTGATCCCGTTCTCCGGCAGCAAACCGTCCCGCTGCAAGTCGCCCGACAAATGCCATGATGTCACCGCTTGAGGTCCAAGATGACTGAAATTTATCGCCGCTTCCGCAATATGAATGCCCTCAACAGCTCCTTCCGCCAGATGCTTCGTCTGAATGATGCCATGGCCCAGATGCTGTCCAAGCACCGCTCCGTCAGTCAAATGCTGACTTTGCAATACACCCGCCTGCAAATGTTCCGGACCTACCGCCTCACGGCCAAGCGCCTCGGCGGTTACCGCTCCAGGTTGCAAATGTTTGCCTTCGATCGAACCGGACTGCACATCTTCACCGCTGATTCCGTTCTCCGGTAATAAACCGTCCCGCTGCAGATCCTCGGACAAATGCCACGCCGTCACTGCATTCGGTCCGATATGACCGGAATGTATCGCTGATTCCGCGATATGGGCACCTTCAACGGCTGCTTCAGCCAGATGCTTCGTTTGGATTACAGCGAGGCTAAGATGCTGTTCAAGCACCGCCTCATTCCCGATGTGGCGGCTTTGCACCGCTCCGTTCTGCAAATGCTCCGAACCTACGGACTCGCTGCCTAGCGCTTCGGCATTCACGGCTCCCGCCTGCAAATGGATGCCGCCGATCGAACCCGGCTGCAAGTCTTCGCCGCCGATTCCGTTCTCGGGCAGCAAACCTTCCCGCTGCAGGTCGCCCCCCAAATGCCATGCCGTCACCGCATTCGGTCCGATATGAATGGCTTGCACCGCCGCTTCCGCGATATGCCCGCTTTCAACGGATCCCTCCGCCAGATGCTGCGGTCCGATTGCGGCACTGCTCAAGTGCTGCCCGAGCACCGCGCCATTCCCGATATGATGGCTTTGCACAGCTTCGGCAAGCAAATGCTCCGGGCCCACGGACCGGCCGGCCAGAGCCTCAGCGTTTACGGCTCCTGCCTGCAAGTGAACCCCGCCGATCGAACCGGGCTGCAGGTCCGAGCCGCCGATCCCCTCTTCCGGCAGCAAGCCTTCCCGCTGCAGGTCAGTAGACAAGTGCCACGCCGTCACCGCGTTCGGTCCGATATGAATGGCTTGCACCGCCGCTTCCGTGATATGACCGCTCTCGACGGTGGCTTCCGCCAGATGCTGTGCATGGACCGCTCCGCCGCCAAGATGCTGTTCAAGCACAGCTCCGTTCGTGATATGCCTGCTATGCACAGCTTCAGGCTGCAGATGATCACTACCTACGGACAGAGTGTCCAGCGATTCGGCGCTTACGGCACTTGGCTGCAAATGGATGCCGCCGATCGATCCGGGCTGAATGTCCGATCCGCCGATTCCTTCTTCCGGCAGTAAACCGTCACGTTGCAGCTCGGCGGACAAATGCCAGGCAGCCACCGCGTTAGGCGCGATGTGTCCGGATTGCACGGCCGCATCCGTGATATGTTCGCCTTCAATGGCGTCTTCCGTCAGATGCTGCGCACGGATGACATTTTTGCCGATATGCTGGCTCAGCACCGCACCTGTCGTCAAATGCTGGCTATATACCGCGTTTGATTGCAAATGTTCCGAACCTACGGATTGGATTCCCAATACCCCGGCGTTTACGGATCCTGCCTGCAAATGTTTGCGGCCGATCGATTCCGGCTGCACATTTGCTCCGCTGATTCCCGCTTCAGGCAGCAAACCGTCACGTTGCAGCTCGGCGGATAAATGCGACACCGTTACCGCATTAGGCGCGATATGACCGGACTGGACCGCCCCTTCCGCAATATGTCCGCCTTCAATGATGGCCTTGGCCAAATGGCGGGACTGAATATTGCCCGGGGATACATGCTGGCTCTGCACTGCTTCATCCATTAGATGGTAGCATTGAACCGACTGGAGCTTCAGATGCAAAGCGCCTACCGATTCGTTCTGCAGCACCTCGCCATCTACAGCCCCTTTCTGAAAATGCTGACGGCGAATCGATCCCGCCTGAAGATCCTCTCCACTGATTCCCGCCTCCGGCAGCAAGCCGTTATGCTGCAATTCAGGAGATAAATGAGCAACCGTAACTGCATTGATTTGAATATGCCGGGGTTCGATCACCTGGTCTCCGAGCACCCTGCCATTCACGCTGCCCGTCGCTAAATGGCGGGGCTCCACCAACTCTTCCGTGAGATGCTCGCTGCGGATCACCGCCCCGGCCAGTTGATGGCTCTGAACGGCCTGAGGCTGCAGATGGACGGTGCCCACCGATCTTTCCTTCAGTACATCGGAATCCACGATCCCCTTTTGCAAATGAGCACGTTGGATGGAAGCAGGCTGAAGATCTGCGCCGCTGATCCCTTCGCCTGGCAGCAGGCCCTCCTTTTGAAGTCCGCCGGACAGATGCTCCCTTTTTACCGCTCCCGAGGTCAAATGACGGGAATCGACGACTCCGGTCGCCAGGTGAACTCCTTCAACGCTGTTTTCTCCTAAATGGCGGGTCTTTACCGCACCGGCCGCCAATTTCCCGGCCGTAACCGCTTCGTTTTGTATCGTGCGTTCCGAAACGGCTTCCGAAGCGAGATGCGGTTCGTGTACCGCCCCCTGCTGAACCTGCTCCGTGCCGACTGCGCCTGCTGCCAGATGCCGGTTCACGATTGCGTCCTCCGCCACCCCTTCGGTTTGGATCGCTCCCGGCCCAATATGCCAGGATTCCAGGGAGCCCGGAGCAATTTTGGATGCCACGATACTGCCTTCGGCCAGCTTAGGTGCAGTAACCGCCAAATCGTTCAACTTGTCGGTCGTGACGCTCTCCGGCGACAATTTTAACGAGGTAATCGCATGGTCCTGCAAATGTCTGGAAAATATCGCTCCGCTGCCTATGTGTTCCTCTTTAATCGTACCGGCCTGAAGGAGACTGCTGTCAATGCTGTTCTCCGCCAGATGGAGCCGGAAAATAGATCCCGGCAGGATATGCCTGGAGGCGATTTGCTCGGGGCCGATGGCGGCTCCGGTTACCGATCCGGGCGCAAGCTTGCTCTCCGTGATATTGCCGTCGGCCAGCTTGGAAGCTGTAACGCTTCCGTTTTGAAGATGCCTTTCGGCTACCGACTCCGATGCAATATGCTCCGATGAGATCGACGCTCCCTCAATTTTGCTACCCGTTACGGCCCCCCGTCCCAGATGGCGTTCCTGAACCGCCTCTATGGCGATTTGCTCACCCATCACCGAGCCGGGCGATAAATGAAACGATGTTACCGATTCCTGGGCCAACTGCGGACCATGAACGGCCGATTTGGCAAGATGCCGAGTCAGAACCGCTTCATCGGAGATTTTATTCGGCAAAATACTCTGGTCGGCAATTTTGGATGAAGTAATCGCTTGATCAACCACTTGCGAAGTACCGACGGATTGGTCGGAGAGCTTCGTGGACAAAATGCTTTTATCCGCCAAATGTCTGCCATGGATTTCCCCATTGCCGATTTGTACTTCGCCGATGCTTCCCGGCTTCAAATGATAGGACTCCACGACACCCGGAAAGATGTGACGGGACTGAATGACCTGATCGCCGATATGGGAGGAGGAGACAATCCCGCCCTTAAGCTGCTCGGCCCCCACGCTCGAAGCGCCCAAATGTTCATGGCTGATCATGCCTGGAGCCAAATGCCGAACCGTGATGGCGTTCTCGGCCAAATGTCGGCTTTCGACGGCACCTTCCTGCAGTTTGGATGCCGTAATCGCTCCGTCCCTGATTTTGGAAGCCGTCACTGAGGCTTCTCCCAGCTTCGAAGTATCCACCGCCCCGTTTTCCATATGAATGGAACGGATTGCCGCGCTGCGGATTTTCTCCGGAGTTACGGCCTGATCCTGAATCAGATCCGTAGTAACGATCCATTCGCTCAGATGGCGGCTCTCGATCGAGTTGTCCGCGAGCTTGCCGCCGTCAATGATCCCGTCGGCAAGCTTATCCCCGGTGACGCTGCCGTCTTCCAGCTTGCTTCCTCCGATCGACCGGTCGCGGATATTTCTTCCTTCTACGGCTCCGTCGATCAGATGATCGCCCCGAATCGACAGCGGGGCTATTTTGGAAGCGACGACGGCTCCGTCGGCAAGCTTGCTTCCCAGCACTGCATAGTCGGCGAGCCACGCCGATCCGATCGTCCCGAATTTGATTTTGCCGGAATCGATCGTATACGGTGCGATCTTATCGCCCGTGACCGATGCATCCGTCAGATCATCGGTGTAGATGATGCCCCCTTGAGTTTCCGGAGACTGCTTCTCCTCCAGCAGTGTCTCCAGTTCTTTTACATGCTCCTTCTTAGAAAGAACCGGTGCAGGAGCCTCCTCAATAATGACCGGCTCTTTTTTCGCCTCCGGTTTTACCTCGGGTATTACTTCTAGCTCCTCCTCCACCTCTTCCTCATTCATAATTTCCAAGACTGGAAGGGACTGATGGATTTTCATCTCTCTGCTGAGATCTGTTTTGGGCCCGGTTATCCCTTCCTCCAGCATAGTCAACTCGTTTATTTCCGGATTATCCACGTAGTAGAGCGACTTTCTCGCTCTGCTGGGTTTCGTGGTTCTGATTTTCTTTTTCAGAGCCGTCCTCTCCTTTGCCACAAGATGATCGTCTTAGGCATCATATGCGGACATTTGGGCCCTTGTCACAGCTTAGCTTCCCAGCGCGATCAAAAAGCGGAAAAGATTCTTTGCAATTCTTCCATTCTCCGTCGGCATAACGGGACACCAAACGAGAACCAGTCCAAAAACAGCAGAAGAACCCTGTATAAAGAGTGAACGAACAATTGACTAACCAGCCATCATATGAAGCCAAGTCAATCGATTGTATCATTGCTGCAGTCCGCCAAGCCGTCTACTCCACTACCCCACTGCTGCGACACTCACCAGCCCCTTAAAAATTTAACTGGAAAACATGCAGTTAATTCTCACTTTTAGCCCAACCCATCTCAATTAACTGGAAAAGTTCCAGCTAATTTTCGGGCTAAAGCCGGAATTCGGCCGACCTACTCAAATTAGCTGGAGGTTTTCCAGCTATTTTTCCAAAACCGGCCCCAAGCGGAAAATTAACTGTAGGAATTCCAGTTAATTTTCCTCAAGTAACTTACCTATACGTCAACTCGGCGAAACCATCGCATATCTGTAGCTCTACCTCCAAAAGTCCATCCCCACAGGCTACAACCCCACCGCCGAGTTCCGCACCGGCCCCCTCAGAAAATTTAACTGTAAAACCTACAGTTAATTCTCACATTTTGCCCAACCCATCTCAATTAACTGGAAAAGTTCCAGCTAATTTCCGGGCTAAAGCCGGAATTTGGCCAACCTACTCAAATTAGCTGGAGGTTTTCCAGCTATTTTCCCAAAACCAGCCGCAAACGGAAAATTAACTGTAGGAATTCCAGTTGTTTTTCCACAAGGACGAAATCTCTCGCACGCACTCGCCCCCTACCTAAAAGCGCTGGTACTTTCCCTATTAATCCTCATAAAAAGACCGGCCCTATCGCTGCTGCCAAAAACAGCGCCGGACCGGTCTTTCCCGTTCAAATCAAATGTTTACTGCTCTCTTACCCACACGCTCATTTCGCCTTCTCCGCGATTCGCCCAGGCATAGTAAGGGATGAACTTGATGGTGTCGTTCTTCATATCCGGCGCCGGCTCCGAACTATACAGCCCGCCGGTCCAATCCTCGTCCCGCAGTCGAAGCGCTTCGGCCTCGATGGCTACGACACCGCCGAGAAGGCCGGCTTCCTTTGCGACCCTGAATTCCGCATCCCGCGGCAGCATGATCTCGTGCAAATGTTGTCCGTTATCCGCCTGTTCCAGGCAGTAAACGAGCGGACCCCTTTGCAGCGCAACCTTCCCGGCATTGGCGCGGACCAGCGGATGGCTGTGTATGCGCGTGACCGGCATCTCAACTTGCAGCTCCAGAACGTCGCCGGGCTGCCATTCCCGCTCAATACGGGCATATCCGTTGATCAAAATCTGGTCGTTCAGCGGATAGGCCGCCCCGTTTACCGTCAGCGATGCCTCTTTGCACCAACCCGGAATTCTCACCGCCAAACCAAAAGTTTCCCCGGCTTCCGCCCGGATCACCTCCAGCTTGATCTTGCCGTCCCATGGATAGTTTGAAGTTTGCTTCAACGTAACCTTGTTTCCCGCAACCTCAAGGGCCGCTTCTCCGCCGATATATAAATGCGTGTACAAGGTGTTCCCTTGCACCGTGTAAATGTATTCGCCCAAGGACGCCAACAGGCGGGCCACGTTAGGCGGGCAGCAAGCGCAGCCGAACCATTCCTGGCGCACCGGTTTGATATGGTCGTACTTGTGGTTCGCTCCGCCGCAAGCCTTCGGATCCACTTCCAGCGGATTTACATAGAAGAAATGTTTGCCGTCGCGGGACATGCCTCCAACCACCGTGTTGTACAAGGCTCTTTCCATCACGTCGGCAAATTGGGACTCCGGCGCGATCCGCAGCATCCGCTGGGCAAAGAAGATCAGCCCGATCGAAGCGCACGTCTCCGCATACACCGTATCGTTCGGCAGATCGTAATCGAACGAGAAAGCTTCTCCCTGCGGCATGGAACCTACGCCGCCCGTAATGTACATTTGCCGGGATACGATGTTATCCCACAGCTTCCGGCAGGCGGCAAGCAAGGATTCATCCCCCGTTTCGGCCGCTACATCCGCCATCCCGGTCAGCATATAAAGCAGGCGGACCGCATGGCCGATCGCCTTCTCCTGCTCCCTCACCGGCAGATGCGACTGGTTATATTCCAAATCGACCGCCTCATTACCTGACGGCCAATGGGTTTTCCCGCCGCGTTCATCCAACTGAATATGATAAAAACTCGGCTTTTGCCCCCGTTGATCCACAAAATAACGGCCGAGCCGCAAATACCGTTCATTTCCGGTAACCTGATACAGCTTGACCAGCGCTAGCTCGATCTCCTGATGACCGTCATACCCCGCCAGTTTCCCCGGCTCGGTTCCGAAAACGGAGTCGATATAATCCGCGAACCTGCTGACGACGTCTAGCAGCTTTCTTTTTCCCGTAGCCCGGAAATAAGCGACTCCCGCTTCGATCATATGGCCCGCGCAATAAAGTTCATGGCATTCCGCCAGATTGGTCCACCTTTGGCCCGGTTCTTTTAACGTAAAATATGTGTTCAAATATCCGTCATCCTGCTGCGCCAGCGCAATAATATCGATCAAACCGTCCGCAATTTCCTCCAAGGCAGGATCACGCTGAACCTCTAAAAGATAAGCCACCGCCTCGAGCCATTTGGCAATATCGCTATCCTGAAACACCATGCCGTAAAAATCGCCCTGCTCCAGGCCTGCCGCGATTTTAAAATTACGAACGGCTCCACTCGGCTCCGCACTGCCTACCCGGTCATTAAGCGCATCCCATTGATAAGGGACTACCACATCGCGTACCAGTTGAATGTAATAATTCCAGAATTCATCCTGAATATGAACTTGATTTAAAGGCACTCTAGCAGAGTGAACCATTTTATTCGTTCCCGTTCCGCACATAATAGAAGAGTCCTCCTTTTTGAAATATCATACTGACAAGATTTATTCTAGCTTATGTATATAATAAATAATATAATTATAACCAACCTATTATTTATAAAATTTCACACAAAAAAAACGAGGTAAATCATATGATCAAAGCCGCCGAAATCGTCCACATCCCTGCACCGCCGGCACCGTATTTCCTGGATTGCGGCTATGCCGTTTATAATGCCGGGGACCAGCATCCAAACCGCAACAACATCGGCATATTCGATTTGCTGTTCATCGAAAGAGGCACTTTGTTCATTGGAGAGGAACAACGCCAGTGGGAACTGAAGGCCGGCCAATCGCTGCTGCTGCTGCCGGACCGGTACCATTACGCCGTCAAACCCTGCGAGGACCAGTGCACTTTTTATTGGCTCCATTTTCATACCATCTGCTCCTGGCAGGAGACCTTATCCGAAACCCCGGCTACCCTTCCGGCGGAAGAGCACTCCCGGATTTTCAGAACGGCCCCCTACTCCATCCAATTGCCGAAAATGTGGAACCTGCCCTATCCCGGCCAGACCTACCAGTTGATGGAACGGTTGCTCCAGTATTCCGCCGAGCGGCAATCCAGCGCCTACTGGCTGCAGCAGCAAACTTTCGAAGAACTGCTTAGAATGATGGACCTGCGTCAACTGGAACAATACGCTTCTCCGGTCGTTACCTTGGCGGAGCAGGCGGAAGCCTACATCAAGAACAACTACCGCTCCGAGCTGACGAGCCAAAGTTTCTCGGAGGCGCTTCATTTTCATTACAACTACATTACCCGGTGCATGAAGCAGGTATACGGAATGACGCCTAATGATTATTTGCTCCACCATCGCCTTGAACAGGCCAAGCTGCTGCTGCTCAAAACCGAATGGCCGGTTTCGGAAATCGCCAAGGAAGTCGGATTCAGAAACGCTCCCTATTTCTCTAACCGGTTCACCTTGAAAAACGGCTGCTCCCCCCAGCAATTCCGCAAGCAATATTCGAAATAAAATTAAAAAGCTGCTTCTTCCGCCATAAGATGGTGGAAGAAACAGCTCGCAATCGAAGCGCTATTTAGCGGTAAACGTTCATCGGCTGATGAAACGGAACTTCCTGATACATTTGACCCATAGCCTGCAAGGTTTGATCCGGGGCCATAGCCACCATGTACCAACCTTTGCGAACCATGTAATTCCATACTTCGAAAGACTGATGGGAGCACATCCGGAATGCATCCTCCAAAAATACTCTTAATTGAACCGTCGAACACTCAAATGTGGCCCATGCATACTCCCGGCCCGCCCTCTTTAAGGTAAGCAGGTAAGAGGTTGCGATGCCACGATCGTCAAGCTGGTTCAGCTTGACCTGTGGCTGAATCGGAATATAACCCGCAGGCACACTTGCTGTTGCAGACGTCATCGGATTCACGGTGAGCTTTGGCACATTCAAATGATCTTGGGAGCCCTGCATTTTTGACGCAAACTCCACTTTCATATTGTAATCCTGGATGTGCACGGCATAGTGGCGGGAAATCATGTCCCGCAATTCAGGATCCTGGGCCTGGTTCAAAAATAGCGCCATACTTTGGATGGAGTTCGTGCAGCTCATCAGCAGTTCGCTTAATTCATGCGCTTCGTGGGCACCTAATATCAAAATTATCCTTCCTTTCAAATAAAAGAATCGGGATTTTCCCCCTCTTATTTTCCCATCCTCAGCATTTCTTATCCCGATTACCTTCATAAGCAAAAAAAAGGGAATCCCGAATTCACGAGATCCCCGTCTTATCGATAATCACCGTCATCAGCCGGTTTTGCCCAGCTTGGTGATCGTTTTCTGTTTGAGCGATGCTTCGCCTTCTATGGCCTGCTCTTCATATTCGAAGTTCACGGAATCGTCCGGGTTGAGCCCGTCTGCCGTCTTTTGAACACTTTCACTCAATTGAAAAGATTCCGGCACCCCGTTCATCATGATTTCGGCGGAATGACTGTCCTCGAGCCCCACCCAGGTTCCTGTTCCTTGCTTGGTTTTCGAGGTATTTTCGGAATCTGGCTGATTCGTTCCCGTGTTGCCCGTACCCGTGTCATTCTGGTTGTTTGGCGAGGACGGATTTGACGCGTTTCCGTCGTCTCCGGCATTCCCTTCGTTTCCGGCATTCCCGGTATTTCCGGTGTTTTCAGTATTTCCGGCATTTCCTGCGTTACCGTTGTTTCCAACGTTATCGGCGTTTCCGCCGCAAGCGGTAAGCGCCAGTGTCAGAACTGCTACTGCTGCACAAGTTAGTAATTTTTTATGTCTAGTCATAAGTAACACCTCCATAATAAGGAACGAATGACCACCCGAAAAAGTTACAGGTTTAGTCATGGTAGCCGCGTAATAAGCGCCTCGGCATCCATCGTTACTATGGATTAACCGTTGGCACAGAACCTAAAACAAAACCGCCTGCTAGCATAAATCTGCTAGTCAGGCGGCCCTCTTTTTCATAAAACAATATGATTCCTATTCTTCTATTCGGTTACCTCTGTGGTATCTTCCGATTCCTTGCGCGCCGCGGACATAAACAAAATGATCAACAGGAATGCGATCAGCGCCATAAACGGAATGGTAATGAAGCCCCACCAGTTCAAATAATCAAAATTGCACGGAATCCCCACTTTGCACGGAAGCAGCTTGGACATGGCCGGAATTTTTTGCTCGGCATAGTGGTATAAGGAAATGCAACCGCCGATCACACTGAGAGGAATGGCATAGATGGCTGCCGAACGGTCATTGCGGTAAGCGGCGATCCCCAGAATAATGACTTGAGGGTACATGAAAATCCGCTGAAACCAACATAATCTGCACGGTTCATAATGCAGTACTTCGCTTAAATACAGGCTGCCCGCAGTAGCTATAAGCGAGACCAGCCAGGCGAGATAAATGCCGTAATTCCTAAAAAATGATCGCATCCGCCCAATCCTCCTACTAAATTACTTATTTAACGCCTCATCGATGGCTTGTTTGAGCTCATCGTAGTTTCCAAGGTTCCCTGTAAACTCTACGCCGTTAATAAAGAAGGTAGGTGTGCTGTCGATGTTGAGTTTGTCGGCTTTGCCGTACTGCTCGTCCACTTCGTTTTGATACGTTTTATTTTCGATGTCTTTCTGAAGCAAGTCATAATCGACCGGGAGATTGATTTCTTTCGCCAATCCGACCAAAAAATCAACCGTAGCCCATTGGGTCTTTTCCTCGCCTTGATTCTCATAAATAGCATCAAAATAAGTCCAGTATGCCTCTTTGTTCTGGTGATAAACGGATTGCACCGCCAGCGCCGCCGTCGTCGAATCCGGTCCGATAAACGGCAGGTTCATGAAATGAAAAGCGACGTCTCCCTGCTCTATATAATCGCTGACTAATTGAGGTTTGATGGTATCATTCGCTATTTTGCAAGCCGGACACTTGAAATCTCCGAATTCCACGATTTTAACCGGTGCATCGTTTTGGCCGAGCACGGGCAGATTGTCGTAGTCAAAAGATGCGGCCTTTACGACGGGCTTTGGATCCAATGATAATACGACAATGATGAGAACGAGCAAAACTCCCACCGTGGAGAACCAGATCAGCCGTCTTTTCCGCTGTTGTTGCAACTTCTTTTCCGCTTCCGCTTTTCGCTGCGCCAAGGCGTTTCCTTGCTTTTTCGGTGGCAATACAACCCCTTCTTTCTTCATTTAGAATAATTCCAATGTTTGATCCTGCAACCATTCTAGTTACAAAATCATATTTCGTCAAGTTGAGAGGAAAAGACAGGAAATCCATATTTACACTGTCTTAAAAAAATAAAAAAAGACGGCCTTTTCGGCCATCTTTTCCATTTCTGTATTATGCGTCGTTTCCGTCCGCCGTACCCGTGTCTCCCGCATCCGACTCGCCGGCCGTTTCCTCCGACTCAGCCCCTGTGCCGGTATCGACTTCCTCATCAACCACCCGCGGCAGCACGATCGAGGCCAGTAATTCCTCTTCCGCGCCAACGAGCGTAACGCCTTGCGGAAGAGTTACGTCCGCCGCCGTCAACTTGTCGCCCGTGCCGAGCTCCGTCACGTCGACCTCGATGCCGGCCGGCAAATTGTCCGGCAATCCTTCCACTTCAAGTTCCGTAGCCTGAACCTGCAGTACGCCTCCCGCCTTCGTCCCTTTGGCGGTTCCGTTCAAATGCAGCGGCACTTTGACGCGAATCGGCTTGTTTTTGGATACCTTCTGGAAATCCACATGCACGACGACACCGCTCCGTTGCTGAATATCTTTAATCAAAGCCGGGAAGGTCTCCCCACCTTCGATCTTCAGATCAAAAAACTCGGACCGTCCCGTCCGCGATACTTTTGCCAATTCTTTAGCATCAACGTGAATCGGCAGGCTTTCCGTCTGCGCCCCATATATGACCGCCGGAATCCGTCCGCCTTGTCTCAGTTGCCGCAGCGACGCCCGGGTAAGATTATCTCTCCGTGAAGCATCCAATTGTTGGGTATGGTGGTTCGTTGCCATAATGCATCTACCTCCTGATATTTATGCCATATAACTATCTTACCCAATTCAGGCTGTTCCTTAACGGCGACTGACATAAAAAGAGGACGTAGCCTATGGCGGACGAAATGTGATACTGGTGCTCAATAATGATGAATGTTGAAGTGCGTTGAAACTCTAACGGACACGGGAGACCTTAACTAGCCGTTTTTAGCCCCCTTGGCAATCTAACGGACACGGGAGACCTTATTCGCCTGAAATAGGCTCATTTCGTTGAAAATTCGCCCGAATAAGCGCTCTGGTGTCCGTTAGAATTTTCCTCCCCCATTTTCGGGAGGGTTAACGTCTCTCATGTCCGTTAGAAAAATGAAGCCGCAGGTTCATGAGCCATGGAGCAGATTGCGTAGACAGCAGACTGCATAGATAGCAGATTCCATTAACAGCAGACAGCATTAACACCCGGCAAATAAAAAACCGGTACCAAAAGGCACCGGCTAAAAAGATGAAACCCAAAATGTTGGAAAAGAAGCAGTTCAAAAATGGTTGCAGACCGAAAAACAAGAACGGTCCCCCGTAAACCGGCTTATTGTCCGATCCCCCGGACAAGCTGTACGACTTCTTGCGCCGTCTGCTTTTGCAAGGCCTGGTCCGCCAGGTCCTTCATCTCCGCTTTGGACAGCATGGAGATTTGCGAACGGGCCGGAAGGATCGAGGTTGCGCTCATGCTGAATTCATCCAGCCCCAGTCCGAGCAGCAGCGGAATCGCCGTGGCGTCTCCCGCCATCTCCCCGCACATGCCGGCCCAACGGCCTTCCTTGTGGGCGGCGTCGATGACCATTTTTACCAGGCGCAAAATTGCCGGGTTGTAAGGTTGATACAAGTAAGATACGCGCTCGTTCATCCGGTCGGCCGCCATCGTATATTGAATGAGATCGTTCGTCCCGATACTGAAGAAATCGACCTCTTTGGCGAACTGATCCGCCAGCACGGCGGTCGAAGGAATCTCGACCATAATGCCGAGCTGAATGGAGTCGGATACGGCAATGCCTTCCGAAACCAGCTTTTCCTTCTCTTCCAGCAGAAGTGCCTTGGCCTGCCGGAATTCATCCAGCGTGGCGATCATCGGGAACATGATCCGCAGGTTCCCGTACGTGCTCGCCCGCAGCAGGGCGCGCAGCTGGGTGCGGAATATATCTGTCCGCTCCAGGCAAAGCCGAACGGCACGGAACCCGAGGAACGGATTCATTTCCTTCGGAAGATCGAGATAAGGAAGCTCCTTGTCCCCGCCGATATCCAAAGTTCTGACGACGACCGGCTTGCCTTCCATTTTTTCCAGTACCGTTTTATACGCGTTAAACTGGACTTCCTCCGAAGGCAGCTCGCTCCGGCCCATGTAAAGGAACTCGGTGCGGTACAGACCGACGCCCTCGCCGCCATTCTCCAATACGCCCGTAACATCGTTCGGAGTCCCGATATTCGCCGCGAGTTCGACATGTACACCGTCCTTCGAAACGGTCGGGATCTCGCGCAGCTTTTTCCATTCTTCGATTTGGCGAAGATGGTTGTCGCGCTTGGTCTTATACTCTTCAAGTACCTCGGGGGCCGGATTGACAATCACGACTCCGTCCAGACCGTCGACGATAATCACGTCGCCCGTATTGACTTGGGCCAACACGTCTTTCGTTCCCACGACAGCCGGAATTTCAAGGGATCGCGCCATGATGGCCGAATGCGAAGTTCTGCCTCCGATATTCGTCGTAAATCCCTTCACGTATTTCCGGTTGAGCTGAGCCGTATCCGAAGGCGTCAAATCTTCGGCAATGACGATCACTTCTTCGCTGATTTCTGCGGGATTCACATAGGAGAGTCCGAGCAGATGCGTCAGCACCCGTTTGGTGACGTCGCGCATATCCGCCGCACGTTCGCGAAGGTACGCGCTTTTCATATTCTCAAACATACTGATAAATTGCTTGGATGTTTCATCCAGCGCATATTCGGCGCTTACTTTCTCCGCCGTAATTTTATCGCGAACCGGAGTCAAGAGCTCCGGATCATTTAAAATCAACAGATGCGATTCGAAAATTTCCGCTTTTTTCTCGCCCAGTTCCTGAAGCGTGCGCTCTTTAATCGCCTCAAGCTCCTGCTGGGATGTAGCCAGGGCTTCCTCTAAACGGGCAAGCTCTGCAGCCGGATCATCTCCCTTTTGACGTTTCACCGTGTAATCGGGATGCTCCAATTTGAAAGCAGCAGCAATGGCTACCCCGGCCGATGCGGCAATGCCGTCTATCTTAAGCATTCACTTCGCCTAACCCTTCGTTAATCATCACATCCGTGAGCGCTTGAAGGGCTTCAGCGGCATTTTCACCTTCTACCGATAAAGTGATCGAATCCCCCTTTTCCAAACCGAGAGAAAGAACACCCAAAATCGATTTCAGTGTTACTTTTTTGCCGTTGGCTTCTGCAAAAGCTTCTGCCTCTTTAAATTTATTGGCAGTGTTAACCAAGGCCGTTGCCGGGCGTGCGTGAATACCGTCTTCGTCTGTAATTCTGAAGTTTTTTTCCATTGTGTATGCATCTCGCTTTCTTATTAAAAGTTCTCCCTTTATTTTAAGGGATCGTAACCACCAAATCCAATTTCTGCCTGCGCCAAGGTAGCCTTAGCGGATCGTTATGATATTCTCTTCGCCCTTTTTCAAAGTACCGGATTTCTTCAGAGTTACCTCCGAGCCTTCCGGCAGATTGGAGAAGATGATCGGCGATATAATCGAAGGGGCATGCTCTTTCACATATTCGAGGTCCACTTCCATAATCGGCTGTCCCGCGGAAACAAGGTCTCCCTCATTCACAAGAACATTAAAACCTTGCCCCTTCAGCTTAACCGTGTTTACCCCGATATGCACGAGCACTTCCTTGCCTCCGTCGGACATGATTCCCACGGCATGCTTGCTCGGGAACACATTGAACACTTTACCGTAAACCGGAGAACAGATCGTGCCGTCATGCGGAAGAACCGCGAAACCATCACCGGTCATCTTTTCGGAAAATACCGGATCGGGTACTTTCGTGATGTCCATCAGTTCGCCGTTCACTGGCATTACGATATCCTCCTGGATGACCGCATCGCCGTCCTGGGCTGCCTGCTGTTCCACTACCGCCGGTTTTTGTTCCGCTGCCGGAGCATCAGGCTTCGTCGAGAGCGCCGGCGTTTTGCCGCTCATAATATCCGCAATCTGCGATTTGATGGTATCCGATCTTGTACCGAAAATAGCCTGAATGTTATTGCCGACTTCCAAAACGCCGGAAGCTCCGAGTTTTTTTAGCCGATCCTTATCAACGTTTCCTTTGTCCTTGACCTCAACCCGCAAACGGGTAATGCAGGCGTCCAAATGGGCAATATTCGTTCCTCCGCCCAACGCGGATAGAATATTGTGCGGAAGTTCATCCTGCCTAACTGCTTTTCCTTGATTCGTGCCGTTTTCCTCTGTTGCCGCGGCGTCTTCGCGACCCGGCGTCCTCAAATTGAATTTGCGGATAACGAACCTGAAACCGAAATAGTAGATCACGGCGAGAATCAATCCGACGATGATCACATACCACCAAGGGGTGCGTCCCGGTATAACCCCAAAGATCAGATAGTCGATCAATCCGCCGGAAAAAGTCATTCCGATTTTCACGCCGAGGATGTGCATGGTCATAAATGACAGTCCTGCAAACACACAATGCACTGCAAAAAGTATTGGCGCCACGAACAGGAACGAGAATTCCAGCGGTTCGGTGATCCCTGTCAAAAACGATGTCAGGGCCGCGGAACCCATGATACCCGCTACATACTTTTTGTGCTCGGGTCTTGCTTCATGATAAATGGCAAGCGCAGCGGCCGGTAAGCCGAACATCATGAACGGGAATTTCCCGGTCATGAACGTACCCGCCGTAAATGGTTCGCCATCGCGCAATTGTGCCATGAAAATCTGCTGGTCGCCTCGGACAAGCTGTCCCGCATGGTTTACGTATTCCCCAAATTCAAACCAAAACGGGGAATAGAAAATATGATGCAGTCCAAATGGAATCAGGGCGCGTTCCACGATCCCGAAAATGAACGAGGATAGCGTCCGGTTCTGCTCCAGCATAAAATGCGACACGGAATTCAGTCCGGACTGAATCGGCGGCCAAATGACAACCATGATCAAGCCCAATATGACGGATGTCGCGGCCGTCATAATCGGTACAAACCGTTTCCCCGCAAAAAAACCAAGATAGGAAGGCAGTTCGATTTTGAAGAAACGGTTGTACATGCTTGCCGCCAAAATCCCGACTATAATCCCCCCGAACACACCGGTAGCGAGCGTTGGAATCCCCAGCACGTTCGCATAGGCGGGATCGGTTCCGATCATCGACGGTACGACACCGATCACCGAACCCATCGTCACATTCATAACGAGGTAACCGATGATCGCAGCCAGCCCGGCCACGCCTTCACCCCCAGCCAAGCCTACCGCTACGCCAACCGCGAACAGCAACGCAAGGTTCGTAAATACGATTTGCCCCGCGTTCATCATCACAGTAGCAATGGCGTGTACAGTATGGTTATCCAGAGCCGGCACGAGATCCAGGAACTCCGGACTAACCAGCATATTGCCGATCCCAAGAAGCAGGCCGGCAGCCGGCAGCAGAGCAACCGGAAGCATAAGCGCCTTCCCGACTCTTTGTAAAACGCCGAATAACCTCTTAAACATATACATCCTCCTACGCCAATCTTTGATGTACTAAACAACAAAAAAGACATGAATCAATAAAGTTTTCTAATCGCATATCCTTATTTACGGTTATAATACCCCGCAAATCGGCGATACAATCAAAAACCTTTTATCAACTCATGCCTGATCGAATCAGTCACACATTGTGATATGTTGTTGTTTATCGCAAAGATTATAACAAACCTGCTTAGCAAGCGCAAGTTAAGTCATTGAAGTTGAGGAGGAGCCACACGGTGTAAATGCATGGTCAAGTAACTGACTTCCGCGGGATAGACGGGCTTGTTCAAACGCTGTTCCATAAGCGCCGTTAACTTTCCCGCAAGAGAATAAAGCACGGGATATTCCTGTCTTAAGAGGTTATCGAGTTTCTCCACTTCACCGACCTGCTCGCCGCGGCGAATACGTTCAATCGCAAACCGCAAATGCGTCAAGAGCCGGGAATAATCCAAGGAGTTTCGCAAAATCGTAAATTTCAGTTCGTTTTCCACTAGGGCGACCAGCTCTGCAATCAGTTGGGTATGTCCCCGAACTTCACTGATATGCCGGTTTGTTAACGCGCTATTGATGTGCAAGGCCACGAACCCGATTTCATCCTCCCCCAGATCGACTCCTAACTTCCTGTGAATCAAACCGATTGCATACTCCGCCAATTCATATTCCTCGGGATAAATTTCCTTTGTTTCATACAGAAACGGATTATGAAAAGCGAGATCCTGCTCAGCCCTTTTGATGGCAAAAGCGAGGTGATCCGTGAGAGCGATATGTATATGCTCGTTTAGTTTAGCCTGTGTCTTTTTCGTGATATACATAATGATCTCACCAATAATCTCAATCAATTGCTCATCAACCTGCGGAACAAGCTGTTTGTACTGCTCTTGTTCATGCTGGTTCGTCAGAATGAACATTTTTTCTACCGATTCGAGAGGAATAGAATCGCCAGTCTTCCGGTTAAAACCAATGCCTTTTCCGATAACGACAACTTCGCCGTGTTCGGGATGATGGGCAATGATGACGTTGTTATTCAACACTTTGGCCACTTGAAGGCTATTCACAATTGCACCTCATTTTAAATGCATTATTCTATTCTCCGGAACGCTTAATGCCTATTATAATCGACGTCACTTATCCTTGCCAGCCTTTGCAATAAATAATACAAAAGCATCCTCGGATAATACAAAAGCATCCCTCAGCCTTGAGGAATGCTTCAGTATAACGATATTTTGTTGCCGATTTATGGGGTTTCCTGGGATGCGGCGCTTTCGAGCAGCACGGAAGTTTTGGCTGCCGGCGCTGCCGGTGTTGGCGCTGCGGCTGGCTGCGTTATCTTGCCTTTGGTCAGTCCTTGGATAAGCTGATCCAAATCGATGCCGGATACGTTCTTCAACATTTCCGGCGCCGTCGCCATCAGCTCGGTGACATAGTTGCTGACTCGTGCGGCCCCTTCGCCTTTCCCGGTATCAACAACCGTCAGCTTATCGATCGTCGAGATCGGAGCCGCGATTTTACCGGCCAGCTCAGGCAGCATTTTAACAACAATATCGAGAATGGCTGCCTCGCCGAATTTCTGGAACGCCTCGGCAAGCTTTTCTTTCGCCTCCGCTTCAGCCAGACCCCGCAATCGGATGATTTCCGCATCCGCGGTTCCTTTGGCCCGTTCCGCGTCCGCGATAGCGAGGCCCTCCAGCCGCTTTTGTTCGGCTGAAGCTTTTGCCTGCGTTTCTATGGAGTACTGCAGCGCATCCGCTTCGCGCATCTTGCGGGCTTTATCCGCTTCCGCCGCTTGCTCCACGGCATAACGGTCCGCGTCGGCTTTTTTCTTCACTTCCGCGTCATATTGTTTCTGCCGGACCATAATTTCTTTATCCTGCAAATCAATCTCACGCTCTTTGCGGACAAGTTCAACTTTCATTTGCTCCTCGACCATCGTCTGTTTGGCCCGGGCCTCCTGAATATGATAAGCCTGGTCCGCTTCGGCTTTTGCGGTATCCTGCTCCTTCTTAAACGAAGCGACCTTCAACTCTTTCTCCTTGGAAGCTTCCGCAATATTCGTATCCCGCACCAATTCCGCTTTTTGTCCGGATTCCTCGGCAAGCGCTTTCTGAATTCGGGCGTCCCGCAGCGCTTCCGCCTCGGCAATCTCCGCATCCCGCTTGACCGCCGCGATCCGCGGCTTACCAAGCGCTTCCAGGTATCCATGCTTGTCGCGTACGTCCTTGATCGTGAACGAAACGATTTGAAGACCCATTTTTTTCAGATCCCGTGCCGCAACGCCTTGAACTTCCTGGGCAAATTTATCTCGGTTCCGGTACACTTCTTCTACCGTCATGGAGCCGAGTATGGAACGCAGATGTCCTTCCAGCACTTCCTGCGCTTCGCCCTTAAGCGACTCGATCGGCTTGCCCATGAACTGTTCCGCCGCCGTCGCCACATCCTCCACCGAACTCCCTACCTTGATGATCGCAACCCCGTCTGCCGATACGGGAACCCCTTGTTCCGTATACACTTCCGGTGTCATAACATCCAGCTTGTGCGATAGCAGGGACATGAATTCCGCTTTTTGAAAAATAGGCCAAATAAATGCGCCTCCCCCGCGGACGATTTTGATCTTGCGGCCGGAGTCATCCTCGGAAATATTTTTGTTCCCGAGAAATGATCCCGTCACGATCATCGCTTCATCCGGGCTAACCGTTTTGTAACGCGCCCAGAAAGCCAACCCAAGCACGATAATGACGGCAATCACGACAACGGGAATCAACAAGAAATCAGGTATTGCTTCGAACAATCACATCATCTCCTTTTGTTGTTCTGTTTCATATAGCTCGGATACATGAACGACACCGTCTTTGGAATCGACGATCACAACCAAGGCTCCCGCGGGAATGTTCCTTCTGTCCCAGCTTGCTGCCGTATGCAGCGTATTGCCGGCAACGAATTTGACCATAACCTCCCCAAAGCCTTTTGAGGGAATCGGTACGGTCACTTCACCGAGCTTCCCGGGAAGTTCGGCATGGGAATACCCGATTGAATTCTCGCTGTTCTCCATCGGCTTCACGTAGGCGAAATAGATAATCACGGAAAAAATGAGTGCGATCAGAATCGCCAAAATCATAACCGCGGTATTATTGAGGCCTGTGTAACGAATTAACAAGACTCCGGCTCCGCCAAATGTCGTGATAGCCGAAGCTGTGACAACCGGTTTTAAAAAGTCCGCCGAAATGGCATCGAATATGCCTTCGAGCCAGCTTCCCAGCAGATCTCCGAGAATCGCGCTGATAAATGCGAACAACGCCCCGCCGATAAAACAACTCCAGAATAAAATCTCCAAACCGTTCCCCCCTTTCAGGTTCAATCTTTCACTATATGTTATTTGTTACGTAAATACTTCTCCATTGTTTCAATAATTTCCCTGCTTACGCATGAAAAAGCTCTCTTCCTTTCGGAAGAGAGCCTTGGCGAACCCCTGTATTATAAGGAATTTCTGTAGATATTTAAAACATCTTGCTTATCAAGCAACGCAAAATTTCCGAAGGAGCCGAAGCGGACCGCTTTATCGGCCATAAGCTCCAGATTGCTCTCATCGATCTCATAATCGGCCAACCGGCTTGGCGCTCCGATTGAATTCCAGAAACTCCGCAGCGCTTCAATGCCTTCCTCGGCTACTTCGGTATCGCTCTTGCCTTCCGGATTGACGTCGAATACGTTGATAGCCAACCTTTTAAACCGGGCGATGTCATGGTGCATCACATGCTTCATCCAATTCGGGAACAGGATGGCAAGCCCGCCGCCATGGGGTATATCGTATACTGCCGATACGGCATGTTCAATATTATGCGTAGCCCAATCGCCGGACAACCCCATATTCAAAACCCCGTTGAGAGCCATAGTGCCGCAATAGAGAATCGTTTCGCGGTATTCGTTGTTCTCCAGGTCTGCAATCAATTTAGGTGCCGTTTCGATCACGGTACGGAGCACGGTTTCACAGAATCCGTCCTGAACAAGCGTATTGGTTTCTTTGTGAAAATAGTGTTCGAATACATGCGACATAATGTCTACCATGCCATATACGGTTTGATCCTTCGGCAGAGTTGCCGTATTCTCCGGTTCGAGGATCGAGAACGCGGGATACGCCAACTTGCTGCCCCAGCCCAGCTTCTCCTTCGTTTCTTCGTTGGAAATGACCGAGTTTCCGTTCATTTCCGATCCGGTTGCCGCCATCGTCAGCACCGTACCCAAGGGAAGCGCGTCCCTCGGCGCGGCTTTCCGCTCGGCGAAATCCCACATATCGCCGTCATATTTAGCGCCGACCGCGATCGCTTTCGCGCAGTCAAGCACGCTGCCGCCGCCGACCGCCAGTACTAGCTCGATCCCTTTAGCTTTGCACAAATCCACGCCGCGATGCACGGTCGATAGCCGCGGGTTCGGTTCCACTCCGGCCAATTCGGTCACATCGGCTCCGAGTTCCTTCAAGATGGCCGTCACTTTATCATAAAGACCACTCCGCTTGATACTTCCTCCGCCATAAACGAGCAGTACTTTACTGCCGTAACGGGGAACCTCCTGTTTCAAAGCCTTCAACTGATCCTTGCCGAAAATCAGCTTGGTTGGGTTATGGAATTGAAAACGATCCATGCTTCGTTCCCTCCTGATTATATAAGTAAGTTGAACATTCCACCTTTGATTATACTTCCATTCAAGTCTCGAAAACAAACGCCTGGCAGCCTGCGTCAACCCGCTTCCGGAAATTCATGGGCTGGTCGAGACTAGTAGCCGATCTTAACCGATCTTCGCTGACACTAGCTAACCTTAGCTGATCTTAGCTGATCTTTGGACCTTAGCCGGCCTCAGCTAATTTTAGCCGATCAGTTCCATCCATGCTTCGGGATGCTCTGGACTTAGACTATTAAGTGGACACACCTCTAATGGAACCTGCTAAACTAAAAGAAATAATGTTGAGGTGTGACATGGGACAAAAACGGAAACATTACACTGAAGAATTTAGACGAAAAACGATTGA